>NZ_CAXXYB010000005.1:0-190838 GCF_963676625.2 uncultured Sphaerochaeta sp.
ACTTACTTCATATCGCTCAAAATGGCATATGATGATCTTCGAGATCCTCAGTCCTTACAGGAAGGGAATGTACCCGGTCCCACATGAAGGGTCACAGGAGCAAACACACACCCTTTTGCCTTTATTCTATCAATTATATCTTGGGTGAAATGCAACCCGGCGTAGGGGCCGCAACAGATCCTTCGGTTTTTGCATATAACTGTCTGATACCGGCTTTCATCCTGAAAATCATCTTCTCGCTTGATATATGGGGGAAGTGGTACATGCCCCAGTACATGAAAAAAGTTTTCATCCAAGAGGCTGTTCGAACGCTATCGTCCGGGTATCATCCTTATTTTCCGATATGATACTGGCCTTGATAAGAAACTGAACCATCTGCACTGACAAATGTATATCGCTTGCCAATATGCTGTTTTTTTCAGCTTGGTGACCATCGCATTCCAGCTATGATCGAGATTTTCCTCCAGGAAAAGGAATTCTACCCTTCCACCTGTTTCGCTCATGCCATAGGACTCGAGCTTTCCTGACCTTGCTGTTATTGATTACAATGACACTTCCCTCTTGAGAGAAAATCCACGAAATCATTCATCATCGCATCAGTATAGGTACCCGCTAATCCTGTCCAATACCAAAAGCCTGTCATTGCCACGTGTTCCCGATGGAGTTTGGGCTATGAGTTCAGGCGGTAAATCAAAAGAGAATTCCTTGATCTTCATTACTATTCCTTATCTCAGAAAGACCAAGCAAATCATAGGCTTTCTTTGTGGTCATGCGTCCTCCGCGGGGTTCGTTTCAGATATCCCTTTTGGATAAGATATGGTTCATTAGAAATCCTCAAGTGATTCTATTGCCTCTCCTACCGATATGCTCAAGGTCTCTGCACCGACGGGGTCCACCATCGTAAAATTCAATAATTGTCCTAAGAATATTTCTGTCTTGTTTCTCGAGTCCATTGAAATCAATGCCAAGGCGTTCGAGCCCATGGTTTATGATATCAATGGTAATTGTCCCGTCACCCAAGACTGTTGCAAAGTCTCGTAATCGCCTAAGCAGACGATTGGCAATCCTGGGAGTCCCCTCGACTGCATCTTAGCCAATCGGATAATTGCATCCTGAGAAATTGAGATATCCATGATATTGGCAGATCGTGCAATAATCTGGGCAAGTTCCTTTTCATTGTAAAAATCGATATGACACGTTATGCCAAATCGTGATGAAAGAGGGCTGGAAACTGATCCTGCCTTTGTTGTAGCTCCCACAAGGGTGAATTTTGGCAAGGGAATTCTCATGGTCCTGGCAGCAGGTCCCTGTCCTATTACCCAATCAATTTCAAAATCTTCCATTGCAATATAAAGCATTTCTTCCAAGGCTGGTTTCAAGCGATGAATTTCATCTATGAAGAAAACAGAACCTTCTGTGATATTTGGTCAGAATTCCAGCCAAGTCCTTTGGCTTATCCAATGCTGGAGCGCTGGTCATTCTGATTTCCGCGCCCATTTCGTTTGCAATGATAGAAGCAAGAGTTGTCTTGCCCAAAGCCTGGGGGGCCTATGAGAAACGTATGATCCAAGGGTTCTTGACGTTCCCTTGCTGCTTTTACGAATATTGAAAGATTGTCCTTGAGTTGTTGCTGTCCTTGGAAATCACAAAGCATTTTAGGTCTTAGAATGTTTTCCTGTGCGTCTGCTTCCGTTTGGAAGGATGTAGAAATCACTGAACTGTTTTGCAATTCATCGAGATCTTTCAAATCTGTTTCGAAATCATCCATTCATTACCCCAATGCGATAATCGCATTACGAAAGAGCAACTCTTCCGCTTCATGCTTTCCCAGAGAATCAAGCTGGGGACCCAATTGGGTAATCAGCTTATCCAAAACTTCCTCACTTCGCTTACGGTCATATCCCATTTCGAAGAGAGCATCGAGAATATCATTCCACACCTTGAATCTACCAGCCTTTGGCGCTGAGAAGGAAGAAGCATCAATTTCTTCCTCAAGGACCAATTTATTTCTCAAGGCCAGAACCATTTTTTGTCCAGTCTTGGGCCCAATGCCGGGAATCGAAGCAAGTAGCTTCACATTTCCACTATCCAAAGCTTCAGCCAATTGCTTCACGTTTATTCCTGAGAGTATCCTCAAGGCTTGTTTTGCCCCGATACCTGAAACGGACTGCAATTGTTTGAAAGCTTCACGTTCTGCCTCATCAAGGAACCCAAAAAGTGTCATGCTGTCTTCACGATGCTGCAAGACTGAAAGAAGTCGTACTTGTTGTCGGTCACTTCCCTGTAACTGACTGAGCTTACTGGCTGTCAGCCCTGTAATAAATAGGGAATACTCAAGGGACCCTCCACGCAAAATGACTTCCTGTTCCGTTACGGCTACGATGTCACCAATGACTGCATGTATCATTTTCCTTGTATCCTCTTTTGTGTAGCATCAAAGACAGACAAGCAAATGGCTACTGCCAAAGCATCTGCCGCATGGTCCGGTTTTGGGATTTTCTCGAAGCCAAGAAGAATCTTCACCATTTCTTGCACTTGCTTCTTGTCAGCGCCCCCATATCCAGTTACTGCACTCTTGATAGTCGGAGGGCTATAAAGCCTGACTTCAATATGTTGCAGATAAAGCTGGTGTACGGCCGCCCCAATAACCTTTGCTACAGGTATAGCAGAACTGATATTTTTGGTAAAGAAGATATCTTCCATTCCACAAATATCTACTTTTTGCTCTTCGGCAATTTTGCCAATGGAACTTGCAATAAAGAATATTCGCTCGTTATCAGCCATGGAGGCCGCTGTCTTGATGACTCCAAAAGAAACAGGCCGGTTACGTTGTCCGCTTGTTTCGACAACGCCCCAGCCTGTCTGTGCATATCCTGGATCTATACCGAGGATTCTCATGCGTTAAGCTTCGTCACTTTCCTCGAAATCATCGGGGAGCTCGAGGTTCGTAAAAACCTCCTGGACATCATCCAGTTCCTCTAGGCGATCGACAATTTTCAAAACCTTACGGGCCTTTTCAGTTTCGAGGGTCACTGTTTGATCAGCAATCTTCTCTACTTCAGCACTTTCCTGCTCAAAACCTGCAGCTTGCAGGGCTTCAAGTACGTTTGCAAAGTCTGCCGGGGAGGTGCTTACTTCAATTGAATCTTCATTGGAAGTTACGTCATCAGCACCGTTTTCCAGGGCAACCTCAAAAATCTGTTCTTCAGTGTATTTTGAAGCATCGAACGTAATGATACCTTTGGTCTGGAACATATAGGATACGCAACCTGTGGCTCCAAGGGTGCCGCCAGATTTTGTAAGGGTAGAGCGCACATCGCTGGCCGTTCGATTCTTGTTATCAGTCAAGGTATCAATGATGATAGCAACTCCACCAGGTGCATAACCTTCATAGGTAAGTTCATAATAAATAGAAGTACCCAGTTCTCCGGCACCCTTCTTGATTGCTCTGTCGATATTGTCTTTGGGCATGTTTTCGGCCCTGGCTTTAAGGACAGCGGTACGGAGCCTAGCGTTCGTGTCAGGTTCGGCGCCACCCATCTTGGCTGCAACTGATATTTCTTTGATCAGTTTTGTGAATTTCTGGCCGCGCTTTGCATCGGCGATACCTTTTTTGTGTTTGATTGTAGCCCATTTGCTATGGCCGGACATAATTGAACCTCTCAAAATATTAGTATGCGTTAAGTCTAAAACGAACCCATTTAAGCTATCACAACTAGCAGACCCGGTCAAGGGGTTACGAGATGGACATGGCCAGTCTTAGGGTAATGTCGTCCAAAAATAGCATTCCTTCTTCTTGCAATGAAAAGCTATACGGTGTATCAAAAAACCAGTTTTTATCAAGAGTCTTGATTGTATTTTCAAAAAGAAAATCAAAAGTATTGAAAAATCTCATGGAAAACTGCTCTTTTGAAATGCCTTCATCAGAGCGAAGAGCCATGAGCAAATATTCTTCCATTTGTTCTGTGCTTGATAAGGTTTCTGTTCTATATCCTGAAAAAATGGCAGATGAGGAAAAGGACTTCAAATCCTGCTCTTGGGTAATTCGCATGACCTGCTGGTTTTTGACCAAGGTCGAGGCTGCACTGCTGCCCAATCCTATATAGCTTTTCAGTTCCCAATAGCGAAGGTTATGCAGACAACGTTTACCCAGTTTGGAAAAATTGGATATTTCATAATGTCCATATCCCAGGGATGCAAGATGATTCCAGCAAGAAGTAAGCATTTCAGCCTGAAAGTCATCATGCAAAAGGGAAATGAGATTTTTATCGACAAGATTGGCAAGGGCTGTACCTTCCTCTATCGTCAAGCAATACAAACTAATATGATCTGCCTTCGAAAGGGAAACAACGGTATCGATATCTGTTATTGCCTGAGCAATTGTTTGCCCAGGAATGCAAGTCATGAGGTCAAAGGAAAGATCAGTCCCGTATAAAGCATGTACTTTATTTGCCAAGGCAATACCTTGCAAGTTTTCTTCTCTTGAAGCATTCCTTCCCAGTCTTTTAAGCGTAGTTGGGTTCATGCTTTGGATACCCATACTCAGACGAGTAATCAACTTTTTCTCAAAAAGCGGGAAGAGATCATCCCTGAACGATTCTGGATTCATCTCAACCGTACATTCTTCAGCCAACCCATAGGTTGTAGCAGCAAGAAGCAACCTTTCCAATTGTGAAAAAGAAAGACATCCAGGATTACCCCCGCCAAAGAAAATTGTTACAAAGGGCTGACCCAGGGAATCAGCATATTGACATATTTCCTGTTCGAGACGGGCTACATATGCCTCACGATATTCAAGCCAGAAATTTTCTGGTTCAGAATAGAAGGCACAGTAGGAACAGCAACTAGTACAGAAAGGGATATGGACATACAGTGACAGTTCTTCAACTGAAAGGAAAGTATCCACTATTTATTCCCGAGATATCCGATTCTGCTAAAAGGCCAGAAACGGAAAAGTACCCTACCATTGATTTTTTTCTGGGAAACAGGGCCGAAATACCTGCCATCACGGGAATCGTCACGGTTATCCCCAAGAGGAAGGATTGAACCTTCAGGTACATAGATGCCTTCGCTATATTTATGGCTTTCATTGCGATAACTGAAATTGCTGGGATCAAACAGGGCTTTGGTTCTGGTCCTGGAAGTCTCGAACTGATACATATCCTTGGGGTAAGAATCATTCTTGACTGAATTGTATGCATTGGATAGGTAAGAAGGTGCATTATTGGGTGAGAATCCAAGATCCTTGTAGCCCATCAGTGAACCCCAGGCCTTAATCCCGTCATAGGTTGATGCATCCAGGCTTCTATGGGGACCTTCTGAAAGACCATTTGTTGAACGGAAGGTACGCTCATCAATGAAAGCATTGCTTCCTGCCGGGCGGATATACACGTTACCTTCCTGGAAATGTATTACTTCTCCCGGGAAACCAACTGCACGCTTGACGTATAATCTTTCTGCAGTGGATCCGTCAGGATTCCTGTCAATATTGACCAGGGAAAAAGTTCCCATGTAAAGAATTTGTGAAAGAATATCAAAGAATGGTCCCTTGGTAATATATTCAGGATTGTAAAACGTGATGATATTATCTCTGTGTACCTGACGATTGGTCATGGCTATCTTGGGACCGCTTGGGTAGGCTTCAATTCCAAAACTGGTTTTGCTGACAAATACCCTATCTCCGACAAGCAGCGTACTTACCATGGACGGAGTTGGTATGAGAAAAAGTTGAAACACGTATTGATTGATAATCAATACGGCAAATACAGCAAATACAAGGGCATCAACCCAGCCCTTGATTTCTCCTACAACGGTACGCGGTTTCTTATTGGCAAGTTCATATGCCTTCTCTGCCTTGCGGTGAGTAAGAATACTGACTGTCTTTTTTTCAAGAAAAGTCCAAATTCCATCCATGAATAGCAAAATAGCACAATAGGTGCGAGTTGACAAGCTCAAGCGGGCAAGATACCTTTGGTAGTTATGAAAAAGCATATTGAACTTCCGCAAGTGGAAGAAGTGAAACTTCCACATATTCTGGGACTTCGGCCTGGTATCTATATCTTTACCCTCTTGACAATAGGTATCTTGCTTATTGTCTTTCTCCTTTGTTTTCTCCCGGGGATACATAAGGGAGGACGATATGTCAATTTCAACAGTCCACTTTCTGAAACAGGGGTATATGTTGACGATGTATACCTGGGAGGTACTCCGTATCAATTTTTTATTGCAAGCGGTAAGCATACAGTTGTGTATGAGAAAGGTGGTATCCAGGTTGCCAAAACGCAATTGGTGATTGACCATCCTGTCTTTCTGACGAACATAATTCATAGGCATACAATCTATGAACCGACCTTGAAAAGCCTGACAGAAAATGAAAAAGAGTCTATCAATATATTTAATTTGAATGAAATTGCCCGTACTAGTACGATTACTTCTTTTGATGAAGTAACCAAATATTCTCCTGTCTTTAAAAAATGGGCACAGGATGCAATAGCTCTTGGATTGGATAAAGCAACTGTCAATGATAGTTTTGCACTTGGAACGAACTTCATTACCTCATCTGAAATACTCAGCGATGCAAATAATGCAAAGACGATGCTCTCTGAGGCGGGATTGTCAATAACTTCGGATATTGCAAAAACAGCCTTGGATGTCAGTTCCAAACTCTTTGTATCGGCAGATAGCAAGAATCAAATGGGTCTTGCCGCAACGCCTATCAAGAATACAGGGAAATCGGCATCGCTTTCATTTGAGGATTTCACTCAGGAGGGTCTTACGTATGCAGCTACTTCCTTTGTGATGGGAAAAGCTGCTTTATCCATTTTTCCTGATACCAACGAAGCTGGCGTGAACGTGCAGACCAATACCTATACCATTGCCACTACCCCGGTCAGTGAATATCAATGGGCCTTGTTTGTGAAAGCTAACCCTCTCTGGGATAAGACCAATAGTGATGACTTGTACAAAAAAGGTTTGGTAGATGAATATTATTTGAGTGGAATTACTCCTTCCGTTGTTTTTGCTACCGGAAAACCCATTCATAATATCAGTTTCAAGGCAGCAGAAGCCTTTTGCGACTGGTTATCACAAAAGACAGGGAAAAAAGTATTTATACCTTCGCAAGAGCAATGGACATTAGCTGCCTTTGCAGCAACGGATAAACCTTACACGAAAACCTTGACTATCCTTGATTCTGATCATAGTAGTTGTTCCGCCATGCTTGGGGGTGTCTGGGAATTTACCGATAGTGAGTATATTCCGTTGCAAAGGTTAACTGATTACCAGGCTGTCAAAAACCTGGCAATAAAAATGGGCGTTACGACAGATTGTATAGTAAAAGGAGGGAGTTATCAAAACTCACCTTCCGATATAACAGAACATACTGTCGGTGCTGTCAGCAAAATCGCATGCGGGGATCTGATTGGTTTTCGCATAGCATGGGAATTATAAGATGAAACAAGACAAGAATGCCTTCAAACCTTTACAGAAGAATAAAAAGGCATATTTCAACTATGAAGTATTGGAAGACCTCGAATGTGGGATTGCCTTGGTGGGAACTGAGGTCAAATCGTTACGAGACGGTCGGTTCAGTTTTGCCGATAGTTATGTAACGGTAACTGCACATGCCCTGACGCTTGTAGGCTTGACTATACAGCCCTACACGCATGGGAATATCAACAATCATAATCCTGAACGAAATAGAAGATTGCTTGCCCATAAGGACGAAATCAAGAGGCTCAAGAGGAAGGTTGATGAAAAAGGCTTTACCCTTATACCCACTTCAGTATATTTGCGAGGGAATCTAGTAAAGGTACAAGTTTCTCTTTGTAGGGGAAAACAAATGCATGACAAGAGAAACGTCATAAAAGAACGTGATGTCAGCAGGGATACAAGAAGGGAGCTGAAACAGCTTCAATATTGATCACACCTGCCATCTGATTTAAAAAATGAGAATACTTTCTTTACAAGCCAGCCCAACTTTTGGAGACTGGCTTTGTTTTTATGCAAAATAGTTCTTGTTTATTCCGATATGCATGAAATTGAATTGGATATTTAACATAAATAGAACAATATAATAAAGAAATCCAAGTTTAAAAACAACTGAAAGAAAAAAAATTATACTAATAGTATAGATAATAACATAAATAAAAAAACATTTGTCTATATGTGTAGAAACATTTGAAAATATAGAGTGAAAAATTATGTAAAGCAAAAAATGTTCTATAATAGTATGCAATAAAAACTGCATATAATAAAATATGCATAAAGAAATGCATAAAAATATAACAAAAAATGATAATTAACAATTAAAAAAAATATATTAAAAATATGTAAAGCTTATAAATATATTAAAATTTATAAAAAGATGAGTATAATATGGTATTAACGAATAATAAAAACTATAACCTTATTATTAATAACATAGTAAACAATGTAATAATTATGTATATAAATAACATATACATATATTATGTAAAGCAAAAATGTCGTAGTCTAAAAAACGTACTTACTGAATACAAGTAAGAACAGGTAGAAATAATATTGATTGTATAAAAGAAATAACTTACAATATATAAAGAAAATAAAAATCTATATAGACGAGTGTTTTATTTATAAATTATAGAAGAATGAACAAGTAATTGAACAAAAAGAAAAATGAGGCATATCGAAATGATCAACAGTTCACCATTCACCTTATGCAAAATTGAACAAAATGGAAGGATATATTGGTATGCCCTATTCAGGGATCCTGAGACAGGAAAGAGAACAAACAAAAAAAGCGTAGAAACATTGCGGAAAAAAATGGGAAACCTGTCAGACCTTCCAATCAAGAGAAGGGATGAAGCTATTCTCATATGTAAGAAAGCATTGGATGAAGGCTTGATCTTCAGTAAAAATCTTCCTACTACCCTTTTTGTATATCTCAATACCTTTTTTGATTGGAATACGAGCTCATATGTCCAGAAAAGAAATCTATTGGATCCAGGAAGCATTTCTCCTGATTATATGGCAACAAGGCAAAACCTGATAAAAAACCATATATTACCAATTATCCAAACGGATCTGTTACTATCAAAAGTAACAACTCGTATTTTGGAAGACTTGCAATTCTCTTTGGTAAAAAAGGGCGCAATTTCCCATTCAACAATCAATATATGCATGCAGGCAGTTTCCCTTGCTCTTCAGGAAGCAAAACAAAATGGGTTACTCGACAATTCCATATCCATACATATTCGTCCACTTACTTGTGTACATAAGATGCGTGGGATACTGGGAGAGGAAGAATTGACTCATTTTATGAAATACCTGAAGGCACAGGGTGAACATAGAATATATCTGGCCTGTTTGCTTTCCTTACTGACAGGTATGCGTAGTGGTGAGTTACGAGGCTTGCAAAGTACTTCAATTCACGATGGCTTGATTACTGTTGAGTATGCCTATGCAAATAAAGCTGGACTAAAAATACCAAAAGGAAAAAAGACCAGGCTAGTACCTTGTCCTCTATTCCTTTGCAAGGAACTGATATCCTTGGCAAAAGAGAATATTTTGGTACCTACAGGAAATTTGGTCTTTTGGAGTAAGAAAACAGGTGTCTACGTATCCAGTCATTACTTTTGTCAGAGAATGCAGATAGAACTTGAAAAATCAAAGATACTTACAAAAGAAGAGATACAACAAAGAAATATTACGTTCCATTCATTGAGACATATGGCCAATACACTTTTGAGAGGCTCTGTTGATGAGCATATCCTGAGAATGACCATTGGCCATAGCAGTGAACAACTTTCTGATTTATATACCCATTTGAGTCAAAGAGGCCTGAAGAGCGTTGAATTGGCACAACAAAACAATATACTTCCCTTGATAGGAGAAATATCTGACGAGGCTAGCGAAAGTAAAGAATAAAATGTTTGTCGTACTATTGGAGAAATATGCTCCAAATACCAAGGAAAAGAATGATAAAAAATACATTGATGGCAGTAAACACCACAATATAACGAGTGACCTGACTGGGTGAAAAATTTGCAAAATACTTAAAAGATATAAGAGATGCCATGGAGGCAATCAAAGTACCGCATCCTCCTGCGTTTACACCTAGCAATAATTGGGTTGCATTTGATGTAAATTTTGCAAGCAAGAGCGTTGCCGGTACATTGCTTATGAATTGACTGGCAAATAAAGAAGTAAGAAATACCTTTCCGATAAGTAGGTTCTTGAAAAAATTTTGGACTTGATAGGATGTCCCTAAATTACCGACAAATATGAACAAAGCCAGAAAGGTCAATAGAAGAGAATAATCGACAGATCTGAAAAGAATTTTTTCAGAAAAAATAGATACTATCAATAGTGCGATATACCAGGGAAGGATGCTGAACACTGCACTCAAGGAAACAATGAACAATACTGAATAACGTATTATTTGACGTTTATTCAACTTTAAAGGAGTTTCAACTTGAACAAAAAAATCTGTCTTATCGGACGTTATTCCTTTCAGAAGCAAGAGAAGTACCAAAGCCCCTGGAAAAACCAAGGGAAGCATGGTTTTGAAAAAAGTACTGCTTGTCATGGAATAATATGAAAATATAAAAAGATTCTGGGGATTCCCGAAAGGTGTAAGGGAGCTTCCGATATTTGCAGCAACTGTCTGCAATACTATGGTAAGTAATATTGGCTTTGTTTTCTTGCAAAGAGAAAAAATTATAAGAGTAAGAGGAACAAAGGTAATGAGAGCAACATCATTGGTAATTGCCATAGATAAAAAAAATGTAATGCATACAAGAATACCTGAAACCTGCCGTGGCGTATGGGCGAATTGAAGAAGAAATGCGGAAAGATGATTGAAAAAATACAGTTTTTGAAACCCCGCAACTACCAGCATGAGACAAAAAAGACATCCCAGCACCTTGAAATCAATATAGGTAAGATATTTATTGGAAGGTTTTACCAAGAACATGGAGCCCAAGGCCAGTAGACAAGCCATGCACAAGATGGGTTCCTTTCTAAAGAGAATACAAAGGTCTTGCTTTATTTTTGGTATATTCATTTTTTCTTTTGTTCAAAACGATCTCGATTCGCAATCATATCCATCGCATGATAGTTTGTGAATAGTCTGCTGCTTCGATTTGTACGAAATATGACTGTTTTGAATGCTTCAGTACAAAAGAGTTACAGAAAGAAAGAATTTGGGTTAGATACCTTGGTTGCAATATGGGGTTTTGTATTGGCATAACAATAGAGACAGCCATGCATACATGTATTGTACGTGCCAATATCGACGCTTTGGACGCAACCGCAGACAGAACGTTGGTTTGGATCTTTTTTCAAGTTCAAATTCTTTCCCTTTATTTTTGCCAGTATACGATCATCGATGCATCGGGCATGAGAAATTCCAAATTCTTGCAGATCAATGGTTTCAGCACAGGTATCAAGTGCCATGGAATATGTTTTGGCTATGAAGGAGAATTCTTTGCCAAGAAGATACATGTCTTCTTTTTGTATTACCTGCAAGCCTAGTTTTGCCGTATTCTTTATTATAGTCCTGTAGTCATCCAGAAAGCTGAACGTACAATGATTGGTGTAGCCTTCCAACAGGGAAGCCATTCGTGAAAAATTTTTGATATGAAACGAATGGTCATATTTTTTGCTGAGAAGAACTGGATCGTATCGCCAAATAATCCGGTCTGGTCCAAGTAAAGCCGAAAACCGTTTGAACGTCTCAATTCCAATATTAAATACTGGAGGAACCTTTGGCTGTACATCTTCTTCATAGGGAGTCAAGGAATATTGGAAATAGTAGGGATATGATGCAAGTTCAATCAATCTTGGCAGCATTGGCAAAGGATTCTTTGACCAAAAGACAAAACCATCCACCGTATCGGGCGATAATGTTATTATTTTTACTTGTTTTGGATTTCTGGGATTTCTGGTATAGACCATCCCCTCCTCTATTCGTCTGTAAAACCAATCACTGTAAAAGCCAGGAATATCTGTTCTCCTGCTGGCACTTATGATCATATTCACTCCATCCAAATTTTAGAGCAATTCCTATGAACCAGTCTTATCTGCCATCGAAAAAAAAAGCTAGGCTATCTATTTGATATCCTAGCCTTTGGTGTTTTGGAGGTGGGGGGATTCGAACCCCCGTCCTAACGGGCCACCCAATGACGTCTACAAGCTTAGTAGATGATCAAATTTCCAATGGTAGGCTGGTTCATCTGCAAAACGTCCTTCCATCGTAGCCTGCTTAATTTTCCCTGTTGGCCGTAGGCACTCCAACAAGTAAGCCCCTGTTTTTACAAGTTACCAGTTCTTAAGAGCGGCAGAAGCTGGGCTTGTACGTCTTCGTGCTATTAGGCAGCGAGGGCGTATTCTGCATTGAAGGAGACTTCGTCTTCTTTTTTGGCAGTTAAAATTTTTGCTAGTTTTGGGAGTTGGCGCTCCGCTTGCAGCCACTGACCTGATCTACCGCCAGTCGAAACCGAAACACCCCCTTAGGATTTCTCCCTTGGAGTATCTATACTATACGAAGAAAGGCAAAAGAAGGCAAGCATAACACTTTTTTATTTCAAAGTCCCCTGATAGTACCTATTGATTTTCAAAATGAAAGAGACTGTTTTGAAAACAAAACAATCCCTTTCATCTGTAAGATAAAGAAAGAAATTAAAGAGAATTCTTTGTCAGAACTGAAACTCCTGTATCATAATATTCGGAACTTATAGGCTCCCCTTTCAATGCCTTGATAGTAGTCTTCATACCTTCATAACCCATGACATCAGGATTCTGTGCCATAGTGCAAAGCAAATAACCGTTCTTGATTAAATTGAGAATCATATCGGATTTATCAAAACCTACACCAATTACGCTCTTTCCTGCTTCGGCGATGGCATTGCCTATACCGACGGTCGAACCTTCATTTGCTCCAAAAAGACCTACTACGCCTTGTGTTATGAAGTTTGCACTCATATCTTTGGATCGTGCAGCATCACCATCGCAATATTGTGTTTCCAGTAAAGTAAATTTGGAACCTTCAAAAGCTTTTTTGAAGCCATTCTCACGGGCAACAGTAGAAGCAGTGGCGCTATTGACAGAAATGACTCCGATTTTTCCGGAAGTTACGCCCTTTGCCTCCAAAGCCTTGATCAATTCTTTTCCGGCTGTGGTTCCTGCAGCGGTGTTATCTGTAGCAAGAGTCTGAACCGCAGGAAAATTTGCTGCAGAGTCGACATAAATTATTTTCACGCCAGCATTGGCAGCTTCCTTTAAGGTTGCGGTTACTGCTGTAGGACCATTGGCAGCAAGCATGATGGCATCTGCTCCACCAGCAACTGCATTGTTGATGCATTCAATCTGTTTTGCATCGTCCTTGATATCAGGGGCAAGCCATTTGTAATCGATACCACCAAGTTCGGCTGCAGCTTTCTGGGCTCCCTTGTCAACGTTTACCCAATGCTGATCCATCTGGTCCATGGTGATAAGATACACCTTGTAATTACCCTTAGTTTTTTCTTGGGTACCCTGAGCAAACAAGGAAGTTACGAGCAGCAATGCACACAACACGAATACGACACTTTTTTTCATAGAAATTTCTCCTTTTAGAAACACTATTTACATTCACAAACTGTGAAATAAATTACTTGACAACAACAGATTTCTTTTTAAAAGAACCCTTTCCAGAACGAACTATTACATCGAGAAGTACTGACACAACTACTATGACCCCGATTACAATATTCCTGATTGCAACTGGAGCTCCTGCGAATTGCAAACCATTCTGAAGTACTCCCCAAATGGAAGCTCCGATTACTGTACCAAAGAGAAGCCCCTGACCTCCAAGCGTTGAGATTCCCCCTATTACTGAAGCTGCAACTGCATACAGTTCATAGCTGTTACCAGCATCCATGGTACCCATACCAGAGGTTGCACTGGTAATAAGGCCTACCACACAAGAGACAAAGGCGGACACCAGGTAAGCCTTGTTCGTTGCAGAAATAACATTTACACCACTAAGTCTTGCTGCCTCAAGGTTTGATCCAATGGCATAAATATGTCGGCCACTTTTTGTTCTGTTCAATATAAAATTAAACAGAAGCCAAAGGATTGCAGCAATCCAGATGGTGTTATACAACCCCATAGTTCTTCCATAATAGAAAAAATCCCTGAATCCCTGTGCTGCTTCTCCGATACTGTCGGTGTTGTAGTTGTTATTTGCTATCTGAGCAATGCCCCTGGCGATAGTCATTGTTCCCAACGTGGCAATGAAGGGAGGTAGTTTTGCAAAGGAAACAAGTAGACCATTGGCCAATCCGACTGCCAGACAACAGATCATAGTCACAATGACAGCAATGATAGGGCTTACTCCCTTGGTCATCATTGTTGCACTGATCATGCAACTCATCCCAACCACCGAACCTATGGAAAGATCAATATTTCCGGTTATCAAGACATAGGATTGGCCTATCCCTATTAAAAGAATAGGAGCAATTTGCCGTAGCAGGTTGGCGATATTCCGTGAGGAAAAAAACACAGGATTCATGATGCCAAATACAACATAGAGTACAATCAGCCCAATAGTAACAGTAACTATCTGCCCAATTCCCCTAATAGCCAAAAATTTTTTCAACGGATTTCTTTTTTCCCTTTCCATCTCAATCATCCTATTTGTTTTCGATTTCAAATTTGTTTTCAAATTTGGTGGCAAAAGCCAAGATTTTTTCCTGGGAAGCTTCGGATCTCATCAATTCTCCCGTGACACGTCCATCACACATAACAATGATACGATCTGAGACTCCCATGATTTCAGGCATTTCGCTTGAAACGAATAATACCCCTATCCCTTGTTGCTTGAGTTGATTCATCAAATGATAGATTTCGACCTTTGCCGCAACATCAATTCCTCTGGTAGGTTCGTCAAAAATAACTACCTTACTATTTCTGGCTAGCCATTTTCCAACCACCACTTTTTGCTGGTTCCCACCAGAAAGTGAAGAGGCATTGACCTCACCGGTCGGTAACTTGATATGTAAATCGGAAATAGCCTTGTCTACCATTAATTTTTCTTTCTTTTTGTTGATTATCCCAATACGATTACAAATTATATCCAGGTTGGGTAAGGCAACATTTTCCCTAACGGAAAGTTTTGTACACAGTCCATCGCGTTTTCTGTCTTCTGGAACCAATACTATCCCTTGTTTGATGGCATCATTCGGACAAGAAATGGAAATCATATTCCCTTCCAGCTCAATTTGGCCGTTATCCTTATGATCAACCCCAAAAATTGCCCTTGTAGTTTCTGTCCTCCCTGCTCCCATTAGCCCTGCAACTCCAAGAATTTCTCCTTTATAAACTTCCAGGGATACATTCCTGACCATCCTTCCTGCATTCAAGTTTTTGACAGCCAGTATTCTTTCACTTTTTTTTGTATCTATTCTCGGAAATTTTTCCTCGATTTTCCTACCTACCATATAGGAAATGATCGTTTCCATTGAAAGAGCCTTGAAATCGTCCTCAATGATAAATTTCCCATCACGCATTATGGTTACCCTGTCGACGATATGCTGTAATTCTTCCAATCGATGACTGATATAGACTATAGCGCAACCTTTTGTCTTCAATTCCCGAATCAAGGAAAAAAGTTGATTGATTTCCTTACTGGTCAGTGCACTGGTAGGCTCATCCATGATGAGTATCTTGGCTTCAGATTGAAGGGCTTTTGCAATTTCAACCATTTGCTGCTTTGAAACAGCAAGAGAACCCAGAATAGTCTCTGGTTTAATAGCAATTTTCAGGGAATTGAGTATGGTGCTGGCTTGCCTGTTCATTTCCCTTTTATCAAGCATGCCCTTCTTGAGGATTTCCTTTCCTAAAAAAATATTTTCGGCTACAGTCAAATGAGCGCACATATTCAATTCTTGATGGATGATAGCAACCCCTAGGGCTTGAGCCTTTATAGGCGTAAGATCTCCTTCCACTTCATTCCCGAATAATAATATATCACCATTGTCACGGGTATATACGCCGCTCAGTATTTTCATCAAGGTAGATTTTCCAGCTCCATTCTCTCCAAGCAAGGCCATTACCTCTCCTGCACAAAGATTGAATGAAACATCATCAAGAGCCTTTACTCCAGGGAATGTTTTATAAATATGATTCATCTGAACGATGTATCTTTTATTTTCCATTAAGTTCTCTCTCCCTGTAATAAGTCTTACATTGAAACTACGTTTGGCAAAGAGGGAAAGAATTTGGAAAAGGTATATCATTTTTTAGGTTTTGAGATAAATTACAAATAAAAGAGAGAAAAATATTCTTTTCAGTGCAAGGCTGTTCCTGGTACAGAACCTGCAATATTGCTGTATTGAAAGAATTCTGGCCTATTTGATTGCCTCTCTACCTTGCCTTTTTTTACAACAACAAGACGATCGGCAACTTGGAGCGTATCGGAAAGGGAAACGGCCAAAACCAATACAGCCATTCCCTTTTGTCTGAAATTATCAAGAAACGAGATTAGTTGTATACGCTGATACATATCAACGGAAGCAAACGGTTGTACGATACAAACAAAAGAAGGCTTCTGTAAAAGTATTCGTTGATACACAATCTTGTATAAAGTCTCATTATTGAGTCCATAAAGAGAAGAATGATAGATTTCTGGTCCAAAGCTAGATTCCAATTCCTTTGCAATAGACTGTTTTTTACTATGATTCAACCAAAGATGATCAATTTTTTCATCCGAAGTAAAGCAAATATTGTCCAAGACTGAAAGTTGGGGGAAAAGCAAGGTCTCTACAGGTTTTGCCTCGATCATGGCGACAGCCCTATCATGTTTAAAAGGATAATGGCCATTTACAAATAGTTGTCCGCTTTCTGGCTGCGCAATACCTTTTAGCAAAAAAAATAAATCTTCATTCACCAAACTCTCACTATCGAGCAGCACTACCGTTTCACCTTTGTGAATTGTAAGATTCAGTCCATGGATATTTCGATATACAACATTTTCACAGGAAAATGCATTGGACCCTTCAGTATTGGTAGAATCATATTGCCGTTGCCTCTGATTATTCTCTACTCGTTCTTCAAAGATATTACTAAAATGCGAAATTACCTCGTCATTCATTTGATAGGAAAAAAGATGCTTTACAATTCTTCCCTCCTGCATTAAATAACAGCGAGAACTAAAACGAAAAGCATCTTGATGATGATTGCAAACATACAGAAAGGTCATTCCCAGTTTTCTTAAAAATTGCAGGACTTCATTAAGTTTCTTAAGGTCAACCTCGCTTACAAAATTGGAAATATCCTTAAGTATAATTATTTCAGCTTTGCAAATGCTTGCCTTTATGAATTGCACTACCAGTTTTTCATATGGCGAAAGGTCTCTTGCAAGGGTTTTCGGTGCCAAATCAATTCCAAGAGGTTGAAGGAGAATTTGCATTTGTCCTGTGAGAGTCTTGAAATTGACGAGATGCTTGTGTGCATTTTGCCTAAGAATAAAGAGGTTTTCCTCTACAGTCATGGAATCGATTAGCATCGATTCTTTTTGGATAACCACAACTCTGTTTTTTTTTCGTGAACTGGATAAATAATCATTGACCAATTTATCATCACAATATACATGTCCATAATGAATTGGTATATTTCTTGTCATGATGGTGATTAATTCATTTATTCCTAATGAATTAATTCCAATAAGACCTACTATTTCCCCTTTATTGAGGTGCATATTAATATCAAAAAGATAGGGAGGCAATGAAACTTGTTCAAGCCGAATAAGCTCTTCTTTCATTTCTGTGGTTGTTCCTCCACACTTCTGGGCAACACGATAAGTACATCAGTACCTACCCCTGCTTGACTGGTTACCGTGAGTCCATATTGTTCTCCAAATAATAATTTAATTCTATTGTTTACATTCACCAAGGCAATTCCCACATGAACTTCATCATGTCGTACATAATCCAGACTGCGTATGGAAAGGCTGCGGTTCATATTACTAAGAACAGATGGTTCCATTCCGACTCCGTCGTCGCTAATCGTAACAAGCAGTCTAGACTGGGTAGTTTCGATATGAATTCTAAGAATCCCCTCCCCAACCTTACATTCCAAACCATGAATAATACAGTTTTCTACAATTGGTTGTAAGGTGAGCTTTGGAATACGGTAATGCATTGTTTCATTTCGATCTTCTTCATCAAGTGTCACTATTAGTTTCAACCGAGTTCCAAATCTAAATTGTTGAATGAAAAAATAATTTCTGGTATTTTCGAGTTCTTGCTCAAGAGTTACCAGATTTTCTACATTGCTA
The DNA here is from genome assembly GCF_963676625.2 of uncultured Sphaerochaeta sp. Classification (GTDB taxonomy): domain Bacteria; phylum Spirochaetota; class Spirochaetia; order Sphaerochaetales; family Sphaerochaetaceae; genus Sphaerochaeta. Next base: position 18,299 of record NZ_CAXXYB010000005.1, read on the forward strand.
ATGGTATATCGAAAAAATGTTGAAAGAGCTTCTGTCATGGAAGCAACGGAAGTCAGCCCTGCAATAAGAGCCTCAGATCGTATACCTTCCAAGGTATTGTAGAGAAAATGCGGATTAATCTGGTTTTGTAAGGCAAGGAATTGTGCTTGACGTTTACTGGCATTCATCAGTTGATCAGTGTTCAACAAGGAATGCAATTTGCAGTCCACTTCTTCCATTTCTTTGTTGATAGGGCATCGTTTATCGATAATGCTCTCGAAGGTATATCCTGTAGAAAACAATTGAAGAATATGATTTGTAGTTTTATAGGGAAGATATACCCAAAAATACAGGGTAATCAATATGGATAATAAAAGAAAAAATGGTATGAACAACCAAAAAACACTTTGTATAACTTCTTTTTTATAACCGATAGCCAGAAAAAACAATCCAAGGATTACCATGGAAAAAAATATCAATATTATTTCTAATCTAGTAACCAAATAGAACTTTTTTTTAACCATATAATTTCCTGAATTCATTTGGTTTGATTTTACAGGCTTTCTTGAAAACTTTTGCAAAATGCTTTGGATCATGATAGCCAACTTTCTGCGATATTTCCGAGATGGAATGGGTAGTCTCAGTAAGTAGTTGTTTAGCTTGTTTGATACGTATGTCTTGAAGATATTCTCCAAACCCGATGGAACAATTTTTCTTGAACAATGCACTGAAATATGAACTGTTAAGATTAACTTGATCACTGATTGCTTCCAGGGAAAGTCTTTCGTCAGAATATTGTTTTGCAATCAACTGCTGAGCGAGGCGAATTGGTTTTGAAATTGTTTGTTTAGCATGTTCAATGAATAATACAAAAAGATTTTCAACGGATTCACAAAATACTGCATCCAATAAAACCAGTGTTCTTGCGTTATCCAAGCAGGAATATCCTTTTTCAATTGCTTTCTCAGTCTCAGCTATGCAAACATTCTGTTGTCTTATGAATGAGACCAATCGTGAAAAGCAATCAAAAAGTATTTGTTGATGAGCATAGGGACTTAAGGATGAAGAAGAAATCTTTTTCAAAAGAGACAGGCAATTATCCCTAAGCAGTTCCAAGGATTCCTTGGCAAAGGAATCCTCAAGAGTAGAAAAAAATTCAATGCAATATTGCCCTGGTATAGGTGGTTCAAATTTTTCAGAAACATATTTATTCATGCATCCTTCAACAAGACGTCTGGACAAAACTTGTTTGGATGATAATAAAGAATTTTTGAGATCTTTAACGTCTGTAACAGCAAGACCAACACCTATGGTAAAAGATAGTCCCTGAAATATCTCAGTCTGTGTTTTTAGAAAAGAAAGAAGAAAAAGCGTAGTTTTGTTGAGCAGAAGATCATCCAGTTGGCTTTTATAAGAAATTAATATGAGAATATAGTTACCCCATAAATAAACGGCAATATCCTTGTAAATAGTTTCATATTCTCTTTTTAGTAGTTCATCTATTTTGTCCTTAAGTAGAAATCCTGCTTCCGGACTCTCGGAATAATCGACTTTAATTGAAAGAAACCGAGCAAAATCAGAAAAGAAAAAACATTTCTCCAGCGATAAAACATTGTCTTGTTCTATCAGCTCTTTGATTGCTCTACCCCGTTCCTGTTCTTTGCTTTCATTTACTTTTTGCAATAGAAAATCGGAAGTTTTCTGTAAGGACTCCTTTTGTATATGCCTAGCGATCATTTTTGAGATGGTTTGTTCCAGCTCTTGTTGTTTTATTGGTTTTAATAAATAATCAGCAACACCATATTTTATAGCAGTCCTGGCATAATCGAATTGCCTATGTCCACTTATTATAATAAATTCCAATGATTCATTGAATTCTTTCGCTTGTTTTATCAATTCAAGGCCATCGAGCCCAGGCATCCTTATATCGGTAATAACCAAATCAGGCTTTTTTTCTTTTATGAGAGAAAGAGCACTTATTCCATCATAAGCTGTTCCACAGAGATTCAAGCCAAGTCTTTTCCAATCAATCAAGGCACAAATCAAATTACATACTTTTTCTTCATCATCAGCAACCAATACATTCATGTAAGTATTGTACGGTAGAAATTGAGGAAAAAAAAGTTAAACTAATTATTTTTGGGTTCTACTGTCTCGAACCAAGAGCTCAAGGCCTTGAAAGTTTGTTCCAAATCAGAAAAACGTAAGGTTGCCACTGTATCCTGGTTTGTTTCCTGGGCATTCACGATAACCAGAGGCGCTCCATTTCTCGTTGCATAATACGGGAAAGAAGCAGCAGGTTGTACACTCAAGGAAGAACCGAGGACAAGACACAAATCTGTGGTGCTGAATTGCTGATAAGCTCTTTCAAGAATAAATGAATCAAGGTTTTCACCATAAAATACTATGTCCGGTTTGATAATGCCGCCACATTGGTCACACCTAGGAACGATGCCGTCGCGTACCTTATCAGCAATTTCTATATAGTCAAAATATTTATTGCAATTCCTGCAGTGATGATTTTTTGCACTTCCGTGCACTTCATAGACGTTCTTGCTCCCTGCCCTTCTGTGCAGCATGTCTATATTTTGGGTATACAAACCCTTTACATAGCCTTTAGCTTCCATGCTTGCAAGTGTTGTATGCACAATATTGGGTTGATAATCCTCAAGATGATACCAAACATCTTTTGCCCACTGATAGAAAAGTTCTGGATGTTTATCAAAAAAAGAGATGCTGAGAATCTCCTCGACCGGCATTGAGTGCCATTGATCAGTATACAATCCATTTTTGCCCCTAAAATCAGGGATACCTGAAAGAGTGGAGACTCCAGCACCAGTAAATACAACCATAGAATTTGACTTCAATATAAGAGTTTTCAGTCTTTCAATTTTTCTTTCGAAGACTATACTGTTTTCGTGATTATCACTCATCTAATACTTCCTTTCGCCTGATCTCCCACTACCCTACGATTATTGGTTTTTAACAGGTGTTACTCTTTTCTCCATATTCTAGTCTTTTTAAAAACTATTGGGTATACATATATACATTCTAAAGAAATAATACTTATACAAAAGCAGGCATTGATATCTTTTTATCAATGAACGAAGACAAAAAGAAAAGAGTAGTCCTTATGCTTGTCATCCCATAATTTTTACTGCAGACAAGAATGAAAAATGCTACTTTTCTATACTATTCTATCATCTTCCTTGCTTTTATGAGATATTAATAATAATACTGCGAAAAGGAGATATAAATGTCAAAAACAATACATAGCAGTACCATTGACCTTCCTTTTGATCAGGCGCCTATTCCTGAATACAATGGATATTCAAGTGAGGATATTTCCAAGCTTGCTGGCCAAAAAGAAGTATCCAGTCATGTTTGCATGCTTAAGAAAGGACAATATTCCTGTCCTTATCATTTTCATCACAATGCAGAGGAAATTTTTGTAATCCTGGAAGGAAAAGGTCAATTGCGAACTCCAGGAAAAATCCAGGTAGTAGAGAAAGGTGACAGTATCTTCTTTGAAAAGGGCAAGGAAGGTGCCCATCAGCTCAGAAATGACCAAAATGAAGACCTTGTGTACCTTGATATCAAAGTGCAGACTAGTTTTGATGTATGTGAATACCCAGATACGGGTAAGGTCAATCTGATTGGCAAGGAAATCTTTGAGAAAGGAAAACCCATAGATTATTTTGCAGGGGAAGAATCGCTGAAGGAAATCTGGGATACTTGGGAAAGGGCTTAAGATTTTTCTTTTCTTTTATTTTCGATAAAGAAGGAGCCCTTTTATTATAAGGCTCCTTCTTGTATAGAATTGTAATTATCTATATGACTAGGTTTCCTGTGTAGGTATTACCCTTCAACCCAGTTAAAAAGACAGAGACAAAACTACCTATTTCGGAATTGCCGTTGAAGACCACCATTTCGTTATGCTCTGTTCTTCCAAGCATCTCTTCCTTATTGTTACGTGAAACCTGGCTAACCAAAACTTTTACGGTCACTCCTGTACGCTTGGATTTTTCTTTTGCAAAAATCTCGTGTTGCAAGGCAATCAATTGTTCCAGTCGTTTTCCTTTTTGATCTTCGGGTATCTGGCCTTTCATATCCATGGCCTTTGTACCTTCCCTTGGATTCCAGTAATACATGAAAGCCTCAATGCAGCACATTTGTTCAAGTAATGAAAGCGTCTGTTGATACTCTTCCTCGGTCTCTGAAGGAAAACCAACCATTACATCAGTTGCATATGTAACCTCAGGGATTTCATTTTTGATCTTGGTAATCAACGCTTGAAAAGATTCCCTGGTATATCGACGATTCATAAGCTCAAGAATACGGGTGTTGCCACTTTGCATCGGAATATGCAAATGTTTCGCTACCTTGGGTTCTTCCTTGATTACTTGTATCAATTCATCCGAAAAATCTTTTGGATGAGGACTTTCAAAACGAATCCAATCAATAGTTCCGGCAACTGCGCATATTCGTTTCAATAGAGATGGGAAGGTGACGATATTCCCATTGTCGTCAAAATGGTAGCTGTTGACATTTTGCCCTAGCAGGGTTACTTCCTTGACACCCTTGGAAGAAAGGTATGCAACTTCCGAAAGAATATCCTCAACAGGGCGAGAAAGCTCCCTGCCCCGGACATACGGAACAATGCAATAGGAGCAAAAATTATTACATCCATTCAATATTGGTATATAGGAAGTGACATCACCATCCTTATAATACGAATTTCCAAATCCATAGGTATCGTTATGTTCCAAGAAATTTCCGTCAGGAGAAGTAAGTACTTCGACAATCTTTTGTTTATCATTGTTTCCGATTACATAATCTACCTGTGGAGCTTCTTTTTTCATATCCTCGAGAAGTCTTTCAGCCATACAACCAGTTACGATGAGAATCAGTGGGTGAAGAGTTTTCACATGAGAGAAGAAACCTAGTCTTCCCCAAATCCTGTTTTCAGCACTTTTACGCACGGAACAAGTGTTGAGGATAGCGCAATCAGCTGCTTCAGCAGTTGTAGAAGGAACAAGTCCTGCTCCTTTCAATTGAAGTTCAAGGGCATTGCTTTCGGCGACATTCATTTGACAGCCATATGTTTCGAGCCAGTAACTATGAATCATTGATTATCCTTTTGAGAAAGTTGCATCGCTGCTTGGAAGGTGTTTTTCATGAGCATTGCGATAGTCATGACACCAACTCCCCCTGGGACAGGGGTAATGGCAAGGCAGTTTTCCTTTACATGTTCAAAATCTACATCACCTACCAGGCGATAACCCCGTTTCTGGGTGGCATCCTCAATACGGTTTATACCGACATCAATTATAACAGAATCTGGTTTGACCATATCAGCTGTTACAAAGAAAGGCTTGCCTATTGCCGAAATGAGAATATCTGCCAACTTGGTGATTTCCTTGAGATTTTTCGTTTTCGAATGGCAGACTGTTACCGTCGCATCTCTGCCTTTTTGCATAAGTAATGCAGCCATGGGTTTTCCGACGATATTGCTTCTTCCCAATACAACTACATGCTTACCTTGGGTTTCTATTTTATAATAATCGAGTATTTCCAGAACTCCCTTGGGTGTGCAACTGACAAAACAGGGAAGTCCGATAAGAAGTTTGCCTACTGTCTCTGGATGAAAGCCATCGACATCCTTGCGACTGTCTATGGTAGCGATTACAAGATTCTCATCCAATCCTTTTGGCAGGGGCAATTGAACAAGTATCCCATGGACTGAGGAATCTGCATTCAAGGTCTTTACAAGACTTAGGAGTTCTTCTTGGGAAGTATCTTCTGGTAAAGAATAATCCCTATGTCCAAAACCTAAAGAAATACATGCTTTCTTCTTGCCTTTTACATAACTTTGGCTTGCCGGATCATTTCCGACGAGAATCACCGCCAAGGTAGGGGCAAATCCATGTTCTTCAATAAAATCGATAGTCTTCTTCTTCAAATCTACATAAACTGCTTCAGTTACTTCTTTTCCAGTCAATAGCTGCACGTGAACCTTCCTTACTTTATTCCTACAATATCCCAAAACAGGTGATTGAGGCAATAAATCACTGCTGGTGATTTGCCTTTTCCACAACCTTGCTGATATACTTGCGATACGGTATGAATATATTAATGTTTTGGATATGATACGAGAAGATGAGTTTGTAACAAAATGCTAAAAGTTTTGTTATAAAGTCAATAAACATGAGGTAACCATGAAAAAAAGAATAATGCTATTTATGATAGCAATTTTACTCCCTGTCTCAATGTACTCTGCCCCTTTTTATGATACAGGGAGCCAGATGTTTTCCTTTAACGTTGGAACTACCATTCCGGCCTTTGAGTATTTTTTCTCTGATGGTGAATTCTTGACCGGACTTGGAGAAGGCAATACAGGTATGAATGCCGGTGGCTATGGAGCTATCAGTTACCAGGTGTTTACTACACCGAGATTTGCTATCGGTGGTGAAATTGGATATAACTTCAATTATACTGCAGAGGATGAGTTATTTACTGCAGTTCCTTTTTTTGCAAAGATAACCTATTTTCCCGTGCAAGGAGTGGTCGACATTCCTGTGTCCCTGGGACTTGGAGCTGCTTTCATCAAGTATGGTGATGGTTCCTTGATGACTTTGTATGCAAATATCGGACTTGGTATTACGTGGTACCCTATCGATCATTGGGGTTTTGGCCTTACTTCGGGCATATGGATTATACCTGAACTCAATTATACGGAAGCTATCACGGGTGACGACGCAATAGCAGGTTTTGTTCCTATCACTTTATCAGTGACTTATCGTCAATAGGAGTACCTAGCATGAAAAAATCTTTGCCAATACTAATTTTACTCACCCTCTTGGGTTTTATGGTTTCCTGCAATAGTGATGCCTCAGAAGGAATTTTCAGGCAAATCAGCCAGACTACGACTCCTGCTGATATCGTGTATTCACGACTTTTAGGGTTAAATACTGCAAAAGATACTTTGTTTTTTCAAACAGCGGATGGTATTTATAAGATTGCCAATAGCTCAGTCAATAGCGCTAGTAAATTGGTTGAAAGTGCAGAAACAAAATTAATCAAGGCATCAGCTTATGATCCTTCTGTACATAAGCTATATGTGCTGACCAATGGAACAGATACCTTCAAGGCGTACGATGAGGATGGTACGGCTCAGCCTGATGTTTCTGTTACATCAACAACTCTTTCTTCCTCTTCTTTTATTATTAATAATATGTATTCAAACAGAATGCTGGTACTAAAGGGAAGCGATGCTGCATATGAGATAACTTCCTATGATGGCAGTAGTTTTAATTCCATTGCTACCTTTTCTTCTTCATTGGTTAATGGCTACGGTCTCGACAATTTCTTGATGCAGACAACCAAGCATATTGATTCCGCGGCACCTATCATCATCTCCTTTGTAAACAGTGACGATACAGATAATCCTATCTACAAACATTATTTAGTTGATCCTACTGGTGCTGTAAGTTTGATTGATGACATTACGGATATTCGGATCGCAAATTTCTATTATGATTCGACTCATAGTAATTTGTACGTTCTTACCTATGATGGACTTTTATATCGGTATACTGGTGTTGATTCCACTTTAGCAAGTACTATTAGCAACCATTACACTCTCAAGGATTCTTCCCAGGATTATGTTGACAATGCCTTTTTCTATCCAGTGTTTGATTCTGACGGGGCTACCATGTACTTGATTTCCAAGAACTCTACAAAAGCGAGTTCCCTGTACATCTATACAATTGCAAATTACAATACAGCAGCTCCGACATTTAGCAAAACTACCTCAATAAGCAAAGGCTATGCCTCATATCTGGACTCATCGAATATTGTCAGTGCCTTGGCTCTTTCTTCCGTTGGCACAGATCCCATGAATCTCTTGGTGGCAACAAGAAAGAACGGTATGTATCAACTTACAATCAGTGTTGATTCTGCCAATGTAAATTCAACTGACAATGGATCATCTTCTGACTCGGAAGTATATTCTTTCTGATGTTTTGAAAAGTATGTTTGGATAGGGATAGTAAGGCATCCCTATCCTCGGTCTTTTTTATTTGACTTAAGACAGATCAAGGGTATGCAAACATATAGATATTGCCAATTATCAGTCATTGAATTGACTCCATTTCAACAAAAAATAAAATAAAATAAAAAAATTACAAGAATATTGCAACCAAAAGGGATTTCCTTCGTGTAATAAAGCGAGAGCTATAGAGAGGGTTTTGTTTTGGACGAGAAGAAACTTATTAAAGGTGCCCAAAACGGAGATAAAGACTCTTTCCATCGCTTGATAGCATTTTATTATCCGTATGTTTTTAAGTACCTTTTGAAAACATCCAGGAATCAACAGATAGCGGAGGATTTGACACAAGAGACTTTTATTCGGATTATCAAGGGCATTGAGGGATTTGATAGTAACGGAAAAGCAAAATTTTCCACATATCTTATTACCATTGCAAAAAATATTTTTATCGACTATACGCGAAAAGAAGGGAAACTTACGATAAGTTATGATGAATTGGAAATTTCCTCAAGCTTTGCCTTGGACACGAAAGTTGTTGATAAGATCGAACAGGATGAATTGATGGAATTGCTTGATTCCTTACCTGAAGAACAGGCATTGCCCATACGTATGAAATATATAGAGAATCTGACATTACAAGAAATATCAGATCTAACAGGAAAGAAACCTATGACGATAAAAAGCAGGATTCACAATGGTACCGTCAAGCTACGTGAATTATTGAGATCGAGGAGAAAATCATGAATGGCAAGCAATTGGATGTTCCTGTTTCCCTAATGGCTCAAGTTGATAGAAAATGTTCTCAGATAAAGCTTCAAAAATTCAATAGAAGGCTTCGAAGAGTATTTGAAATATTTTCTTTATTTCTCATTATTGGACCTTTCAGCCTTGTTTTTCTAAATTTTGACGCCATTGGTTTTCTGCTCCCCTATTCAATATATTTTTCCTTTGCTTTGCTTATCCTTATTCCTATCTTTTTAGGAATTTCAAAAGGAGATTTGACACGGTGAAAACCTTTGATGTAAAAATCCAGGCATTGCATTTCAAACGGTTGGTCATTGGTACTATAGTTATAATGTTCTTGTTGGGATGTATTCTTTCAATTTCACTTTGGGCCATATACCATGAACGTTTTATATTTGCATATCGCTATATTAAAGTCAGGGAATTAATTGAAGATGGAAGGTTGGACAATGAGCAATTAAAACAAGAATTGCTTATGCTCTCTGCTCAATCCTCTGAGCTAGTGGATATTTTGATCCTTGGGAAGGACAATAAAGTTCTCTTTAGTGCAAAAGAATCGGAATTCGGAAGAGAATCCTATTTTATTTTGCAGAGTGACGGAAAAAATCCACAGGATACTCATCGTTATTTAGAACAAGTTTCCAACCCAAAAAACTCCTTTGAATTGGTAAAACACGAAAACTTCTTTTTCTCAAAAAATATGTTTGCACCAGGAATGAAAATATCAGAAGCTTATCAAGATTCGAATTTCTTTGAAAATAATTCTATGGAGAAAAGAATATTTCTCTTGGGTTATATAATAGAAAAATCCAGTGGAGACAAAATTTATTTTATTGGTACGCTGCATCCTGAGAAATATTCAAAGTTGTATTCAACTTTAGTTGAGGCTTATCTGGTCTTGGCGTTTATGTTGTATTGGGTCTACCTTGCATTATGGGTGTATAGGGATTCCTATAAAGGTAAACTGGACCAAGGTCTTTGGGGAATAATATTGCTTTGTACCAATATTGCAGGGTTGTTAGTATATTTACTCTATAAACAAGGGAACCAGACTTGTTTTCATTGTGGGGCTGTTCAAAATCGCATGAATATATATTGTATATATTGTGGTGAACAATTGAAATCTACTTGCCCTACTTGTGGAGAGGCAATCCCTGATCGTGGAGAATTTTGCGGAACCTGTGGTTCAAGGTTTGTTGACAATGAAAAAGAGAACAACCATGAAAATCAATGAAATCAATATTTGCCAAATTAGGAAAAAGAGAATTTTTACATGAAAATACTACTGACCACGGATCTTTTCTTACCTGCAGTCAATGATATCGTGACATCTGTAATGAATCTAAGGCAAGCACTCAGAGAAAAAGGTCATGAGGTTCGGATACTGACTATATCTCCGATAGAATTGTCTTATTTTGACAATGAAGTATATTATATCGGTTCAATGAAGCATCCAATCTATCAGGATAGGTATGCTGCTTTTCATCTTCCTTCAGACAGTTTGAAGGACATCCTTTCTTGGGCTCCTGAAATAGTCCATTCACAATGTGAGTTCTATACTTTTAATTTTGCAAAGACTATTGCAAAGAAAGCCGACATACCCTTGATTCATACTCATTATTTATTCATGGGAAATTATTCTCACTATACTTGGTTGCCAGAACAGACAAGAGAAAAAGCTTTGAGTCATACCTTAAAGAATCGTCTATCTAAGGCTTGCAAGATTATTGCACCATCTCAATATGTGCATGATACTTTACTGGAAATCGTTTCAGCTGAAAAGATAGTGACTATTCCTCTTGGTATCGATCTTGAGAAATTTAAGAATGGACAGGACCCAGAAAAAACGCACCTTCTCAGGGAAAAACTAGGGATTGAACAAGATTGCCCTGTCTTGATTTCCATAGGAAGACTGATGCAAGAAAAGAACTGTGAAATGCTGATCAAGAATATGGTCTCCATAGTGCAGTGGAATGCAAAAGTAAAACTTCTCTTTATCGGAGAGGGACCGATGCGTGAAAAACTGGAGCAATTAGGTTATTCCTTGGGTATTTCAGAAAATTTGATATTCACTGGAATGATTACTCCTTCAGAAATTAGTTTGTATTTCCAGATCGGAACAGTTTTTGTAACAGCTTCTACTGAAGATACCTTGGGGATTACCTACAGGGAAGCCTTGGCAAGTGGTCTCCCCGTAATTTGCAGAAAAGATTATTGTTTGGAAAAAGATATAATCAATGGATTGAATGGATATGTTTTTCAATCAGAAACAGAATTAACAAATACTATTAAAAATATACTTTTTGACAAAGAATTATTGAAATCTTTGTCAACTAATGCCGTGTTGATTTCAAAACGATACGCATTGTCAGAATTTGGTGCATCAATGGAGGCTGTCTATCTTGAATGCATTGAGCAATGGCAAAAAAAAGGAATAAAATCTTGAATACTATAAATATGCTTTCAAAGGCCGATATGGTCAAAGGCCATGGGGTTTTGTCTGCTCATGATGAACAAGTCCAACTTATAAAGGAAATGTTACCAAATTTCTACACAGTATATGAGAACTCCTGGAAGACTTGTGATATCCTTCATTTTCATACAATAAATCCAAGTTTTTATATCAGATTGCTTTTTAAGAATAGAAAATCCATAAGTGTAGGATATGTTCATTTCATTCCGGAAACGGTTGAAAACAGTATTCATATTCCTCGATTATTTAAAAAAATTTTCTATAGGTACATTATACATTTTTATAAAAAAATGGATTATCTGGTTACTGTAAATCCAATATTCATAAAGAAATTGATGTCCTATGGTATAGAAGAAAGTAAAATAAGTTATATACCTAATTTTGTTTCAGAAAAAGAATTTTACAAACAACCTGCAAAAATGAGACAAGATCTTCGGTTGCAATACAACATAAGAAAAGATGCATTTGTTGTCTTGTGTGTTGGTCAACTGCAAACAAGAAAAGGTGTCTTTGACTTTGTAAAGATTGCAAAACAAATGCCTGATGTTCAATTCGTATGGGCAGGGAATTTTACTTTTGGACATATTTCCGATGGTTATAAGGAGATCAAGAAATTACTTGATACTCCCCCTTCCAATGTTTCTTTTCTTGGATATATTGAACGAGAAAAAATGATCGGTTTATACAATCTTTCCGATGTAATGTTCCTTCCTTCCTATGGTGAACTTTTTCCGATGACTATCTTGGAAGCAATGTGTTGCGAAACTCCAATTTTAGTAAGGAAATTGGAATTATATGATTCAATATTGTTTGATTTTGCTTTGCAAAAGACGACAAATGATGAATTTATAATGACTTTACGAAAAATGCAAGACGAACGTTCTTATTATGAAGAGGTAGTGGATATGTCCAGAAAAGGAAAGAACTTTTATAGTAAGGAACATGTATCCCAACTCTGGAATACTTTTTATCATACAATTTCTCTAAAAAAGAAATAATGAGGACCTAATGACAAAACGAGAAAACAAAGATTTTTCCCGATATATACATATACTTTCAATTCTTGGAATACTGGTGTGTGCGGCATTCTGTATATATGGAATTCATAAAGGAATTTTTACATCACAAAAGGCTATGATGGCTTTCCTTGCACCCTATGGTGTCTGGGGGCCACTATTGTTTGTTTTATTGCAATTGGTTCAAGTAATAATTCCTATTATTCCAGGCGCTATGGGATGTGCTGCCGGAGTATTGATCTTTGGTCCTTTCATAGGTTTTATTTATAATTATATTGGAATTTGTATTGGCTCGATTCTTGCTTTTTTGATATCAAGAAAATATGGAATGATCATTGTAAAAAGCATGGCGTCACAAAAAGTATATGATAAATATATCGGATGGCTTGAAAAAGGTAAAATGTATGAAAGACTTTTTGCCATTGCAATCTTTCTGCCTATGGCCCCAGATGATTTTCTCTGCTATCTCAGTGGTCTTACAAAAATGAGTCTGAAGAAATTTACCCTGATCATCATTCTCTGCAAACCACTTTCAATTTTTCTCTATAGTCTAGGTCTTGCAAAAGTAATACAGGTTGGTGCAGGGGTTATCGGAAATCTCATTCATTAAAAAGCCTAAAATAATCTAGTAATTATTTTAGGCTTTTTGCAGTGGTTATTTATCGCCTCTGACATAATGAAGGATATCACGTACTTCAGGGTCATTGTATTGTGCGTCAATTTCCTCAGAAGTCAAACCAAGGAACTCATGGCAATTATAATGAATCCAACGTTCATCCTCTTGCGTCTTCAGCACGTGCTTGCGACAATAATAGTCTGGTTGTATGGGAAGAGGCTCTTCGTCTTTATAGAGAGGCACCTTGTAGTCATAGACAGCTATTTTAATATCTTCTCGAGGAATTCCCTTCTGCATTACTACGTGGCCAAGAGCATTCACAGTCTTTCCTGTATCAAAAATGTCATCGACAATGAGAATTTTATCACCGGTTCTCAAATGTTCCGGGGAATATGTCCAACCATCAACCATCACATTACTTTGACTACGCAGATATCCATAGGAACGTGCTACAACCGCTGCATAAAACACCGGTCTACCATGTTCCCTGATCCTGACCATTTTGTAATACTCACTGAACACATTGGCCATATAGGCACCACCGCGTAAGGAAGCATAGATGATATCAGGTACGAAGTGATCCTCAGAATACATCTTATGAACGAGTTTGAGTGCACTGTCACGAATCGTATCACCTGAAATAAATTCCTTTACCATGTTAAATCATCCTTGTTAGTCTTCAACGGTCAAAATTTCCAAACCATTTTTTGTAATGGCTATGGTATCTTCAAAATGGACGGAAGGTTTTCCATCAGCTGTAATTACTGTCCAGCCATTATCAGTTTCCCTGATATTTTTAGTTCCTAAATTGATCATTGGTTCAATTGCAAGGACCATTCCTTCCCGTATCCTGGAATTTGGCATATAAGAACTAGTGTAATTAGGTATTTCGGGTTCTTCATGTACGGCAAGCCCTACTCCATGTCCACAGTAATCCCTTACGACTCCGTATCCATTCGCATCGGCAAGCTTAAAGACAGCAGCTCCAATATCCTGGATCCTTGCGTTCTTCTTGCCAGCGGCCTCAATACCGAGGACAAGACATTTTTCTGTAATTCTACAAAGTTTTTCCCATTCCGGCTTCGTCTTTCCTCCAATGATGAAGGTCCGTGCCATGTCAGAAAAATATCCATTCATATTTATGCCAAGGTCAATGTCAACTAAATCGCCAAGGGCAATCTTTCTTGAACGAGTTGGAATACCATGAATGACTTCTTCATTGATAGAAATGCAAGCAGTACCAGGGAATCCTTCAAAATTCAAAAAGGCTGGCTTTCCGTTGTGATGAATTATAAAATCGTAGCAATGCTGATCAATATCATGGGTCGACATCCCCGGTTCCAAATATGTTTTCAAAGAGTTCATCAGTCGAGCTGTCAAATGACATGCTTCCCTGATACCCTCAATTTGCTGAGGATTCTTCAGTTGAATCATTGTTAGCATTACCTCCAATGGGAAAAAGTTGTTTTTGCATAGTATCCAATATACCATTGATGAACTTGTAATTTACCTCAGTGGAAAAATCCTGTGAGAGTTTTACACCTTCATCAATAATTATATGTGGATGAATATCGCCATAGAGAAAACTGAATACACTCATTCTCAAAATATTTCTGTCAACCGCATCAATACGATTAAGCGGTCTATTAAGAGAAAAACGAGTAATGAGCGCATCAATTTGCTCAAGGTTCTCTATTGTCCCGTTTACAAGATATCTTCCATACAGCTTAACTTCATCTTCGAGTTCTGAATACTCTTCATCAGTCATGCCACTAAATCCCATGGGAATATGGTCTTTATCCAGTTCTTTGTTGAAATCCATTGCATAAAGTGTTTGCAATGCTAATTCCCGTGCTTTGTGTCGTGTCTTCATATTACTTCTTATATAGTATCGTCACAGTCGCATTCTTGCGTAAATCAGATACCAAGGAATTTATTGCAGCATAATAAACTTCCTGCTGCTTGGAACTTGAAAGTTGTGATTTGATATAATCTGAGATTGTACTTGTGGTATTTGGATTTATAGGATCAGTCAAGGCGAGGATTTTTGAATCATTATAAGCAAGGACTTTCAAGATATGATACCCAGTCAATGAAGTGACAACAGAGCTGACTGAACCTACCTCAGTAGAAAAAGCTACATCAAAAAAATTCTGGCCAAGACCTGCAAGGGCATCCTTGTTATCCATGGTCAACCAACCGATATCCCCCGCCTTGGTTTTGCTTTGGGCATCCTGGGAATATTCTGCAACTGCCTTTTCAAAAGAAAGCGTACCTGCCTTGATTTGCTTGTCTATATTCTCAAGAAGTGTTTTGTTCTTTGCATCAGTATCTTTATCCGTGGAAAATGGAATGTAGATATGACTAAGCTTAACGGTTTCAGGGCTGACGAATTGAGTCTTGTTCTTTCTGTAGAAAGATTGAATCTCTTCTGCTGTTATTGTAATAGGTTTATCTATATCAGCACTTTTCTTCATCCTTACATAGGAATCTACCATCAATTGTTCAGCTAACATTTTTTTATAGGCTTCAACACTACCGTAGTTAGTATTGATCAACTGTGTAAACTGATCATCAGTCAAACTTTGGGAATAGCTCTTTTCAATATTTGCCTTTTGTGAAGCATAGGCTTGGTCAATCATTACATCAGTTATCTTGACACCATCACGTTCTGCCCCTTGTTTAAACAGTTCGTTGTTAATCAAGAGATTCAAAACTTGCAAAGGATCTACTGTAGTAGGATCCTGTCCGTTTTTTGTCGCAGAATCTTGATATTTCCTAACTTCTGTATCCAATTCTGCAGTCGAGATCGGAGTAGTCTTTATGAGCTTTACCATAGCGGCAGGAGCGTTTATCGCTGCTGAAAAAAGCATTGGGGAAACAAGGCAGAGGATTGATATTAGTACTAAAAAAAATCTTTTCATGATTACTCCTAAAGATACTTGATAAAACACAAGGCATGTTAATACAAACTATAACAAAAAATATATTAAAACGATACTTTTAAATGTTTTCCCACCGCTTTTGCATAATCTATTTTTGCAATGAGTTCACTTTTCTTAAGATACATTCCTTCTTTTTCCATAACCTTCATCAAAGTCTGAAGAGTCTTCATGGATCTCAAGCCCCCTTTTGTTACAAAAGCAAGGCATCGCTTTCCAGAAATGGATCCTGCACCTTTAAGGAAAGAGGAAACTATAGAAGGAATCTTTCCTCCAAAAAAAGTCGTTGTTTCTGTTCCAACAACAAGATAGTCGTAATATGAGACTATCTTGCCGGCTTCGAGATTCATATCGAATACATCAACAATATGGCCCTGGCTAGCAATACCTTCGCTCAATGCATTGGAGATGTCTTTTAGATTTTTCGAATCCTTGTTTGAAGAAGCATATAACACACAAACTTTCATTGTTTATCCTTTAAACAAATACCGACCGCACATAATGCGGCCGGCAGTCAAAATATAACCAGGCTACCGTCCTAGTTCGATGCGGTAGGTGCTGTTGTGGTTGTATCAGTCGTTGTTTTCACTGTGGCAGCAGGTGCAGTAGTAGCTTCGGATTGCTTCCACCAATCTGAAGTTTGCTGTACTTGTTCAGTGGTAACAGAATTGAGCAACTTGTCTTGAGACGGAGTCTTGTTGACGTATGCTACTAATAATGCAAGTACCATGAACGCTATAGCCAACCCAGTAGTTGTCTTTGTAACAACACTGCTGGCATGCGATCCAAATGCAGTATTACTACCACCACCAAAGATGCCACCAAGACCTTCGCTCTGTTCATCCTGTACTGCTACGAGGAAAATCAGAATGAGGCTGATTAACACGAATAATACCAACAAAATAACGCTCAAAACACTCATTTCTATACTCCGCTAATCACTTATCAAAGGTAATAATTGGAAGAAACTGCTCAACTGAAAGAGAAGCACCACCAACTAAGGCACCATCGATATGTTCTTTGGACATTAAAGCCTTCACATTTGAAGCCTTCACTGAACCACCATACTGTATTATCAGCTCTTCTGCAACACCCTTTGTATAGAGTTTTGCGATAAGAGAACGGATAAAGGCATGAGCATTGTCAGCATCTTCAGGAGTTGCTGTTTTTCCGGTACCGATTGCCCATACAGGTTCGTAGGCAATAGTAATATGGCTCATTTGTTCGGCGCTTACATCCTTGAGACCGACAGTAATCTGACGTGTAAGGACTTCTTCAAGTTTATCAGCTTCTCGCTCACTCAAGGTCTCCCCAACACAAAGATCAATATCCATTCCTTCTGCAAGTGCAAGCAAAACTTTTTTATTGATGAATTCATCTGATTCACCATAAATTGCCCTTCTTTCACTATGTCCAAGAATTACATTGGTAATACCAAGGTCCTTGAGCATGGCAGGACTTACTTCACCAGTAAAAGCCCCACTTATATGATCATTCATATTCTGTGCCGCAACAATTATGTTACTGCCCTTGACAGCTGCAAGAACAGATGGAATCGTAACAAAAGGAGGCGCAATCATGACTTTCGTATCGACACCTTCAAGAGCCTTTGCCAATTCCTTGGCAAAAGCGGCTCCCTCTGAAGGAGTCATATTCATTTTCCAGTTTCCTGCGATATAAGGTTTTCTCATCTTTTATTTCTCCAATGCCTTAATTCCTGGAAGCACTTTGCCTTCAAGGAACTCGAGTGATGCGCCACCACCAGTACTTACATGACTGATTTTATCGGCAAGATCAAATTTATTGAGTGCTGCAACAGAATCACCACCACCAACAACCGTAATTCCCTTGCAAGATGCAAGTGCCTTTGCTACGGTAAGTGTACCATTTGCAAAATTCTCAAACTCAAAGACTCCCATCGGGCCATTCCAAACAACACTCTTTGCTGTCTTTACAGCATCCACTATCAACTTGACTGTCTTTGGACCAATATCCATACCGATCATTCCATCAGGAATCTCAACACTATCAATGGTTATGGCCGGAGTGGTCTCAGAAAACTCAGCACCACAAAGATGGTCTACAGGAAGTATTACAGATACACCCTTTTCCTTTGCTTTAGCAAGGAAGGAAATTGCTGTATCCCTATATTCTTCCTCTACAAGACTCTTTCCTATTTTATGCCCTTGGACTTCCAGGAAGGTATAGGCCATCCCACCACCAATAACAATGGTATCGCAAGTCTTGACCAAACTTTCCAGAACACCTATTTTGCTGGAAACCTTTGAACCACCAATGATTGCCACAAAGGGTTTCTCAGGGTTTTCCAACAGAGGGGCCATGAATTTAATTTCTTTTTCAATAAGGAAGCCAGCATAGGAAGGAAGAAAATGAGAAACACCTTCCGTAGAAGCATGAGCCCTATGGGCAGTTCCAAAAGCATCGTTTACATATATATCACCAAAAGCAGCCAAGGCTTTGGCAAACTCTGGATCATTTTTTTCTTCACCTTCATAAAAGCGGACATTTTCTAAAAGTAAGACTTCACCGCTTTTCAAATTCTTTACCAAGGCAGAAACCTCATCACCGATTACATCCGGTGCAAGCTGAACAGGTTTGCCTAGTTCTTCACTGAATTTCTTTGCAATGGGAGCCATCGAAAATTCTGGATTCTTTTTCCCTTTTGGTCGCCCAAAATGACTCATTACGATAAGGGCGGCACCCTTGTCGAGCAAATACTTAACAGTCGGGAGTGCTGCCTTGATTCTGGTATCATCAGTCACTACACCATCTTTCAAAGGTACGTTGAAATCAACACGGAGAAGAACTTTCTTCCCGGCACAATTGCATTCTCTAATAGTATTTAAAACCATGGTTTTCCTCTTTTTTTCGTGATGTTCATTATCATATTCCAAACATCTATATTCCTGCAAAGGAACGTCAGGCCTGCTTTAAGGCAGGCCTGACAGCTAAAAGTAGCAAAACTTATTTGACCAGCTTCTTGGCAAGGTCGACAACACGAGTGGAGTAACCCATCTCATTGTCATACCAGCTCAAAACCTTGAACATTTTCTCGCCCATTTTCATGGTCAACAAGGAATCAAAAATTGAAGAGTGGTTATTGCCTACAACATCGTGGGATACGATTGGGTCTTCGGTATACTCCAGTACATAGCCCATAGGACCTTCACTGGCTTTCTTCACTGCTGCATTGACTTCCTCAACGGTAGCATCGTTCTTGAGCATTACAACAAGATCGACAATCGAACCAGCTGGTGAAGGAATGCGCATTGCCATACCATTGAGTTTACCCTTCAATTCAGGGATAACCTCTGCAACAGCACGGGCAGCACCAGTGGTGGTAGGAATAATTGAAACAGCACCGGCACGAGCTCTTCTGAGATCCTTGTGGGGTTGATCAAGCATTACCTGGTCATTGGTATAGGCATGAACAGTTGTCATCAGACCCCGTTCAATACCAAAAGCATCATTCAAAACCTTGGCCAAAGGAGCCAAGCAGTTTGTAGTACAGGAAGCATTGGAGAATGCAACGGCAGTAGGATCAATCTGGTCGTCGTTTACACCGCAAACGATGGTCTGGTCAATCTTGTCCTTTGCAGGAACAGTAAGGATAACTTTCTTGGCGCCAGCCTTGATGTGATCCTTGTAACCGCCTCTAGGGCCTTCTGCTGTAGCAAATACACCAGTGGATTCAATAACAACATCAACACCAAGCTCTCCCCAGGGAAGTTCGGAAGGTGTGCGTACGGCAAATACGGGAATGGACTTCCCCTCAACAATAATGCTGTTTTCGCCAGCAGCTACGCTTTTGGCATAAACGCCATAGGTTGAATCGTACTTCAAGAGATGTGCAAGGGTTTTTGGATCGGTCAAGTCGTTAATACCGACAATCTCAATGTTCTTGTCTTCAAAAGCAACTTTAAATACGTTGCGGCCAATTCTTCCAAAACCATTAATTGCAATTTTCATTGTTTGTTTTCCTCCGAGAATTCTTTATGTGTATCGATAATAATATACTGTTTTCCGTTGCAAAGGGTCAACGTATATATCTTATGATTTAACAACCAATTTTAATCTGTTAATTTTATGCCCCTCAATATCCTCTACCGTAAAGATAGCCTGTGAATCCTCGATTGATTCTCCCTTGAGGGGAATCCTACCGAACAACTCAAAAACATATCCTCCGATAGTTTCGAAATCTTCATCCGCCAAATGCAACCCTACTGCCTCATTGACCAATTCAATGGGGGTCCTGGCTTCGATTGCATAGGTTCCGACTTCTAATTTACAAATTTCCTCTGCTTCATCTTCATCGAATTCATCTTGTATTTCCCCGACGATGACTTCAAGAATATCTTCCATGCATACAATTCCACTGACTCCACCATATTCATCAATGGCAATCGCAATATGAACCTTGCGCATCTTGAATTCTCTCAACAAATCATCAAGATGCTTGCTTTCAGGAATAAAATAAGGTTTACGCATAAGAGTCATTGCTTCAAAATTCTTTTCAATACCTTGCCTGAGGATGTCTTTTGCGTAAAGGACACCTATGATATTATCTATCGTTTGATCAAATACAGGGTATCTGGAATATCCTTGTTCCTGAATGATCTCATACAAATCAACAAGGGTAATATCAGAAGGGATGAACTGGACATCAATTCTGGGGACCATGATCTCCCTGACCGTCTTGTCCTTCAGTTCGCGAATCCCTTCGATCATAGTCCGACGTTCCTCAATCTCTTCTTGCTCTTGTTTCAAAGAAGCAGAATCGGATTGTTTTTTCTCGAACAGACCTTTCCATGGAAAAATCAAAGTTGCTTACCCCCAAGTCGAGATAAAAGTTCCTCTTGCTGTCTTAGCATCGGTTCGCTTTCCTCATTGGTCTTATGATCTCCTCCAAGAAGATGCAAAACACCATGAATCAAAAGCCTGAACAATTCCTCATCTATGGAAACAGTAAAGGATTGTGCATTTCTTTGCAAGGTATCAAGAGAAATAACGATGTCCCCAAGAACTATATTCCCCTCCTCTGGCTCATCTCCCTGTTCATAAGAAAAATCAGGCCAATCGAAATCATTGATCTCATCTGTCTGAACAAAAGAAAGAATATCTGTTGGTTCATCTTTCGCTCGATAGGTTTTATTCAGCTCCTGAATAGTTGCATCGGAAGCAAAAGTTACAGAAATTTCACTATTCTCTTTTTTGAGTTCTGCCAATATAGCCTTCAACCGAGAGACTACAAGGTCTTCTGGGGCTAATTTTTTGTATTGCTCTTCTTCATATGAAATATCAAGTATCGGTTCATTCATGCAATGCTCCTGATCGTCATAGTGTTTTTGTAATTTTAGCATTCACTGACTGCGTATTGTCATCCTGAAGAATTTCGTCGGGATATTCAATACGATGATGATCCCTTCCAATCAAGGTTTGTAAAAAAGAACTTCCGACCACATCAAGATCAGTAAGGGAGAGCCTTGAATGTTTCAACTGATCCCTTTCTATCTTACCCAATATAATTGAATGAATTAGTTTATCGTACTTTGCCGGATTGGGCTTTTTCAAAGTTCTGCTTGCTGCTTCTACACAATCAGAAAGCATAACGATTGCAGCCTCAGGGGATGTCGGGGGATTTCCATTATACGAATAATCCTCACGTTTGACTTCTCTTCCTGTTTTTGCAGCCTCTTGTTTTGCCTCGTTGTAAAAATAATGAATCACATCATCGCCATGATGTTGGGCAATGATATCAAGGACTTCCTGGGGTAGCCCTGCGTCTCTGCCTTTTTCTATGCCAAGCTTCACATGACTTTTTATAATTGCCACTGACAGGCTTGGTTTTATATCATCATGTTTGTTTTCTTGCCCTTGATTTTCAACAAAATATTCAGGATGATCCGCCTTGCCTATATCGTGATACATCCCCCCTACTCTTGCAAGCATTGCATTTGCACCGATTGCCTTTGCCGCATTATAAGCAAGTTCGGATACATACCGGCTATGGTTATAGGTCCCCTGGGCCAAGGCTCCA
The DNA here is from genome assembly GCF_963676625.2 of uncultured Sphaerochaeta sp. Classification (GTDB taxonomy): domain Bacteria; phylum Spirochaetota; class Spirochaetia; order Sphaerochaetales; family Sphaerochaetaceae; genus Sphaerochaeta. Next base: position 40,177 of record NZ_CAXXYB010000005.1, read on the forward strand.
AGCCTATCAAGTACAGGGCTATCTGCAAATGCAAGTTCACTGAGTCGATAAGCAGTAGGAATATTAAACAAACGTTCGAAAAGAGGAACCAAGACATCAACCAACACGATTGATATTGTAATATTGATAATAAGGCCACCCATAAAAGGTATTATGGCTGAAAAAGCAATGCCTGATAAAAGATTCAGGCAAAGAGCAAGAAAGCTGCTTGAAATACATGCGTAGAACCAATTGAAAACATCATCAAGTCTTTTTCCTGAGAATTGGAAACAGTAAAGGCAACTTCCAGCTGCCGCCATACCAAAGAAAAATGTAATGGAAGTACTCTGGGGCAAGATCATGGTATAGCTGGAAAGAAGAAAAGCTGTAATCAACCCCAATCGTTTCTTGCTAGTGATATGAGAGATGAATACTGGGGCAAAAAGGATGGGGAGATACGAATCCAGCATACTGATAGCAGAATTTGTTATAAACCGGGAAAGAAAATATAAAGCCACTTCACTTGCAAGTACAGAAATCAGCATTAAGTTTGTATACAAATAGAAACGTTTATCATCCCTCAGGACCATCAAGAATAAGTACAAGGAACCAAAGGTGACAATCAAGATGAAGACACTTCTGCCGAAAAGTTCCATCCAGGAATATTGCAATGTGGAGTTGGTCATTTTTGATAACAAATCCAATTGTTCATCTGTTATGACTGTATCATGGGTAATTATCTTCTGTCCTTGTTTTATATTTATATATATGGGGGTAAGGTGTTTTTCAATGTTTGTTTGTAAAAAGAGAGTAGTTGCCTCATCATAGACAACATTTTCTTCAGAAAGCAACCGTAATGCATCGAAAAGCAACACCGGCTGAAAATCAGAATACTGCTGTACATAGGGTACTAACCAAGAATGAAGGGCCTCTTCTAGATTTTCCTTTGTCATGGCCTCTTTCAAAGGTAATTTTTGTATTGAATCTGCTTTTTTTAATGAAATTTTATTCGTCATTGAATAAAACTGGTATCCTTGTTGAATCAAAGCATCTATATCTTTTTGGGAGAAAAGACCGTTTTGCAATAAAATCTCCATTGCAGCAGACACCGCTTCAACCATCGTGGTCCTGAGTTCATTAGGCAATGTAGAGAATCTTCCAATAACATTTGCAGTATCATAAATGGAATTATCTGAAAAATAATTTTTTAGTACTGCCTGCGCTGAAGCAGGTGTATTCCAAGCTTCCTGGAAAGCTTTCAGTCGTGCCATGGAGGTAGCCGTTCCGTTAAGGGAGAAAGAAAAAGAAGGTGTTATTTTTGCATATTCTTCTTTTCTGCGCTCATTGGTCTTATCGACATCAAGATATTGAAAAGAAGAAGTTGCAAATACATCTTCGTTTGCAAGTTGTCCGCTTTTGTATTTACTGGAAATGGAACGGATAGTTCCCGATGGATTACTCAACAGAGCTATTGGAATAAACATGGCACAAGTCATGATCAAGATTGTCAAGACAATCAATAAGACTTGCTCCTGTCGTTGAGCTTTTAGCCCATCAAAAGATCTTTTCATGCGTTTGCTCATTGATGATTGCCTCTTGCTACCACTTGGTCCTGTTCTGATATATACGCTTCGATGATTTTTTGTATGATTCTGCTTCTGACTATATCACACGAATTAAAAGTAACAATTTCAAGCCCATCTATTCCCTTGAGCAGATTCATGGCATGGATCAACCCACTGTCTTTATTACGTGGTAAATCGACTTGGGATATGTCTCCTGTTATAATAGCCGAGGCATTTTCCCCTAGTCTAGTCAAAAACATCTTCATTTGTTCCTTGGTGGTATTTTGCGCTTCATCCAAGACTAAAACGGCATTTTGGATGGAACGTCCTCTCATATAGGCCAACGGTGCAATCTCTATACTTCCATTTTCCTCAAGGCGACGAATATGGGCAATCGGAACCATGGTTTCCATAGCATCATATAATGGCCGAAGATAAGGATTGATTTTTTGGGCAAGATCCCCAGGAAGGAATCCAAGGTTTTCTCCTGCCTCTACAATTGGTCTGGTAAGAATCAGCTTTTGGCATTTTCCTGATAAAAGAAGACTTAATGCATAGGTAACTGCCAAATAGGTTTTACCTGTCCCCGCAGGACCGATACCAAATACAATCTGATTGTTTTCCATGGCTTTTATATATTGTTCTTGTCTAGGACCTTTTGGATAGGCAATTTTATTCTGTACACATATGAAAGATTTTTCTTCATACTCTTTTACAGTGCTTGCCTCATATGCCGAAGGAATGTTCTTCAAACTTTGAAATTCCATGAAAATTTCAGCTTCACTTATTGTAATATGCTTATTAGCAATCTTTTTTAGCCGTAAAAGCAAGGAAGAGAATAGAATACCTTTTGTTTCATCAGTGCCAAGATATGAGAGACAGGTACCTTTCACATAGAGATCCTCTCCCAATAACATCTCCATATATGGTACGAATCGATCGTTGATCCCACACACCCTACACATTTGCTCTTCGTCATCGAATTCGATATTTCTACCCATCTAATGTCCTATGTCGTGCTCGTGGAACTCCAAGTTTCTGAATTCTTCGTCCAGTTTTCATCAACTTTCAGCTCTGGAATAGTTTTCCACTGTAAATACACAGAAATAACCGGTACCCAGCTATATTGATTGTTCGATAATACTACACTTCCTTTGTATTTACAATTCAAAGACCAATCTGCCATGTAATGGGTAACCTCAGCTGTAATAGAGGACATATTGAATTGGGTGGAAGTTCTTCCTGATCCAAAAAAATCAAAAGATCTTCCCAAGTCCTCCAGCATTGAAGAAAATGAAAATACATTATTGGTGTAATAACTATAAAATCCAGTATTGGCACTAGTTACTGAAAAATTGAAATCCAAGAATTCTGCAATGGAAAAACCTATTTTCGCAGAGATTGAAAAGGAAGTATCATATATATCAAGAAAATTTATTGAAAGAGCGGCATTCAGCCCAAGATTTACTTTAACTCGATTTTTCCAATAATAAAATGAAACATCACTTAGGACAATATTAGTGTCCCATGTGGAAAGTTCCAAAGCTCCATATGAACCAAGAAAATCCAAGGATGTTTTTGCAAAGGGAAATTCCAGAGTTGTTTTGAGAGTCGAAAAATAATTGGCATCGCCAGACGAAGACAAAGCCTCAAAGACAAAATTTTCTTTTAAAACAATATTCTTACCCCATACTTTCAAAGTAGCATTTCCCGTTAAATCAAAGGGTTCCCAATAAGAATCAACATATTCTGATAATTGATACTTTCCTGTAAGTAATGTCGTAAAGAAATCAGAAGTATAACCAAGGGTTGATGTTATTAAATTTCCCGAAAGGATTCCGGAAGTATTTTCCTTGAACTTGAAAGAGTCCGTGAATTGCCAGTTACCTACCTTATACGTAAAGGCAGGTAGCAAAACAGAATCCAAAGGCGGCAAGGTAGCTGTAATCGATGGCTTGAAGGAACCGTTGGGAAAGAAAAAAGTTTGTTCCATTTTTATTTGATGAGTTGTAACAAATTCTTTTGTCCATTCAAATGAAGAACTTTCAATTTCAGGATCTGTTCCATCATCTGAGTAGGAAGCTGTATAGGAATATAATCGTTCATTCAATGAATACGTAAGCCCCAGTATTGGAATACTTGCTGTAGTAGTAGCTGATAAATATAATCCTTCGGTAAGATAAATAGTTTTGGACATATCCTGTTTGCTGGTAAGCTTGGGCGTAAAGGTTTGTGAAAAAGTAAAATAATCGGGATGTGCCTGGACTGCAAGCTTTATAGTCCCATTGGTGAGATTGTATACTTCCTTGGTACTTTCCCAATCGGAAATATATCCGTCCGTAGCTTCAGCAGTATAATAATACTTTTCCCCAACCGTATACCCCAGTGAAATGGATTGCTTTTTTTCTGTTCTGCTTGCAGTATTTAATTTTTGTGATTCTTCTGTTCTATAGGGGGCATCCAAAGGTACCTCGCTATCGTAGGTAAAAGATGAAGCATTGCTTGAAAGCCTTTTTTTTGCCAATCCTAGTTGTTTTTCATACGTATTTTTGCTTGTCGTCTTTTTTATATCCGAGGTATTTGAAGCTAAATTCCGCTCGAAGGAAAAAAGAGTCCCTTCCATCGTAGCATTTATTTCCGGCAGCGTGATGGAGTCGATGAAATACCCATATTCCCCATCAACTTTTTGCCAAGTATAATTTATGGAGGCATCCAAGGTGGTTATGTTCAGTGAAGAGATAAAAGGTGAAAGAGATGAAACTGGTATATTGAAAGTTCCTTTTGCAATCCAAGTATAGGAAGTAATATCACTGGTATAGTCCGTAGGAAATTCTTGGTTTGTCCCAAACAACGAATCTATGGAAAAACTGGTAAGTCTATTACCATAGACTCTCTTTACTTTAGGATCAGAATAAAAAGGCAGAAGGAGACTAACATCTGCCCAAGAAGTATCAATATTAAATTTTGATTCTGAAAAATAACGGGAAACTGGAAAACTGCTATAACTGGAAAGGGTATCCTCACCTTTCGGGTGCACGGCAAACCTGAGATCAGAATAGACAGTAATTTTTTTATCATAAAAATTTTCCTGTGTATTCAGGCCCAAGGAAATCCCACTATCCTCATAACTATCTGCAAACAATGCTAGATATGAACTACTTTTCTTAGCCCAGTCTTCCAGATCGTTAACTTTCTCATCTTTAACAAGATCTCGATATAAAGGGCCATCTTTTGTCTTTTCACTGGAATCCGTATTCGCAAGGAGGCTGGTAAAACTGTTCTGGGAAGAAGCTTTTATTTCAGGATATTGGCCAAATATTTCAAAAGTTGTATTTACGAACATCCCTCTATCACTGGTTATGCCCATAGCAGGATTTCCAACCATGGTAGATCCTGGGAAAAAGAAAAATGGCAACCAAAATACAGGAACCCTTCCTATTGAAAGGTAGGCATTGTTCATAAGGATGTCACCACCCTTGAGCATGGAAAGCTTTTTTGCGGTAAGAGAAGAATATGCATCATCTTTATTGGTAGTTATAAAACCATTATCAAAAAATATACCACTATCAGAACCTGAATAGGTTATCTGGTCTCCTGAAGTATAAAAAGATACGGCATCACCATCACTGTTTTTTCTTTCGGTACTGGTGGTTCCCCCACTGACAGAAAGAGCTTGTGAATCCCAGTTCAGTGTAACAATAGCACCTGTTATTTCTTGCACAGGAGCATTTTGAGAATTATCCTGATATAAAACTGAACCAAAAGCGCTAAGTCTTGTATGCTTGAGATCAATTATCATTTTATTTGCTGTCAAAATTTTGGGTTTATCGGTGTCAGCCATGGAAAATTCAACGACGGCATTGCCATCAAGAACAACCAAAGAGGAATCGCCTACAAGATTGATAGCAGAATCAGCATGAACAATTGAAAGTGTATATGAATCTTTAGCTACTGAATCATTTTCGGTAGCAACGTCTATTTCCTGAATGGAATATGCATCATATAAAGACTTACGCATTTCTTCTTCAGTACCTACAGGAAGAGACCTGACAGTAACCATCTGCTCCAACTCTTCGGTGGATGCACTTGCAATGGAAAGTGAGAGTAAAAGTGAATCCTCAGAAGAGTCTGCAAACACAATGAAACTACACCCAAATAATATGAGTATCAATAAAAATATTATTCTAATGTGTTCAAATCTGTTTCTTTTCATGGAGCATCTGAGCAAGATAATACCCTGTGAAAGAATCTTTGCATAGGGAAACTTGTTCAGGAGTACCTTTAGTTACGACCATACCTCCCCCATCACCCCCTTCTGGTCCTAGGTCTATGATATGATCAGCTTGTTTTATAACATCAAGATTGTGTTCTATCAATAAAACAGTATTGCCGGAATCGACCAATCGATTGATCACTTCCATTAGCTTCTTGACATCAGCAAAATGCAAGCCTGTAGTAGGTTCATCCAATACATACAAAGTTTTTCCAGTTCCATATTTGGAAAGTTCAAGACTCAATTTGACTCTCTGTGCCTCCCCTCCACTCAGGGTCAAGGCGCTTTGCCCTAATTTGATATAATCCAAGCCTACGGAGATCAAGGTGTCAAGTTTACGTTTAATGGAAGGAATTGCACTAAAGAACTCTGAAGCCTCTGACATAGTCATATTCAAGACATCAGAGATATTTTTCCCTTTATATCGAACGGCAAGAGTTTCCTGATTGAATCTTTTGCCATGACAAACATCACAAGTCACATATACATCCGGCAAGAAATTCATCTCAATTTTCAAAGTACCATCACCTTTGCAATTTTCGCATCGACCTCCCGCCACATTAAAGGAAAATCGGCCACTTTTATAACCACGCGCCTTGCTTTCTGGAAGAGAAGCAAATAGATCACGTATAGCAGTAAAAACCCCTACATAGGTTGCAGGATTACTTCTGGGCGTACGCCCAATGGCGCTTTGGTCAATATTGATGATCTTATCAATATTCTCTACTCCAGTTATTTTGCTATATCCCTCAAAGTCAGGAGCCTTTCCGTTCATTTGTCTTTTTACGGCGGGCAAAAGCACCTCATTGAGTAAAGAACTCTTTCCGCTACCTGATACACCCGTAAAAACCACCAGTTTACCCAAGGGAATTTCTACATCGATGTGTTTCAGATTGTTTTTGCAAGCCCCCTCGATGCCAATGCTCTGGCCAGTTCCCTTCCTTCTTTTTTTGGGGACTTCAATGAATAGTTTCCCGGAAAGGAATTGGCCAGTAATACTATCCGGGTTTTTCTCAATTTCCTCTGGAGTACCTTTAGCTGTAATATAACCACCAAGAGCTCCTGCACCAGGACCAAGATCAACAACATAGTCAGCTTCCCTAATCGTCGCTTCATCATGCTCAACGACAAGTACTGTATTTCCAAGGTCACGAAGATTTTTCAAGGTATCGATAAGCTTCTGATTATCTCGTTGATGCAGTCCTATGGATGGCTCATCCAGTACATACAGGACTCCGCTCAAGGCTGATCCTATTTGGGTAGCCAATCTGATTCTTTGGGCTTCCCCACCACTGAGCGTAGCGCTGCCTCTATCCAAGGTAAGATAATTCAACCCAACATTCGAAAGAAAGGAGAGCCTGGCACGAATTTCCTTGAGTACCTGGGAGGTTATGATTTTTTGGTTTTCGGTCAACTCCAGGGAATTGAAAAATTCAAGGGATTTCTTTACCGATAACCTGGTGGCTTCCATTACATTCATGCCATTTACCGTCACAGCCAGGGCTTCAGGTCGAAGCCTATCTCCCTTACATGTATTGCAGGTATGGAAGTTTGGAAATTATTCATCCACATTCGAATTTGCATACTATTGGTTTCATAGTATCGTCTTCTTAAATCTGGAATTATTCCAGGATAGGGTTTCTCCATTTTATATTGTTGATGTTTTATATCACTAATGTATTCCATTTCCAATCGCTCTTTTGTTCCATACAATATGGCTTGGATTACTTTTGGATCCAAATTCTTGAAAGGAGTATCAAGGGTAAATCCATATCGTTTGGCAAGAGCAACAAATTGAACCTTAGACCATTCTGCTTCAGGATTCTGTGTTGCAATGGCTCCTTCATTAAAACTTTTTGTATAATCGGGGATAATGAGATCTGGGTCAAATTCTGTCTTGACACCTAAACCATTGCAATCAGGACAAGCTCCAAAGGGATTGTTGAAACTAAAAAGCCTTGGTTCCATTTCAGGCAAGGATATCCCGCAATGCGAGCAACTATTGCGTTCGCTGAAAATTTCTTCATATTCTTCCGAGTTTTCGGAAATGAACGTGATTTTTACCAAACCGTTGGTCATTTCATTACAGGTCTCTATACTTGAAGCAAGTCGTTGCCGAACATCCTCTCTAAGTATCAATCGATCAACCACGATATCAATTGAATGCTTATATTGTTTATCAAGAAGAATGGGATTATCAAGATCAAGCATTTTTCCATCTACTTTCACCCGTTGATATCCAGCATTCTTGGCATCTTCAAAAGTTTTCCTGAACTCACCTTTCTTACCAATTGCAACCGGTGCACTTACAATAATTTTGCTTTCTTCCTTGGCCCTGAAAATAGCATCGATTATTTGGTCAATGGTCATCTCCGTTATTTCTCTTCCGCATTGCGGACAATGAGGTACACCAGTCCTTGCCCAAAATAAGCGATAATAATCATAAATCTCCGTAATCGTTCCCACGGTAGAACGGGGGTTTTTATGGGTAGTCTTCTGTTCAATTGCAATGGCAGGACTTAGCCCTTCCATGTAATCCACATCTGGCTTATCCATCTTGTCAAGAAACTGTCTGGCATAGGCACTTAGACTCTCTACGTATCGTCTTTGACCTTCTGCAAAGATAGTGTCAAAGGCAAGGGAACTCTTGCCACTACCGGATAATCCTGTAATTACGATAAGCTTGTCTTTTTCTAGTTCAATGTCGATATTTTTTAAATTGTGCTCTCTTGCACCTTTTATAATTAACTTATTTTGCATTATCTATTGCTTCCAATAAGGCTTCTTTTGCACTTTCAACACTAACTTCCCTTGATAGCTTTCCCTTTTCATAGAGGAAGACACTCTTGCCAATACCTGTTATTGCAATATCTGCATGACTGGCTTCTCCAGGACCATTGACTTGGCATCCCATGATGGCCACTGTCAAATCTTTATCTATAGTCAGGAGATCTTTCTCTACAGATTGAAGAAATCCTTGTGAATCAAAGCTATGCCGACCACAACGGGGACAACTTACTATACGGATTCCCCCCTTCCTTAATCCTAAGGTACGGAGAAGCTCGACTCCTGCCTGCACCTCAGTCTCGATATCTCCGGTAATGCTGATCCGAAGGGTATTCCCAATTCCCTGACTCAACAATCTTCCCAAGGCCCAAGTGGATCTTATAACTGAAGAAACCACGGAACCTGCTTCGGTAACACCAAGATGAAGGGGATACCCGCATTTTTCTGAAAATAAAAGATTTGCTTGGTATGTGGTTTCAACATCACTGGCCTTTAGGGAAACCACGGAATTGAAAAAATTTGCCTGTTCAAACCAAGAAAGATAATCCATTGCAGAATTGACCATCAATACAGGCATCGGCTCTGTCCCTTTAGGCAACGATCCACTATTCAAGCCTATACGAATTGCAACCTCGTGGTCTTTTGCACTTTTTACGATTTCATCAACTTTCCATCGAGCACCGATATTTCCGGGATTTATACGAATTTTCTGACATCCACATTCAATGGCTGCCAAAGCCATCTTATAATCAAAATGAATATCGGCTACCACTGGCATTGGGCTATGCTTGCATAACCATAAAAACGCTTGATGATCCTCATCTGAAGGATAGGAAAACCGAATGATATCACAGCCCATTGATTGAAGCGTTCCCAATCGTTTTAGCAAACTTAAAAGTTCTTCTTGTCCATGTGGTATTGGACTGTCGTACATTGTCTGAACGCGAATTGGTTCATCCTTTCCGAGCTTAAAAGTACCTATAGTCGCTGTGTGACCTTCAACCATGTGAAATCTCCTCCTGACAGTTAGTGGTACTGTACAATAAAATAATGGGTTTGTTAATAGATTGGTAAACAAATGTATAGGATAATAGTGTTTTTAGATCATTTTCAATCTTTAATAGTGAACACAGCTTTTCTTACAAGTGCTTTAGATTCTATTGCTCCACTACTTCTGAAAGGCTCACCTGGGAAAAAGAGAATGAAATGGTTTTCACTGGCATTGATGACTGAAATGGGATCTCCTTCAAGATACATGCAATCTAGCTGTTCATCATAAGGTAACCCCTTGGTATGCTCTCTCCAAGTAAGGGAAAAGAGCTCTTTTCCACTAAGTATTATTTGTACAATTGTCTCATTCCTATGCATTTCATAGGGTATTTGATTAAAGGAAGTTTCTTCTAAGGAGAGTGTATATCGCACACTATCGGAATTTGTTTTATATTCCCCTACACTTTTCTCATAAAGATTTTCCTTATCCAGTATACTTATAATTGTTTTCAAGGCAGGGACAAGAATACTGTGGCTTGCCATATTCGTAAGAGTGTCATATATCAAGAAGCACCTCAATTGTTATCATAAACTAACAAATGTTAACTACTTCATTATATAAAAAATATTTTCCTTTGTAAAATGCTCATAAATATATTTTCTTTCGAAATACTTTCAGTATCTTGTAGATAAGGAGATTCAAAATGTCCAATACTTTTATTGAAAACATAAAGAAAAGAAGAACCATATATAATTTAGGAAGTAATCTTCCTGTTGCCAAGGAAGAGATAACGCAAACCATACAGGATGCAATCAAGTTCAGCCCTTCTGCATTCAATTCACAATCAGCCAGAGTAATTATTCTCTACGGAGAAGAGAGCAAGAAGCTATGGGAAATAGTTCTCAATGCACTTAAACCTTTGGTTCCAGAAGATAAATTTGAAGAGACTGAACAGAAAATCAATTCTTTTGCTGCCGGTGCTGGAACTGCACTATTCTTTGAGGATATGAGCGTAATCAAGGGGCTGCAGGATGCAATGCCCGCTTTTGCATCAAATTTTGCATTATGGAGTCAACATGGAACGGGGATTTCCCAGTTTGCAGTATGGACAGCATTGGCTAATCTTCAAGTAGGTGCTTCTTTGCAGCATTATGGAAATCTAATTGAACCCCAAGTGAAAAAGCAATGGAATCTTCCGGAGGCCTGGTCATTGATTGCCCAGATGCCTTTTGGTTCAATAGAATCCCCTGCTGGCGAAAAACAATCCATTCCTATTGATCAACGCGTCAGAGTTATCTAATACGTATTGAAAAATTCAAGAACTTTATTAATACTGCAAGGTAGAGACTCTTTGAGTTTCTACCTTGTTTCTTTAAGGAGTAAATATATGTCTGAGAGATACCAAAATTCCTATTCTGTTGCCTACTTGGAAAGTTCCTATGGAATGATTTCAATTCATAGTGAAAAGGAATTAATTACTGGAGTTTCTTTTGGCTACCTTCCTGGCAAGGAAGAAGAAACACCAATACTAAAAGAAGCAAAGAAACAATTACAGGAATATTTTGACGGGACTCGTAAAGTTTTTACTCTTCCCTTGGGCACTCAGGGCACAGCTTTCCAGGAATCTGTCTGGTATCAATTACAACAGATTCCTTATGGTGAAACAAGGTCCTATGCCGATATTGCTTTCCTTATCGATAATCCCAAAGCATTTAGGGCTGTAGGAATGGCAAATAATCGTAACCCTATCGGTATAATTATTCCCTGCCATAGAGTTATCGGAAAGAATGGAACATTGGTAGGGTATGCGGGAGGACTTCATAACAAACAAGGACTACTGGATTTTGAGAGGCTGCATAGATAATTTTGAGAATCTCTTCCCTTTGCTTGAATTTTAATTGTATGCAAACAAGAAAAAACTCTCCTGTAAAGGAGAGCTTTTTTTGATATAAAAACAACCGTTGTTCGGCAAATTGCTTATTGAAGAGCAAGCAAACTGAAGACCAAGGTGAAAAGTGCTACGGTCTCAACGATACCAATGACGATAAAGTAGTTTGCAGTACCTTTTCCTGTCTCAGCCAATGAATCACAAGCACATGCAGAAGTCTTTCCCTGCATCCAGGCTGAAAGCCCAATGGCAAGGCCACCAAAGATACCAACACCAAGAGCCAAGGTTGAACTTGCTCCTGCATTAATTGCAGACTTGATGAAGTTCATCAACAAAAATCCATAAATGGTCTGGGTCAAAGGGGCACCAGCGAAAGCGACCATAATAAACGGAGCGGGTTTGCCATTCGCATAACATTTCTTCCAACCACCAACGGCAGCCTGCGCTGCAGTACCGGCTCCAAGGCCAGAACCAAGGGCGGAAAGACACAAGGCACAAGCCATTCCGATAAATTCCAAATTAGCCATTTTTTTCTCCTTAGTTGTTTCCAAACAACGATTCAGTTTTCACTTACCGTTTGGGAAAACGGTTCATATGAAATTCCGGTCCATTCCATTCCTAGCTGACCGGAAAATTCCAAAAGATTAAGACGTACACCGTGGACTACCACGGAGAGGATACCCATTACCAGATTCAGACTATGCCCTATTATTAATACGGCAATCCCGGCAAATGCTGCAAAACCAGTCATCATTCCACCTGCCATGCTGTTGAAGCTTTGTGCAATTGCCACAGAAGCCATACCAACGGCAAACAAACGAATATAACTCATGATATTTGAAAAACAACTTATCGTATTGAGGAAGGTAGTAAAAAAACCTCCCAGACCTGAAGCCAATCCTTTCAAGAACGGAATGCCAGGTCCCTGGGCTCCGAAAACACAAACCAAAAGGAAGCCGACTCCTACAAGGGAACCAACAACACTCAAATTTGCGCTTTCTCCTACAACCAGTTGCAAGACGATGAAATAGAGGGCCAAGACATCAATCAACCATCCAATATCAGAAACGAGGCTAATATCTTTTTTTGCTGCCTTATGGACAACATTGAGTATACAAGCAAGAGAAAGTTGAACGGTACCGATCATGAAACAAAATTTCATTACGTGATTCTGAGTCGATAAGGTCGTCACTCCAAATAATTCTGGAAAGTTGGTGATCGAGGGTATAACTAATTTTTGTAGGAAAGGTAATGCAACAAGGATTTTTTCCGAACCAAACCAAGTCCCAGTCAAAGCCCCCCATACAACAGTAGCAATGCTCAGGACATATAGCAACAATACTGCATTCGTTGCTTTCTTTCCCTTGATATGCAAACCGACGGCTGCAGATAAAAATATTAGGCCGTATCCTGCATCTCCAATAATCATTGCAAAGAACAAGGTAAAGAATAAGAGAAACCACATGCTGATATCATTTTCACGATAGCCGGGAACGGTTCCCAAAATATCAAATATTGGTTTGACTATTCCAAAACCCTTGGGATATTTGATCAATGTAGGAGGATCATCCTCTTCAGTCGGATCATCCAGTTGATATCCCCAACCTTGCTTTGAAGCTAGTTTTGAAAAATCATCAACGGATGTCACTGGAATATAACCAGTAATCCAAGTCAATTCTTCACCACCATCCGTAGAGTTGGCAATTTGTTCAAAACGAATACTCTGTTCACTCCTCTTCAAGTGGAGTTCATAGGCCTCAAGGTATTGGACACCTTCAGATAATGCACCCTCAATTTCTTTCACTTTCTCACGGTCCTGTTTATTTTTATTTACCAGTTGTGAAAGACCTGATTCAGGAATAAAAAACCGAGTGGCACTGATTTGTGAAGGCAAGGGTTCTTTTGGTACTGCAATCACTTGCAATGATCCCATAGGATCAAGAAGAATATACTTGATTTCCTTTGGCAAAGAAGCCAAATCCTTCTTTCCCATTGTGTAGAAATATACGACAACCCCATTTGCTTCCAAAAAAGCAATATCTTTGGGATTGAAATCTCCCCAAGGCCTCAAGGTCTCAATTTGCGAGGCATCCTTGCTAATTTCTTCCAATAAACGCTTTCTTGTCTCTAAAAGAGAAAGATGACGTTCCTGGATTTCCTCGAATAGTTCATCGGAAACAGCTTTCTGGGTTACAGGATGCTTTTTATTCTGCAATTCCAAAAAAGTATTTCTTACCAAGGAAAGGGACTCATAGTTTTTCTTCAAGTTTTCTTCTGTCTCAGATTTCTTGCCTGAATCAAAAACATGAAGTACCCCGGCATTACGCAAAGTGCGAAGCATTGACCGTTTTTTATGGGTCTGAACAATGACAGAGACTTTTTTCATCGGTACGATCATGTCACATCCCCTTTACGAGTTTTTTCTTCGCTATCTTACCTCGAACAACAGCAGCTGTCTGTTGATCTCCGAGATAAATACCAATTTTTCTGATATTTTCCTTTGATTCGGGAATTTTGATCTTTTCGAACAAATTTACACGCTGACTGGTTGTTCTCAACTCTTTTCCCAACAAACGTATTTGGTGTTCAAGTGTGGAGATCAAGGCATCATAGCGGGCACAATCCCGAAGGCTTTCCAAGGCCTTGTCTACCCATAAAGGATACATATTCAAATCATATTCAATAGGCAAAAAAGTTAGTTCCTTGAAAACAGGAATCGTTACCCCTGCAATATTGCCCTTTGCTTTTACGACTCGATCAATCTTGATCAAGTTTTCCAGCTTAAGGTTTGCAGGGAAAACAGTATTCTCATGATAAACGGCAATCCATTTCTGCATTCCATCAACGACCTGCTTTTGCTGGTCTCTCAGGGAAGCCACCTGTACCTCGATTTGCCTGATAACCATTTGCAACTGTTGTTTTTTCAATTGCAAGGTCGGCAAATACCTTTGGTATTGCTTCAGATGGTCTTTTTGCAGCTTTTGCTCGTTTTTCGTCAGTTTGACGGCCATCACTCCCCCTTAATCGACTGATTTCTTCGGCCAACGGCTGAGAATCAAATCGCTTTTCAGTCCTGTCTCATTAGGTTCGAAACATTCACCAAGAATTTCCCACCCAAGGTCCAATGCCTGTTCAAGAGGAATATTTACACTCAAGTCCATCAGCTTGCTTTCAAACAAGGTGCCATACTTAAGTAATTTCTCGTCCCACTCTGTCATCAAGAATCCCATTGATTTCTTTTCCACTGATTCTTTATAGGAGGCATACAATTTAATCATACCATCCATCAAGGCACGGTGGTCATCTCGGGTATCCTTGTTGACCTGCTGTTTCAATCGTGACAAAGAACCAAAAGGTTCAATACGACCATTTTTAAGATAATACTGACCTTCGGTAATATATCCCGTATTATCAGGTACCGGGTGGGTAACATCATCTCCAGGCATCGTCGTAACGGCCAAGATGGTCAAGGAACCAGCACCTTCAAAGTCAACGGCCTTCTCGTATCGGGAAGCAAGTGAACTATATAAATCGCCAGGATATCCTCGGTTGGAAGGAACTTGGTCCATGGTAATGGCCATTTCTTTCAGGGCGTCTGCAAAGTTGGTCATATCAGTCAAGAGAACAAGAACTTTCTTGCCATCAAGCGCAAATTTCTCCGCAACTGCCAAGGCCATATCAGGAACAAGCATACATTCAACGGTAGGATCACTCGCCGTATGGACAAACATGATTGTCCTGCTCATTGCTCCGCTTGTTTCCAAGGTGTTCTTGAAGTAAAGATAATCATCATACTTCAGGCCCATACCACCGAGCACGATAAGGTCAACCTCAGCTTGCATTGCAATTCTTGCAAGCAAGGGATTGTAGGGTTCTCCGCTTACCGAAAATATTGGTAATTTTTGACTTTCAACCAAGGTATTGAATACATCAATCATCGGTATACCGGTACGTATCATATTCCTTGGAATAATTCTCATTGAGGGATTGACCGCAGGCCCGCCGATATCAATCATATTCTCGGTAAGTGCAGGTCCATTGTCCCTTGGTTCCCCTGATCCATTGAATATCCTTCCCATAAGGTTTTCGCTATAGGAAACCCGCATGGGAACACCTAAAAAGCGAATTTGGTCGCCCGTGGAAATACCTTGGCCACCAGCAAAGACCTGTAAGGAAACAAGGGTACCGTCCAACTTGATAACACTGGCATAACTTTGGGTGGAACCTATTGTGACAACTGCCAGGTCCCCATTGCATATACCTTCCGCTCGTACGGTAATGACGTCTCCAACAATGGATTCAATCTTCGAATATACTTTTTGCATCATCTACCCCTTACATCAACTTCTGGGCTTCAGGATCATAGGAAGCCATTTTTCCCGAATACAATTCGACAAGCTCCCCTTCAATCTGGCCAAATCGTTCACTATTCATTTCTACGTTGTTCCAATCCAGGAATTTCTGTCTTACCTGGTTAAAGAACAAACGTACTTCCTTCTTGTCTTCAATCGCGTAAACAGAAGCAAGAATCTTGAACAAAAGGTCAAATGTATGAATCTGTCGTTCGACGGAAACTGAAGTATCGATAGGATCAAAGGAGTTCTGTTGCAAATAAACTGCATCAAGCAATTCACCTTTCTGATAGGTAATGTAATCAGCAACTGAAGTACCTTCCTCTCCTACTACCTTCATCATCTGATTGATCTCTTTTCCCTTGAAAATAAGATTTTTGGTATAATCAACCTTCTTGACATTAATTATTCCGGGATATTTTGACCAAGACCCCAAAGGATCAATAGCAGGATATTTACGGGCATCACTACGTTCACGACTCAAGCCATGAAAAGCCCCGACTACTTTCAAGGTTGCCTGGGTTACTGGTTCCTCGAAGTTTCCCCCAGCTGGGCTGACAGTTCCTCCGATGGTAACGGAACCAAAACGTCCATCACGTAATCTGACTTTTCCTGCTCGTTCATAGAAATCAGCTATACGACTTTCCAAATATGCAGGGAAAGCTTCCTCTCCGGGGATTTCTTCAAGTCGTCCGCTCATTTCACGCATCGCCTGAGCCCATCGACTGGTTGAATCGGCAAGCAACAATACATTGAGGCCCATCTGCCGATAATATTCTGCCATGGTCACTGCCGTATATACGGAAGCTTCACGAGAGGCAACGGGCATCGAGGAAGTATTGCAAATGATAATCGTTCGTTCCATGAGGGAGCGTCCGGTCTTTGGATCAGTTAATTCCGGAAATTCTTTCAAGACTTCAACAACCTCACCTGCACGTTCTCCACATGCTGCAATGATTACGATATCTACATCGGCATTACGACTGGTCATGTGCTGCAAAACGGTCTTACCGGCTCCAAATGGTCCAGGAGTACAATAGGTACCACCTTTCGCGACTGGAAGGAATGTATCTACAATTCTGATTTTTGTGACAAGTGGTTCGGTAGGACGCAAACGTTCTTCATATAAGGTAATTGCTTTTTTTACAGGCCAGGAAAAGACCATTGAAAGATCTTTTTTATTACCTTTTGGATCCTGTATCACAGCAATGTTTTCACGAACATTATAGGTTCCCTTCTGTTTGATGGACACAACAGTCCATTTCACATCTTCAAGGGAAAAAGGTACCATGATCTGGTGGACGAACAATCCCTCTGGAACCGTTCCAAGAGTATCTGCAGGACGGACAATGTCACCCTCTTTTACCAACGGCGTAAATTCCCAGTCCTTATTCGGAATCGGATCCAAATAGACTCCACGTTGCAAAAAGAAGCCACATTTTTCTGCCAAATCTGGAAGAGGGTTCTGCAAACCATCATAGATTTGCTGTAGAAGCCCTGGACCAAGATCGACACTGAGCATTTCATGGGAAAACTCTACTCTATCCCCAACACTGATACCATCTGTCATTTCGAAGACCTGCAGTGCTGCTACGTTTCCATTAATTCTGATAACTTCGCCTTTAAGACGAATATCACCGAGATGAATGTAACCCACTTCGTTTTTCGAAATGGCGCTTTCGAACTCTACCGAAACCATGTTACCATTGACGCCGATAACACTTCCACTTGTATTTGCCATATCCAACTCCACTAAATATTCTTTATTTCCGATTGCAAATTGGAGAACAATCGCTTGAATTCAGCGTTTCCATCCTCACGAGTAAACAAACCCTTTCGCTCAAGCAACTGCAACTTGATGGCATAGGCAAGCAAACCCTCAAGGTCGAAAGTATGCAAAACCGCAAGATCATCAAGATATTTCCAGGAAAAAAGTATTAAGTCCAATTCTGCGGCAAGGGGGTTGTCATTTCCCAATGCCTGTCGTACGGCTTCGGAAATCTTTGGTTCCCTGGATCCTTCATACTGGTATTTTACAGAAGCCATTGATAATTTTCGGCTTCTTTGATCAGTCAATTCCTGTTTTACCATAAAAGTAAAAGCTTGCCATTTTTTCAGGAAAGGATAAGTTGATTGTGCATTTGCCAAAGCCTGTGAAATGATTACAAAATCTGAATCACTGACCTTACCTTTGCATTTTTCAAGGAATTCATCACACCCAAAGGGTGCCGTTCCATCATGATGCAACATAGGTAAAGTCGCTACCAGGTAATAATAGGAAGCCACGAGCTTCTCCTTACTTCGCTTGGGCGAAGACTATTTCTGCGATTGCGGAGGAAAGGAAAGGAGCCATCAACAAGGCTGTTTCCTCTGCACTGAAATCATAGAAACCAGAACCATCCTTATCAGCAATTCTGAAACCATAGCTAATATTTTCTACCGGCTTGATTTCAAGACCTGCCTTGATGTGGGTTGAAAGTTCAGCCTGCAATGAGGTGGCAAGTGCCTTGAAGTCTTTCTCGCCAAGTTGAATTGAACTTTTTGCATCATCTGCATTGACTGTGGTCACTACTGAAGAAATCAGCGAAACCAAATCTTTTCCAGTAAAAGCTTTCTCAGTTTTATCAACAAGCAAATTATTAAGTTGCGCAAGAATAGCCTTTTTCAGGGAAAGCTGTACATCCCTACTAGCTTGCTGAAGACTTGCCCGAGCACTTTGGTCACGAACATCCATTTCTTTCTGGGCCTCTTCGACTAAAACCTTTGCATCTTTTCTAGCCTGGGCAATAATATTATCAGCTTGAATCTTTGCATCTGCAATGATTTTGGCCGCGTCTTTTTGCGCAGCCTCAATACCATCCTTGCGGATGGATGCAACCAAATCTTGAATTTGTTGAGCCATCTGAATCCCTACCTTGTATTGTTTTTTCATAATAGTTGATTAAGAATAATTATGCAATAAACAAAAATAGTCTTAATCGTATGTGAAATTCGCCCCCACAACAATATAAAGGAAGAAAAGGACAATTAGGAGGGCCATTTTCAAATCAATCTGTACCAACCCTGTTATTTCCCCTATAATGTAGTTTATTATGCAAGATCTTATGAATAAAAATTTATTTCTTTTTCAAAATTCCACAAAAGGCATTCTTAGAATATATAATATTCAAACTGATAAATCACTTTTATTGAAAAGCAATGATATTGTAAAGGACATTCAATCCATACGGTTCAAACTTGATCTTGGAATTTTTGAACAGAAAACCCTTCAAGATGAATATGAGTCAATTGGGCTTGAATTGTTTTGCCTTGAACCATTTAAAATACAAGAGAAAGACGAGGCCCTGGATTTACTTCTTGAGGCAAGCATCAAGGAACTATCAGATAAGAGAATAACATTTTATAAAGATTGATTTTATTGTTTTTTAAAGAACTATGAAGCAAATCCAAATACTTATGCCCTATTTTAAATGGAGGTAAAAAGTATGTTTTATTGGATAAGCATCTCACCAGAAAAATCTTTGTATTCAAAACCAGAACAAGCCAATTCACTCTTGTCTGCGCTTTCATTGCAATGCCAGAAAATCGATGGAACCCTTCTGGATTATTCCTTGGAACCCTTGCTTCTCAAATTCCTCGTAATGGTTCCCCTGGATCTCAAGAACCTTCCCTGGAGAGGAAGCAATGTCCTGATAAAAAATATCACTAGCAGAAAAGAACTGCTTGCAGCCTATTCGAATCTTTCACAGGGGCTACCGTCACAAGGCAAAGCCTATGAGTATTGCGGGATGTTTGAAGTGTACCATAAAAGCAATTGCTTCTGTCTCTTGGGCAAGGTTGCAAAGCCAAATTACTTGCCTCCACTTGAGGAAATTCTGAAGTGGAAAAAGAAATCCAAGTATTTTGACAAAAAAATATTGCCCAGGGAATTTACCCAGGCAACATTTTCGAACCAATGCACGTAGTCAGGCTTTAATCTTATCCTTTGCTATCAAGTTTCTGATACCTTGGATAGCCACCTTGATGGCATCCTCGGTATCATGAAGCTTCGGATTGTCCATACCCCGCAACTCACGTTCCTGATTTCCCACTACAAAAAACTCACTGCCACAACGAACCCCTAGATGGGATGCAACTACAAACAATGCAGCGCTTTCCATCTCGCTGGCAAGAACACCCAATCTTTTCCAGGCTTCCCATTTGTTTTGCAATTCATAGGAAACAGGCATGCTTGATGGACTGTGCTGGCCATAAAAGGAGTCCTTGCATTGCACTATTCCTATATGGTGTTTTTTCTTCAATTGTATGGCAGCGTCGGACAAAGCAGTGACAACCTCAAAATTGGCAACGGCAGGAAATTCAATTGGCGCGTATTCTCTACTGGTACCTTCCATTCGGACAGCTCCTGTGGAAATAACGACATCCCCACCCATAACTTCAAGAGCAATTCCTCCGCAGGTTCCCATTCTCAAAAAAGTATCTGCACCACAGGCATACAATTCCTCCATTGCAATCGATGCAGAAGGACCTCCGATACCAGTTGAGGTAATCGACACTTTTTCTCCGTCAAGAAATCCCGTATAGGTAACAAATTCCCTGCTATCGGCAATCAGCTGGGCATCATCAAGATATTTTGCAATAAGGGGGACCCGTTTGGGATCACCTGGCAGTATTACATAGCGACCAACATCACCTTTTTGTATATGCAAATGGTATTGGATTCCTGTTCCATTCATATAATCTGACATTATCATTCTCCTGAATTCAATCCTAACATGTGAATATCATTTCTGCAACAATTCGCATCAATACCCCATCTCTTGCAAGGTTTTTGAAAGAAGCCGGAACCGCTCTCCCAATAATTCACCATTTTGCCCCATATAATCGGCTAAAAGTCGAATGTCAGTATCGATCATGGGATTTTCGGTACAAACGCCAACATTCAAGGCATCCCCTTGCATGCCAATACGGTCTATTTGCGGATTGCTTGGGTCATAGTATTTGGGCATCCTATAGGCTTGTTGAAAATATTGGCTTGTCCTGCATATAAGCAATGCGAGATCCAACACTCTATTCAAGGGTAACTCTTCACTTTGGCGAGACCATTTGTCACTGGTATATCGCCAAACCTTTGCTGAAATTTCCACGTTTCCCCTATCATTCCATTGGGCAAGTCCTATGGACAATCCTTTTGCATCAGATTCATTTGCCCTTTTTCCATCTACCTTGTCATAATCCTCACTTACTATGATAGGCTTGTGCTTCAATTCAGTCGGAATCTTCATACCAATAACTCCCTTGCATTTTTCAGCGATTCAAGTACCAATTCTTTCAAGGTCTTCAGTTCTTTCCTATAATCTTTTTCGGGGTTTTCCTTGTCATAAGGAAGCTCTTCCAATATCTCAAAGGCAAAAGCATCCAAACCATATTGCTTATATTGTTCTTGAAGATACGGATTTTGCCCCAAAGAACCTACTGACAATCTGAAAAGCAAGGAATTCTCCATTATTGTAAGATCAGATGAAGAACCAATGAATTTTTCGCCAGTAGGCTTGCACACCAAAGCAAAACAGCCCATAGGAGGTTTTCTTTCTTTATATTTGGCAATCAATTCTTTTCTGTTTTCTTTCATGTGCTTCTTCCCTGGTTGTAAATATTACATAAAGACCTTATATTCTTACTTAATTAGTAATTTAGTAATTTGCTTAATTAGTAAATACCATATGATAAAAAAAAGCAAGATGCCAATAAAAAGGAGTTGCCAATGTATAGGGAAAGACCAAAACCCATTCAAGATAGTGGATATCAGCAACTAATGAATACCCTTTCCGAATTTTCCTATATCCCTGAAGAAGAAAGAACTAATTTCAAAAAGCGATTGCACGTTACAGAAATTCCGAAAAATTCACATTTCATTACTATTGATGATATTCCATCAACAATAGCATTCATTGTAGAGGGCTTGTTTCGTGTATATTTTATTTCTGATTCAGGCAAGGAAAACTGCCTGGTATTCCGGGGAAAAGGAAGATTTCTCTCAGCATACAGCTCCTTTCTGGAAAGTAGAGCCTCTCAGTATTCCTTTCAGGCCTTGGAAGACAGCATATTGCTATACATAACGATAGAAGATTACAAAGAACTATTGGCAGGCAATGATTGCTGGCAATGTGTAGTCTCAAAATATTCCCAGATGCTCTTTATTGAAAAAGAAAAGAGGGAACGGGAATTTCTCAGTGCTGACGCAAAAACAAGATACAGAATATTCATGAACACATATCCTACTTTGTCTGGAAGAATTTCCCAATATCATATCGCATCCTATCTTGGAATTACTCCGGAAGCCTTGAGCAGAATACGTAGCCAAATTCATTGATCTATATCAATGACAACTACTATCAATTTAATTACACTTCTAATTGAAAAGGAATACAAGTCATGAAATACAAAGCAGAAATATTCGATAAGGTACAATATCTGTACGAAAAAACAAAATTCAACGATCATCAACTTCATTGTGTCATTCGATTCAATGGCAAACTCAATATACCTGTGTTGAAAAAATCGGTGATGTTGCTCTTGCAGGTAATACCAATTTTATCATGTGTCTACCGACACGATGATGGTAACGATTATTGGGAAAGTGTTCCCACTCCTTCAATAGATGCTCTTTTTCATATCGTATATGAAAAAGATGCATTCGAGCATTTTACGACATCGAAAACTGATGCCTTTACCGGTCCTCAGATCCTATTTTGTCTCTACCGGACAAATGAAAAAGATGCTCTTTCGATTATAATGAACCATATGATAGGTGATGGTGCAGGATTCAAGCAATGTCTCTATTTATTTTCCAACCTGTATTCCAACCTTTTGGAAAATTCACGCTATGTTCCGAATTTCACCATTAGTGGTGAAAGAGGATTTCAAGGGATAATTCAGCAAATTCCATTCAAAATCCTAATAAAATCCATGCTGTTTCATAACAAGGAAAGCAATCAAGACAGCAGTCTCGAATTCCCCTTGAGCAAGGATATGGATATCTTTCCGTTCATCCTTACCCGTGAACTGGATTCTGAAAAGTTCATGCAGATACGCACCTATTGCAAAAGGAATCAGATCACGATAAATGATGTGTTTCTTGCCGCTTATCACAGAGCACTACTGCTAGAAATACCAGAAGCTGGCAACATACTTTCCCTACCCCTTATGGTTGATATGCGACGATATTTGCAGGATAAAAATTTTAGGGCGCTTACCAACCTATCTTCTACAAGTATCATACATATTCCAATAAAAGCAGAAGAAAGCTTTGACGATACTGTTTATACCATACATCGCATGGTAAAGAACAGAAAACATGATATCGGCGTGAATGGATTTGTAAAACTCAATATGGGTTTCAAGTTCCTGAGCAATAAATCAAGTTACAAACTCACTAAAAAAGCTTTACGGAATCCACCGATTTGCATGACAAACATCGGAATTCTCGATGATACCAAACTGGTTTTCAGTGGAACAGAAATAGAGGATGCCTTTATTTGCGGTTCCATTAAATACCGTCCGCATTTTCAAATAGCGATAAGCAGTTTCAAGGATACTTTGACAATCAGCAGCAACCTGTATGGCAGCCGCCAGGATTATGAGACAATCGCGCATTTTCTTTTTCTGGTGGAAAAGCAACTGCCCCTCTCAAATTCCTAGAAGGCAGATCTTTTCGAATATGTAGTTTCTCTTACAACTCAAGATCATGGGTTTACACGAATCTCAAGGAGAAACCCTATACCTTGTCTGTATGGAAAATCTACAGCATTACATAGGTTTTTCCCATGCCGCCATCTTCAGGCAGTGCAAACCGGTAATCTGTTACACTAGGATGTGCTTTGAGGTATTCACCTATTCCCCTACTCAAAATGCCATCTCCATAACCATGGATAATAGAAAAGGAGGACATCCCGTGAACCAACGCGCTTTCAATTTGCATATCCAAGGAACCCAAGGTTTCTTCCAGATTCATGCCTCGCACATCAAGTACCATTTTAGGCGTTGGGGCATCGCTTTGATAGAGTACCTGGACTTTTTTCTTCTCTCGCTTTGGAAGGGAAAGGTCTTTCTCTTTCATGGTAAATTTCATTGTTCCTATAGCTACTACCCAACTTCCCTTTCCAGCTTTTCTAATTATTCGGCCTTCTCTCTTGGCAGAACCGCATAAGACATCCTGATTTTCCTTGAACTCGATGAAATCCTCTCTATTTTCAGGGGTAAGTTGAGCTCGTTCCATTTCAATCTGGTTTTCTGTGCTATTCTGTTTCTCTTCCAAGGAAGAGACAAAAGCCTTTACTTTTTTTGTTTTCTCGCGAGTTATTTCGCCATTTCGAAGATCAGCTACAAGGTTTTCCAGTTCTTTTCTCTTCTCTTTCATGAAACGGGACAATTGTGACGACTGCTCTTCCTTCACGATCAACTCTTGTTGCCTGACCCTCAATTCCTTGAGTTGCACTTCCCTGGTCTTTTCCTGCAAAAAAGAAAAACGTTCATCAATTTTTCTTTCACGAAGATCCGCCTCTTGTTTTTTCTTCTCAAGTCCCTTGATTATTTGCCCGATCTGTATTGCCTCGCTTCCTAGATATTGCTTTGCCTTGTCAAGTACGACTTGTGGCAAATTCATGGAACGGGCAGTATCAAGAGCATGGCTATCACCTGGGATGCCATTGATTACCTTGAAGGTTGGATGATGGGACTGTTCATCAAATTCCATGGAGGCATTGATTACATCTTCTTTTGCATACGCAAATTGTTTCAACACTCCATGGTGGCTGGTAACAAAAGACAATCGAGCTTGATCGATGCAAAATTCCAGGATTGCCCTGGCAAGGGAGGCTCCTTCCACTGGATCCGTACCACTTCCCAGTTCATCCAAAATAACGAGGGACCGGTCACTTATATGATGCAGGATAAAACCTACTTGTTTCATATGTCCGCTGAAGGTCGAAAGTTCTTCTTCTATGCTTTGATCATCCCCGATATCCGTAAAAATATCGTCGAACAAAGGAATTGAACTTCCCTCCTGGGCAGGAATGAATCCAGAGAATTGATTCATGAGGGATAAGAGACCAACAGTCTTGATTGTGACAGTTTTACCTCCAGCATTGGGGCCTGTAATGACAACTGCCTTGATATTTTCTTCAAAATCTATAGTTATAGGGACAGCCTTGGAGCCTAATAGCGGATGCCTTGCTCCAAGGAGTCTGCATAGGTCAACAGTACTATCGGTAGCAGTTGCATGGGTCATTTGAGCATATCTTGCCAAGGCAAATAAAGCATCAGTAGTACTGACCAAATCATGCAAGATTTTTAGTTCGGTCCGTACCTGTTTTACTTTCTTGTCAAGTTGTGAAAGAATTTTGGCAATTTCTACGAGAATCTGGTTCTCGGCCATAACCACGGCATTATTCATTTCTACCAGTTTATAGGGTTCCATAAATACCGTATTGCCTGAGGTAGAAGCCCCATTGATAAATCCCTTGACCTCTGTTCTTCTGTCATTACGTACAGGAATTACCAATCGCCCGTCCCTGAAGGCTCCTTGATCACTTTGAACCAATGAAGCATTTGTATGTATAAATTCATGGGAATACCGGGAACGACCTTGCTTTGCACTTTCAACTTGCCGTTTCAAGGCCTTGATTGCAGGATGAGACTCTTTTACTTGTCCATCGGCTTCAAGAACCTCTCGTATTTCCTTTGAAAGAACGACAAGCGAAGGATCAATATGTTCACCCATCAAATCCTTGATGGCCAAAAGCATTTCATTGTTTTCAAGGCAACACTGGCAAAAGGATTGTAAAATGCAGCCACTTTCAATGTAATTGGCTACACTTGCTAGCTGATATCCATCCAAGGATTTCATAGGATCTTCAAGAATTGAAAAAACCTCGGCAATATCATTGAAGGCAAGAGGAATTTCAACATTCGGGGAACTGAGCAATCTCAAAAAAGCAGCAACCTTGTTTTGGCGTTCTAACAAAGCCTTTCTATCGGTCAAAAAAGAAAACTGGCGTAGCTCGCGCACCCCATCCATACCCAATGCGCAACCTTCCATCTTTTTAAGGACAGCAGGAAACCCCAATTCCTCAATACTCTTCTTGTTCATCGTTTTCCATACTCTTGTAACGTGTATTTGATTGTTGGCTCTTTCCCATCCACTCAGGGGCTTTGGTATCAAGAGAGGCAAGCATTCTCAGATAACTATCATATCTGTCAGAATGAATTTTCCCTTGTTCCACCAACAATTTCACCTTGCAGTCAGGTTCATCATTATGCAGGCAATGATCATAGGAACATTCCTTAGAAGGTTCCCTGAACTCAGGAAAGGATTCAGCTATCCTATGAGGATCTCCATGGGGAACCAGAATTTCCCGTACTCCCGGAGTATCTACAAGAATATAATCTGGACCTTCGATCATCAAGGAATAATTGGTAGTATGTTTTCCTCTGTTGTATTTTGCTGATACTTCATTGGTCTTCTGTTCTGTTGAAAGGAGTCTATTGATCAAGGTGGATTTACCTACCCCACTTTGCCCGACAAAAGCAACGGTTTTTCCTGCAAGCATCCTATTGAGATCCTCTAGATTTTCGCCGGTTTTCGCACTTACACCGATTATCGGATATCCAAGTTTCTTGTAGAGGGCAAACCGTTCGAATTCATCCTCAGTGAGCATGATGTCATTCTTGTTCATGACCAACATTACGGGAACTTCCTGACAACAGGCAATGACCCTGTCAATGAACCTTGGCCGAAAGGGAGGAGTATCAGCGCTGCAAACGCATACAATCATATCCATATTGGCAACCACTGTCTGGTTGCATTGGCCCTTGATATTCCAACGTTGAAAAGAATTCTTTCTATCAAGGCGATCGGTAATCAATCCCTCGTTCGTTCCTGAGACAACAAAAGCAACCATATCACCTACTGCAATGGGATTATATTCTCCCACTACTGAAGTTAATTGTTTACCCTTGATCCTGCAGAGGTACCGATTCTCATTTTCACTGACTGAGTAAATATTGTTTATCCCCCGGGTAACCAGGCCGATATGTTGCTCCATATGTTCTCCTGAATGTACTGTACATGCAAACCCTGTACTTGACAACCTCCGCTAATTTGATACTGTAATGCTATGTTTAGTTTTAAAACTTGCTCCCACCCCAATTGCCATACGTATGTCTGTTCAAATGATACGCTATGCTTCCGTCATAGTCCGGATAAAGAACGTTTGCGACAAGAATGCATTGATGCCTTGCTCGGGGAAAAAGAAATTGTCGATCTTTCCATTACCCATACAGAATTTGAAGATCTTATCGTAGCAAAAAAGCAAATTACTGCCAGCAATATGGCCTGGTGCACCTTCCGGAATATTGATTTCAGTACTTGTTCCTTCATGACTAGCTATTTTGATTTTTGCCTTTTCGAGAATTGCAAGTTCAATGAAATCTTCTGCAGATATTCTGTCTTTTCCGGAAGCAAGATGATTAATTGTGATTTTTCGGAATCCGTTATCAATCATACCAACTTTGCTGGAATAGACACCTTGTTTTGCAATTTCAGTTCCTGTGACCTTTACTTTTCATCCTTTTCTTCCAGTTATCTTCGGGACACATCCTTTGAGGATTGCAACTTGAAGAAATCTGATTTTCATTATACCGACAAACGGCGGGTATCGTTTCGTTATTCCAATTACGAGGATGCAAGACAGTGAGAATTTATCAGCATTTTTCCATAATAGGTTTCTGTAATACCTATCTCGTTGCCCAGGATGGAGGTGGAGATGCCATGATCATCGATCCTGGCCATGTCGATATAGAACTGATCAATCTGATAGAAAATAATAAATTCAAGCTGAAAAGCATACTCTTGACTCATCGGCATGCTTCCCATACAGAAGGCGTCAAAACTTTATTGAAAATTTATAATCCTACAATATATGCAGCTGCAATTTCCATCTATGAATATCCAGTGACAATCGTCAGGGATAGGGAAATCCTCGATATTTGCGGGTTATCTGTTGAAATCATTCATGTTCCGGGACATAGCCTCGATAGTATGGCTTATAAAATTGATCATGCCCTTTTCAGTGGCGATACTCTTTTTTGCGGCAGAATCGGATCGACGACCGGTTACATGGAAAAAGCTGTATTGATCCAATCCATCTATCAAAGATTGATGAGCCTTGATGAAAATATCCTGCTCTTCCCAGGGCATGGGACTCCCAGCAAACTCAGGATAGAAAGGATGTTCAATAATGATCTTATGCAATTGGGCCCGATAGAAACCGAGCGTGAACGTTGGAGGGAAACCGAATAGATTTACAATGTCTGGTTCTTGATAAAATTTTTGAAACGCTGGGGCATTGGGGAGCGAAAACATAGTCGTTGCTTTGATGAGGGACTTTCCAGAGTCAAACTCAAGGCATGCAACATCAACGTTGTCCCATCTGGTTTGCCATAGATGACATCGCCCACCAAAGGATGGCCAATCGACGATAAATGGACTCTGATCTGATGGGTACGTCCGGTATAAATACGTATTCTCAGCAAGGCAAAGCTCTTGTATTGCTTCAGTACCAAATATTCAGTTTCGGCTCTTTTCCCTTCATTCTCAGGGCATACTGCAAATTTCTTCCTGTTCTTCTTGTCCCGGGAAAGATTGGTTATCAATTTTTCCTGTTTCTTGTTAAAATTACCCTTGGCAAGCGCAATATACCATTTTTCGGTGGCATGCTCCTTGAACTGGGCTGCAAGATTCCTATGGCTTTCCCTGGTGCGGGCAATGACCAACACTCCACTGGTATCCTTGTCCAGTCTATGGACTATACCTGGCCGAATTCTTTCGTTTTGCAAGGTAGGGATCATCTCCTCTTCCTCTTCTTCCTCATCGGTGTCATTGGTAGTAAAAGAAGAACCATATCGGTATAGCAAGGCATTGACTACAGTTCCTTCGTAATTACCATTTGCAGGATGAACCACCATCCCTTGTTTCTTGTCAATTACCAATATATCTGTATCTTCATATAACACAGTGAGCGGAATATCCTGAGCCTTCAATCCTTCAAAAAATTCCTGGCTATAGGATATATCTATTTCATCACCTTCCTTCACCAACTTACTTTTCTTTTCCCTCTTGCCATTGAGCAAAATAGTGGTGGTAGCTAAACTTAGGGTTCCCCTACTTATTACCGTTGTATGAGAAGCAACATAGGCATCCAGTCTATGTCCAGAAGTCAAGGACTCAACCGTAAAATGTAGATTTCCATATTGTATAGCCATTATTTTCCCTGCACTTCACCGATTATATAATCGGCCAGTGAAATTCCAGCAGAGATTATTGAAGCAATACCCGCTTGTAAAAGAAGAGCATTGATATCAGAAGAAGCCGCAGGGGCACCAAGGTAATTGACTGCCAAAGAATACCCTAGGGAGGCAACAGGCAATGTTAAAGCCAAGGAACCAAAGAAGAGACTTTCGGCACGTCTCAATTTATATGTCCAAATAGGGAACTCGTTTTTTTCATAGGGAGTATACGTTGGAAGAGCCTCACAATACAAACCAAGACTGGAAGACATGAAAACTACAAGACATAGTAGCAATATTACTTTTTTCATACAGTATAATCCCGTTTCCCAAAAAGACGTGTACCTACGCGAACCATGGTTGATCCCTCAGCTATCGCCCAGGCAAAATCCGAACTCATTCCCATACTTAACGTATCGAAACAAAATTGGGGATATCGTTGTCTGCAGGAAAGTTGCACTGTACGTAATTGTTTGAAAGCATTACGTACGGTCCTTTCACTTCCCTCAAGCGGCCCTATTGTCATCAAACCTTTTATGTATATAGAATTGAATGCTACCATCCCATCCAAGGCCCGATACAACTCATCAGAAGTTTCAAATCCACTCTTGCTTGACTCCCCGCTAGTGTTGAATTCCAGAAGAATCGGTATTCTTTTTCCGATGGCCAAGGCTTCTTCCTCTATTTTTATTGCCAGTTTCAAGGAATCGACACTGTCTATGCCATCAACAAGAGGAACTATCTTTTTGACCTTATTCGATTGTAAATGCCCGATAAGGTGCAATTCCATAGCCGAGGGATGTTCTTTTGGAAACTTGGCCTGAACTTCTTGTACCTTGTTTTCACCAAATAATCTTTGACCAAAATCATAAGCTTCCAGAATTTCCTCATAAGGATGCAATTTACTCACTGCCATCAGGGAAATATCGGAAAGAGCTCTTCCACTAGCTTTTGCTGAATCTTCCATTTCCTGTAAGATCTTTCTGATGTTCTCCTGAATCATTTATCTTTCCTCTTTGCATATTCTTGGGAAATGTCCTTAGCTTTCTGCTTAAGCTTGAGCTTTTGCATTTTCATTTTTTCCCGATAATTCCGCATATTCATTTTCAACAATTCAATTTGCAAACGAGTCTCTTCATTGGAAGAAGTGATGGAAGGAAAGGCATTCACGATTTTTCTTGAAGATGTATTCAATCGGATCTTCATTTCCTCAAATTCATCACTCATTTTTACTTTGAGCAACTCAAAAGCATTTGCAGGGGTCTCTCCTTGCAAAATTGCAAGTCGTTCCTCAAGCTCCTTCCCTTTCTTTCTTACTTCTTCTAGTTGTCTCTGGAAGGATGCCATTCCATATATGCTTGCCGTTACATCCACACACATACCTATCAATATAATTCGAGATACATAAGCATCCATCCAGATGGGAATAAACGATATGAATTTGATGGTATAAGGGTGAAGCACATAGATGACAAAAACACTCATTATGCCAAACAAAGTAGAATTCAGAAGACAAACCCTTCCTTTGATATTTGCAAAATATTTGGAATAATCCCAAAGTTTTGCATTGAAGACTATTTCCAGAATCCAACTGGTAAAAAACTCGAGAATGCTTGTAGAAACCATCCCGGCAAAAAAAATCAGGATTGGATAGGCTGAAAACCGTTGGAAAAACACTATGACAATCATAGCCCCAAAACCATATATTGGAAGATACGGGCCATAAAGAAATCCACGGTTGACAAAATGCTTGGCAGGAATCGAGCAATAGGTTACTTCACAAACATAGCCTACGATAGAATACATAAAAAAATACATGATATACAAATCTAGTTGCATTAAATCCTCCAACCCTTATTCCTATAATAAACCAAAGGAGGACAGGCAACAATCAGGATTTATTGACAATTCTCATTTTCCGGTATTGTTTCGGATGTTGTTACATAAAAAGGGCAAAATAAAAGCGTACCCTTAAGAGTACGCCTTTGACCGGAGAGGGATTTGAACCCCCGACCAGTTGCGTGTAAGGCAACAGCTCTCCCGCTGAGCTATCCGGCCGACTTGAAAGACCCTACCATACCCTGTTGATTATGTCAACTATCCAGAAGTATTCTGAATGCTTTCGTCGTAAGAGGCTTCGAATAATAAAATCCCTGAACATGACCGCATCCAATATGCTTGAGATATTCCAACTGTTCCTTTGTTTCCACACCTTCGGCAATTACAGGGAACCGAAGGGCTTTTCCCAAGGAAATTATTGTTTCAAGTATTTTTGATGCCCTCTCATCATGCCCGAGAGAATGCAAAAAATTTTGGTCCACTTTCAAGATATCCATGGGAATGGAATTGAGCATATTCAAAGAAGAGTAGCCAGTTCCAAAATCATCCATGAGTATGGTAAATCCATATTTTTGCAAGGTACCCACCAATATCCTCATTTGGTCTGGATTATCCATATAAGCTGTCTCAGTGACTTCCAATTCCAACAAATGGGGTGGAACCTGGTATTTCTCTGAGGTGGCAATCAGTAAGCTGCTTAGATTTCTATCGTACAGATCCATCCTTGAAAAATTGACCGAAATAGGGACTATCGCATGGCCTACTTCCAGTTCTCCTGCGATATACTTGCAAACCATATCCCAGATGTAGAGGTCCATGGTAGTGATAAATCCATATTTTTCAAACACAGGAATGAACTCAAGGGGATTGAGAATACCTTTTTCGGGATGATTCCAACGGACCAAGGCTTCTGCACTGCTTATTTTTCCATTTTCAAGAGAATAGATCGGTTGAAGATAAAAGCAAAATTCTCCCTTTTGGAGGGCTGCTCTCATTTCATTGATAATCGTCTGTTCATCGATACGTTTGCTACTTAATAATTCATGGTAATATTCATAATTCTTCATGTAATTTCGTCTGGTCGATTTCATGGCAAGATTTGCCCTGTCACACATAAGAGGAATCAACATGGTTGTATCTTCAATGCGATATAACCCGAAAACAAGGGAAATGGAAAAATTCAATTCCTTCATGAGAGTATCAAGATTAATTGATCGTTGTATATCAACAGGATTACAAAGTTCTGACGGTAAGCAAGCAGCAAAATGATCAGCATCCAGACGTGAAAAAGTTCTTGGCGAAATGCAATAATCACGAATTGCCGATCCAACTGTCTTCAGCACCAGATTCCCGATTTCAAGACCAAATAATTCATTTATTACTGCAAACCGTTCAATATTCCAGCATACCATTACAAACTGACGTCCAGGGTTGTTTTCAAACATTCTTTTTGTTTCATCAAAAAAACGTTGCCTCGTATAGAGTCCTGTCAAAAGACAATGGGAAAGAGAATATTCCAATTTTTCGATTGCCTGCACTCTTTGTTCTTCCATCTGAGAAACTGAGGGAGCCTCATTGAATACAATATAGAAATAGATGCTCTTTTCGGAACGTTCAAAATATTTAAATATAAGATTTGTGTTGACAACCTTACCATCTTTTTTCACTACCCTCATACGGATAGAAGATGGAGATTCCGGCCATTTTGCTTGCAAGATACTTTTTTTAAAATACTGAATATCTTCAAAAAAAATGATGGATAAGGGCTCTGTTTCTTCCAATTCTTGAAGCTCTTGTACCTTATATCCAAGCAAATCCGCCAATACTTTATTTGCAAACATCAATTCCACTATATTTTCATGCAGAGCGAATATTCCTATTGACTGAGGGAAATCTTCGACTAGGTCATGTAGATTCTTTAAAATAGTCATTATTGCAATATCCTGTTCCTTTTTCTCATTCTTGACATACATGTGAACCAACGGACTTTCGTAGTCGTACGTAATTATAAATATTGCAGAAAATAGTACATAGCCTCTGTCTTTGTGTTCCAGACGGAGATCCATTTCGATCAAATTTTCATGTTTCTCAATGTTCTTGGAAAGAATATCATATAAATTTGCTAAATCGACATCAAAAAGCAAGCCCAGGCCATTATTTCCGAATTCCCTGAAATAGGAATCCCTGGAATATCCAAAAGACGAAAAGAAAAAATCGTTTGCGAAAGCAATGGGATTTCCTTCTTGATAGAAAAAAATAATAACTGAAAGTGGTATTTGATTAATTAATTCAGGCATAATCCCCTCAGTTCGATCCGAATGGGAAAGTGCTTCCAACGTACCTCCAAGTTTTTTGGGATTTCCTTTTGTATCAACAACTGTGTCGCAAGATATCCGATAGCAAGAAAAAGGGGAATTTGGGGAAAAGGCACACCGAATTATCAGGGAATTTCCTAAAGGGTCTTTCAATTCATTTTCTAGAAACAAAACAAAAATACTAAAATCATCAGGATGAATGAGAGGTGCTTTTTGATTTCCGTCAGGAAAGTTAAAGAGAACTCCCAAATTATTGGTCTCTGAAAAATTCTTTGTAAAGGTAACTTTATTTGTTATAAGGTCCAGATTCCAATAGTAGGAACCAGCCAATTCAATGAAGGACAGTACTTCTTCATTCTGTAGAATGGCTTTCTGGCATACAATGCCTTGCACAAAGCTTTCCTCTTCTTCCCTATTCAAAGAAATTCCAAGTATTGCGTGTTTTCCTTTCCATAAGATCAATTTCTTCTTGAAACGAAAAGCTATATCTGTCTTCTCTGTTCTCATTTCAAAGGCAATCCAGTTGCCATTGAAAACATCTTTTGAATTGGAAATAAGGCTTGAACTAGAAAGCAATTTATCAAAATAGGAATCATAATATTCTTCAGATTTTCCAATTCTGACACGTCCCGCTTTATTGAGAAAAAGTACTTCATTGCCAGTTTCATCAAGCAAAAATACAATTTGCTCAAGATCCTCCAGCATCCATTCTTGATTTATCCATAAACCTGCATTGGAAAAATTTACTTCGTTGTCATATACACAACATCTATTCTTGCCCCGATGCTTTGCTTTATACAGGGCAATGTCTGCCTTTTGATACAAATCCTTATAACTCTTTCCGTGTGAGGGCGCTATACTCACGCCTACGGAACAAGAAATAGGGTGAATCAATTCATGACCTTGGGAAACTTTTTTGCAAATTGAACAGCCGATTTCGAAAGCGATTGCCTCCGTTTCCAGAGAAGGGAGACATACCAATAATTCATCACCACCGATTCTTGCTATGATTTTAGAGGATTCAAATTCATCTTTTAGGATAGTAGCTACATACTGAAGGGATTCATCACCGAAGTCATGTCCAAAAGTATCGTTTATTTTTTTGAAATCATCGATGTCAATAATGAAAAATCCTGTATACGGTAGTTCTGGCGAAGTTGTTTCAATAGCAGTCTCTACAAGGTGTATTAGGGAATAACGATTCAATAACCCTGTAAGAGGATCCCTATTTGCTTGCTTGACCAATTGGATTTCTTGTTTTTTCTTTGCATCGATATCTTTCAAGCCTAAAAAGAGTGCGGAATCAGCACGACTGACATTGTTGGAAAAGTTAAAGGAAAAGAGGCACCAATGATAGCCTTCAAAAGTATTGTAGGGTGATTTTATACGAGCTTCAAAGCTTAATTCCTTTTTCCCGTTCTTGCAGAATTCCCTTAATAAATCGCACGTAGCTATGGTATCAAAAAGAAAAAGATCCTTTGGATGAATGTATGAAATCAATTCATTCTCATAGACAGCGTAGATATTCAAGGCAGGCCCGATCAAAAAACGTGCCCTTCGGTCGGCCAGGATGGGTTTACCACTTTTTACATCAAAAGCAGCAAAAAAAATAATATTTTCTCCAAGCAAGTTAAGTCTTGCCTCAATTTCATCATCAACTTCCTGGAACGTACCGATAGCACTGTAAGGAATGTTTTCTTGTGTCTTTATCAAGGTATAACTGATTTTAAAATATCTGAAAATATCATCCTTGCATCTAATTTTTAAAATGGATTCAGTACTTTCCCCTTTCATCAAATTCTCAAAATCATAGGCAAGTGCTGGCAGATAGTCCTGTGGTATATAGTTGTTCACAGAAAGGAACGTAACCGGATCATCAAATTCAAGAGGATCATGTCCCCCGAGGATAGTCTTGGTCAAAGTAGAAATATGTTTGTTTTGTAAGTTGACTTCCCACATTTCAGAAACAGAATTTTCCAATACCAAATTCAGTTTGTTGTTTTGTTGTACAATTAAAAGACTATTTCCCTTAGCTTTGGAAATATCAGAACATAGTATATTGTAAACAGGATTCCCGTCATGTAAATGTGAAAATTTTCCTTGTATTCGCACCCAATTTACGGCTTCCTTGGAGATTGGCCTGATTTCAAGGTCTATTTCCGAGTTGTTATTCTTTGCATTTGCAAAAGCAATTCTGACAAGATCCAAATCTGAAGGATGCATCAACAAAGAAGCATCCAATTCGAATTCACCTTGGAGCTTTGTATCAACAAGACCCATTAAACGTGATAATTTTTGGCTTAGATATATCACCTTGAGTTGTTTTCCTACTTCAATTACACCTACCCCACCTGGTAGATCATTGATAGAAAATTGAGAAGGTACAAGCATTTGTCCATCTAAGTGGTCATTAATCACGTTTAGCACATCCTATTGCCTTTTTGCATTAGAGAAGTCTCAAAACTATACCATAACAATTTCAAATTTAGAAACAATCTTCTATTTTTTTTGCAATTCATGATTATCCTTCAAGAGGACATCATGTGCACCTCCTTCAACAATACTAGTTGAAGAAACCAAGGTAAGCTTTGCTTTTTCTTGTAATTCTGGAATAGTAAGGGCACCGCAGTTGCACATAGTCGAACGAATCTTGCTCAATGTCAACTGTACATTGTCTTTCAAGGATCCGGCATAGGGAATATAGGAGTCTACTCCTTCTACAAAGGACAGCTTTCCTTCTCCTCCCAAGTCATAGCGCTGCCAATTTCGGGCTCTTGCAGAACCTTCTCCCCAATATTCCTTCATATAATTACCGTTGATATTCACTTTTTCCGTCGGACTTTCATCAAATCGTGCAAAGTATCTTCCGAGCATAATAAAATCGGCACCCATTGCCAAGGCTAGTGTCATGTGATAATCCAAAACAATACCGCCATCAGAACAAATCGGTATGTATTTTCCTGTCTCTAAAAAATACTCATCCCGGGCTTTTGCAACTTCAATGATAGCAGTCGCCTGACCACGCCCGATTCCTTTTGTCTCACGAGTAATGCAAATCGAACCGCCACCAATACCGACTTTTATAAAATCAGCACCACTATCGGCAAGAAAGCGAAATCCTTCCCCGTCTACGATATTTCCGGCACCGATCTTGACCGTATCCCCATATGTTTTCTTAACCCAAGATAGCGTTTTCTTTTGCCATTCGGAAAAACCTTCTGAAGAATCTATGCACAGGATATCCGCACCGCTTGCAAGCAGTGCCGGAATTCTAGTTTCATAATCACGGGTGTTGATTCCAGCTCCGACAATATACCGCTTTTGGGAATCAAGTATCTCATTCGGGTTTTCTTTATGACTGTCGTAATCTTTTCGAAATACAAAGTATTTCAGGTGGTTTTCTTTATCCACAATAGGCAAGCTATTCAATTTATGATCCCAAAGAATATCATTTGCCTCACTGAGGGTGACTGGTTCCTTTGCATAGATCAATCGAGAAAAAGGTGTCATGAAGGAAGAGACCTTCGTAGAGGAATCCATTCTGCTTGGTCTCCAATCCCTGCTTGAGACCACACCCATAAGAAGCCCATTAGGGGTTCCATCATCAGTTACTGCAATGGTTGAATGCCCGAGTCTTTTTTTTAGTTCCATTACTTCAGCAAGCGTCTGGTCAGGACGAATATTGGAATCACTGGGAACAAAACCAGCCTTGAAAGATTTTACCTTAGCTACCATTGCTGCTTCAGATTCAATAGTCTGGGATCCATAAATGAAAGAACACCCGCCTTCCCTTGCCAAAGCCTGGGCCATTTTTTCCCCACTTACCGATTGCATGATGGCACTGACCATTGGAATATTAAGCGACAATGCGGGTTTATCACCCTTTTTATAGGCAACCAAAGGAGTTGCAAGTTTCACATTAGCTGGAATACAATGCTCACTGGAATAACCAGGTACTAAAAGATACTCACTGAATGTATGGGAAGCCTCATCGAAATATAATGCCATATTATTGAATCTCCTGACGTATTATGGCAACTAATACTGCATAAATATGATGTATTTTGCAAGGCCTTAGATAGATAATTGCAACAATATTATCCTTTTATGTTGCAAAATTCATAAATACTGCCCTTTCTTGCAGAAAATAATACAAGAAAGGGCCTAGGTAAAATCTACATCTCTGTTATGAATGGCAAGGAAGATTCAAAATCAGTATCCAAAGGATAGATTGGATGGGGAAGATTCTCATAGTTCAGTCGGCTGAAGACTTCGTTGGTGCTCCCATCTGTAAGAGCAAGCATAGATCTCTTTGCAATGGCTCTGATTTCTGGTTCCAGATAGCCCAGCTTGACTACGATGCATTTGCACTTTTCAGGAGTGACGCCCAGGATCCTCATCATTTCCGGGTCATAACAACCTACATGGGAACCCGTAACTATGACATTCACTCCCTCGATTTCCAATAATGCCAAATCACTTCCCTGGGCTCCCTCCCAATGAGGAACCACTTGTTTTACCAAAGCATCAATCGAAATTGGCGTGCTTGTCTTGCCATCAAATTTTGAGCCCAGCATTCCCTGCACTCGATTCCCTTTTCCTGCAGCAAGAGCCTTGGCTACAATCTCTGGATCATACAAACCCTGATAACAAAGAGGAGGGTCCAGATGCGATAGCACTGAGTCCTTAAGAATCATTTTCAAGAAATTTGTGACATCCTGGGAGGATCCTGCCGTAGGATTATCACCGCTATCACTGATAACAACTGGCCATATTCCTTCAGCTATACTTTTTTTTGCTTCTTCAAGGGCTATATCACTTTCGTGAGTCTCATTGTAAAATCCAAATTCAGAACGAGTGTTCCAAAACAATTCTGCCAATTCCTT
Organism: uncultured Sphaerochaeta sp.; assembly: GCF_963676625.2. Taxonomy (GTDB): domain Bacteria; phylum Spirochaetota; class Spirochaetia; order Sphaerochaetales; family Sphaerochaetaceae; genus Sphaerochaeta. Next base: position 78,399 of record NZ_CAXXYB010000005.1, read on the forward strand.
TGCAGTTGACCTAGCTTCTATCTCATTCTCATCTGCTACGACCAAAGCAGTTACCCCGTTTTCCCTGACATCTGCCCACGGGAATCCAAGCAAATAGGAACAGGCCATTATGCCCTGTCGTTTTTCGATTGCTTTCAATTGATCCATCAATTTAACCATAGGCAGGACACTGGTCTCACTTTGCTCACCGGCAATCAGCATCGGTATATGAACAGCAGCCATCTTGGGATGCAGTCTCTTCTCCAAGGTCTCGATGGTCATGTTTGCTGCATGGATCCCTGTTTCATAGGTATCTGTATGTGGGGCACATTTATATCCGATAAATCCATTGCAATTTTCCAGCATGGCCTTGGTAACCGTGGCATGCATATCCAAGGATGAAAAGATGGGGATATCCGGGCAAATTTGCCTGATTGCCAATAATAAATCACCTTCAGCCTCGCCTATTCCCTGGACGCGCATGGAGCCATGCAAGGAAAGGCATAGAGCATCCAAGGGGAGAGATGTACGGATAGAATCAAGAAATTCCTCTTTCAAGGATTCATAAAATGATCGTTCCCATATGCCATTGGGTACGGCCCTTGCTATAAGGGTAGGCAGTACCTCATATCCTGCTTTCAAGAGAGTGGCAATTGCACCACTTACAGAATCTTTTCCTTTATGGTCCAGCAATGCCTGACCCCTGAGAACCCAAACATCCTTCTTGCCGCAAAGAATTGGATTGAATGTATCCGACTCATGATGCATACCACCAACCAAAACTCGTTTTTTCACGGAAAGCCTCCCAATTATATTCAAACAATTCCTTTCAATAAGGAATTCAACGTCCTTGATCTGGTTCCGATTTCCCTACGTGGGGCACTTTGTACAGTAAATCCAGCACATTGTCAGCAGCCCCTTCTGATGGGTCAAAATGAGTATCGTGAACCAAAACCATCTCACCTTCCCACCCATTTTCCAGCCAAAAATCATTGAGGTCATGTTCCAAAACCTCACAAACAGATGTACGATAGGGCAAGGAAGTCAAGAATCCACCAACATAGAACATGCTTGGATCAAAAATACTGATTGTGCAAAACAAATCAGAGAAGATAGTCTTGCTAAGTGCTCTTTGTATAGCGCTATCTGTTTCCAGGTGCGAAAGGGTTTGCTCGTCAAAATCTACCTGCCCTTTTGCTTCTGTTCCCATCAAATGGGAAGAACGATATTCCCCTGAACGTGAAGAAGATCCTCGTATCAATTTTCCATTGACTACCAATCCAAGTCCAATTCCTATGGTTGGTATATTCTTTGGAACTTTCTCACTATCATGTTTTCTGGTCAAAAGATAGAAAAAACTATCCTTTGGATCGTCACTATTGAATAAATATTTTACTGCACAACAATTTGCATCATTTTCAAATATCACGGGGAAAGGAAAAGAATCCAGGAATTCCTTGTATTCAACATTCTTCAGTCCATGGGTCCAGCACTCTTCGATAAAGGTATTTCCTTCAAGGACTATTCCTGGCACAGCTATGCAAACTCCAAGAATCGTCTGGTCCCTACCGCATAATTCTTGGGAAACTTGTACTGATTCCTTTACATGGACTTCAAAGGGAACTTCTTTTTGTGAATAAATATATTCTTTTTTTGACTTGACCATTCCCAGAATATCGCAGATACATACCCTAAAAAGACCACTCATCATCTCAATTCCGATGACTCTTCCAAAATCGGCATTGAGTTCAACCAAATTGGGTTTTCTACCCACCTTGGGAATTTCTGATTTCGATTGTCTTTCCATTTCCATCTCACGAACGGTTCCATTTTCCAATAGCCGAGCCACACTGTAGGAAACAGTTGAATTCTGCAATCCTAATTCATGTGCAATCTGGACTCTACTGCAGGGATATCTCCTGAGCAAATTTAAAATCAGAAGTCCATTTGCACTTTTTTGATATTGGCTGTTTCCGACAATCTTCATACCATTGCCTTAATGGACCCTACACGTTTGGCATCTGTCTGTGAAACAGTAAATTCATTTTGTCTCAAGGTACCACCCATATAGATATGCTGTGGATGATATTGCATCGCTGAAGGAACTTCTGAGGGAAGGAAAACATGATATTCTTTAGCCCCAATGATTTTTTGCATTTTCAAGAAGTTTCTTTCTGAAATTCCACAACCAGGCATGATAACGATTTTATCCCCTGCTTCCTGTACCAATTCTGCCAGCAGGTCAGCTCCCTCTGGAACGGTTGGTTCCAAACCACTGGTAAGGACCCTGTCAACACCAAGATTTATTAAAGTATGCAAGCTTCTGAAGGCATCACGGGTCATATCAAAGGCCCGATGAAAGGTTACGCTAAGAGGCCTGGCCTCATCAATAAGTTTTTTCGATCGTTCCACATCAATTTCTCCATCAGGAGTGAGAATGCCAAAAACTATGGCGTTGGCTCCTTCTGCCTTGAAAATCCTGACGTCCTCAAGCATGGTCTCAAATTCAATGTCGCTATAGCAAAAATCTCCACCACGAGGACGAATCATTACATTCATGGGAATATTTGTATGTTTTCGCGCTATCCTGAAAGAACCTAAAGTCGGAGTCAATCCACCTTCAAATAAATCGCTGCAAAACTCAATGCGATCAGCTCCGCCTTTTTCTGCTTCGATGACTGATTGTGCTGATTCAAGACAAATTTCTATCTTGATTCCTTCCTTTCTAGTATATAAAACACCCATTTTTACCTTTCTCCTATTATAAGAAACCTCTTCAGAATATCAATATTCTTTTGTTTTTCAAACAAAAACCTTCGTTCACTCAAAATTATTCTTTTATAGCCCCTTCTCCAAAACCTTTTACCAATGCGTTATGTGCAACCAGATAAAATAGAAACATTGGCAAAGTTCCAACTACAAGCGCTGCAAATTGCAAACCATAATCTTGATTCAGTCTTCCTGCAAAAGAATTTATCGATACTGGCAAAGAGCGCATATTTTCTCCAGAAGTGAGGGTAAAGACAAGAAGAAATTCATTCCAATTTCCCAAGAAGGTCAAAACGGCGATAGTAGCCATTACAGGAGTTGAAACAATCAAGATGATATGCCAGAAAATATATTGGTAACTGGCTCCATCAAGCGTGGCAGCTTCAATGTAGGCATCTGGAATCGCCTTGATATACGAAACGGCAATCAAAACAGCCATGGGCAATCCAAAGGCAATATACGGAAGTATAACACCCAACCGGGTATTATATAGTCCACTGCTTGTTTCCATGATGAACAAGGGGGTTATTACTGAGTTCACCGTAATGAGCAATCCCAGGGTAAAGGCCCCCATATAGAATTTTCCGCTTTTGTACCCAAACTTGGTAAGGGCAAAACCAGCGGCTATGGAGAGTAGAACAGTAAAAAATGTTGAAATGAAAGAATAAAATATGCTATTGCCAAAAGCATTGATCAAATTTCCATACAAGAAGGCTTTCCTGTAGTTATCCAGCGTTGGATGCTGGGGAAGCGACAAGGGCCTGATCATTATCTCCCCATTCAATTTAAAGGAAGAATACACCATCCAGATTATTGGGGCGAGTGTGATAAAGGTAAAAAATAGTAAAAAAAGATAGGAAAAGAGTGTCCAGCCTTTAGATATCCTTTGTGTTCGTTTTTTCAAAGCAGCCATGATTACTCCTATTCGTATTTTTTCTGTGCTTTGGAATAAATCCAACGTACAAGGGAAATCAACCCAACACTCAGGATCACGATGATAATGGATACTGCACTTCCATAGCCATAATTATTGAAGGTAAAGGTTTGTTTATACAGATACAAAGCCATTACCGACGTATAGTCGACGGGACCTCCTCCTGTCATGGCAAAAACAAGATCAAAGCTTTTCAAACTTCCGCTGATGGCAAGAACCGAACAGGTAAAAATTACATTTGCGAGTTCAGGCAGGACAATGTGCCTGATAATTGTAGATTCCTTTGCACCGTCTATGGTTGCAGCCTCAAAGACACTTTGGGGTATCCTTTGGAGATTTGCCAGAAAGATAACCATGTAAAGGCTGGTGAACTGCCAAAGAAGAACAATGAGAATTGGTACCATGGCAAAGGTCTTGTTCTCGAAGATCTTGACTATGTAATCAGGATTACCGGTCAGATTACGCACCAGGGAGGTGTAAATTCCAACAGGAGAAAACACCCTGTTCCAAAGGAGCGCAATAACTACTGAACTGATGGTTATGGGAAGAAAGATGATCATTTCAAAGAATTTTTCTTTTCGGACCCATTTTCTGAACAATAAATAGGCAAGCATAACGCCCAAAGGTATTTGACCAAGCACCGATATAAGCATTATCTGGATATTGTTTCCCATTGCCTTCAAAAAGGAATGATCATGGAAAATATCCAGGTAATTTGAGATACCGACAAAACCGACCAACTTGAAATGTTTCCATTCGGTAAAGGAAAGCCCAAAGCTCATAAGGATTGGGTAAATAATGATGACTATGTAGATCAGAAACGCGGGAAGCAGCAAAGACAAGTACGCTCGATGTTTATTTTTGTTCTGAAGCATAGATCCTCACCTCCTGTAAAATTGTAAAAAAATATGGGACGGGTTTTGTCCCCCCGCCCCATGGAATAATAAACTTAGATGCGATTACTATCGTTTTTTGCAACGTAGGTTTCATACTTAGCTGCAATGTCAGCAGGAGTTCCGTTACCAAGCATCATGGCCTGTATATCCTGATTCAACATTGATACACCTTCACTGCCCATAATGGCATCAAAGACGTATCCCATGTCGTGAGAACTCTGGAACTGTGCGAATTTTGCCTGCATGGTTGCAAGTTTGATCTTTTGCAAGTCAAGCTTATAGGTAGGAACTTCACCATATTGAGCCCTGATTGCAGCACCCTCTGCCCCATTGTAGTACTGGATGAACTTCCAGGCAGCATCAGCTTTCTCGGTTCCTTTGAGCTTTGCGTTGATACCAAAACCTTCGCTTACCGTAGCTGTCGAAGTATTATGCCTTACTTCTCCTGAAATTTCAGGGAACACATGCATGGAAATATCACTTTGCATGGTAGCTGAAAGATCTTTATCCATTCCACTGGTTCTCCAGCCTGCATCGATAAGATATACACTCTTGCCCTGATAGAATTCTTGGTCAGCTTCACTGTTGGACATTTGGTTTACACCAGGTGAGAATATACCCTTATCGGTCATTTCCTTTATAATCTCCAAGGAACGGACAAATGGTTTTTCTGTAAAGGAAGCTTTACCCTTGGCTGCGTTCATGAACCATTCAGGTCCACCAAGACGATCTACCAGAAGGCTCAAGAGCCAGGAGTTTACAACCCACTGATCCTTGTTTCCCATGGAAACAGGATAATAGCCGGCCTTTTTGATAACAGGAATCTGTGCCAACCATTCCTCATAGGTAGCAGGGAAGCTAAGACCGAGCTGCTTCAGCAAGGCATCGTTGCTATATACGGTATGGCATACTGCAAGAGAGGGCGGAACCATCCAAAATTCCCCGTTCTTTCCTTGGGTCGCCCAAGTAGCTGCAGAGAACTGGCTCTTGAAATCATCGGTAAGATATTCTTTACCAATATCCATGGCCAACCCGGCTTCAGTTATGTAAGCTGTGCGAGCGCCACCATACACGGTAAAGACATCAGGCATCTGTCCACTGGCTGCCATTGCCTGGAACTTCTGATGAAAAGCTTCACCGCTGGCATATTCACTATCCAATACTATGTTAGGGTATTTGGCAGCAAAACCTTCCATAATTGCATTATGGCCCGCATACTGAGAATCTGCCGGTTCGATTTGCATGTAAGTGGTAAGATGGATTTTTCCATCAGTACTTGCTCCGGTTTCCTTTTTCCCTGTGGCAAACAGAGCTGTCGAGGTCACCATGCAAAGGATGAGCAACAAAGTCATTGTTTTTTTTCATGTTCCATTCCTTTTGAAATTTATATTTCATTCAATGAATTAATTAATAACAGGAGTAGAACTATTTGTCAAATGAATAAACATTCCATTCTATATACAAACTATGCATACATGCAAATTTTTTGCTATGTATGCAATCCTATGGTTATAACCATTACATATGTAAGAAAAAAAACAATTTAAAAACATACACACTCAAGAAGACAATTTTGCTTTGGTGCTAAATCAATACGTATGGTATTTTCAGAAAGAAAAGCAGGTGTCTGTCCAACAATCTTTGTAATCATAAGAATTTGGTTTGGAATATCCAATACTTTGGAATTTACTGCTCTATTGAGTATTCCAGCAAAGCCTGTTTTCCATTATACCGGGCAAAACAGAAGGTTTCTTCATCTGTATATACTATTTTCCAACTTCCAGTTGACAAGAGATCGGCATATTCTTTGCGAAGGGTTCCCAGCCATGCATACAAGGAAAGAAAGCGTTCATCCCAGGTAGCCTTATTCCATTGCATCGGATAGCGTGAAGCTTCAACAGAACCATAGGGACCAGCCAGTCCTATTTCATCCCCATAATATATATTTGGCATACCAGGAAGCAAATACATCAGTATTACGCAACCACTGTAGACGTCCCATTCAAATATATCCGTGTTGTTATGAAGACGCGGGGTATCGTGGCTATCCAAAAGATTGAACTGTTGATACCACATCTGGGCAGGAATACTTGCCAATTGACTTTGCAAGGCCTGAGCCAATTCAAATCCTGTATAGCAAGTGGTCGGTTCAGGGCTGTGTCCCCACCCACTGCATAGGAATCTGTCAGTTTCTCCCATCCAGGAACGTAGAGGTCTCGAACATCCCAAATAATTCATGGTGCCATCCCACTGGTCCCCTTGTAGATAAGAAGAAGCATCAGCCCAGTTCTCCCCTACCAGATAAGCCTCGGGGTTTTCCTGTTTTACCGCTGAGCGTACCTCCTGCCAGATTTCATGGCAAAGTTGATCTTTTCCACGCCCTACCCACTTCGTTGGCGACATCCAGTCGCCAGCCATCTTGATTGTAGGGCTCCCGAAGAAAGATTCTCATGGCACTTTCCTTACCCTGATACATCAAAATCCGTAAGTCCTTGCTAGTATAATTCAATTGAGGCAAGGTCGGGACATCTTGCCAACAAGCAATAGAGCCATCAGAAAGAGTGTAGTAGTATGAAGCTTCTGGACTCTTGGTATCTTCCTTTGCTTTTTTCAACCAAGGATGTTCAGTGCCTGTATGATTGATCGATATATCAATGATGATTTTCATGCCATGCTCATGAAGCTTCTGGCACAATTGAGCAAAGGCCTCATCTCCACCAAGTTTTTCATCAATATGGAAAAAATCACAACAATCATAGCGATGGGTGGTCCGCGATACTCCGATTGGGTTCAAGTACAGCGTATCAACGCCAATCTCCTTGAAATGATCCAAGGAATCAGCGATGCCTTTCAAATCCCCATTAAAAAAGTCCAGGCAACGGCCTTGTTCAAAGTCCAGGGGTCTTTCTGTAAAGGCATGAGTGGTGACCTTTCCGCCATCAAACATATATTGTCCCTCTTTCGCCCCACAGGAAGGATCTCCATTTTTGAATCTATCCGGAAATATTTGATAGCAGGTGGCGCTGGAAACCCAACTTGCAATCTGAAGGTCCGCTATCAGGCGAAAACTATCCATCAGGGAAGGTACAGAACCTGTCAGACCAAGTTGGCTATAGTAGTAGGCTTTTTTTTCAAGGACCAAGGCGAAGTACCAGAAGAGATCTTCTTTTTCGGGCATGTCAATTTCGGCAACCCCGTAATATGGTTGTTGGAAAGTACAGGGGACTCTCAAAAACTCTCCTGAAACATAGGCCATGAGGAAAACGGTAACTCTTTCCATATTGGAGGGCAGTTTGATTCGTAACGTCACCGTATTCCCTTTCTTGGGATATAAAGGATAGACATATTGGCTTGAAACCATGCTGTCTACTTCGCATTTCCAATTATCTTTCATGGCAACCTTCCTTGGTTAAAAAATTCTTTAAAAAAATTAGTTGACTGGTTTAGAAAACCGGTTTAGTATTATTTTATACTACACGTTGGGCTTAGTGGAATCAAGCAGATTTTTTCACAAGATAATCAGTTGAATGTTTTTTTTCAATCACTAAAGGAGAAAGCAATGAAAAAGAGTTTAGCCTTTTTGTTCGTATTCCTGTTACTTATTGGCACTATGGCTTTTGCAAATGGCACACAGGAAGCAGATCGTGGATATGACATTTATGTCTACAATTCCAAAGGTGAAAATGCCACCCAGTTTGCAGCAATGTGTGCTGCATATGAAAAAGAAACCGGCGTCAGGGTCAAGAATTTTTCTATCGGAAGTGGCCAGGACCATATGGAGACCCTTCGTTCCGAGATGAACAGCAAGGATATGCCTACTGTTTTTTCCGTTCAGGGTATCAAGGAACTTGCAGAATGGACCCAAGGTGGTTTTGCATTGGATCTGAATACGGTAAAAACCGGGGATTTCGGGAAAATGGCCAAAGCCATACCTCAGTCCCTACGACTCACCACAGACGGTATTACAAGTTATGGTGTTCCCTATAACGTAGAAGGTTATGGGTATATTGTCGACAAGCAATTATTGGGCGAATTTTTTGGTTCTGACAAGATTGATGCAGTTATCTCGGATATCAAGGCTGCTTCCTATGATGAATGGGCAAACCTGATAAAGACAACTGATGCTTGGATCAAGGCACCTTCAGCCTTATCTGTTACGCTCAATGGCAAAACCTATACCTTTGCAACTAAAAAAGGAACCCTCAGTGCCAATCTTAACGGTGTTTTCTCAGTTATGGGATCAGAGAAATGGACTTATGGCGACCATTTCATAAACATTGCTCTCAATGCCGTTTTCACCAGTGAACTTGATGCAAACAAGGCAGATAATGCAAAAGTTGAAAGCGCCAAGGGCGCCTTGCTTGATTATGCCAAGGCCTTGGATTTAAAGACAAGTTATCTTGCAGGGCTCAAAGGACCTGCCGAAAGAGGCCAGGACTTTGTTTCCAGCGCCAACTTCGGTTACGACCAAGCCATCCAGATTTTTGCTGAGAACAAAGCCGTTTTCCTCAAGCAAGGAAACTGGGCATTCGGCAATATACAGAATCTCAATGCGGATATGGCAAAACGACTGGTTTTCCTTCCCGTAAAGATGCCTTTCAAACCAGAGGATATCAAACGGACTGATGGAATGACTGTTGCAAAACTGAATAGTTCAATTCCTGTATTCGTTCCCAATTACTATGCAATCAATGCCTTGGCCAGTGATGCCGACAAACAAAAGGCAGAAGCCTTCTTGTATTGGTTGAACAATAGCACAACAGGAAAGCATTACTTGGTTGATGAATTTGCCTTCATTCCTTACAATGCCGACCCCAAGACAACTACGGTTCCCAATAGCCTCGGTAATTCAATTATCAGTTACATTGATTCCGGGAATATCCTTGGAGCCCCATACAATGGGTCACCTGCTTCTTGGAGCGGAGATGTTGTTGGTTTGAAACTGAAGGAAAGCTATCTTACAAAGAAAACTTGGACTGAAGCTGATTACAATGACATTGCAAATTACGCCATCCAAAAATGGATCGAAATGAAGAACTAGAAGACAACGATTCTATCGGGGTCGGAATTTTCCGACCCTGTTTTTAAAAAGGAGGTCGCATGAATATCTATAAAAAATGGTTTTGGCCACTGGTGTTCCCTTCACTTTTCCTATTTGCCTTGGTTATCTTCTACCCTTTTATCATGGGAGTGATAAACTCCTTTTTAGCCTGGAGAGGAACGTATTATTTTGATGCCCAGACAGGAACCAGGGCCAAAAGCCTGCTTAATTCCTTCGTGGGTTTTGAAAATTACAAGGAGGCTTTTTCTGACCAACGCTTTATCAAAGCACTTGTATATACTGTTGAATATACTATTGTTGCGGTAATTTTTATTAATTTCATGGCTTTGGCCCTTGCCTTGATGCTCACCAAGATCTCTAAAGGTTCAGGATTACTCCGAACCGTTTTCTTTTTACCCAATATGTTGGGTGGTCTTGCCCTGGGTTTCATTTGGCAGTTTGTCTTTCAGATAATCTTTACTGATATTTTATTTTCACCAACTGGATGGCATATCGAAGCCTTGCGTTATATGACACAGAATTCAACAAAAGCCCTATTTGCCTTGGCTATTCTCAATACCTGGCAATATGCAGGCTATATGATGATTATCTACGTTGCAGGTCTCAACACCATTAGCTCCGATTATTATGAGGCTGCCAGCATCGATGGATCGTCTTATTGGCACTCTTTTCGCAAGATTACCATTCCAATGCTCATGCCTTCCTTTACGATTGTTTTTTTCATGACCTTGGCAAACAGTTTCAAGTTACTTGACCAGAACGTCGCCTTGACCAATGGAGAATTCAATACCCGAATGCTTGCAATGCAGATTCTGAGGACTATAAAAGATACTTCACCTCCTAATTATGGAAAAGCACAGGCACAGGCTGTCATATTTTTTATCGTTATTGCCGGAATAACCTTGACTCAAGTGGCAATCACCAAGAAAAAAGAATTGGAGATGTAAGGTATGAAACAAACCCTAGCCAAAAATTCATCAACAATGAATACAAGTTATTTCAGGAAAAAGAAGATTGATCTTGGTATTCTCTATGTTGTCCTGTTTCTTCTTGCCCTTTACACCCTGGCTCCCCTTTGGATATTGTTCGTAAACTCGTTCAAGGGTCAGGATGAGATAATTGCAAATCCCCTTGCCTTGCCCACAACGCTTTCCATGCAATACATTCTCAATGCAATATCAGAGATTCATTTCTTCAAGGCGGTAGGCACAACAACGCTTATCACAGCAAGTTCTGTTCTGCTAATAGTCTTGGTAAGTAGCCTTGCTGCCTGGATGATGGTTCGCAATAAGGGAAAGGCCTCAAATCTAGTATTTATGTGCTTTGTTGCAGCCATGCTGATTCCCTTCCAGGCTATCATGTATCCTCTGATACAATTCTTTGATGATCTTGGATTGAAAAATGCCATTGGCCTTGTTTTTATGTATGGAGGCTTTGGGCTTTCCATGTCAGTTTTTCTCTATCATGGATTTGTAAAGGGAGTTCCCAAAGGCGTAGAGGAAGCTGCCACCATTGATGGTTGCAATATCTTTCAAATGTATGGGCTGGTAGTAATGCCATTGCTTAAATCCATTACCGTTACGGTAGTTGTTCTCAATTCCATGTGGATCTGGAACGATTATCTTCTTCCCTTCCTTGTCATCGGCAATAGCAATACGAAAACTCTCGTACTTGAACTGTATTTTGCAAAAATTACTTCCGGGCAGTACGGAAATCCTTGGCAACTGATATTTCCCGCGGTCTTCATTTCCATCATCCCTATAGTCATCGTGTATTTGTTCTTGCAGAAATTTATAGTAAAAGGCATCAGTGATGGTGCAATAAAGAGTTAAAATCATATGGAATCTTCATTTTCAAGTAGACTTTCCGAACATAATCAGGAAATTTCCCACCTTTTGGCTAGCTTATACAGCGAAACTATCAGTGAGAAATTTTCTGATATGCTTAGGCAACGATTTGCCCAACGGCCAAAGGAATTGAGACTGCTTGATGAAACCAGATTGGTGAATCAAAATTGGTATCTTGACGGGAATATGACCGGACAGATGCTCTATACAGAAAAATTCAACAAGACTTTTCGGGGACTTATCGATAAAATCCCCTACCTTGCGTCTTGCAATGTCAAGTATCTGCATCTTATGCCTTGTAACAAGATGCCGAAGATTTACAATGACGGTGGCTATGCAGTAGAAGATTTTACCTCTTTTGATCCAAAATTCGGGACGACTGAAGATTTCAGGGAACTTACTACTGCCTGTCGGTCACAAGGAATAAGTATTTGTCTTGATTTTGTCCTGAACCATACAGCTGATACTCATACATGGGCATTGGAAGCTAAAAAGGGGGATGCTTCGGCTCAAAAGCGATATTTCTTTGTTTCTGACAAGGCGAAGGTCGATGCCTATGAAGCGACGACTCCAGAAGTATTTCCCCAGAAGGTTCCAGGTAATTTTACATACCTTGAAGATGCAAATACCTATGTGATGACTACCTTCAATCATTTTCAATGGGACTTGAACTATGCGAATCCTGAAGTTTGCCTGTCCATGATCGATAATGTCCTGTACTTGGCAAATCTCGGTGTCGAGGTGTTCCGTTTTGATGCAATTCCGTATATTTGGAAACAATGGGGAACCTCCAGCAGGAATCTTGTACAAGTGCATACTCTTATCAGGCTTTTTCGCTTGGCCCTGGAAATAGTTGCCCCGTGTTGCATCATCAAAGGTGAAGTAGTCATGGCTCCCAGGGAAGTCGCCGCTTATTTTGGCACTTCGCAAGCTCCAGAATGCCACTTGCTCTATAATGTTTCCTTGATGGTGCAAATGTGGAATTCCCTTGCAACCAGGGATACCAGACTGTTGCAAAAATGCCTTTCCGATCTCCCAACCGAGGTACCTCCTTCTGCTTGTTGGGTTAATTATCTGCGTTGTCATGATGATATTGGCTGGGGAATCGAAGACCAGGAATTACGAGACCTGGGATTTGATCCATTCAGCCACAAGCAGTTCTTGATATCTTTTTATAAGGGAACATTTCCCGGTTCCTTTGCAAAAGGTGAACTGTATGAATTCAATGAGAAAAATCTTGATGCCAGGAATTGCGGGACGGCAGCTTCACTTTGTGGACTTGAAAAAGCCCTTTTGGACCACGATCGATATCAAGAAGAATTGGCACGCAAACGTTTATTGCTTGCTCACTCCTTCTTGTATTTTTGCAAAGGAATTTGTGTCCTCTATAGCGGCGATGAGATTGCGCAACTGAATGATAACAGTTATTTGGATGACCCACGACTCAAGGAAGACAGCAGGAATATCCATAGACCTTTCTTTGATTGGAATGCTGTTGGACCAAATGCCGTACAGAACTCCCCTTCGATGGAATTATTTGAAAAATTGAAAGAGATTACAGCCTACAGGGCAAGTGAATCGGATTTTTGCAGTAATACCATTGAACGAATAATAGGAAATTCAGATCAAGCAGTCATTGTCCTGCAAAGAGGGAAAAAGCATTTGATACTCGCCAATTTCAGTGAACATCAAAAGGAAGTGCAGTTTGATTCCAGGGCATTTGGGTCTTATACGGAAGTTTTCAGCAAAAGAGTCGTGCAACTTTCCCCTTCTCCCTTTATAATCGGCCCTTATCAGTACCTTGTGCTGAAAAGGAACTAACAATGGAACAAAATGAAAACAAAACAGAAAAACGCCCAACCATAAAAGATATAGCCAGGGAAAGTGGATATTCCAAGACTGCGGTCTCTTTTGCCTTCAATGATCCTTCAAGAATCAGCAAGAAAGCAAGGGATATGATAATTTCCACTGCCAACAGGCTTGGGTATATACCGGATCCCATGGCAAGGAACTTTTCTCTCAGAAGGCATCTAAGCATTGGATTCCTTTTACCCCAGATTATCAATTATTCCATGCGAAATCCTTATACCTTGCAAGTAATCCAAGGAATCGGCAGTGTTTGTCAAAAATATGGCTATACTCTCACGTTGATACCTCCCTTGAACGAAAGTATCACCGATGCAGTACGCTCTGCTGCCGTTGACGGATTGATAACAATGGGAATGCAAGTGGGCATGGATATAGTCAAGATTATGAAGATAAGAAAACTACCTTTTGTCACCATTGACGGGGCTCCTTCTGAAGGAATGCCATCAGTGAATATCCAGGATGAACAAGCAGCCTACATGATCATGAAAATGGTGCTTGAACAAGGACATAGAAGAATCGTTGTGGTTTGCATGAGTGAAGATGCCTTTGACTCCGATGAATTTGAGGCCAGCGTACCCAAGCGAAGAAAACGTGGATATGAACGTGCCTTCAATGAATTTGGACTATCCTTGTACGATGAAACCAATTCCATTACCCAGATGGTCAGTGAATGTACATTAGAAGATGGCAAACATACAGGACATCTTATCTCAAAACTAAAAACCAATCCCACGGCAGTGGTTACCATGAGCGATATCATAGCAATAGGTTGCATACTGTATTTCAAGGAACATGGTTTTCTTGTTCCCCAGGATATCTCTGTTGTTGGTTTTGACAATATAAATGAAGCACAAATAATTTCCCCTGCCTTGACAACTGTTGACCAGCCAGCAGGTGAAAAAGGGTATTTGGCAGCAGAAGCCTTGTTTCGAATGATCAACGGTGATTCCCTTGGTTCCACTCATATGGAAATTCCGTTCAATATAATCACCCGTGAGTCCCTTTGCAAGGTAAAGGAAGAAACATGAATAGTATAGACAGAAGATATTGTGGAATTCTGATGCATCCGACATCCCTTCCCTCTTTGTATGGAATTGGTGATCTTGGAGCTGCTGCCTATGATTTTGTTGATTACTTGCAATCTGCCAAAGTCAGCCTTTGGCAGGTGCTTCCATTAAGTCCCACGGGATTTGGAAATTCCCCGTATGCTTCGCGTTCAACTTTTGCTGGAAATGAGCAACTCCTCTCCCTTGAGGAACTGGCCTCCAAGGGATATCTGAGAGAAGAAGAAATTGCTTCACCACCCCCTTTTCCCAAGGATAAAATAAATTATTCAATGGTGGAAGCTTGGAAAATGCCTCTTTTGAAAAGGGCAGCTCAAACTTTTATAGACCAAGGCAAGGAAATAGAGGATTACCATTCTTTTTGCAATAAAAATGCATTTTGGTTGGACGATTATGCCTTGTTCATGGTTATCTACGAACATTATCAGGATGCTCGTTGGTTCAGCGTCTGGAACAGGGATGAAGGAGATCGCAAGCCTCAGGCCTTGCAAAAAATAAAGGACATGTATCCAAAACAGATAGAAATTTGGAAGGTTCTTCAATTTTTCTTTGAAACCCAATGGCAAAGACTGAAAAAGTATGCCAATGAACACGATATATCGATTATTGGAGACATCCCAATTTTTGTTGCCGCTGATTCCGTTGATACCTGGAGCCACCTTGAACTATTCAAGACTGATCAGGATGGACACTACAAAGGAGTAAGTGGTGTTCCTCCAGACTGTTTTTGTGCTACCGGACAACTTTGGGGTAATCCAGTCTACGACTGGCAAGAAATGAAAAAAGACAACTACCATTGGTGGATGCAACGTATAAAAGCCATGTTTCATCAGATTGATATCTTGCGTATCGATCATTTTCGAGGTTTTGAATCATATTGGGAAGTTCCTTATGGAGATAAAACAGCTGAGCATGGTATTTGGACCAAGGCTCCGGGAAAGGATTTTTTTGAAGAAGTCAGAAAACAATTGGGAGAGGTTCCCATTCTGGCTGAAGATCTTGGGTTCATGACACCTGAAGTTGAAAAACTAAGGAATGAGAATAATTTCCCTGGAATGAGAATCTGTCAATTCGGGTTCTCTCGTGACCATGCTGATTGGCCAAATCCGTACGATACCTTTCTTCCTCATAACTATCCCTATGATAGTGTCGCCTATACGGGAACCCATGACAACGATACGGTAAAAGGCTGGTATGACTCTCTTTGTTGGAATGACAAGGATATGGTAAAACGATACCTTAATTGCAATGAATCAGAATTGGTATGGAGCATGATTCGCTCAATAATGGCAAGTCATGCAAAATATGCAATTTTTCCCATGCAAGATATCCTTGCCCTGGGATCAGAAGCAAGGATGAATACACCTTCAACCTGCGGTCCCCATAACTGGTCCTGGAGAATGCAAAAAGGAATGAATACCAAGGAAAAAGCCGAAAAGCTTGCTGAGCTGGTTGATTTTTATGCAAGGAATGGAAAATTGGCCGAAGAAGCTGAACTGGAACACCTTCTTGCCCAAAGTAAGTCTTCTCAGCAACGATAATAAAAGCGATCTGTCACCAGTATCGATAACAAATCGCTTATATAGGAATTCATGAAAGAATTCATTCCCTATTTCTTTAGCACTTTCACCATGGATGCCAAGACTTCTGCAGGTGATTTCTTTGCATCAATATCAAAAAGGATACCTTTTTCCCTGTAATAGGCAATAAGAGGCTCTGTTTGTTTTTCATAGACATCAAGTCTATTTGCAATGGCTTCTTCCTTGTCATCATCACGTTGTATCAACATCTCCCCTGTTTCATCATCAATTCCCGCAACTTTTGGGGGATCAAACAAAACATGATAGGTCCTTCCCGTACTCTTGCAGACTCTTCTTCCGGAAAGACGCTTGATTATATCTTCCCTATTCAATACAAAATTAACAACGGCGTCAAGATCTGCCATCTGTTTCAGTGCATCGGCTTGGGCAATTGTACGCGGAAAACCATCAAGAATGAATCCTTTCTTTGCATCTTCCTCACCCAAACGGTCCTTTACCATCGCAATGGTAACGCTATCAGGAACCAGGTTCCCACTTGCAAGAATTGCCTTGACCTGCTTTCCTAGCTCTGTATCATTTTTGATATTGTTGCGAAACAAGTCCCCCGTTGAAATATGGGGAATGTCATAATGGATTTTTGCCTGGGAAGCAATCGTACCTTTGCCTGCTCCCGGAGGGCCAAGAAACACTAGATTCATTGTATACCTCGATTCAGAAGATTGTATCATTCTAACAAAAAGAAAGCCTTTTGTCGCCTATCTTGCAAAAGCTTTTTTGGGCTTTTGGAAAGATCAGTTATTTTTCCTTACTAGCAAAAACATTCAGGGAAAAGATACCTATCGAGCCAGAAGCTTCGGTGGTATACTCTTTTACGGATAGAGTTTTCACATAGAGGAGATTTCGCATGAAAAAGACATTTCGTTGCACGGTACTTCTTCTTGTGCTATTCGGCTTGGTTGTGCCACTCACAGCCCAAGGAACAAAAGACACAGCCTCTGACCAGGTAGTCCTTACCATGGGTTCTTGGCGAACTGATGACGTCGAGCAAATGAATAAATTGCTTTCCGAATATAAAAAGATGGCTCCAAATGTAACTATCAAGTTCCAGCCTACCAATCCACCAGACTACAATGCCACCCTTCGACTGCAACTTGACAGCAAGACTGGACCAGATCTTATGTATGCAAGAAGCTATGCAGCAGGTCAAGAATTATTCAATGCCGGTTATTTCTATGATTGTTCCTCAATTGCCGGACTCATGGAAAACTTTACAGCATCAAATCGGGCCCCTTGGCAAATGGCTGATGGAAAGATGTTTGCCGTTCCGTTTGCAGCAGTATCCCATGCCGTATACTACAATAAGGATATCTTTAAAAAAGAAGGACTTTCCATTCCCCAAACTTGGGAAGAATTCCTTTCACTCTCCGCCAAATTAAAAGCAAAAGGGTATACTCCCCTAGCCAATGGTCTGGCTGATGAATGGGATATTCTGGAGACCTTCTTCCTTGGCTTGGTACCGAACTATATCGGTGGAGCCTCCCAGCGAGTAAAATATGAAACAGGGGAACTGAAACTCAATGATGCAAACTTCATTGCCGCTTACCAGGCAATGGCCGATGTTGCACAGTATTGTCCTGATGGTTTTGAATCAGTCACCTATAACGATAGCCAAATATTGTTCAACACACAAAAAGCAGTCATGTTTGTTGATGGTAGTTGGACTGCCGGAGTATATAAGGATGCTTCCTTCCAATGGGGAGTCTTTGCTATTCCAGCCCCTGCAGGCAAAAAGACTGCGATTTGCTTCCATCCTGATATGGCAATAACCATGAATACGGCAACTACCCATCCACAAGAGGCCAAGGCTTTCCTTACTTGGCTTTGTACTGAACAAGGGGCAACCACTGCCAGCAAGAATCTTCCAAGCGGATATTTCCCGATGATCAAGTTCAATATCACCCTGGATGATGTTCATGCAAATGAATTCCTTGCCTTGAACGCAGGAAAGGAAACCGATGCCAGATTTGTCTGGCCAGCCTTGATGGATTTGTATGCACCTATGGATCAGGCTGTCATCAAAGTCATGAAACACCAAATAACTGCTAAACAAGCTGCTGATTCCATTCAGGCCCTTAGGTAATTCAATTTATTAACCGGGGAGGGATTACCCTTCCCGGCATTGCTTTTCAAGGAAATGCTATGAAATCAAAGAATATTTTCAAGAAAAACCAACAAGGATGGAATTGGCTGGTATATCTCTTTCCCGCCTTGTTTTTTTATGTGATTTTTATGGCTTTTCCTCTATTGGATTCGCTTAGACTGAGTCTATATACGGGAAATGTTGGGCAAGGGCGGACTTTTGTAGGTCTGGAAAATTTCAAGAAATTATTTTTTGATCCCATAATTTCAGAAAGATATTGGGGAGCCTTTGCAAATACCTGGTATTTTTTTCTCATTCATTTTCTTTTCCAGAATTGTCTTGGCATTTTATTTGCCGTAATTTTGACCAACCAGACCATGAAAGGAAGGCAAATCTACCAGACAATTATCTTTATCCCCACTACTTTTGCCGTATTGGTAACGGGGTATCTTTGGAAATTGTTGCTTAACCCCGTTTGGGCAGGTGATTTTTTGGTCAGGATAGGACTTCCTTTCTTGAAACAACCCTGGCTCGGGAATACAACTACAGCCCTTACTTGCGTGGCACTGGTCTCTTGTTGGCAATGGATGGGAATTCCTACGATGATGTTCGTTGCCGCCCTGAGAAACATCAGTGAGGATTGTCTGCAAGCAGCCCAGCTTGAAGGAGCGAATTCCTGGCAGGTATTCTGGAAAATCAAGCTTCCGCTCATTAGACCAGTTGTCGGGATGATTGCTGTTTTGACCTTTGTCAACAACTTCAATGCCTTTGATGTAGTCTTTGCCATGGAAAATGTAAATGGGGCACCGGGATATTCCACCGACCTTATAGGGACACTTTTTTATCGCTATGGAATTGCAGGACAGCATCCGATCGGTATTCCCGATCCTGGACTTGGGGCAGCTATTGCAACCATTACTTTCTTCATTTTGTTAGTAGGAGTCATTCCTACCTTGAAGAAGACTCAGGGAGGCGAATAAAGTGAAACAAGGTCAATCGTTGCGAAGGCAAAACAGACATATACCTAGCCATGTCGTTATGGTTATCTGGTGTTTGATTGTCCTCTTTCCACTCTGGGTCTTGATTATCAATTCCTTCAAGACAAGGCTTTCAATTTATGAGAATCCTTTTTGGATACCCAAAAAATGGAATTTCCAAAATTATAGTACGGTAATCAAGGATGGTGATTTTCTCATTTATTTCAAGAACAGCTTTTTGGTTGTATTGCTGTCACTCTTCTTCATGACTGTAATATCTTCCCTTGCAGGATATGCCTTGGCAAACTGGAAAGGAAAACTCTCTCGTTTTTTCTATTTCTTTTTAATTGCCGGCATGATGCTTCCAATTAAGATAGCTTCAATTCGGTTGTTGGAAATAATGCGTTTTCTTGGATTGCTCAACACTATCTGGTCCCTTCCCCCAATTTATATTGCCATGGGAATACCTATTGGAGTTTTCGTATTGACTGAATTCATTCGTGAAATACCCCATGAACTGGTTGAGGCAGGAATCATAGACGGGGCCAGTCGCTTCAAGGTCTTTTCCTTTATCATTGTTCCTTTGATAAAACCAGCCTTGGCTACCGTGGCAATTTACAATCTCATTCCTTTTTGGAATGACCTATGGTTCCCCTTGATCTTCATCAATGATGAAAAATCCAAGACCTTACTTTTGGGAGTTACCCGTCTATTCGGTCAGTATCAAACAGACTGGTCCAAGGTCCTTGCTGTTTTGACACTTTCTGCGGTTCCTGTATTGGTTCTTTACTTGCTCATGAGTAAACAATTCATCAAGGGCGTCACTTCCGGCGCAGTGAAAGGATAACAGAATTATATAGGTTTCTTTCCTTGTGTAAAAAAGAAAGTTCAGGTAAAATTTTGCGAAGATAAACAGGAGAAGTTTTTAAATGAATAAAATAGTATTGCATGCAACGGATCTTGATGGATTCCTCAAGGAATCAGACAAAGAGAAGATTGCCCATGTCGATTCCTTGTACAAGAATTCCCTGGCTCATTGTGCAGTCTTGGAAAGTGCCACTGATATCCTGAAACTTGAAAAAGCCCGTATGGGAATCGTAGACAGTGCCGCTGAAATCGGGAAATATCTCAAGGAAGTGTGCTCCGAAGAACCAGGAATCCATGTCTATTCATTCGAGACCCCCCAGGAACAACATGGACAAGCATCCAGGCTTATTGCAAAACTGAGATCTCCCAATACCCAGCATGAGGAATTTTTGTATTTTATTCAAAGGGCCTATGAAATGCTGTTTTCCCATGTGTATGCCGATGCTGCCCTTCCCAGAAAAAGAAGTATCATCACCCAAACTCCTGTTACATCCCCAGTAAGAAACTATGCGGTGCACCGTATTCCTGACGTTGATTCCTTGATTCACAACAGTGTCATGTGTGTCATGCTTCGAGGAGCCTTACTTCCAAGCATGATCATTAGCAAGGAGATCCAGGAATACAGTGCTGATGATTTTGTTACCCCGTTTGCTCTCTTCAAGATCAAACGAGATGATACGAAAAAAGAATCAAACATGGATTATATTCTCGATCTTGACCGCTCTTATTTCAAGCTTGAGGAGTTGGATGGCAAGGATTTGATCTTTGCAGATCCCATGAATGCAACTGGTGGATCACTTGTAACGATAGTAAAGTATCTCAAGGATAACAATATCAAGCCCAAATCCGTAAAATTCATCAATGTCATCAGTGCCCTGAAGGGATCCTTGAGAATTTGCAGGGCCATTGAAGGTGCTGAGGTCTATACGCTTTGGATGGATCCTGTGCTTAATGAAGCAGCGTATATTCTTCCTGGTCTTGGGGATGCAGGGGATAGGCTCAATGGCATGGATACTGCTGACAATCCTCGCAATATGATTCAACTGCTTGCAGACTATGGAGCTTCGATCACCAATTTATATCGTTCCCAAGTCAAGGAAATCGAGCAAACGGTATTGGGAAGGTGAAAAAACTTGCATTTTCCATTATATTATTCTCTCTATTCTTTATCTCCTGTGTAAGCAATTCTGCAATTGATAGCAAGAGTATGCAGGCTTTACAAGAATTGGGAGTATTGTATCTGGATAATGGAGAATATGAGATGGCCTTGTACTCCTTCGATAGAGCCTTGGCCATCGATGGCAACAATAGTGAGGTTCTCTATAATAAGATTCTCACCTTGCTTGCCGACAAGCAATTTGAAAAAGCCTTGGAGTTGAGTGAAAATTCTTTCAAGGCTTTTCCTGCTCATCTACGATTTTTGAAAACCAAGGCTTCTGCGCTTATCGGATTGAAAAAGATGGATGATGCAGTGAATATCTATGAGTATATCCTGCAACTTGACCCAGGAGACTATGTATTGCATGCAAGTGTCATGGAATTTGCCTATGACAATGCATTTTATACAGTTGCCCAAAAAGAAGCTGAATTCTTGATGAAACGTAAAGAACAAGAAGACCGGGCACTTACCATACTCGCTAAATTGCAGGGAAAGGAAAGTCCAGCTGTTCTCATCCAAGAATACTTGAGCAAACTCAAGACAATTGAAAAACAATCCCCGCCACCGCAGCAATCAGAATCCAAAACAGTGGATGAACCTTCTTGAATTTCTCAGCAAACACAAAAAGTACGATAAACATCGCTGCTTCCTTGTATTGAAGCTGGGATTCATGGAAAAGAGTAATCATGGCTACTTTTGAGCCACCATATACTATCAAGCCAATGACAGCCGCTCGCAAGCCATAAAAGGCATCCTTGACATATTGATTTTGGTCAAACTTACTCAAAAACCGTGCAATGATTATGATAATGATGATACTTGGACTTATTTCTCCCAAGGTAGCCATAAGACCGCCTAATGGTCCCGCTGCAAGATATCCTGCATAGGTAGCCATGTTGATTCCGATAGGTCCAGGGGTTGATTGCGAAATGGCAACCATATCGGCAATTTCCTTGGTCGTGATCCAAAGAGGATGGGTTTGGGCAAGATCATATAAAAAAGGTAAGGTCGTAAGACCCCCGCCGATGGAAAACAAACCAATCTTGAAAAATTCATAGTAAAGACTGAAAAGTATCATTTCCCATTTCCCCGTTTAATTTTCTGGATTATCAACCCATAGGCAATACCAATGAGGATGAACCAGATTGGAGAAAAATCAAGAAAAACAGTACAGATGATCGTGGCAATACAAAAAAGAATCGTTGGAATATCTACAAGGCTTTTCTTGTAGAGCTTGAGTATGGCCTGCAATATCAAGACACAAACGGCCACCCGTATCCCCGCAAAAGCCCTATCCATAATCACATTTCCCTGCAGTTGATTGAGCAAGGTAGATAGTGCCGTAATGATTACCAGAGAAGGGGTAACTTCACCAAAAGTAGCGATAATGCCACCCAGAACTCCTCTTTTTCTATAACCGAGCATGGTAGCGGTATTTACTGCTATGATACCAGGCGTACATTGTCCGATGGCATAGCAATCAAGCAAATCATCTTCAGTGGCCCAGTGATGTTTTTCCACCACTTCCTTCTGGAGCATGGGAAGCATTGCCAACCCACCTCCAAAGGTGAATCCACCAATCTTGACAAATGTGATATAGAGGTCCCAGAGACTTGGTGTATTTTCCTTCATTACCTACCCCTTAATGATGGCATCCATTTCTTTTCTTACCAGGGAATCACATCGTTCATTCAATTCAATTCCAGCATGACCCTTCACCCAATTCCACGTAACAGGAAGTTGGCTGTTCAAGCTATCAAGCTCAATCCAATATTCCTTATTCTTTACAGGTGCCTTGTTGGCTGTACGCCAACCATTCCTTTTCCAATTGGTTATCCAGGCTGTAATGCCATTTTTTACATATTGACTATCGGTATTGATAATGATTTTCTTGGGGCTATAATTCAAACAAGTTTTCAAAGCTTCGATAACAGCCTGCAACTCCATTCTATTGTTGGTAGTTGCGACAGCTCCTCCGCTGGCTTCTTTTTCAAAAACCGAATCTGCCCTGAGTACAAAAGCCCATCCGCCAGGACCGGGATTTCCGCTACAACCACCATCTGTATATATCTCGATATTTGCATATTCCATAGTGGCGATAGTAACCTACGCCAGAATTCTGGTCAACCTGATTGGCTTGACAGCTAGGACTGACAATCGTAGGATAAAGCGTCTGTAGCCAAGGGAAAGAGGTATAATCCTCTGCGGTCCCGCCACTGTGAAGGCTGGGAATCTACCAAGGACACTGCAATTTTGCGGGAAGTCGTAGATTCTGTGAATGCCTAAGCCAGGAGACCTGACTCAGATACGTACGAAGAGCCTACGGAGTATAGGCTTGGGTATTTTGTATGCCCATTATTCCAAAGGGGCTTTATGTCTAGGTCTAAATTTTCGATATTACTCGTTGCCTTTTTTTTATCCTTCAATCTTGCTCTTTTTGCACAGCCCCAAGTTGAACAAAAACCAGTGAAATTGACCTATACCGATAGTCTTGGACGTGTTGTTGCTTTTTCTGAAAATCCCCGACGTATCATAAGTCTAGCTCCCAACGTAACCGAGACAATTGCTGCGCTGGGAAGCTTGGATCTATTGGTCGGAAGAACCGATTATTGCAATTATCCTGTAGAAGTTTCCAACATCCCCAGTATCGGGACGTTGTATACGCCTTCGGTGGAAAAACTTATTTCCTTGAAACCAGATCTGGTCATAGCCAGTTCTTTTGTAAGTGACCAGTTGATTGAATCCTTGCAAAAAGCTTCCATCAAGATTGTTTGCATAAATAAGCAGGAGACTTTTTCCGGTACGTATGCAATGATCGAGGATATTGCATTCCTTCTTGGTAAGGAAAAAGAGGGCAAGGCTTTGGTATCCACTATGAAAAATACAGTTTCTAATGTTGTGGAAAAGACAAAAGACCTTCCGAAACCAAGAGTATATTTTCTCATTGATTTCGGATCCTTCGATGGTACAGCCACAGGTGATACATTCATAGACCAGATGCTTAGCTTATCTGGAGCAACCAATATTGCAAAGAGTGCATCAAATTGGACTTACAGCAAGGAATTATTGGTAGAAAATGATCCTGATCTCATAATAATAAGTCCGAGGTGGGGCGAAACCGCCAAAGAGACCATTGAGGCCTTTTCTTCAACAAAACCTTATAAGGATCTTCGCTCAACCAAGGAAGGAAACCTGGTAAGCATAGATGCTGATCTCATCAGTCGGCAAGGGCCTAGAAGTGCCTTGGCCTTGCAAACCTTGGCAAAGGCCATACATCCAGGAATTGACCTATGAAACGACATCCCAGAATTATCCTTGGCATCTGCATACTTCTTTTGGGAATTGCCTCCCTTGGCCTGGGACCTGCAAAAATCAGTTTTGCCGATACGTTCTCAACACTTTTTGGCAAGAATCTTGATGCTTCACAAATCTATATCATACGGGACTTGCGATTACCCCGTATTCTATCAGCAATATTCTGTGGGGCTATACTTGGTAGCTGTGGTGCCGTATTCCAGGCTGCACTGCGAAATCCCATGGCAGATCCGTTTGTCCTGGGTGTTTCAAGCGGAGCCTCCTTTGGAGTTGCCCTTTCCATATCATTGGGTTATTCATCGATAATCGGATTGCCTTTCTCTGCTTTGGTCGGGGCACTGTTGACTACCCTATTCATATTTTCTTTGGGTATGCATACAAAAGTAAGCAAGACTACCCTGCTCCTTACTGGAGTTGCGACCAACTATATTCTTTCAGCAGGAATGACGTTGCTGATGTTCTTGCATCATGAACAATATGACAGGATTCTTTTTTGGACGATGGGTAGCTTTTCCTCCAGCACTTGGTCCCAGGTTATCTATACCTTTATAGTCTCCTTGCTTTGCATCATTCCCCTGTCTTTGAAGCATCGCGACCTGGATATGCTGCTTCTCGATGAAGGGTCAGCTCTCTCTGGTGGATTTCCCATGGGCAGGGCAAGGATTCTGTTCCTTTTGCTGGCTACCCTGGGAGTGGCCACGTGCGTATCATTTTTTGGAGTAATCGGATTTATTGGCTTGATGGCCCCTCATGTCATTCGATTGATTCTTGGCCCAAGTCATAAGCATTTGCTTTTGCCTACGGCCATGTTTGGTTCATTGCTCTTGCTTGGTAGTGACACTTTGTCAAGAATTATCCTTCCATCAGGGGAAATGCCCGTTGGCGTCATAACTTCCTTGTTGGGAGCTCCTCTCTTTGTCTGGATGCTTAAAAAAGGGAGATCTGACTATGTATAGTCTTGAAACAAAAACCCTAGATGGCGGATATCCCAAGAATTCTGTCTTTTCTGATTTTTCATTGGCTGTACCCATGAACAAGTTTGTCTCTCTTACCGGTCCAAATGGAAGTGGCAAAAGTACCTTGCTGAAATTTTTTTATAGGGAACTCATTCCCCAGAATGGGCTTGTGTACTTACAGAACCAAAAAATCGATATGCTCAAGCAAAAGGATATTGCGCGAATCCTTGGTTTTGTACCGCAAAATGGCAAGATTGATTATGGTTTTACCGTTCGACAAGCCGTAGCCATGGGACGTTATGCCTATAATGGAACTGATAAGGACCATGCCATTGAAACGGCCTTGAAGGATTGTGACATTGAAGAACTTCAGGAAAAACGTGTTACCGAGATATCAGGAGGGGAAATGCAGCGTGTACTCCTGGCCCGGGCACTTTGCCAGGATGCCAAGATTCTGTTGCTCGATGAACCTGTCAATCACCTTGATGTAAAGCACCAACGCAAAATGATGAATCTCCTTCGGCATCTTGTCGAAAAAGACTTGACCGTGGTTTGTGTCCTGCATGACCTTTTATTGGTTCAAGTCTATAGTGACGAAGTAATACTCTTGCAAAAGGGAAAGATAATGGCTGAAGGCACCGTTGAATCAGTGATTACCAAAGAAAACCTTCTTCAAGTATATGGGGTTCAGTCCCATCAGGTTTTTGATTCCATGTTGAACAAAAATCTATGGATGCCTACATGGTATTGAATTGCCAAAGCATATTGACCCTTCTTCAGTCAGCTCGTACACTGCATCCTAGGAGCATTGAGTGAAGCCACTGAGTAGATTCTTGCATGGTATCTATCGGAAGGTCGTAAAGCTAAGCCTTCAACTAAACTATGATTTCCAAACTTGGCAAGAAACTCCCCTACCAACTGGTCCTAAGATTTTCTGTTCAAATCATTTCAGTTCAAGCGATGTCCACTTTGTCACGACTTTGATGGAAGATCCTTTGCATGTAGTCATTGGCCCAGGTTATGGCATTCCCGTGGTAGGGAGTTTTTTACATTGGACTGAACAAATCAAGGCTCTTTCCAAATCTGATAGAACAAAAGTTGTCGATACCTCGGTTTCCTATCTTAAGGAAGGTGATAGTATCTATATTTTTCCTGAAGGGAGATTGAATACGCAACAACAGATCGAGATATTCCGCCCAGGAATTGCCCGAATTTACTTGAAAAACCCCGTACCCATCATACCTATAGGACTGATTGCTCCCAAGAGAAGAGTCAAGGACAAGCATTCAAAGACAGCCGGAAGAAAAATGACAGTTGTCTCTAGAAATTATTATGCAAATATCGGTAAGCCAATGGAATTTCCCCAGGCTCTAGTTTTGGCAAAGACAAACCAGGCAGAAGCTGAGCAGATGATTTGCGACGCTCTCAAGGAACGGGTCACCTGCCTCATAAATGAAATCAAGACTGAAAAATTTTGGAGTTGAATATGGATGAATTGACTAATGTCTTCGCAGATTTCCAAAAGCAAGTGCAAGAAATATCGGACCATGCACAACAGGTCCACAGAGTCGAATTCTTTGCGAAATTGAAAAACGGAACTTCTTTCAATTTCAGCTTTAACAGTGACACGTTCAATCGATTGGAATCTGGGAAACGTACGTATAGACCGGTATCCATATTCAATGCAATCATTGACATCATAGGAGGATCGGCAGCAATTTTCCTTCTGGTATATTATGTCATTGTACTGGAAGAGCACTCAGCTAGCTTTCTTCCCGCGTCCCTGTGGTCCATAGTCACCTTTTGTTTCTTCATAGGCAGTTTTGTTGTCTCTTGCCTCTACCATCTTTTTGATAGGGAAAGTTCTGTAAGGCATGTTTTTTCAACTGTTGCGGAAGCCTTGAAAATCATTACCCTGGCCTTGGTGAATATCAGCAGTGTTCTCTTGATGAATCCGGCAAAAATCATTCCTGCCTTGCTGGGAACCTTGCTTTTTGCCGCGATGGCTTTTCTTTTCCTTTCCATGGGTACACAAGGAGGAAGCCGTGCCTCACTGTCTTTTGCGGTGATGCTTCCCTTTATTGCATTAATGGGACAGATAACCATGCTGACGGTCTCCACGGCTATACTCTTTGCTCTTTGGTCTCTGGTAAATCTCCTTGCAAGCTCTTCTTTGAGAGCCAGAACCATTACTATTTTCGCCATAATGGGAATGCTGACCTTTGCGATGAATTGCTTGCTTGTTCTTTAAATTAAAAATGGTTCTTTCTTATATGCAATAGTACGACTATACTATCTTTACGATTGGAGGTGAATTATGAAAATGGCAATTTTAGGCGCCGGAAATATAGCTAGGAAAATGGCTACCACCATTGTACAAATGGAGGGTATCGAAGCATATGCAGTAGCGTCCCGTGACTTGGCGAAAGCCCAGGATTTTGCCAAGAAATGGTCCATCTTGAAAGCATTCGGGTCGTATGAGGAAATGCTTGAGGACAAGGAAGTTGAATTGGTATATGTATGTACTCCTCATATCTTCCATTTCCAGCATATGATGCTGTGCCTGGAACATGGCAAACATGTAATCTGCGAAAAACCGTTCACAGTGAACGCAGATGAGGCAAAAAAAATATTTTCCTATGCAGAGGAGCACAAGCTTTTTGCAACTGAGGCAATTTGGACTCGCTATCTACCTATGAGATTGGTTTTGGATCAAATCCTTGAACGTAGGGTAATAGGTGATCCTCAATCACTTACCGCGAATCTTTGCTACCCTCTCAAAACCGTTCCAAGAATGAGAGAGCTGGCCCTCGCAGGAGGAGCTTTGCTTGACCTCGG
Source organism: uncultured Sphaerochaeta sp. (assembly GCF_963676625.2). Taxonomy (GTDB): domain Bacteria; phylum Spirochaetota; class Spirochaetia; order Sphaerochaetales; family Sphaerochaetaceae; genus Sphaerochaeta. The sequence goes on from NZ_CAXXYB010000005.1 coordinate 106,612, forward strand.
AGTCTATACCATTAATTTTGCTATGATGGTCTTTGGCAATGATATCGATCGTATTACCTCTACGTGCACAAAGCTGGAAACAGGTGTTGATGCAAATGATAGTATCACCATGACATTCAAGAATGGTAATATGGCACTTTTGCATAGTTCAATGCTTTGCAATTCTGATAGACGTGGAATGATTTTTGGCTCAAAGGGCTACATTGAATTCCTGAATATCAATAACTGCGAAGGAATCAATGTGTATGATCTTGATTATCATTTGATCGAGAATTATAAACCGTTCAAATATATTACGGGATTTGAACATGAGGTCGAGGCTTCCCAATTGGCTATCGCTGAAGGAAAGCTGGAATGCAAACAGATGCCTCACAGCGAAACCATACGGGTAATGGAAATTATGGATGAAGTAAGAAAGGAATGGGGTCTTCGTTACCCAAGGGAGTAAATTATGGACATCAATGAAAAATTGGCAGTTGTCGCGGCTCAAGAGGAATTGTTGACCTTTGAATCCTTCACCCATGAAGATGCATGGGAACTGGGAAAAATCATTGTTTCAGAGGCAATGGACAAGGATTTGCACATAGCAATTGGTATAAGGAAAGTCAGTGGACTTGTTCTTTTCCAATATTCTGCTGAAGGTGCAACACTTAATAATGATCGTTGGTTGGATCGTAAATTCAACACTGTCAAGATGCATGAGAACAGTAGCCTTCACTTTGCGATGCAGCTGCAAAAGCAGGGAAAGACGTTAGCTGACAAAGGGTTGGATCCAACCCAGTATGTATCGTGTGGCGGTGGTTTTCCCATTATCGTACAAGGAGTGGGAATCGTGGCGGTAGCGATGGTTTCCGGTCTTACCGATTTGCAAGATCATGAAGTCTTGGTAACCTGTTTAAGCAAGTATCTTGCTATTGAGGATGTTCCAAGGATTCCTCTTTTCTAATTTTTACGTTTTAAGGCCCGAAGCATTCGCCTCGGGCCTATTTTTTCTTTAATGAGCTGATTTTTCCTTGAGCATATGCATGTAATATTTGCTTTCTATATCGGACTCTGCAAGTCCTGCCATACCAAGAACCTCGTGCAGCTTTTTCTTTGCTTCGTGAACCAGTTCCTGTTCCTCCAAAAGAAATTCCATTTCCAGGAACCATCCCAAGCCAATTACCTGAACCAACTCTATATGCAACAATGGCTCAAATCCCTCAGGCTTATAAACAAAGGAATATCCTTTCTTTTCTTTCTCGATATAGATCTCATAGCCTAAAGCTTGAAAGAATTTTTCGGCATTCTCGCCTTGTGCATCTGAAGTGGTGAATTCCGTCTCACTATTCACTTCAATGCCATCTTTGAGACTTTTGTCTTTATAGGTAAAAAGGATGGAACCGGTAAGAGAATCAAAATCAGGTCCAAAGCTTTCTTTGCGAAGACGGAAAAGAGGATCCTCACCCTTTGCCTTCGCATAGTAGATATCTTTTTTATATTCACATACAGGTTCAGAAATATGCTCGAATCCTTCCAAGATTGCCATAATGACCTTGGGATCCTGTACATGAGCCTTCAATTCAACTTCAAATGCCATTCTTTTATACCTTAGTCTTTCCAGGGAAAAATCATATTCTTTAAAGACCTGTGTCCGACACATTCCCTTTCATCATAGAGGATATCGTCCCAAGGAATGTTTTTTCGTTCCATTTCAGGGTTTGCTTCCTGGTAATCATATTTTAGCATCAGAAGTTTTGTTGCATCCTGACATTCAAGAAGTATGCCACAGCCACCAGGGGCAAGACCGGCAAGAAAGATTGAAAGCACTAAGGAAATGATTACATCAAGAGCAAGAAACAATGAAAACCATAGATTGTCAAAAACAAGAAGAAAACTCTTTTTGAGTGTCTTTAATGGGCGATCACCACTCATAACATTGGATAAGGGAAAATAATACATAAGAGCCAGGAACAATCCGACGAATACCCAAAACAAAATAACTGAGAGGATAGTTCCCACGGTATTGCCAAAACTCATGTAAAAAGGAATGACCAGGATGATCAGGGAAACATCCAATAGCGTAAGCACCCAAAATAAAAGTGCATGGCGCCAGGATTGCCTCAATCCTTTTTTAAAGCCTTCGAACCCGCTCCTTTCATATTTGCTATAGGCCCAGGCAGATGATGAAACCCCTGAGGTGTAAAAAGCAAACAACCCAACTGATAGTATCAAGCAAACAACACTCAGTACCATGTGGTTTTGGGAGAGCCCCATGCTGCCAAAAAGAGCAAGCAAGACCAGTAGATAGCCAAGATTGTGTATTACCATACCAATCAAGTTATCCCATCCATCAAAGAATGATTTTTTAATAAAGAATCCAACCATATTTGTAGAGTAGCGATTGCAAGCAACAAAGGCAAGCATTTTCTTTATGGTATCAGCTCAATAAAAAATCCAAGACATTCCATCCAGTACTCGATTGTCCTTTATAGAGTTCAGTATACCCACACTGAGTGCAGGTTATAGTGACAAAACGTTTATTTTGAACATCAAAGATCTTGGCAAAATTTCCGCCAGTAGCTTGGAATTGATCAGATTCATAATGGGAACAACCACATTTAGGGCATATATATTGTTTCTTTTGCATAGGCCCAAGATATCACAAAATAAAATTTTAATACATAAAAATGGCCTTTAGCTATCAAGAAAAGACTGGAGAAAACCCCCTTGACTAAATTCTTCCTCATCCGATATAGTGTCAGAGTTGCTTGAGGCAACTGTATGGCGGCATAGCTCAGTTGGTAGAGCAAACGGCTCATATCCGTTTTGTCAGGGGTCCAAGTCCCTTTGCCGCTACCTTTGAAACCTTCCTGATAAAACGGGAAGGTTTCGTTTTTTAAAAACCGGTTCAAGGAAGAAGCCTGTTTTTTCAAAATTGGCGTTGAAAATAGCCTGAAAAGATTATGAATCGTTGAGAAAGAGAGTAAGGCTCTCCTTCCTTGCCTCTTCTTTTTCCTTTATGCAATTCCTTCGGGACCATGCTATTCCCATTTATTCATCAATACCAACTAAATACTTATCCATACTAAATATATAACGTCGCTATCAAATTATTGCCAAGTAGCTTGTAGAGACAGGTATTCCATGTTACATTTCGCGTATGATCGACTATGCAGACGCTAACAGGAAGGCTTGGGACCATGAATCAGAACAAGGAAATATCTGGACTGATGGGTGTACTCCCAAAGAAATAGAAGCAGCTCGAAAGGGAGATGTACATTGCATTCTCACTCCTTTTAAGGAGGTTCCTCCTTCATGGCTTGGAGATCTACGAGAAAAGAAAATTCTTTGCCTTGCCTCAGGAGGAGGTCAGCAAGGAGTCCTGCTTAGTGCCGCTGGAGCTCAGGTAACAGTCTTTGATATCTCGGAAAAACAAATTGCCCAGGATAAAAAAATAGCCGAACTTGAGAATTTGCCATTGAAGACCATCCAGGGAGATATGCGCGATCTTTCCCGATTTCCCGATGAAGCATTTGATTTAATATATAATCCTACTTCAACATGTTTCATTGATGATGTAATTTCTGTTTATGCCCAATGCAACAGGATTCTTAAAACCGGTGGTTATCTTCTTACTTCAGCTATAAATCCAATTCTCTATATGTTTGAGGAACAGGCTGAAAAGAAAGGTAAGCTGAAAATCAAATATACTATTCCCTATTCCGATCCAAAAAGCCTTTCTCGTAAGCAACTAGAGAAACATTTACAAAAATATGATACGATTGAGTTCAGTCATACCTTGGAAAGCTTACTAGGCGGCCTCTGCGAAAATGGGTTTTCAATAACCGGTATGTATTCCGATTCAAGTGGATGTGAAATCCTGGATAGTTTTGTCCATGATTGCTTTTTGGCAATCAAGGCAAAGAAAAATACGCAAACAACCTTTTAAGGGTTTGGGGAATAGTATCCTGTATGGAAAATTACTTTGCCAACTTTTTGTTGAACAATGAAATGGATAATCCATTGTATTTTGCAAAAATACATCAGCATATCTATGAGCTGGAAAAACAAAAAGTAACACTTTTTAATAACAAAGGGCCTCTCAATTGGGAATTCATAACTATTATGAGTGAATTGAACATGGCCTATATGGAAGCAAAGGATACGATAAACGAAGTATTGACTGCCCAACAAATCTATCAAGGTACCGTTGCTTTGAACGGAAAGGACGATTCCCTTTCCTATGAGGCTTTTCTTGCCTTGGGTTCATCTTTTGTTGATGATGAACGCCTAGGAGAAGCTCAAGCGGTGGTTACGGAGCTTTTGGAAAAGAATGTTCCGCTTTCAGATACCAATGTGGATGAAGAACGGGAGTTCAATTATCTGACCTATATTGATACGTTGTGTCTTCAGGCGGATATTTTCAATAAAAAAGAAGATTTTTTTAAAGAAGAACCCATTCGAATTACCGTAAAAGAAGCGTATGAGGAAATCTTCGGTACCACCAATAGCCAAACCATTATGGCTAGGGCTGCCTTGGCCTCCTGCTTTGAAAAACAAAAACGTTATAGAGAAGCTCTTGACCAGTATATAATCATTCGTTCCTATCTCGATATTGAAAAAGATTTGGCAACCGACGCAGAGCGAATCGGGCTGATAGCGCACATCGCAAAATGTTTCCGAAAAACAGGAAATCTTGATGATGCCAAAGTCGCGTATCAATGGGCATTGAATGAAGCTGTTACTTTTTTTGGTGAAGAATCCTCAATAGTGGCAAAAATGAAAAAACTTTCTGATTCTCAATAAAATTCCTTGCGAATAAAAAAAATGCTCCCCTTCTCTTGACTTGTACTCTCCTTATAGGTATATATAGTAATGTAAATGTTAGCCACTGCTAATATTTATACATTCTATTTGGTTTTTGGTCCTGAACTTTCAAAGAGCAAGGGACTCTTGATAGGGTTGCTTTCCCTATACAAAGGCGTTATGGAAAGCATTGATTTATAAAAACATATTCTGGACTTTCTGTTGCAACAAACAGAAAAGAGGGAATCAAAGACGCTTCCCTCTTGGTCTGGATTTCAAAGTAATAAAATGTCATAACAAAGAGGTAACTCTATGCATAAATTGGCAATAGTATATTATTCAGGAACAGGTAATACAGAAATAATGGCAAATGCAATTGCTGCCAGTGCTAAAAAATTTGGTACTGAAGTCCAAATACTGACAGCCGATAATTTTGGTCCTGATTCAATTGATTTATATGATTCCATAGCTTTTGGATGTCCTTCAATGGGGGTGGAAAATTTGGAAGAAGAGGTTTTCGAACCCATGTTCTCTTCTATTGAAAGCAAACTGAAAGGAAAGCCCATTGCCTTGTTTGGATCATATGGATGGGGAGAGGGACAATGGATGGAAGATTGGGAAGAACGAGTCAAGGCTGATGGTGCAATATTGCTTTACAGCCCTATCATTGCCCAAGAAAAACCAGATTTGGTTGCATTAGGGAAATGTACCTTGCTAGGTGAAATTCTTGGAAAATGACATACTGTCAAAACGCTTTCAATTTACCTAGCAGCCTGTTCAGAAACAAAGTATGGGGTTTGGGAACTTCATCACTTTTTGACCACATAACCATAAGAAAATTATTTTTCAATGGAGGCAATTCCATTGAAGTATATTGGTATGCAAATACAATGTATTTTTTGAATAGCCCCTTTTTGGTCCCTAGGAGTTTTAGGTCTTCAGATAGATCTATCTGGAGGCCAAATTCTTTTTGGGAAACCATCAGTGCAGTATTCTTTATATCTTCTGTTGTTAATTTTGTTTTTTCCTGATGCTCGCATTGCATAAAAGGAATTGACCACATTCCTTTACAAGGAGCAGATTGCCTTCTTCCTATAAGGACCCAAATATCATTGTTGGAATCTTTAAACCAAAAAAGTATCCCTGAACACTGACGAGCTTTTTTCATTGTCATTTGAAACTCCAACTTTTCACTGATTCCGCTATTACTTTAGGTCTTGAGGATTGCAGGAATATACATGACTTGCCAATCCTATAGGTAACACACTTCCAACATACTTTATACATATTTACAATAATGTAACTGTTAAACTGAAAAGTCGTCAAGTTTTTTTAATCAATTTCTTGTCCTTAGAAACAAATTTCATTCATTATTCTCATAATGCACTTTATATCTTTCTTGTTTTTAGATAAATAATTAGTAAATTTTTCCTATCGTTATTCATCAATTAAGCAAGAGTTTTCATCCACCTTTTTGACCTGACAATCAGGATACCCAATACAAATCGTACGAATTCCTCTATCGTTATGATTGCATACACCCAGGGAAGCGACCAATGCCAAGAGAATGCAGCTATAAGTCCTAAAGGAACACCTATTGCCCAAGTTCCAATCATATCCAAATAGAGGGTAATATGAGTTTTCCCCCCACTTCTGAGCAAACCACCCAAGACCATGTTCGATACCTTTATCCATAAGGCAATGGAAAAAACTTTGAGAGTCATAACTAACAAAACATAGGTTTCTGAGTTTATCTTGAAAATATTTCCATAGAAAGGGCTTGCAATATACAGCAAGATTCCTAGTACTATACCACCAATAATCGTGCCCTCAACGAAATGTTTGGCCAGAATATAAGCGTGGGTGCCCTCTTTTTTCCCTAATTGGTTTCCAACCAGAATTGCACCTGCAGTGGAAACCCCTGAAAACAGGCCAATACATAACCCTTGGATAGGAAAGGTCAAGGTAATTGCCGCCATAGCCGCTGTTCCCATATGGCCATAGATAACTGCATATATTGTCTCTCCGAATCCCCAAAGAAATTCATTTATCAATACTGGTAAGCCAATAAAGAAAGCCATTTTGGCAAAAGGTCTAAAGCCTTCTTGTTCCCAGGTGATTCTATTGGCGCTTTTGATCTGTATTCTCCAGAACAATAGACCAATGATCAGGCATTCCAGATACCGTGAGATGGTTGTTGCAATTGCAGCTCCCTGAAGTCCCAGGCGAGGAAGTCCAAAGGGACCGAAGATCAATACATAATTTAAAAGAGTATTGATTATAACGGAAAAAATCGAAGCAATCATGGGAAGTCTTGGATATTGTGTGTTACGAAGATAGTTGGCCAACATGCTGGTAATGAACAAGGGAGGAAAACCAAGAGCTATAATATACAGATAGGTTGAAGCAAGAGGAATTACAGGAGCTTCATTGGTATATAAGGACATTACTGCTTTAGGACAGCATAGTGCAGGAAGTGAAAAGAGAACGGTAATGATGAAAGCAAACATAGAATTTATCCAAAAAGTCTTGCTCAGTCCCTTATTGTTTTTTTGTCCATAGTATTGGGCCATCATAAGCGAAGCGGCCGTTCCTATTGCTGCAAGGGTAACGGTGAAGAGATTGGCATACTTACTGCCCATCCCTACGGATGCTATGGTAACGGACCCCAGCTGCCCTACCATGATCTGGTCAATAATTTCCAAGGATGATTGGAATAAGCTTTGTAAGGTAACAGGAATTGCCAGATTAAATACTTGCCTTGTTATGGAGTTTTTAATTTCCATAGGTTATTTATTTTCCAAAAGGGTATGGAGTTTTATTGATTCTGTTATTACTTCTCGTTGCCTTTCCTGCTTGAGCCTCAACAAATAGATATCATGATGTATATGTTCAGCGACAATGGAGACAAACAACGCATTGTTGGTTATGGTTCCCAGCCAACTTCCTCGTTTTTTATAGGTATCTGCAACCAAGGCCTGGTCACAATCGATTACAAGCATCAGTCGTGAAGGTTTTTCCTCTTCGCACTGGCTATCTTCATGGCTATAGAATTCTATAGGCAAGTCCTTGGTTTCCAAGGTGGCAAAGGAAAAGACCAGTATCCTGACGTTCCGTTTCGCAAGTATATTGAATTCATTGCTAAAGAGAGAAAGGTCGAAATCAGTATTTAGGTATACTTCTTTTTTTGCATTGAGCAATGCATTTCTTGCTGAACTTACAATGGAATCGAACCCATGGATATTGGTATATCGTTCTTCTCTTCTATCATCATAGAGTCCACTTAATTGAGTCTCTGCGCTATCTATATGTTCACGAAAGGATTGTGTCATTTGGGCAAGCAATATCTTGGGATCTTGCGCAATATAGGAGGCAACCTCACCATTGAGTTTCAATATGATGCCTTTTTGGTACATTCCTTCCAGGGCGGCATACACCGATGAACGCGATATACCAATTACCTTTGCAATTTGATATCCCGATTGTTCACCTTCTGTAAGCAAGGTCATGTAGATTTGTGCCTGGAGAGTGGTAAATCCGAGACCAATCAAATCTTGTAAAAGAGTTTCCATATAACCACCTTACCGTTGTCTATTATGTACTACTATTATTTCTTCAGCATATAAATTGCTTTTTCTTTTGTCAATGTGGCCCACAGAGTTTTTGTAATCAATAGTTGCCATAAAAGAAAAACAATTTTTTAAAAGTTTTATTTCCTGTCTATTGACAAAACCATAAAATAGCAAGAATATCTATATGATATCTTTTTGATATCATATAGATACTTTCTCGGAGGACAAAATGAGTGAGGCGAACATGGTTTCTTCCCATGGTTATGGGACTGACAAGGTTCTGGATGCTCCAAACAATGGAATGAGATTCTTGGTTATCAACACCTTGTTGATTATTGTGTGTATCGTAGGCTTTATATTCTGTTGCATCTGGCCTATGGGCATTCTGCTTAAAGCAAGCTTGATAACAGTTTTCTCCTGCTATGGATTTATCATTGGCCCTATCCTGTATGCAGGGCTCAAGGTTATCAAACCTAAGGAAGCTTTGGTATTGACTCTTTTCGGTCGTTATTACGGTACGCTGAACAGGGAAGGTTTTTATTTTGTGAATCCGTTTGTCACTGCAGTGAACCCGGCGGCCAATACAGACCCTACTACCGGCAATCCCAAGGCCAAGTCTTCCATTGAAGTTTCCAAGGGAGCATCGAATGGATCCATACAATTAGCAAGCAAGAAAATTTCCTTGAAGGCAATGACCCTTAACAATGAGAAGCAGAAGGTAAACGATTCTTTGGGAAATCCGATAATCATCGGGATTGTAGTGATCTGGAAGGTTGTTGATTCTGCAAAAGCTGTCTTCAATGTAGATAATTACATAGAGTTCCTTTCCATCCAATGTGACTCTGCCTTGAGAAATGTGGTTCGTTTATTTCCATATGATGCATCTGATGAACTTGGAGAAAAGTCCTTGAGGGGAAGCAGCAAGAATGTTGCAGAGGATTTGAAGGTAGAACTACAAGGTAAGGTAGATATTGCCGGTATTGAAATAGTGGAAGCCAGGATCACTCACCTTTCCTATGCTCCGGAGATTGCAGCCGCCATGTTGCAAAGACAGCAAGCATCTGCGATTATTGCTGCAAGGCAGATGATCGTTGAAGGGGCTGTGGGTATGGTAGAAATGGCTCTCAATCAGTTAAGCGAACATAAGATTGTCGAACTTGATGACGAACGCAAAGCTGCTATGGTAAGTAATCTCTTGGTAGTACTCTGCGGAAACAAGGATGCACAACCCATTATCAATAGCGGTTCGATTTATTAGGCTTTTGAAAAGGAAGGTGGTATATGGAAGAAAATAAGGAAAAAGGAAAAAAACAGCTCCTTCTCCGTCTCTCACCTTCATTATGGAAAGAATTGGCGCAGTGGGCAGAAGATGATTTTCGTTCAATAAATGGTCAGATCGAATTCCTTCTTACTGAAAATGTACGAAAGCGTAAGAAAGATAGCTTTTTGGAAGATCCTTCAGATTCTTCTGAATAAGGACAAGATCAACATATTTCCCAGTTACAAAAAGCTTCCCAGGATTAAATTCTCCCGGGAAGCTTTTTTTCAAGGAAAACTCTTATCCTAGAGTAGTCCAGCCTGTTTCAAGTCGTTTACGTTCAAGGATTTTGCATACGGTACTTCAATTTTCCCGTCATTGACCAGGGCAATTGCCTTTGATCTGTCAGGAGAAGCAAAATCTACACCTATGATCTTCCAGTTGTTGTCAATCTTTGGTTCGATTACCTTGTTTTCCTGAATGTACTGTACCAGCATATCCCTGATTGAATTCGGGGATTCCCATTCCTTGGTAGCTGCTACCAATTTCTGTGCCTTGAGGGCTGAGGAATATCGGTAGTTGTTTACGGCAAGGGTCAATTTCTGTGTATCGGCAAGAGGTTTGCCTTTATACATGACATTGACGATTCTCTTGCCAACGGGTTTTGAAAGGTCAATATCATAATCCACACCGGCAAACATATCATAGAGATAACCGGGCTTTTCAGGATTGAAACTTACTGAGATATCACCAGGCATTGCCTGATTATAGCAGGAAGCTGACCATTCCATGTAGGCTTTCAATTCAGAGCCGGTAACCTGTACGCGGTAGAGGGTATTATCATATTTATAGATTCCGAAGATAGTACCATAGTTGATGTTTCCCGCTGGGATGTTACTGGTGTCGGAGAACAGGGCAGCAGCAGATACGTCAGCGCCGGAATTGGCAAGCTGGACGGAGTTGATCAGGTCCATTACAGCGGTGTCACGGACTTTTCCCTCAGGAATTCCCTTGATTTCATTTGCAGGTTGGAAATCCACGGCAGCCTGTCCAAAAATACCACCAGAGGTCTTTCCGTCAGCGGTAGGAGCTCCCCCACTGATAAAGTCCCTGGTTTCCTGGTGTGCCTTGGCGATGAATGGTTCGCTTCTCAAGGCCTGGCTTGGTTCATAGTTTGCCATATCAACGATACTTACTGAATGAGCGGTTACTTTTCTGTCAGTATCGAGGGTTATGTCGAAACGAACTACTTCCCTTCCCAGGTTCCTGGCTCCGCCTACAAGTGTATTGCCAACTGTTTCGTTGACTGTCACATGGGCATGGCCAACAAGCAGGGCATCAATTTCTGGACAGAGTTCCAGAATCTTGTTCGCCCCGTCGCTTCCGAATTCCTCGTCATATTCTGGATAGAGGCCTACGTGGGCGGTAACGACAATGAGATCTACTTTGTTCTTGATGATGTCGATGGTCTTTCTGCAGGCTGGTCCCACGGCGCTGTATACAAAGGAATCAACTTTTTCACCATCCCAGCGAGGTGCATTGGGGTTGGTGAGGCCGATGATTCCGATTTTTACTCCTGCACGCTCAATGATGGTATACGGCAAGGCAGCCATGGTTCCGTCAACCCTAGCCATATTGGCAGCAAGGATCGGGAAATTGGCAAGAGTCTGGATACGGGGAATGAGTTGTTCACCAAAGTTGAACTCATGGTTTCCCAGCGTCATGCTGTCATAGCCCATCATGTTCATGGCAGTGATTACCGGATGATCCCCTGCCCTTTTATTGTACAGGTCGTCGGTCATGATGTTCCCTTGCAGGGTATCGCCATTATCGACCAGGACAACGTTGGGTTGTTCACTTCTTACTTGATCCACATAGGTGGCAATCCTTGCCATTCCCGTGTTGGTAGTCTCTTTGTCATTCTCATAACTGAACCCCCACACATTTCCATGTATGTCAGTTGTACCGAGAATGGTAATGGTCTGTGGCTGAGCTTTTTCATAGGCTGCCTGGGCACCGAGGGTACCAAAGCCTAGAGACAGAAGCATCAGCGCGACTAAAAATACTTTCAAGCCGTTCTTTTTCATCATAAATCCTCCTGGATTCAAAGGAATCGATTTTCTGATTCCATGTTACAGTGTTCCCATACTATAGCAATTATTGGGTTATAATTGTGAGTAAATCTTTAAATGTTCCCATCATCCGTAAAAAAGTTTTGATAGCCATACTACAAATATGTGGTAGAGCCTCCCCCAATACAAAGAACCAATCAACAGGATAAAAAAGGATAAGTAGAATTCAAAGAGAATCCGAGAAAAGATGAAAGAAAAATAGGACTGGACAAGCCCTCTTTATTTCCGTATGATAATTCCCTGTAGCGGGCGCGTAACTCAGTGGGAGAGTGCTACCTTCACACGGTAGAAGTCGTTGGTTCAAACCCAATCGCGCCCATTAGGCAATTGATTTGTTAATAGCAAATTGGTTGCTTTTTTTTCTATGTTTTTAGACAGTTGAGCACGCGATGCGTGCGAAACAATAAACCACCCGCTATGCGGGTGCGGAAACGATTTGTTACACAAAAACACTCACCTTTATGGTAGGATTTTGGAGTTCAGCCCAAAAATCATACAGGAAAAGGTGAGTGAAAGATGGCGAGTAAAGAAAATTCGTTGGCCCACACGAAGTGGTTGTGCAAATACCATATCGTGTTCACGCCAAAGTATAGGAGAAAGATAATTTACAATCAATACAGGCAGAGTGTGGGCCAGATCCTGCGCTCGCTGTGCGGATACAAGGGTGTCGAATTGATAGAGGGACACCTGATGAGCGATCATGTGCACATGCTGGTGAGTATACCGCCGAAGATGAGCGTATCGAGCTTCATGGGGTATCTGAAGGGCAAGAGTGCATTGATGTTGTTCGACAAGCACGCGAACCTGAAGTACAAGTTTGGCAACAGGCATTTTTGGGCGGAAGGATACTACGTGAGCACGGTGGGCCTGAACGAGGCAACCATTGCAAAGTACATACGCGAACAGGAACAGCATGACATCATGCTGGACAAGTTGAGCGTGAAGGAATACGAGGACCCCTTCAAGGGGTAGCAGGTAATACGGTTGCCCTCTTGGGGGCAGCCAAAGAGGCAAAGGCATTTGGGCTGAACGATATAAGTGAAGCCAGCGTCTTTAGGCGCTGGTCGGTGAACCACGGCTTATAGCCGTAGAGCAAACCACCCTTTGGAAGGGTGGTGCTGATTTATTTGGCTAAAAGCTTCAAAAAGCGAGCAGGTCAAGTAAAAGGCTCAATTCATTTTCTTGTGGGATGCTGAGAAAAGACTGAAATCTGGAAAGGTGTTGGATTGGAAAAAGGGACGGCATTCCGTTATGTTGTAGTTACCACACTCAAACAAAGAGGAAAAAGCCATCCCCATGCATGACACTATCACATTCGCCCATGGCCTGGCAAGCTTCGATGTTACCATCGATCCCGCCCTCGTACTTTCCAGCACTGGTGAAAGACTGACCCTTACCCGCGGGGTTGTCAGTGGAGAACCACCAAGGGTTTGTCCACACTGCGGTGGCCCGATTGCTTTTAATCAAGTAGAATTCCCCAATTGGGGGTGAGGACAAAAAGTTGGACTTTTCTACGATATTAACCCAAGATTCCTACGATATTCCATAGGGCTTCTGCCACCCAACGACATTTTAATTCTCTCTTCATTGTACCAACAGATATAATCATCAAGCTGTGTACAGAATTCCTCAATCGATACCTCAAACCATGAACGGATATAGAACATCTCATTCTTCAGTCTTCCGAAGAAACCTTCGCACGCCGAATTGTCTGGAGAGCAGCCTTTCTTCGACATCGACCGTACCAATCCGGCATTATCCATTCTCTCGATCCAGCCGGGCCAACGGTAGTGACATCCCCGATCGGTATGTACCAGTGGGCACTCACCGTCTTTCAATGTACCCACGGCCTTATCCAGCATCGAGTTCACCATCTCCGCATTGGGGCTCGGTCCCCGGGTCCAGGAGGTGACGTAGCCGTCGAAGCAGTCAACGATAGGAGAGAGATATACTTTCCCAGCGGGAATGCTGAATTCCGTGATGTCGCTCAGCCATTTCTCGTTGGGATTCTCGGCATGGAAATCACGTTGGAGCAGATTCGTGACCCCGGCATCTATCTCGCCCATGTACGAACTGTATTTCTTCCTCTTTGAAACGCCTGCGTCCAATCGCTCCTCATGCATCAGACGCAAGACAACCTTTTCGGAGAGGACCTGTCCGCCCGCTGTCAGAATTACGTGTAGGCGACGATAGCCATAGCAACTCCTGGCTTGCTCAAATACAGTCCTCAAGCGTTCCCTTACCGAGGCATACTTATCTTTTTGCATGGCGTTTCTTTGATAGAAGAAACTGCTCTTTGCCATGTGTACAGAAGCCAGTAGATGCTTTAGGCGGTATCTTCTGGCAAGGGCATCGACCAACACGGCCTTTTCTCTGTTCGACAGGTTTTCAATGTCGATGCCCTTCCTTTTTTTTAGCAAGGATGCAGCTTTCTCCAGAATGTCTTTTTCCATCTGGAGTTGGCAAACTTGTCTTTGCAGCCTGTCCCGCTCTTCTCTCAGGATCTCACATTCTTCCCTGAGTGTTATGTGGCATATTATTTTATAGCGGTATTTGCACGGTCAGCTGAGAAGAAAGTTGCACGCTTGGTTAGAGCTCCTTATGCAACGAAAGGCCTCCGAAGAGGCCAGTCCTTGAATACAATCGTAAACCTATTCTAGAAAGGTGCAGGATCTGCGAAAACGTCAATCATGCAGTTCTCGTAACAGTACTCCAGGTCCTCCCTGAACACAGCCTGCCTTCTCATTATGCCGTTGGCTTTTTCACAGATGCTGCGGTGCATTGCTTCGTCATCCACTCGACTTCTGTATAGATTGATGACATGCAGGTAATAGCTTTCGGTGAATTCGTGGTGGAGCACAACCAGTGGTACCGGTCTCTCTTCCTTGATTTGTGTATTTGGATCCATGGTCGTTTTTCCTTATGCTCTCATTCCCACCAGTTCCTGGTCACTTTCCTGATCACCTCTGCCGGGATGGTCAACAGGCCCTGTTCCATGCCGTGCTGCAATGCCAACAGACATACGGAATTGATGTTCCTGGGGATACCCGCCGACACCTGGCTGACGGCTATCAGCGCAGGCTTGTCGAATATCTCGGAACCGCGGCCGCCGATGGTCTTCAGGTGGTGCTCGATGTATCCGAAGCACTCATCCTGGGTGAGGCTCCGAAGGTTGTATCCGTCGAGGATCCTGCTCATCAGGGGGCGTGCCTGCGGGTTGCGCAGCTTCTCGAACAGGCCTTCCTGCCCGCACATGACGATCGGTATCACATTTGCCTTGGCGAGGTTCTGCTGGCTTATGAGGTGGAGCTGGGCATAGAAATCACCGGTGAAGTGATGGCACTCATCGATGACCAGGACGGGCCGCTTCCCGTCGTTGTAGATGAGGTCCAGCGCCTCATGAATCTGCCTGAGCATGGTGGAGGGCTGGTTGGTCCTGGTGAAAAGCCCCAGCGATGCCATGAGCTGCCTGAGCACCTCGACGAAGCTCCACTGCCCTCCTACCAGGTCGATGACCTGGTAGCTCTTGGCAGGCAGCTGGGAGAGTACGTAACGCAACGTCGTCGACTTTCCCGCCCCCACATCACCGATGAGGGTGAAGTACATGCTGTTCTGGATGGCGAACTGTATCTTGTTGCTTATCTCCACCATCGAGGAGAGCAGGTACATCTGCTGGGGCTTCAGTTCCGGAGAGAAGGGTATCTGCTTGAACCCGTAGAAGGTGCGGATGTCCGTGTTCACAGCTGCACCCCCTGCATCCTGTGGGCCCGTGAGTTGGCCTGGTAGTCCACCGGCTTGAGCATTCCGATGCTCACCCCCTCATGAAAAGCTTCCACATCGCTGGTGGTGTTGTACCTAAGCTCGATCTTCCTGCCCGAATATCCCAGCGGGACCTCGAGCAGCACCGAGTCGAGGCTTACGGTCCTGGCCTTGCCCACCGTCCGAATTTCGCGCTTCCTGAACAGCCTGGGCAGGTCCGGCGGGGCCGGCCTGACAGCCTGGACCTCGGAGAGGTAGCATTGCAGGGGAGACATCCCGATGCCGGAGTGATACCTGCCGTTGTACTCCTCAAGATAGGCCATCCACCGCTTGTTCAACTCGTACAGTTCCAGCGGCTCGTCGCCCAGGGTGGGCAGGAACTGCATCCTCACCGTCGAGAACAGTCGTTCCACCTTCGCCTTTCCTGTGGGGGTGTATGGCCTTGAGTGTGTAAAATTCACCTCAAGGGAAGCACAACCAAGTTTTATGCGCTCGTCCCGCATGGCGGCCCCATTATCGGTATGACATTGGCGGGGCAGTCCCCGGGCATTGAAGCCGCCCCAGAGGCAGTCAAGCAAGCTGTCGCTGGTCTCATCCCGGTAGAAACGGGCGTAGGTCACCAGACGGGACTTGTCGTCGATGAGGGCGAAAAGCTTGGCCGTCACGATCTTGCATTCCTTTCCCTGACCGACATGCACCTTCGGCCCGACCATCGCATCCAGATACCAGACCTGGTTCACGTATTCCATCTCCAGCCGGCGCATGTCCCTGTCGTTGGGATTCCTGCCTTTTGTGTCCTGGTTGCGGAACACCCGGTAGATGAGCGTCATGTCCACAACCTCCGAGGGCAGGAAGATGCCTTGCTTCTCGGCCATCCTCACCAAGGTCGTGATTTTGATGTCCGGATGCTGGCGGCGGAACAGTATAAGCGCCTGCTCTGTTTCGCTGCTGAGCTTTCTGCGTGACCCCTTGTCAGAGCGGTCGCGGGGATAGAGATCCTCGATGTTGCGGTTCCTGCGGTAAGCGTTGAGCCAGTTGTAGAGGGTGGGCATGCTCACCGTCCGCTTGTCAGAATAGGGAATGTCGTACAGCTTGGAGCAGATTTGCTTCATCCTGCGCGTGATGTCCCCATACTGCGAACGGTCATCGAGCAGAGGGAAAATGAGTCCGAAGCGGAACAGGCCTATCTGTTCCTTCTTTTGCGAGTCCATAGGTAAGGTACCTCCTGAAATAGATACCGAAAGCCTAGGGGATGCACCTCGGCACATATAGATACAAACGTTGGTGGGAAGGGTTGAGCAGCCGCAAACCCATCAAGGAGATACTCCGGTCTTGCACGATCCTTACTGAAGGAGGGGCCGTCAGACAACCCTTGAGGGCAGCCTTGAAGTGGGGAAACAGCTGATCATGATCCGGGAAGTCGCTTTCGCAGCGGCTCCTGTCCGAATATCCCTTCCACCATCTGCGCTGCAGGTAGCCGGATATGCCGATAATGGTGCTGAAGTGTCCTTTCTCGATCCTGCAGGCAAGAATGCGACAAATGGTTTCCAGGCTGAATAACTTGAAGGCATGGACCCACAGGGGCAGCAGGGTATAGGTCTTCCTGCAGCAAGGACAAAGCTTGCGGTGGATCCACAGCTGGAGACTGGCAAGACTGTCGGTGATGAAATAGCGCTTTCTCCATCCGTGGCCGTGCAACCTGGTGCGACAGAAAGTGCAGAAGAAAACACCCAAAGAGTGGGAGCTGGGAGGTCCTTGGCCCTCGACCACTTGCAATTCCGCCAATTCAATGGCAATCTCTAAGAGCATTATTGCAAACTGGAGAGGGACAACTTTGGTCGGGAAGCCCTCTCCTTTTCCTTTATAGGAGAATGTGCAACTAATGTACCATGCTCAAGCTACACTTACCAAAGCATTTTGCAACTTTCGGCCGTCTTCCTGATAAAATAATTTGCCGCCTAACACCTGAGTTCAGCATCTCGTCCAGGTTTATCCTTGTCTGGTTCCCCTGGTTTTGTCTTGCCCATCGTTGCCCTCTCTCCTTTTGCGAACAACTGACGCTTCCATTGTGAAACGGCACTCCTGGTCACTCCGATCTCCGTTTCCAGTTCTCTTGCAGTTTTCTCCCCTGAGGCAACCGAGATTACCGCGTCTATCTTCTGCTCGTCTGTATACTGTACAACAGACTTTCCCCTTTTCACAGGATGGCAAGAGACAGGAAGATACTCATGCACCCATTCCCCCAGGATTGCGCGACTTGGATAGCCCAGCATCCTCACGGTCCTGGCGAGGCTTCTCCCATATTCCTTGTAATAGGTAACAGCAGCATTTTTCTGCTTCTCGGTATATCGTTGTTTGCTTGCTTTTGGTAAATCTCCATACACTTTGAATTCCTGATACCATTTAGTAAGCGACTTCCTGTCCGGATATCCTAATTCACGTATTACTGCACTGATGCTTTTGCCATACTTCATGTACAAGAATACCGCTTTCTTTCGTTCTTCATATGAATACATTCCCTGCTCCTTCGAAAGTCCAAGAAAATGTCTTCACCCCCACTTGGGGAGTTATAGAATATCAAAAGCAAACAGAGTGAATGATGCTGCCTGAACACGCCCTAGAATGGCTTGTCCCAAGGCAACATTGCCAATGACAGTCGGCCAGTTCTCCGGTGGAAGCTGGGTGCAGATGATTGTTGAAGTAGCATCATACCGGTTTTCCATCAATTCCAGGAGAATGGCCACCCATTGCTTGTCAGGTTACTGGCAAAGCCATTCATCAATCAGCAACACCGGGAACCTGCTGTAATAGGCCAGACGCTTCTCGTATTTGTCCGTATCAGCCTTGTCCAGCCGGGCAAGTTCCCTCATGAGAGCCGAGAATGCCACCACTTTCGTCCTGTAGCCGGATTCACAGGCATTGCGAGCCAATGCCCGGGAAAGGAAGGATTTGCCGTTATGAAAGATATTCCATAACGGCAAATCCTTTTTTGCCCAGGCACTGGGAATTGAGGCATGCAGACAACAATACAGGACCAAGTATCTTGAGGACACCCAAGGTTTCCTTGAGGATTTGGAGCTGTTGAAAGCTTCAGACACAAAGAAGTTTAAAGGAAAGTTTTCTTACTATACTCGCCTTCAGGTTTTAATCCTGGACGACTTCCTCTTGATGAAGGTACCAAATGATACCCAACTGGGGATCCTCTTCAACCTTATCAAGGAACGGGAGGGCCAGAGAACAACAATTGTCTGTTCCCAGTTCTTCCCAGAGGGATGGAAAGACCAACTTGGCTCAAGCGCTTTAGGAGATGCGATTACCAGACGAATAGTTGACAACGGCTATTTGCTTTATATCGCAGCAGGCCCAAACGGTAAATAACTCTGATAAAACAGCCCTGCCTGAGGTAATGTCTGGCACAGGGTCTGTCCCGCACTAACGAAATCTGTCCCGTTAATGGCAGACTGCTGGTCCGTTTCAGCCGGAGAATGCACAAGCTACCAAAGACTCGCACAATTGAGAAAACAGAAATCAAAATGACAAAAAATTGATTCCAATGAAAGATTCTCTGCCAGAACTGTAATCTAATTTAATACATGGACGCGTTCATCAAGAGTGGCAAGAACTACAAGGAAATTATGAACTCTCTGAACATCGATGAGAAATGATAGCTCAGATGCCTAACTGGCTTTTGAGTGTAACTTTCTTGCAGAGTTCACATACATCTATCCTTCTCTAAAAATATGGTTAATCATTGAGAAAAACAGTAATGAAAATACAGGTTTTAAACCTTTGATATTTGTCCAAGAATTTAGGAGGTTTATAAATAGATGATTAAATAACCTAGGTCCTTGAAAGAATCATATTCTTCTCAAGAATCCAAGGCTATTTCGAAAAAGGATATTTAGACAATATTATTACTTTTGGAAGCATTACATTCGGAACAAGCAACTTGTCCATTTTGAACAGTTGTTTTACCCCCTCTACTCCAAGGAATTATATGGTCAGCTTGCCAGTTATCCCATTCGCATTTTTTACCATCACAGTGTATTTTCAACTGACACATTCCATTATCTCTTCGATAAATAGCAAGTCTTTGTTCTTGAGTAAACATCCTTTGATTGTCTTTTGGTTCAATATCAGGAATGGCTTCAAATAATTTTCTACAAAGGTAGTCATTTCTCCACTGTAAAGAGTCAATAGCATCTGTACTATGACTAATTTTCTCATGATAGGTTATTACTTCAGAATCTGCTTGATCTTCTGGGAGTAAAATATTTTCTTTTCGATATTGCTCAAACTGAATAAACCAAGCTGCTATTGCCTGACCTCGATTAGTAATATCAAATCTTTCAAGAAGATAGGATATCAAGATATATAATGAAATAAAACCATACCGTTCTAATTCAGGTGTTTTTTCAGGGAACATATTATATAAGAAATCTAATACCCTTTTTATTTTTCTTGCTTTTGGACTCGAAGAATCGAAATTCATATTATCTTTATACATTTTATTTAAATCATGATCTTTAATATTAGATGGCTCTCCATTTAATTCAATCAAGGTGATTTGTGCTGCTACATGATCATGTGTATACCTTGAATTATTGAATTTGATGGAATCGGTAAATACTTTATGAAAGGTCAAGCTTTTGATAAAATTCCGCATTTTCCCAGGCATAGCATTTCTCTTTTCCTGAGCTTTTAATGTTGTACCATTTTGCAGTCTTAAAAACATTTCGCGAACTTCATCCTCTTCCGCGTCAGTAATGACAATCATATCTAAAGAATAAACATCGAAATCACTTCGTATGGATAAAGGTAATTCATTATAAGAAAGGTTTTTTACTACTTCACCTAAAACAGAATCACATTCTTTCAATAGGTTATATTCACCGTTGATAAATGACCAGATAGCACGTAAACGTTGTTGCCCATCAACAACTTCATATTTTTGTGGTGATTTACTAATCTGTCTTAAATACAATTTAGGAATATCATAGCCCCGGATGATAGTATCCATAAGCAATTGTTTCTGAGCAACTGTCCAAACAGCAGGTCTTTGATAATCTGGATTAGTATCAATCTTTTCTCTCCAACCATAAGTGGTGGTAATAGGCCACGGTTTTTTGTTCATGTCCATACATATTTCTCCTAGTATTTAAATTAATGATAACTTTTAACTATTAATGTTTTGAAAATCGTTGATTGACATATTCAACCAATCTGGGACCTTCTAATTTATCGGTGGCAGGATTAGTCCTTACATAAAATTCATTATTATCAAGGTAACAAGCAATATCAGAAGCTTTGCATATTACTTCTAAAACCATTTTATCATCTATTACAACTATCTGCCAATTTATGTAAGTATAGTAGTTTTGACCTATCCTTTCTTTTAGAAGGTTTTTCCAATGGAGGAGAAATTTATCCTTATTCTTATGAAAAGTATCAATCTCGTGATCCAACCCACGGATCTCTCCATAGTCACTAACACCGATTAAAAGAGTTCCTCCGTCAGTATTGAGAAAAGCTACTATTGTTTTCAAAGAGGATGTTTCTATATATTTCTCTTTAGTTTCTTTTGCTACATCGATACTCAGCGTTTCTTTAAACTCAATATTTTTAGATTCTCCTTCTCTGATTTTAGACCGAACTCTATCAGCATCAGACAGAAGATCTAGAGCATCAGCAAGTTTATCAATTCGTTTCAATAAAAGATCAGTGCCCAAAGGGTTAATTGCCATTTCACTTGTTATGCTATCAACAGAAATTTTCAATTTATTTAGTTTTCTATTCGCTTTGATAATTTGATCTTGAATATTTAAAGGAGGAAGCACAACCATCGATTTTTCTAGCCGAGCTTTTGTCAAATGATTGATATATGATTCAGAAAATAATGAGTTAAGAATAAGTCTGCCAAGAGTTGTTTGAAAGAAAAGAGTAAGATATTCATTTGATACAGAATTCTTAAGTACTATTTGAAAATAATTGTGATGCTTTAATTTAAATTCTTCAATCTTCCTGACTACAGAAGAATTGCCAATACGTGGTACATATATGGCATTTCCAAAATCTTCAAACTTTGCGCCGGATTGAATGGTTTTTATACTTTCCGCTAAATCAGAAAGTTGATATTCTTCAAACTCACTGAATTGCAATTTTAGTCTTTCTATTTGAGGTAAAATATGCAAATTGCCAAATCCCCAAAAACTTTCTTTCTCTACGAATTTTCCGCTTGTAATTTCCAGACCGTTTTTCTTCGATTTATAGTTTTGTACAATTTCCTGGATTTGATCTATCTCTAAAATTTCGGCTAAAAATAATTTCCCAGTGTTATTTCTAGAAATAATTGCGAGAATTGGAGTAACTTTGGTATATGGATCTAAAATCCCCTCGGGAGCTCGAATATAAGCATTTATAAAAAATCCATGACTGTTTAGTTCTTTTTCAAAAGCTTTGCCATCATTTGTAGAATAACCACTAGGTTCAGCTGTAATTATAGCTATACCTTCTTTTTCAAGTTTACTCGATAATTCAATTATATCAATAAAATTTTCTCTATAGCTTTTTTTAAGCAATCCTTTTGGATACTCTCTTTTTGGCATCCCAAAAGGCAAATCCCCTATAATCAGATTGTATTTTTTCTTGTCTGGTATCTCAGCAGGGTATTCGATAAAATCTAATCTTATTTCTGGATATACTCTAAAGAGCATAAAATATGATTTTTTAAATAATAGGATTTTTTCTGGTTCGAATTGTTTTATAAATTCTTTCAGAAAGCATACCAATAGGTCAGTTAATTGTTTATCCATAAACTCTCCATAAGTTTACCTATATTTAATAGACATTACAGACAATAAAAATATTCAAAGTGTCGTATTCTTTGATTGTGGCAGATATAAATTTCAAAAAACTAATTTCTTTTAAAATATAAAAGAAAAACATATTATCCTGATGACTGAAACTCAACTATTTATGACAACATAAATAAAGAGGGTTAAATCAAAGTCTAGCGATAAATATTATCTATTTACTTTTCCTCTCATTACCCCCCCCTTATTGTTATGCTATCCAATCTCCGTACAGCTCTTCAGCTTGGTCAATAACCGTCTTGATTGCCCTCTCCTGCTTGTCTGGTGGGTACTTGTAGCGTTTGAGTATCCTCTTGATAGCTATTCTGATCTGAGCGCGTACAGACTCTCTTTGAGCCCAATCTATCTTTAGGTTTGCCTTCAAACTTTTCACAAGTTCCCGGGCAATGGCTTTGAGCGTATCGTCCCCAAGTTCACGAACTGCCGACTCGTTCAATCCCAATGAGTCGTAGAAAGCAATCTCGTCATCATTGAGGCCAAGTGATGCACCCCTTTTTCTGGCTTCTCTCATGTCTTTGCCCAATGCAATTAATTCTTCTATTACCTGTGCTGTTTCTATTGCCCTGCTCTCATATTTTTTCAAGGAAGCCTCCAGCATTTCAGAGAAAGCTTTAGCCTGGGTTACATTCCTGCTAGTCTTCGGATCTTTAATTTCCTGCTTTAACAACTTAGTTAGAAGCTCAACTGCCAAGTTTTTCTGTGGCATTCCCTTAACTTCTGCCAAAAACTCGTCAGTAAGAATCGAAATGTTAGGTTTATTCAAACCGGCAGCAGTAAAGACATCTACTACACCATCTGCTGACACAGCATCGGAAACCAATTGCTTGATTGCAAATTCGATATCTTCAGGACCTCTCTTCCCGTCTACTGTCTCTTTTGCTAGCGCAGAACGCACAGCCTGAAAGAATGCGACATCGTCACGTATTTCGGTTGTTTTCTCATGAGGAACTGACAGAGCAAAAGCTTGAGATAATTCAGTAACATATTTGAGAAAATCTTTCTTTCCATCTTTCTTAGCAAGGATAAATTCCTTTACATTGAGACTAACTCCCAATCTCTTGCTAGGCTGGGAGGAAAACCAATCAGCCCAGTCGAAACCATGTAATAAATCACAAACAATCTCATATTTCTCCATCATAATTGCAACGGCGGTTTCCTTGTCGATAGCGGTGTTTCCTTTCCCCCCTGATGCAGCATAGGTATTCAAAGCAAGTTTCAGACTGTCTGCTATACCAATGTAGTCGACAACAAGTCCTCCCGGTTTATCCTTGAATACCCTGTTTACCCTTGAGATTGCTTGCATCAAACCATGCCCTGCCATTGGTTTGTCGATATACATCGTTGTAAGTTCAGGCACATCAAAACCAGTCAGCCACATATCCCTGACAATAACAATCTTGAAAGAACTTTTAGAGTCCTTGAACTTATGGGCTAGATCTTTCCTCCTAGCTCCGTTTCGTATATGTTGCTGCCATGATAATTCATCAGATGCTGAACCAGTCATTACAACTTTCACGACTCCCGAATCATCATCCTCTGAAGCCCATTCAGGACGAAGAGCTGTTAATTTGTTATACATCTCAACACAAATACGTCGAGACATACAGACAATCATAGCCTTACCATTCAAGGACTCTAAACGACTTTCCCAATGGCTTACCAGATCTTTTGCAATCTGATTAAGCCTTTGTTCTGAACCGACCAAGGATTCCAAGGCTGCCCATTTTGATTTGAGTTTCTGTCTGGTATCGACTTCTTCAGATTCGGTGATTTCTTCAAATTCCGAATCGATATGGGGCTTTTCGCTTTCTTTCAATATTAGTTTTGCTAACCTTGATTCATAATAAATGGGAACTGTTGCATGATCTTCCACAGCTCTTTGAATATCGTAAATGGAGATATAATCGCCAAAAACTGCCTTTGTATTCTTATCAGCCAATTCTATAGGCGTTCCTGTAAAGCCGATGAACGAAGCATTGGGAAGTGCCTCGTGCAAATTCCTGGCATACCCATCAATGAAGTCATATTGGCTTCTATGTGCTTCATCTGCAATTACGACGATGTTCCAACGGTTAGAGAGCACTGGATATTGGGCTCCCTTCTCCTCTGGCATGAACTTCTGGATAGTAGAGAATACCACACCGCCAGAGGCTACCCTGAGCAGTTCCTTTAGCTTTTCTCGACTATCAGCCTGTACAGGTGTTTGCCTTAGCATCTCAGAGCAATCACTGAATGTCTGGAACAATTGGTTATCCAAATCATTGCGGTCAGTTATAACAACGATTGTCGGATTTTCCATTTGAGGATGTTGGATAATTTTCCCAGCATAGAAAACCATTGAAAGACTTTTCCCAGATCCTGTAGTATGCCAAACAACGCCTATACGCTTATCTCCCTTTCTCCTGAAGGCCTTACTTCCAAAAGGTGGATTATCTGCTGCTTCACTTGCGTAGGACTCAGTAGAAGCCCTTAACGTTTCTTCCACGGCTGTATTGACTGCATGGTATTGATGGTATGCTGAGATTTTCTTAATCCAGCTACCCTTGCTATCTGATTCAAACACTATGAAATACTTTATAAAGGCAAGTAACCGTTTCTTTTCGAAGACGCCTTTAATGAGAACTTCCATTTGGCTCATTGTTGATGGAGCAAGGTTTTCTCCTTCAATTGTCTTCCATACACTGAATCGTTCCTTATCTGAAGTAAGTGAACCCAAACGTGCTTCCAAGCCATCGGATATAGCAATCAAGCAATTGAAGTTGAATAAAGAAGGAAGCTGATATTTATAGGTTTGAATCTGGTCAAAGGCATTCCATATAGTTGTTTTTTCATTGGAAGGATTTTTTAATTCAAATATGGCAATGGGAAGCCCATTGAGAAAGACCAATAAATCTGGTCTACGATTGATCTTGTTCTCGATAATCGTAAACTGGTTGACTACAAGCCAATCATTCTTTGAGGGATCAAAGAAATCAACTACATGGGCTTTCTTTTCTATTAACCTGTCCCCTTTCCTATAGGAAACAGGAACGCCATCAACCAACATCCTGTGAAAAGCATGGTTCTGTTCTAACAAAGAGGGGGAAATAGTTCTTGTGATTCGTTTTGCTGCATCTTCCAAAGCAAGAGTCGGAATACCAGGATTGAGTGAAACTAGAGCGGAAAGCAACCGCTGAGGAAGGTAACTATCGTTATAGGATACCCGTTCAGCATAAAGCGTATCAGGGGCAATATTAGGCCCGGAGAGATATGAATAGCCAAGCTCCTTGAACAGCGAGATAGCTATATTCTCAACATCAGCTTCATTCAATCCAGTATTCATTTTGCTTTCTCCAAAATAGCATCGATATCAGGAATCTCAAGCTCACCAGAGATGA
The DNA here is from genome assembly GCF_963676625.2 of uncultured Sphaerochaeta sp. GTDB lineage: Bacteria > Spirochaetota > Spirochaetia > Sphaerochaetales > Sphaerochaetaceae > Sphaerochaeta. The sequence goes on from NZ_CAXXYB010000005.1 coordinate 132,370, forward strand.
GTTTGGGAAGGAGATTGTCACGGAGATTTTTCAAATTTTTTGATTCATAAGTATTGTTGGTTATTTGTTTGATAATTATAGTGATGTAATTTTTAAAGTTATCAATAATCTCATTATTTGGGAAAATAGTTTTAATCATTCGAAAATTACTTTTACTTATTTCTTGAAATGTAGTGCCATTAGCGTTTCCTTTTATAAGTTCCATATTTTCTTTTAACCAGAAATACATATAGTTAGGAGGTAATTTACTTTCCTTTTTTACTGCGATAAATCCTTGATTAATCGAAACAGGAATATCAGTCAAAGATAAATATCCTATAGGAGCCCGTGACGATAGCAACAAAGTGCCTTTTGGTAGTAACTGTGAGGAAATTTGACTAACTCCTTGTTCTGTAATCTTGCGTTCAGTATTTATTAAAATTGGACTATCAGCATTTGATAAATCTTTAGGTGTTGCAAAAGAGAAATCACCATTCCAGAAAGATGTTTTTTTTGTACTGGGCGTGGATCCTCCAACAATATCAACTACCTCCCCAATATCTTTAATTTGCCAGCCTTTAGGTATATCTCCAAGTTCTGATTCTTCAAAAGAATCAGGAAACAAAGCATCAATCTCTGGAGAAAGCCCAGTCGGTTCCCCTGCTACTTTCTTACGAACAGGATCAAAATCAACAAACCAGCTTTTGAAGAGGGCTCGGGCCATTGATTCTAGGGTTTCGTTCATTTTATTAAGAAGGTCAATCTGGGCATCCAAAGGCACAAGAATTTTAGAAATTGCTTTTTGCAATTTAATTTCAGGATAACTAACAATTATTGATTGTAAGTCTTTTTTTGTTACATGCCCCAACCCTGTGGTTTGCTTGTTTCGTGCAATACTAATCAAATTTGGCTTTATATATTTCATGATGTAATAAAAAAAGTCAGGTTCACATATTTTTTTTACAATAATTTTATATATATGCTGATTCAACCAGCCTTCCATTTCTCTCCAATAATGAATATCAATTGAAGTTTCTGGTTGACCAGACCAACAAAAAAGCATGTCACCTTTTTGAATAAATATAGAATTATTATAAGAAGAATCCGTAAATTTTGTTTGAACAGATATTCCATTTTTAATTTCTGATATCTTAATAATTGGTCGACCAATTTTTGAGAAATTTATTTCACGGAATGCTAATCCATTAACCCATGTAGCAAGTTCATACAAAGGGATTTGAGTCCACTTTGAAGGAAAATATGGAGTATATAATTGAAAATTTTTCAGATAATCAATTTCCATATCCCAGTACCTTTAGATTCTTAAAAATCTCTTTGGAAAGCTCTTCTGATTGAGCAACTTGTTCCTTGAGTTTTGCAGTTAACCGCTTCATCTTGTCATCAAAGTCTTCGTCATCTTCCTCAATGTCTTCCGCCCCTACATATCGACCTGGAGTTAGGATATAATTTTGGTTTTCAATCTCCTCCCTTTTAGCGGAGAAACAAAAGCCTTTAATGTCTTCATATGTTTTCTCAACACCCTCATCTCCTCTCCAGGCATGATAGGTATCCTTTATTAATGCAATATCTTCATCACTGAATTCTTTATGTGTTCTATCAACCATAGAACCCAATTTTCTTGCATCAATAAATAAAGTTTCCCCGGTACGAGCCCTGAATTTAGAATCTGCCTTATTTCTTGCAAGGAACCAAAGGCATACAGGAATTTGAGTGGAATAAAAAAGCTGTCCAGGTAGAGAAATCATGCAATCAACCAAATCGTCATTGACCATTGCTTTTCGGATTTCTCCCTCACCTGAAGTATTGGAAGACATAGAACCATTTGCCAAGACAAAACCAGCCAATCCATGTGGTGCAAGGTGAGCAAGAAAATGCTGAACCCAGGCAAAGTTAGCATTATTAGCAGGAGGAAGACCGTATTTCCAGCGAACATCATTTTGAAGTTGTGGTTGTCCCCAGTCCTTCATATTAAATGGAGGGTTTGCCATAACAAAATCGGCCTTTAATGTCGGGTGAAGATCATTAAGAAAAGAATCTCCGTCTCTAGGTCCAAGGTTTGCACCTATTCCCCTGATAGCCAGGTTCATCTTTGCCAGTCTCCAGGTAGTGGCATTTGATTCCTGTCCAAACACCGAGATATCCCCTACTTGTCCTGCATGGCTTTCAATGAATCTTTCAGATTGGACAAAGAAACCACCGGAACCACAGGCAGGGTCAAATACACGGGAATTCTTGAAAGGAGAAAGCATTTCAACAATCAACGCAACTATACATCTTGGAGTAAAGAATTGACCGCCATTCTTTCCTTCGGCAGAAGCAAACATAGTGAGAAAATATTCATACACTCGACCAAGGATATCTTTTGATCTGTTTTCTTTGTCACCAAGTCCGATAGTTCCTATAAGATCGATCAATTCTCCAAGCTTGTCACTCAGCTCATGCTGATACCTTGAATAGTTTTTTGGAAGTACCCCTTTAAGTGACTTGTTATCTTTCTCAATTGAATCCATTGCATCATCAATCAGACTTCCAATATTTGGAAGTTTTGCGTTTGCCTGAATAAATGACCATCTGGCCTGCTTTTGAACCCAAAACACATTCTTTGCAATATATTCATCTACATCTTCAGGATCTGCTTCAAGTTCTTCTCTAAGTTCTTTATGCAATTCCTCGAATGAATCGGAGATGTATTTCAAGAAGATGAGCCCCAATACAACATGTTTGTATTCTGCAGCATCCATATTGCTTCGTAATTTATCAGCAGCAGCCCATAGGGTAGCTTCAAACCCTAATGAAGCCCCATTGGTTTGTTTCTTTGTTTTAGCCATATTTCCTCAAAAAAGGGAATCTGTACAACAAATAACCATTTGACGGTACAAAACCCAAAGTAAATTTGCGTTTACTATAGCATGAAAATATAGCTGATTGAACAAAATTACATTAAAAGGATGAAAAATGGAGTGCTAAACAATAAGGGCAAGTTTAAATTCAGATTTTAATCGTAATAATAGATTTCTGCCACTTCTAATAGGTATTACCATATTTTTTTACAAAGAACTATTTGTAATAATAATTATGATTAAAGCACAATAGGATATTGATTTAAGTTTATTATTTTCACCTAATAAATTCTTTATTGATTATCAAATATTGAGAGGATTTGAGATCGAAATTTAATAATGCTATTTATTATTGCTATAATAAGACCTTATATTTAATATATTTTTTAATTACTTAGGATATTAATTTTCATTATTCCAAATTGACTCATCTAAATTCAACAAATAGATGACTTCAAAACTTTCTGTGCCAAAGACAAAAGACAATAAATTTGTTTTTCTTGACGTAGAATAATCACTAGCCTAATATAACTAATAATAAAGAATTAATATTCTTTGTTTATATTGAAAATTTTAGCAATATTGCGAAGAAGGTTTGCAATGAGTTTTTCACCTTTGTTCTCTCCAGGCTTTAATGATATTGAAGATAAATCTCTTGAAAAATATTTTTTGAACGGATTCCCTGGATCGAAAACTAGAAGTCAATTAATTGAGGGATTAAAAATATATATTTCAGCTTTAAAAAATTATTTATTTACATATGAAATATGGATCGATGGTTCTTTTGTAACAAATAAGATGGATCCTGGAGATATTGATCTCCTAGTATTATTTTCCAGTTCAGATTACAATTCTTTATCTTCCTCTGATCAGAGAGCATTGGTTAAGTTGCTAGATAATTATTTGGCAAAGCAATCATTCGGCTGTGATGTATATTTTTGCGTATTAGAGAATGAAAAGTTAAAAAGTTATTGGAGAGGATGGTTTGGTTTTGACAGAAGAGATGAACCAAAGGGTATTGCACGTATTAGGGTGAATATATGAACAAGAGCACAAATGAATTTCTTGAAGAAGCAAAGAAATTACTCATTGAATCGGATTTAAAAGCTAAAGAAGGCGATTTAGCTTATGAATTGCAATCTTGTTCTTTACGTTCTCATATAGACGAGTTAGAAAATAAAGTTAGAATTGAAAATATAGGTAGAGGCTATGAGTTACTTGATTTTAGAATGATAGTCGATTCATTTCAACCAGGTTCTGTTCCCCTCGATATTGTAGCAAAGATTGCAGATGAGTTTCGCAAAATGTTTGGACATGCTGCGCACCGTCTTGTACAGGTAGGTGCTGAGAAAAAGAAAGTCCCAAATTCAATATATAAAAACTTGAATTTACGGTTAATGGGCATTTTACCTGGATCTACGAGACTTCTTATTTCGGCAATTTCCAATAGAGATTTATTTGATGAGGGGTTGGCTAAAAATACAATCGAGCGATTTATTAATGTTTTGGAGACATATGGTGAAGGTGATAAGTTTCTTGAAGCTATAATGGACTTGGGTCCATCAAGTGCAAAAAATCTAAAGGATTTGTTCAACACTATCAACTCACTTTCAGGTGCTTTAGAAATTAATTGGAAACATGAAGGGCATACTATTCGGAATTGGATAGCATCTCCTGAACAGGTTTCTCGGATAACATCTGCGTTAGGATCAACTAAGATAAAAAAGGAAACGGAAAATTTGGTTCATGGAACTATAGAACTGTTGAGTAAACGTGAACGAATACATTTACGTACTGATAAAGGAAATTTGATTCGTATACTATTTCCTATTAAGCTCCTAGAAGAAGTTGAATCCCTGCATTTAAATCAAAAAGTGTTTTTACTCTGCAACATTACCCAAACTGAAAATCCTCTTACTAATGAATCTATTCAATATTATGAGTTAGTAAATATTGAAAACAATCAATAACATACATTACTACTGAATAATACTTTATAATAATTACAGTAACCCTTGGAAACATATTAATAACAAGGGCTTTTTGTTTTCATCTTTATACCTTAAATTCTTGACAGTTTAGATAATTGTTATGGCAGATTAATATTTTGAAAAATATATATACAAGATATAAAGACTCTGTAAATAAAACTGTGTAACTGCAAATTCTAGGTAGCCCGGTAAGGGCGGAGGAGTATAGAATGAGCAGTATCATGGAAAGAGACAAACTTGATCAGATGGCCGAAGAGTTGGCCAAGGGAGTCACCTCCGAAAAGGATCTGAGTGCCTCATTCTCAGAGTTGATGAAAAAGACCCTTGAGAAGGCCCTCGAAGCGGAAATGGATGTACATCTCGGCTATGGGAAGCATGAACCATCGGGCAGGAACAAGCAGAACAGTCGCAACGGGTACAGCAGAAAGAAGCTGAAGACAGAATCCGGTGAATTCGATCTGGAGACCCCTCGGGACAGGGAAAGCAGCTTCGCTCCCCAGATTGTGCAGAAGGGGCAACGGCGTTTCACCGGGCTGGACGACAAGATACTCCTGTTATATGCGAAGGGACAATCCACACGGGATATCGCCGAATCATTGCAGGAATTGTATGGGGTGGAAGTATCCCATACCCTGATCTCACAGGTCACGGAAGCCGTGGTGGATGAGGTGCGCGAATGGCAGGCCCGACCCCTGGACAGCGTATATCCGATCGTGTATCTGGATTGCATTGTGGTGAAGATCCACCAGGACAAGAGAGTCACCACGAAATCGATCTGCCTTGCACTGGGAATCAATACGGACGGCAGGAAGGAACTGTTGGGCCTCTGGATCAGCGAGAACGAAGGCTCGAAGTTCTGGATGTCGGTACTCACCGAGATGCAGCAGAGAGGGGTGCGGGATATCTTCATAGCCTGTGTGGATGGCCTTACCGGCTTCCCTGAGGCGATCAATGCCGTATTCCCCCGGACAAAGATACAGCTGTGCACGGTCCATATGGTGAGGAACTCGCTGAAGTACGTTTCCTACAAGGACAGGAAAGAAGTTGCACGGGACCTGAAAAGGATCTATGCTTCCCTTACCGTGGAAGAAGCCGAAACGGAGCTGGCGGCATTCTCGGAGAAATGGGATGCCAAGTACGGATCGATCAGCAAGATGTGGGAACGGAATTGGGAGAATCTGATTACCATGTTCGAGTATCCTGACGAGATACGGAAGGTGATCTACACCACGAATGCCATCGAATCACTGAACAGCGTCATCCGGAAGTGGACCAGGAATCGCAGGATCTTTCCCAATGACACCTCGGCGATCAAGATCGTGTACCTGGCCATCCAGCAGGCCTCGAAACGGTGGACCATGCCGGTCTGTGACTGGGGACCGGTCATAAATAGACTTTTGGTAGAATATGGGGATAGATTTTCCCATGCGTAAGAAAGCCAGTTACACAGGAAAATTTACAGACTCCAATTCTCGGTGCTTTCCAACCTGCAAGATAAATTAAATCTTGCTTCTTCAAAAATAATTTTGATTGAATCGGATCAATATTTTTTAAAACATCCTGAATATTTCGAGTATAGCTATAGCTCTTAGCATACTTAACTATTTCTGTTTCGGGAAATCTAAGTTTGAATTCCATTTGCTTACTTCCTGATTTTGCTGAAAACTTTTTCAAAAATTCAATATCGTTCAATCTAGGGTAAATCATTTTTTCTTATATTACTATTAAGAAAATGATTTTCTGACACGCAAGTTTTCACGCAAGTCTTACCCGTCTCAGCCCTTATTAGCCTTCATCAGCAAATGGTAAAAGTTGCTTTACTAAGTCTAATATTCATAGTAAGATACGGTAATAAATAGTAATTAATTGTAAGCTGTGTATAGATTCACACGGTAGAAGTCGTTGGTTCAAACCCAATCGCGCCCATAAAGGCAACTGATTTGTTAATAGCAAATTGGTTGCTTTTTTTTTAGCTCAACTCAGAATTCTGTGGGATTTGTATCATAGGTAGGTTCTCCTGCTTGCCTCCATGATCTTCCAGAAGAAGTACTGGGTGTCGCAGAAACCATAGGAAGCCGTCTTGATCAGGTTGTTCGCCCCTTCCTGTTTTCCTCACGAGATCAAGGACTTAGTATTGATGTGCCTCTTGATGGTCTTTGCATACCTCTGGATTTCCTCTACACCGATATCATCAATTGTACGGAGCTTTCATATCTTTTGGGATGCCATGCTTCTCTTTTGTGCATCTGTACTCTCAAGAGGCAATAGCGTATGATTCCCAAAGGATAGACTACCCTAGCCAATTAAGCAAACTAAGTAGTGTAAAAGGATCTAACGCATATGTCATTTATTTCTTTGGGAATCTCAGAATCTCTTTTAGCTGCTTTGGAGCGGGAAAACATAACAACACCCTATCCTATTCAAACAGAAGTAATTCCAGCAATTTTGGATAATAAGGATATTCTTGGCATTGCAAAAACAGGATCAGGAAAAACCCTTAGCTATGTATTGCCCATTCTTATGCAGTTGCAAAAAAAAGAAGTTCTGAAAAATAGGTATATCCAGGTGCTGGTCATGGTTCCTACAAGAGAGCTCGCTGCTCAAGTCCATTCCGTGTTTTCCAAGTATATCCAGGAGTCGGCATTGGATCTAAAAGCCTTGGCTGTCTTTGGTGGAGCTTCGATCAATCCACAGATGATGGCTATGAGAAATGTAAACATTCTCGTTGCTACCCCTGGCCGATTGTTGGAGCTCGTCTCTGTGAAGTCTGTTTTTTTATCTGATTTGGAAATAGTAGTTCTTGATGAAGCAGATAAAATGTTAACTGCCGGTTTTGAGGAGGAAATGGACCAGATATTTGCCCTACTTCCCAAGCAACGCCAGAATCTGCTTTTTTCGGCAACCTTGAGTGAGAGGATCAATTCCCTGGAAAAAGTTCTCTTGCATGATCCTTTGGTACTTAGGATAGATGAGGAATCAGATTCCATTGAGCACATAACCCAGAGTGCCTATTTTATTGCAGAAGATAAAAAAGGCCCTCTCTTGCGATACCTAATTACAAGTAGGAACATGAAAAAAGTACTGGTTTTCACCTCTTCGGTGGCAAGGGCTGACAGGGTTGCCGAAAAATTGCAAAAGAACGGTATTGAGGCCAGATCAATTCATAGTAAAAAGACTCAGGGAGCGAGAACAGACCTACTAAGCGCCTTTAAGCAAGGAAATTTAAGGGTGTTGGTTGCAACCGATCTTCTTTCCCGTGGAATTGACATTGAGTTTCTTCCCTTTGTAATAAACTATGAACTACCACGTTCTCCCAAGGATTTTATCCATAGGATAGGAAGGACAGGCCGAGCCGAGAATTTTGGTGAAGCCATTACGTTTGTCAAACCTTCAGAAGAAGCCCATTTCAAAGTTATAGAAAAGAAAATGAAGAAAAGAGTTCCAAGAATAGCCAATAAGAGTTTTGATATATCAAACCTATCGTAAGAATGGGCAAGTTTGTTGCTGTATACCTATCCTAGGGCGCTTAGGCATAGAATGGAGCAGAAGTTATCGTAAGGGAAAAAGGCATACTATTGGGCAATACTTTTGAGCAAAACTATTTTTACGTTATTAATTATCCCGAACAAGAAAGAGAGTTATGTCTTTTAGAGATGAAAAGCCTTTTTAATAAGGATCTAACCAAGAAATACTTTTTTTCTTCTAGAAACATTGATCCTTCGCGAAGTCCTTTCATTAAATTAAGAATTTCCCTTCTTTATACTGCTTCTTCTTTACAAGAGTTAGTGCAGATCCTAAGTAATGAAAAAATTACCGTCAATAATTTCAAATTTGCAAGATTCAGAATTGAGGAAGGGAAACTCGATTATGCAACCTGGATACAAAGCGTTACAGAGCTAGGCAAAGTCATTCAGGGTGAAGTGGATATGAAGAACCCTACTATCCAGTTTGGTACTACCCTGATTGATGGCCTTTGGATTTTTGGCATCTACGAAAAGAATGAGAATCCTTGGGAAAAGCACAACTTGAAACCATACACTAATAGTAATTCCTTGGAAACACGTACAGCTCGAGCTATTGTCAATATCGCAGTTGGCCAGCAGGGACAAACCAGATTAGTAGATCCCTGTTGCGGCGTAGGAACGGTAGTGCTTGAAGCTCTTTCCTTGGCAATTCCCGTGATTGGTTATGAGATTAACTGGATCATTGCAAAACAAGCTGAGCAAAACATTTCATACTTTGGATATGATAGTTGTATAGTAAATGGTGATATGCAAAAGATAACCGAAAGGTATGATGTGGCAATAATTGATCTACCCTATGGTTTGTTTACCCCTGTCACCCATAAACAACAGATGGATATAATAAATTCTTCTAGGCGCATCACCCAAAAATTAGTAATGATTACAGGCATGGATATGGACAAGGATATAATTTCTGCAGGCTTTACCATAGTAGATCGGTGTACGGTCAACAAAGGATCATTTGTCCGTTTTGTACGGATATGTTATTAAGTATGTAAAGTTTCTATCACGTATTACCCTATAAAGTGATGCCCAAATTATAGCCCTCTGGTTTTGAAGATTCTCCTAATTATATTTGTAGTTTTTATTGTTCTGGAAAATTTTCTGTGAAAAGGTTATGATACTCACATACTGAAGGATCTCCTGGAAAATGTTAAAAAAACAGGAGATAGCATGCTTTTTCTCCAAGTTGATAATGGTAGTATTGCCAGGAATTTGTATGGAAAGTTATGATTTAAAGCTATTGTCAATAACCTTATAGTTTCTGAGATACAACAGTATGGATAGTAAAATATTACTTACAAGCTAGTGACTTTCTCAATAAAGGAATGTATTCGATGCGCACCAAATCTGATTTGCAGGAACAACCAAACAACCCACTTCATGGAGTGACGCTTGAGCAAATGCTACGGCATCTTGTGATGTATTATGGTTGGAGAGAATTATATTATATCTTGGAAATTCGATGTTTCTATAACGACCCTGGAATAAAATCAAGTTTGAAATTCTTACGGCAAACTCCTTGGGCTCGTGCAAAGGTAGAAGAAATCTACCTTGATTTACTAGAAGAGGAGAAAGAATCAAGCGAGAATGAAACTGACTTTTAAAAGTTCATAAACGCCCTTCCCCCAAGAGATATAGGGTTCGGTTCTTGCCGGATTCGGCTTTTGGAGTCTTTATAAGAATGAACCAGATATAATACCATGAATGAATATAAAGGATTCATGAAAAAGGACGACCTTTCCTTTGCGTTGGAGGTGTACCACACTCCAACAAAGAGGGAAATGCCGCCCTTTTCTTTTCTTGTTAGCTTAGCAGTGTTAGATAAGCTTTGCTATCATTCATTTGCTTGGTCCAGTACCTTCTGTAGCGCTGCTTGCGTTACATTACCACCCAATAAGGAAGTAATGACGTTATAAATACCCATATAATTGCCTTTCAGCAAAGGTACCATGGTTTCAATCTGGTTTTCAGCAATAACACCTTCTCTTACAAGAAAATCAAGATAGAGTTTCTTGGCCTTCGGATTTTCAAAGACTGTTACATGCTGGCTATCCAAATATAATTTCTTATACTTTGGATGAGTTTGCTCAAACTCAATATAGATGCTTTCCTTGATATCAGAGGCACTCGAGGCTGCATAGATTCCAAATATCCCACTTTCAGCAACCCAATCACCTACTTCAGGATCAAAATATGACAAATCCCTTTCATTCAAGGTAACTGTTATCGTTTGTGTCTCACCGCATTTTAGATTGACTTTAGAGAAGGCCTTGAGTTCTCTTTCAGGACGTACCAATGTTGATTTTTCATCGGAAACATAGAATTCAACAATTTCCTTTCCTTCCATTTGACCAATATTAGTCAAATTCATGGAAACAGTAATTTGCTCACCATCCTTGTATGCCTTTTTATCGGTGGAAAGATCAGAATACCTGAAATCAGTATAGCTAAGGCCAAATCCAAAAGGGAAAAGGGGTTCAATTTTTTTCTTCTCATAATATCTATATCCCACAAAGATACCTTCACCGTACATATGGTGCCTTGCTTCCCCAGGGAAAAACAGATAGGAAGGAGTATCTTCCAACCTTTTGGGGAACGTAACAGGTAGCTTTCCAGACGGATTGGTATTGCCAAAAAGTATATTTGCAATTGCCTTTCCTATAGTTTCCCCGGGCAAGAATTGTTCAATGACAGCTTTGACCTTATCAAGCCAGGGCATCTCGACAGCATCACCGGTACTAAGGACAACGATTACATTCTTTTGGACTTCAGAAATTTTTTCGATGAGTTTAACATGACTATCATCAATTTTAAGATTTTTCCTGTCAAATCCTTCTCTATCATAGGCAGTCCATAAACCTACAAAGATAATTGCAGCATCTGATACCTTTGCATCCTCAACAGCTTTTTCAATCATTTCATCAGTACTCTTGCTCCGAAGCGAGTAACCTTCAGAATACAAGACTTCAATACCTTTTTCCTCGGCATCCTTGGTAATTTCCTCAAGAGGGCTTGTGATCTTTATCGGGTTTACCAAGGTGCAACCACCACCCTGATACCTTGGTTCTTTGGCAAAGGCACCGGATATAGCTATTTTTTTATACTTATCTGAGGTTACAGGAAGCACCTTGTCTTCATTTTTCAGAAGCACAATAGACTCTTCGGCAACCTTATTGCTTATTTCCCTATGAGCCTCAAAATCAATCTCATCAGTGAATCTTTCCTCTTTCTTTGCCATAATTGCAAATTCAACAAGACGCGATACGACTATATCCAGCTCTTCCTCTTGAATTCTTCCACTCTGGACTGCTTCCATTATTGACTTGTTGTTTTGTCTGTTTTCAGGCATATCCAGGTCATTTCCTGCAAAAAATGCTTGTATTCGATCTTTGACGCCACCCCAATCAGATACTACAATGCCTTCGAATCCCCATTCCTTCCTGAGAATATCGGTGAGCATTTTTTTGTTCTCTGCCATTTGCACACCATTTACAAGGTTGTAGCTGGACATGACAGTCCAAGGTTTAGCATTCTTTATCGCAATTTCAAACGGCAATAGATAAATTTCGCGCAAAGCTCTTTCATCTACATCAGAAGACATATTTATGCGCAGGGTTTCACTATTGTTTGCAGCGAAATGCTTGATGCTTGTACCGACCCCCGTCGATTGTACTCCCTTGATAAAACTTTCTGCAATTTTACCGGTCAGATAAGGATCTTCTGAATAATATTCATAGCCACGCCCGCCTAAAGGGCTACGCTTAATATTGATAGCAGGTGCAAGTAAAATATTGACTTTATAATATCGACATTCATCACCAAGGGTTTGAGCCATTTGCTCTATTAATTCTTGATTCCACGTTGCAGCAAGGGATGAACCTGAAGGATAGCAAACTGCCGGGTATTGCCCACAGATTGTAGGGGAATCCTGCGTCAAATCCGTTACTTTCAGAAAATCAGAGGTCTTTTGTGCTCTTTTTCCTTCGACGGGTTTCATGATTCTTACACCATTTGATCCATCAGCCATCCATATTGTCGGTATTCCCTTCTCTGGAATACCTTTTGTCTGCCACAGACCAACACCAGACAGAAGTGAGGTTTTTTCTTCCAATGTAAGGGACTTCACAATTTTCTCGATTTCATAGTTCTTCATTTTTATCATCCTTTTACGCCTGAAGTGGCAAAACTATCGATATAATATTTCTGTGTAAAGAGAAAAACGATTATCAGTGGGGCGAGCGCAAGGGTACACCCTGCCATAATCAAGGCATAATGCGTACTCTGTGATTGCTGGAATCTTTGCAACCCGACGGTCAAAGTCAACAAACTTTCTTTATTGCAGTAAATAAGGGGATTGATATAATCGTTCCAAGTCCAGGTAAATTGGAATAGAAGCATTGTTACAAAACCAGCTTTTACCAGAGGGAAACAGATTTGCAAAAAAGTCCTGAAGTGCCCTGCCCCATCAATTTCAGCAGCTTCCGTCAGTTCCTTGGGAATGGGTTCGAAATACTGCCTCATAAGATACACATTATAAGCCGAGAATATTCCCGGGAATATGAGTGCCCAAAAAGTGTTGTTCAGATGTAATTGCCCAAAATATATGTATTTGGGAAGAAGGGTAACTTGGACAGGTACCATCAAAGTTGCAAGATAGATTGCAAATAATATTTTCTTTCCTCTGAAGCGCAGTCTTGCAAACCCATAGGCAGCGATAGTAGATAAAATCAATGATCCAAAAAGAGTGATTCCTGTTACGAATATGCTGTTTTTATAATAATTGGGAAAGTTACTTTTCGTCCAGACAGTCAAGTAATTCGTATTATTTATGTTTTTTGGTATCAGTCTGATCGGAAACTCCATGACATCGATTTCGTTCTTGAATGAAGAAGATACCATCCAGAGGAAAGGAAAGAGGCACAGTACGGCAAAGATGGCGAGGACAAGCGTGAGTATTATTTTTCTTGATTTTTCTTGTGTACTATTATTCATACGATTTCATGCCTTATTAATAAGTAAATCGATCTTTTAGTTTTGTTTCGATGCCACTGATAACCAGAATAATGACAAAAAGCAAAACAGCTATCGAAGACGCATACCCGATATTAAGTTCCCTGAAGGCATAATGGTATATGCAATATACAAGTACATTCGTTGAATACCCTGGACCGCCTTCCGTTAAGATGTTTATCTGGTCAAATACCTTGAAGGAGTTCATGGTGGCTAAAATTGAAACAAAGAGGATATTACTTGCCATCAGGGGGAGAGTGATCGAATGAAAGGTCCTGAACGACCCGCATCCATCAATTTTAGCTGATTCATATACTTGTTTAGGTAAAGATTGAAGTGCTGACAAGAATATGATCATATAGTATCCGACATCATGCCAGACAGAGACTATGATTATACCTGCCAGTGATGAATTGCTCCTGGAAAACCATCCGGGAAGATCCTTCACTCCCAGCATGGAAAGGAAATTATTGACAGGCCCACCTTCTGGATTAAGCAAAATGAGCCACACATACGAAACTGATACCATTGCAGAAATATATGGCATGAAAAACATAAGTCTCAAAGGCACTTTGCAAAACACTTTCTTATTCAAGGCCAAGGCTACCAGCAAAGCCAAGAATATGGAAATCGGTACATAAGCAAAGGTATAGACGAAATTGTTTTTTAAGGCAGCAATAAGACGCGCATCGGAAAACATTGCCTTGAAATTATCAAGGCCAACAAATTTCACTGCACGTAGTCCTTGCATGGGATTCCACTTTGTATAACCAAGAATAAGAGACAATAGAATGGGCAGAGCTACAAAAACCACTATGCCGAGTATGTTTGGAAGAACAAATAAATACCCTGCTATCTCTTCATTGCGTTGTCTGTTGTTAAAATATGGCTTTCTTGTTTTCATTCTGCCCTCTGATCAGGATATGAGCATCCTCCTGTTTAATTTCAGAAGGATGCTACTGTAAGATTTACTAGGATTACTTTCCTGACTTTTCTTTTGCTATTGCTGCATCAGTGATAGTCTGGATTTGTTGCAATACAGCTTCAGCGCTTTTTTCACCATTGAAGAAAAGAGGAGTCTGTTCTTGCATGGATTGTTGATATTCCGCGGCAGCAGCACCAGTAGGTTTCTGGCTAACAGCACTCATTTCTCCGAAGAGAGGCCTAATGTCATTGATCTCAAGTCCAGATCCCTTGATGAAGGTTGAAATAAGTTCATCATCATAGGCTGGAATATAGCAGGGGTAATTCCCTGTACCGGCAATTCTCAAAGCTCCCTTTTCTACCATATAACGAATGAATCTCCAAGCTTCTTCTTTGTGTTCGCTGTTTGCAGGGATTGCAAGGATGGAAGCAGCAACGGAGAAATTATTCGAACTTTCAATGGATTCATCGAAACGTGGGAGTGGTGCAATACCAATCCTGAATGAATGAGGATAGTTTCCTTGGTCCTTTATGTTCTGGACAAGCCAGGAACCTGCCTGGACCATAGCACATTTGCCACCAAGAAAGTATGAGGCCTGGGTTGCCTTTGTTGCCTTGATCTGATTGAAAGAAAGTTGGTATCCAAGCGTATCAAGGGTATTTCGTCTTTCTAGCTGTGTCTTGAAGGATGCACTATTTATATTGGAAAGGCCATTCTCAGCATACCAGGATTCTTTTTCATTACCTACAGGAGCCCACTGTCCATTGAAGGTATGAGTATACGTTCCATATACTTTATTAGCACCTTCTCCATGTGTCAGCTTTCCAGCAATTTCCTTGTATTCATCCCAGGTCCAGGTGCCATCTGGGTATGGAATGCCCATTGCATCAAACATATCTTTGTTATACCAGATACCTTCAACGGTTGAACGGAAGGGATATCCATAGGTAACATTGTTATAGGTGGCATAATTCAGGATACTGCCAAAAGAAGCTTTCATATCGATTCCATCACGTTTGATGAATTCATCGAGAGGAGCATATATTCCATTTTTCATGCGTACCATCTGTTCACCATCAGAACCTGGCATTACATCTATATCGCCACCACCCATTGCCAGAATATCCAGCTGTACAAGTTTTTCCCCACCATTATCAGGAATTGAGTGAAACTGGACTTCGATATCAGGATTCTCTCTGTTGAAATCGTCAATAATCGATTGATCAGTCGGAGCCCAATCATAGAAGTGAATAAGTGTCTTTTTCACTGGCTTTGATGACGCTTCTTCTTTCTGTCCATTGGCAAATACAGGGAAAAACGCCATAAGAAATGCGAGAAAGAAAAGTAATGTTTTCTTCATTTTTTTCTCCTTGGTTCTGTTAGTATAAATTGGCTAAGTGTATTAAGCCCTGAACTTATTATTATGGAGGGAATAAATGATTGGATAGGCAGTAAATATTGATAATTAATCTGAAAATTTCATACGGTAGTCGGATTAGTTAATATTTCCTCCGAAATATTCAGGGGAATCGAAATAACAAATTCAGTACCTAGGTTTATTTCGCTTACAATGGATAAGGTGGCATTCCCATAATACGTAAGGGAAAGTCGTCTAAATACATTATATAATCCAATGCTTCTTGTTTCTTTTTGATATTCCAGGCCAGCTTTCTTCCATAATTGTCTGAGATAGCAAAGCGTATCAGTATCCATCCCTGGACCATCATCCTTTACCGCGATTTGGAGAAATTTGTTTTCTTGTGTTATATGAATGGAAATATGTTCCTTTTGCCCTGTCTGCTCAATTCCATGTTTTATGCTGTTTTCAATCAAGGGTTGCAACAAAAGGCGAAGAATCAATACTTTTTTTGGATCTACGTCACTAATGACTTCATACTGTAGATTATTTCCAAAATGATATTGGGAAAGTGCAACGTACAGTTTTGTGTTTTCAATTTCTTTCCATAACGGAATTTCATTTCCTGATATACTGATATTGGAACGGAAAAACTTACCGAGTTTGCATATCATTTCCGAAACTTCTTTGTTATTGTCCATCTGGGCGCGCCAATTGATGCTATCGAGGGTGTTATACAAAAAATGAGGATTAATTTGATTTTGCAAGGATTGTATCCTACTTTCCTTGATACTGATGGCAAGTTCCTGTTTTTCCAATTTAGAAAGATACACTTCATTTGCAAGATCGTGTATCCGATCCATAGTATAGTTGAATGAATCGTACAGATCATTGAATTCCTTTATATTCGAATGATCTTCGATTTTTACTTTGCCGGATTCAGCTTCTTTAAAGCAAGAAATTAAAAAATAAATTGGTTTTGTAGTGTATCGGCTCAAGATCATTCCCAGAAGGGTGAAAGCAGCTATTAGAAAAACCGAAAGGAAAAGGCATACACTCAGTATCAAAGAGCCGTCACGTTCAACTTCGGTACGATACGTCAAACAAATATAACTCCATCCCCTACCTTCGATTTGCATCTTTGTCATAAGGTATTCTTCGCCATTGAACTGAACATACCCAGAGGCAAGAGGATCGAACAAGAATTTTGTCCCTATATCCGTGGTTTCAGGTGCACTGATAATAATGTCATTGCTATCAATTAGATAGAATCTTTTGGTCGTTCTTGAATACTGGCTTACAATATCTGAAAACATTGAATTATCAAAGTAAACCAGCAAGTAGCCTAGTGATTTGCCTACAGTAAGATTCTCCTCCAGAGTATTGGTAGCGGAAGATTGTGTGGAAAATACTTTTCTTACAACAGGAATCGAGAGAATATTCTTTGTTGCTGAACTATTTTCATCCAACGATAAAGGAAGCCAGATTTCTTTTCCTGTCGATTTGACAACCTGTTCGACCCAAGGATAAGAATAGAGATTGATATTCATATCAAAGGTTTCCTTGCTACCAA
This sequence comes from uncultured Sphaerochaeta sp., assembly GCF_963676625.2. Lineage (GTDB taxonomy): Bacteria > Spirochaetota > Spirochaetia > Sphaerochaetales > Sphaerochaetaceae > Sphaerochaeta. Next base: position 149,593 of record NZ_CAXXYB010000005.1, read on the forward strand.
GCACCGTTCCATTATTTGAAAATAATATGATGTTTCTGCAATCGTAGATTGCTTTGTTAAAGCGTCCTTTGTCTACCAAGCTATTATTTATCTTTGTCTGTATTTCCGCTATGTCTGGTTTTGCTCCAGAATTATATTCATAGCTAATGAGAATTGACTGTATATCACTATCAAAGGCCAGAGCAGAAGATACATTGCCTGCCTGTTGTGAAAGATAGGTGGCGCTTTTGCATAACTGAGAAACAAGCCATGAATCATCTCTCTGCACTCGTGAGAATGCACGCATATCCATTACTCTATAAAAAGTAATACCAGCAATTGATGCAGTAATTACGATGATTATGATAAAAAGTGTTATATATCCAGTTCTAATTGAAAATGTGCGATTTTTCACTTTCTATTCCTGTGTATGCAAGTTTTGCAAGTATTCACCAGGAGCACTGCCATAATACTTATGGAATGCCTCTGTGAAATATTTCGGGTTGGTATATCCTACTTTTTCAGAGATTTCGTAGATTCTGTATTTTCTGGACAACAGCAAGGTCCTTGCTTCTTCCATCCTTATATCAACAAGATAAGTTTTGAAACTCCTACCGACAATTTTAGTAAATATTGTTGAAAGATAACCATAGCTGATCCCTAGTTCATCTGCGATTTGAGAGAGACTTAATTCCAGATCATTGAATCGTTGTCTTATAATGTGTTGTGTTTTCAGAATAAGCAGTTTGTTGTGACTATCACTCTTGGAATTCAAGGTCTTTGTCAAGAATTCTATATCATTGATGAATCTTTCTTCCAGCTCCTGACTATCAGCATTACGAATACTCAGGCGAGGAGATTGGAATCCATTCGAGCTATCTTCAAGCGAGAAATACCGCACTACTTTTATTATTATTGCACAATATACATAGCCTTGTTCTTTTAGCTTCAATGTCTTTATCATCTTTATAAGTTCATGCAATGCGTCATCGAGGTCAGCTTTATTCCCGGCTTCAATCTTTTCAATCAAAGTCTTACGTACATACTGAATTATTTTCAACGGTTCTTCATTATGCATATCACTATAGTAGGAAATACCATTTTCCTTGGTTTCTGATAATAGGTCAAAGGCACTCCAGAAAGAAGGAATTATGTCGTCTACCCAAAACACCTCGCTTCCAATCATAATTTTATAGGTGCTCTTGGAAGTTGCTTCAAAAAGCTTTTTTACTATTTCCAAACGCAAATTAAATTCGTTTTCTGTAGCTAAAAAAGTCACAAAATCGTTTTTTAAGGCATAGTGCATGCCATTCAAAGCCTTTTCCAAGTCATTGTTGATATTCACCAAGGTTTCGTACTGTATCAGACAAAGTTTATATTTGCTGTCGACAGTATCCCCTGAAATATATTCATCCCATAATGCAAATTCCCCAGACAGTTTCTTTACCAATTCGTAGCAGTTGTTGATGCTGTTATCCGAGATTTGAGATTGGCTATCCGATTCAAGCGTTTTGGCAACTTTTCTGAATACTGTTTCTATATCATTCTGCGATAGCGGTTTTAGAAGATAATCTTCAGCTTTGAGAGTAAGTGCACTTTTTACTAACTCAAATTCACCAAAACCTGATATAATTACGGCCCTGCATTTTGGGTTGAGACGTTTCGCTTCTTGAATGAGATCAAGGCCTGACATAATTGGCATTTTTACATCGGTCAGAATAACATCAACGTCCTTTGTTTTCAGGAAATTCAATGCTTCTATTGCGGAAGAGAATGTTTCAACCACGGTAAAGCCAAGGGTATCCCAGGGTATTACTTTTTCAATTCCTTTTCTGATTAATTCATCATCGTCCACGATAATCATAGAATACATTGCACATTTCCCCTTACAGATTAGATTAACTGTTTAAATGGAAAATGTAAAAGAAGTTTTTCCGAACAATTGTCAATTATCATATTTGTTGAATAATTCAGAAAATATGAAACAATCAATTCCATCATTGAAATCAACTGCTTATCTTGAAAAAGATTATAATGACCGTCAGTTGAGGAGAAATTACTTGATCGGCAGTCTGTTCAATTTAGATTGACAAAGAACCTATAGTATATAAAAATGATAGTAACTACATTGCCCAGTACAATTAATGAGCATGAATAAGTTATTTGTTTGGTAGGAATAAATTATTTAACGAAACCAGAAAAATCAACTGGCTGAAAAATTGCTGATAAACTATTTCTTGTCAAAGATTTATTTAGGAACTTTGAACTCTGTTACCACCTTGCATTTTATTTTTAACCATTTCCAGAAAATTATTGGCAGTATCAAGACAATTGAAACGATGTTACCGGACTAGCAGAAAGACTGATACAGACAATCAATCCGATAGAAACCAATCGGGTGTCCGAGAATGGATACAAAGTATATAGCAAGTATTTCCTGGAAAGCATTTTGAGTATCTTATTTTTATTGACTCTGTTTGATTGGAGATATGAACATGGGGAAAAACGATAGGAAAGAAAAACGAAATGGAAAATTATTTATAAAAGAAATTCATGACAAAAAAACAAATAATGAGTGGGAATATAACCGCAACTTGATTGAAACAAGCCTTGACGCCCTCGTAACAATAGGACTGGACGGTTTAATAACGGATGTCAATTCAGCTGCTGAAAAGGCCACAGGACTTCCTAGGGAAAAAATAATCGGAACAGACTTTTCACAATACGTTACTGAACCTGATAAAGCTCGAATCGGATATGCTCAAGTTTTTGCAATTGGCAAGGTTGTTGATTATGAACTCCGTCTCAAACATAGCCTATCTCATATAATGCATCTGTGTACAAAGATAATGAGGGCAAAGTAATCGGGGCACTCATTATTGGAAGGGATATTTCTGCAATAAAAAAACGTGAAAAAGAGCGTATTGATTTTGAAAACAACCTTGAATTAAATGTTCAACAAAAAACAGCGGAACTGATCATAGCCAACAAGGAACTTGCTTTTCGAAATGAAGAAAAAGACAAACGAGCGGCAGAATTGATTATTGCCAATAAAGAACTTCTTTTCCAAAATGAAGAGAAAGAAAAGCGTGCAAATGAATTGATTATCGCAAATAATGAACTTCTCTTTCAAAATGAAGAAAAAGATAAAAGGGCTGCTGAGCTAGTCCTGGCAAATAAAGAACTCCTCTTCCAGACTGCTGAAAAAGCAGATCGGGCAGCCGAACTGATGATTGCCGATAAAGAACTAGCCTTCCAAAACGAAGAAAAGGCAGACCGTGCAGCAGAATTGGTGATTGCCAACAAGGAACTTGCTTTTCAAAATGAAGAAAAAGATAAAAGAGCTGCAGAACTGATCATTGCCAATAAAGAACTTGTTTTTCAAAATGAAGAGATTTCATATATTAGCTACCACGATTTCTTGACAGGACTCTTTAACAGAATTTACTTTGAGCAAGAGAAAAAACGATTGGAGGCCTCAGATCAATTGCCCATTTCAATAATTATGGGAGATATTAACGGTCTAAAATTAGTAAATGATGGTTTTGGGCATTCCAAAGGTGATGAATTACTTGTCGAAATATCCAGAATACTGAAAAGTTGTTGCAGAAAGGAAGATATTATTTCGAGAATCGGTGGAGATGAGTTTGGAATTATACTCCCTCAAACGGACACTTCCTCTGCACAACTGGTATGTAATCGCATATCTGACACTTGTAATAAATACGCGTTAAAAGGAAGCTCCATTTGTCCTAGTATTTCTTTAGGACATGCAACAAAGAATATGAGATCGGAGACGTTGGATAGCATTTTCATGACCGCTGAAGAAAATATGGCCAGACACAAGTTATTGGAAAGGAAAAGTATTCATAGTTCAATAATAGCATCAATAAAAGCAATAATGTTCGAGAAAAGCCAAGAAACCGAAGAACATGCAGAAAGAATGGTGCAATTATCGAAATCAATAGGAATGGCTATGTCCCTTTCTGAGAAGCAACTGAATGAACTTGAGCTATTATCTACCTTGCATGATATTGGGAAAATGGGGGTAAGCGCTGAAATCCTTTCAAAACCGGGCAAACTTAGCGATAAAGAGTGGGTTGAAATAAGAAAACATCCTGAAGTTGGTTTCAGAATTGCACAAGCTACTCCTGAGCTTGTACCTATTGCCGATTTTATTCTGTATCATCACGAAAGATGGGATGGCCGGGGATATCCTCACGGCTTGAGAGGAGAGAAAATACCTCTTCTATCTCGCATAGTCTCTATTGTCGATGCGTTTGATGCCATGACCAACGATAGAGCCTATCGGTTGGCAATGACAAAGGAAAAGGCCATAGAAGAAATCAAGATAAATTCAGGTACCCAGTTTGATCCAAAAGTATCCAGGGTGTTCATTGAAAATGTTTTGGGACAAAAATGGGAACAAGTCAGCTAAATATAAATACATGTTTAGGAAGTTTGTTGCTTATTATTTAGTATTATTTATAATTTTCTAATTACTAACGAATTACTTGTTTCCTATCTAAGAACAAATACCTGTTTTTAGCTGAACCAAATAATCCTGCAAAACTATCAAAATAGTTCCTCTAAGACAATTACTATGCCAGAAATACCTATGAAGAGGTACACCATTTTTTTTAGCATTGCTTCATTGATCCTATGCATGATCTTATCACCAATAACCGTTCCAACCGTCATGCCCATAAGACTCACTACTAGATAGCTGGATTGCTCTATCGATACTGCTCCATTCAAGAATCTTATTGGTAAGGAAAAGATCTTGAATATAAAGAAATAGGCATTGGCACTTGCTAAATAAGCAATCTTGTTTTCTGTTACTGGAAGCAAATACAACGCAACGGGAGGTCCTCCCATAGCAAATACTCCATTCAAGACACCTGAAACAGCACCCATAGAACACCCAAGCAGTCTCGTTGGGCGTACTGAAAAACGTCCCGAATAGAAAAACATATAGAGAGCTATGAGAATCAAAACAAAACCAAGACATATTTTCAATCCTGAAATTGGTAGTTTAGCCGAATACCAAGTCAGAAAAATCCCTATGATCAACGCAGGGAATAGAAAAGGAAAGAGAATATTCCATCTCACCTCTTTGAAATACTTGAAAAAGAAAAACCCTACACCGATTAAGCCAGCAAATTGACTGATGGTGACTGCAGCAGAAAACGGAAACAGTCGTACCAAAAAAATCATTGCAAATATTGGAAAACCGAAACCAATCAGAGCCTGAAGCATCGCTCCGACTATGCATATTATCGCCAATGCGAGAAAATCCATATATATTCGTGAGAGGGAGAATTCCCTCTCACAGCTCCTCTATCATTAATTATTCAACATATCAAGAACCCATTTAGGTGCTAAATTCGGAAGCGGTTTTCCTTCAGCCCTGCATTTCGCATATTCACCAATTGCCTCTCGGCGTTTTTCTTCATATTGTGTTTTCTCTTCGGCGGCATTAAGCACAGCTTCGATTTTATCTCTTGGAACTACAGTCACACCATCATAATCGCCGACAACGAGATCACCCGGATTGACAATCACTCCGCCACAACAAACGGTGATGTTGATTTTTCCTGGTCCTTTTTTTGCCGGAGTTCGTTGCATAAACCCTCGGGCATACACAGGAAGTTCCATTCCCTTCAAACCAACCTTGTCACGGACATAGCCATCCACAACCAACCCCTGGATACCTATAGCTTTTGCAGCTCCTCCCATCAGATCCCCAAGATAGGTTCTTTCCTTGCATGCTTTTCCATCAATACAAAGAACATAACCAGGTTTACTTTGATAAATTGCAACATGGATAGGAAAATTATCCCCGTCGGATGTCTCCACGGTACTCGCCGTTCCAACCATTTTCAAATCACCATCAATAGGCATGATATCGGCATCCATGCATCCATCTCGCTCAATACCCATTCCTTTCATACCATCACAAAGTTCCGCTGAGCCGAACTTTTTTGCGCGCTCAATCAATGCCTCTTCAATAAGCGGCGGTAACTCATTATAATTTTTATTCATTTTTACCTCTAAAAAAACAACGCTTTATAGGTTGCGATAGTTGCAGAAACATTGTCCAAATGCTTCTTTATTGCAACTACGGCGGCGTCCATATCCTTTGCAACAAAGGCATTCACCAGCAACTTATGTTCCTCAAGAGATTCCTCGGCACGGCCAGGAACTATCATTGTACGAAACTGAAAACGGATAAGTTGTTGCTTTATTCCCCTAATCATATTCACTGCTATCGGTTTATGGGAAGCTTGATAAATAATTTCATGAAGTTTTTTATTACATTTACTATATGATTCAAAATCCTTTTGAATCTTCATTTCACACATTTCGGAATAGATATTCTGCATTTTCTGAATATCTTCATTGGAAATGAATTCAATCGCAGATTTCACGACAATTTCTTCAAGAACTTTGCGGACTTCGTAATATTCCTGTATTTCCTCAACCGTAAAAGATTGGACCATGGCACCTTTGTTATCTTGTATGGTGACCAATTTGTCCTGCTCCAATTGAAGGAGTACCTTCTTGACAGTATTACGACTTACACAAATCTCAGTTGCCAGCTGGGCTTCAATAAGATGTTGTGCAGGACGATAAGTCCCATCGATAATCCTAGATTTTATATAGTCATATGCAATTTCATTGGCTCTTGCCATACAATACCATCTCCCCTGTCGACTTTAGCGTCAAAACCTATACAACTCAGTATTATACCAACCAATCACCAACATAGGGGAATCTTCTTGTAAAAGCTTCCGCGAATTTGTAAGACTGATTTCCAGATAGTCTTTTTGCATGATTACCTCGAACGAAAGCCCTCATCGCATAATATTCTATAAGATGAGATTGTGCCATGAAGCAATTCATTGCAACTTTTTTCATTTCCATTGTCTCGGTTATATCAATTATCACTTCTGGTTTAAAATTGCAAATCTCTGGTTGATGAGGCTCAAATCCAAAAATTCTTGTCTGTGTCGAAGCTTCAGTTCCAGAAATCTTAACACCATTGGAGATGGCAAGCACACTTGCCTTGAATACAAATTTATTGACCTCATCATGGTCAGGATTAAGCAAATCAAGCTCTCCATGAGTAATGATATGTATTGGTTTGAAATTCCGGATTGTCGTAGCCAATCTTTCAATCTTATCATCATCATCAAGATGCATATAATAATCTTGATAATCCCAGAATTCCAAGTCTGTGATTCCCAAGCATTTCGCAGCAGCCATGGATTCCGATTTTCTCATTTTCAAGACTGACTCTGCAGTCTGTCCTGGTTGCTTCCAAAGATCATTCGATTCTCCACGGACTCCACAACTTAGGACAATAACCTTTACATGTGCACCATGTTTGATATATTTCGCAATAGTTCCACCGGCACGCCATACATAATCAGCTGCATGTCCACTGACAACCAATACATTTGATTTCTCATTAATTTCCATATTCCTATCCTCTCTATTACGCAGAAATAATTCTTTTATATTTTTTTGTTTCAATAAAAATCACAACCATAGTCAAGATAAGTCCAACCAGATTCCAATAGAGTGGATGAGCAATAAAAAGCATTATTCCAGCAGGAAAAAGCAATATTCTCCCAACCATTGAAATATCGACTTTCAACCACCCTATCAAGGAAGCTGCAATAATGGCACATCCTAAAAATGCGGTTACAAATGCAAAAATAATTTCCAAGAAGGAACCACCTAATAAAAGTTGGGAATTATATACAAAGACAAAGGGTATTACAAAACCTGTACAAGCCAACTTCATGGCATCTTTTCCTGTCGACCAAACATTAGCCTCGGCAATACCTGCTGCAGCGAACGTCGATAAGGCAACAGGAGGCGTGATAGTGGAAAGTGCCCCAAAATACAAAATAAACAAATGGGCAGCCATCATAGACGCACCCATCTTCATGAGAGCAGGAGCAACAAGAACGGCAAGAATCATATAGGCCGCAGAAGTAGGAAGCCCCATTCCCAGCAAAAGACTGGTGAACATGGCCAAGAACAAACCAATGAAGAGATTACCGTTCGCTATGGTTTCTATAATTCCACTAATCTTCAATCCCAAACCAGTAAGATTGATGATTCCCATCACAATGCCAGCAAGAAAACAGGCAGCGGCGATCGGGGCAATCCCTTTTACCGAATTTTGCAATGCCTTTATAAAATTTGAAACAGTCATGTTATTACGGTTCATTACAAATCCAATGACAATCGTGCAGAGGATTGAGAAGAACGCAGAACGTTGGGCACTATATCCGATTATCAGCATTGCAATAAGCATTCCAATAGGAAGTAGATACGGCCAGCCAGATTTCAATATTACCCATGCAGATTTAAGATTTGACTGGTCAGGTTCTGGAACATCAATTTTCTTTGCCATGAAATAAACAGAAATAGAAAGTGTTGCATAGTATAGGATAGCAGGAATAATAGCGGAAAGGGCAATCTTGCTATAGGCAATACCGGTCATTTCGCTCATCAGAAAAGCAACTGCACCCATTACTGGAGGCATAATCTGACCACCTGAAGAAGATACTGCTTCAACAGCGCCTGCAAAAGAACTCTTGAATCCTACCTTTTTCATCAAGGGAATCGTAAAGGTTCCTGTTGTAACAACATTTGCCGCACCGCTGCCATTAATTGTGCCCATCAACATGCTTGAGAACACCGCAGCTTGGGCAGGTCCGCCTTTTATACGTTTTGTCAGTGCATAGGAGATATTTACAAAGAATTCACCCGCGCCTGTGAGTTCCAAAAGACTTCCAAACAAAACAAATAGATAGATAAACTGGGCACTTACCGTTATAGTCTGACCAAAAAGACCATCATAGGCTGTATAGAGATAAGGAGCAATTCTCTGGAGGGAGAATTTTGTCGTCCTGAACATACCAGGGATGTATCTGCCTAAATATGCATAAGCAACAAAGATGGCCGCAATGATCGGCAAGACCTTTCCAACCATTCGTCCTGCAATAATAAATGCCAGAATAACCGCCAGCATAGAAATATAAACATCAGTTTGAGAATAAACTCCTGCGTTATTAACAAAACTATCCTGCAGCTTTACCTCGTATACACAGATAAAAATATTCAAGATCATCAATACTGCGTCAAGAACAAACCCACCTTTAAATTTTGAGGGTTTTACCAGTAAAATAAAACTTCCGACAAAAGCCCAATGCACCGCACTCATCTTATACGAGGGATACACTCCAAACGATGCTGTCCACATATGAAAAAGTGGCATAGCAATAAAAATTAGCAATAATAGTAAATTTTTTACTGCCGAACCTCTTTTTTTCGATCCGGTGAAATTAGGAACACCCATGTTGCACAACCCCTATAAGGAAGACAGGTTTCCCTGCCTCCCGAAGAATATTTTTAACGAAGCCCTTTTTCCTTATAGTACTTAAGAGCACCCGGATGAAGTTCTGTGACACACTGACTTGCAAATTGCGGAGTGATCTCCTTGATACTCACGTGTGCCGTCACATACTGGGGCTGAGTTTCCAAAGCCTGTTTCACAAATTCATAGATTGCATCCTCAGGAGCTGCAGAAGAAGCAAAAAGTTCTGTGATCATCTCAACTACACGGCAATCTTCTATTTGGCCATTATAAGTATTGGCAGGAATTATGCCATAACTATAGAATGGGTTATCTGCGCAGATTTTTTTTAGGATCTCATCATCGATATCAACAAGACGGATATCAGTAGTGCTTGCAATATTTACGACACCTGCAGCAGGATATGCAGCACTAAAGAAAGAAGCATCAATCTCTCCATCCTTAAGTTTGCTCAGACCTTCATCAACAGCAAGATACAATGGAGTGATATCTTTTTCTGGATCTATTCCGTAAGCCCTTAAAACAGTCTTGGAAATTTCCACGACAGTCTGCCCTGATGGTCCCAGATTTACTTTCTTTCCCTTGAGATCTCCAAAGGTCTTGATTCCTGAGTTCTTCAAGGCAACCATCTGTCCTTGTGAGCGATATAGATTCATCACAGCCTGAATCTTTAATTTACCTGTTTTAGCATAGTTTCCGGTGCCTGTCGCAGCCCAATACACACCATCTGAGTTTGAAAATCCAAGTTGTATATCATCCGTATTTGCTAGATTAAGATTTTCAATAGAACCTTTGGTCGGTTGAACAATGACATTGACCTTATCTGAATTTTTATTTACAGAAGCTCCCATTGCTGCCCCAACTACATAATACGTCCCTGACGTACCAGCTGTCCCCATGATAAGATCATATTTTTTTGTCGGCTTTGCAGTTTTTGTTGTAGTCTCTGTTGAAACCGAAGCATTCTCTTTTTTTGAACATCCCATTAAACTCACTAGGACAAATACGGAAATCAATACCAAGGAAGCAACCTTCACAGTCTTTTTCATACTCTATTCTCCTTTTTATTTTCCAAGCAATCTTCTCTGATTGCTTACTACCATTTTTCTCACATCATCTTCAGAAATTCCTGCTTCCAAAAGCTTTTCAACATATTTTTCCATTCCTTGATCTGGATAAATCGATGTTTTCTGACCAAGATCAGTGGAGATGATCACGTTATTAGGTCCAAGTGCCTTAATCTGCTCAAGAGATACCGAGAAATCAATTTTATTCGTTGCCCATGTCGTGTAGCAATGTTCCATGACAGCCCCGTACTTCGCAAGTTCCTTCTGTTCTTCAATAGTATAAAAAGTCGTCGGAAAATCGACATGCGTAATGACGATATTCTTCACACCACGTGCATGAGCTTCTTTTACTACAGCAAAGCATTCCTCATGGGAAATATGACTGGTTGCAAGAATCATATTATGCTTGGCTATGATTTCCAAAACTGTGATGACTTCATTCTTCAGGTTTCCTTGTTCATCAAGAGCATCGACAGTTGGGGCCGATATTCCTTCTTTATCCATTTGGATGAGAATTTGGGCCCAATAGGGAAGCTTCTTGTTCGGATCACCATTGAATACATAGGCACGTTCATGGGAATTGTCACAGGTAGGAAACCAAACTAGTTTAGCACCTGCCCTACCGGCCATCTCAACTGCCGAAGGATTATAACCGCCTACCGCACTGTTTAAAGTAATCGTACCGATAGCTTCGCATTTCGGAAATAGTTTTCTGATGAGCTCCGCTCTTTCTGCCGTACAAAAATAATGAGACTTTATAGCATATCCTGCCATTCCCGCTTCAGGGATGCGTTTTCCCATTTCAATATCATCCATCAAACGAGGAAGCACGTCAGGTGCTGAATGTACATGTAAATCATAGGAACCTTCTAGTAACTTATTCATAACAATCTCCTGATAGTACAACATTATTGTTGAACAATATTGTTGTACTATATGTTTCTTCATCTGTCAAACTTTTTTTTATTTATTTTAGAAAATTATTGCCTTGATCTTTTTTACTACAATTTATGTTTCTGATATAAAACAACAATTTGTTTATACTATAAATTGTTCCTTTTAGAAAAACAGTTTCTCTTTACGATATCAAGATAGGTTCTTCCCCTTTCATATGTCTATTTCCTGCCATAGCCACTAAACGTATAGACAGTAACTAGGGGAGTCGAGTATTATAAAGGTAAGATAAATTCTTTTTGTATGAAGAAATTAAAGATTTGAAACCCAAAGGAACAATCAACTCCTTTTCTTCATGCAACAGGTCCGATGCATCCATTTTGCAAGGTCTTTATATGACTTTGGAACGCACCAAGGACACCCTATCCTTTTCATTCTGACAGGCAAATACAATTAGGCAGCTTTTAATAATAGTGTTCCATTGTAGAATTTTCCCGATGGTATGCAAAACAAGCAGGAACCATATATAGAGCATGATTTATATTTGAAGTCAAATTCGGTTTTTTTCGGACTATCTTTTTTACCATGAATTCTTTCAGTTCTCCATTTGATTGAGAAACTGTAATTATCAATATTTTAGTCTACGGTCAATGAAAGCAATGAGCTGGCTGTAGGTTCTATAGATACTGTTCTGAACTATTAATTGAGGTAATAATTGCAAAGTAAAGTAACGTATAGATTGTTAAATGGAATGCTTCCATTATTCAAGACACGAAAACTTCGTTTTTTCCGCCAAAGATATGAAACTGAAGATCCCTTGCATTCAGAATTGTTCAGCCCGGAACAGATGCAGAACTATGGAAAAATTCTAGCCCAAGAACATATAGTAAGTAATTCTTGGTTGCATAAGGATAGACTTTTAAAACGACTGGAAGAAAATGAAGCAGTACTGGAAGATGTCAGGAATTTACTGACTGAGACAGTAACCAAAGACAGAAGAATAGTGCCGGCAGGAGATTGGTTGCTCGATAATTTCTATCTGATAGAAAATATCATTTGTACGACCAGACGTGATCTCCCAGTTAACTACAGCAGGGAACTCCCCCGATTGCAGAGTAGCACCCCAGTAGGCCTACCCCGCGTATATGCCATTGCCATTGAACGAATTTCCCATGGAGATGGGCATGTCGATGCCGAAACTCTTCCAGAGTTCATCAATGCGTATCAGTCAGTTTCGAGGTTGAAACTAGGAGAACTCTGGGCAGTTCCCATCATGCTGCGCTTAGCCTTGATTGAAAATCTACGTAGAATTGCAATAAGGATTTCAAAAGCAACGTATGCAAAGAATCAGGCAACCACCTGGGCAGAACGAATAGTCACCTTGGCAAAAACAGACCCCAAAAGTCTGTTTATCCTGGTTGCAGACATGGCTCGATCAAAACCAGTTCTCAATAGTTCCTATGTTGCGGAACTATCCCAAAAGCTCTATGGAAAAGGTGCATTATTTGCATTGCCCTTGACTTGGATTGAACAACAACTCGCAGAGAAAGGTTTGAATATAGAATCTCTCGTTCAATCAGAAATGCAACAACAGGCAGCTGACCAGGTCTCCATAAGTAACACAATCGGCAGCCTGCGTTCCCTCGATGCCATTGACTGGAAAGAATTTGTTGAGAGCACCAGCTATGTAGAAGAAGTATTACGCAAGGATCCTTCTACCCATTATGCAAAGATGGACTTTTCAACCCGTGATACGTATAGGCATGCAGTTGAGAAACTTGCGAAGCATAGCGGTCTTGAAGAACAACATATTGCGCTTCTTGCCGTTCAATTGGCCCAGGAACACAAGCAGGATATCGGAAATGACAGACGATTATCTCATGTGGGGTATTACCTATTGGACAAAGGCTTACCATTACTGAAAAAAACAATACATAAAGAATCCAAGGCATATGGAATATCCTTTACTATCGGATACCGTGCCAAGTTTATAATGTATGTGGGATCCATAGGTATTCTTTCGGCTTGCATTGCATGGTTATTTCTGATTATGGCACAAAGAGGTGGATTGTCAGGTTGGGAATTGATACTCATCTCCATTTTGGCCTTCATCGGGGCAGGAAGCTTTTCCTCGATATTCGTGAACTGGATAGTTACGTTGATCATTCCCAGCAATCCTTTACCACGTATGGATTATTCCGATGGAATACCATCCAGGTCGCGTACACTGGTCGTTGTTCCTGCGATGCTCACAAGCAAACGTACCATTGACCTTCTTGTCGAAGCCTTGGAAGTACGTTTCTTGGCAAATCATGATAAAAACCTATTTTTTGGATTGTTGACTGATTTCTTGGATGCCAATGAGGAAACTCTGATATCAGATACCGAACTTATCGCCTATGCCCAACAGAAAATTCAAGAACTCAACGATTTGTACAGAATCCCCGAAAGAGATCCCTTCTTTCTTTTCCATAGAGGACGAAAGTGGAATGCCTCTGAAAAAAAATGGATTGGATATGAAAGGAAACGTGGTAAATTGGCAGACTTGAATGCCTTGATTCGTGAAGGAAAAAAAGAACCATTCACGCTTATAATCGGTTCCTTATCCCAACTCAAATCCGTAAAATATATCATTACCCTGGACACAGACACCACGCTACCAAGAGACTCGGCCAAGAAACTAGCAGGGACTATGGACCATCCACTCAATCGTCCGCAATATAATTTGAAACGAAATCGTATCATTGCAGGTCATGCTCTTTTGCAACCACGGGTGACAGCAAGCCTTTCAGGGGTATCGCGATCTGCTTATTCACGACTCATTGGAAACAATCCCGGTCTTGATCCGTATACCTGCGCTGTCTCAGATGTATATCAGGATCTCTTTTCACAAGGATCTTTCATAGGAAAGGGAATCTACAATGTAGAAGCCTTTGAAACCGTACTGAAAGGAAGATTCCCCGAGAATTCCATCCTCAGCCATGATTTGCTGGAAGGCTGTTATGCACGTTCGGGATTGGTCAGTGACATCCAATTGTTCGAGGATGTCCCCATAACCTATCGTGCAGATGTAGACCGTCACCAACGATGGATTCGAGGCGATTGGCAATCCTTTCGATGGCTTTTACCTTTCGTACCGACCAAACAAAAAAAAATGCAAAAAAACGTCTTATCTTCTCTATCAAAATGGAAAATTCTGGATAACCTTAGGAGAAGCATCACTTCCCTAATTCTGATGACTCTTCTTGTCATCGGTTGGATTACACTGACAAAACCTATGGTATGGACTCTATTGATTTCCGGATTAATTGTATTTCCACCAATTTTTATCTCTTTTTTTGCTTTCTTCCAAAAACCCTATGACATGCCCTTGGGTTCCCACCTTGTATCTACGATACACTCGCTATCCATGCAATTGTCCTCAGTCTTCTTGAACTTGGCATGTTTGCCACATGATGCCTATTTTAGTGTTCGTGCAATTGTGAGAACCTGTTGGAGAATGCTTTTCTCCCATCGGCATCTTCTGCAATGGAATCCGTCAGAAAACAATAAACACGATACCTATCAAACTCTCTTTTCCTCCATTCGCTTCATGTGGATAGCTCCAACCTTATCCGTGATCACCTTTCTTTTACTATTGTTTTTAAAATCGACTACTTTGCTTGTAGCCTCTCCCCTTCTCTTGCTCTGGGCTTGTTCTCCAGTGATCGCCTGGAAAATCAGCAAACCAACCTCAAGCCAGGAAGATATATTGACAGAGGATCAAAATGCGTTTCTTCATAGACTATCCCGCAAGACCTGGGCATTTTTCGAAACCTTTGTAACTGCAGAAGAAAATTGGCTACCTCCCGATAATTTTCAAGAAATTCCTGTTGCAAAAATTGCCCATCGAACCTCTCCTACAAACATGGGCCTCGCTCTTCTCTCGAACTTGGGAGCTCGTGATCTTGGTTATATTTCCGATGGTTTGTTGCTCGAACGGGCTAATCTTGCAATCCAATCGATGGAATCCTTGGAAACCTACAGAAAACATTTTTACAACTGGTATGACACGATTACTTTGCAACCTCTTTCACCTCGGTATGTATCTACTGTTGATAGCGGTAATCTTGTCGGACATCTTCTTACCTTGCATTCAGGTTTGTTGACCCTTTCCGACGAAAAATTTTCAAAAACAAGAATATGGAAAGGACTTGAAGACACGAACATGAATCTCCTAAGTGTTCTTGAAAAAGATGTTCCCTCAGTTGTCCTTACATTCCAGAACGGGCTAGCTTCGGTACTGAAAAATTTACCGGAAAATCTATCTGACGTATGGAAAGAACTTCAAAATCTCCATGCAACGGCTGAAAATATATGCAGGGCTCTCAAAGAAAGGAAAGATCCCATGGTGAAATGGTGGTCCAACATGCTTCTGCAACAATGCCACGATTTCCTGGACGAACTTGAATTTATGTTACCCTGGCTACCGCAGGCCCCTCTTTTTGAGCATGAACCTGAGTTCCAGAAAGTATGTGAGTTTTCAAGTCAACGCGAACTGTATGTTCTTGAAAGTGAGCTATTGAAGACTCTTGGCAAAAGATTGCCCCAATTTTTTGAACTACTTACTGAAGGACACGATCATGCTGAAAAGCGTTTCCTGCTGATCAACAAGACCGCTCTCCAGATCGAGAATTTCACCCATATGGATTTTACGTTTCTGTATAATAAACATCGCAACCTTTTTGCTATAGGATATTCCGTCGATAGTCATCGCAAAGATTCCGGATACTACGATCTGCTTGCCTCAGAAGCAAGACTCACCAGTTTCGTTGCAATTGCACAGGAGCAAGTTCCCAAGGAAAATTGGTTCTCCCTTGGTCGTTTGATTGCCAAGTCAGGTAGTGAAACGATGCTCTTTTCCTGGAGCGGTTCAATGTTTGAGTACCTTATGCCTCTTTTGATAATGCCCTCCTACAAGAGAACGCTTCTTGGCCAGACTTGTGATGCCGCAGTACGTAGGCAGATTGAATATGGATACCTGCTCGATATTCCCTGGGGTATCTCGGAGTCGGGTTACAGCGCTTATGATGCCTCCCATAATTATCGGTACCATGCATTTGGTGTTCCTGGGTTAGGCCTGAAACGCGAGCTGCATAACGACATTGTCATTGCTCCTTATGCAACGGCACTTTCCCTGCTGGTCGCACCGAAAAAAGCCTGTCAGAATCTTCTTCGTCTTTCGAATAGCGGTTTTGAAGGTGCATATGGCATGTATGAAGCAATTGATTATACAAAGTCTCGTTTGCTGGAGGGACAAAGGTATGTCCTCGTACAATCCTTCATGGCTCACCACCAAGGAATGAGTTTCCTTTCATTTGTATCACAGTTGTTGGATAGTCCGATGCAAAAGAGATTTGAATCGATCCCTATGATTCGAGCGACAAACTTGTTGCTTGAGGAAAAAAGTCCGAGACCTACGTTCTTGTATTCCCAGGCAATCAACATTCCTGAGAAACGGATCATCCAAAAAACATCAACGATACAGTCCCGCCTTTTCAGTACCTACCAGACACCAATACCAGAAGTGCATTTGATTTCAAGTGATACCTACCATGTTATGGTCACAAATGCAGGAGGCGGTTACAGCCATTGGAAAAAACTTGCCCTTACTCGCTGGCATGAAGATGCTACGCGTGATAACTGGGGAACCTTTGTCTATATACGCAACGAAAAGACCAAAGAGTATTGGTCAAATACTTTTCAACCTACGTTAAAGAACCCTGAAAAATATGAAGTTACTTTTTCCGAAGGTCGTGCAGAATATAAAAGACGGGACAATGATTTCGATACAAATACGGAAATAGCTGTTTCACCTGAGGATCCAATTGAATTACGTAGACTTACCATAACCAACCGGTCCTCAGATAAACAAATTATCGATGTTACAAGTTATGCAGAGGTAGTACTTACCAAAGCTGATACCGATGCTGCTCATCCAAGCTTCAGCAACTTATTTATCCAGACTGAAATAGTAGAGAAGTTGCAGACAATCCTTTGCTCACGTCGTCCCCGCTCGCCAGAAGAACACTATCCTTGCATGTTTCATCTCATGATGGTACATGAGGCAAAAGTCCCCGCCATTTCCTATGAGACAGACCGAATGAAGTTTATCGGTCGAGGCAAGACAATAGTCTCACCGAATGCAATGCAAATCCTTGGACCTCTTTCAGGGACCCAAGGCTCAGTATTGGACCCTATCGTGGCCATACGACAACAAATAGAGATAGAAAGTGAGACATCCGTAACCATAGACATAGTCACAGGCATAGGCGAAACAAAGGAAGCAGCATTGCAACTTGCCGAAAAATATCAGGGAAAGTGGTTTACCAACCGTGTCTTTGAATTATCTCAAACGCACTGCCAATTAGCTCTCAAGCAAATAAACAGCACACCGAAAGCTGCGCTTTTCTATGATCAGATTGCTGGCTCAATCCTCTATGCCAATACTTTTCTTCGTTCTGAATCTTCTTCCATCATAGCAAACCATCGTGGACAATCAGGGTTGTGGGGGTACTCCATATCAGGGGACCTGCCTATTGTGTTATTTACAATACGCGACTCTGGCAATATCGGCATGGTAAAGCAATTGGTGCAGGCTCATTCTTACTGGCATCAAAAAGGACTGGAAGTTGATTTTGTAATCCTGCATGAAGATTTCGAAGGCTATAGACATGAGCTACAGGAGCAAATCCTCACCATGGTCACTACCGTTGGCGAGAAGAATATAGTTGATCAACCGGGAGGTATCTTCATACGGGCATTAGAACAACTATCAATTGAAGATCATCACCTGCTCGAGGCCGTTTCCAGGATTGTCCTGGATGACAGCCGAGGTTCGCTTGAAAATCAGATTATAGGACAGCGTAGCAAGAAAAAACCGATACAAAAGTTGAGAACTTTGCGTGGTATCGTAAAAACCTACAAGCCCAGTATCCAGGATCCTCCCCAGAAGCTGCAATTCTTTAACGGATTGGGAGGATTTTCCAGTGACGGAAAAGAATATGATATCACTGTCAAAAAAGATCGGACAACACCGGCGCCTTGGGCCAATGTGCTGGCGAATCCAAATTTCGGCACAATCCTCACTGAGTCAGGAACCTCCTATACCTGGATGGGAAATGCACATGAGTTCCGGTTGACCCCTTGGTATAACGATCCGGTAAGCGATACAAGCGGAGAAGCACTCTATATCAGGGACGAAGAGAGCGGTCAATTTTGGTCTCCCACCTCCCTTCCCAGTCAAGGTAATGAACCGTATATATGTAAGCATGGCTTCGGATATAGTACCTTTGAGCATTCAGAGTTCGGTATTCACTCAAACCTTACGGTATTTGTTGCCCATGATGCTTCTGTCAAGTTCATGATGCTCGCCCTACGCAATGATTCTGATCGAAACCGTAAACTTTCGGCAACCAACTATACAGAACTGGTATTAGGCAGTCTACGAGAAAAATCGGCTATGCATGTGGTTACTGAATTCCAAGGTGAAACCGGGGCAATATTCGCACAAAACTGGTATAACACTGATTTTGCAGGTACTACCGTGTTTCTTGATGCAACGGGAAGCAACCACACCATAACAGGTGACCGTACTGAATTCATCGGGCGAAATGGAACGCTTGCCAATCCTGAGGCAATGACAAAAGAGCGTCTTTCCGGTTCCACAGGTCCTGCCTATGATCCCTGTGCCGCAATTCAGGTCCCTTTCCTCCTTGAAAAGGGAAAGGAAGTTGTGGTCGTTTTCAAGTTGGGTGCGGCAAGCAACAGAGAGGAAGCCAAAGTATTGATCAATCGTTTCAAAACCTTGGATTCGGTGCAAGATGCTTTAAAAGAGGTCTGTTCCTATTGGCAGCGAACGGTATCGGTCATACAAATAGAGACGCCGGATGTTGCTCTCAATACCTTGTCCAATGGCTGGCTCGTGTATCAAATGCTTTCCAGCAGATTATGGGGTCGCAGTGGCTTCTATCAATCCGGGGGAGCTTTTGGCTTTCGCGATCAATTGCAGGATGTCATGGCTCTTGTGTATGCCGAACCTACGCTTGCTCGTGCACAAATATTGCTTTGTGCCGGACAACAATTTGTGGAAGGCGATGTTCAGCATTGGTGGCATCCACCTATGGGAAGAGGAGTAAGAACGCATATTTGTGATGATTATCTTTGGCTTCCGCTCGCTACCTGCCGATACATCTCCATAACTGGCGATACAAGTATTCTTGATGAAATGGTTTACTTTATCGAAGAGCCCTTGCTCAAGATAGAGGAAGAGTCTTCGTATGACAAGCCACATCAAAGCAAGGAAGTTGTCAGTCTGTATGACCATTGCGTTCGCTCTCTTTTGCATAGTTCCCACCGAGGTGTGCATGGTTTGCCACTTATGGGTGGTGGAGATTGGAACGATGGAATGAATCTGGTCGGGATAGAAGGAAAAGGAGAAAGCGTCTGGCTCGGGTTTTTCCTCTATACCGTACTTATGCAATTCAGCGAGTTGGCAACAATGCGCGATGATCATAAGTTCGCCGCTTTATGTGGCAAGGAAGCCTATAAACTGCAGCAACATTTGAAGGAAAATGCCTGGGATGGTTCCTGGTATAATAGAGCTTGGTTTGACGATGGCTGGCCTCTTGGTTCCTCACAGAATACCGAATGCAAGATTGATTCACTGGCACAGAGTTGGTCTGTCCTTTCAGGAGCAGGTGAAATGAATCGGTCTCTTCAGGCAATGGATTCTGTATCTGAATTCTTGGTGGATCGTGAGCATGGATTGATCAAGCTTCTTGACCCGCCTTTCGATTCCTCCACGATGGAGCCTGGCTATATCAAGGGGTATGTACCTGGTGTCAGGGAAAATGGAGGGCAATACACCCATGCAGCAATTTGGACAGCAATGGCCTTTGCCCGCTTGGGCGATACAAAGAGAGCCTGGGAACTATGCAAGATGATCAATCCGATCGAACATGCTTCTTCACCTGAATTGATAGATACCTATCAGGTAGATCCCTATGTCATGGCTGCCGATATTTATTCATGCGAGCCACATGCAGGCCGAGGTGGTTGGACGTGGTACACTGGTTCGGCAAGTTGGATGTATCGATTCATATTGGAGTCTCTTCTCGGGTTCAACCTTGTAAAAGATACTTTGCATCTGACTCCCCTGCTTCCATCTGATTGGAAGGATTTCAAGATACACTACCGTTTTCATGAGACTATGTACCATATCACGGTAGTACAAACAGCTGTTGGGGAAACCAAGCAGGTGATTGTAGATGGGACAAGACAACAAGAGGATGCCGTCATTCTTCTTGATGACCATAAGGATCATACCATTGAATGGCAAAATCCGAGGAAAGAAGAAAAAATAGAGTAAAGACAAAAGGGTTTCGTGAAGCATTTGAAGACTGCAAAGTCAATTCAAGTGCTTCAAAAACTCTTTGTCTTGATAAATTTCTTTTCATTATCCTTAAAACCAAGGAATACAAACGCAAAAATAATAGGCTTTTTAACGTCTCAAGGCCACAGAGAAACCTTTCTGGATATTGTTATGGTAGGTAATCATGCAATGACCGACACAAAAGGTCAAAGCCATTAAAACCAAGGGTATATTTGCTAGCAAAATACCGCTAAGCAAGAAAAGGAAGGTTGGAATAAGAGCCAAGGCCATTGCTTTGCCAAAACTGGGCTTCTTGAAGTAAAAAAACCAAACCACCCAATAAAGCAGCGTCAAAATTCCTGTCGATACTTTATAGCTAATCTCATCATGGTTAAACCAATAACCATAGGTAAAAAGAGGCAGATTGACAATCATCAGCAACATGGATCCAATTCTCCCTATCTGCTCTATGACTTCGACAGCCTTATTATGATAATTCCCTTCAGCAGAATGCTTTTTATCAAGAGCATAGAGTATATTCGGAACCATAAGCAGTATCATGATAAGCATTCCATGTACATTCAGCCATTCCATATAGAACCTCATGAAAAATACAGTTTTTCGATACCCTATAGTATGCAACCAGGTCATATTTGAAAACATCTTTTCAGGTATTTATTGTATCTTTGGTCTTTAGGTAAAAAAATTCAGGAAAAGACATTTTAGACATACCGAACGACTGCCTCAGTAACTGCAGTTCCTCCTCATTGCGACAAAGGAACTATAGTCAGTCAGACAGCACATACCCCGCATTTCCGAAAATTTTAATTTCTTGACTTCAATTCATTTTTGCAGAATTATTTGTTTTTCAGATGGTTTGACACTGACTCTCTGTCAGGATGGAAAATGATTCCTCGTTCGGTAATGATAGCGGTAATATATTTGCTCGCGGTCACATCGAATGCCGGATTATACACCTTCACGCCTTCAGGACCAGTTCTTCTCCCGAATCCATTTATCACTTCCTCGCCATCACGTACCTCGATTTCAATATCATCACCAATAGCTGTCTTTAGATCAAAGGTCGAGGTAGGTGCCGCCACATAGAAAGGAATACCATATTCTTTTGCCAATATGGCTACGCCTGAGGTTCCAATCTTGTTGGCTGTGTCTCCATTTGCAGCAATCCTGTCAGCTCCAACGATAACCGCATCGATTTTTCCTTGTTTCATGACCAAAGAAGCCATGCTGTCGCACAATATCGTAACGTCGATTCCCGCTTTATTCAGTTCGTAGGCAGTCAACCGTGAACCTTGCAGCAGTGGTCGTGATTCGTTGGAATATACCTTGAAGTCATACCCTAGTTCATATCCGAGATAGATGGGAGCCAAGGCCGTTCCGTATCCTGTGGTTGCAAGACCACCTGCGTTGCAATGGGTCATGATTCCCATATGTTTTTCGAAGAGTGCAAGACCGTGTTTCCCGATCGCCATGGACATCGCCTGGTCCTCTGTGAATATAGAGAGGCTTTCCTCCAACAATCCTTTTAATATCGATTCAGGTGAAGAAGCTTTTTTTTCACACTCCGAGACAAATCGAACTTCCATGCGATTCAAAGCCCAGAATAAATTCACTGCGGTAGGACGCGAACTAGCCAAATAGCTTTTCAAAGCTGAAAAATCCTTCTGCATTTCTGCAATGGAAGCATACGTCTCTTTTTTCATACAAACGAGGAGTCCATAGGCAGCGGCTACTCCAATGGCAGGGGCTCCTCGTACACGTAGTTTCTTTATTGCCTCATAGAGGTCTTCCCTGGTATCTATTTCTAAAAATTTTTCAATTGCCGGTAGTTCAGTTTGGTCCAACAAAATGAGTTTCGATGCATCGTCATTCAAAGTAACAGGTAAAATTGTGTTCATTTTTTTTCCTAATGATTTATACAGGCTGTCAGATATCAAATTTATCAGCTATGACAAAATTATCGGTATTCTCGAAATCGAGATCTGCCTTGTCGCTCGTAATGATATAATCAAAATCTTGAATTTTTCCAAATACATACGGTGAAACATTGTTTATTTTTGTAGAGTCAACCATCAGTATCCGCTTCTTTGCTTGCTCCATGACCTTTTCATTTATCAAGGCAGTATAGTTATCAAAAGAAGAAACGCTTTTTTCTGAAACTGCGCTTGCCCCAATGAAACAGACCGTGAAATTCATCTTATTGATTTTATCATAGACTTCGGGGCCATAGGTTATTCCCAGATTATTATCCATCTGGCCGCCGATAAGGATTGTCTTGATGTTATATTCTATAAGTTTATTCACATGGAAGACTCCATTGGTAACAACAGTGATATTTTTTCCGGCAAGAAAGCTGATGAGGTAATTCTCGGTTGTTCCTGGTCCCAGATAAATAAAGTCATTATTTTCTACATATTGTGCAGCTTTGGCACAAATTATATATTTCTCTTCAGAATTCACCTCTAAGCGGCCAACAACGGAATGGTCCACGACCTCACTGACTTTTACTCCCCCTCCATTGAGTAAGATTATCTTTCCTTCATCCTGGAGAATTTTCAAATCACGGCGGACAGTGGGCATTGAAACCTTGGTAAATTCTACCAATTCATCGAGATATACAATATTTCTAATCTTGATAAAATCATACATTTTGCTCTGTCTGACATAAGGAATCATTGTCCACCATCCTCTTTCATTGTCTTTTGTAGCCTGTCGCTCTCTATCCTAATTTCCACCATGGCCATCGTTTTAAACAAGATATTGCAACGACAGCCATGAATACATTCTTTATTGGAAATCTTCTCCTGTGATATACCTATAGAAGGCGTTATTCACATACAAAGGAATTTGATGTACAGGCAGTCCACTGAGATTTTCGAGTTTCGTGCTGAGTGCCTCGCTGTTTTCCACGACTGAGAAAGGGTGTATGGAATAGCCATTCTCATCCAGCACACAGTCTACTATTTTTTTATAGGCTGTCTCATCGGGATTGAACGTTGCACTATACAAAGGCTGCCACCAAGCACCTTCAATGAGCTTTACCTGACTACCCTCTTTTTGATTCCCCTCGTTCTTCTTTGAATAGGTATTGATTATAGTGTCAAATTTTTTCAGATCCTCAAGAGTAGCAAATTCAAATTTTGCATCATATTCAACGGCATGTACCAGATATAGGTCATCGCTGAATTTCTCCACCATATAGAATGGGCTTGCTTCAGGAATGGGACCCCAGTCAAGAAGGTATTCATAGATGGATACTTTAGGTTCTATTTGAATTTTTGCGTCTATACCCTCACTATTCAGGAGCACAACAAGTTGTTTAAGATGGGTTTCATCGCTATGCCCATATTGAATAGTCAAAGAAGGAATAAACTTTGCATTTTTAGAATCAATCTTGAGATTGTATCCTGTAGAGGCTTTATCCTGTACCGCACGGGCACCGATAGCATCGAGATTACCGTCGGAATAGAGGCTGAAACTATTAAAAACTTCCGATATTTTCTGCAAGATATCTGCATCGCTTGTATTTCCGAGATAATTTCGTGCTGAACCATTGGCCTGTGCAACATTCATCAACAAATAGGTAGCCATATCGCTGTCGACAATGCCTGTCTCAACAAGCTCTTTTGCAGCAGAAGGAAGTATCAGATTGGCATCGAGGGCACATGCAAGGTATTTTGCATCAGCTTTGCCAACACCTACGATTCCTTCCTTATTCAATCGTGCCGATGCTTTTGCATCAGTATAAGTCGCTGCCAATTTAGTGAGCGAGGTTGCATCGATCATGACTTTCATTACATTGAAATCATTTTCATCTACAACATCCTTGCCGATGACTTTCAACATTGCTGCATCGAAAGTCGTTGCATCAACGTTCCCGGTTAATTCTGCAATCCCAAAGTATTCTGACAGATATGCAGCATCAGTGGGATCAGCATAGTTCATCTGCTGGTTGTTTGTTGATAAGGTCGTACAACCGAGGAAAGAGAACATGATAGCCATAGTGATAAAAAACAAGCTTACTTTCTTCATAAAAACTCCTTGTATGTTTTCAATCTGCTACATAGTAAAGAACAGAACCTATACAGCAGTCCATGCCTATAAAAATAGCACGGTTCCTTCACCCTGTCCATAAATTTTCATTATATGATTTATTTTGAAAAATTTTTAGTATTTATTAAAAATTCCAGGGCCTTGCTTGCTTCTAAAAAGAATTTTCAAACAGGACTGTACCTACATTACCTCATTGCAAACGAGTAAGATCATTCTCGACACATCCTATATACATGTCGCTGTTCAATTTTCTCGCATTGGTTTATTATGAGCAACCAAAAAGAATTCTTGATTAGAATAATTTCCATGCCAAGCTAAGGCAATAAGAAAAATACAGCATGAACAAAGCTTTGTGCTTACTATTGATGGTGTTATGTATTGCAACTCCCCTCTCTGCAGCTCAAGAAACAAATGCTGTGCAACCTGAAAGAACCCCAATACTTGTAGGTATACACGACTATATAACTGGACCTGAAGGATATCAGTTTTTTTCTACAGCCCATAAATCGGTAGGATATTGTCTTGGGTATTCTTGGAGGACTGTGTATGTTGGCAACCCAGATATTCGAAGCAGAAGATGTTAACACTGCCTTTGAAGCTTCTGCCCATTCCATTTTGGGTGGGATTGGAGCAGGACTTATGGCATCTGCCGTTGTCATTCAGCTTTTCTGATTCATCGGAGCATACTCACTATCTTAAAACTTAGGAACATACCATTAAAAAACTTCCTTTCTTATTCTCATTCCCCTTTTTGGATTTGCTTTTTCCCTTTGAATTTTTCAAAACCTATCTCAAGGAACCTGCCCAAGCAACATACTATATTTGTTCTTCTCCAAATGTAATGAACATCGTATTGAAGGAGTTGGAGAAATTGAATGTCAAAGCTCATCAATGTCATTATGAGGCATTTTCCTATTAAGCTCTGTCATCAAGGCAATTCAGCTGGAAAGTTCTTGTTATTTTCCAACAATACTTTGATTGTTTTTTACGAAGCTATGGACATGTCATTCAAGTGCATTTCACTTCCCAAGGAAAAGTACTATACGTTCTAGTATAGTATTCAGATGCTTTGTCCAATTTTATCATTCTTCGTTTATATTTCCTAGAATCACTTTCCACATAAAAAATTTCCAAGACAATAAAGAAAATCAAAATACAGTATCTCAATCAAGGGATACTGCATTTTGTAATTTAAAGATAATAGAATTATTAAAAAACAATTATTTACTTTTTTACCTAAGCTTATCTTGGAATTCTCTCTTCCCTTGAAGGAAATTGAGGAAATTCAGCACAGGGAGGCAATTGATACCAATATGCCACGGAAGCAACATCATCTGCCCGTTCAAACAAATGGTCACCATTATGACCAATCTGTTGGATTGTCACTTTAAGGTCCTCCGAGAAATATATAGGATCCATAACATGCCACCGATAGAGGCCATGTGCAGGTACTCCGTCATATCCATAAATTTTCTTTGTTCCACTCTCACAAGAATGATAAGGATACCCCATGAACGGTGTATTATACGTAGTCTCCTCACGAGAAACATTCCCATGAGAATCCTTCTCGAAGAATCCCCATGCTCCTCCTACATAATCTTCAACACCTGTACCGCAAATCGTAGGGTATTCCTTATCTCCGTCAATATAGAACTTGATCTCTCCTTCACCCCACCAATACCGTTCCAAGGCAGTCCATGCCAGATAGGTCCCTACATACTGCCCCTTGCCTTTGATGCCGTCAACGATAAGATAATCTTCTCCAAGTTTTGCAAATTTAGTCCGACGCCAAAGCGCATGAAAGTATCCTGTATTGGCAGAAATTTCAGGTACAAGGCAATAATTGACTGTATAGAAGAAGGCATGAATGAGTCCGCCATGTTGATTTTCTATAGTTATCCTTGCTTTTTTTCTGAAAGGCATTGGAAAATAACAGTTGAATCCGCCATAAGGAGCTACAACTATAGGTAGTGAATTTACTTGGCATTTAGTTGAAAAACCACAACAGAAGAAATCGCCCAAGGGAGTTTCAACTGACGGGGTATCGCTATCATCCCAATAAATTCGGAATATCAAATCCCGCAATACAAACTCTCCTGCAGCAGAACTGTCCTGGACTGTAATCCATATATGGTTGATGATTCCAGGACCTTCCATTTCAGCAATGTTTGTCTCAACTCCTGGTTGTAAATCCAAATAGGCCTTTCCTTTCCTACTCTTTCCCAATTCACTGGTTGCACTGCCCCCAGCCCCCTTTTCCCCTTGGGGATTTTCAGGGTTTATTGACCTGCTCACACGGTCACATACTGTTGCTATATTTGCCAAATTGCTCATGAACATTACTATTTCTCCTCTGATTATTGCTTGACCCCACCGGCCATCATATCAACTAGATAACGCTGCAGGAATATAAACATAACTACTATTGGCACAGTGACTATTGTAGACATTGCCATGATTTCTGCCCATTGAATAAAAAATTCCCCTCGAAAACTTGTCAACCCCAGCGGCAAAGTCCAGAAAGCAGCTTTCTTTATCAAGGTCGAAGAGAACAGGAAATCCCCCAGCCAGTTACAAAGGAAACCAAGGCAATGGCTGAAATGGAAGAGAGAGAAAGAGGAATGATAATTCTAAAAAATATTCCCCATTGCGAACATCCGTCAATTTTTGCTGCTTCCTCTACTTCCATAGGAATGTTATTGAAGAATCCAACAAATAGCCACGCACTTGTGGGCAAAAAAACTGCACAATATGTGAGCATCAGGACCCAGAGATTATTTGAAAGTCCTATCTTTGAAACGGTCATATAATAAGGAACCAATATAATAATCCAAGGAATGGTCTGTGTCAGGAATATCATAAACCATAGTACTTTCTTGCCAGTAAACTTGAATCGGGAAATAGCATAACCAAGCATTGCCGAGAAAAATATGGCAATAAAAGTAGCAATTCCACAAACCCAGATACTGTTCAAGGACCAACGGCCAAAACCATATCCACTGAACTTGTAATTAGTCAACGCATTCTTATAGGCAGCAAGCGTAGGATGCTTGGGTATAAGTCCAAAATCCATTGCAAAGATATCCTGGGTTGAACGCAAAGAATAAGAAATCATGATTATAAAGGGGAAGATAATAATGATACTGACCAAAGACACCAGTACATATAATCCTGTACGGGAGGCAACTCTTTTTATAGTCATAGGGATTGTTCCTTCTTGTTGATACTTTTAAAATAAATGGTTGCGAATATCATACAGAATACAAGCAGCATGACACCCTCTGCACAGGCCATTCCAACCTTGTAGAAACGGAAGGCATTCAGATAGATATCAATTCCTATTACATTGGTTGCATTATCAGGGCCACCTTTGGTTATCAGGTAAATCAATTCAAATTCCTTTACTGTCCAAAGGATCTGAAGGACAAGCAACGTATTCCAGATTGGCTTGATCTGAGGCCAGGTAATATGTCGAAACTGGATAAACAAATTTGCACCGTCAATGGATGCTGCATCGTAATAATCCTTTGGAATACCCCCGAGAGCTGCAAGAATCATCAATGAAATGAATGGAAAATTCTTCCAGATACTGATGATAAGTACTGCAATGAAGGAACTGTTTTTTTCGGAAAAAACCAGCAATGTATCAGAGATAAAGGGAAGTTTCGTCATCAAGGCACTAAGGATACCATAATTTGGGTCAAGAGAAATAAGGAAGGTATTGCAAACCACAACTGTAGGCATAGCCCAAGGAATCAAAATCAATCCTCGGACAAATGAGCGACCATGAAATTTTCTATTGAGTAAAAGAGCAATCAAGAGTCCCAAGATCATCTTTCCTGCAACACTCAATAAAGTGTAGAGCAAAGTATTTTTTATCATGGCAGAGAAATGAGTGAGTTGGAACGCGGCTTTATAGTTATCCAATCCAATGAAAGGGTGCGTCGTAGAACTTGAAATCAGATTCCAGGTTTGGAAGGACATCACAATTGCCTTGATGATGGGATAAAATACAAATAGGCAGAGAATGATTAACGCTGGCAATATGAACTGCAGAACGATGATCCTCTCACGATTCTTGATGGAAACACGTGCCATAAAGGCCTCCTGAAAAACAATAAAACTGGGGTCAGGATTGTATCCTAACCCCGTTTCGCAATTGATGAAGTTACTGTAGAGCCTTCTTCATCTCTTCTTGTCCCCAATCAAGCGCCTCTTGGACACTCTTCGTCCCAAGCAAAGCATCACTGATCGACTGTTGGACAATGTGGTCGAATTCATTCCATTGAATGATATCCGGTACATTGCGCATCTCAAAATTCTGGCAAGCCTGGATGAACTCAGCTTGTTTTGGATTATCTCTGGCATAGTCATCATATACAAGCTTGTTAGTCGGTGCGGCTCTTCTCATGGCTAGCTTCTGGGCATATTTGCCATGGAGGAATGCGATAAACTCAAATGCTTCATCAGGATGCTCACACTTGGATGAAATGGCAAGGGGATTACCCCAGGAAACAAGGACAGGAGCCTTG
Source organism: uncultured Sphaerochaeta sp. (assembly GCF_963676625.2). Taxonomy (GTDB): domain Bacteria; phylum Spirochaetota; class Spirochaetia; order Sphaerochaetales; family Sphaerochaetaceae; genus Sphaerochaeta. Next base: position 178,948 of record NZ_CAXXYB010000005.1, read on the forward strand.
TCACCATCGCTCGGGAAGTTAGCCATTCCAAGGTCAGTATTATAGTCATCACCCATCATTGCCTTGAGATTTGCCAAAGTCCAGACAGCTATTTGACAGGTTGCAACGGAACCGTTGGCAAACATAGCATGGATATCGGTTACGGTCTTAATCCCTGAAGGAGCTGTTTCATCATGCATCTTCTTCATGAATTCGACTGCCTGCACGTTTTCCTTACCATTGAAGATCAAACGATCTGCTGTATAAGGAGCCTCTTCGTTTGGGAATATTCCCCCACCAGCAGTCCAAAGCCAATGCATATGCCACCATCTGCTAAGAGTTTCAACAAAAGTTGGATGTCCCCAGCCGTAAATATCAATCTTTCCGTCACCATCAGTATCCTGGGTAAGCGTCTTTGCAGCATCAAGATAGGAATCCCAATTGCCCAACTGATCAGCTGATATTCCAGCTGCCTGTAATTGTGATTTGCGATAAGCAGTCATTGGCGCACTGAACATAATGTAGGGAAGTGCAATTACATGATCATCTTTTTTTACTGAATCAATAAGATAAACATCCTGTTCCAGTCTTGTTCCATCATCAAGGACCTTGCCCTTGATGTATTTCTCAAGAGGAATGAAGGCACCGCCTTTGCGTTGAGAATAATAACCAGCAAGACCTGCTCCGGTATCCAAAGTGACAATATCACCCTCTACCCCACTGGCAATATCCAAAGCCAGGCGATCCCAATAGGTTTCGCTGGATATTGCAGACAATTCGATATGTACATTCGGATGAGTTTTTTCGAATTCTGCAATAATTGGCTTTAGCTCTTTCTCATGTGTCTCAGCATCAAACCATTGATACCAAGTCAATGTGATCTTCTTGTCCGCCTTTTTCTCTGAAGTACCGTTTGCCCAGACAAACGACATGGCCATTACAAATACAAGAATAATACAAAGAGTCTTTTTCATAATCTATGATCCTCCTTAAGAACAACTTCAATCATGTGTTCAGTATTAAATGGCATTTTCATTCTGTAAAGCTTATGTTATGAATTGAATTCTTTTTACTTTACTATTTCATAACTCTTTTCATAACATTAAGAATATTTTAAATTTTATTATATTTACGGAACGACAGGAAAATCATTCCTGTATTTATATAATAATCATATACTATATCGAATTTTTTTCTACCATTGGCACGGCTTTCTTTCTTTGGCTTTCCTTGTCGATACCTTTTCAACAAACCAAGGAAAAATTAATTTAGAAACACCAACCATACAATTGAAATATGAACTCTCGTGCAATAATATTTTTTCACAGCTCAGAACACTAGTCTTATGTTTTCCACTATCTACCGATAATTAAAAATGTTGATTAGCCCCAGGAAAGTATCTTAGCAGATATTTCATATAACAAGAAAATACGTAATTGAATTGGTCTTCATTGCCGTTTCATATGTTGAAAAAACACCAAAAAAACTATCTCATCTTAATAAAACAAAATTTATATTTTCTTTATTAGTATTTGTTTAACACCTTTTTTACTTCTGATATTTTCTTATCCTTTACTATCGAATTAGATGATATTTCATAGTGTACTTGTTACTGCACAGATAGATTTTGCTAGCCCTTTACAAATAAAAACTGTTTGCTTGAAATTAGTATGATGTACAATCTTATACGTCCAGTCATCCTCAGGAATCCTTCGACCTCAAAGAGACCAGGAGTATCTCTCAATCACGGTCATTCATACTTATCCACCTGATAAAACCAAATCATAGAACAGGAAACAGTAAAACAAGAGAATGAAAGAATACGTATAATTCTACACTTCAAATTCATGGAATTGCCAAGAATAATTTTTGTTGTTTTCAAATACGAAGCAATCAAGAGATAAAGCAAGTGCCTTTATTTTGCCCATATTTAATAATTCCATTTGACTTGATTGGTTTTTAGTGGAACAATCAATTCTGTGAGGAATGTATGCCAAAACGTGTATATGATGATTTCTATCGTGCTCTTTGCAGGGATATAAACTCCCATTACAAGAATGGTGACAAATATTTTGGAGTAAGGGAAATTGCAAAGAATTTCAAGGTAAGTCTGCAAACAGCTCAAAAAGGAGTCTCTCAACTTTCCCGTGAAGGCCTTGTTGAAGCTAAGCCAAAACTAGGAATAACTGTTTCCAATACGAATGAATCTCCTTCTTCTCTTTCCGGAAAAAAGATTATTGTCCTCTCGAATAAGCAAGACCTGCACTTCTATTCATCTTTCTACAAAGGTGTCGAACAAGCTGCAACTGGACTTGGCGTTGTTACTGAATTCATGTTGAATACCTATCCACAGACTGACACACTTGGTTTTGGTGAGTACTTGACCTCTCTTAAGGCAGATGGTCTTATCATGCTTTCATTCGTGAATTCTGCTCTTCCTTTTTATCATGCCATGCGAGAAGGTGTCGATATGGTTTCTGATATTATCTTGGATACTCTGCCTACTCTTCCAGCTAGGCAAACTGATAATTACAAACATGCCTATGATGCAGCGAAAATGCTCATTAGCCAAGGATGTACAAAATTTTATGTCTTTGGTTATTACCCCAAGAAAAATAAAAGATTCCTTGGTTTCCAAGATGCTGTAAAAGAAAATAATCTTGAAGCTCGGTACATAGAAATGTCCACCATGACAGCTATTAGCGAAATATCAGAAATCCTTAATGACATTGATGATAGCACTGGATTGTTCTCCAGTGATTATTCTGCAACCTATGTTATAGATTCACTCTGCTCAAGAGAAAAAGTAGTTCCTTCCCACTTACTGGTTTTTGATACTGATGAGGCCTATTACCATGCCCAGTATCTTCCTCCAATACTTGCAGTAGGTCCTCCATTCAAGAAACTGGGAGAAAGTCTTTGTGAGGTTCTTCTTACCAAATGGAAAACAGGAAGCTATCCCCTTCCCTTGCAAACAAAGATATAAAACCTAATTATAAGACTATGACAATTCAAAATATTTTATTATGATTCTTTTCTCAGCGATATCCTATTGGAGGGAATCCCCTGTAAGAGAGCACCAGATCAAGAAAGACTGGAATCGGGAGATCAAATGGCTGTTGGATGAGCAGTGCCAGAATACTAAGAAAATGGTCTTGTGAACGACAATCTCAACACCCATGGGCTAGCCAGCCATTTCCTTGCAAGAGGCTTCGCGACTGGAAATCCACTACACACCAAAGCATGGGAACTGGCTTGATAGAGGAATTGAAGCATTAGTGATTACAGGTTACTAGTGAGATATTGAAAGCCTCATTATTCCCAGTATATTCATAAAAAAGAGCTTTTACCTGTACTTCTTCATTATTGCACCAACGCTTCGACACCTGAAAAAGGAGTCCTTTTCATCAATCGTAAATTTCTCTTCGGTGACCCACGTTCAGAATGATGATCACCACTCTCTCTTCTTGTATTTCCGCTATAAGACTATAATTTCCTACACGATACCGCCATTGCCCGCTACGCTTTGCCGTAAGTCCCTTTCCATGCTGTCCTGGGTTCAGGCTCCCCTCTAGGTTTTATCGCACCCAAGCCAGTATAAAAAAGGATATTTGCTTATCCAGCTTTTTCAGTTCCTTTACAGCTTCTTTCGTAAACTCAACTCTATAAGTCATTTCAGTCTCAGTTCTCTTTCCACTTCATCGATGGAATAGGTAACTGGATTTGCTCTATAATCAGCAATCGCCGTATTGTAGGCTTTAAGATCATATTCATCCTCTATACGTTCAAGAACTGACTGCCGAACAAGCTCTGAAACGCTTATACCCTTCAGCTCTGCATATTTCTTGATGAACAAAGTATCCTCATTGTTCAGTCTTAAAGAGATTATCATTATCTCGCCTTCCTTTTATGTATTACATTGGATTACAATTTACATGGTTTTTCAATAGTGTTTCTAAATAGTGTTTCTAAATAAAAGCATTTTTGCACTCCTACAGAAAAGGAGAACCACACATAGTATTTTCGAAGACTATCAATAGTTTTCTTTTTAATACCTCTTGCATTTTCCTTTGTGTACTTCCGTTACCAGATAACCAATGATGATTCCATCATCTATTCCATATTGCAGTATACCTTGAATTATTGGCTTCTGCAGCACCTTGTCTGGATACTTTTCTACGAGTTTTGAGATCACAGAATCACACGCCTCATGCTCATCTATTTAGTTGAGTCATCAGCGTTACCTTAAAACCTTTTCGGCAATTTTTCCTTTTTTTACCGTTTTGGCTACGAGACTCATGCAATCATTACCCTTGCGCTTGAACGCAAGTTGCCATATCAAAATTCTTTGGAAGGTTTTGAATAATCAAGAACAGTTTCCTGATATATTGGCTAAAATTTAATTTATTCAAATCTTAGCCAATAATAAGAGCAATATCAGGGATAACCGCGGACTGAAACAAAGACTGCAACTTTACTATTTCCTGAGAATATTCAAAGGTCTCCCAAAATGATAACTCAATTAAAATCTTTATAAAACAGCCTCATTCTAAGTATTTTTGCTATCTTCAGGAAAACCTCTCTCCATGGAGTATATAGGGAATGGAATCTTTATAGACTATCGTAATGCTTTGGCTGTAGCCGTTCTTGTTTGACGCTACAAAGCATTGTGGTACATCATCTTTTCTTGGTTCTCCATTCTTGAGGGCTGCCGTTACTACCTTGCCCTGGACCTTCATTCTTGGTTTGATCCCCAATAGCTCATAGATAGTCGGCGTAACATCGATGACAGAGGTTGTTTCCTCTACTACCGTATGCTTTTTAAAGGCGCTGCCACCAAAACCAAGGACTGAGTTCACCTCATAGGGATTCAACCCACCATGAATTGAGCCACCTATCTTGATAAAATCCGGACAATAGCAACAACCAGGAAAACCAAATTCATTCTTTTCCAGGCTATTTTGCAATACATACCGAATCTCACCTGACCGAGGATGATCACTTGCGACCAACCGCTTGGAGAACGTTCCCTCTATCACTCCCTGGACTCCGTCAAGATCATCAGTAAAGACCAGACCAATCTCATCCATTTCCATCAAGGCCTGGCTCAGGGGAGCAATGAGAGACGTATCCCCCACGTACAGGAGTCCGCTATAGCCATATACCACCGTAAAGGCATCACCATCATTGAATTCCATATTAGAGGATGCCTTGAAACCTTTGGCAGCCAAGGCAGCAACAATATCAAAATGGTGCGTTACCGTAACATGTCCATGGTCAGAAAGAACCATTACCTGTACTTCTTCATCAGCACACCAACGCTTCATTATCTGAAAAAAGAGTGTATCCACCTCCCTGAGTCCTTCCTGTGCCTGGGGAGAACCTATCCCATGTGCATGGAATACATTATCGGGTTCACCGTACCAAATGATATTCACATCTGCCATTCCAATAGTCGTAAAAAGATCATCGACCATGGTATTGAGCTTTCGTATTCCCTGTATATCAGGAAGCGAAAAAGAACCGTATTGAGGGGAACTCCCCCACCTGGATGCAAATTCCTCGGGAATCGCATACTGCAGACCGCTGGTAGATATATTGATCCCATTGTTCTTCTTGGCATTATGTGCAATGAGACGGGTACTTCCCGGAGAATTCGTGCTCAACGAAATATAGGACAACCCATTTTGGGAAAGCGTATCAGTCAAGGTAGGCACCGTATACAACCGTCCCTTTGTCAGGGTATCGATCATCTCCACCTTCTCTACTTTCGAACCGACAAAAGGCTCTGTCCGGGAAGCTCCACTGTCATAAAAGACATTTGCCACCAGTCCATGTCTTTCAGGCAGGAATCCTGAAAAAATACTTGGATGATTGACATACGTTTCCGTAGGAAATACCGAACGGGAATTCTTGCATTGAACATTATCATCAAGGAATTTTCTGAGATTCGGCATCACGGCGGAAGTAATGCAGTCAGGACGCAAACCATCAAATCCAAACAAAACTATTTTCATTGAATACTCCTATGCTAATCTAAAAGCAAATCACGAAAGGAATCACCTATCAAGGTAATCGCCAGGGCAGAAATAAAGATGACCAACCCGGGAATGATTGCTATCCACCAGGCAGTCAGCAGATAGACCCGTCCTTCCCCGAGCAGACGTCCCAAACTTATATAGGGAGGTTGAATGCCAAGCCCCAGGAAACTCAATGAACTCTCGGCAATCATGGTTCCCGGAAAATTCAATGTCATATTGACTATCAAGGTACTTGAGATATTGGGCAGGATATGCCTGAAAAAAACCCTATTGGGAGAAGCGCCAATCGTCTTCAAGGCAATGGCATACCCCTGATTGAGTGCTGACAAGGAGAGTCCTCTTGTCAGTCTTGCATACTTCTCCCAACCGGCAAATCCCAACAGGATGACTATGACCATAAATGAATTCTTGAACATAGAGACAAAGGCAATCGCGATGATGAGAAACGGAAGGGAGGCTTGGATATCTACCATCATCATGATAGTCTCATCGACCAGTCCGCTCCGCTTTGCCGATACATAACCAAGAATCGTTCCCAGAACCGCCCCGATTACAGTACCCAGGAAGGCTATGAAGAAGCTGATACGTATGCCACTCATCATCCGGCTCAGCATATCCCGTCCCAGAAAATCGGTGCCAAGCGGATGTACGCCCTGAATGAACCTCCAGTCAGGGGGTTGGAAACGATTCATCAAATTCTGTGCCTCAGGGTCCAAGGGAGTAGGCATACAGGAAAGGATGAGAAGGAATCCCAAGATTATTACCGAAGCAATAAAGGCAGGAGAGTATTTTCTAAAAAAATTCCTCATTTGATTGCCCCTTTTCGTATTCTTGGGTCAACAATCCCATAAAGAATATCAGTAAGCAAATTCATCGCAATGATGATAATACCAAAGAATAGGATAAGTCCCTGGACCAAGGGAAAATCCCTGGCTTTTACGGAGTTCACCAGAAGGGATCCCAAACCAGGCCATGAAAATATAGTCTCGGTCACAATAGCCCCGGTAACCAACGATCCGATGTAAAACCCGGAGATGGTCAATAACGAAATTCCCGCATTGGGCAGGGCATGAACAGAAAGGATGCGTTTTTCTTTTATACCTAGGGCCCTGGCACTCTCGATATAGGATGTTTCGTAGATATCGATGAAAGCAGCCCTTGAAAAGCGCGTAAAGACAGCCAAATCAGCTGTAGATATCGTGATTATCGGCATGATGAAATGCTTGAAAGAAGTATTCCCGCTTGGAGGAAGCACTCCCCAGAGAATGGAGAAAAGGAAGATAAGCAGGACTCCAAAGAAAAAATTGGGAATGCTATACCCTACCGTCGAAAAAAGAAGAATCAAATGATCACTCATCTTTCTATGCCGTCTTGCTGCCAGATAACCTATCAAGATCCCGACGAGAATTGAAATAAGGGCAGAGGGAATCATAAGACTCAATGTAGCCGGAAGAAAATGCTTTATAAGCTGGGTTACCGGTTGGTGTTTTATGATCGATTCGCCCAAGTCGCCATGCAAGATATTAACTATATATGAGAAGAACTGCTGGTAGAGAGGTCTATCCAATTCCCATTTGGCATTGAACAGCGCTACAGCTTCGGGAGTTGAGTTCGTTCCAAGAAAATTTTCAGCAGGATTTCCTCCGGTTCGCACAAAAATAAACGTCAAGAAGAAAATAAGCAAACAGGTTATGAGACTCCTTATTACCTTTGTAAAGAAATAAGAATGCAAATGCAAAAAGCGTCTTATTTCAGTCAATATTAAAACAGGATGCGAAGTGTCCATTTTCCCCTCCTTTCAAAACTGGGATCGAAGAATGGCAAAGCTCTGTCGCTTTCTTGCAACGATTGCAAAACGGACAACCCTCAAGAGCCGTTTTGTTCTCATCTTTCATCAGTTCCGTACGAAACTCCTGACGCTCTTTCAAGTTTAGAATGGAACCAAGAAGCATTTTGGTATACGGATGAATGGGATTTTGAAAGATTTGCTCTACCTCACCAGTCTCTACAAAGCGTCCTGCAAACATTACGGCTATACGGTCACAAATATTATTTACGACCCTCAGGTCATGGCTGATAAAGACCATGGCCATATTCCCTTTCCCTTGCAAGCTGTTCAAGCAGATTTATTATCTGGGCTTGTACAGAGACATCCATGGCCGAAACAGGCTCATCGCAAATAAGGATCTCAGGGTCATTGATAAGAGCACGGGCAAGGACTGCCCTCTGTCGTTGGCCTCCTGAAAGTTTTCCAGGCTTGCTGTAATAATGACTCTCTTCCAGGCCACAAATGTGCAATATGTCCGTTGCCTTGGTCAGACGTTCCTTTCTTTTCATATGTTTATGAATCAACAAGGGTTCAGCAACTTGTTCAATGATAGCAAGGTGTGGATCCAGAGCTCCCAGAGGGTCCTGAAAAACATATTGCACCCTCGTAGAGTGTTCTTTCATCGACCACTGCACTCCCATCATTCTCGATTCCCAGACAACTGACTGAGCCTTCATCAAGGGGTGTTATGCCCATGATTGCCTTTGCAATGGTTGATTTTCCGGAACCCGATTCACCGACGATTCCAAATATCTCCCCTTTATGCAACTGAAAACTCACAGTATTGACTGCATGGAAATGCACGATGTCCCCGAGTTCATTCTTTGTATCGAAAATACAACCCAGGTTTTTTACTTCGATAGCTGGAATTTTGAAGGTAGATTGCATCACCTGTTTTCTCATAACCTTCTCAAGGCTCTTCAAACTGGTCAATATGGGATGAAAACAATTGATATAACGATTCTGGAATAGTTTGGTATCTGGTTTTTCTGTTCTACAACGCTCATCTGCAAAAGGGCAACGTGAAGCAAAATCACATCCCTGTACTTCCACTTCACTGGCCAGACAATCTCCCTGAATAGGCGTAAGCACATATTTAAAGGATTCCAGGGAAGGGACTGATTGCAGCAAGGCATGGGTATAGGGATGGAACGGTTGCGCTATGATATCAGAAACCTTGCCACATTCAACAATGGTTCCATGATACATCACCGCTACCCTGTCACAAATCTCCGAGACAACCCCGAAATCATGCGTAACCAAAATAATCGAGAGTTTTTTGGTTTGCGAAAGATTCTTGAATTCCTTGAGTATCGTATCCTGGATAGTAACATCCAGGGCTGTGGTTGGTTCATCTGCTACCAGGATTTGCGGATTTCCCAGTAAGGCCATGGCTATCTGGACCCGTTGGGCCATTCCCCCGGAAAATTGGAAAGGATAGTCATCAATACGTTGCGTGGCATGTTTTATATGCAGGGAGGACAGCTTCTCACCATCTATCTTTCGTTTTTCCTGTTTGGTAGCTCCTACGGTAACTTCTCTCATGTGAGCGAATATCGTCCTGATTTGATCAAGATTGCTCATCGGATCCTGGAATATCATCGAAATTGCTTTTCCGCGATATGCTCGCAATTCTTTGAGTGGCAGGGTAACAAGGTCCTGGTTCTTGAAGAGAATTTTTCCTTGTATGATCGTTTCCTTGGGCAATATTCTGGTAATTGCCTTGCAGGTTACACTTTTACCTGAACCGGTCTCTCCTATTATTCCCAGAATTTCCCCAGGATAGAGATCCAGACTTACATTTCTTATGGCATTCACCTTTCCTTTCATGGTATCAAAGGTGATAGCCAGATTCTGTATGGAGAGAATAGGTTGCTCACTCCCTGGGGAGTGAACAACGTTTTGAGCATCAGTGACTGTCATGAATTTATAAACCCTTTACGGAATTGACAGTGAAGTCCATTCCTTCAATGGGAAGCGGTGACCAGTCGATGTTTTCGCTTTCTGCATAGATCATTGGCAAGTTGTATAAATACATGCCATTGGGATTGGTTTGAAACATATCCAGCATTTTCTTGAACGTATCCCTTCTGACCTGTAAATCTGGATTTTGTTCAAGAACGTGTCCCAGCTCTACAAAGTCTTTTGGTACGTCAAAGCCCTTGCCAGCTGCATTGACGTCGCTGAATCTTCTCCAGAATTGCCCGACAGGATCAGGATAATAGGCAGAGAAGGAACCGTTATAGATATTTCTGTCGTTGTCATCCGCCATGATCTGGGTCCAGTTCTCTTTTATCTGCAAATCAACATTGATACCTACTTCCTTCCACATCTGCACCACAGCCTCAGCGACTGTCTGCTCGAGGGTATAGTATCCAGGAAGGCTGCGATACACGACAGGTTCACCATTGTAACCGCATTCTTTAAGCAGTTGCTTGGCAAGAGTTGGATCATATGCTACGCCCGGATAATCGGCAAGAAACATGTCGCCAAACGACTCCGACTGCCAATTCTTTGGAATGGTTGTCAGATTGTTGAACAAGGAAGCAACCAGCTTCTTCCTGTCAATGGCTACTGTCAAGGCTTGCCTGAACTTGGGATATTGCATGAAGGTGTCGTTGGTGGTATCGAAGAACATACCATAGATATTCTGGATGGGACCTCCGACCACTTTGATGCCTTTCATTTTTTCAATAGCCTGTGCCTGGTCGGAAGGAACTTCTGTTATAAGGTCGAACTCACCACTGGTCAGGCCTGCTATTCTTGTGGAAAGCTCCGGGACATACTTGAAGACTATCTTGTCAGATGCTGCTTTATTGGAAGCATCCCAGTAATCATCAAATTTCTCCAATACGATTTCTACCGAATCATCATATTTGGTAATCTTGTAGGGACCCGTTCCGACAGGCATCAAGCTGAACTCTTCAAAGGATTTCTTTTCTGCAGAATCCTTGCTGACGATCTGGCTTGGATACGATGCAAAGCGAGTGAGCAACAAAGCATCGTCCATCTTGGAAGTCACTTCAACGGTGTAGTCATCAAGAGCTTTTACGCTTTCAATACCACCTAAGAAGGGACCGGCAACAGCAAGACCAGCGGCTGACTTATTCATCAGGCGTTCAGGCCCGAACGTATACACGACGTCGTCTGCCTTGAAATCTGTACCATCATGGAACTTCACGCCTTTTCTCAAATGGAATATGACATGTCTGGGATCGACGACTTCCCAGGATTCTGCCAGTCCTGGCTTGAATTTTCCACCATCGCGATAATCGGTCTTAACCAAAGTCTCTTCAATACTGTAGTCAATCCTGATTGCTACATTAGAGTTTTCACTCATGGCTGAAATACTTGTTTGGGGAAAGCTTTGTACTGCTACTGTGATTGTTTTCTTTGACGCAGGGGCCAAAGCTTTGCTCGCCGTAGATTCTTTTGTTCCCTGTGCACAAACAGCGAACAAGCTAACTGTCAATAACAAAACAGTTAAGATGTGTTTTTTCATTCCTGTATCTCCTTGATTTCTCTTGGTAAATCAGAAGTAGCTTAAAGACAGGTATGAAAATACAATGAGAAAACCATGAGGAAAAAAAGCCTTTCATCAAATTGTTATACTTTTGGAATTGTTTTATCACAATTGATTATGTAGTGGCTTGTTTAAATGCTTTTCAGAGAGTTTCATAAAAAATCGTCTATTATTACTGTTTTATAAACATTTCGGATAGTTCTAATTTCTAAATCATAAAAATCATTGATTATTCACAATAATGGCTATATAGTTATTTTTATAGCCTAATGAGTGCATATCTTCATATTATTCCTTATATAGGCTATATATTTAAACGTATCAATTGGAGGTGAGCTTATGATATTCTCTTTCAGGGAAAAACACCCTACGTTGCCATTATAGGTGACCTAAAGAACTCAAAGAAACTTGAGAATAGAAACAAGATCCAAAACCAATTGAATCAGATTTTAGAGAAAATCAACATAAAATATAGTGCAGATATTTCGTCAAAATTCCTTATTACACTGGGTGATGAGTT
>NZ_CAXXYB010000006.1:0-5824 GCF_963676625.2 uncultured Sphaerochaeta sp.
CTCTTGAATTGATGGGACGACTTGCTGAATTGAAGGTTTCGATTATGCGATTGGCCAGGGAGGTGAAGAAGACAATTCGCAAGGTAAATGCCCTGGAGAAAATTGTCATTCCTGACAATCAAATGACGATAAAGTGGATGCGCAGTCGTATCGAGGAACAGGAGCGAGAGAATTTTATCCTTCTGAAAGTAGTCAAGGATCGTATGGAACGAACACAAGAGTCAAAAAATACACAGGTCAAGATGATGACTGCTACCTTCGTTGATGATAAGATTGAAAAAGGAGGTTCTCATGGGAGTTCCGTTTAAGGATATCGTCGTTTATCTGGACGGATCTGAAAGTTCATTGACAGCGACAATGTATGCAATTAAGCTTGCAAAAGAGAATAGTGCAAAGTTGACTGCTGTCTATGTTGTCAATACAAAGGCCCTCTCTGAGCTGGTCAAGGCTGGTATTTTTGTAGCCATTGAACGTGATGAATACCATAGAGACTTGCAAAGTGATGCTGATCGATATTTACGTCATGCATCCAAGCTAGCCCAGCAGAAGGAAGTGGAAATTGAGACAGTAAAGCTTGAAGGTACAATCCATGTTGTTGTTCGTGCTTTATTGAAAGAAAAAAATGCAGATCTTCTGGTTCTTGGAGGGATTACGGATATACGTTCCCGTCGTGAAGAACTTGCAAGTGATACTGATAGGTTGATGCGAACGTCCCCCTGTCCTGTTTTGGTCGTACGTGATGATGATGATATCTGGTTTGAGTTTGAATCATGAGGAGAGTTGCATGAATTTACTGGATGTGTTAGATAAGGACCTTGTAAAGGTTCCCCTTACTGGAAATGATAAGAATGGAATTATCGGGGAATTGGTAAATGTTATCACCAAGGTCAAAGGGTGTTCTGCCCAACAGCACGACGATATCTTAAATGCTGTCCTTGATCGGGAAAGCCTGGGATCCACCGGTATCGGACATGGTATTGCCATTCCACATGCAAAGACTGAAGCTGTCGACCATGTAAGTTTGGTTGTTGGCATCAGCAGGATTCCCGTTGATTTCAATTCCCCTGATGATGTAAAAAGCAGGATTTTTTTCTTGGTCCTGGCTCCTCCCTCGGAAGCATCTGCCCATGTTGAACTTCTGGCATCCATTGCCCGGACTTGTACTTCTCAGATTTTCCGTAGAATGTTGGAGCAATCAAAGGATAGCGATGAAGTTGTCCGTCTCTTTATGGAATAATTTTTAAATTACTTGTCAGAAACCCCGATTGGATTTGTTTTATAACGTTTCCCGGGGTTTTTTTGTCTGATAAAATCAACGGTAACTTGAATCTTTCAAGTTGGAATGGATAACCTGTACTATTACTGATAAGAGCTAAGGAAAAATTTCCTTAGCTCTTGGCTATGATAAACATATTGTTTGCGAAAGAATCGAAGAATCATCTTAATAGAAAGAATTGTCTATTTTTCAGCATTCTTGTAGATGGCAATGAGATCTTCCTTCCCAAGGGTTTTGAAATCACCTAGGGTTCGTTTGCCAAAGAATGTACATTTTTCAGCCATTTCCACGATCTGAGCCTCAGTTGGATGTATTCCCAGTTGATTCAGATTGATTGGCATGTCCAGGCTTGCGAAGAAATCCTTGGTTGCTTCAATCGCTGCAAGGGCATCAGCTTCCACATTCTTTGTTCGGGGAAGGTCAAATACTTTTTCACCAAAATTGGCAAAGCGTGAAGGATTGTTGGCGTATACATACGTTGCCCAGCTATTCCATATTGCTGAGAGCCCAGCTCCATGGGCTACATCGAACATTCCTCCGATTTCATGTTCCAGTTGGTGAGGGGCCCAGTCTCCAGGAGAGCTGTTTCCTGCACTGGTCAGCCCATTATGAGACAGGCTGCTTGCCCACATGAGATTTGCCCTTCCCTCATAATCATCCGGTTTATTTTTCAATTTTGGGGCATAGTATATGACAGTCTTGAGCAGGGCTTCCGCCAATCCGTCGGTAATGAACATATTTCCTTTTGCGGTAAAATATCGTTCCATGGTATGCATCATGATATCAACAGCACCGCACATCGTTTGATAGGGAGGGAGTGTATAGGTAAGTTCTGGATTCATGATTGCAAAACGGCAACGGCTTGTATCGGAATTAAGACCTCGCTTGAGATCTCCTTCTTCATTGGTTATTACTGAAGAGCTGCTCATTTCGCTTCCTGCCGCTGCCAAAGTCAATATCGCACCGATAGGATAGCATCCGTTGACGACTCGCTTACGGTCATAAAAATCCCAGACTTCACCTTCATTATAAAGGCCATAGCCGATTGCCTTGCAGGAATCGATGACAGAACCTCCTCCTACTGCCAGCAGAAAATCAACTCCTTCTTGCTTGCATAGGGCAATTCCTTCATGAACCAAGGAAAGCCTTGGGTTTGGAACAACGCCTCCAAGAGTCACATAGTCCAATCCTGACTGGATCAGGGAGGTGATTATCTTGTCAAGAAGACCTGATCTCTTTGCGCTTGCGGAACCGTAATGAATAAGGACTTTTTTGCCCTTGAATTCCTTTATGAGGGTACCTACTTGGGACTCGGTGTTCTTTCCAAATACTACCTTTGTGGGGGTATAATACGTAAAATCAGAAGTCATGGAATTTCTCCTTGTTTAATATCCGATACTCTCGCCGACAATAAGTACCTTGATTCGGTCCTTGATCATCTGATGCGAGAATACAACGTAATTTGAACAAATGGTATGCTCACAGATTCCTGCACCCACAGCCATCAAATTGTTGGTAGTGCAGGTAGGTGAAAGACATTTTCCATTTTTATTACAAAAGCTATCGACACCAAGTCTGATTGCGTTGGCTGGTGCCGCTGTCGTCTTTACCCGAACAATCGCACTGGCAAGGTCTGGGACGATTTTGTCCCAGGATGTAATCAATATTACTTGTTTCGGACCATAAAGCATTGCAGCTGTACGGTTGGAAGTACCATCGACACAATAAATCTCTCCATGCTCAGTAAGGGCATTGGCACTTGCAAAATAGGTATCCACGCGGAAACTGTCAAGGAAAACTTCCCTGATTTGTTCTGATGTGAGACCTTTTGCATATCGGTCATGAAAATCATAGGTACCGTTTCTCAGTAGATCAAGCACCCCTGTTTCTTTTAGGGAAACGGAGCCTCCGACTGCAACTGCCTCTCCTTTTGCAAGAAGGGAAGCTACCATAGAAGGGACTTTATCGGAGGAAGGTACGAAAGTGGCCATGATGTTATTCTGTTGCAAGGCCTTTATCGTTCGTGCAACCTGCTGTTCCCTGTTTTTCCGAATATGAGCATCCATACTTATTTCTCCATCCATATATAGAATAACCTATTGGCTGAATGCTCCGCAAGGCCGCATTTCTTATTTAAGTTGCACTGACGGGTTTTTGAAGTTATTTTATAAAGAAGGAGTTCCTATGGACATAACATTTCTTGGTGCTGCCCAACAGGTTACCGGAAGTTGCACGCTCGTCGAAAGTGCTGGCTTGAAAATACTTGTAGATTGTGGTCTTCCACAAGGTGATGATGAAAGGGAATCCGGCATGGATTTTACTTTTGATCCAGTTTCCATCGATTATGTACTTCTGACTCATGCACATATAGATCACAGTGGAAGAATTCCTTTGCTGGTGAAAAATGGGTTCAAAGGGAAAATCCTGAGTACCTCCGCTACTGCTGATCTTTGCGACATCATGCTTGCCGATAGCGGGCATATTCAGGAAATGGAAGCAGAGTGGAAGAACCGGAAACAGAAACGTGCAGGAAAAGGGGCTGTGGAACCGCTTTATACTGTAAAGAATGCCAAGGAAGCAATGCAATTTTTCCAAAGTTGCAAATATGGGGAGATTGTTGATCTTGGACATTCCTGCAAGGTCAGGTTCATAGATGCAGGTCATTTGCTTGGTTCTTCCTCCATTGAGCTGTGGTTGGCTGAAGGTAAGGAGATGCGGAAACTGGTGTTTTCCGGTGATATCGGTAATTTTGATCAACCCTTGATCAAAGACCCCGAGTATATTGACGATGCTGATTTTGTCATCATGGAATCAACCTATGGAAATCGTTTGCACAAGAAACCCTTGAATGCGGTAGGGAATTCTGTCCCTACCAGTATCAGGGCACAAGAATTGGCAAATATCGTCGAACGTACTTTCAAACGGGGAGGGAATGTCATAATACCTTCCTTTGCTGTCGGAAGAACCCAGGAAATATTGTATTTGCTGAGAGTCGTTTTGGAGAAGGGGCTTTGTCCTTCCTTCAAGGATATTCCTGTTTTTGTCGATAGTCCGCTTTCCGTAAAGGCAACCCAAGTTTTTTCGGGTAATATTTTCGGATATATGGATAGCGAAGCCATGGAATTGGTCAATAAAGGGATCAACCCCATTGTTTTCCCGTCGTTGGTGACCATCACGGATTCTGAAGCGTCAAAAGCATTGAACTTCCGCAAAGAGAGTTGTGTTATCATCAGTTCCAGCGGAATGTGTGAAGCAGGACGAATCAAACACCATTTGAAACATAATCTTTGGCGATCCGAGTGCACGGTGCTTTTCAGCGGTTACCAAGCTGGGGGAACTTTGGGACGTTCCATTCTTGATGGTGCCCGGCATGTGACTATATTTGGTGAACAGATAGATGTGGAATGTGAAATTTGTGAATTGCAAGGTATTAGCGGGCATGCTGATCAGGAAGGGTTGGTCAAATGGCTTACTGCTTTCAAGAAAGAACCAAAACTTGCTTTTATAAATCATGGTGATAAGGAAGTTGCTCCTTGGTTCGCCCAATTTGTGACGAAGACTTTGGGAATACAGGCTTATGCCCCACATTCCCTGGAACATTTTGATTTGCTTGATGCCAAGGCCTTGCCTTCGTATGTTGCCGTTGACGATTCTGTCTTGCCGTACATGAGAGAGCTTGCGGAAGCCTTGGCTTTGCTTGGTAAGAATGAAGGAAGAGTCCAGGGTGTCATAGAGAGGCTGACAAAGGCAGGCAATCAAAAGGATATGCAACAGAATCATGCAATTCGATTGACCAATGCAATAACCAGATTCGCCAGTGATTTGGAGTATCTCGAGAAAAAATGGGGTGCCGATACCGACTAGAAGAAAGATTTACCGTACACGGAACCCCATTGAGGGGTTTCCAGTACGGTCATTCCTATTCTTTCATAAAATCTTTTGGCCTTGTCGTTGTGTCCATCCACTCCCAGATGGACACCATCTATCTTTTTTTCTTGCAAGGCCTCAAAGAGGGTGGTCATAAGTCCTTTGCCGATACCTTGTCCTTGCATCTCAGGTAAAAGATTTATATGAAGATGTGCTGAATAGCCGACATGTTCCCATATTCCTTCCCCTGGACCTTTGCAAATCTGTTCTACTATCCGTTCCTCAGATTGACATTTGAAATCAGTCAGGCATTTATACTGTTCTTGCAAGGTAGGAAGCCACACTTGATTCATCCATTGATTGAACTCTTCGGTGTTGCTTGTCCCAACTATATATCCTGAAGGAACATTGTGGCCATTAAGTGCAACATAGCAAAGATCCGGTTCATGAAACAGGTACGGGGCTGCATAATAATGACCAACACAGAATGGATCGTTAAAAAAATCCGTGCCATCAAGGCCTGCCAGGCTGGTTTTCAGGCTTATGCGATAGATATGTGGCAAATCCTGGTGACAAGCCTTTCTTATATGTTCCATGTGTGTTTCTCCTAATGTTATGAAAATAGAATACAGTCGGGAGAAATGTTTCACAATGGTACCGTAAAAATAATTACAAGTATAA
>NZ_CAXXYB010000007.1:0-8572 GCF_963676625.2 uncultured Sphaerochaeta sp.
ACGAAACAGAAGAATTGGAAGAAACAAAAATGGCTAAGAAGAAAGAAAAAATTACAGAAGAAGTAAAAGAAGAAGTGAAAGAAGAACGTATTGAAGACGTCGTGGAAAATACTGGCATTGTAGAAGAAGCCGTACAAACAGAAGCTCTTGTCGAGAATGAAGTTGTCGAAAATGAAGTTGTTGAGACTGCAGAACAGGATGATAGCCTGGAAGATTCCATTGAAGATTCAGAAGCTCTTGAAGAAGATGACGAAGAAAGCGAAGATGATGAAGATGCTGACGAGTTTGATTCAGAAGAGACTCCTGTTGAAGATGCAAATACAATTGAAGATGATGTTCTGTCCTTGCAATGGGATGATGACGATGTTGAGCCTATAGCTTCTGATGATGAATCAGAAGAAAAGGTTGAACGTCAGGCTCCCCGTGAATTTGGTCAGGATAGAAATGATAACCGTGAACGCGGTAGCCGCGATGAGCGCCGTTCTTCCCATGGGGAACGTCGTCCTTCCTTCGGCGGAGACCGCGAGCGTCGTCCTTCAGGGGACAGGGATTCACGTCCTTCCTTCGGTGGAGACCGTGAACGCCGTCCATACGGGGATCGGGATTCACGTCCTTCGTTCGGCGGAGACCGCGGAGCGTCGTCCTTCAGGTGACAGGGATTCACGTCCTTCGTTCGGTGGAGACCGTGAACGCCGTCCATACGGGGATCGGGATTCACGTCCTTCGTTCGGCGGAGACCGCGAGCGTCGTCCTTCAGGTGACAGGGATTCACGTCCTTCGTTCGGTGGAGACCGTGAACGCCGTCCATACGGGGATCGGGATTCACGTCCTTCCTTCGGTGGAGACCGCGAGCGTCGTCCTTCAGGGGACAGGGACTCACGTCCTTCCTTCGGTGGGGATAGAGAACGCCGTCCATATGGTGACAGGGATTCACGTCCTTCGTTCGGCGGAGACCGCGAGCGTCGTCCTTCAGGGGACAGGGACTCACGTCCTTCCTTCGGTGGGGATAGAGAACGCCGTCCATATGGTGACAGGGATTCACGTCCTTCGTTCGGCGGAGACCGTGAACGCCGTCCATATGGTGACAGGGATTCACGTCCTTCGTTCGGTGGAGACCGCGAGCGTCGTCCTTCAGGTGACAGGGATTCACGTCCTTCCTTCGGCGGAGACCGCGAGCGTCGTCCTTCAGGGGACAGGGACTCACGTCCTTCCTTTGGTGGGGGATAGAGAACGCCGTCCATATGGTGACAGGGATTCACGTCCTTCCTTCGGCGGAGACCGCGAGCGTCGTCCTTCAGGGGACAGGGACTCACGTCCCTTCCTTTGGTGGGGATAGAGAAACGCCGTCCATATGGTGACAGGGATTCACGTCCTTCCTTTGGTGGGGATAGAGAACGCCGTCCTGCTTTTAGCGATAGGGATAAGGCTCCTGCTTTCACTGGTGAACGTGATCGTAAATCAGCTCCAAAACCATATGGCTACGATAAATTCAAGACTACTCGTACCAGAGGACAGGAAGAAAATACTGATTCTTTCTTCTGGCTCGAAGATCACAAGGATGATAAATAGACTTTCATAAGTAATTATGGATTAAGCAATGAAGAACCTCAGTGTTGGAAACAACTACTGAGGTTCTTCTTTGTGATTATCAACCTGAATACGTCATACCCAAAGATGGGAGGCCGTTCCCTAGTATAGGGCTTGGAAAATAGATCATAAGAAAAATGCAAATCGTCGGTCAAAAGAGGAAGGTCTTCCTGCCCTTCAGCTCACCGATTTGTGTCGCGTGGTCTGTGGGATGGTCTCGCTGGTGGTGGCCATGGATCTGTGGATGGACAGGCCGTCAATGTTTGTGTTCTATTCCACCAAAAGAAAGCAGATACATATCGTTTACTACGAAGACGCCTGATATTGGATGTTTTGCAGAAGTCAATACGTTAGGCCACTACAGATGACGGGTGTAGAGCTGCAGGATATTGCTTGCCAATTCCATTCCGCTGGGGTAATTGGAGGCCTGCATGTAGCTCTCAGGACTACCCCTCGAACCTTGTCGTAATACAAGTTCCCCATGACGAATGAAGAAAAAATCACCCGGTTGCGGATGCATATCACCGAGCTGGAGAAGGAAAATGAGAAGGGGAAAAAAAAAGATTGGTACCCGAGACTTTTGCGCGGAAGGGTTACTACCTGAGTATAGGGGAGGCTGAACGAGGCAACCGTTGCAAAGTACATACGCGAACAGGAACAGCATGACATCATTGCTGACTATAGGCAGATTTACTTTGTTCTTTTTGGATATAGCCAAACGAAAACAGTTTTGCATTCAGCACTGACAATATCAATGGTAAGAGAATGATGTTACGGATGAGATCTGGAAAGAAGGAAAAGGAGCGTTACGAACTGCTTCACAAGGTTGGCTTGGATGTTTTTATTGAGTTCTTATGTCTGATATAGATAGGAATGTTCTTAAAAAAACTACTTTTTTAAAAGCAAGTTTTTCAACAATGAGAGACTTCCCCAGTGATTAAACTGCCAAACACCAAATGAAGTATATGAACAAAGATGCTTTCCTGTAAGTGAGACTGATGTTTAGGGTAGTGTAGGAATATTCCTTATTATTCATAATATTTGTCTTGACTAATGGTTAGCATAAATATTTAGTAAAAAAATTAAAAAAATTTACCTTTTAATTATATATATTAAAAAATAAATGAATAAAAATTGAAGCTTTTATAAATACGATAATTGTATTAGTTCTTATTTACAAATCCTATTTACTATGTTATTTTTTGTTGTGGGTGGTTACCCTTAAGGGAAAAGCGTATGGCAACAATTAAAGATATAGCGAAGGCTGCCGGTGTTTCCACATCAGCTGTTTCGAGAATACTGAATCATGATCCCTAGTTTGAGTGTTACTGATGAGACAAAGATTAGGGTTTTGGAAAAAGCTGATGAATTGGAGTACATTCCACTACAAATCAGAAAGAATCCAAGTCCTAAACGGGACCGTCTGAATATTGGCATTGTCGATTGGTATGTTCCTTCATCCTTGATAGAAGATCCTTATTATCTGTACCTCATGGTTATGGTTGAGAAGATCTTGGCTAAAGAAGGGCTGAATAGTTTTCGTCTTGTTGAGACGGACAATGGCTATATCTCAACCATTAACAAAAAGCCTAATGGTATCATCGCTATCGGACGTTTTGACAAAGAAGGTGTTACTGTCCTGGAAAAGATTAGCAAGAATATTGTGTTCATAGATTCAAGTCCCATGGCTGATAAATTTGATTCAATTCTAGTCAATACGGAATTGGGGACACTCCAAGCTCTTGAATATCTTTATGGGCTTGGACACAGGCATATTGCTTTCCTTGGAGGGACGGTTATCAGCGACAATGGGATGAACCGTAATCTGCCTTGTGATGATAACCGAAAGAGTGCCTATATCCAATTCATGAAGAGTCATGGAATCTATAATGAAGCACTTATCTTTGAAGGCGAAAAACTCTCTTTCCAAGAAGGGTCCCAGCAATGTGCCAAGATGTTGGAAAGTCAGTTGAAGCCCACTGCTGCTTTTGTTGCCAATGACTCTATGGCTACCGGGGTGATAGCAAAGCTTTACCGAACACCATATAAGAATTCCCGAGGATATAAGCATTGTAGGTTTTAATGATCTTCCTTCCAGCAAATTTCAAATGCCGCCGCTGGACCAGTGTGAAAATCAATATTGAATACATTGCCTCAATGCACTGTAGAAAACCTTGAAAAAACAGAATCTCAGGGACATCACTTTTCCCGTTGAAAATATATGTGCCTACTTCCTTATCGGTGAGAGAAAGCGCTGCAGAGCTTCAGGGACAATAGATACTTCTATTTTCTTTCAAAAGAAAGGTCTCTGACTATTAAGCAGAAAATGAGTCCTATGAGTGTCCCTGCAATCCAGGTGAAGATGGTTGTATTCCATCCCCAGTGTTCTGAGATGAATCCAATGGAGAGGGATGCAAGAGCTGAACCGAAATAAGCCAGAGAGTTGAGTAACCCTGATACCAAGGATACTTTGTTGTCCTTTTTGAAATGGCAGGGGTATGAGATTTACAAATAAAGTGTTGGCAGCCATCATGGAGGCAGTGATGACAGCTAGGAATATTCCAGAGAGCAATGCTCCTCTTTTACCTAGCGTTTGTAGTAGAATGAGAGAAAGAGCCGAAATCAGGAAAAACACCGAGGCCGCTTTCGTTTCTGTTTTTAGCAATTTGAAGGCATACTGTGCCCAATAAGCACCTGCAAGGTTAATGATAGGAATGATTAGGGTGATGATCAACGAAAGGGAAGGTGATAAGCCAAAACGTTCGCTGATAAAGGTTGGAATCCAGGAAGTTACTCCATCTTTGATAGTTCCATGGATGATTACAGGAATCAATATCAAGAACAATCCACGTTTAAAAAATAGGTCAAAAAGAGATAGCGAAGTTGTTTGGTTTGTAGATTTTTGAAGGTTTATTTGCCCAATGAAGTTTTTGTTCTCAATACATGGTGGATAAAGGATAAGCCAAAGCAGGGAAATAGCAATGAGGTCAATGAAGGCAAAGCCAAAAGAAAAGGACCAATCGGTGAATTTAAGGAAAAAAGCAGAAAGTAAATAGGTGAACAGGGTTCCCCCAACCATGCTCGAGACTATATTGACCCCTGCTTTCTGCCTCTCCCCATCAGGTAGGTCTTTCGGAAAGTGTTCTGATGAGTGGTGGCCAAATCATTGATTGGAAAATTCCATTGAAGAACCAGAGAAGTGTCATAAGAAAATAATTAGAGGCAAAAATCATAGCCCCGTTGATAATTCCTGAACAGAACAGCCCACAAAAGATCATATGCTTGGCTTTAAGCCTGTCGCCTAGAAAACCGTTGAGGATTTGACCCATTCCATAAGCAAAGAAATAAGCCATGTTGATGGTTCCTGCCTGAGAGGCGGTCAATTTTCCCAACTGGATAAGCTGTGCCATAACAGAAGGAAAGTCCAACCTCCCAATGTAGGAAGTAAAATAGACAAGCCAACATAAAAGAAAGGTTGAATTTTCTTTCATCCTCTTTGAAAAAAGCATAATTAGCTTCTCCTCAAATCTGTATTTTCATACCATCATAAGCGGTGATGAACCCTTGAGGCTGAGCAATCTTCACCAATTCATCATGCATCATCTTCCCGTTATGGGAAAAATGGGTAATGACAAATTTCGTGTGAGTATCAATGCAATGTTCTTTTTCCAAACGTTCTTTGACAGCAATATCATCAGGAAGCCCCATATGGTACGTACCATCTTTTTCACCCATGCAGGTACAATCCAGACTAACCAGATCAAAATGGATGTTGGCGATATGTTTCCAAGTGGCTTCAGGGAACCAGCCTGTGTCATTGCCATACAAAATGGTTTTTCCATCTTTTTTAATTATATAGATTAGGCATTTTTCATCTTTTGCGTGGTTCGCCAAGAGGGGAAGGATGTCATATCCATCTTTGGTAGAGAACGGTTCAAAAGCATGTGCTTCCTGGAAATAAATCCTATCTTTTAGGTTCCAACTGTCGTCCTGTTTCATTGTATCGTTGTAGAAAAAGTGTGTACTTTGTCATTACCGTAAAACCGGTCAGCATGGGATGATGCTGATGATATATGTGCATAAGGTTCGCCACGCATAAGCAATTCGATTGGGTAGAAATGATCCTGATGAGAATGTGTAACTATAAGCGAGGTAATCTTTGACAACTCAATTTGTTCATGGAAGGCATGGTAATAGGTATCAGGGGGAAGGTCTACCAGAAGGGTGGAATTGATGAGAACTTGCGATCTTGTTCTCAAGTTCTTTCCACCAATTTTTCGAGCCTTTGTACAGGTCTCACATTCACAAAAGACAGCAGGCCATCCCTCCACAGCGGCTGTCCCTAAATATTGTATATCCATACATTTCTCCTAAATAAACACGAAAAAAGGAATGTGAGTTCCTTCTTTCGTGTGTAGCTTGATGGAATAGTCTTATTTCGC
The DNA here is from genome assembly GCF_963676625.2 of uncultured Sphaerochaeta sp. Taxonomy (GTDB): domain Bacteria; phylum Spirochaetota; class Spirochaetia; order Sphaerochaetales; family Sphaerochaetaceae; genus Sphaerochaeta. The sequence goes on from NZ_CAXXYB010000007.1 coordinate 6,030, forward strand.
TATAGCCCTGAATGAAACGTCTAATGCCTTGGCGTAGGCCTCGACATCAAACTTGTCCATCATCAGATATTTTGCTGTGATATCATTGAAACTAGTCAGATACTCAGAATTGAACTCTGAAATAGCAATCATATTGTATACTGCATCACCGGTATATGCAGTGATATCATTCAGCGGAGCAATGGTATCAACATGAACGGTACATCCCGTTAATCCATTGGAAGCCTTTGCATAGAACTCACCGGACTCAACAGAGCAAAGATACTTGAAAAAGTCCTTAGCTACTGAAAGTATCTTTGTATCTTTGGTATTGTAAACACAGAAGTTGTTCCCTGGTTCGATACGCATCTGCGTCTCTTTGGTGTTATCGGACACTGGGTAGGCAAAAGTTCTCAGATTTGTATTTGGATTGATGGAAAGAATACCTGCTATAGTCCAGGAACCGTTGATAGTCATCGCAATCTTTCCTGTAGCGATACCACTTAAAACATCGTTCCAGCTTGTTGCAAAGGGATCGTTGCCCCAATATTTCTTATAGGAAGCGAGAGAGGAAATACTTTTCTTGAAAGACGCTATCATCAGAGAAAGAGCTCTTCAATGACATCTTGTCCGTGAACCAATTTGGATTTTTCTCGACGCAATTTATGTAGATATACGCGTAGCAGAAGTGCTTCTGACACCAAGACTCGGCAAAGGGAGGCTCCGAACGGGGTAATCCCGTTGGCCAGCAAGGTTTCGCAAACCTTCTTGAGTTCAGAATCAGTGGTAGGAATCTGCAAACCATATTTGTCGAAGACGTCCTTGTTGTAGAAAATCCCATAGGCACTGACATCAAGAGGTACACCATACAGAGTAGAGCCAATCTTTCCCTGAGAGAGAATATCAGCGCTGAAGTTTTCCTTCAATCCTTCGGTGGCGGAGACATCTGCAAGGTTCCCCGCTTTTGCAAATTCCAAAGTATTGATCCTGTCCAGATCAAAAATCATCGGAGCATCATTTGATGCGATTTTGGTTTTCAGCATGGTGAGAAAGTTATCGTTGGGAACCATCTCGATATTAATTTTTACATTAGGGTGTTTGTGCTGTGTAGGCCTCCACACAATGATTGACCCAGTCCTGTTTTCCTGCTTCTTCAAGATGGTGCATCCAAGTGAAGGACACCGTATCAGAAGTGGATTTTGCTGAAGTGGAGCTTTCGGCGGTTCCATTGGCGAACCCCATTCCCACTCCAAGTAGAATTGTTAAAAGACACAATCCGATTTTTCTTCATAGTTTTCTCCTTTTCAAACATATAAATATTTTACAGTCAAAAAAATATTTGTCAAACAAAAATTTACTAAAGTTTACTTATTTGAAATTAAATTTTACTAATTTACATGATAATTGAAATACGATTTTTCGGAACGGGTGGAAAATTGCCTAAAAGACATAAGGAAGATTGAATTATTTCAATTTTTTATTGCTCCAGAAGAAATACCTGCGACCAAGTATCGTTGCATAAACAAGAAGCAAATGATAACCGGCATCATTGAAAGGATGGCTGCTGCAAAAGCCATCCCGTACTCTGCTGAATAGGCACCAAAGAAGTAGTACTGTTTAACTGTCAACGTCCTGACAGTATCCTTCTGCAACAAGATGATGGAAATATTGAAATCATTCCAAAGCCACATGATATGCAATGCTGCAACCGTCGCAGAGACAGGGGCAAGAAGAGGGAAAACGATTTTTCGAAAGGTCTGGAAGGGTGTGCAGCCATCAATGGTTGCTGCATCTTCCACCTCCAACGGAATAGACTTGATAAACCCAACATACAGGAATGTCGCATAGGCAATGCTGTTTCCTGTGAACATGAGTATCATACCAAAAAGTGAATTGAGCAGCCCCAGGTTCTTGAACATCTTGTAGACAGGAATCATAAGTATCTGGAAAGGAATCATCAATGATGAAAGATAGACTTTATCCAAGCTCTTGATCAGTTTGCTCCAGTGCCCATTTCGTGCAATGGAATATCCGCTCATGGAAGAGAAAAAGACAATGAGTACGACAGAAGGGAATGTTACCGTAACGCTATTGATAAGCGATTGAGTGAAATTACTTTTTCTCATACCCTCAGTGAAATTTTTGAAATATATCGAGGAAGGGAAGGCAAGAACGGAGTTCGCCGTCTCCAAGGGAGTCTTGAAAGCAGTGTTGATTGCCAGGATGATAGGAAAAAGAAATAGGAAAATGATGAATAAATTGAAGACATTGAAAATGGAGTACTCAATAATTTTTCTTTTTCGTATGAATTTCATTTATTTTTCTTCCCTTACATTGTTATTTCTCGTTTCCGGAAGAACGAGGATACAGCTATTCCAATGCAGATACAGAATAACGCGAATAGTAGAGCGACAGCTTGTCCATATCCAGCCTTGTTGAAATTAAACAAGTTTTCAAAAATGTAGATGGACAATGTCCTGGAAGCACCACCGGGTCCTCCATTGGTAGCTGATAGCGTGGTAGCGAACTCCCTTAGCCAGGAGGTGAGTGAAAGTGTGATACAG
>NZ_CAXXYB010000008.1:0-688397 GCF_963676625.2 uncultured Sphaerochaeta sp.
TGACGTTTTTTGCCGCAAGTTCAACAGAGAATATTTCCAGGATTGCCCTGACTTCAGTCAAGTCATTGGGTGAAATGTTATCTACTTGCATAATCCGGTTGACAGCAGTCATGACGGTATTGGTCTCAGGTTTGGTAAGGTAGGCTCCGGAACCATTCTTGAGCGAAACAAGCCCACGCTCCTGCAATAGTTTCAAAGCCTCCCGTACGATCGGCCTGCTTACGTTATATTGCTTGGCAAGCTTCATCTCAGATGGTAATTTCTCGGAAACCCTCGCAGAGGAAGAGGCAAGTATCACTTCTTCAAGATGATCCGCTACCTGCTGGCTCAAGTTGACCCGAGAAAGGGAAAAATCAGAAACATCCATATTGCTGGCTCCTTGAAAAGGCATCCTTTATCTTGTATCTGCTCCTTGACATTCTGTAAAGGGAAATACTCATTTTACGGTATGCGTCCGATGGATTTATACTATATAACTATACACTTTTACCCGATTGCCGAGCAACAAAGCCCAAAGTCTGACTCGCTCCTTGTTGAAGAAAGGAGATATCATCACCAACTGAAATAAAATCCACTCCCATATCCATCCAGGTCTTTATAGTTGTTTGGTCAGGTCCGATGGAGACTCCTACGGGTTTGCCTGCCTTCTTGGCGGCAAGGATTACAATTTTTCCCATTTCCAAGACCTCCGGATGCATGCTATGGCCAAGCAATCCAACGGAAGCCGACAAATCATTTGGCCCTATGATAATCGCATCCAAGCCGGCAACACCAAGGATAGCCTCAATATTTTCAACAGCCGTCTTGTGTTCGATCTGCACAATCCTGATAAAGGAATCTTTTGCTTCCTTCAGGTAGACTTGCAAATCCATTGTCCATATCCGATGGCTCTCCGAGGTCCAAAGCCACGTATTCCTTCTGGGGGGTACAAGCAGGCAGCCATGGCATCCTTGGTCTCCTGTTCGGTCAAGACCATAGGGATGATGATGCCATCAATTCCCATTTCAAGTATAGGCTTGATGATAACAGGATCATTGGCCGCAACCCGTACGAAGGCAGCGCTGCCCCCTTCATTTGCTGCCATAACATGCATGAGCAAATTCTGTTTGTCGAAGGGCCCATGTTCTCCATCTATCCAGAGGAAATCATATCCAAAAGTTGCCATGGCCTCGGTAATGGAAGGATCGGTGAAAAACACATGTCCTCCCACTACTTCACAAGATCCCATGTGCATACGCCTAAGAAGATCTTTTGCTTTTTTCATGCTATCAGCCTTGGAGCCCAAGTTTCAGTCTCAATGCTTTTTCCAGCCTGATCAGACTCGTAATCTCATGTCTTGCATTCTCATTCAGCAAGGAGACTGATTTTGATCTGGTAACCAGACTCATGGGAATATCAGTCAAGGCAAAATGGTATTTGGCATTCACGGGATAGGCACGGGCTTCCGTTACTCCTGCAACTGTCAAGAAATCACTTACTTCCCGAGCCAGGGCAGGTTCTGATCTGAAATGGTCGTACATCCATTTATAAAGGTCAATATGGAAGTTGGCCATAACCCCGTTGTATCCTTGATAGCCATCGATCAAGGAATCGAGCAAGGTGGAGGTATTTGCATTGAACAAGGCCAGGCCTGTTCCTTTTACCAGTTCTACCCTTCGCTTCTCGATCTCATTGCTGCACGATACATCTTTAAGGAATACAAGTTTTCCGCTTTTTGCACAGGAAGAGAGGAATTCATCTGTCAACAATCGCAAATACGGATACGGACACTCATACAAGCCAAAGGTCACCGAAGGAAGCTGTCGGAAAATATCTTCGGCATTCTCGTTGAAGGCTGAAGCTCCTTCATCTTCCTTTGCCATTCGGTTGGCAACCAGGACAACGGCATCGACGCCGGTTGCAGCCATATTTCCCAATTGTTCTATTTGCTTTGCATGGTCATCCGCAGTATGCCCTGAAGCAATCACCTTGACTCTGCCAGCAGCGGCATCCTTGACAGCGGTCGCCAGATCAAGCTTCTCCTGCTCAGAGAGATAAAACATCTCACTTGATTGGCATACAGCGAAAATTCCATCGCAACCATGGTTGATATACCATTCAACCAAGGCTTTGACACTCTTGAAATCAATCTTGTTACCCTCGGTAAATGGGGTAATCATTGTGGGCCAACACCCACTATAGGAAGCATCCATGATATTCATTCTCCTTACCATATGGCAATTACAATAAGCCTGCGGCTCTTGGAAGAAACAACGTAACTTCCGGAAAATAGGTGATGATGGCCAGGACCAGCAACATGGCGATCAAGGGAAAAATGATTTCTTTCATGATTCCCTTCAGAGGTGTCCCTGATATCCCGGAGGTAATGAACAACAGCATTCCAAAAGGTGGGGTCGAGAGACCAACCATCATGTTGAACGTAACAACCAACCCGAAATGGACCATGTCGATTCCCAGTGCCCTTGCAACAGGAATCATGATCGGGACGAAAACCAATTGGATGGTTGAGGTATCCATGAACATTCCCAATAATAAGATTACGACATTGACCAAAAACAGGAATCCATATTTATTGGAGGTAATGGACAGGATCCAGTTACCGATATGAACGGCAAGCTGTTCCCTGGCTACGATATAACTGATTATCGTAGCGGCACCGATCATGATACTGGTAGCCCCGATATCCCTAATCGACACTTTCAGCACTTCGCCAAGGCCCTTCCAACCGATTGCCTTGTAGGCAAAAACGGAAATGATCAGGGCATAGAAGCCTGCAATGGCCCCGGCTTCGGTCGGAGTCATGATTCCCGTATAGATTCCTACCAGCAAAATTACCGGAGTAAGCAAGCCCAACAAGGCTCGGAATGTGGCACGAAGGAAATCCTTCCAGACAATCTTTGAACCTCGTGGATAATTTCTCTTTTTTGCGACCAGGGCTACATACAGCATAAGGAAACCAGACAGGAGAATTGCAGGAACCATTCCGCCCATGAACAAGGCACCAACTGAGGTACTGGAAAGCATCGCATAAATGACGAGGGGAATCGAAGGCGGGAAGATAGGACCAATCGTTGCAGAGGCAGCTGTGATGGCACAGGCAAATTCCGCATCGTACCCCTGATCTTTCATGGCGGCAATCTCAATCTTGCCAAGCCCTGCGGCATCAGCAATGGCTGAGCCCGTCATGCCGGAAAAGATCAGGGATGCTATGACATTGACCTGTCCCAGGGCACCTCTCATTCTTCCGCACAAACCTCCGGCAAAATCAAAGATCATATCGGTGACCTTTCCCGAATTCATGACATTTGCGGTAAAAATGAATAAGGGAACAGCAATGATGACATAATTAGTATAATAGGTATTCATGACTTGGTTGATGACCAAACTTAAGTCTCCGCCTTTTACCAAGAGATAACAAGCGGCAGAAGCAAGCATACCAAAGGCAATGGGCATCCTCAAAAAGAAGATGAGTACGAATACAAAGAGTGTGACAAACAGGGGGAAACTCATACCAGCTGGCCCTCCTCGACATCCATTTTTTTCAAATGGTCGACACTATCGGCAAGTTTGCCACTCAGTACCTTCCAGTCCTCAAGGATCGAGGGGATGGTATATCCAATGATAGAGCAAAGAAAATAACAGAAAGGAAGAAAAATGTAGGTATAGGAGACTCGCAGTACGGGAGTCATCTGAAAACCCAAAAAGAACGAATATTGGATGGAAGGAACCAACATAACCGCAAAAGTCCCTACGATCAGAAGATTTCCGACCATTCTGGCAGCCGCAGCTACTTTGGGATTGTAGAGCTCATAGAGCATGGTAAACTGTACATGGCTATGCTGACGCATGGTATAGCAGGCACCAAAAATTACGGTCCAGCAAAAGCCGATGACAATTACATCCTGGGTCCAAAGCAAGGGATGGTTCATGACATAACGAAAAAAAACTTGCAAGATGAATGTAATGAACATTGCGGAAAAAGAAAGGATGGGAACATACACCTCAAAGATATCCCTGAGAAACAATGCGGCCTTTTTCAATTGAAGGACCTCCCTTGAAAATCAAAAAAAAATGGTGGAAGAAAAAATCCCCGGGACAGACAAACTGTCCCGGAAATACATACTTATTTAGCTGCATCCTGAACTTTCTGGTACATATCCATATCCCAGGTCTTGGCATAATCACTGGCAAGATAGAGAGGAAGTACATGTTCACTGAAAGCATTGATATCGGCATAGTAAATTTTTAGGCCCTGACTCTTGAAGAATGCCACCAATTCGGCTTCTGCCTTGAGGTTGGTCTCATCACAGTACTTGATACCGGCCTTGATTCCTTCCATTACCCAACCTTTCTGCTGTTCGGTAAGGGACTGCCATTTTTTCTCATTGATGGCTGGCCATACGCTGTCGACAAGGTGATTGGTAATGGTAATTGACTTGGTGACTTCATAGAACTTTGCATTCTTGTCGGTTGGGAGAGGATTGTCCTGTCCATCAACGGTCTTGGTCTGCAAGGCCATGTACAGTTCACTGAATGAAATCGGGGTTGGATTGGCTCCGATGGCCTTTCCGAGGAAGATCCAGGAATCGGAGTTGGGCATTCTGAGTTTGATACCCTTGAGGTCCGCAGGGGTCTTGATGGCCTTGTCCTCGACCAGATTGATCTGTCTTGTTCCCAGATATTCTGCACCCAAGGGGCGAATACCCTGTTCCTGTGCAATTTTATTGAATACTTCATCTCCGATAGGCCCGTTAAGAACCTTGGTCATGTGATCATAGCTCTTGAACATATAGCCGGCAGTAAACATCGATACCCAAGGGGATCCATCAGTAAGCCAGGAAGCACTGGTAGCCGTAATATCAGCTTGTCCGCTCTTTACAGCTGAAACTTCCTGTTCCTGCTTGAATAAAGAGGCCGAATCATAGGTCAGGACCTTAATCTGCCCGCCCGAGACTTTTTCTACGGTTTCCTTGAATACTCTCATGGCACCTGCATGGGCATCTGTGGGAACGGCAGTCATGGTATAGACCAATTCGACAGGCTTAGTGCCTTCCGTGGTACCTTGTGCAAAAACCATTGGCAGAGCCAAGGCAGCCATCAAAAGAACGAGTGAAAGCTTTTTCATTTGTTTCCTCCTAATTTGACCAGCATAGAGCTGGAAAAACAATGAAAAAATATGCAATCCGGTTAAAACCGCGATTTTCCTGATACACGAAAATCAAAATCCCATACATGAGCCGACAGATGCTCTGTCATGGTTTTTTTGAGAGAATGGTTTCCCTAAGCTTCAAGAAAGGTAGCCAACTGTTCATTCTACAGCTCAATATTTATAGGGAAGTTTCAAGTTTCCTATTCTGCTTATCTGTAAAGCTGTTTACCTGTCTTACAGCTTAATATTTACATACATATTTTAATCTGTCAAATTTTATTTTCAGGAATTCATACAACACTTCATGAACGAAAAAGCTCAGGTCTTTGACCATGACTATTCAATGATTTCATCGTTTTTTGTTATCTTGAGTTATAATTGGGATCAATAGTATAGAGAAACGCCGCTTTGCAATAGAAAAATCCAGGAATATTCATCAGGGAGGATTGCTTGATGAGAATTGAAAAGAAAGATATTGCCAAATTCGATTTTGATAGAGAAGGCTTGGTCAAGAAAGTTCTTTCCAATAAGACTATGATGCGCCCTGTAATCAATACCAAAAGGCAAAAACTTTAAGGTGAACTCAGGACTTTGCAGAATAATCATATTGGAATGACTCGTACTGCATGTTCGGTGTTTCATAATCGAGTGACTGATGGAACCTGTCCTGATTGTAAAACCTGAAATATGCACCCACCCCCTTCTTCAGTGAACGGAGATCCTCATCTCCCTGCAGATGAATATCCTCGTACTTCACCGTTCTCCAAAGCCGCTCGATGTGGATGGTGTCTCTCCAGTTTCCCTGGCCGTCCATGCTTACCCTGATGCCATGATCATTCAGGATCTGCACAAACCCATAGAAGGTGAACTGGCTCCCCTGGTCACTAGTAAAGATTGACGGGGAACCATGAAGGGCAAGGGCTTCTCTCAGTGCCTCCTCACAGAATCCGGCATCCATGCCTCCGCTTCAGTTCCAGAGGCATCTTCCGGCATCCGTAGAACGGCAATGCCGTGCGGATGTCAACAACCTTCTGACGATGTTCATTGCAGGGCTCCTGTCGCGGATTGCTATGGTAATAGACGTTGCTGCTGGGAACATCCAGCAACCGGCATTGCCTCCTGACTGACAGTTTCTTCTCGTGCCTGTCGATCAGTCTGGATCTTTCCCGTACAGCTGCTTGTACTTTTTTTTAAGAATTCCTTCTCGTAATTGGATTCGCCCAGCTGGCGGAAAAGCTCTTCCTTCTCCTTCTTCAGCCTGCTGTATTCCTCATCCCTCTTGTTCTTCTGTACGAACAGGACCGAGGAATTCTCTATCATCTGCTTCTTCCAGGCACTAATCTGGTTCGGGTGAACCTCGTACTTCTCTGCCAATTCTGCCAGGGTCATCTCTTCCTTCACTGCCTCCAGGGCGATCTTGGCCTTGAATGCCTCATCGAATTTCTTTTTCATGCGGACTCCTACTCCTGGTAGTGTAGTCCACCTTATTCATTTTGGGGAATGGTACAGCTCCTGGGGCTCATCATATTTCCCTTTCCCCATTTCTAAGCTGCCTATACGGCAGATAACAAAGCCTGGTTGACTCTCTCCATTTTGTACAATTTCTAAGCTGCCTATACGGCAGGTAACAAGGCGAAATGAGCGCTATGACAATCATGTTGTTTTCTAAGCTGCCTATACGGCAGGTAACAAGGCGAAATGAGCGCTATGACAATCATGTTGTTTTCTAAGCTGCCTATACGGCAGGTAACCTGAGGACTTTGCTGACCTGGCTAAGCAATATGTTTCTAAGCTGCCTATACGGCAGATAACGCCTTGGCGCTTCGTAATTTCAGGACTTCCCATTTCTAAGCTGCCTATACGGCAGATAACGCCTTGGCGCTTCGTAATTTCAGGACTTCCCATTTCTAAGCTGCCTATACGGCAGATAACACAACTGGTGACGAATGGTATACAGCATTAGTTTTCTAAGCTGCCTATACGGCAGATAACGAGAACGAGATCAAGCGGCTTGAAAAACTCAATTTCTAAGCTGCCTATACGGCAGATAACTGATACCAGTAATGAAAACAAGTGGCGTTGCATTTCTAAGCTGCCTATACGGCAGATAACTGAACATTACTAATCCTGATCTTTTACATAATAAACAAAAAATAGAGTTTTTTCAATTTTTACCAATCTATTTACTACACGACAATGATTGTCCTGAATAAAGCTCAATACAGGTTCTGATTTTGCTATATAAGTCGTTATCAAGAAATGAAATACCACTCAATCAACCAAAATCTTGAAAACCACCTTCTTAACAGTGGCAGGAGCTTTATCAATAAGGTTGGGAGCATGGGGCTCGCCAGGCAAGAAAAGCGCAAAGGTATCGCCTTTGGCATAATAGGAAACCAAAGAAGAACCAATAGCCATCAAGGCATCCTTTTGCTCATCATAAGCCTTGGTTTCACTCGAAATCGTTCTTCGGGCTATATCCATTCGTTCGTTTCCGGACAAGAGGATCTGTACATCCGCTTCCCTTCTGTGAATCTCATATTCATCAGCCTGGTCTTTCAAGGTTTCGTAGGTAAATACATTATACCTGACTCTCTTGTCGTCAGTCGCATATTGTCCCAATTCCTTTGAATCAAGGACGCCACTCTTTAATATTTCCACCACTTTTTCAAGTCCGGGAAGAACCGAAACATATCTGTATAGTTCTGAAATCTGATCAATAATCATAGGGGACCCTCATTTTTTTTCTGGGACAAAGCATACTGCAAGTAAACAAAGAGAAAAAGAGGCCAAAGCTATGCTTTCCCATATAAAATAAGATCAAAAATCTCCTTTTCTGTTTGTTTTTCGTCGTAGTCGCCGGTCAGCTTACCCTCGTGATGATACAGGATACCGGTTTGTTCGTTCCTTTTTAGACATTCCAAGAATTTTTCTTCCCCGTAAAGAGCCAAGAATCTGGAAAAGGCAAGAACCCTGGGTTTATCAAGCATTGTCCCCTTACAGGGGAACTGGTCACACTCCCAACATCCCTTGATTCCTTTTTCCTTGCAACAGTTGAAATTCTTGCACCACTGCTTATTGTTACAGCCTTCCTTACGACATCCCGGGCAGTTGCTGTTCTCACTGCAGAGGCAACAGGCAAGACCGCAATACGCAAACCCTTTCTCTCGTTCCATCTCATTCCCTTCCAATGGGTTTCTATTCTAAGACTCTGCCTTAGTACAAACAAGTAGGACTGAACGGCAGAGCGCCATTGGCTTTCATTACTATAATTTTAGGTTTGAAAATAATTTGTTTGGGAAAATCTTCCCAGTCACCCTCGAGACGTCGAAGCAACAAAGCGGCCACTGCCTTTCCAATCTCTTCCAAAGGCTGGAAAACAGCATAGTGACAGAATTGGAGCAAGGGGGAATAGGACAGATAATCGAAACTGGCAAATACCAGGGAAGGATGCTGAAAGGGAGAAAAAGTTTCCATCAAACAAGAAGTTGCCCCCAGGTGCAGCAGATCATTTGCAATAAAGAAAGCCTGGGGAGGGTCTTGTTTCTGGAGAATCTGTTGCATAATGGAAAACCCTCTTTTCTGGTCCATGACTCCATCAAGGAAAACGAAGGAGGTCTCTACGGGGAGATGGGCTTTTTCCATCGCTTCCAAGTACCCCTGGTACCGTTCTTTGGCTGTCGGAATGTGGAGATTTCCACCGATGAAACCAATTCTTTTATACCCTTCCTTTACAAGAGCCTCAATTGCCTTGCAAACCCCATACCTGTTATCTGTCAGAACAGAATCCATATGTAGGGAAGGAAGTTGCCTGTCCAGAATTACCATAGGAATATTTGTCAGTATTTTTTCCCTAAAATAATCGCTGACATCACTGACAGGGATGATCACCAAGGCATCGACCGTGCGCTCCATCATTACTCGTAGTTTTTTTTGCTCTTCCTCAACTGAATTGTTCGAAGAACAGATAATCATGGTATATCCACGTGGAGAAAACACCTTTTCCATCGATTCCAAAACTTCCATAAAAAATGTGTTTGAGAGTTCAGGAGCAATGATACCGATAGTCTTGGTATGACGGATTTTCAGGGAGCGAGCAACCTCATTGCGGGTATATCCCAATTCTAGCATTGCAGAACAAACTTTTTCCCGTGTCCTCGTTGTTACGGCCAAAGAATCATTGAGAACTCTTGAGACCGTAGCAATGGAAACCCCGGCACCCCGGGCGACTTCCCTGATTGTTATGGTCTTTTCGCTTTCATTTCTCATATTCCTTGCTCCTGTGCAAAAAAAGGATAGAGATCCTAATAACCTCCGATAAGGACCTCTACCCCTGTTTGAGTCAGAAAGACTTTCTGTTAATCGTAGAGAAGCCCCTTGATATCGTCATTATCCATATTGCTCTTGTCATAGAACTTGGCACCAGTATCGACATCGGCAACAGATTCGCCTTTGTAGGCTTTATAGGCCAATTCAACAGCCTTGTACCCTATGGAATACGGATCTTGGGTAATTGAGCCCAGGAAGTAACCTTTACGCACTGCGTTCTTCTGGCCGGCTCCGGCATCATACCCAATCACGACAACATTCTTGTATTTGGCATCTGTCTTTAACATAGCGCCGTCATTGGTTGCCGCGAGCAATCCCTTGACCGTAGCTTCATTGGAACAGAAAATACCAAGAATATGGTCCGAAACAACCTTATTGAGCACAGCCTGCGAGGCATTGGTAGCATCAGTCATTGCTGCCGAGGCAGGAACAACCATCTCTATCATCACCTTCTTACCCATGGTGGGACTATCCGCAGCGATATAAGCGGTATTACCCATTACCTTGATATCGGCTTTCGTCAGCTTGGTCTGGGTGGTAATAAGATCAACCATTGTGTCACGGAATCCCTTTCCACGGCTCAACAAGGATTCACCAGAAGCATCCTGATTGAGAACAACAATTTTTACGGGTTTTGCATCAGTTGCCATTTCGATTTCCGGCTTGATTACTTCAAACATCTTCTTTGCGGCCATACCGGCGGCATTGTAGTTGTTCGTAGCAGCGTTTGCCCAGATGGAACCTTTTGGAGCCTCAGGTACACCGGAGTCAAAACCGATTACAGGAATACCCTTCGCTTGAATTTCCTGTAGCTGGTCAAGGACACTACTGGTGTTCAATGCGGCCAAGGCAATTGCCACAGGATTCTTTGCCATGGCATTGTTCAGCATCTCAACCTGAGTCTGGACATCACTTTCCGAAGGGGGCCCTTCAAACGTGATATCCACGTTATACTTGGCAGCGGCTGCATTGGCCCCAAGTTTTACTTGCTGCCAAAAATCGTGTTGTTCACCCTTCGAAACAACAGCAATGTACGGTTTCGCCATTTCTTGTGTCGCCTGGGCAAAAATTGGAGTAAACGAGGCAAGCACAACCAAAACGAACAGACCAACCAAGGCCTTTTTCATATGAACCTCCTGTTTTTCCCGAAAGCATGCGCCTTCGGGTTTTCTCCTATCTAGAAACAATCTAGGATTCTTCGTCCTTGACTGTCATCTCGAACTCTTTTTCCTCAAGGGCCAACTGGGCTTTCAGCTCTTTTTCCTCCTTTTTCATTTTTTTATAATTTTTCTTCATATCAATTTTTATTGTTCGGATCTCTTCCTCAATCTTCACTTTTTCCCCAGGAACACTTTCTTTTGCCAAGCGTTGCCTCAACATGTCCAAATTGTGCAAAGCTGTCTCACGGAATTGGTCCGCGGGAGTCTGGATTTTCACTTCAAAAGCCTTTTTATTACGGTAGATATCAAGCATGACGGCTCCGATAACCACAACACCGGTAAAGAACGTCTGGTATTGCGCTTGAAGATCCATTGAGGGGAGTCCCGAACGAAGGACACTCATGATATAGACTCCTATCAGGGTACCTAAAACCGAGCCGGCACCTCCACTAAGGGAAGTCCCTCCGATAACCGCACCTGCTATGGCATAGAGTTCAAAGCCTGCTCCTTGGGCTGGCATTACGGTAGTGTAAACCGCGGCAAAGGCAATACCTCCCATCCCTGCGGTGAAACCTCCTACAACATAGGCCATCATTTCCCATTTCTGTACATCGACACCTGAAAGCCTTGCAGCGTCCTTGTTCGATCCAATGGCAAAAATATAGCGTCCCATCTTGGTTCTATTCAGAAGCAGATAGGCAATGAAAGCTGTCAAAAACAGGACAATGGCCCCGGTTGGGATGGAATCATTGCCCTCTGTTATGAATTTGAAAATGCTCTTGAACCAGCTATCGGAAGCTCCTCGGGCAGGAAAGGTAGCACTACGAACATTGGAGACAATGGATCCAGTTCCCAAACTGATCATCTGCGTTCCCAAAGTGGCAATGAACGGGGGAAGCCCCAATCTGGATATCAGTATTCCATTCAAGAACCCAAAGGCTGTACCTACGCAGAGAATGAGTATCAGAGACAACCACATGGGCCAACCCCAGGATTTATAAGCAGTCCCCCCAATGATGGCAGAGCACATCATTACAGTTCCACAGCTCAGGTCTATCCCGCCTGTTATAATTACAAACGTAACCCCGATGGCAATGAACCCAATATAATAGGAAGAATCGAGAATATTTACCAAGGTAGTGAAGGAGAAAAAATTTCTCCCGAACAATGAGAAAAATGCATAGATAATAATCAATGCCAGCGGAGCAAGGAGCTTCTGCATGTTGATTACGTTTTTCTTTTCCCTCAAATCCACATTGTCATTGTTATCCATACCTCCACACTCCTATTTGGAAAGTGTCGCCAGACCCATGATTTTTTCCTGGGTTGTTTCCGCTATATCGAGAATTCCGGTAATTCTTCCTTCACACATCACCACAACCCTGTCGCTCATCCGCAAGATTTCCCCCAATTCAGAACTGATCATAATTATCGATTTACCTTCCTTGACCAATTCATTCATCAGCGAATAGATTTCACTCTTTGCACCGACATCAATCCCTCTGGTAGGTTCATCGAAAATGAGAATTGAGCTATTTTTTATCAACCATTTTGCAATGACTACCTTCTGTTGGTTGCCCCCTGAAAGGTTTTTGACAAACTGGTATAACGAGGGTGTCTTGATTTTCAGTTTCTGGACATACTTTTCGGTTGCCTTTGCCAGATTTTTTGTTTGGAGCAACAAGTTCGGGGTAAGTTCCGCATAGGAAGCCATTACCGCGTTGTCCATGACAGGAAGCCTGGTGGCCAGCCCAAATCTTTTCCTGTCTTCCGACAGATATCCGATTCCTTTCTTTACAGCATCCATTGGGTTGCCGATATATACCTGATGACCTAAGACCTCAATGACACCAGTCGCCTTATCAGCCCCGTATAGCGCCCTGGCGGTTTCGGTCCGTCCGGCTCCCATCAAACCGGCAAATCCAAGGATTTCGCCTTTATGGAGATCAAAACTTACATTCTGGACAAGTTTTCCGGCATTGAGGTTGGAGACCTTAAGTACAACTGGGGCATCAGGGGCAACATTGCTATGGTTTTTGGGTTGTTCATATATGACACGCCCCACCATCATGTTGATCATTTCTTCTTTGCTTAGTTCCTTGGTTTGTTTCGTTCCGACAACTTCTCCGTCTCGTAACACGGTTATTCTGTTCGAAATTTTTCCTATCTCATCAAGACGATGAGAAATATAGATCATGGAAACACCTCTTGCGGCGAGGTCGCGCATGATATTAAAAAGGTCTTCTATTTCCCTATCGGTCAGGGCAGCGGTAGGTTCATCGAGTATCAATACCTTGAGGTTATAACTTACAGCCTTGGCTATCTCGATCATCTGTTGCTTACCTACAGTTAGCTTAGCTAGTTTCACTTCAGGATCGATATTCATATGTAATTTTTCAAGTAACTGCCGAGCTCGGTTGTTCTGCTGTTTTTCATCGAGGAACAGTCCGTTGAACTTCGTGGATTCTCGACCAATAAAGAGATTCTGGGCAACGGTAAGATGATCCATCATATTCAATTCCTGATGGATAATGGCAATACCGGCCTTGAGTGCTTGTTTGGGACCGCGGGGATTGAATAATCTACCCATATAATGGATTTCCCCGGAATCCTTGGGAAAGATTCCCGTGAGGGCTTTCATGAGAGTAGATTTACCTGCACCATTTTCGCCAACAAGCGCATGGATTTCTCCCTCATAGAGGTCAAAATCAACTTGTTTCAGAGCATGGACACCAGAAAAGCGCTTGTCTATGGCTTTCATTGACAATACAACATTGTTCAAAGCCATCACTCCTTATTTTCAAAAACCACACCACTGGCATTACGGGACTCGATAAGGACAACATCTCCAAAATCCTTATAAGAAAATCATTACATGTAAAAAGGGTGTTGTCAATATTTTTTTGTAAACGTTTACAATATAAGGCTTTTACTATTCATGATCCTGTAATTTCAATCTCCTCATGTCAAGCAACCCCTCTCCATGATATACTTGCAGAAAAATCAGGAAAAGGATCATTTTGATTATGCAATTCTATCATGTAGATGTATTCTCGCAGACGGTGCTGGGTGGTAACGGAGTGACGATCGTTATAGCCGAACGACATCTTGAGGATACCTTGATGCTGAAAATAGCCCAGGAATTCAAACAGTTCGAGACCGTGTTTGTTTTCCCCAAGAAGGACAATAGTTTTCCCTTGAGAATATTTACCGTCCAGGAAGAATTGTCCTTTGCAGGACACCCAATTCTGGGAACAGCCTGCTTGCTTCACAGTGTTTTGCATCCCAAGGAAAAAGAAATAACGCTGACTATGGAACTTGGGAACAGAATTATCTCCGTTCAATCAAGGAATGAAGGTTCTTGGTATTCGGCAATCATGGACCAAGGAAAACCACAGTTCCTCGGCATAATTGATAAAGAACAGCATGCTGAGATATGTGCCTCACTCAATTGTTCGAAAAAAGACTTGTATCCAGGATATCCTTTGGAGGTAGTTTCGACAGGACTTCCCTACCTATTGGTTCCTGTACGCGGGGTTTTGCAAACAATGAAGGTAACCAATCCGGATTTTGAGGCTTTGCTTTCCCGATTCGGTGCAAAGTTTGCCTATGTGTTTGACGCTGACTCGTTGGAATGCAGATCCTGGGATAACAGCGGCTTCTATGAGGACAGTGCAACAGGAAGTGCAGCAGGCCCCTTGGTCGCCTACCTTGTCTCTCATGGTTACAAGGAACGAGGAAAGACAACAACCATCCAACAAGGGCGTTTTGTTGACAGACCAAGCGTAATCAAAGGATGGATGGAAGCTGAAAAACCAGGCAATATCTTCATTGAAGGTGCAGTGGTCTTATTTGCCGCCGGAACTATAAACCTTCCCGAGTAAACAAAAAAGGCAACCTGCAGGACAAAAACTTGCCACTACAGATTGCCAAAATTCAGTAGAACCGGAGAGGATTTACAAACCGTAACCGATATGTAGGGGATACCCTCTCGCTGTTGATCAATTTGATATATGCAAACAAATAAAAGCACTAGGCTATCTATTCGTGCAAATCCTTTTTCATCTCAGAAAATTCCTGTCTTGAAATTTCACCATTTGCATACCGTTTCTTCAATATCTCAAGAGGAGTTGTTGCAAAAGAAGCCTTTCTCCCAGGGATATCCAGATAACGAACGACAAGCAAAATAACAATAATCGGAATGATAACCATAAATAATCCCATTGCAAGACCTCCCCAATTGGATTGCCCCAAATATCCCAGACAATAATTTCCGAACATGTGCAGCTCCTTTATGTTGAAGAGATTCAGCCTATTCCACTGAAGACTTTGCCACGATCGCCGGTAATCTTTCTTACGGATGGATAGGAAAGTTTACATATGTATTAATAATACCGTTATATGAATGTAGGATGAATGAACCATGGCAATTAAATGAATTGCACATTTTTGTACAACGCTTGTCTCGGCGTTTCTTCTTGACAATCAATGGTATAGAATAATAGAAAAGTGGAAAGGAGTTTTATGCCACAGAAAATTTTCGTAGCAGATGATGAACCTAAAATGGTTGATTTGATCAAGAAATATCTGGAAGTGGAAGGATATTCAGTCCTTACGTTCAGAAATGGTTCCGATCTTTTCAATGCTTATCGCAAAGAGGTTCCCGATTGCCTTATCCTGGATATAAACATGCCCGGCATGGATGGGCTCTCCCTTGCCCGCGAAGTACGCAAAACCTCGGACACCCCAATCATTTTTCTCTCGGCAAGAACGGATGAAATCGATCGAATCGTGGGTTTTGAAATGGGAGCCGACGACTATATCACCAAACCTTTCAGTCCTAGGGAAATGGTTGCAAGGGTCAAGGCAATACTGAGAAGAAAAATTCAGGTACCCGCGTCCCCTCAGGAAATAATCGTTGAAGGAACTCTTTCCATGGACATTCCCAAAAGAACCGTTTCTGTCGGAGATACCTTGGTAGAACTGACCGCTGCACAGTTCGATATCTTGGTTTTCATGATGCAACAACCGGGTAGAGTCTGGAGCAGACTTGATTTACTGGGTTCTTCTACAGGGTCTTCCTTCGAAGGATATGAAAGAACCATCGATGCTCATATAAAAAATATCCGCAAGGCCTTGGGAGATGACAGTGACAATCCCCGTTTCATAGAAACAGTGAGAGGAATCGGGTATCGTTTCAGGGAGCAGGACAGTGAAACTTAAAGTACGACTTCCCCTTTATTTTCTGATTGTCGTGGCAATCTTGGCAACACTGAACTCATTTTTCGTACTGCGAACCACGGAAGATCGATTCAGGACCTTTGTATTTGCCGGTGACTCAGGGAAGGCCGAAGTCTATGCTGGACTCCTTGGCGATTTTTATGAGGAACAAGGATCCTGGGACAACGTTCAAGAATTTATTATGAGTTTGTCAACAAAAGTTGCTGAAAACGTTGATATCGGAATATTCGGGAAAATGCATTTTCACGCCAGAAGTCAGTATTATCAGCCAATGCTACGCAACCTTTTCTCTGACAGGGTGGTTATCGCCGATAAAAACGGTGTAATCATTGCCGATTCCGCCAACAAGCTGATAGCAACTGTCCACCCTGAAAGACACCTATCCCAGGGCATTTCCATAGTTACCTCCACGGGGAAAAAAGGAACTGTCCTCATAGGCTCCATGGTCGACAGTTCACTTACGGATACTGATGAACACTTTCTCACGTCCATAAAGAAATCCCTGATCTTCTCTTCACTCATATCGGTAATTCTGGCTCTGATCCTGGGAATAATTCTTTCCTTGCGCATAAGTCATCCGATAGCCAGACTGTCTGCAAGTGCCCGGGAGATTTCCCTGGGACATCGCCCTCCACTCGTCCCCATCGATGGCAATGATGAATTGTCGGAGTTGTCCAGGACCTTCAACGAAATGACCGAGGATCTGAAAAAGATGGATCAGATCAAAAAACAAGTGATTGCCGATTCTGCCCATGAACTAAGGACTCCCGTCTCCCTGATACAGGGAACCATAGAAGGAATGCTGGACGGAATACTTCCGATCGATAAAGAGAATCTCAGGTCCGTCCTTGAAGAAGTCAATAGGCTTTCCCGGCTGATCGACACCCTCAGGGAACTTGAGCTCATCGATGCCGGAGAACTCTCGCTTTCTAAAAACGATGTAGACCTCGCTCATCTGGTCACAAAATCAATCTCTTTGTTTGCACCTTTGGCTGCTGAAAAAAGTCAGACAATGACCTTTGAACAAAACAATATCGTTTCTTCCACTATCTTTGGTGACTTCCTCAGGTTAAGGGAAGTACTCGACAACCTGGTTTCCAATGCTATCAAATATACCCCGAAAGGCGGTCAAATCCGCATTCGAGAGGAAAAGGCTCCGAAAGGGTTCGTCCGATTCAGCATTGATGACTCTGG
Organism: uncultured Sphaerochaeta sp.; assembly: GCF_963676625.2. Classification (GTDB taxonomy): domain Bacteria; phylum Spirochaetota; class Spirochaetia; order Sphaerochaetales; family Sphaerochaetaceae; genus Sphaerochaeta. Next base: position 17,074 of record NZ_CAXXYB010000008.1, read on the forward strand.
CCCCGGTATTGATGAACCTGAACGAGCGCATGTCTTTGAACGATTTTACCGAACTGATAAATCCAGGTCCACTGACTCGGGAGGCAGAGGCTTGGGACTTGCCATTTCCCTGGAAATCATAAAGGCACATGGGGGAAGTATCACCGTCGGAGCCTCTGATTTGGGAGGAGCAAAATTTACCGTGGACCTTCCTGAGAAAAAACAAGGATTGTAGTTTTTTCAAAAGGATTTAAAAAAGCTACCGATTATCTTCTGAAAATATCCACTTCCAACTTTGCAGATTGCATGAGAGCCAGTGAATTAGTTGATTTACGATTACAAATCTCCTCCCTTCATTATCCATTCATAGAATGTATGTATTGTTAAAGGTTAAGAAGAGGAAATAGATTATGAACCAGAAAATCGATACCGATAATAAAGAAAAACACCAGTCCTCAATTTCCCAGACCGTCAAAAATTGGTTCAAGCCCAAGGAAAACGTGGTTGAAGTACAACCTTCTGGTGAAAAACCCTTGAAAAAACTCTTGATCATAGAGGGAATGAGTTGTGGACATTGCACCATGAAAGTCAAATCAGAACTTATGGATGTCAAAGGGGTGACCCAGGTCCAGGTCAATCTGACCAAGCAGAGTGCCCTGGTGGAAGGGTTTCACCTGAACAACTCTGATCTGATGCAGGCAGTGAAAACCGCAGGCTATTGCGTTACCCAGATTTTGGGGCAGTAAAAAGACAAAAAGAAAGGCAACCCGCCGTGCGATCAATACCGCCTCAACAAGTTGCCAGAACTTGGTAGAATCAGGAATCACCGTCCTACCGGGTACCTTTGTACGTTCGGTAGTCCATTCATCAGACCAACTGTTATAGCAGGGGTAGGACTCGGACCTACGGCCTTCGGGTTATGAGCCCGACGAGCTGCCAACTGCTCCACCCTGCGTCGAATTTCTTACGAAGCATAAGGTAATTCAGAATTAATGTCAACAACCTGCAACAAAATAGGACAAAATACTTATTTATATAGTGAGAAATAAGATATCTACGGTCATACACCCCAAAACCCAACCACTTCCGTAATCTTTGGCAATCTGCTACCATAGAGGGAATTATGTGAAATATTGTTTCCTTGGCTTGAGTAATTTTACCTGAAAAAAACATTTTGGTATTATGGTACCAGAGAAAAGGAGCTTGGAAACGAACAGAAAAGTTGTCATTCTGGGAGCAGGAAGACGTGGCTTAGGCCTGGCAAGACATTTAATAGAAGAACATAGGGATGTGGTCTTGATTGACAATAACCCTGAAAAAATTGACCTGGCAATAACCAAACTTGACTGTATGGGAATTCTTGGCAACGGAACGGATATCGCAGTCCTTACCGAGGCAGGTTGCAGTGATGCAGAAACCTTCATTGCAGTTACCGACAGTGACGAAATCAATCTTGTCTCCTGTGGTATCGTCTCCAGTTCGTTCAAGGGAACAAAAACCGTCGCAACCATCCGTAGCTTGGTCTATACAGGAAAAGAAGGATTGAAAGAAGGTTTGCTTGGAATTGATCATATTGTCAATCCAAATGCCGAAGCTGCCCATTATATCTATAATATTATTGAGCAAGGCGTCTATAGCGATGTAATCGGTTTCAAGACCTCAAAGCTCCTGCTGTACAATCTGTATATAGAACCCCACTCTCCCTACATCGGGAGCTCCCTGACAGAAATGCGCACCAAGTTGAAGGCTGATTTTATCATTGCCGCCATCCATAGAAGAGGTAGTGCCTTTGTTCCTTTCGGAGCTACCTCCATCGAACCCAACGACACTCTTTCCATTGTTGCCGAAACCTCGGAGGTTTCGGATATCTTGAAAACCATAGGCAAAATTCAAAACAAGCCCAAAAGGATTGCATTGGTGGGCGCAAGTAAAATTGCCAGGGCCTTGCTCAACCTCATGACTCCTGCCATGCGAGCCAAAATTGCGGTGATTGACCAAGACCCTGCTGTTTGTACAGTTTTTTCCGAACGCTTCCCTGAAATTTTGGTTATCAAGGCAGATATCACCGATGAAGATATTCTCAAGGAAGAACAGCTTGACCGGTACGACTTGCTCATAGCCCTGACTGACAACGATGAACTCAACATAATAACTGCCTCATACGCAAAACGAATTGGCATCACCAAATCAATGGCCTTGGTAAAACAAAACAATAACTATGTCAGGCTCGCCTCGTATCTGGACATTGATTCAGTGATTTCAACGACAATCACAACCGTCGATTCCCTGTTGCGTTATCTCAGGGGAACAAATATCACCAGCCTTCATTCCCTGTTCAACGGGCAGTTGGAAATCTATGAATTCACCATCACCAAGACCAGCAAGGCTTGTGATAAAAAACTCAGCGAACTTAATATGCGTAAAAAAGCCATCATCGCTGGATTGACGAATAAAGAGGGGAATAGCGTCATCCCCAATGGAAACGCAACCCTTAAGGAAGGCGATAGCGTTCTGGTCGCGGTAAACAGAGACTCGGTGGACTTCATCCAGAAGTTCTTCAGTTAGGCCAATCATGATAAATTGGAAACAAGACTTCAGACTTCTCTCTAAAATACTTATTATTCTGGGCCTATTTATGGGAATACCGACAATCCTGGCCTTTTCTTATGGAGAAACCAAGGCTCTGCTTGGCTTTTTATATGCACTTGCCATCTTGACGACCTTCTGCCTTTTCATCTTATTCTTCACAAGAAACAATGGGTACCCCACCCTTTCCTCCCGTGATGGATATCTCTTCGTTACTGCAACCTGGGTTATCGCTACGGCGTTCAGTGCAATCCCCCTCATTGCAAGCGGAGCCTATGTCGATTATCCCAGTGCCTATTTTGAAATCATGAGCGGCTTCACTACGACAGGAGCTACCGTCCTACCGGAAATCGAGAGCCTTCCCAAATCAATCCTGTTTTGGAGATCAGAAACCAATTGGCTGGGAGGCATGGGAATCGTCGTATTGTTCGTAGCTCTCCTTCCAGCCTTGGGAGTATCGGGAACACGACTCGTAGGAGCTGAATCGGTAGGACCGACCAAGGATAAACTGACTCCCAAGATCAAGACGACGGCCTCAATTCTATGGACCATCTATGTCCTGTTTTCTCTTTTGGAAACACTTCTGCTGAAAATGGGGGGCCTGAGCCTCTATGATGCTGTCACTGTAACCTTTTCTACCATGGCAGCAGCAGGGTTCTGTGTGAAAAATGCCTCGATAGGTACTTTTCAGAGTGCATATATAGATATAGTCGTTACCGTATTCATGATGATAGCAGGAGCAAACTTCGCCCTGTACTACAAAGCAATCTCAGGACATCTTCGTTCAGTCTGGAAAGATGGGGAACTTCGGGCCTATCTGGGAATCTGGGGAGTTTTCTCACTTATTTCAGCCCTGAGCCTAACATTGAATCATACCTACGAGGGTTTTTGGCAATCCCTTCGATTCAGTGCTTTCCAAAATGCCTCAGTATTGACAACGACAGGCTTTGCCACGGCAAATTATATCAATTGGCCAGCCCTCACCCAAATGCTGTTGCTCTTGCTCTTCTTTGTCGGAGGCTGCGCAGGTTCCGCAGGTGGTGGCATCAAGGTAATCAGGGTTATCACCTTGCTGAAAATGGGACATTCAAACATCAAGCAACGAATACATCCCAAAGGTATATTTCCGGTAAGAGTCGGCCAGAATACAATGAAAAACGATATCTTGCTCTCCATTGCAACCTTTGTCGGGGTTTATATTACCACAGGACTTTTAGGCGCTGTCTTGATTTCCGTCAGCGGAGCAGACCTCCTTACGTCCTTTGCCAGCTCCTTTCTATGCCTCGGAAATATCGGAATTGGATTTGGACAAGTGGGACCGACAGGAAATTTTGCATTCTATCCTTCCTGGATCAAATGGGTCTGTTCCTTCTTGATGCTTGCAGGCAGACTGGAACTCTTTACCGTATTCACTTTGTTTTCAAGGGATTTCTGGAAACGCTAAAACCAACCCTTTAGTAGAGTTATTTTCCTCTTTCTTCAAAACCATGATACACTGTCGAGGAATTTGGAAAGGAGGACTCAATGTCTGGAGTAGCACTTATCATTACGTTCGTAATTGCAATCGCAATCATGATTGTTGCAATTTCAAAATGGAATGTGAACCCATTCTTGGCTCTCATGGGAATATCCTTGATCTTGGCCATTGTCGTTGGCATCCCCTTGAAGGACATTCCGGGAATCATCGGCTCAGGGTTCAGCGGAATATTCAACAGCATAGGCATCGTCATCATCTTTGGTGCCTTGATAGGGACAATTCTTGAAAAAACAGGAGCTGCCCTGAAACTAGCTGAGATGGTAGTACGAATCGTCGGGCACAAACGCCCCCAGCTAGCTATGGAACTTATGGGTTGGATAGTTTCCATCCCGGTATTCTGTGACAGCGGCTTTGTCATTCTCAATCCAATTCGCAAGGCCTTGCAAAAGAAAACGCACTTCTCCTCAGTTGCCATGACTGTTGCACTTTCCGCTGGTCTCTATACTGCACATGTACTCATTCCTCCCACTCCCGGACCTATTGCCGCGGCAGGCACCCTGGGAATAGGAAACAACCTGTTGATGGTAATAGGAATGGGCACCCTCTGCTCGATCCCTTCTCTCCTGGTGGCTTATTTCTTCGCAAACTATATTGGTAAGAAAGTCAAAAGCTCCGAGGATCTGGTTGAGGATATCGATTCCAGCGAATATGAGGAGTTGCTCAAGAGCTTCGGGGAACTGCCCAACGGATTCATGGCACTTGCCCCTATACTCGTTCCTATTCTCTGCATGGCCCTTGGTTCAATATCCAGTGCCTTGAAGTGGCAGGGTGCTGTTGCTACATTCTTTACCTTCCTGGGAACCCCGATCATTGCCTTGACCGTAGGACTCTTATTCGGGATTCTGTTGCTTGGCCAGAAAGGAAAACTCAAGGAATTCAACGCAATGACTACCGAAACGCTAAAGATCGTCGGTCCTATTTTATTCATAACAGCGGCTGGTGGTGTTCTGGGCAAGGTAATCGCCAGTGCCGGTTTTGTCGGATACATGAAAGAGCATGCAGCAGCGTTGAGCATGGTAGGGATTTTCTTCCCCTTCTTGATTGCTGCAATCCTCAAGACAGCACAAGGCTCTTCCACCGTAGCCATAACCACCACAGCCGGTATCATGGGAAGTTTCCTGGACCAGGGCTCCATGATGAATGCCTTGGGACTTACCTCCCCTATGGCAGCTGTCCTGACGGTCATGGCAATCGGTGCCGGGGCAATGACAGTCTCCCATGCAAATGATAGCTATTTCTGGGTAGTCACCAACTTTGGAGGAATATCCCCGGAAGATGGCTATAAGACCCAGACGATGGTAACCTTGCTGCAAGGTTTGGCTTGTATCATATTTATCTGGATTTTATCTCTGTTTTTGCTATAATGTCCTGAATTAATACCGGGAGAACTTTTCTCCCGGGACTTTTCAGGAGCCTACAATGAAGAATATTCTACTGATTCCGGATTCCTTCAAGGGAACAATGAGTTCCGAACAAATTTGCACTATCATGGACAGAGCCATCAAAAGACACTTTCCTGAGGCCAAGGTTACCGGAATACCTGTTGCTGATGGTGGCGAAGGAAGCGTAGACGCCTTTTTGCAAGCTGTTGGCGGGGAAAAGAAATTTTTGACCGTACAGGGCCCCTTCGGGACACCTATGGAAGCTTTCTATGGAATCATAAAGGGAAATACCGCTGTCATTGAAATGGCCGCCTGTGCAGGGTTGCCTCTCGTAGGGGATGACCTGCAACCAGATAAAACCACTACCTTCGGAGTCGGGCAATTGATGCTCGATGCGGTAAAGAACGGATGCAAAAACATTATTGTCGGTCTCGGGGGAAGTGCTACCAATGATGCCGGTTGCGGATCTGCCGCCGCTTGCGGGATTATATTCAAGGATGCCCAGGGGAAAGCCTTTGTCCCTACCGGGGGAACTCTGGCTCAAGTAGCATCCATAGATCTTTCCAAACTTGATACAAGATTGAAAGAAGTGACCATTACCTCAATGTGTGATATTGACAATCCATTCCATGGGAAAACAGGAGCCGCGTATATCTTTGCTCCCCAGAAAGGTGCTGATATGGCAATGGTGCAATCCCTCGATACAAACATGCAGGCTCTGGCAAAAATCATTGAACGGGATTGCGGCCTCGATGTACAGGCCCTTGGCGGATCAGGAGCAGCAGGTGGCATGGGAGGTGGCATGGCCGCATTCTTCAAGTCCCAATTGCAAATGGGTATCGAGACAGTTCTGGAAACCGTGGGATTTGACACACTCCTTGAAAAAGCCGACCTGGTACTGACAGGAGAAGGCAAGATCGATGGACAGTCACTTCGGGGAAAAGTAGTCATCGGAGTGGCAAGAAGGGCCAAGAAAGCCAACGTCCCCGTAATCGCCGTGGTAGGAGATATCGGCGACGATGTCGAAGGAGCCTATGAAGAAGGTGTAAGTGCCATATTCTCCATCAACAGGCTTGCAGTAGATTTCAAGATAGCAAAAAAACGGGCACAGGAAGATATGGAAAAAACCATAGACAACCTGATGCGCTTCATAAAAAGGATGGGTTTATGATTCAGAAGACTCTTATAGAAAGAATGACAGAAGGTGGAGACAGGAAGGCTGCTGAATTTGGGCAAAAGCTCAAAGTATCAGAACGTGAGATTCTGGGAACCCGAACTCCGGTCCTTGCCGCTCTTGCAAAAGAGCTGGCAAAAAAAGAGGGGACTCGTGCCCTTGATGATTTCCTCCTCTACCCCTCAGTCTCCTATGACGAGGTCGTTCTTATGTATAAAGTGTTCGGTTTATTGAAACTTGATGAAGTTGCTACCAAAGCTTATCTTCAGAAACTACTTCCCTACAATGACAGCTGGGCTACCAATGATACCCTCTGCACTTCATTTGTTGCATGCAAAAAAGAGCCTCAGGCCTATTGGCCTCTCATCATAGGATATCTTGAATCCTCAAATCCTTGGGATATCCGCTTTGCCACTATCACCATGATGAGTTGGTACCTGATCGATGAGTATATCAAACAGGTTCTAAGCTTGTTGAGTACCATAGAAAATGACCATTACTATGTCATCATGGGTTTGGGTTGGGCGTATGCAACAGCCTTTGCAAAATACCGTGACCTCACCCTTCCTTATATGGAAAAGGGGGTACTTCCCGAAAAGGTGAGGAAAAAAGCAATCCAGAAATGCATAGAGTCCTTTCGTGTAAGTGAAGAAGACAAGGAACTTTTGCGATCTATTCGCCAAGAAGCCTCAAGGCATTAATCTGCCACATCCTGTCCAATTCGCTTTCGGTGAAATGAGCCAGCTTTAGCGCATCCCAAAGTTTTCCCATCTGGGAAATATCGGGTATTTCCAAGTCGCCGTCTATTCCGTCAAAGTCGGTACCCAAGGCCAAGGTCTCAAGTCCGGATACTTTGTATATATGCTCTACATGCCTGACCATATCAGATATTCTTGAGGCATGTTCAGCATCTGAGGATAGGAAAGCTGGATAAAGATTCAAGCCAGCAATACCACCCTTGTCAGCAAGGGCCTTGAGCATCTCGTCAGAAAGATTTCTGGATACAGGAGTGCAATACCGGCTATTGGAATGGGAGGCAAGAAACGGTTTTTTGGCATGTCGTACGACATCCCAAAAGCCACCATCGTTCAGATGGGAAACATCGACCAATATATTTTGTCGCTCCATTTCCCCAATGGCCTCGATACCCAAGGGCTTGAGACCCAGATCATTTGTAGCTGCATCCACAGAATGGGGATATCCCAGATCATTTTCAAAATTCCAGGTCAAGGTAAACAGACGTACTCCCCAATCAGCCAAAATGGCAAGACGCGAGAGATCTCCTTCAATAATCTGTCCTTCCTCACAGGTAAGAATGGCCCCGAGTCGATCGTTCTGCCGAAAATCCGTAGCTGTCCTGACTTGAACGATATTCTCTTTATTGAGTGCCAGCTGGTCCACAAACAGGTCATGGAGTTTACAAACCTCTGTCCAAGAATCTTTATTCTTGTCCCAATGTACAAAAAGGGCAAAGCAAGAAGCTCCGACATTACCTTTTTGCATTTTTCCGATATCCACCGACAAGGTATTTTTTGCCAAATCACCTTTTTGGGGATACTCATGCATCTCATAGAAAGTATCGCAATGCAAATCAATCATTGTACGCATACAAGGACTATAAACTTTTTGTTTGTTATGCGCAACTATTTTTAGTTTTTCTCTATGCGGCAGTATAAAAAATATGTATAGTAGAGACATGAGGAGAAACAAAAATGATTAAACACGTTACTCAGAAAACATATGAAGAAGAAGTCTTGAAGAGTACAGTCCCTGTAGTGGTTGACTTTTGGGCAACCTGGTGCGGACCTTGCAGAATGCAGGGAAGCATCCTTGAGCAGCTTGACAAGGAAATTTCTGAAGACAAGGCAAAGATCTGTAAAGTAAATGTCGATGAAGAAGGCGAACTTGCCGCTACTTTCGGTGTACAGTCCATTCCTACCCTCTTGTTCTATAAGGACGGGAAAGTATCAAACAAGGCTGTCGGGGTTCGTGACCTTGATGCACTGAAAAAATTACTCGGTATCTAATACTCTATATAATCCAAGCATACCAATTTAAAAACCCATGACTGTACGTATACGGTTGTGGGTTTAATTTTTTTATTGGAACTGAACAATTACCTTGACATTGCGTTTCTATCTATAGTAACATTGTCCTTGACAAGAATTAAGGAGCCCACAATGAAAAACGGAGTAATCAAGGATATCGATACAACTGACCTGCCTGACCAGAATGGATATTTTGGCGAATTCGGAGGATCTTTCATTCCTCCTCAACTACAGACGGTAATGGATGAAGTTACCAACGAATATAAGAAAATTGTCCAAGACCCTGCCTTTTTGGCGGAATTAAATGATTTATTGACACACTATGTAGGCAGACCCTCTCCTGTGTATTATGCAAAACGACTCTCGCAGGCAATAGGAGGAGCCCAGATTTATCTCAAGCGTGAGGACCTGAACCATACAGGTGCTCACAAGATCAATCATTGCATCGGGGAAGTTCTCCTTGCCAAGAAAATGGGAAAGAAGAAAGTAATAGCCGAAACCGGAGCTGGACAACATGGAGTTGCCTTGGCAACGGCTGCAGCGCTCATGGGCCTCGAATGTGATATTTACATGGGTGCCGTCGATATAAAAAAAGAAGCACCGAATGTAAGCAGGATGAAAGTACTGGGTGCAACGGTAGTGGAAGTGACAAGGGGAACCCAGACTCTGAAGGATGCAGTGGATGCAGCTTTCGAAGCCTACCTCAAGGACCCTATTTCTCAAATCTATTGCATTGGATCAGTTGTGGGGCCCCATCCCTTTCCGATGATGGTACGTGACTTCCAGAGCATCGTAGGCTTTGAGGCAAAAAAGCAATTCAAGGAAATGACCGGGAAACTTCCTGATTCAATTGTCGCCTGTGTCGGGGGAGGTTCGAATGCCATGGGCATTTTCAGCGCTTTCCTGAAAGATACGGATGTGACCCTCTACGGAGTTGAACCTGCAGGAAAAGGATTGGATACAGACCAGCACGCTGCTACCTTGACCAAGGGTTCAGTCGGAATACTTCATGGATTCAAGAGTTACCTCCTGCAAGATGAAAAGGGAGAACCGCTTCCTGTCTATTCAATTGCAAGTGGCCTGGATTACCCAGGGGTCGGACCGCAGCACAGCTACCTCAAGACCATAAAAAGAGTGCAGTACAAAACAGCAACAGACAGGGAAGCCGTAGAAGCCTTCTATGGATTAAGCCGGATGGAAGGCATCATCCCGGCGCTGGAATCCTCCCACGCCGTAGCCTATGCCATTAAATTGGCCCAGAAGCTTCCAAAGGACCAGAACATCTTGGTAAACCTTTCGGGAAGAGGTGACAAGGATATCGATTTTGTAATGGAACACTATCCATTGATGGACTATGAATCCCAAACCAAGGAGAATGGTTTCGAGGAATTCCTGTCCCATATCAAGGGATAAAAGAATTTCCTTTCATATACTATATGTTTTGAGGAGAAAGACCAGCCTGAGGCTGGTTTTTCTTATTGATGAGAAACATGCAAAAACCCATTCCAAAGACAATCAAATATCCCAGGATGCTATAGCGGTCGGGAATCTGGGAAAACACAAGAAATCCAAAGAGAGCCGAAAAAAGAACATTGCTATAGTCGTATACCGAAATCTTATTCGCGGGAGCATATTTATAGGCGGCCGTAACAGAAAACTGGCCAAGGGCAGCCATGATTCCGGTGCAAAGCAACCAACCCAATTGGACCAAGTCCATTGATACATAGGCAAATATAATGGAAGGAAGAGTGACCAAGGTTGAGACCAGGGAGAAAAAGAAAACAATTACTACACCCTTCTCACCCCTACGGCCCAGGGAACGAAGGGTTGTATAGGCAGCTCCAGATCCTATGCCACCAATAAAACCAACCACAGAGGGCGTAAACAAAAGATTGGAAAAGGAAGGTTTTATTATGAATAGGCTTCCAAAGAACGCCCCGAGAACACACAAAATCTGGGAAAGCCGTACTTTCTCGCGAAGAAACCAGGCACTGAACAGTACCGCAAAAAAAGGGCTCATCTTGGCAAGCATGGACGCATCGCCAAGCAAGAGGTGGTCGACAGCATAGAAATTGCAAATCATGCCGAGGGTCCCTGTGCTTGCACGGACCAAGAGCAACCAGAAATTCGGTTTGAATAAAGCCGGGGAGAGAGATATTCCCTTGCGACGAAGCATGATATAGGCGACAAACAAGGCTACTATATTTCTGAAGAAGCATTTCTCGAGAAAAGGTAAATCCCCGGACATCCGTATACCGACATTCACCAAGGCAAAACAAAACGCCGAGGCTAGAAGAAAGAGCATTCCTTTATGCAAGGACTCTATGGTAGGTTCATTCATGTTCCTACCAGAATATCGAAATCCTGAACATATACAAGAGGTTTTAGTTTTTTTTCTACTTTGACCTAAAGCAGGGTCAAATATCCCACATACATGAGAATAAGCAAGACTCCCTGCCATTTATAAAACTTTCCCTTTATCAAAGAAGGGATGCAAGCAACCAGGGAAACTGCAATACAGATAGGAAGATCCCTGCTCAGGGTAAGGGAAGAAATCGGTAAGGGAGTACCCTGGGTCTTGTTTGCAAGATAACTGCAAACAGGAATGATGAGGACCATATCCAAGGTATTGGCCCCGAAAATATTTCCTACCGATAAAGCCGCCTCTTTCTTGATGATTGCCGATATGGCGGTTACCAGTTCAGGCAGGGAAGTTCCGATGGAAATTGCAGTCAGGGCGATAACAGCCTCACTGATACCCAGAAGTCTGGCAATCTCACTGCCATCGGTAACAAGAAGCCGGGAGCCGAACACAATACCAAACAATCCGACAAAAAACTTGGCAAGATTCAAGATAATAGTCTTTGTATCCCTGGACAGTTCATCATTCGGTTCATCTTTCGTCTTTGCACTATGAAGATTCTCAAAGATAAACAGGATAAACATCACGACAAGGGCCAGGGACTTGAGAATCGTTATTTTCAAGGAAAAGGAAATCACGAACAAGACTACTTCGGAGAGCAGGAACAAAATCACTTTCTTGTTGAAATTCTCCTTCTGAATAATGGATACACTCACAAAGAGTATACTCAGAGGCAAGATGAAGGACGTATTGACAATGACTGAACCAACAATATTGCCAATGGCCATATCCACTTTTCCCTGTACCGTTGCCAGGGAGGAAACCATTAGTTCAGGAAGCGTGGTTGCAAAACTGACAACCGTGGCGCCAACGACAAATTTCGGTACTCCCGAAACCTCCGCTACATAGGAAGCAGCATCTACAAACCAATCCCCACCTTTGATGATAAGGACCAATCCCCCAAGGAAACCAATGTATAAAAGTAAATGGTTCATTCTAATTCATCTCTTTTTTCCAGGGCACGTTTAATTTCTTGCCTTGAAAAGCCTTTTTTTTGCAGTTTCATCATGGCCAATTCGGGACCACAATCTGGACTTAGCCGCACATTCGCTTTCAGGACATCAGATAGGGTTTGCTCTTCACTATACCATTCATCCAAGGCCTGCTGAGCATCATTGCGATTCACTCCTTTCGAAGATAACCGCCGAGCCATGATAATTCTGCCTTCAGGATTCTTACGTTGCCTGCTGGCAATCAAGGCTCGGGCATATCGTAATTCGGACAGGTATCCTTTTTGCAAGAGAAAATCCAAGGCCCAATCAATTTGGTTCGGCAAAAAATTCTTCGCCTGAAGTTTCTGCCTCAATTCAAAGGCCGTATGTTCTCGCCTTGCAAGATATACCATGGCCTGATCCCTGCAATCAAGGGCCTGTTGCTTCTCTTGCAAGTCAAAAAACTCTTCTTCACAAAGTTCCTGTCCGCTATGGAGATGCGAGGATAAAAATAGTTCCATCGAGATAAAAAAAGAGGAACCCTCCTGAGAAAGGGCACAATACCCTTCCTTGGAGGTTTCCCTCTTCTCGACAGTCGCAAACACAGTTTAACGCTTGGAGAACTGGAACTTGCGGCGAGCACCTGGCTGACCATATTTCTTACGTTCAACCATACGTGAATCACGAGTCATGAAACCATTGGTATGCAAGGCTGGACGACAAGTCTCATCATTCTCGACAAGTGCTCTGGAAATACCATGACGACAAGCACCGGCCTGACCTGAAGGTCCTCCACCCACAACATTGATAAGGATATCAAATTTGGTGAGGGTATCGGTAATGGTCAAGGGCTGTTTTACGATAAATACCAACATAGGGTTGGCGAAATAGGTATCGACATCCCTTCCATTGATAATAATCTTGCCTTCACCTTCACGGAGGTAGACACGGGCGATTGCAGTTTTTCTGCGTCCTACGCCATGACCAAGATCAACAACTTTCTTTACTTCTTTCTTTGCCATATTTCGCTCCTACCTTAGATTTCAACCTGGATGGGCTGCTGGGCCATTTGCTGGTGTTTATCACCTGCATAGACTCTCATATTAGTGAACAACTTGCGACCGAGCGGTCCGCGGGGAAGCATGCCCTTGACGGCATGTTCCATGGGGAATATTGGATTCCGCTTGATCATGTCTGCATAGTTGGTTTCTCTAAAGCCACCAGGAAAATTGGAGTGGCGATAATACATTTTGTCTTGATATTTGTTACCGGTCAAAGCAGCCTTTTCGGCGTTGATGATAATAACAAAATCACCCATGTCCTGGTGAGGGACAAATTCGGGTTTGTTTTTTCCGCGGAGGATGCGTGCAGCGGCAACTGCTACCTTGCCAAGCTCCTTTCCCTCTGCATCAATCAGATACCATTTCTTCTGAATCGTCAGCGGTTTTACAAAAATAGTCTTCATCTATTCATCCTGTCTGCGAAGCTTCTGCCTCGCTTAGTAGTTTTTGGTTCATGGACAGCAAGAAGCATAATTGCATAATCAGTTACTCCTGTCAATACATGCTTGTACAGGAAACCAATGCAATTACAAGTCTGCTGCCATCTTATATAACCATTGTTGTTGCATACTGGGCCGAGAGCCTCAGGAACTCCGAAATATCACCCTTGGAATATATTCCGGGGATAATAAAGGGGATGTCGGCTGTAGGCGGAAGCACTACCCGAAGCTTCAGGGCTTCATGATAGAACTCTCGGTAGCGTATATCGTCAAGGTTCGTAATTCCGTACGGTCCCCGAGTTTCAAACAATCCCTTGAGAGGATTGTCCATACGCTTGACAACTGATTCTTCCGACTTCATTTCATGTATCAGGGACGCCGTAGCCTTGATGAGCAAATCAAGAAGCAGCGGTGATACGCAATCCGAAAGCGGCAACTCGTCTGCCAGTGCTTGATCCTTAATGCATACGACCTGAGGTATAAAACTCCCTGGGAAAGGTAGGATAGGGAAGAGCAATACGGAATCTGCCCCGCCGACCTCTAGGTACGGACGCCAATAAGACACTTTGCAGCTATTCTCCAATACAGGACAGGCAGGATCGTAGATTGCTTTCGCATCTGGCGATACCTTTCTTGCTATATCGGCGATGACGTGACTATCAGAATAAATCCTGAATGCCAAGTAACCGGGAAACAGTTGTGCCAATAGTTTTTCGAGCCTTCCTGAAAATACCGAAGGATATTCACTGACCAACCCCCTGTCGACCGTGGACTTGATAGCCCGCTGCATCATTTCAGGACGATGGCCCAGAATGGCTCTGCCATGGTTCTGGAAAAAATCTATATATCGAACGCCATAACGGTCATACAAATAGAATGACCGAGCACGGACGACGACTGGCATTGTATATCCTTCGCCGTCCTTGTGTCTAGTATCTTTCATGCTTGCAAGCATATCAGTCACCACCTATTTTCTCAAGAGCGGCAAATTTGCTGATAAAAGTAGCCTTACGGCCACCAGAAAACCTGACATCTATCACTTCCCGATCCCCGCTCTTCTTCAGAGTGATCACCTCGCCCTCTCCATATAGGTCGCTAAAGACTCGCTGTCCAAGAGGAAAAAGACTCTCACCATTAGTTTCCTCATGGTTTTTTTTCATTTCAAAGGTTTTCAACTTATCACCAAAACCCTGATGGATCAAATTGGAAGAAGAAGAAGGAATGTGGGAAGCAATCCCTTCCCTCCTGGGTTTTGAACCATCCCCATAGGTATTTGATCGAGCTCTTCGTTCCTCCAGCAACCCAAGTCCTTGGTATCCGCCAGTTTCCCAGCCATTGCCCAGGGTACCGGGCTTCATTCCCTGGACAGATAACAGGGAGGGATCTATCTCATCGATAAACCGGGAAGGATGCTGAAAACTGGTCTTTCCCCAGATTCTCCGAGCTTTGGCACAAAGCAAGTACAATTCCTTGCGGGCTCGGGTGACGGCAACGTAGAATATCCTGCGCTCTTCCTCGATATCGTCATCACTTTCACTAGCCTTGCCGGGAAAGAGTTCATCCTCAAGTCCCGCTATGAAAACCCTGTCAAATTCCAATCCCTTGGTATTATGCATGGTTATGAGCGTCACCCCCGGTTTATCGCGAGGATCTTCCTTGCCAAGGGTCGTGGGATCAAGACAAAGTTGCTCAAGGAACAAGGCCAGTCCATCACGGGAAGAATCGTAGGAGGCCAGGGCATTTACCAAGGCCTCGAGGTTATCAACCTTTCCCGTGCTATTCTGGTTATCAATCTTTTTGTAGTACTCAAACAATCCGGATTCACGAATCATGAAATTAGCACATTCAACCAATTCTTCACTATCGAGTAAACGATTTGCCTCTTTAAACAGGGAAAGAAAGGCCTGGGCTCCCCCCTGGGCCTTACCTGAAAGAATATTCGAATCCACTGCTTTTTGCAGGGTAATGAACAAATCCCCTTCAGACTCCCCAAGAAAGGAAAGAATTTTTTCAACTCCCCCATCACCGATTCCACGGGGAGGCTTGTTTACCATCCTCTTGAAATTCACTTCATCCCTATTGTTCATCAGCAGGAAAAGCAAGGCAAGGACATCCTTGACTTCTTCCCTGTCATAGAACTGCAAGGCACCGACGACTTTATACGGTATATGCATTCGCTTGAAGGTTGTCTCGAAGGCCACCGATTGGGCGTTGGTCCTGTAAAGGATCGCACTGCCATCATAGTTTCGGTCACGCATCAATACATTGCCCACTCGCTGGGCTTCATCAGTCTCATCCTGTACATAGAGCAGATTTGGTTTGGAGCCCTGGTCGTTCGCCGTCCAGAGTTTTTTCTGGTGTCTGCCCTTGTTATGCTTGATAACCGTATTGGCCACGGAAAGGATATTTTGGGTGGATCGGTAATTCTGCTCCAGTTTTACGACCTTCGTACCAGGATAGACTTCAGGGAAAGAAAGGATATTCTGGACCTCTGCACCACGAAAGCGATAAATACTCTGGTCATCATCACCAACGACACAAATAAAACAGGCAGGCCCCACCAAGCGGCGAAGCAACTCGAACTGGGCGATATTGGAATCCTGATATTCATCCACCAAGACTACCCGGAACCGATTATGCACCCACTGTTGTACATCAGGTCTAGCATCCAGCAACTCTATGCTTCGCGTGATGAGATCGGCAAAATCAACGTTGCCTACCTTATGGAGTTTGTCTTCATAGGCTTCAAACATTCTGGGGAAGGTACTATCCATTTTGAGCGAAGAAAGATTGTCATGGCAGCCCAGTCCCCTGTCCTTGGCAAAAGAAATGCGTTTCATTACCGGTTGCAGTTCCTTTTTCTTATGACTTGGATAACAGGAAGCCAATAAAGAGAGGGAATCATCGTCATCATATATGGTGAAATTGGAATCCAAACCAATTTCCGTACCGAACCTTCGCAGCAACCAGGCACCGAAGGCATGGAAGGTACGAATATTGCAATCCTTTGCAAAGTCCTTGTCCGGAAGCATCGACTCTACACGTTCACGCATCTCTTTCGAGGCTTTGTTGGTAAACGTCACAGCCAATATCTTATAAGGAGGAATTCCGAGTTTTTCTATGCAATAGGCAATTTTGGTAGTGATGACCCTTGTCTTTCCTGACCCAGCGCCGGCCAGAACCAAAAGGGGTGCACTGTTTTCCAGTACCGCTTCCTGTTGGTGTTCGTTCAACTGGGCAAGAAGTTTCTCGATTTCAGCCATTGACACTCTCCACGGGTACAGCCTCCAGATCAAGACCATTGACGGCACGAATCCCGCAACGAACGATTTGTCCCGGTATGAGATTTCTTCCCATGACCACGGTCAGGCCATCGACTTCAGGAGCCTGGGCATACATCCTGCCAATGGCAAGATCCTCATTTTCAACCTTTTCCTCGATCAACACCTCAAATTCCCTGCCGATAAAGCGTTGAAGCCTTTCGACACTGAGAGGACTCTGGATCACCTCAAGTTTTTTCTGGTAACCTGCTGCAATCTTATGTGCTTTTTCATGATCTTCCTCGCAGCGAAGATCAAAGGCCTTGGTTCCCTCTTCCCTGCTATAGAGAAAAGAACCCATCCAATCAAGCTGGGCCTTGGCAATGAAGTCCTTCAATTCAGCAAAAGAAGCTGCATCTTCCCCAGGATACCCAAGCATGATCGTCGAACGAATGACAGCATCAGGCAACACCTTGCGAATATTCTCTATAAGGGCAAGATAGCTTTCCTTGGTACCGGTCCGTCCCATGCTTCGAAGTACGGGAGTTGCCGCATGCTGGAAAGGTACATCAAAATAGGGAAGTACTTTTGGATTATCCTTTACAAATTGAGGAAGGTTTTGGGGAAAGGCATCAGGATGGATATAGAGAAGACGAATGACGAAAGCTCCATCCAAGGCTACAAGCTTTTCCAGCAATTCCATGAACCGGCTTTTGCCTGCTTCCCCGTCGGTTCCATAAGCGGCCAGATCCTGCGCTATGAGATTTATCTCCTTCACACCCCTTGCAATCAATTCCTTTGCCTCAGTCAGGATCAAATCCATGGGACGGGAACGCAAATCACCGCGAATGAGAGGAATTGCACAATAGGCACAACGATGGTTGCATCCTTCACTGATCTTCAGATAGGCGCTTCCCGGAAAAGAAAGCAATTCATTACGTTCGTAGACTTCAGACCTGACATCAGGATACTCAGGGACAAGGACGACCCGTTCCCCACCAAGAACTCTGTCGGTGACTTCCTGAATCTTCGAAAGATCCCTGTTCCCAAAGATTGCCGAAGCTTCCTGCAATTCCTCAGTCAATTCAGAAGCATACCGCTGGGCCATGCAACCCGAAAGAATTATCTTTGCCTTGGGATTTGCCTCGTGAAGCGCAAAAAATGACTCCACGGATTGCTCACGGGCGCTCTCTATGAATCCACAGGTGTTGACCAATATTAAATCGGCCTCGGACGCATCCTCAGTTCGCTCAGAACCATTTTCACAGAGAATCTTCAGCATTGTCTCCGCATCTACCTGATTCTTGGAACATCCAAGGTTCTCCAAATATATCTTTCTCACTTTATAATTCTCCTAAAACAACGACCCGAATATAACCACAATAGCACAAAACCTTTGTTCGACAACACCATCTGTAACATTTGATTTGGAAAGCCAGGAAGTCTCCTCCCCTGACATGACCATTATTTCAAGCTCTACTGAATTATTTGTCATATATAATCTTATGAAACATTTTCCCCAGATCTTACATACAAGATCAACCGTAATTCCATTGATTCTTGCATAAATGGAAATCTTGGTATAGTATCAGAAACATTGTAGAATAGAGAAACTACCGTTACTATTTTACCAGAAAATTATTCTTTATGAGGAAGCGAATGACTAAATATATCGTGAACAGACTCCTGGGAATTATTCCTACGCTTTTAATCATCATCACGCTTAGTTTCTTCATTGTCCGCGTAGCACCGGGAGGACCATTTGCAACTGAACGCAACCTGCCCGAGGTCGTAAAACGGAACATCGAAGCAAAATACCATATGAATGAACCTCTGATTCAGCAATATGGTCGCTATATGTTCGACATTATCCGGGGAGATCTCGGACCGTCCTATAAATACAAGGATTATGACGTAAACTACTATATATTCAATAGTTTACCCAACTCAATCGTGCTCGGGGTATGGGCCATGTTGATCGCCTTGGTATTCGGGATAGCCGCAGGAGTCATTGCAGCGGTCAAGCAAAACACCTGGGTGGACTATTTGAGTATGGGCTGGGCAGTCTTGGGTATTTCGATACCGCTGTTTGTCATAGCACCGGTCCTGCAACTCATTTTTTCCATGAAATTAAAATGGTTTCCGACCAGTGGCTGGTATACAACGGGAGATGGTTACAGAACAATCATACTTCCCGCCCTTTCCCTATCTTTTGCCTATTTTGCAAATATAGCACGGCTTACCCGTTCCTCTATGCTCGATACCTTGAGAAGCGATTATATCAGAACCGCAAAAGCCAAGGGAATGAAAAACTCGACCATCATTTTCAAGCATGCAATGAAAGGGGCAATGCTGCCTATCGTAAGTTATCTGGGACCCGCTTTTGCAGGAATCATTACCGGTTCCATCGTCGTTGAACAAATATTCAGGGTACCTGGCTTGGGTAAGTTTTTCGTCCAGAGTTCCTTTAACAGGGATTATACAATGATTGTTGGCGTAGTAATCGTCTATTCGGTCATCCTTGTTTTCATGAACTTCATCGTCGATGTCGCTTATGCCCAACTCGACCCAAGAATCACATATAAATAGGAGAGAATCCAATGAACCAAAAGAAAAAGGATTCCCCTGCAGAGTCCCTCAACGAATTTGATCAGACTGTCGAAGGCAATAGCCTTGGGAAAGATGCCTGGAAGAGGTTGAAGAAAAATAAGATGGCAGTACTGGGTATGGTCATTGTAATCATCTATACCCTATTGGCAGTCTTTGCCGCCTTCCTTCCGATATATCCCTACGATGAAATTATTCTCGACCACCAGCACCTTCCCCCATCTTTCAACACCTCAGCTGGTGAGTTAATGATGAAGACCAAGCTTCAGGACGTATATTTCAAGGCTTGGAAATCAGGGAACCTTGTTATTCCCGAAGATAAGTCGGCACAGATCAAACAATGGATCACAGACAACAAGATCACCACGGTCTGGAATTATTGTTACACAGAAGGTGAACGGCAGAGAAAAGCAGGAACTTTCGCATTCAGTGACGCAGACCAAAAATCCATCGACCGCCTCCAAAAACGTATAGACACGGAGTTGTTGGTCTCGGTAAAGAAAATATTCTGGACAGATCAGGATACCCAAAAAGTCTATGTAGTTGAAAAAATGGCATACGAGAAAGTCCTTTCGATTTTTGCCACGATCAACAAGGTCACCGTCGACAGCATCCGAGAACAGACTACCCAGGAAGTTCGCTCGCAGGTAATGAATGATATCAAGAGCAAGAACCCCGGGCTTTCCGATGAAGAATATAATGCAAACCTGGAAATGGAACTCAAGAGCATGGGTCCCAAAGGTTTTGAGACAATGGCAAAAGCCAATCTCCTGGGAAAGATCAACACTCAGATTACCAGATCAACAGAAAAGAGCCTGGCTGCCGACATCAAGGCAGGGACGGCAAACTTCCCGATGAAAAAAACCATCAAGGTTTCCGATACCCTTACTGCCCAGATACAGGCTTCCAGAAAACATGCAAGACATTATTTATTCGGTACCGACTATAGTGGCCGTGACATGCTCAGCAGGATAATCCATGGTGGACAGGTTTCCATCGCCATTGGTTTTGTGGGAACGCTCACCAGTGTATTGTTGGGCATCGTACTCGGAGCACTTGCCGGGTATCTGGGAGGAAAGGTCGATTATTTCCTCATGAGGTTGGTCGATATAATGTATGGCTTGCCGTATATGCTCCTAGTTATTATCTGTATGGCTGTATTCGGCAGGAATATCCTCAATTTGTTCGTTGCCCTTGCGCTTGTCAGTTGGCTGACTATCGCACGTATGGTCCGAGGACAGGTGATGAGCCTGAAGAATAGCGAGTTTGTCGAAGCTGCAAGAAGCATGGGGGCCTCAAGCTGGAGAATTATTTTCAAGCATATGGTTCCGAATTCGCTTTCGATCATCATCGTATATTCTACGTTGAGAATTCCCGCTTTTATCATGCAAGAATCCTTCCTATCCTTCCTTGGCCTTGGTGTCCAAGCTCCTTATGCGTCCTGGGGCTCATTAGTCGGTGATGCGGTAACAGGGATGACCTTATATCCTTGGAAGCTGATTTTCCCCGCCATCGCGATGACAATCTTCTTGTTTGCCATGAACTTCTTTGGTGACGGACTGAGAGACGCTTTCGATCCGCAAAGTAAAAACCAACTCTAGGAGGACGATGATGAATTTGAACAAAGATGCAAAACTAGTCCTCGATGTACAGGACTTGAAAACCTATTTCAAGACAGATGCCGGCGTCGTCAAGGCCGTCGACGGAGTATCTTTTGCCATACATGAAGGAGAGACCCTTGGTATCGTAGGAGAATCAGGTTGCGGAAAAAGCGTTACGAACCTTTCGGTCATGCGCCTTATCCCTTCTCCCCCGGGAAAGATCGTCGGTGGCAAAGTATTGTTTGAGGGAAAGGATATCCTGAAAATGAGCGAAGCCGAAATGCGTTCTGTTCGAGGAGACAAGATTTCCATGATTTTCCAGGACCCGATGACCAGCCTCAATCCTTTTCTGAAAATATCCACCCAAATGATCGAAACCATCAGGTTGCATAATAAGGACGTTTCAAAGAAAGAAGCCTTGGAGCGTTCCATCGAGATGCTCAAGAAAGTAGGAATTCCTTCTCCCGAGAAACGAATCCACAGCTATCCCCACCAATTCTCAGGCGGCATGCGCCAGCGTGTAATGATAGCAATGGCCCTTTCTTGCAACGCACAGGTTCTCATTGCCGATGAACCAACAACAGCCCTCGATGTAACCATCCAGGCACAGATACTTGAATTGATTGCCAAGTTAAGCCAGGAATTCGGTACTTCAGTCATCATCGTAACCCATGACCTTGGAGTTGTGGCAGGTATGTGTGACAAGGTATGTGTAATGTATGCCGGTCGGATAGTAGAAAAATCCTTGACCGATGATCTCTATGCAAAACCTGCTCATCCATATACGGAAGGCTTGATCATGAGCGTCCCGCGAATGGATACGAAAAGCAAGAACGATAGGCTGTTCTCCATTGAAGGACAACCACCAAACGTCATCGACCTCCCTCCTTGCTGTCCCTTCCACCCAAGGTGCCATCGCGATATGGAAGTTTGTCATCAAGCCTACCCACCGACAACAGACCTTGGAAATGAACATGAGGTTTCTTGCTGGCTCTATGTTGATGAGAAAGTCATTGCCCAGACATTGAAAGATGCCGCCGAGAAGGAGATGGCCAAATGAGTGAAAAAGTAAAACCCCTTTTGGAAGTAAGGGATCTAAAACAACACTTCCCTATCAATACCGGTTTCATTTTCAAGAAACAGGTAGGAGCCATCAGGGCAGTGGATGGAGTGTCTTTTGATGTCTATCCCGGAGAAACCCTTGGTATAGTCGGAGAATCAGGCTGTGGAAAATCCACTACCGTACGTTCCATTTCCCAACTCTACAAACCAACGAGCGGGAGTGTTATTTTCAATGGAATCGATATGGTCAAGGCCGGGGAACGACAAATGCTGACCGCCAGACGTGAGATGCAGATGATCTTCCAGGATCCGTATGCCTCCCTCGACCCCAGGATGACTGTACGTTCCATCATTGCCGAACCTTTGGTCATCTATAATAAACGTGGTTTATTGGAAAAAAACCTTTCTTCGATGGAAATCGAGAAACAGGTCGAAGCCCTCATGGAACGCGTTGGCCTGAACAAAGCCTTCAAAAACAGATATCCCCATGAATTCAGTGGTGGGCAACGCCAAAGGATCGGGATTGCCCGGGCCTTGGCCTTGCATCCGAAAATCATTCTTGCCGATGAGCCAGTATCAGCCCTTGATGTCTCCATCCAGGCACAGATACTGAACTTGCTTGGTGACTTGCAGAAAGAATTCGGGCTCACCTATATCTTCATTGCCCATGACTTGGCAGTCATCCAGCATATCAGTACCCGTGTGGCAGTCATGTACCTTGGAAAGATTGTTGAAATTTCGGAAGCTGTCCAGCTTTACGATAATCCAAAGCATCCATACACTGTGGCTTTGCTCTCTGCAGCCCCTATACCGGACCCGACAATTGAGCGTGCACGGCAGAGAATCATCCTTACCGGGGATGTACCCTCTCCTGATACGGAAAGAGTCGGTTGTTATTTTTATGACCGCTGTCCCAGCAAAATGCCTTGGTGTTCCTGCCATATACCACCGATGTTCGATATCGATGAGAAACATCAAGTTTCCTGCTGGCTTTATGACAAAAGGGATTACAGCAAGGTGACCAAACAAGAAGCTCTTGCCGATGCCCAGAAAAACACATTGAAATAATTATTTTTTTGCACCATAAAAAATATCCCAGGGAATTAATGTTTCCTGGGATATTTTCTTATGTATAGGACACGTATTTCAGAAGTCCCTCAGACCTACCTTGAGATCAAGATCCCGCGGTCTATCGACATAGAGGCCAAGCCCCGTAGCGGCGCTGAGAGCCTGGGCTGCAGCTTCCGTTCTTCCCCCCGAACTTTTCTCCTGGATGATTTCAAGGTCTTTCACACTATCGTTTTCGAACCGAAGGGAAAGTACAACCATGGCCTTGAGCCGTCGCTTCGTAGGTTTTGCATCCTTGTCCACGGAGCCCCTGACAAAATGGGTCAATTCAATCCTCTCTATTTCATCAAAGGAATATTCAGCTTTTTTGCCTATGAAACCAAAACCATAGAACGAGGATATTGTTTTTTGCTCGGAATCAAAGGACCAGGAATCGCGGTATAAGGCACCAAGTGCAGCAAGCAAGGCCATGACAACAAGATGCCACATGGAATTCAAGGGAATCCCATCTTGCAGGGAATAGGAAAGTCCCCATATGATATACAGGGTAAATAACCCACATATAATGGTAAAGGAAGGGGCTATTCTAAATATAATACCCTTTTTTTGTTTTCCAGTTGTATGCCTTATCATTTGTTTCCATCCTTTTTTAGACTATACCTATAATTCTGGGGAAGGTCACGCTCCTTGAATGCTCAAAATGAAAAGAATCCTTGACTAGGAACTAAATTATCAAAAGGTTACATTTTTTGGAGTAAATTTTCATACTGAACCCATTTGCGTTTTCTCTTGATTCGTGGTTAAATGTAGAATATGCTAGGTTGAACGTTTATATTTACATTCACAAGGAGATATGTCTATGAAGAAATTTCTGACTATCGTGCTTTGCGTTCTTCTTGTTAGCTCCCTCTTTATTTCCTGTGGAAAGAAAGAAGAGCCCAAGACTGCCGCAACCACTACACCTGCTGCTACTGTAGCACCCGCTGCTACTCCTGCTAAAGCTGCAGCTCCAGCAACAACCACTCCGGCTCCCGCCACGGTTGCTACTGCTCCTGCCAAAACCACTCCGGCACAACCCGCCAAACAAGAGACGGTATTCCGTATTTCCAACCAATCGGAACCTGAATCCCTTGATCCGGCTCTCATTCAGGGTGTCCCTGAGCACAGGATTTTCGAGGCTCTCTTCGAAGGTCTCGTAGCCAATGACCCCGTTACTGCAAATGCAGTTCCCGGTGTTGCTGAAAGCTGGACCGCCAATGCTGACGGCACTCAGTACACCTTCAAACTTCGCAGCGATGCCAAGTGGTCCGATGGCGTAGCCATTACGGCCAAGGATGTCGTCTATTCCTGGCTCCGTGAGCTCAATCCCGAAACTGCAAGCCCCTATGCTTGGTTCCCTTGCATGTTCATCAAGGGTGCAAGCGAATACAATGCAGGAAAAGCCGGTACTGATGCTGTTCAGATTCGTGCTCTCGATGATTACACCTTCCAGATGGACCTCATCGGTCCTCTCCCGTATGCCATCGATGCCCTTACCCACTACTCTTTTGCAATCGTCCCCCAGCATGCTATCGAGAAGTTCGGTGCAGCTTGGACCAATCCCGAAAACTTCGTAGGTAACGGACCCTTCGTATTGTCAGAGAAAGTCCCCCAGAGCTATCTCGCTGTCACCAAGAACCAGAATTACTGGGACAAGGCCAACGTAAAGCTTGATAAGGTTATCTTCTATGCCTCCGATAGCGATACAACCAACTACAACATGTACATCAATGGCGAGATCGACTGGCTCACCACTGTTCCCAACGACCAGATCAAGGCCGCATCCATGCGCGATGACTACCAGTCAGCTCCCCAGCTTTCAACCTATTACTACGTTTTCCAAAACGAAAAAGCTCCTGTCAACGACGTTCGCGTAAGAAAGGCTCTTGCCCTTGCTGTCGATCGTCAGGCTCTTGTCGACGGTGTAACCAAGGCCGGACAGATTCCTGCATGGGGCATTGTTCCCCCAATGGCCGGATATGAATCCCTTGCCTTCCCGTATGAAGACCAGAGTGAGGCAGTCGCCGCAGCCCAGAAGTTGCTCGCTGATGCCGGTTATCCAAACGGTGCCGGATTCCCGACTCTTACCATCCTGTACAATACAAGCGAAGCCCACAAGCAAATCGCCGAGTACATACAGCAGGAATGGAAGACCAACCTCGGAATCAACGTACAACTTGAGAACCAGGAATGGCAGACCTATTTGTCCAACAGGAACCAAGGCAACTTTACTGTCGCCCGTGCCGGTTGGGTAGGCGATTACCAGGATCCTAACACCTTCCTTGACATGTTCCTTACTGGAGCTGGCATGAACGGTGGTAAGTATTCCAATGAGACCTATGACCTCTTGATCAATGAAGCAGCAAGAATGGCCGGAGGCGCTGACCGCATGGGCGTCTTGAAGACTGCTGAAGATATCATGATCAATGAAGATCAATCCCTCATGCCTCTCTACTACTATGTAACCCTCAATATGATCGATACAAACAAGTGGGGCGGTTGGAGTACCAACACCATGGATTACCATCCGGTCAAGAACATCTACCTCAAGTAGTTTGTTTCAGACTTTTATCATCCCCGGGAGTTTCCCGGGGATTTTTTTGCTGGACTCAGAGAGTCATCTTCGCTATAGTTTTCCCTATGGACAAAACCTTTGTACCCACTCCAGTTGGGGGAACCATCACTATTCCGGGATCAAAAAGCCAAACCATCAGGGCCTTGCTTATAGCCACCCTCAGTGGAGAGACCAGCATCATCCATAATGCACTGGATAGTCAGGATACCCAAAGTTGCATGGATCTTTGCACCCAGTTGGGAGCGGTACTGACCTGGAACGACAACCATGACACTCTCAATTGTAATGCAACCAAGATAAAGAACCTGAAAGGAAGCCATACCTTGGATTGCGGCAACAGCGGGACTACGCTGTATCTTGCCACAGGAATGCTTGCATCCTTGCCAGGAATATTTACCTTCACAGGTGATGGACAGTTGCAAAAGCGCCCCATAGGCCCTTTGCTGGATGCGCTGGAGGCCCTAGGTGCAACGATCGTGCGGAAGAACGGTACTTTCCCACCTTTCTCTATCGAGGGCCCCCTGAGAGGAGGATCTTGCTCAATAGAATGTCCTACCAGCCAATATCTTTCAGGTCTTTTACTTGCCTGTTGTCTATCCAAAGGTGATTGCAACATCAATGTTCCCCTACTTTATGAAAAACCCTATGTAAATTTGACATTGCAATGGATGAACGAGCAAAACCTGTACTATGAAATTTCAGCTGACCTCCAGAAAGCAAAAACCTTTGGCAACCAGCACTTCAAGGGCTTTGAAGCTATGGTTACCGGTGATTTCAGTTCAGCTTCCTTCTTTTTTTGCATGGCGGCCATCGGCAAGACAAAAATTTCGGTCAAGGGACTCAATGCGCAAGATGTGCAGGGAGACAAGAAAATCCTTGATATACTCAGTCAAATGGGATGTACGGTAACCTGGGAAGATACCACGGTTACACTTGAAGGACCACAACAACTCAAAGGTGGCACCTTCGATTTGAATTCCATGCCTGATACCCTACCGATTCTTGCAGTAACTGCCTGCTTCGCACAAGAAGACGTGCATCTTGTCAACGTACCCCAGGCAAGAATCAAAGAAACCGATCGCATCGCGGTCATGCATGAAGAACTTGCAAGACTCGGTGCCCAAATCGAAGAACAGGAAGACGGCATGACCATCAAGGCAGGACATCCCCTTCATGGAGGCACTGTGTACGGACATGACGATCATCGGGTAATCATGGCCTTATCAGCAGCCAGCATCGCACTCAAGGATAGATTACACCTGATTGGCATAGATGCCGCCTCCATTACCTTTCCATCATTTTTCAACCTATTCGATTCCATCAGAGGAGATGTTCTATGAAACTGTTTGACTTGAGAAGTGACACGATTACGAAACCCACACAGGCTATGCGCAAAGCCATGTATGAAGCCGAGGTCGGGGACGATGTATACCGAGAAGACCCAACAACCAATAGACTTGAGCAGATGGGCGCAGAGTTATCAGGAAAAGAACGCTCCCTGTTTGTGTCCTCGGGTTCCATGGGAAATCTCATCAGCCTGTATATCAACGGGGGACGAAGCAATGAAATCCTTGCCGCCGCCAATTCCCATATCATCCAGCATGAAATCGGTTCAGTCGCGGCAATTGCAGGGGCCCTTCCCATAGGCCTGGAGGCACCAAGAGGCATTTTGAACAGCTCCTTGCTGGAAGGTAAAGTAAAACAAGGTGCCTATGATATGGCAACCACAACTCTTGTTGAAGTAGAGAATACCATCGGAGGATTTTGCTATCCCCTGGAGAATCTTGAGGAGATCAAGGATTTTTCCGATAGTCACAACCTTCTTGTCCATATGGATGGAGCAAGGATCTTCAATGCACAGATTGCTACAGGCATCTCTGTAAAGACCTATGCCAAGTATGCAGACACTCTTACCTTCTGCCTCTCCAAGGGCCTTGGCGCCCCTGTAGGTAGCCTTCTTTGCGGGAATAAGACCTTTATCGACAAGGCACTTACCATTCGCAAGATGCTGGGTGGGGGAATTCGCCAAAGCGGAATACTGGCAGCAGCGGGAATATATGCCTTGGAACATCATGTAGACAGGTTGCAAGAGGACCATGCACATGCCAAGGCCATAGCCGCGACCCTGGGAAAAACAGGGTGGGCCCAGGTCGACCTCGAGGGAGTACAGACCAACATCATCTTTTTTACTGTCAAAGGATATACGGCCAAAGATATCGTCAAGCAACTGGAAACCATCGGTATCCTTGCCAACAATGAGGGGAACTTGGTAAGACTGGTTACCAACCTCGATCTCAATGACGAAGATACGGACTCTGTCTGCAAACTTCTATCATCCTTTACCCCAGGAAAGCAATCATGAAGACAACAATCTTTTGTTTTTCAGGAACAGGAAACAGCTATTATGTCGCACAAAAATTAGCTCAGGAACTAGGTGATGCAAAAGTTGTCCTGATGGCTTCAGTAATGGACATTCCTCATCTGGAAATGACTGAACGTGTGGGAATCATCTTCCCCACATATAAAGGTTTTCCTCCCCTCATCGTCAAACAATTCATCGAGAATGTTTTTGCAATGCAGGATTTGCTTCCCATAAAATATTGCTTTCTTATCACGACCAGATACATATTCAACGGTTATAGTTTGACAGCAACCGAACTGATGCTCCAAAAAGCCGGATGCCTTTCCAGTTATTCCACCCAGGTTGTCATGCCTGATGTATACGTACCATTGTTTACCATTCCTGATGAACAAAAAATCAAGGCTCTCTATGCAAAGGCCGATGGAAGGATAGCCTCTATCGCAAGGGATATCACTGATGAAAAATTCAAGTTTTCCCTGAAACCCCTTTTCTCGAAATTCGCCTTTCATCGTATCATGCCGATCATCCATCTTTCTTCCAAGGATACTGCCCGGCAATTTACCGTTTCACAAGCTTGTACTGGTTGTGGGCTCTGCTATCGTATGTGCCCCTCAACCAATATTGTTATGGAAGAGGGAAAACCCACTTTCGGGGACAATTGTCTGGGATGCCTTGGTTGTTATCATCGTTGTCCGACAAGTGCCATCAAATTTACAAAAAAAGTCCATGCCGGTCGTTATCCCAACAAACGATCCGGCTACGATATGGAGTTCAGGAATTAATGAAGTATGATTTCGACAAACCGGTGAATAGAAAAGGTACCCTATCGGTAAAATGGAATGAACAAGCAATACAAAGCATTACGGGAGTCAAGGACGCCGAACCTTTTTGGGTAGCGGATATGGATTTCACTGCTGCGCCTGAAATAATAAATCAGGTAGCGTTGGCCACACAAACAGGTACCTATGGATATCCCCATTTTTCGGGAATCCAGGAGTTGTTTTGTGAATGGGCAAAAAAGCGCCACCATTGGGAAGTACAGCCCCAAGAGGTTGTCATCTGTTTGGGAATGCTGAATAGCATTGCCATGCTTACCGAATTATTGACAGCTCCCGGAGACGGTATCATCGTTCCCCTTCCAGCTTATCAGCCATTTCTCAAGATTGTAAACAACCAGAAAAGGACGCTGCTCCGGTGGCCTTTGGTGTATGACAAAGAGGCCCATACCTTCGCCCTCGATTGGGAGGCCTATGAAACACTTTGCAAGCAAGCCAAGCTTCTCCTTTTCTGCTCCCCCCACAATCCTTCAGGCTTGGAATTTAGTGAAGAAGAACTTGAAAAGCTATGCAGGATAGCAAGGGACAATCAAGTCACGATCATCTGTGATGAAATTCATGGAGACCTTTCCTTTGGTGCTCATCATCCCCTTCTTCCCATAGCCTTGAAAAATGGTTGCCAGGCAATAACCTGCATGGCGCCTTCAAAGACTTTCAACATTGCCGGAGAACATTTTTCAGTGGCGGTCATCGAGAACCAAGAACTCAGGAACAACTTCAAGAGGCGAATGGAACAACTGTTTTTAGGCGAGCCTTCCTTCTTTTCAACAACAGTGGCAACCAATGCCTACCGATATGGATATGATTGGCTTCTGGAACTTCTTTCCTACCTACAAGAAAACATTGAGTTTATGGACACCTATTGCAAACAACATATTCCCCAGCTCCATGTCATCAAGCCACAAGCCTCTTTCATCGGCTTTATTGATTGCAATGAGATTCTCCCCTTGGTCGAATTGGATGCCCAGGCAAACCCCGACCTCTACCAAAGCTCAAGAAGTCCAATGGGAGGTTTGCTTTCCCGATTCTTCGGAATACGTGCAAAAATCGCCGTCAACGATGGAACTTGGTTCGGAGGAGAGGATTATAGAGGATTCATTCGTTTCAACTACGGGACCCAGAGAAAGTCAATCGAAAAAGCCTGGAAAAGAATTGAAGAGGCTGTAGGGTACCTAAAGAATACGTATACAATTTAGTACGGTAAGGTAAAGAAGCTGTTTCAAGATACGTTTGAAACAGCTGATTTCGAGACAACTTCCCTCGATAGGGAAGATGAGCTCGCAATCAGTAAATATTGAGGGCTATACGAAAGAAACATTCATTCCTTGCAGTCATCAGGACTTCAGGGCTGTCTCGTCGATCGTGGCCTTCTTTATTGCACGGCCGATGGCTTCAATACCCTTCAGACAACTGTCCTTGGAGACATATCCTTCCTCTGCCATGGCAATATTGAGCCCATTTAAGGCAAGCAAGCGAAAACGGAACAGTCCACTGGTATCCAGATATACCTCATATTTTGGGAATTTCTGGTCCGGGGTATTCGTCAAGGTCAAATCAGACACTGGAGCCAACGCATTGGTCTTTATTGTCTCGATTCCTTCCCTGCAAGTACGGAGGGTGGAATAGTTCTTGCTGGTGAGCACTGTCACGTAGTTTGCTGCCAGAAGACTGAACCGATAGAAATCCTTCGGGGTCTTTGTAATTACAAATTTTCCGCTCATAGTTCTCTCCTCGTAATATGTAATACCTCAGTATACGAGTATCATTACTACTTATCAATGGAGCATCAAATTCTATTTCTTTGTAATTAAATTATTTATTAAACAACCCCCATCTACCGGTCATGAGTGAACTTTCCCCCGTGAATTGGAGAAATCCAAACATGGGGGATTGTTATGTCAAAGATCAGCAAAAAGACGAAACTCAAGGCCTTGAAGTTATTCAAGCAAGGATGCAAAGGCAAGGCCACCGCAAAGAGACTGGGTCTCAATCCGTCAAGCACCAGGCGGTGGTGCAAGCAATACGAAGGTGGAAACGAGAGCTGGGTGTACTGTACCTACGACCGTAGATACGAGGCCATGAACGAGCAAGTAAAGGAAGGGATTGTCCTCAAGTCGCTGTCCAAGGAAGAAACCAAATCTGGTCTTTGCCGCAAATACGCCTTGTCGATTAGTGTTCTGAATGTATGGATTCGGAACTATACTGAGTACGGGGTCTGCACGAGAAAGAAAGGCAGAAAGAGGAAAGGTGGACACAATGACGGAATTGGAACGGAAGAAGATGGAAGAGCTCGAGAAGCTCGTAAGGCAACAGCAGTCAGAGCTCAAGGGGATGCACGACGGGATTATCTTCTACAGGACGTACTTCCAAATCTGCGAGGCAGAGGAGACGGATCCGTCAAAAAAAAAGTTCTATCAGCAGTTGCTGAGGCACGGAAGCTCGGAGTCCCTGTGACCCGTTCGCTCAAGCTGGCAGGCATCTGCCCGAGCACCTACTATTACTGGGAACAACACAAGGATGATTCGGTCAACAATGATGTCTCCATAGCATCGCACATCAGGCAGATACAAGAAGAGACAAACTGGTCCTACGGGATTCCAAGGATGACGCAGGAACTGAAGGCGAGGTTCGGGTACGTGCAACTGAACCACAAGCGCGTCGAGCGGGTCATGAAGGAACATGCCCTGAACGCGAAGGTCCGCATCCGACGGTTTCCCAAGGGCTACTATCGGATACGGAAAGAAACTGCAAGGGAACTGCCACAAAACATACTGGCCAGGGACTTCTCGGCAGAGGGGCCCATGTGCAAGCTGGTGACCGACATCACGTACCTTCGTGTCGTGGGGGGCTGGTTGTTCCTGGCCGCGGTCAAGGATTTGTACGACAACGGGATCGTGAGTTATGTCATGGAGGAGCACCAGAGCCTCGCCATGGTCATCAAGGCCATCCAGCAACTGGTCGACAAGGGATTCGATCTCCATGGCGTCCTCATCCACTCGGACCGGGGATGGACCTACACGAACAGGGCCTATGTCGACTACCTTAGGGGTCTCGGTGTGGTGCAGAGCATGTCCCGCAGGGGAAACTGTTGGGACAACGCCTGCATCGAGAATTTCTTCGGCCTCATGAAGTGTGAGACCATCTACCAGAACAGAAAGAGACTGCTAACCAAGGAAGAGATGGAACAGCTGGTAAGGGAATACATCGCTTGGTACAATGACAAGCGAATACAAAAAAAACTAGGCTACCGGTCTCCGGTGCAATACCGTCAATCAGTAGCCTAGCTCTCAGAACTCTCCAACTCTATGGGGAAAGTTCAGAGAGAGGAGCATTGTCCTTACGTTTGTAGGCCACGATGGTAACCGTTCCCTTTCCCGAAAAGCGCCTGATCTCATAGATAGATGAAAGACTCTTGATAAGATCAGGAAGTTTTATGAATCCATAGGTTCGGGGATCAAAATCAGGCATAGACCGCTTGATGTACGTTCCTGCTGACGAAACATTGGTCCAACCATCTTCATTTCCATAGTTTTCCGCAGCAATATCAAGCAATTCGATGACTCCGTCGAGTGAAGAGGTATCAGCTTCAACTGTCTCAACAATTACCGGTTCTTTTATAACTTCCGGGATTCTTTCCTTGATATTGGGTTTGGCGTTGACTGTCTTCTTATGGGAAGTATCTCTTTTTCGCTCCGCCTTATGCACTTCTTTATCCAGATTCTCTACCAGAATAAAATCATCGCAGGCATTACGGAAAGACATCGGAGTCTTTGCTTCCCCTACCCCAAATACAAATTTTTCAGATTCCCTCAGTCTTGAGGCAAGTTTGGTAAAATCACAATCGCTGGATACCAGGACAAAGGAATCATATTTATCAGTGTACAATAGATCCATGGCATCGATGATCATCGAAGCATCGGTGGAATTCTTTCCTGTCGTATAGGCAAATTGCTGGATAGGCTGGATGGAATAATCATTGAGTGAATCCTTCCAGTTCTTGAGATTCGGACTGGACCAATCCCCATAGGCACGTTTTGTTATGATACGTCCATGAGTCGAAATCTCCGACAGTACTGCCTTGATTTTCGAATATTGGGCGTTATCAGCATCAATCAATACGGCAATTCTCTTCTGCCCATCAATATCCTTCATATCTTGCCTCCAAGCAAACAGAAATCCTCACAGCCTCAATAATACCCTATAGTTGCCATTTAATCTGTTTTATTATCTCTTTCATTGTCGCACCCAGTTTTCACCTGTCAAGAGAAAAGGATTTTAGAAAAACTTGGAAGGGTTGCAGGACAACGATATGGATACGAACAGCCCTATTTCTTCAGATCCGCAATACAGGCTTCAGCAAGGGTACAAGATGCTCTGACAGATAACGGAAACCCTCCACGTTGGGATGCAGAAAGCCATCAGTATAATAGCCTCTCTTATGAGGGGAAACCGAAAGCCCATCAATGACCTTTACCTGTACATAGGTTTCCGCCTCCTGGGCAATCAAGTCAGAAAGCTCGGCAAAGGAACCACAAGGTTTTAGTTCATCAAGATCTGACCGCCAAATAGGGGTCATTGTAAAAATCGGAATACTGGGAAAAAGTGTCGTAAGTCGGGAATAAAAGGAGGCAATCCGTCTTTCCAAGGAAGGCAAGTCGGGAGAAAAATTCCAGTCATTCGTACCCAATTCAACCAAGATACAGTCAAAGAGGCCTAGCTCTTCCATTCCATCCAGAATCGAAGGATCATAACCAAAGCCACAGATCCCTTGGTTGACGATCTCCACGCCCAGATGCTCGCAAAGCAGTGGTACAAGACCAAAGGCCGGACGTTTTGCCATAAAACCTTGCATGATGGAATCCCCAAGACAGAGAATTTTTCCTGAAGGTTTTTTGATCGGTAGCATATCCTGGTCACAGGAAAAATCCTTGATACCAACCTGATGGCACATTGGAAAGAAGAACTTCACCAAGACCTGTTTCTTTTCAGGATTATCCCAACATGCCCTCAACATTCCTTTCTTGATGGGAAGGGGGGCCAGAAATTTGCCATCCACCGAAATATCGAAAGAATCTGACATGTCGAAGGGTCTTCCATACTCTTTCAAGGCTATATTTTGCCCAAGAGGTCTAGAACCCCCTAGAGAACTTGGACTGTATCGTCTACAGGTAAACCCTATATTTGAACCAGTTGTGAAAAACGTCAGGCAACACCCTGCGGAAGACCGTGCCATCATATAAAAAAGATGAGAATTTACAACTGAATCAAGTTGCCTTGTGGTAAACCGACGAGGCCAGGAAAAACCTTCCTCGTCGAGCATTACCTGGACTGTATTACTGAAAAAAGGATCCAGGGAAGCTGGCATCACATATCCAGAATCGTCTTGTCCCCATAGATTACCTGCCAATTCGTGTGAAAATCATTGACAGCCTGGGTAATGGACGGCATGCATAGACCCATGGTCAAAAGGTCGAGAGGTACAGTACAGCAACTTGCGCCATTGGCATAGGCTGTGGTTATTTCGCTGATATTCTTGAAACTTGCAGCCAGGACCTGGCAATTTCCTGCATTGGCCCAAAGAAGACTACTAAGTTCCTTGATGACTCTTGCGGCATCAATATCGATATTGAGCATCCTGTTGTAATATACTGCCAGATAGCGAGCGCCACTCAACATTGCAAGAATTCCTTGCATGGTAGTATAAACTGCCGTAGCAGTTACATTCACTCCGTCCTTGGAAAGAATCTTGATGGCACGCAAACCTTCCTCGGTAACAGGTATCTTTATGAAGGTCTCTTCACCCAGGATTGACCTGATTTTATCCGATTCCTTGATAATCGTATCGCAATCCTGTCCAACCACTTGTACATGGAGACTTCTCTCCTTTCCAATGATTCCCCTGATTTTTTTCAGATGCTCGAAGAAATCGACCTTTCCTTCTGCTTTTATAATTGAAGGATTAGTCGTTACCCCAGTTACGGGATACGTCGTAATTCCCTTTGCGATATCTTTGAGATTTGCAGTATCAAGCATTAGTTCCATTGCATTGCTCCTTGGCCTTATCATGTCACAATCGAGTTCTTTCCTCAAGCAGACCCAGCCTACAACAAGGTCAAAGTTTCATCCGATTTCTCCATGCCTGGGGAGTCGTTCCATATTGGCGACGAAACAAGGCAAAGAACCGTTGAGTGGAACCAAAGCCACACTCCTCAGCTATCTGTTGGACAGGAATATTGCTTTTTTGCAATGTTTTGCAAGCCAGGGCAAGCCGTTCTTGGGAAATCTCTTCAAGGATGGTTCTTCCCCTTGCCCGTTTAAACCGTGATTCCAAGGTTCTTCTGCAAACACTTGAATGCGCAACTACATCAGAAGCACAGATTCCGGAGGATACCTTCGACCGAATCATTTTCAAGGCCTCGGCCACCACACTATCTGATTCAAGGACCAAAGAGGTACTCTCTCGTTCCGATACCGGACCGGAAGCTATACGTTGAATACGGATCTCATCCTTTTTTCCCTCCAGAAGGGAGTCGATCATCTCCGCTGCCTTGAAGCCAATCATTTCACAGTTGGGAGGAATACTGGAAAGAGACGGACTTGCCAATTCGCAGAGAAGCTTTTCATCATCCACCCCAAGGACAGTCACCTCGGAAGGTATTGCCAAACCCAAGTGCTGACAAGCCAACTCCAATTTCATGGCTACAAGGTCATTGCTACAAAAAATGGAAATCGGTTTCTGCAAGGCAAACAACCAGGCATCCAACTCCGTGGAAGGTTCATAGATTTTCCTCCACCAATGCAGGGAACGAGAAAAGGCTGGAAGCTTTTGGAAATTCCAGCCTATGGCAGCCAAAAAGCCCAGCATACGTTCTCGTGACCAGTGTACATCATCGACGCCACACCAACCATATCGTACCGTTCCCAATCCTTTGAGGTATTTACCCGCCGTTATTCCCGTGGCATAATCATCGTTGCGAACAGTGCTGAATAATTTTGAGGAACAGGCACCGGCGATATCCACCACAGGAATGCCCAGATTGGAACAAAACAACGCCTCATCCTCACCCTCGATACGGGCAATGAGAGCATCGCAACGTTTCAAGCCATCAACATCAAGGGGGAAAAACCATTGGCCCTGTCCTCGCAATTGCCAAGATAGTTTACTCTTGGCGTAACGGACAACACCATTGGCCACAGCCATGTCATACCCATCCTGAAATCTAAGCTTCAAACCGATTTGCAACATGCATTCATCATACCATGCCTTGCTTATCTGCGCAAAACAATAGTAATAATACGCACATCAAGCATTGCGCCAACAAAAAAGGAAGAGTACCCTATGTATATAAAGAAGGAGAATTGCCATGCAGGTACCAACCATGAGTATCAAGGCAACCGGAGCAAGGATACCCGCCATAGGGATCGGAACCTTCGGAAGCGATCATGTCAGCAACGAAGAGATGGCTCAGGCAGTCCATACTTCCTTGAGCCTTGGATACAGGAATATTGACTGTGCCAGTGTATATGGGAATGAAAAGGAAATAGGGAAAGTCCTGGAGACCTTTCCGGTAAAACGGGAAGAACTCTGGATAACCAGCAAACTCTGGAATGATATGCACGGGAAAGGAAACGTCCTGGCATCCTGTAAAAAAAGTTTATCAGACCTTGGGGTGGACTACCTGGACCTGTATTTGGTTCATTGGCCCTTCCCCAATTTTCATCCACCTAAATGTGACGTGACGAGCAGAAGCGACAATGCCCGCCCCTATATCCATGAGGAGTTCATGGAAACCTGGAGGGAAATGGAGACCTTGGTTGACCTTGGCTTGGTAAAACATATCGGGACCAGCAATATGACCAAGGCTAAGTTGACCTTGCTCTTACGCGATTGCAGGATTCGACCTTCCTTTCAGGAAATGGAACTCCATCCCTGCTTCCAACAACAGGAATTCCTTTCCTATGTGAAGGAACAAGAGATCATTCCCATCGGATTCTGTCCCTTGGGTTCCCCGAACAGACCTGCAAGGGACATGACCGAGGGAGATGCCATCGATATGGCTCATCCTATTATCGTAGAAATTGCACAGAAGCATAATTGCCATCCTGCCTCCATATGCCTCAAATGGGCACATGCAAACGGGATCATTCCCATTCCCCAGTCAACCAAGGAGAGAAACCTGTTGAGCAATCTGCAAAGCATTTCCTCCGATCCTCTTTCCAATGAAGAATTGGAACAACTCAAACATATCGATTGCAATAGCCGTCTGGTCAAGGGCCAGGTCTTTCTTTGGAAGGAAGCAAAGGACTGGACTGACCTTTGGGATCTGGACGGAACCATTGCTTGCCCACAGTCATACAGGAACCAACCATCAAAGGAGGAATTCGATGGAAAAAAATAAGATGCTAGGGGCCACACTCCCGGGAAACAGCATGGTTTCCCTACAGGAATATGCTATTCCTACCCCAGGCTACGGTCAGGTATTGGTGAAAACCAAATGCACAACCATTTGTGGCAGCGATATCCGGTGCATCTATCGCGAACACCTCGGCAAAGGCCCTGAAGGATACCAAGATGTCATTGCCGGCCATGAGCCCTGCGGACAGATCATAGCTGAAGGACCGGGACTCAAGCGCTTCAAGAAAGGAGATCGTGTCATCGTATACCATATCAGCGGTTGCGGCGTATGCCATGAATGCCGTCAGGGCTTCATGATCAGTTGCACCTCCCCCAAGCGAGCTGCCTATGGGTGGCAACGTGATGGTGGTATGGCAGATTACATGCTCTGTGACGAGAAAGACCTCGTAGAGCTTCCTGATGAACTCACCTATGCCGATGGTGCGCAAGTAGCTTGTGGATTCGGAACCGTATATGAGGCTATCGAGAAAGTCGGAGTTAGCGGAAATGATGCGGTCCTGGTCGTAGGACTCGGGCCTGTAGGACTTGCTTGCCTTATGCTTTGCAAGGCTATGGGAGCCAGTATGCTTATTGGCATCGAAAGCCAGCCGACTCGTATTGAACTGGCAAAGAAACTTGGTCTTGCCGAT
The DNA here is from genome assembly GCF_963676625.2 of uncultured Sphaerochaeta sp. GTDB lineage: Bacteria > Spirochaetota > Spirochaetia > Sphaerochaetales > Sphaerochaetaceae > Sphaerochaeta. The sequence goes on from NZ_CAXXYB010000008.1 coordinate 55,090, forward strand.
TATGTCTTTACCCCTGGGGAAGACAATGTCAGACAGGTCAAGGAAGTTACCGGTGGACATGGAGTAGAAAAAGCCTTCGATTGCAGCGCAAATGACAATGGCAGGGCAACAGCTGTTCGAGCAACCAGGAAATGGGGAAAAATTGCCTTTGTCGGAGAAGGTGGGACCGTGCACTTCAATCCGAGCCCGGACATGCTCCATGACCAGAAAACCATCTATGGAAGCTGGGTGACCAGTATCTGGAAAATGGAAGATTTGGTTGAACGCTTGGTTCGATGGAATATCCATCCAGAAGATCTTATAACCCATCGATTCCCTCTCACCAAGGCAGATGAAGCCTACTCTCTCATGGCAAGCGGGGCTTGCGGAAAGGTTGCAGTCTGTTTTGATGAAGAATTGAAATAGGAATCAACTAAAGATCTTGTCGATTCTTGGAGTGGTACCGTGACTGGTGGCAATGCATTTTTCATCGGTTACGATACCACCATTGGTCTTGAGGACCCTGATGGTGGGTTCAATAACCACCTTGCAGGGATACCCCGAATGATCTCCCTTGATACGCTTGAGTAAAAGCTGGGCCGTCACTTCCCCGATCTCTTCCAGGGGTTGGGCTACTGCATAATGGCAGAATTTCAACAAGGGTGCATAATACAGATAGTCAAACGCCGAGAACGCCATCTTATCTTGAATTTCTTCACTGCATTCAGATAGAAGATAACTGGTAGCCCCGATATGGACCATATCATTTACAATAAAAAAAGCCTCCGGACAATTTTCCCTTTGCAAGGCAGTTGCCATGAGGGAATAGCCTGCCTGTTGGGTCATACCACCCAATAAAATGAAATCAGGTTCTGATTCAAGGCCAAATTCTTTTAGCGCATCCAAGTATCCATGAAGTCGCTCAACGGAAGTATGGACATGTTTGTCCCCTCCCAGAAAACCAATACGTGTATAGCCTTCCCGAATCAAGGAGCAAGTCACGTTATATGCTCCCTGATAGTTATCGGTAAGGACCACATCACATTCAAGTCCAAGTATCTGTCGGTCAACCATGACCAGGGGAGTAGAGGTAAAGGCAGAACCAGTAAAATGATCCCCGACATCACTGGCAGGGATTATGACCAAGGCATCCACGTTTCTTTCAAGCAAGAGGGAAAGTTTTCGTTTTTCTTCCTCAACGGAATTCTGGGAGGAACAAAACAGCAACGCATATCCCAAAGGGCCAAGCAGCATTTCAAGCTGTTCTACGATTTCCGAGAAAAAGGTATTTGAGAGTTCAGGAGCTATGAGCCCTATGCTCTTGGTCCGTTTCATTTTCAAGGAACGGGCAACAGCATTGCGTTGATATTGAAGAGTCCCCACTGCAGCAAGCACCCTTTGTTCAGTATCAGGATTGACTACACCCAATTTATTGAGGACCCTGCTGACAGTTGCTATAGAGACTCCTGCTAGCTTTGCTACATCCTTGATCGTCGCTTGTTCTTTCCTTTCCATACACTACAACCTTTTGGCAACGTTAGGGGCCTCTAGCCTATATACTGTTCCTCCACGATTTGGTCAACTAGCCTCTCCTGGCATATTTCTTCATATCAAAATAAACAGCGGCTATAATGATGAAACCCTTTACCAATTGCTGATAATAACTGTCTACTCCCAAGAAGGACATTCCATAGTTGATCAAGCCCATGGTAAAGACACCGATCATCATTCCACCGACGGAACCGACACCACCATTCTGGGAAACACCGCCGACAGTGACCGCCGCGATGGCATCAAGTTCCATTCCGTTTGCAGTCAATGAGTTTGCAAGGCCAAGTCTCGAGGCAAGCAACGTACCGGCAATACCATACAGGATTCCTGCATAAAAATAAACCATCATCAAGTCTCGTTCAACGTTGATACCAGAAACTCTGGCAGCCTGGGAATTTCCGCCAATTGCATAGAAATGCGTACCCTGTCTGGTATGCTTGAGCATAACCCATACGATGAAGGCAGCTATGACAACATAGATGATGAGATTTGGAATCGGTCCGACATTACCTTGGCTGATACTCTTGAAATTCTGGTTCAGGGAACCGACAACGGCAGCCCTGGTATAAATAAGTTGCAAGCCTTTTGCTATGGACATCGAGCCCAAGGTTGCAATGAAGGGAGGAAGCTTTCCGTAGGCTACCAACCAACCATTGAACAAACCAAAAAGTCCGCCGGCAACCAGAGCCGCAAGAACGGGAACAAACAACGGAAACGTCTGTCCTGCATAAATGGCTGAGGAATAATCGGGATTCTGTGCAAAGGAAGCGGCAACAGAAGCAGTGAGACATACAACATAACCAATGGAAAGGTCTATTCCCTTGGTTATGATAATCATGCCAACCCCAAGGGCTGCAAAGGAACGCACAGATTCGGCAATCAACAAGTTCCTGACACTATTCCATTTCAGGGCAGCCCCTTTGGTAAGGATCGACAGCACCAAAAGCAGTGCGACAAACGTAAACCAGGTCGTATATTGGCTAACTACTTTTTTGGTAGCACCCAGAGCTTTTTTTGAATCCATGTTTTTCCTATCTCCCTTCTTTCTTACATGAACTGAGTTGCCAGCCGCATAATACTTTCCTGCGTACTGTCGCATTTATTCAATGTCCCCGTATGTCGTCCGGCACAAAGGACCATAATCCTGTCAGACATTCCTATGAGTTCAGGCATCTCGGAGGAAACCATGATGATTGCTTTCCCTTCCTCTACCAGTTGGCTCATAATCGTATAAATCTCATACTTTGCACCGACATCGATGCCTCTGGTCGGTTCATCCATAATCAAAATATCGGGTAATGTCATCAGCCATCGGCTGATAATGACCTTCTGCTGGTTCCCTCCCGAAAGATTCTGTATCAAGGTTTCCATTGTAGGAGTCTTGGTCCTGAGGGCCTCATTGTATTGCACTGCTGCCTTGTTCATTTCTCGATGGTCGAGCAAATGAAGTTTCGTAAGAAAAGAACCAAGGGAAGCAATGGAAGTATTTGTGGAGATATCCATGAGAGGGAAAATGCCACTGCCCCTTCGATCCTCGGTAATCATCCCAAGACCATTTTCAATAGCCAATTTTGGGGTAATATGCAAAAGCTCATTTCCATGAACGGTAATCTTTCCTTCTGCTATGCCCCTAACCCCGAACAGAGCTTCCATCAGCTCAGTACGCTGGGCTCCGACAAGACCACCGATTCCCAGAATTTCACCTTTATGCAACTCAAAGGAAATATTTTTGAACGAACGCGGATTGTGGGCAGTGAGATTTTCGACCTTGAGACAAACATTCCCGATGGAATTCTTTCTCTCGGGAAATCGAAGTTTGGCATCCCGACCAACCATAAGGGAGATTAATTTCCCTTCATTGATATCCTTGACATCGTAGGTTCCGATCATCTTCCCATCGCGCATGACACTTACTTCATCCGCAATGGTGAAAATCTCATCCATCTTATGGGAGATGTAGATTATTGAAACCCCCTGCTCTCTCAATTGCCTGATGATCTTGAACAATCGATCGACTTCATTATCGGTGAGTGAACTGGTAGGCTCATCCATGACCACGACCGAGGAGTTATAGGAAACAGCTTTCGCGATTTCACAAGTCTGTTGGGTGGAAATTGAAAGGGAACCTATTCTTTGTGTTGGATCTATCTGGATCTCGAGACGTTTCAGCAAAGCCTCGGTATCGTTATTCATTTTTTTATGATCGATCAAGTGGCTTTTTTTCAAGGGTTCGCGACCCAGCCAAATATTTTCGGCTACCGAGCGCTCAGGGACATTTGATAATTCCTGATGAATCATCGAAACTCCATTTTGCAATGCATCGTGGGAATCCTGGAAGTGGCATTCCTTTCCATTGAGAATTATCGTTCCGTGATCTTCTCTGTAAATTCCGAACAAACACTTCATCAACGTTGATTTGCCCGCTCCATTTTCTCCCATCAGGGCATGTACTGTTCCTGGTCTTACCCTGAAGGTGACCTCATCAAGGGCACGTACACCAGGAAATACCTTGGTAATTTCTATCATTTCCAGGGCAAATGTATTATCCATGTATTTTCCTCTTTCCGAACTATAATTGCATTTCCGCCAGAGACCGGCGTTTCTAAAGGATGACCCCTGCCAGTAAAGACCAGCAGGAGTCTGAAATATGATTTACATCAATTCCTTGTAATTAGCTTTCGTTACCGGCTTGAAAGGTACAAGATAGCACTGACCGATTACTGCTGCATCATTTGCAGGAGCTTCGGAAATTACTGTAGAAGCAGGCTTGATTCCCCAAGCGGTCATACCGTAAGCGGTTCCCTTGGTAGCCATAGCATAAGCAAGTTCAAAGGCAGTGGAGGACTGTCCAACTGAATCCTGCAATACTGTTGCATACAATTTGTTCTGATCCATTGAGTTGAGAGCATCGGCAGTAGCATCGATACCAAGAACAGGAACCGTAAGGATAGTTCCATCGGAAGCATCTTTCTTGGTAAGACCATTGGTAATCAAGGATTCGACTGCACCAAGGGCCATTCCGTCATTCTGTGCAACGACGAGATTGAATTTGCCACTATGAGCTGCAAGCCAGGTATCCATCTTTTCCTGGGCCTTGTCAGGGGACCAGTCAGCGGTATCCTTGGCAACAAAATTTACTTTATAACCAAGTTTGGTGAGTTCATCGACGAATCCGGCTTCTCTGCTGATCTGGGCAGGATGTCCAAGCTGGCCTTCGAGATACAAGGTATTGAGAACTTTTCCGGGAGCCTTGTCAGGATACTTGGAGAAGTATTCATCAACAATCTGTGCCTGATACTGACCTGCAACCAATTCAGGGGAGGAGGCAAGGTAGAAATCCTTACCGACTTTCAAGGCAGCCACGGAAGGCTGGATGTTAGAGAAAGCAGCACCACCGCCTGCAGCCTTGATCTGCTGGGCCATTTGTTCGGTTACACTGGTATCCTGTGGGATGATTACGAAATATTTATACCCCTGGGTAATAAGAGTATTGAGCTGATCAAGCTGACGAGCTACATCACCCTGTCCATCCTGAAGATTCAATTCAATGCCTTTCTCTGCTGCAAGTTTTTTCAAATTGTCAGCATAGTCTTTGACAAACTGTTCGTTGAGATTACGAATGAGAGCACCAATTTTCACAGTGCCGCCCTTTGCTGGTTCCGAGGAACCTTGGGCAAATACACTTGTGCAGGCTATTGCCAGCACCAGTAAGATAGCCAACATCTTTTTCATCTAAAACTCCTTTTTGTACCAGGGCTAAGCCCCCTGGCGGGCTAATTTCCAAATAGTAATTTGATTCTTCTCTCCCCTCCTGGATTGAAAAATCCTTTTGAAACTTAGCGTATATGTAAATCTTTGCATCTCGATTTTGATTTGTCAACAAAAAAATGTAAACGTTTACAAAAGTCGATTATTTCACTAGGAATCCTCCATTCAATTAAATTTAGTTTTATAAAAATGACGAAAAACAATACCCTATTATTGCATATATAGGGTATTTTTATTGGTATATTCTAGTTTTTAAGCCATCATATATACTTTGTACTCAAGATAAACGGCATGCATAAAACCATTGTCCAGACACTAAATCAAGGGTGAAAGCATTTCACTTTTTGTTCCACGCGAAGAGCTTTTCTTCCCGCTGACAAAGAATCGAGTTCCCCCACCGCCAACATCTGCACAACGATATTTCCCAATGCAGTAGCTTCGACAGGTCCGGCATATACCTGCAAACCGGTTTCCGTGGCGGTCCATTGGTCAAGAATCGTATTCTTGCAACCACCTCCGATGATGTAGAGGGAAGTAACTGGCAACCCAGTTATTTCTACCAACTGCTTCACCGAAATTGCATATGCCTTGGCAAGCCCCCGATAGATGGCAACCATGTATTCTCCTTTTGAGGAGGGTTTTTGCATATCATGTTCCTCGCACCAGGTGTCGATTCTATCCACCATCAAATTTCCATACCCATTGGGTTTGAGGAACCTGTTGTCTGTCGGGTCGATAAAACCACTATACGCTTGACAGAGGAGAGTCTGCTCATCCAACTCCTTCCAAGAGATAGTTTCCCCTTGGTTTTCCCAATGACGGACACATTCCTGCTGAATCCACATACCCATGATGTTCTTGAGAAACCTGACCTTCCCGTTTGAAGCTATTTCATTGGTAAAGCCATTTTCCAAGGCTTGTTTGCTTACAATCGGTTTCTCCAACTCGACCCCCAACAAGGACCAGGTACCACTGGAGATGTAAAGGGGTACTTCACCTTCAACAACAGGTACGGCAGAAACAGCCGAGGCAGTATCATGGGCAGCCGAGGCTATGACCATTACCTCCTTGCCAGCCTTGAGCTCATATCGCACAGACTCAACAAGAGGCCCCAAAACAGTACCGCTATCCACGATCTCCCCAAAAAGCTCCCGGGGGAATTGCATTTCATCAATGAGATCCCAGGCCCAGGTCTTGGTAAAAGGATTATATAACTGGGTCGTGGAGGCATGGGTCCTTTCGTTCTTCATGACTCCCGTCAACCAATAAGCCAGGAGATCAGGCACGGAAAGATAATGTTTTGCAACCTTGAATACCTCATTTCTGTCCCGTTGCATGGCAGCAAGCTGGTACAGTGTATTGAAAGGTTGGAAGGCTATACCCGTCTCGGCAAAGACCCTTTCCTTGCCACCAAGTCTTTCGGAAACAATGTCGATGAGTCCATCGGTCCTTGCATCGCGATAATGGTAGCAAAGGGAGACCAAAGAACCATTGGAATCGAATAGGCCATAGTCGACTCCCCAGGTATCGATGCCTATGGAACCGATTTTATCACCATACAAGGAGAAAGCTTTTTTCAACCCAAGCTTTATCTCTGCAAACAACCCGATGAGATTCCAATGAAGTTCACCGAGAATAACCTCGTTCTGGGTAACAAAGCGATGGACCACGGTACATTCCTGCAAGTCACCTACAATGACTCTTCCGTTGGAAGCGCCGAGGTCAATGGCAATATGCTTCTTCATCTGATCTCCCCTAGATTCCCTTGACTTGTGAAAGCAAATATTGCTCGGCTTCCGCATTCCAGAGACCATTATGCTTCTTGACCAGTACATCCAATTCCTTATAGAGAGGATTGGTCTTTCCTACCTCGGCAAAATCAGCAATGGCAACCAAGGGAAGATCCAGATGCGTATAGATCAATTTCTTGCCGCCAGGAATGGAAGGAAGGTTGATGACCGACTGAGGAACTGCATCCAAGCCTCCGACATGGGTAATCATAGCTGAAGGATTAAGAATTCCTTTCTCCATCTTCGAAAGTGATTCCCTCATGTCCTCGGTATTCCCGCCACTGGTTCCCACGATATGGTGCGAGGCATAATGGACATCATAAAAATTCATGGTTGCAGAAAAATCACTCTTATTGGGGCCTGCAAAGAAATTCAGGCACCCATCGTTTGCCAAGATGGCATCAGCTTGCTCAACGAGGGGTTTCACAGGGGCCATGACCAAGACATCATCATATCCCCTTCCTCCGGAAATCTCCTTCAAAGTGGCAACCGGATCAGCAAGATTTTTTGTGTTGAGGTAAATCAAGGTAACCCCATTCTTTTTGGCATCTTCTACTGTGAAAAGTTGCGCAGCACGGGCAAGACGGGCATCGTCGATATCGGTTACCACCACAAGGGCGGGCTTTCGTTCACAGTGCAGGGCATAGTCGATGGAACCCAGTCCCATGGGTCCGACTCCTGCGATGATGGCAAGATTCCCGCCTTCTACAATGCCCATCTCATGGACATACGAACCTGATTTCGTATGGTACATGGCATGGAAGGTCCCGACGATGCAAGAAACCGGTTCTGCAAGGCTTCCAAGGAAGAAAGCATCTCCCTCATAGGGAAGCAGACAATTGAGCTCCATGACTTGGTGAGGGATCACGATATAGGTCGAATCGCCTCCGACATAACGAAAGGAATAGCCAGGGGCATCAAGGGTCCCCTTGTAATTAAGGGCGGGTTGAATTGAGAAACGACTTCCCTTTTTAAAGGAATCTGCCCATTTTTTCCCTACTTCCACAATTTCTCCACAAAATTCATGCCCCAGGATAATGGGATTGAGAGCCACATCATCAGGTACCCGTTTATGGGAGGCTCCTTGCTCAGCGGCCTTATGGTCACTCATGCAAATACTGTTGGTAACCACTTTTGCCAGAATTTCATCTTCCTGTATCGAGGGAAGCTCAAATTCCTCAACCCGTAGATCATTTACACCATATAGACGCACGGCACGTGTTTTCATAAGTTCCTCCTAGTTAAGCATAACCTGTCCACCGGTAACGGGGATGGCCTGACCTGTTTCATATTTTTGTTCGACGATATAGCAAATTGCCCGTATGACATCCTCTGTCCTACATCCCCTGTTCATGGGAACCTTCGATTCATAGAATCTTCTTACATCTTCCACTGTCTTGGCTCCGGGAACCTTCCCAGCGGCAAGATACTGGACAAACAAACCCCTATCAGGGTCCGACCATAGGGGACCATCCAAAAAATTCCCCGGACATACAGCATTTACCTTGATATTGTCCTCGACAAGTTCCAAGGCAAAACTCTGCGTCAGTCCAAGCGTTCCGAACTTGGCCCCTGCGTAGGCTCCATTCTTGTTCGATCCCTGCAAACCCGACTTACTGCTGATGGCGATCAAATCGGTAAAATACTGTTTGGAGGGAATATTTTGGAGAGCTAGGAGATTGGCGGCAAATTTGCTGCAAATAAAGAAGCCTGTATAATCAACGCTGGTGACAAACTGGAAATCCTTCAGGCTCAGGGTCTTCACTGACCCCGCACGCAAGACTCCGGCATTGCTGACAAACAAATCCAAGCCACCTGTTTCCTGCGAAACCTCTTCAAGCATCGCCTTGACCGAATCCTCGTCGGTGACATTCACTTCCAAGGCTTTCGCTACCGTGATGCAAGCCTCATAATTCAGACTGTCGGCAAGCTGCTTGGCACCCTGTACATTCATATCGGCAATGTAGACGAAAGAGCCCAACTCGGAAAGGGAACGGACTATGCCTTCGCCAAACCCCTGGGCTCCACCAGTAACCAAGGCAATCTTATCACGGACAACATCGCTTCTGCTCCTGGAAGGAGGCAAAACAGGAATTGCAGAAACCCCTTCAGAGCGGAAAGCTTCATCATAATTAGTACCAAGTCCAAAGACAAAAGGTTGTCCCTCAACTCCAATGATAGCCGGATATACCTTATGTGAATCACAATACTCAGTGAATTGGTGTTTCCATACCTTCGAAATAGTTTCTATATCATCACCGATTTTTACGGGGGCAAAAACTATATCGGCTTGTTTTTCTGTATGGGAATGGACAAAAAGCCCTTTTTCCCCATCAAAGGTCAAACCGCGTATTACCACGGGAATTTCAGTGGAAATGTTCTGTGAAAAAGTAGCCATATATCACTCCTAATCAAAAAATTGAATACTATCCAAAGGATGACGGGGATCCATCTTTCGTCCAAGTTTTGCATATCTCTCAATGCGTTGTTCCAAGGAAAGAGTGGCAAGAGGATTCTTTTTTGAAAAAAGACCCAGGTTCTCGTCGCAAGTGGATAATTTCTCGTGGGCTACCAAAGCCCAGGCGGAATCGACAAGATGATGGCAACAGGGACCAAGCAACTCAGGACAGTTGAAACTCTGTCGGGAACTGTTGATATCCACCCCGCTGATCTCCATCATGCCACGGTTTTTTGCAAGGGTTTGAAGACGTTGCATCTGCTCGACGGTATTGCGCGGGGGCATGTAGGTAACGGCAGGGAACCCGATATCAGAAAGAAGATCGAAGAGTTCATCAAGATATCCATCCTCAAAATATTCACTCTTCTTGTCGCCGGTAACACTCTGTGCCACATCACCTAGATAGGCATAAGCAGGGATTGCCCCTATGCTCTTCCCGAAACCAACGACCTTTCGGACATCGATGCATTCCGAAACCGCAGGTTGGATAAAGAATCGCGGAAGGAAATTCCCCTTCAACACGCCCAAGAGGTCATAGGCATAATGAGGATTGTATTCATCAAGCAGAAATCCGGAAATAGTCGGCGAGAGAGGCACTTTCAAATCCTTTTCCAGGAATCTGACAAGCTTCTCCCCTTTGCCAAACATATCAATGGTTTGCAAGGCCATTGCATAGAGGATATGACGCTCGGTTATCGATCCACCTTCAGCTGAATGGGAAAGGGGTACGACAGTACGTTCAAAATCCAAGTCATAGCCATACGTACCGACCAAAGCCTGCAAGGCTTCTACCTGAGCCTTGTTCCGTTTATTCCGTTCGATATGCACAGGCTTCAGAAATTCTTCCACTTTGCCAATTTTTTGTCGGGGAACCCCATGGACACACATATAGGCAATTCCCTTGGAATCAGGATTATTGATCTTCCTGTCTCCAAGAGGGGTATCGAGAAAACTTACCCTAAGCTCAAAACCCACGGTACTTGCAATGCCAAGGTTTTGTGCACTGTCAAGCATTTCTTGTGCGGCCCCGATGCTGTCATGGTCGATACTACCGACTATCCCCAATCCTGCCTTCCAGGCCTGAAAAGCTGCGGCAGCAGGTTCATAGGGGCTGAACGACCACGTGGTATGCACGTGGTTGTTCACCTCTTCCAGTCTCTTTTGGACAAGATCTCCTTTGGTTATCTTCGCCCCTAGATCAAGGCTCGCTTCCATACGGGTCAACTTATCCGAATCATTTATTGCAAGTTCCAAATCCTGAATATCCATGGACACCTCTTCTCTGTCGATTATACACCCTCTCGGCTTGTCTTGAGGAATTCTCCGTCAGTGTAATTATGAACGGGAACATACCCCGGCAAAGGAAGTATCTGTTCGTGGATCGCATCAATAACCGAACTGGCCTGGGCAAAGTAATACTCTTCCATTTCAGCTGGAGGCGTAATCCAGTTTTTCGAACCGACAACCACCAATGGAGCATCAAGGGAATCAAAGGCAAGACGATTGAGATTCGAAGCCACTGTATGCATGTAACTGCCACGTTCGGCACTATCAGTAACCAAGACGCCTCTACCGGTCTTGGCAAGGGAAGCTACCAAGGTCTCATACTTCAGTGGATTGATCCACCGCAAGTCTATCACCTCTGCCTTCATGCCAAAATCCTTCTCCAGCTTATCGGCTGCACCAAGAGCCGTATACAAGGCAGGTCCGAGGGAAATCAGGGTAATGGCATCCCCCTCTCTCTTTATGCAAGGTTCTCCTTCCGGTATTTCATAATACCCTTCGGGAACCCCTTCCTTCACAAATTGTTCCCCTATGCCATAGAGTTTCTGGCTTTCAAAGAACACCACCGGATCAGTTCCGCGCAAGGCATAGTTTAGCAGTCCCTTGGCATCATAGGGAGTCGCCGGGTACATGGCTTTCAGGCCAGGGACCGAAGCGACCATACTTGTCCATTCCTGTGAATGCTGGGCCCCGTACTTATTTCCGACGGAAACGCGTAGGACCAAAGGCATTTTCAACACACCGGCACTCATGGCCTGCCACTTGGGCATCTGGTTGAACACCTCGTCCCCGGCGCAACCAAGGAAATCGCAATACATGAGTTCCACCACGGCACGTCCACCACTGAGCGCATACCCGACGCCGCTTCCCACGATCGAGGATTCGGCTATCGGAGAGTTAAAGAAACGGGAAGGAGGAAGCAATTCGGTCAGACCACGATAACAAGCAAAGGCTCCGCCCCAATCCCGATGATCCTCACCATAGGCAATCATGGTAGGATCGATGACAAACCGGTGTGCCATAGCTTCGAAAATTGCATCCCTGTATTGATATTGCCTGGCCGAAGGATAGGGTTTTCCCTCCTCGTCGTAGGCATATCGATTTCTCTGGGCAATTTGCTTCACTCGGAGGTTATCCTCAAGATTCTGCAACAACTCAGGCTTTCTGTCATCAAACTTTTCGACTGTCTGGTTGGAGAACATCACCGATTCCACGAAGGAAGGTCCGACCATAGGACTCAGTGAAGGATCGACGGTAACAGACATGGTCTTGCGCATCTTTTCTTCAAGAATCGAGTCAAAGCCCTCAAGATCGGTCTTGGTGACAAGTTTGTTTTCCAACAGGTAGGCTGCATAGGTATCTATCGGATCCTGGGCCTTGAAGGCCTCAAGCTCTTCCTTGGTCCGGTACGTCATTGCATCGGAGGGACTGTGTCCACTGAAACGATAGGTAATGGTATCGAGGAAAGCAGGTCCCTTTCCTTGTTCCAACAAAGCCTTCTTTCTGCCAGTGGCATCAGCTACTGCCAAAGGATTGAAACCATCGACCCGTTCGGTATGCATCGATTCGGCATTGATGCCGCAGGCAACCCGGGCAGGGAGTCCATACCCCATGGTTTCCCCGATAGGTTGTCCACCCATAGCATAGAAGTTATCAAAGCAGTTGAGCAGGAATGGGGGATACCCCTTGTTTTCCTCCCAAAGCGTATTGTATTGGTCCATGGAAGAAAGCACCAAACCTTCCCAGACAGGCCCCCGGGCCATGGCACCATCGCCGATATTGGCAATGACGATACCCTTTTTCCGGTTTATTTTCTTGAAGAGGGCCGCACCGACGGCAATGGTACAGGACCCACCGACGATGGCATTGTTGGGCATGCTCCCGAACGGCTCAAAGAACGTATGCATGGAACCACCGAGACCACGGGAAAACCCTGTTTTCTTGGCATATATTTCCGCTAGGGCACCATATAGGACAAAGTTCTCGGCAAGGTCGCGAACATTTTTTCCCTGATGGTGTTTCTCGACAACCTTGAAGGTATCGCCACCCATGAAATTTTCCATAACCTCCATCAGGTCGTTGTCGTTCATCTTCCAGATGGCGGACATACACTTTGCCAGGATTTCCCCATGACTTCGGTGGGAACCGAATATCTGGTCCTCGGGATTGAGTACCATCGACTGCCCTACCGCCGCCGACTCCTGGCCGGCAGAAAGATGGGCAGGCCCCTTATGATTATATTGAATTCCCTGATAGACCCCTTCCTTCTTGATGGTATCGAGCATTGTCTCGAATTTCCTGATCAAGAGCATGTCATAATAGGCACGTACCAAACGGTCCTTGCCATATAGTTTCAGTTCTTTTTTAATGTCACCCTCGTATTGGTTAACCGGGATTGACGGTGTGGAAATCATCTGTCTCCCACGTAAGGTTGCGGGATCGAAAGAAAGCGTTCTGGACATATTGCAAACTCCTTTTGTTTTATTCCTAAATGCTATGGTCGATTGCGAAACAGGCATCCTTGATCAATTCCGAGACGCTGGGATGGGGAAATATAATTTCCTTTACTTCCTGCACCCGCAATTCGGATTCTATGAGAGCGGAAGCACCCCAGATCATCTCACTGCTGTATGGTCCGAGCAGATGGATTCCCAAGATACACCCAGTCTTTGCATCAGAGACGACCTTCACCAACCCTCCGGCTCGCTTGCCCTGTTCTGCAAGGAATCTGCCGTTGGATCGCATCTGGACCGTTGCACACGCAACTTCCCGTCCCTGTTTGGCAACTTCACTTTCGGTAAGCCCGCACCCAGCGGCTTCAGGACTTCCGTAGACGGCCCAAGGAACAGCGTTGTAACGCATTTTTTGTTTGGTAGTGCCATAGATGTTCGAGATGGCCACTTCAGCCATTCTTGAGGCACTATGGGCAAGCAAGGAACGTCCATTGACATCCCCAATTGCATAAATAGTGGAAATATTGGTCTGCATCCTGTCGTTTACCAAAATCCCCCTGCGATCGATATCGAGCTTGAGATTTTCCATTCCGGCGATATTCGGACGTCTTCCGACACTCATGAGGACCAAGGAAGCTTCTATTGCCTTGGCATTTCCCTTTGCATCGGTATAGCGGACTTCCTTCTCGGTAATCTCACCGACTTTGCACCCAAGGTGAAAGTCGACCCCTTTCATTTCTCGACGCATCAACTTGGCAAATTCGCCATCCATCATGGGAAGAATCTCATCCATCATCTCTATTACGGTGACTTTTGTCCCGATCATCGAGAAGTAAGAGGCAAATTCCACCCCGATGACCCCTCCTCCGATTATCACCAGAGAGGAAGGTACTTCAGATACCTGAAGAATTTCATTGCTGGTCAACACATGTGCAAGCTTGCTACCGGGAATGGGAGGCACAAAGGGTGAGGATCCTGTTGCCACGATCAGATGATCACATTCATGGGTCTCCCCATTGACCGAGACATGGTGGGCATCGACAAACGAAGCCTCACCAAAAGCAGTCTCCACCTTATTCGATTTCATGAGAAATTCGATCCCGCTGCGCAAGGTCTTGACTGTCTTTTCCTTCCAGGCCATCGCTTCCTCAATAGAATAGGAGGCTTGCTGGACATGTACGCCCAGGGAAGTACTTTCCGTCGCATAATGAAAATGTTTTGCCGTATTGAGCAAGCTCTTGGTAGGGATGCACCCCCAGTTGGTACAAACACCACCAAGATTATCTTTTTCGATAAGCAATACCTTTTTCCCGAGGGAACCTGCACGTTCAGCAGCAACATACCCGCCAGGACCGGAACCAACTACAATCAAATCATACTGAGACATCAAATGTCCTCCTACTTAGCCAACAACATGTCAATCGAAGCTATGTTGTCCACAAGGGTCTTCAACAAACGAGCGGCATCGGCGCCATCCACCGCTTGATGGTCCATCGTCAGGGAAAGCCCCATATGGGGAATGAATTCCACTGTCCCATCCTTGCTTTCCACAGGTTTCAAGAAAATCCCGCCGACCCCAAGAATGGCGACTTCCGGAATATTGATGACCGGGGTGAACGATTCTATTCCGAAGGAACCGACATTGCTCACCGTAATGGTACTTCCCGTCAATTCTTCAGGTGAGGCACTTCCCTCCTTGCATTTTGCTGCAAGTCTCTTTGCCTCATTGGAAATCCCCAGAAGGGTCAAAGCTCCTGCATTTCTTATTACCGGGACAAGGAGCCCTCGTGGGGTATCGGTTGCCATGCCTATATGAACTTGCTCGAACCGAACGATGGTATCTCCCAGAAAATGGGCATTGAAAGCCGGGAATTGCTCCAAAGTGCGGGACAAGGCAAAAAGTACCAGATCATTGAGAGTGATTCCGTTGACACCGAGTTCAGGCTTGCTTGCCTTGAACGAAGCGCGCAAACTCTTCATTGCCCTGGCATCGGCAAAGGCATTGAGTGTTAACTGACAAGTCCCGTGCATCGATTCCATCATTCTTCTGGCAGTAACCTTTCGAATGCCTTTTACAGGAATCTTGGTTATGGGTCCAGGGAAAGAAGCATCCAGGACAGGTTGTGCAACAGCAGAGGCAAAAGTATCTTCTTTGTTGGTTGCCGTCAGATCAGAAACCAAGACCCTGCCTCCGATACCATTACCAAAAAGGGGAGGAACCAGACCTTCAGACAGGGAGACTGCCTTGGCCGCCGGACTGAGGGGCTTGCCCTCATAGGCGATTACATCGCGTTCGATAATCCTGTGCTTGGGGCCCGTCGCACCAAGGGTTTCAATATTGATCCCTTTTTTTTGAGCAAGATTTCGGGCCCTGGGACTGATCTGCTTCCCATCAGAAGCGACTGTTCCCACCTTCTGGTCTGCCAAAGATTCTGTGGAAGCAGAGGAGACAGGAGCAGAAGAACCTTCAACTTCCGTAGTGTCCTGCTCTTTTGCACCGTCAACTGGAATTTCGACCTTTTCCCCTTTTTCCCCTACAAGCGCAATGGGTACCATTACAGGGACATCATCGCCCTCAGCATACAGAAGTGCAAGAATCGTTCCCTCGGCAGTCGATTCAACATCAATGGTCGACTTATCAGTTTCGGCGGAGCACAAGATATCCCCTACGGAAACCTCCTCCCCTACTTTTTTTCTCCATTCAACCAAGATACAGGACTCTACCGAGTTTCCTTGCTTTGGCATCACTACTTGCTGCGCCATATGGATCTCCTTTTTCTCTATTGCGCGATGATGACCTCGACCCCAAGTTCTTCAAGTTCCCGGGTGAGATCCTTTGGAAAGCCACTGTCAGTGACAATGGTATCTATTTCTGTTACGGGCATGATTCGGACAAAACCCCTGTTTCCGACCTTTGAGGAATCTACGCAAAGAACTCTCCTGGTAGCCTGGGAACACATCCTCTGGACAACTTGGGCGTTTTCAATCAAAGCTGTCGTCAGCCCATGTTCCATGGTAATGCCATCGGTACCGAAAAATGTAATGGAAACATGATAGGCTTCTATCTGGGCAATTGCCGCAGGCCCGACCAAAGCTTCCGCCTGAGATCTGTATTCACCACCCACTATTGTTATATCCAAACCGGTATTGGCACGGCCATAGGGAAGCAAGAGCGTTGAATTGGTTACGACTTTTACATTCTTGAGCCCGAAGAGATAGCGGGCAATCAGGGAACAGGTTGAACCGTTGGTAATCATGATGCAATCACCATCGCCAACCAAGGAGGCGGCTGCTTTTGCAATCAGTTCCTTTTCCTGGGTATGGGAGGCATCACGTAAAGAAGATTGGGGACAAGAGGCTGCAACGACACTCCCGTGGGAACGCACCACCAGCCCTTTTGCATCGAGATCACGCAAATCACCACGAATGGTGACTGCCGATACCCCCAACACCTTGCTCAATCGGGTTACAGGGTACTCTTCACCGCTTCTCAGCAGTTCAAGAATCTGTTCTTCCCTGGAAGAAATCCCTACCATGTATCACTCCTGCTTTCATTTAACTTTCTAAACGCTTTCGATTGTATTATCTTTATCGCATTAAATCAAGTAGAAATGAAAGCAAAAATCCATTTCAATCCATATGAAAGACTTCTTCCAGAGGAATGGATACAGGCGAATTATCTGGATTTGTCTCCATGATATCCGCCATATAAGTCCACCAACGTTGCACAATAGGGTCAAGGGCAAGATCCTGGGATCCTCCCTCGCCCGATATTTTCTGAAAGGCAAAGAGATTGAGCGTCTTTTTGTCAAGGAATATGGAATAGTCGAATACCCCACTATGCGAAAGCAGTGCTTTCAGTTCAGGCCAAATGGCAGCATGCCGACGTTGGTATTCTTTTTCAAATCCTTTTTTCAACTTCATTACAAAAGCCAGACGTTGCTCCATTTCAAATCTCCTCGAGTTTATGATGCTGTTGCAGCCTCAATTTCCTGTTTGCCTTATATAGGTCCAAGAGCCTTGGCAACAAGACAGCAATGATAAGCAAGGAACCAACCACGATTGTCATGACAGTGCCCGAGAACTTCAACAGGCCCATACCAAACTTGAGATACCCTACCAACAGGGAACCTATGATGACACCAAAGACAGAACCTTTGCCTCCGGTAATCGAGACACCACCCAAAACTACCAGGGTAATGATCTCCATATCCCAGCCAGTGGCAATGTTCGATCTGACCGAAAGAATTCTCGAGGCAAGCAGAAATCCACCAAGACCACAAAAGAGACCAGTGAGAGTAAAATTGATTACCCTGATTCGCTTCACGTTGATTCCCGAGAATCTTGCACTTTCACAACTATTGCCGATTGCATAGAGTCTCCGTCCATAAGTTGTCTTATGCAGCACAAAGGCAAAGATTGCGGCAAAAAACAAATACAGGACAAATTCAAAGGGAATGACCGTACCAGGGATGAATTCCTGGCCAAAAAAACCAAAACCCTGAGGGTACTTCGTGCAGGCATGTTCCCCCAAAAGTCCCGTGGGTATGCCACGATAGATATTCTGGGTTGCAAGGGTAACCGCAATCGCGGGCATCTCCAAACCAGTTATGAGCAAGCCATTTATCAAACCGGCCAAGGTTCCTACCAAAAGGGCCAGGATGAGCAAGGTAGGGATGTTTGCGCCCTTTTCCGCTGCAGTTCCGACGACAAAGCCACTCAAGGCCACTATGGAGGCTATCGAGATATCGATATCCCCGCACATGATAATGAAAATCATGGGAAGAGCCAGTAGAGCCTTCTCAGAAAACTGGAAGGTTGCATTCATGAGATTGAACCCATCCCAGAAGTACGGTGTCATATTGGAGAAAAAAACAACCAGTACAAAAAAGATGATGCAGAGCAACACTTCCCATCGGGTAAAGATATCTATCAATCGGTTCTTGATGGATCCTTCATGTATCAAACGGCCTTCCGACCCAAGTTTTTTACCTTCATTCATTCTGCTAACCTCTTCTCTGCGCAAGCAGCTTCCTGTTTTTTCGTTGGTCGGAAATCGTATTCATAGCCAAAGCGAACAAGACGATCAAACCCTGGACACACGTTTGCCAGAATACAGAGAGATAGATGACAGGAAGGGCGTTGGTAATGACTCCAAGGAATAACGTACCTATTGCCACCCCCACGATTCCTCCGGCACCTCCTGCAAAGTTGACCCCTCCGAGCACACAGGCTGCTACCGCCTGCATCTCAAACCCTGTGGCCATCTCATTGACAGCCGAGGCATACCGAGCGGTCCAGAGAGAACCAGCAAGACCACTGAGGCTACCGCTGATCAAGAAGACGACCAAACGGACCCGGCTTTCATTCACTCCTACAAATTTAGCGGCATTGGGATTCCCCCCGATGGCGTAGACCTCTCGTCCGGTTCTGGTATATCGACTGAAATAGTAGAATAAGGCAATCACGGCAAAGGCTATCCAGAGTAAAACAGAGATTCCAAGAAAAGTCGTACGGGGAAGAGCTATATACGAATCGGTCATTTCATAGGCAGTTACCCACGTTCCTCCGCTTAATAAGAAGGTCATTCCACGATAGATACTGACCGTCCCCAAGGTGGTAATGATGGGAGGAATCTTTCCATAGGCTACAAGAACTCCATTAAAGAGGCCCAAAATGGCACCTATGCCAATACCTACGACTAAAAGCAACGGGGCAGGCAACTCAGGATGTGCTTCATTGAGCATGCCACAAGCCATTCCGGTAAAGGCAATGACTGAACCAACAGACAGATCGATGCCATTGGAGAGTATTACATAGAACTCACCTATGGAAACAATGACCAGGATGGCCATATCATTAAGTATCGTGCTGATATTCTTCATTGATATAAATTGTGGGGACCGCACGGTTATCGGCACCAGCAACAATATCAACAAGATAAGCAGGGAGGACTCACGCCTGGCAAAGGATTTTTTCAAAAAGGCACTGAAACTATTGTCTTGCATGGGATTCCTCCGTCTGGATATTTCCGATGGCCGATCGCATTACGTTCTCAGCGGTGATATCCTTTTTCTCAATGATGGCGGTTTGCAATCCCTCATGCATGACAAGTACCCGATCAGCCATACCAATGACCTCAGGCAATTCCGAGGAAATCAGGATGACAGCCACCCCGCGACTTGCCATTTCACAGACAAACTCGTGCACCGCGGCCTTGGTGGCCACATCAATGCCCTTGGTAGGTTCATCGAGGATCAATATGCTGGGCTCTGTACCCAACCATTTGGCAAGAACCACTTTCTGCTGATTACCCCCCGAAAGGGTATCTGCGTCAACAAAATAGCCAGCGGATTTGATTTCCATCTGATTTCCATGCTTCTGCACATAGACTTGTTCGGCATGCTTTTTCGAGACAAACTTTTTCCAGCTCAATGAACTGATGACAGGTAGCGAAATATTATGAGTCAGGGACATCTTCAAGACCAGCCCTTGTTTTTGCCGATCTTCGGGAACCAGGGCAATACCCTTGGCCATGGCATCCTGAGGATTTCTCGGAGAATAGCTCATTCCCTCGATCTCCATGACGCCGCCTGAGGCTTCGTCTATACCAAATATAGTTCTCACCACTTCGGTCCGGCCTGCTCCCACGAGTCCAAAGAGGCCGAGTATCTCACCTTTATGAAGCTCAAAGGAAATATCCTTGAATGCTCCTATCTGGGAGAGCTTCGAAACCTTGAGAATAGTATCGCCTATATTGGCATTATGTTGGGGATACATCTGGTCGATACTTCGACCGATCATCATATTGATGATATCGTCTTCCTTGCTATCCTTTACAAAACCTTCTCCGATATATTGGCCATCTCGCAATACCGTAAAATAATCACAGATTTCGAAGATTTCTTCAAATTTATGGGAAATGAAAAGAATGGCTTTACCTTTAGCTTTCAAATCCCGGACAATTCTGAACAGATCCTCAACTTCTCGGCCAGTTAGGGCTGAAGTCGGTTCGTCCATTATCACCAACTTTGCATCAAGCGAAAGAGCCTTGGATATCTCCACCATGTGGCGTTTGGCTACACTGAGATTCTTGACCAATGTATCAGGGTCTATATCCAATTGCATCTGGGAAAGCAGCTGGCGGGTATTTTCCGTCATCTGTTTCCAATCAAGCTTATGGGTCCGCTCATTTCGTAGATGATGACCCATGAATATATTTTCTGTGACACTGAGTTCAGGAAACATTGAGGCTTCCTGATGAATTGCGACAATTCCTGCTTCCTGGGCCTCGATTGCATTCTTGAATGCAATTTCCTTGCCATCGAGGACTATTGTTCCTTCCGTAGGTATATATACCCCGGTCAATATTTTTACCAATGTGGATTTTCCCGCTCCATTTTCCCCGATAAGGGCATGGACCTCACCGCTCCTGACTGTCAGATGAACATCGTCCAGAGCTCTGATCCCGGGAAAAATCATGGTAAGGTCATGAACTTCCAACAATGCCTGTCGCATCGTGCCTCCTTGAATAACCGCAAAAATGCCAAGACAGAAAACGGCCCCCGTCCTCTTGATCGGGCGGGAGCCTATTACACCTAGAAAATCGCTGCGTACTGTTCAATATTGTCTTTGTTGAATACATACGGGGTGCTCATGTAGATGAGTCCGTCTTTCTCGACCTTTACGGATTTCATGCGTCCGGCAGGAATGACTTCACCGACAGAGCCCTTGGAGGTTCCATTAATGAGGGCAGAGAGGATATACGTGGAAGTATAACCAAGGTCAATCGGGTTCCAAAGAGCCATTTCACGACAAGTTCCGTCCAGGATATAGCCCTTCATTTCGGAAGGAAGACCAAGACCGGTAACCTCTACCTTTCCAGTCATTTTAGCATCCTTGACAGCCTGGGCCGTTGCAAGAAGACCAACAGTGGTCGGACAGATGATGGCTTTGAGATTAGGATATTTTTTCATCAAGGATGTTGCTTCACGATAGCTCTTGTCCGGAGCATCATCGCCATAGACTACTTCAACAAGCTTCATGTTTGCATATTTAGGATCCTTGATCTCTTCCTTCATCCAATTGATCCAGAGGTTCTGGTTCGTTGCCTGGGCGGAGGCAGAAAGAACAGCGATATCACCTTTCATGCCGGTAAGTTCCGCGGCAAGTTGAATCTGCTGGCGTCCGATCAATTCAGCATTGCTGGGCAGAAGGTCGACGATACGACCACCTACATTGATGCCTGAATCAAAGGAAATCACCTTGATACCAGCGGCCATAGCTTTCTTGGCAACAGGAATAAGGGCATCTGCATCATTTGCGGAAATTGCGATTCCATCAACTCTCTGGGCGATCAAGGATTCAATGATCTCAATCTGGCCTTCGGCAGTTGCCTGTGAGGGAGCCATATAGGTGGTCTTCATTCCACCGATTTCCCCTACAGCCTCTTGGCTTCCCTTGAATACTGCATCAAAGAACCCATTTCCCATGCTCTTGCAAAGGATGACGATTTGTTTTTCACCTTTTACGGCAGCCTCGTCCTTTGTCCCTTGGGCAAAACCCATGCCCAAAACCATCGTAGCGATAAGCATTGCCAACAACACTTTTTTCATCACAAACTCCTTTTGTCTGTTTTCCGGATATTCCGGAATCTATCTGCAAACCCGGACGTCCGGGCAAAACAGCCTTTCTAATAAGGAAGAACCTCCATTACATCCTTATTTGGTAGCCAATGAACTTCTATACTTCTCAACCTCCCAGGTCCTGATAAAATCAATCATCGCGGTATCCATGAACTGAGGTCCACCAAAACTCTCGCTATAGACACTGACCGAAACCGTATCGAAGAACAGGGCCAGTGCATTATTTCCAAGTGCAAATACCCCAAGATTTTGTACACAGACAATCTTTGGATCCTTTCCATTCTCTTTTGCGTACAAGGAAAATGCCGTTTTGACAGAAGAGCCCAAACTATCGGACCCACGTTCATGACTGACCCAAAGTGGTTTGAAACCGCTATAGACAATATGGTCTGGGGTATAGGCAGAGGAAACAGAAGCAAAAGAGCTCTCATCGGATAGGATACGTGCAAATTCCTTGTTCATGGCAGCAACAACAGGTTCTGAACAAACCTCTGACAAGCTCCTTGTCACTTCTTGCATTCTTTCGGCATCCATATCGACAGAGGTGAAATCTGGTTTTCGTTTCACTTCCTTTTCAATGGAATCAAAGACGTCCTTATACATTTGATCAATCTCTTGTAGAGTGTCGGCACCGACAAAAATTCCATGGTTCTGCAAAAAGATGATATGTACAGGGTTTTCGCCTTTTTCCTTTTTTCGGTTCATGGCGTTTCTTACAGTCTCGGCCAGGATATACCCGGGCTTTACCAAGGGTACCCACAAAGCTTGGGGAAACATCCGCTTGATGGTCTCTTTCCCTTTTTGGGAACAAGTAATCCCATTCACCAAGGCTGGATGCAGGTGTACTACATACGCGAATGGAATAATTGCGTGCAACAAGGCTTCCACGGAGGGCCTGGCATCTTCGCCAGGGAGCCTGCAGGCCATCAGATCCTTGAGAACCTGATCCTCCCGTTGCTCATCATCAGGTGAATACACCTTGGCCCAGATTTGGGCCAACTTTTCAAGATCCATCCGGACAAATCCCTGAGGCCCTATGGAACCCAGCTTATGCCCCGAGGCTTTCACATACATGATATTACCATCCTTGAAAGAGGTATTACCGCCTCCCAAAAGGACCATGCCCGTATCGCTTCCATAGCGACGTGAGGTTTCTATCAGTTTCTCAAGACTCATTCCCGTTCCCCCAACACTTCCTTCTCATAACCAGCTACAAGTTCGATAAGTTCGCTTTCCAGCGGAGCACCGTTTCTCCTGCAAAATTCATCCCAAACATAGCCAAAGGGCATTACAGCCTGCTGTTCCAGCAAGGCCATCTGGGCATACCCATTTCCTGTCTCTTCATAGCGAATGAGCAAGTTGATGGGTTCAAGCAAAGCAAACAGCAAGGCTTTTCGCATTGCCCTCACTCCAGTTACCCAAGCCCCGATCCTATTGATGGAAGCATCAAAAAAGTCCATTCCGATATGAGCTTGGGAAAGTTTTCCGCTTCTTACCAATTCCTCGGCTACCATTTTTATTTTATCGTTGAACAAAACTACATGGTCACTATCCCAGTGCATTGGACGACTTACATGTAGCAGAATCTCATCATCAAAGAGAAGGATTGCCGATAATTTGTCCGAAATATCCTCTTCAGTATGGAAGTGACCCATATCAAGACAAAGCATCTTATGGTTGCGCGCAGCATAATTCATGTAAAACTCATGGGAACCAACGACAAAGGCTTCGCTCCCAATTCCAAAAAGCTTGGTTTCCAAGGCATCCCGCATCTGGTCAGCAGGATATTCAGTTTCGAAAATTTCATCCAGGGACTCCTTGAGAATGGACCGATAGCCGAATTTATCAACAGCCAGATTTTTCATTCCATCGGGAATCCAGGTATCGAGAATGCAGGGACTTCCCTGCTCACGACCTATCCAGGCGGCTATCCTGCGACAACGTTTCTCATGTTCAAGCCAGAACTGGCGTATTTTTTCATCCTTGCTTGCCAAGGTAAAACCATCATCAGCAAGAGGATGGCTAAAAAAGGTACCATTAAAGTCCAACTTGACATTATTTTCTCTGGCCCACGAAACCCAGCCTTTATAGTATTTTTCTTCAATCTGATCACGTTCAACAAAGGTACCACCAAATTCACCATAGCTTGCATGAAGATTTACTCGATTTGTCCCTGGCACCAACGAAAAGACCTCTTCAAGATCCTGGCGTAGCTGAGCCACGGTCTTTGCTTTTCCAGGATAACGTCCGGTAGCTTGGATGCCCCCCCCTGCCAAAGCAGAGTCAGGCTTCTCAAATCCACCTACATCATCACCTTGCCAGCAATGAATCGAAATAGGTACTTCTGCAAGTTCCTGCAAAACAGAATCCGTATCTACACCATATTTTGCATATGCCTTTTTGGCAATTTCATAATCTGTCATAAAGAATCCCCTTATCCATGCATATTCTATCTATAGTTTGCCACTAATTCCAAATTCTGCCTTGACAGAATAATCAATTACTAGCACAATTTTATCATGTCATACAGAATATTGAGTGAACGCACCTTCTTTCATGACCAAGGATTCCGGGTCAAGGTAATCAAAAGAGATCCAGAGATACCCTATTCCTTACATAGTCATGAGTTTTTCGAACTGGTGATCGTCCTTTCAGGAACAGGAAATCATATTACCAAGAATGAAAAACAACCAATTTCAGCAGGAATGGCATTCCTCATTCGGCCTCATTTCGAACATGGATATGAAGATGTGGACAATCTGATCCTTTATAATATTTTAATCGGGAAGGAAGTCCTATCAGAAAGCATGGTTGATCTTTCTGAGATTGCCGGTTTCAAATCCCTGGTGCTTCATGTCAAGAATTCCTTGCCGATTCTCCGACTCACGACTTCCCAACAAGAGGCGGCCTTGACCTTGATCGGGAAAATCAAAAAGGAAACGGAAGGTATGGTATTCGGCAAGGGAACCGCAACCATGATTTATGCAAATTTGTTGCAATTGATCGTCATGCTCTCCCGTTCCCATCAGGCAACAGTAGAGAAAACAAAATGCATCGGAAATCAAAGGATATCGAAGCTTATTACGTTTCTCGAGCAAAACCTCAATAGACCGATCTCCCTGCAAGAGCTTGCCTCCAGGGCCAATATGAGTACAAGTACCCTCAACCGCTATTTCCAGGCAACCACCGGATGGTCCCCTATCGAGTTTCATATACGTAGACGAGTCAAATTTGCCTGTTCCCTTATCCAGACAAGCAAGTTGACCATGGAGGAAATTTCCGAGGCCACGGGCTTTTGTGATGGAAATTACTTTGCAAGGCAATTCAGAAAAGTAATGGCCATGAGCCCGCGGCAATACAAGCGAATCTGGACCAGTCAGTCCCAGGCCTAGAGTACTACGCCCTTCTTGATGAGAATATTGGCATAGAGGGCAGTTTCTCCCGTTGCAACGATTGCATAAGATTTTCTTGCCCGATCATAGAAGGCATACCGCTCAATGAATTTGAATCCCTTGAAGTTCGGATCTCCCTCTTTTGCGAGTTTCTCATACTCTTTCCAAATAGGAGTCTCGACTGCATCCCCGGGTACCTTCTCCATGAGAAAGGCATTGTCGGTGTATTTATCCAAGGGAAATAGACTCAGTATTGCCGAGAAAATTTCTGGAACCCCATGGCCGTCAAGCCGAATGACTCTTTCGTTGGTGGAGGCAGCAGGAAAGTTTCCGTCGCCGATGACCAATTCATCCCCATGACCCATCTCCATTAGCACTTTCAACAGCTCCGGGCTGATAATCGAAGGAATGTTCTTTAGCATTTTTTTCTCCTCTGTTCGTTGTCAATCAATAAAAAACAAGTTGCAAATCAGTGCGTAACATGTAATACTTACCGTAATGTAAACGATTACATAGCTCATGATATACCAAGGAGGTTCAGTATGGCAAATGTTTCTGAAATTAAATCCATCGGACCGGAAAATCGATATGCAGGCTCCTTTCCCAAGATCGGAATACGACCAGTTATCGATGGAAGGCAACGGGGAGTTCGGGAATCACTCGAAGTCCAGACAATGAATATGGCAAAATCAGCTGCCAAACTTATCAGCGATAACGTCAAGTATTCCAATGGTAAGCCAGTTGAATGCGTCATTGCAGACACTACTATCGGAGGCGTCCGTGAGAATGCGGACTGCGCTGCAAAATTTGAAAAGGAAGGGGTTGCCATAACCCTCACCGTCACCCCTTGCTGGTGCTATGGGACAGAAACTTTTGATATGAATCCCATGACAGTAAAAGCTGTTTGGGGATTCAATGGCACGGAACGACCTGGTGCCGTATATTTGGCCGCCGTGCTGGCTGCCCATACCCAAAAAGGACTTCCTGCCTTTGGTATCTATGGCCGGGATGTCCAGGATAGCAATGACACCTCCATCCCTGATGATGTATCGGAAAAAATCCTGAGATTTGCCCGCGCCGGAATTGCAGTGGCAACCATGAGAGAAAAAAGCTATCTGTCCATCGGTGGCTGTGCCATGGGTATTGCCGGCTCCATCGTTGACCAGGACCTACTTCAGGACTATCTGGGCATGCGCACCGAAGCCATCGACATGTGCGAGATCGAACGTAGGATTGTCGAGGGAATCTATGACCACGAAGAGTTTGAAAGAGCTATCAAATGGGTAAAAGAAAATTGCATCCAGCCCAAAGATACGGTAAATGAAGAAAAATACCGGAGGACTGAGGACCAGCTGAAGACTGATTGGGAATACTGTACCAAGATGGTCATGATCGGCCGGGACTTGATGATCGGGAACCAGAAACTCGCAAAAATCGGGTTCGGTGAAGAATCGCTTGGTCACAATGCACTGTTTTCCGGTTTCCAGGGACAGAGACAATGGACTGATCATTGGCCAAATGGCGACTTCATGGAAACCATGCTCTGCACTTCCTTTGACTGGAACGGAATTCGGGAACCCTATGTAATGGCTACCGAGAATGATTTCCTCAACGGTATCGGCATGCTCTTTGGTAAACTTCTGACCAACCGTGCCACAATCTTCAGTGATGTACGGACCTATTGGAGCCCGAATGCCATTGAACGAGTAACCGGATGGAAACCAGAAGGTCTTGCCAAGGAAGGATTCATCCACTTGATCAACAGTGGTGCAACAACACTCGACGCTGCAGGCAAGATGAAGAATGCCAAGGGTGAAAGCGAGATGAAGCATTTCTGGGACATTACCAGTGAAGATGTAGCCAACACCTTGGATAACACGCGTTTCAGTGCAGCAAACTGCGGATACTTCAGGGGCGGCGGATTCAGTTCGACCTTCCTCAGTGAAGGCGGAATGCCGGTGACCATGGTTCGCGTAAATACGGTCAAGGGATTGGGACCTGTATTGCAGATTGCCGAAGGGTGGACCTGTGAAGTACCCGAAAAGGTCTTTGACATCATCAACAAGCGAACTGACCAGACTTGGCCGACTACTTGGTTTGTTCCACGCACGGATGGCAAGGACGGTCCGTTCAAGGATGTGTATTCTGTCATGGCCAACTGGGGTGCAAACCATGGGGCAATCAGTTATGGGCATATCGGGGCTGATATGATCACCCTTTGCTCAATGCTTCGCATTCCTGTATGCATGCATAACGTCCCGGACCAAGAGATATTCAGACCGAGTGCTTGGTCAATGATGGGCATGGATAAGGAAGGTGCCGATTTCCGCGCTTGCCAGACCTTTGGACCCTTGTACGGAACGTATTGAGAATCAAGGCAATGACGAAGAAAGGGAGCTACCGACAAAAATCGGTGACTCCCTTTTTATTTCAGCACAATCAAATCAGATCTTGATTATAATTGACAAACCTTTTTCCAGATATCCTCATCAACGGGAATGCCCTCTTTCAAGTTCTCTTCCCTGGTTTTTTTTGTTCCCTCCCCAGGAAAGTGTACGGCAGAGCCCCCTTCGACCGGTTCTGATTCCTTCAACGCACGCAAGGTCTCCTCAATTTTTGCCTCGATAGCTTTGCGATCTGGAAGGCTTGCAAGATTTATAGCCAAGAATACCTGGGAGACCGTGGCCTCCACCGAAATTTTTCCTACCTCATGGGTTGTCAAACCTCCAGAAAGCGTCGCAGCAATCAAATCCAGGGCAAGAGAGAGTCCCGAGCCTTTCCAGTATCCGATGGGAAGAGGCCTCAGGGTCTTGAGAATTGCCGCAGGGTCTCTCGTACAATTGCCTTCCTCGTCAAAGCCACCGTCAAAAGGAAGTTCCTTTCCTTCCCTCCTGTAGTTCATCATTTTTCCGTAGGAAAACATCGACATGGCAATATCAACTAGGACAGGACTATCGCCATGGGGAATGGCCAACACCAGGGGATTGTTTCCCAACAAAGGTTCCTTTCCACCCCAAGGTGGCATATTCGGCATGGTATTGGTCCATAGGATACCTATGCAATCGGATTGGGCGGCAAGCAAGCCATAGGAACCGGCACGCATCCAATGGTTCGTATTGGATAATGCAACACAACCGATGGTAGTATCCTTGGCCAGTGCTATTGCCCGTTCCATGGCAGCATAGGCATTCAGATTCCCCGGTCCCTCGTTTCCATTCCATCGTTCAAGACAACCAAAACATCCTTCCAAGGAGCTCTTGGCACCAACCTTGACAACGCCCCTTTCAATATAGTCAATGAATACGGGAAAGCGATTCAGACCATGGCTATATACGCCATCCAGGCTTGTCTGGGCAAACAAGCTTGCGCAACGGACTGTTTCAGCTTCTCCCATACCATGCTTTTTCAAAACTCTCTCAAATTCCTTTTTCATCACTTCATACGCTATTCGCATCATTACTCCTTCAATCCGGTCCACCAAATCTCTTCTGTGCAGGTACGCAAAAACGTAACACATCCTCGGGCCGGTTTCCCATAGATTCGTTCGACAGCTTGCAAATACATCCTGATCTGCCTTTCATGAACTTCAGGATTTCGGTATTGATCAGTCTTGAAATCAATGACCAACATCTCTTGTTCCGTTTCCACCAATAAATCGATGGAACCTTCAACTACGACTTCCCTTCCTTCATAATCTACCGCACAAAAGAATTTTACCTCACAGGTATAAGTTTTTCCAAGGACATATTGCCTATATAGGTCGCTTTCCAAAAAGTTTTCGCAAAGTAAAAGAGCATCGGCAACGACTTGTTTCTTTTCCCTTGCATCAAGTCTCTTGGCCAAGGAAGGGGGAATCAACAGCAAAGGATCCTTTATTTTTTCTTTGAGAAGGCGTTTCTCGCATAGAATATGGGTCAAGGTCCCGAAGTCAGCAGCAGGAGAATAAGGAGCCTTAAGTAAATGCTCCTTGTCTTCTTTATCAACAATTCGCTTGAACAGCAAATCACTTGGCAGTGCAGATAGTCTATTTTGTTCCTCTTCCAATCCAACGTGCGCCCCAAGGATGGCGGTTACACCATACCTAAGAGGAGTAAGGTCAATTGATCCAAGAGGATTTTCATACCAACTCTTTCTTTGGACAAAGAGTTCGGTATCGAAAAGGGAATCGTCGTTTCTTTTACCATAGAGATTCCTCTCGGGAAGGTCTTCTATTTTTCGGACAGCTACGAATCGGTCGGGACTCTCGAGGGTATCGATATCGACTCCCAGACTGTTGCAAACCATAAGCAGCAGGTTGTTTGCTCCTTCTTCCTTCCCTGTATTCCGGTTACTCCGATTAAAACATCCACTCATTACCAAATGGGTTTCGGCCCGAGTGAAAGCAACATATAAAAGTCGTTTCATCTCAGCTTTTTCTTTCCGCTTTTCATCATCATCCTCAAAAAGATCAGAAAGTCCCCGGACCGTACACGATTTCTTTTCCGTTTCGTAGAAAGAGGTTTTCATGAACCCTGGAATAAGCGTTCCCTTGAAGGAAGAAAAGGCAGAACCCCTGGAGGGAAGTTTTGTCCCGGCGCTGCCGATGAAGACAATAGGGAATTCCAACCCCTTTGACTTGTGGATTGACATGATCTGGACACCTTCAGACTGTTCCTTAATGACATCCAGATCATCCAGTCGCTCATTTTGCCCAAGATTCTCTCGTATAAAATCCAGGAAACGAGAAAGGGAAAACTCCTGTTTCTCTTTTATCTGGGCCAACCGATGGAGAAAGGTATAGTGCTCAAGATAGACTTGTTTTTCCTCATGGGTGACCAAGGCTAGCCTATAGCCACTTTCATACCAGAGAAACATGACAATATCGCTGAGACTCTTTGTCTTTACATATTCTTTCAATTCGAGGAAGAAAAGACTTGCACTTGCAAAACGTGTGGCATCCTCTCCTGACAAGCTCCCACTCTGGTTAAAGGGAACCTGGGATTGCCCATACTCTTCCAATAAGGAAATGATTCCCAGATCGGAAATATTGCAAAAAGGTGAGCGCAAGGTACCAAGATAGGCAAGCCGATCATTGGGATATAAGGTAAGCTGTAAAAGGTTATACAGATCATTGGCAGGAGCTTCAAGCATCAAGGACCGTGCTGTCTGCAAAGTATACGGTATGCCGTATCTGCGTAGGGCTTTCTCAAAACTCAATTGATTGCCTGTGGAGCGCATCAACAAGGCAATATCCTCAGGTTTTGGCCGTCTTGGGCCATTTTCTGAGGGAATGAGATACTCATCGGAATGGAGCATAACCTCCATGAGAGAGGCCACGGCATTGGCTTCGGCATCAGCTTCCTGGGCTAACTCCTCTTGGTCGGAAAGCTCATTTCCATCCTGGAAAGGTTTTACCCAAAGCGTGCAGGTAGGATCAATGCCTTCCTTACCCGTCCTGCTTCCCAATGCCGAGAAATCTGCCTCGTACGATTCACCCTGGTTTTGCATCACCGAGGGAAACAGCGAATTGAACAAGGAAATCAACGTCGGTTCACTTCGGTAATTGGTGGAAAGCGAGAGGGAAACTCCTCCATTCTGGACAAGTTCTGTGCTCAATTGCTTGAAGACACGTACATCGGAACCCCTGAACCTATAAATTGACTGTTTCTCATCGCCAACAAAAAACAACTTGTCAGATTGCACATCGCCATAGGTAGGCACCCCGACACCAAAAAGGTCTTTCCTTTCAGATAACAAGTACAGCAAATCCTTCTGCTGTTGGTTGTTATCCTGGAATTCATCAATCATGATATAGCGAAATTTTTCCTTGAAATAGGACCGCAAGGAAGAGTTTACTGTCAAGATATCCACAGCCAAGGAAGAAACATCTGCAAAAGTAAGGATTCCTGACTTTCTTTTCTCTTTTTGGAAGGAGAGCTGATAGTCACCAAGAAAGGTCAGGACCGCCTGCAAGGCTGATTCATTTGTCAGGACCGACAAGGCAATGCATAATCGTTTTCGCAAGGATTTATACTCGTCCGTGGTCTCCTTGAGGAAGTCAAAATCCTCGCCACTTCCTTTACCGGGTTTCGTCCAGAAGTACTGGTTGCTCCCCAAAAGAGAAAACAATGATTCAGGATCAGAGACGACCTCGAGCTGGGGCAAGAGGCTTTGTGCAGCTTGTTGGGCACTTTGAACGGCCTTTGTAGTGGCTGTAAACAATTTGTACCGTTTTAGAAGATCAATGCAAGCCTTGAGGGTATCCTCAAAGCTTTTTCTGACAGATGCAAGAATAGAGCTCGTAAGGTGTTCGTCGATTGTATTGGGCAAATAATACTGCGTTATTGCCAGGGGAACCAAAACCTCTTCAATCAATTGTTCCGGATTGTAAAGTTCTGCCAATATTCTTGCCCCTTCACTGAAATTCGATTCCTCCATGAGACCTTGGGCACATAACCTGGCATTCTTCTTGTTTGTCTCCTCATCGATGGAAAAATCCGTGGCAATGCCATAACGGGTACAATCACACCGGACGATGGTTGAACAGAAACTATCCAAGGTGGATATAACTGCTTCGGGAAACAGAGCCAACTGGGAAGCTACATATTCATCATCCTTGTACTGAAGCAACTGGGCATGGATGCGTTCATGCATCTCCTTCGCGGCTTTTCTGGTAAAGGTGAGCGTAAGGATTTGATCACAATTTGCTTTCTTTTGGAGGACCAATCGCAAGAACCTATACGACAATACCGTAGTTTTTCCCGAACCGGCTCCGGCAGAGACTACGCAGTTGGTGTCACAATTGACTGCCTTAAGCTGATTTTCATCCAGTTTCCTCTTTGTTTCGGCAAGTACTTGCTCAAATGTAATCATCGGGTTGCATACCTCCTTCGGCAAATTTGCCGGTAAACACAGGTCTTGCAGTGTTCCTTGGAAGGCGTAGCCTCAAAATGCCCTTCATTGACAGCATTGACAATTTCAAACAACCGTTTTTCCAACTCCTCATCACAAAAACGCATGATGTCTGTATCTTCTTCATTCCAGATCACAGAATACATACCTTTCTTGACACTGAAATACGAGGCATTTACCACTTCCCCCCCCAGTTCCTTTCCCACGAGCATTCGATACACAGGAAGCTGGTAGGAAGCAAGAGGATCGGTAATCTTGGTATAGGGAGCCTCGCCTTTCTTGTAGTCAATGACCGCATACTGTTTTCCTTGGGGAAAATCCAGTGAGATGATCCTGTCGATCCGTCCATACAGGGAATAGGAATCAGTGGTATAGCGAAGCGTCTGTTCAAAGCCAACGGACTTGCAATCCGCAAACAGGGCTTCTTCCTGATCAAGTATCGCGGTGCAAGCTTGTCTATATTCGCTTACTATCCAGGCTCGCGTAGGAGGATTAGGACCATTTTCCCCGAAAAATGATAGCAATTGACTATCAAAGATTGCAAGAAGTTGCTTCCGATAGAGCTCTTTTTTCATGGGATCAAAATATTCTATGGTTGAAAAGAACTCTTCATAGATGCTATGCAACAAGGAACCGATGGCCCTATGGTCTATGGCAGGAACTTGAAAATCCATTTGATCGGCCTTGTAGAGGTATTTGCATGCCCAGGCATAGGGACATCTGAGAAACAGGTCCAGACTGGTGGGAGAAATTTGCAATACAAAAACTTCCCCAACGTTCTGTTTTAAGGCAGGAACACAAGAAAGAGGAACAGGTTTACGGGTAAAATCATCCTGTCGCGGTGCCAACACGGTCTTGAGAGCCCGGTCAAACCAGTGTGATTGCAGTTTTGTAGCCTTTGCCTGAATCAACTGTCCCCCCCAAAGCAAATTCTCACTCTCAAAAGGATCGCCCAATTCCTTGATGGCATCTCGTTTTTGGCATACCAAATCCCGCTCGATAAAAAATGAAGGAGGCAAGACCTCGCCTTCATAGCTACTTGTATGACAGGAGAGAAATACCTGACCACCACCGAGCATCGCAGAGCGAAAATTTGCCTCCGTAGTATCAATCTCCTTCCTGAGTTTGCCTTCCACCGTCCTGGGAAGAAGAGCCAAGGGCTTGTCTATGCATTGGCTGCTCTCATGGTCCAGGGAAAGCACAAAATGGTATTTTGGTCCAAGAGTTGCAGTAAGGGGCCAGGCATAGACTGCGACGCCTTCCTTTTTTTGTTGAGGGACATAGAGCTTGCTATCGAGGTTATTCAAGAGAAACGTAAATATACCGGGATACGATTTCACCTCGCAGCCTTTCATCGCAGTCTTGATATTTTCCATTGCATCGAGGCAAAACGAATATACATCTTCCCCTTCGGTTCCTGTCCACTGGGAATCGATGAAATAGGTATCCTGAAAATGGTTGAGTTTCCTTCTCAACTCGTCGATATCGGAGGAAGCACAGAGATCATGTACACTTCTCTTGAAATCCTTGTACCATTTTATCAGGGAGAAGTCCTGTATTTGTTCCTGCCATTGATCCGCTCCCCGTAAGGAACCTTGGACCACTGCCGATTTCACTGCTGAGGCAATGAGGTTTCTTTGCGTCGTCAGGTCCCTCCAAGGGAATCCTGTATCGAGAAGCAAAGCCTTCATGCTCTCAAGACTGAAAGTTTCGTCATCCACCGTCTTCAACCTGGAAAGAAAGCGTCCACTGGGATAAAGCAACGGCGATTTGCCTTCACTTACGGAAAGCGGGATATCATAGAGCCAAGCCTCTTGTTCGAGGGAAGGCAACATCGTTGAGGGTGAAGCACAACCAATGACAATATCCCGTGCAGGAATACCCTCGGCAAGTAGATTCCGTATCCTACGCAAGGTAGCATGCAATTCTTGCATGAAATTTCCGAATACCTCGAGCTTGGCAGGATATTGCGGTAGCGAGGGAGTTTCACCAAAAGTAATCCAAGCCGGGGATCCCAAGGTTTCCCAAAGTGACCTAGCCTCCCCGATAGTTTCAAAAAAGAGAATTCTATACTTGATTTCTCCCCTGTTTTCTGGTTCATAAGACAGGGAAGGTTTCTCGTAATTTGGTTCGAAATAACCATGGGTCGCAAGGAATTGGGAATATTCATGATAGAGAATCAGTACATCACTCTGCATTTGCCGAGGCATCAAGGCAAGTGAGTCTTCCTCTATGGCCTTCTGCAACAACGGAAGCAGGGAAGCAATGTATCGTGAAAACCGGCCATTGGCCTCAGGGTATTCCTGATTTATAAAATAGGAGAGCCCGTGAGGTTCCCTGAGCAAGCGAGCAACAAAAAGTTCCCTTACGACCGTATTGGAGGGCAGTTCATTTTCATGGTGGGGAAGAAACCTTGCACGGAAGGTGTCAAAGGAGATTGCCCGATCTTGCAGAATTGCTTTTTTACAAGAGTGCAGTGCATAATCCACCAAATAAAAACGTGCTGAAACCTCATTGGGGAATACACAGGTATACCCTTCGTCGAACGCCTTGCTGACATAGGTGCGTTTGATCTGTTCCATAGATTGCAGTATAACACGTTTCTGTGTACCATTAGATATGCTTGGGAACAATCAAGAAAAAAATAATACCTTTTTACAGGGCTCTTCCGGTTTCTCAATGATCGCTGCAATGTTATCGTTTGTCCTGACTGTCCTTTTCTGGCTTGACTTGGGTCCAATCCTTGTCCAAGGAATTGCACACTATTCCTTCTGGGAACCGGCAAAGCAATATCTGCTGGCAAACAGCCCTTTTTTTGCCATGGCCCTGGGCCTGCTTGTCTCATCCAGACTTCTTTTGAAGACCACCCTGAAAAAGCTCGCAACGGACAAAGACACCTTCGATTTCCCGCTATTCTTGAAAATCAGCATTCTATATGGCTCTATCTGTCTTGTATTTCTTTGCATCGGCTTGGTAACCAGACCCAAAGACTATCAGTATCTGTTCCAGGATATGGGACAGAAATTCTTGCTCCTGCCTCTTGTCTTGCTTGTCACTCCCCTGCAGACAAGCAGTGAAGAATTCTTGTTACGGTGTCTTCCCGTAAGGATCTTCAGTAGAGGCAGGCTCCCGCAAAAACAGAAACAGATACTGCTGATCAGTGGGGTAAGTGCCTTATTTTTCTGCCTGCCGCATCTTTCCAACCAGGAACTTGCCTTTGGAAGCAGCAAGATTGCAGTCCTCGCCTATTATCTTTTGTTTGGTTTTGCCGGTACCTATCTCAGTCTTCTCTCCGGAGGGTTTGAAGTCTCTTTGGGCATCCATGTAGCAAACAATTTGTTCATAGCCCTGATTTGCAACTATGAACATTCCTCCCTCCCTTCCTTGCCCCTGATACAATCCTCCGGCCCCATAGGAACCTGGTATGAGGTAATCCAGCTTGGCATTGCCATGAGTTGCATCTACCTGTTCCTATCAAGAATAAAGAAGTCACGGACAACTGCCTCTTGCAACAAGCAATCTTTCTGAATGCCGAATCAGTTCACCCCGGAGTCCAGGATACGAAAGGTCATGTTTTCGCAATCCATCTCAGCCATTGCTCCATAGGGCAAGGTACACATGGGCTCGTTATGGCCAAATGACAGGTTGCAGAATACAGGCAAATCCTCCAAGGATACTTCTGAGAGAACCTTGGATATCGCCATCTCATACTCTTTTTGATAGAGCCCTTGATAGGGTTTTCCGAAAACAATGCCCCTTGCCCTCTGGAGAATGCCCAAGGTTCCATAGTTTCTCAACCACGCTTCAAACAGACTGGGAGCAACCGTATTCTCAGAGGTCTCAAAGAATAGGATTGCACCTTCCAAAGAAGAAACTTCAGGCCAAAGGGAGCTTCCCTTTGCCATTTCCAGGACATCAAGACACCCTCCGAACAGAGGCCCCCGCGCCAAACCTTTTCCCTGAAGGAGTCGATATGGTTTATTTTTCTGCATCTTCTTGGAACGAAACTCATTCTCCGTTGTCCAGACAAGGTATTCATCTGTCCATTCCTTGCAAGGTTCGATAAACCCGATAGGGTCAGATGAAAACAGCACTTTCTTCATAAAGCGGGAAGTATACTCAAAGACACGTACATTCTCGGCAAATTCTGCCAGTACGGAAGGACCATAAAAGCTTGAAAGACCTGCCTTGAAGCATAACAGATGGGTAATGGTCGAGTCAGAATACCCAAGAAAAATCTTTGGGTTGTGTGCAAGAACTTCAAAATCAATATAGGGTAGCATCCGTATGCTCTCATCTCCCCCAATGCAAGAAAAAACACCCTTTACATCGGGATTCTCAAAAGCCTGCATCAAATCCCGGGCTCGTTTCTCTGGATGGGCATAGAGATATTCTGAACCCTTGAGGGTATTCTCCATTTCAATGACATGTAAGCCAAACTGATGTTCAAGCCGGGCTTTACCCAGGTTGTAGCGCCACAGGAACGCTTCGTCACCTGCCCCACCCCAAGAAAGACTTACGGTGGCAATGGTATCACCTGCACACAAGGAAGGTGGTTTTATAAGTTCTTGCATAAAATGCTCCTGACAAGGAGTATAGGAACTTAGGTATCAAGAATCAAGAATTTCCTTGATTCCTATCAGGCTTCCAGAATTCCATAGGAGGCAAAGGTGGCCATATTCCCTTCGCCCTGCATATCCAGGACTTGCAGGTCATGCAGGAGTATCGTAATTCCCAGCAAATCGGCACATCCTCCCGGACTTATCTTTTTGGAGGAAAGCTCAGTGTCCAAAAGAGAGAACAAGTGTCTCCCCTTGCTGGAGAACATCCCGCCCTCAGCTAAAATCCTTTGCGAAGAAGCCTGGACCTGAGCCAACGTTTTTTCATCATGTCGATAGAGAATATTGGTGTCCTGTACCTGAGCCATCAAATTAAGCAGCGTCTGAATCCTTGCCAGATTCGGATCCACACCTTCTGCCAGATAGTTTGCATACACAGGAAGGCCATAGAGACGTACCGAGGGAAAACCTTGCTGGACTTCACCACGAATACCACGAATACCATATCGAGAAAACAACTCTTCCCCATGGGTTTTTTTTGTCTTTTCCCCGATTCTTGCAAATTCATCTTCAAGGGTCAGAAACGTCATGTCCGCAACAAGCGAACACAACAAAAAAGGATCTGTACTATGATAGTTTCTTTTTGCATAGGCTGAGACAGAACAAAGGAGCCCTGCGCTGAAAAGCAATCCTTTATGGGTATTTACGCCCCCTGTGGCGACCAGCATGGCCTGCTCTGCCCCAACCCCTATAGCCCGGACTTTTGAAAATAGCGTCTGGAGTGAATTTGTCCAAGCTCCCCCGACTTCTGCCATTTGGGAAAAAAACGGCTCGAGGGCAGTCGCACTTGCAACAAAGGTATGGTAATCCATATCGGTATGTCCCCCGTTATGGAAACGGTCGACCAATCCTGGCTTGGGCGTGGTTCCCACTTCTTCAAGCAGGGCTTTTGTTGCAAGATAGGCTTCTATTTCCATCAGGTTGCCTTTTTGATAAAAGTTTCCAGACTTTTTTTGGTAAAGTCATAAAGTTCTTCACTACTATGCTTCCTGCTCCTGCCACATTCCTTGGCACTTTGGTCGCAAAGAAGACAAGAACGCTCTTTAAGTCCCACAGTTGACCGTGAAATAGCCAAGCCCTCAGAGTCCTTGAGATCCAGGTCAAACCAACGTCCAATGGCATATGTCTCCTCAAAACTGATCAGTTTCCGTTTCAGATTCATAAGATCCGTATCACCAAGGACCAGAAAATAAGCCTCAGGACCCGTCATTCTTGTCCGTGTAAGGACCAAATGGAGAACCGGCCAAAACTTGTTGGCCAATTCCCCCATCCCTTCATTGAAACAAGTCTGGATCAACAGGGAGTTCTTTTCCGAGCCAGGGATATTCATCGTACAGGAAACCAGAGGGGTCTTGTTTTCCCTGATCAGCGACAGTTGCAAGAAAACCCTCTCTTCTCTTGCCTGGAGAATATCCTGTAGCGAAACCATAGTTACTCCTCTATCTCGTCTTTTACCTGATAAATCAAGTCGATGACCGAACCATCACGATAGGTAACCACCCCAACAACTTTATCGGTATAGGCAATAGGGGTGGAATCCCCTACTATTCTTCGGGCCTTTTCCCGCAATTGTTCGATAGTACACATTTCCAGGCCGGCAGTAGAAAGCATCCTGATCAAATCCGGTCGTAGGGGATTTACAGCCACTCCCTGGTCAGTCACGACAATATCAATCGTCTTGCCCGGGGTAACAATGGTATTCACCTGGTCGACTATCGTAGCAATGCGTCCACGAGTAAGTGGACAGGTAATGATGGAAACCGAGGCTCCCGAGGCAGTATCGCTATGCCCCCCTATAGCCCCGCGAATCACTCCATCCGAACCGGTTAGGACATTGATATTGAAATTCGTGTCAACCTCAAGAGCGGAAAGAATTACAAAATCCAGCTGGTTTACCGCTGATCCAGTATTGTTGGGACTTGCATAGTAGGAAGCTGAAATCTGTTGGTGAAACCGGTTATCCTTAAGCGATCGGGCCGCCTGCAAATCAAAGGACTGTACATCAAGGATTTTCTTGATCAAACCTTCCTCATGCAATTGCACGATCTGGCCTGTTATGCCTCCCAAGGCAAAACTCGCCTTGATGTTCGCCTTGATCATTTTCTCCTTCAAAAACCGCACCGTTGCCAAGCTGGCTCCACCGGAACCCATCTGGATGGAAAAACCATTGCGAAAGAAATCCGTCGCCTCGATTACCTCTGCCACTCTCTGGGCAATCATCAATTCCTTGGGATTCGTCGTGAACCGGGTGGAACCACTCATGATGCCATTGGGATCTCCTATGGCATCCACCTCAACGACGAAATCGACATCGGACTCGGGGATTCCAAAAGGTACATTGGGAAACGGTACAATGTTATCGGTTAGGATGATGACTTTCTTAGCATACTGGGCATCGAGTTTGGCATAGCCCAGGGAACCACAGATGACTCCTTTGTCATTATCGCGGGAATACCCATTGGCATTGCCAAACGGATCACAGGAAGGAGCTCCCAGAAAGGCGACATCTATGGGAAGCTGGCCCGATTCAATGACCGCGGCACGCCCTCCATGCGAACGAAATACTACGGGAATATCCATCAGGCCCCGAGAAATTTCTTCGGCGAGTTCCCCTCGGATACCACTGGTTTCAATTCTTCGCACAACTCCGTTCTTGATATGTTCTATCAAAGGTTTGTGGATATCGATCAAGGAACTGGGGGCCAAGACCAAATCCTTGAATCCCATCTTTGCTATGGTATCCATGACCATATTGATTACAAAGTCACCATTTCTGAAATGATGATGGAACGAAATGGTCATTCCATCCTTCAAGCCAGAGAGGCGAATGGCCTCCTCCAAGGAAGGGACAATCTTGTTTTCACTCAATTCCCGCTCATGACAGGTCTTCAATTCCTTGCGTGCGTGTTCATCAGTATAGGATTCGGCAACATTTTCCAACTGGGAAAGGAAGGGAATATCCTTGATATCTATTTTTTTCATGCCAGGTCTCCTATTTAAGAATCTTTGCGGCTTTGGCGAGATTGATCACTCGTTCGGCCCGAAGTACGATAGGACGATCGATCATCTTGCCATTGAGGGCAATAACCCCTGAACCACGTCTATGTGCTTCCTCGATGGCTTCCATAATTGCCAATGACTTTTGGATCTCTTTCTCGGATGGAGTGAAAATATCGATGATCGGTTGGATTTGCCTGGGATTGATCACGGATTTTCCATCAAAGCCCAGTTGCTTGATAAGCTTGGCCTCGGCAATCAACCCCTCTTCGTTGTTCACATCGGTATAGACGGTGTCCAAAGCTGCAATGCCCGCTGAACGGGCTGCCTGCAAGATCATGCATCGGGCAAACAACAATTCAATGCCCTCGGGGGAACGGTTTGTCTTGAGATCGGTGACATAGTCCTCTGCTCCCAAGGCAATTCCGATAAGCCGGGTACTGGCCTTTGCGATGGCAGGGGCGTTGAGCACTCCCTCGGCACTCTCGACAGCTGCCATCAACTTGGTAGTACCTATTTCCATGCCAATCTCTTTTTCGATGCGCGCTACCTGCCGGTCGCAAAAAACAATATCCTCGGCAGTCTCGGTCTTGGGAAGACGAATGACATTGACCTTGGCACGGACCATGGCCTCAAGGTCAGCAATCCCTGTGGGAGTATTCAAGGCATTCACCCGTACGACAAGTTCTTTTTCGCCATAATCAATTGTAGTCAGGGCATGAAAAACCAGACTTCGTGCGGCATCTTTTTCTGCATAGGAGACACTATCCTCGAGATCGAACATGATACTGTCGCAATTATAAATATAGGCATCCTTGATCATCCCCGGATTGTTTCCCGGAACAAACATCATGGTTCGCCTCAATCGATCTTCCATCTTCATACCTCCCACTTGAAATCATGTGAATCACAAGCGCGATAAAGAGCAGTTTCCACCCTGGCCTTGATAACACAATCCAAGGCCCCTTGGTCAACCGCTGTTATCTCGGCAGTGGTAACACCCAGTTTCCTGGCACAGTCCCTGATGACATCCTTGATCTGCTTTCCAAACTGCTTGGAAACGGAACTGGTCAAGTGAATCACTATTCCTTCAAGCGTACCATTGGAGACAGTGACCATTATGTCACTCGATTCCAAGGTCCCTGCCATACCTGTCTTAACTACATTCATTACCTCGACTCCTTAATCAACAAGCCTTTCAAAAATTACTTGAACCAGTATCATGAGATCTTTGTTGCACTTGATTTCAATTTTCTTGCCTTCCAGATTTTTTGGATTACAGGAAGCAGGAAAGAACCCACAATAAGGACAAGCAAGATCTGACAAACGGTTGAGTTTGCGAAAATCTTGAAACTACCATTGGAAATTTTATAGGCCCTTCTGAAATACTGTTCCATGTTGGTCCCGACAATAACAGCCAGGACGAAAGGACTCATGGGAAACTTTGCCTTGGACAAGAGGAATCCAAAGATACCGAACACGAGCAACATATAGAAGCTAGCCGTCGATGATGCAATCGCATAGGTTCCTACAAAGGTAAGGCCAAGCACGATCGGATACAGTACCTTGGGAGGAACTGCAAGAACCCGTACGAGCAAACCCGCCAAAGGAATATTGATAACGGCAAGGATGATGTTTCCAATGAACATACTGGCAATGATTGCCCATACAATATTGCTCTGTTGCTGGAAAAGAGCAGGTCCTGGTTGCAAGCCGAGCATAAGCATGGCTCCCATCATTACCGCTGTCGTCCCTGAACCGGGAACCCCGAGGGCAAGCATGGGAATCAAGGCACCGACTGACGCAGCGTTGTTCGCTGATTCCGGGGCTGCCACACCTTCAACGGCACCATGACCAAACTCCTCCGGATGCTTGGAAAAGCGTTTTTCATTGCTATAGGCCATCAAAGAAGCAATGGTCGCCCCTGCTCCGGGCAGAACCCCGATGAAGAATCCAAGGGGAGCACTTCTCAGAATTGGCCAGACAGAACGTTTCCAATCTTCCCTGCTGATCCAGATACGACCGAATTTGGTCTGCATCTTCTTTTTCCCTTCGGTAATGTTCCTGAAACTCTTGAGAACCTCCCCAAAGGCAAATACGGCAATGATGACTATCAGAAAATCAATGCCACCTTGCAGTTCCAGTATACCCAGGGTAAATCTATTCACTCCCGACTGCGGGTCAATTCCCACGGTAGAGATCATCAGCCCCAGAAGCA
This sequence comes from uncultured Sphaerochaeta sp., assembly GCF_963676625.2. GTDB lineage: Bacteria > Spirochaetota > Spirochaetia > Sphaerochaetales > Sphaerochaetaceae > Sphaerochaeta. The sequence goes on from NZ_CAXXYB010000008.1 coordinate 97,135, forward strand.
TGGAGATAAAGCCCTTGAGCTTCTTGCCTTCCGACATGGAGGCCGTGGCACTCAAGGCAAACACATACAGCAGAAAATATTCGGCAGATCCGAATTTCAAGGCAAAACGTGAGACAGGAAGGGCAAGGAAGGCAATGAGAACGGTTGATATGGTACCGCCGATAAAGGAGGCAATCGCAGAGATTGCCAAGGCAGCCTCGGCCCTTCCGTTCAAACTCATGGGATACCCGTCAAAGGTTGCTGCAATGGCTGCCCCATCTCCGGGAGTGTTTATGAGAATCGAGGCACGGGAACCGCCATACATTGCCCCGTAATATACTCCGCACATCATGATAAGAGCGGGAACCGGCCCCATGGTGAAAGTCAGAGGCAACAGGATCGCAACCCCAGTTGCAGGACCAAGCCCAGGTAACATTCCGACAACGGTACCAAGGATACCTCCAATGGTAACACAGAGGATGTACAATGGTTGGGATGCAACGCCAAAGCCTTGCAGCAATAATTGAAAACTATTCATATCCTATTTCCTTATACAAACCCTAGGGGCGACTTGGGCAGATAAACACCCATCAACGAATTGAACAGGATGAAGGCAACAACCGAGAAAATAACAGAAACCAGAGCCGAATTTTTCCAGGCCTTTACACCCCGGAACACAAACAACTGGAAATTCAGGAATATGATGGTTGCAAAGACATACCCAATTCGGTCAAACAGCAAGGCATACACAAAACCATTGCATAAAGTCAGTACAATGTCTTTTTGCTCTCGTCCAAAGAAGACGGCGTGCTCCGTCTTATCTACAGCCCTTGCCCGTTCCTTGATCTCCTGGATAATGAGAATAGTTCCCAGCACCAGCAAGGCTATTCCCAATATCGCGGGAAAAATCTTCGGTTCATAGGGAAGTCCTATTTTGGCGTTTGGCAAAAGAAACGCAGATAACGAATATACAAAGCCAATCATCGTTACGACAATTGACATAATCATTGAAACATTCATTGTTTCCTCCGGGGGAAAAGTATGCCCTGGCCATAATCAGGCCAGAGCACGTATACAAGGCCTATCAGATCATTCCAATTTCTTTCAGGATCACCGCATAATCGCTCTCTGTCTTTTCCAGGAACTTGGTAAAGTCAGCACCGTTGAGATAGACATTATCCCAGCCGTATTTGGTCAAGGCAGCTTGCCATTCTGGAGTCTTTACCAGTTTTGCAAGGGTATCTTCCCAATAGGCAACTGCATAGTCGGGCATATCCGGGCTACCGAACAGACCACGCCAGTTTTGGAAAGTCTCATTGATCCCTGCTTCGATACAGGTAGGAATCTCGGCCTCGGCACCAGTTCCGATTCTCTTGTCAGCGGTCTGGGCCAAAACTCGCAGGTCCCCGCTTTTTACCAGACCCATGACATCGCCAAGACTGGTGGAGAACAAATCGATATGTCCGCCCAATACCTGGGTTGCACCATCACTGTCGAAAGCAATGTAGTCAATCTTATTAAGATCCTTGACCCCAGCTGCGCGAGCCATGATCAAGAACTGGATATGGTCCATGGAACCAGCGGAGGAAGTACCACCGATCTTTACTGACTTGGGATCCTTCTTCAGGGCATCCATGACATCCATGATGGATTTATACGGGGAATCGGCCTTGACTACAAAAGCGGCATAGTCTGCAATCAAACGAGCCAGGGGAGTAGTATTGCGGAAACCATATTTGGAAGTTCCATTCAGATTGAAGAAAATAATGGGAGGTGAATAGACGGTAATCGTCTTGTCATCACCCTTCTTGGTCTGCAAGGTTCCAAGATGAACGGCGCCACCAGCTCCCGGAGCATTGCGAACCGGCATCGGAACTGTCACCAACTTGGTATCACCAAGAGCTTTGGCTACGGTACGAATCGTCAAATCCCAACCACCACCGGCACCCGCTGGTGCAACAAAATCCAAATTCCCTTTTGGGTATGCAACTTGTTTTTCGGTATTGGCTGTTTCGCTGCTACCATTTGCAAACAGGGCAAACGGCACGGCCATCAAGAGACAAAGCAAAACAATACAACTCTTTTTCATGAAGAAACCTCCTAAAAATGTAGCAACGTTGTCTCAAACAACGCTTACTATTTTAGTATAGAAGGTAATTCTTACTGGAAAATTAATCAGTTCTTAATCTTTATTAAGACTTGGTTCGATGGCTCTCAGGATACAGCGCATAAGTTCATCAAACGATACCGGTTTGATCAAATACGAATGAATGATCTTTGACTGCTGGGCCTCTACAATTTCCTTGCGGAGCAATCCTGTCAAAATAATTATAGGCATATCAGGCCTCATCAGTTTTGCCTTCATTGCCAAGTTCAGTCCATTCATTCCCGACATATAATCATCGGTAACCAGAATGTTGAATTTTTCTTTCTTCAATATGGAGAAAGCGTCCAGGGGATCCGCGGTTGCATACACCTCGACATGCTCCTTGCTCAGACTTCTCTGCAGGACTTTCAGAACCGAGGTATTATCGTCAACCAACAATATCCTGACCTTTCCATGCTTTGGAATCAAGGCAGAATTAGCGATTTCCTCATCAACTGTTTCAGAGGAGAAAGCCTCTGCCAAAGGCAGGAAAATGGTAAAACAGGAACCTTTCCCCAATTCGGAAACCACTGAAATGGAACCTTTATGGGAAGTGATGATATTTTGGACAATGGAAAGACCAAGACCTGTACCGCCGGTTGAGGATTTCGTGGTAAAGAAAGGATCAAAGATCTTGTCCAGATTCTCTGCCTCCATACCACAGCCATTGTCGGATATGGTAATCTGCCCATATCTTGTAATTTGGGAATCAAACTCCTCCCAAGTCTTCTTGGATACCTTGGAGTCAATATCGTCCTTCTTCACCACTGAATACCCAAGAGTGATAATACCATCCTTTCCACCCAAGGCCGCTTCCGCATTCAGAACCAGATTCATCAAAACCTGATAGATTTGGGTGGTATTGCAGAAAAAACCACTTTCATGATCCTCCAACTGCATTTGCAAGGTAACATTTGGGGCAAGGACTCCTCGCAGCATGGACTCTGTCTTCTTAAGAAGTGCAAAAGCATTGGTATAGGTATATACGGTCTCCGTATTACGGCTTCCCAAGAATAATATTTGTTGGATGATATCCTTGGCTTTTTCCGAGGCAAGAAGAATCTCCTTGGCATCATCGTAAAAAGGATTCGATTCGTCCATCTGCTCTGTCATGAGCGTGGAATAGCCCATTATTGGAGTAAGGAGGTTATTGAACTCATGGGCAATGCCGCTGGTCATTGTCCCGATGCTTTGCAAGCGCTGTTGATGAAAGATCATCTGTTCATTTTCATGTAACGTCAACAGAGTCTTGTTCAACTGGTTGAGGTAGTCATTCCTCTGTTCCATCTCGGTTCTTTCCCGAAACATCATCAGCAAGGCGACCACAACACCAAACAGCAAAAGACAAATAAGTAGGGTAAGAAGCACCACCTTGATCATTCCACCCGTTGCCTGATTGGTAATTTCCTGGTAATCCGTCACCGCACTGACAATCAAGAACCCATTGTCAATGATGACAGGACAATAAGCTGCCATCTTGGTAACTTTTTTCAGGGCCTTGGAATCCCACCAATAGGACTGGTAGATATCGACACCTTCCTTTCCTTCCTTCTGGTGTTCTATCATTTTTTTGAGGCTATCCATCTCCAGTTTGACATCAGGGTACAACGATTGCCGCTCTGTCACGGCATTTATACCAATCTGTTCCCGCAAATGATACATGATTACCACACCATCGCTGTTCTTGACCAAGGCATAGCCCTTTTCTCCTAGTTTCACCTGGGCAACATGCCGTTCATATATCATTTGGAGATCAAGCATTGCCCTGACAGTAATTCCTTGGGAATTCCGGACGGTTATGGAAAGAAAACAATCATGGTTATCTGCTCCCCCCAGCCAAAGATCAATTTTTGAAAACTCGTCATTGCTTACAGTGCTCAGATAGGAATAGTTCTTTTGCTTCAATCGCCAAAGGGGATTATCCACAGAATCAGTATAGATGATCATATTCTCAATGATTTGTGAGTTATAGACGCTGTATGATAACGCCAAGCGATTCAAGGGCCATTCAATATGATCGTCAGTCAAGGAAGAGAGGGCATCCTTGAAATCGCCTGAGTCCACAAAGAAAAACAATCCCTGTTTAGTTTGGTTTATCTCCGTTTTCAAGGCCTCTGCAATATTCTTTACGATCGTCATTTGCTTGGTCTTGCTGGTTTCGATGACGATTGTCGAGTATTGCTGGAATATACTGGTCATAAGAAGTATTACGGCAACGACAATTGTCAAAGCCAGTACCATCAGGAGAAATCTTCCCTTGGTTTCTTTCTTTATCGTTGTTTCCACAGGCACCGTGAACTCCTAAATTTGTTGTTAAGCGGAAGTATATCACGTATACTAGAGAGCCAAGAAGAAAAAAGAGGAATTTACCGATGCCTGATAAGGTGCTTATAATTGATGATGATGCCTCAATACGTAAGTTAATGACCAAGGTCATTTCTTGCAATGATTTGACTCCCGTGACTGCAAACAATGGGGAAGAAGCCCTGAAGCTCTTGAAGGAAACGACATTCCAATTGGTATTGCTTGATATCATGCTTCCCGGCATTGATGGTTTTCAGGTGCTGAAAAAGATACGCTATCTGGGAATAAAAACCCCTGTAATTATCATAAGCGGAAAAACCGAGGATTATGACACCCTCTATGGCTTGGATCTCGGGGCTGATAATTACATTCATAAACCTTTCAATCCGATTGTCCTCGGGGCAAAAATCAAAGCCTTGATACGAAGGGATAAACAAGCCCATGGCACTGAAGATTCAGGTACCACGCTGGGCCCCTTCCTTCTCGATAACAAATCAATGCGTTTTTACAAGAATGAGGAAGAAATATTTCTTTCCGCAAAAGAACTCATCATCATAAAGCTCTTTTTGGAACATCCCGGACAGGTATTTTCCAAGGAGGCCCTGTATGAACAGGCTTGGGGAGATTCCATTGTGGATGACAATGCAATAATGGTGTATATCAACCGCCTGCGGAACAAAATCGAGGACAATCCCAAGTTGCCAAAATATCTCCAGACAATCTGGGGAAAGGGTTATACCTTCTCCATCAGCAATTGATCGGCAATCGCCTGACCTGCCTCTGATCTGATAAAATCATAGGTACTCTTCGGCACCAAGGCTTTCAGTTCCTCAAATTTTCCCTGAGCCATAAGGCTACGAACCAACGATGCGCTTATCGGCACTTCCCCTATTTGCTTGCGGGCCACTTCGGTGAATTCGATCCCTTGTTGCCCAAGCATTTGTTCCATTTGACGATTATAGGCCTCGGTAGTATTGCAAAGGGGTTCCGTCCCGACAAAACGACGATTGATCTTCAACGCAGGTACGATATAACGCAAGAAAATTGCAATATCCAATTCACAATTCACGGAACCAGCCTTATTTTTATCCTTCAGGAAATAGGCAGGAAAGGTTGCTGAGGATACCAGATAATCACTTGCCTCATGTACCAGGACATTGATCATGTCCTTGGTGCCTTCTTTGACCAAAGCCAGGCGAACGGCCGAGGGAAATGCGCTCTTGTCACTGGAAACAACAAAGACATGTAGCAAACTGCATTGTCTTGCAGCATACTCCAACAGATATCGATGGCCATAGGTAAAGGGGTTGCAGTTCACCACTATTACCCCAATCTCCCCTGATAAAGATAGCTTCCTGTTTTGCAGGAACTCTTCCGTTTCTCTTTCAAGTGACTTTATATAGTGAGAAATACCATCCTTGCGGTTTTCCATCAACAGAACCTGGGAAGTTTCCCCGATAGGAAAAAAACCAAAGGGCTGAAACAATATCAGGTTGCTTGGTTTGGTAAAAATGAAAAGATGGGTATGGCCATTTGCAAAGGCCTGCGTTACCAAGGTAGTCATTATCTGGGCAAGCAAGCCTTCTCCCTGATTAGTCTTCGCAATGGCGATGTACTTGAGAACCTTCCCGTCGAGCGAACCGGTCCCGATCAACTTTTCCTCATCATCGCGAAGCATGCAGGAAAATGCAGGAAGACCTTCAAAGGTAAGTCCATTTACAAGCAGGAAGGCTTTCACTTCCTCCAATACAGATCCTTTCATTGGGTGTGCTGTTTGTATTGTCATTTCCGATCATTCCTTCCAAGTATTTGCCAGAAGCAATTTTAAATACGCTACAATATAGCTGTCATGCTGTCAAGAAAAGAAGCGAGGAAGTCCCAGTCAGAAGAATTTATCAAAAAACCTGGTACCTTTCCTTTCACTTGTCTTATACTGGCAGGATAAAGGATACTGGCACATGAAATATGTTATCACGAATTGCTCAATGTACAATGGACAGGCCGAGAGTGACCTTGAATCGGCTGTGAATATCTATTTTGTCGATGGCACAATTTCCGAAATCACTAAGGAAGCCAAAATTCAGGAAGGGTATACAGTCATTGACGGTACATCAAAATATGTAATTCCGGGATTGATCAACACCCATGCCCATCTGTTCGGGACAGGAAAACCCTCCAAGAGCCTTGGCGGAGGCAATAGCCAAAAATTACTCATAGGGTACATAAAAACCAAGCTCGGACAAAGGACCCTGCATGGAATGGTAAGAAAAAGTGTGCGTGCGGCATTATTTTCCGGATGCACGACCGTACGGGGGGTCGGGGATTTCTTCTATAGCGACATTCGTATTCGTGATGAAGTAAACGCTGGAACCCAGATAGGTCCCAGATTGCTCGTCTCCGGCTTCGCCATCACTACGCATGACGGACACGGGGCCGGAACCTTTGCCATCACCGGCGATACTCCACAAGAACTCCAAGATCAGGTAATGGAGGTCTATCGTCATCATCCTGATCTCATCAAGATCTGTGTAACGGGGGGTGTCATGGATGCAAAAGTAAAAGGTGAGCCGGGAATAGTCAGGATGAATGAACAGCAGACGATAGCAGTTTGCGATAAAGTCCATGAACTTGGCTTACGTGTTGCCAGCCATACAGAGAGTCAAGAAGGGGTCAAGATAGCCCTTGCAGGCGGGGTCGACACCATTGAACATGGGTCGGAACTGACTGACCAGATGGTAGCAGATTACAAGAAACGAAATGTAGCCTTCAATTGCACGCTTTCCCCTGCACTTCCACTTTGTCGATTGTCACCTGAGCTGACCTTGCTCAACGATATGGCCGTCTTCAACTCAAAGGTTGTTTTTGACAATATTGTGGAAGGAACCAAGAAGGCCCTGGCAAACGGGGTTCTGGTAGGGATGGGAACTGATGCTTCCTGTCCGTTTGCCATGCAATACAATATGTGGCGGGAGCTCTGCTACTTCCACTCCTATATTGGTACGGATAACAAGCAGACCATTCATATTGCGACCGAGCAAAACGCCAAGGTTCTTGGAATAGCAGACCAGACGGGAACCCTGGAAATCGGTAAGTCAGCCGATATGTTGATCTTGGACAAAAATCCGTTGGAAGATCTCAAGGTATTGCGCAATGTATCTACCGTTATCTGCCAAGGAAAGGTATACGCTCATCCAGTGATAAAGAAAAATGAAAAGATCGAGAAAATTCTCGATACGTTACTAGAGTAAACACACAAAACAACAAGTAAGGAATCGAGTAGGCGGGGGCCACTAAGCCCCAACCTCTCACACCACCGTACGTGCCGTTCGGCATACGGCGGTTCAACCAAACAGACTATTGTACCGGAAATCCAGCACAATCCCATCTTGCTCCATACGCACAGTATGGAGCTTCTTGTAATAACCCAGAATATCCACCAGTCGGTAATGCTCATGAAGGCTCTCATTGCTGATGAGATAGTTCATGGATTTTGCCATCTTCCAGTACGACCTGCTGGCAAGTGTCCATTTCTTCAGCTTCCACTCTTCCGCTCCCAGTTGCCTGATGCGGTGTTTCCGGTTATTCCCGGACTTCCACTGTTTCCATAGATACTGGCGTATGCGCCTCCGAATCCACTCCATCAGGCCCTTGAGGTATTCCTTGATGGCACTTCTTGCAAAGTACCCAACCCAACCCCTCAGGATGCTGTTGAGCTCCCCAATGACCGTCCAGATGCTCACTCCGCGGTTGCGCTTCGTGACCAGCCGTATCCGGTCCTCAAGTTTCTTCAGCTTTTTCTCGTGGGGAACGGTCCTCCCAAGTTTTCCTCTCTCGCCGTATGTCCGGAATGTGAATCCGAGGAAGGTCGAACCTACGGCCCTCCTTGCCTCCGTCTTCTCCATGTTCACTTTCAGTTTCAGCTTCCGCTCCAGATAGCTTTTCGCGCTGTCCCTCACCCGGTAGGATGACATCTTGCTCTTGGTGAATATGTTGCAGTCATCGGCGTACCTCACAAACCGCAGTCCCCGCTTCTCCAGTTCCCTGTCGTAGGGGGTGAGATAGACGTTCGACAGCAGGGGCGACAACGGGCCCCCCTGCGGGGTACCCAGTGCTGTTGCCATCATGCTCCCGTTGGTCATCACTCCGCTTTTCAGATATACGTAGATGAGCCTCCTCACGTCCTTGTCGTCCATGTGCTTGTCGATTAGTCCCATGAGGATGTCATGGTCGACCGTGTCAAAGAACTTGGACAGGTCCAAGTCAACCACGTGCTTGTACCCTTCGGACATGTAGGTCTGGGCGAGTCGGACCGCATCCTCGGCGCTCCTGCCGGGCCTGAACCCGAAGCTGAAGTCGCTGAATGTCGGTTCGAACACCGGGGTCAGAACCTGCACCAGGGCCTGCTGGATTACCCGGTCCACTGCCGTCGGTATCCCCAGCAGACGCACGCCCCCGTTGTCCTTGGGTATTTCCCGTCGGAGCACCGGTTTGGGTTTGTACGTCCGAGTGACAATCCGCTCGCGAATCAAGGCCCAGTTGGCTTCAAGGTAGGATGGAAGTTCAGTCACTTCCATCCCGTCGATTCCCGCAGAACCCTTGTTCTGCATCACCTTCCTCATCGCTTGCTGGATGTTCGCAAGGGAAATCAGTTGCTCGCACAGTCTCGTGTTCGGTCTTGACCTGTCTTCCTCTCTCATTCGTTCCTTTCTCACCCGCATCATCACTGGTAGGCTCTCGCCGTTCGGATTTGCGGATGGACCTTTCCCTTTCGAAAGGCGTTTGATTGTTCGGCCCTTTGCGTCCGTTTCCCCGGTCGCTACTACGGCCTCTGCTGACTTCTCCACATTCGTTGTTACTACGTCGTCATAAGCGATGTTGCAGCCTCGTACGCTGTGGAGACCTCGCGGGATAAGTCATCACTCTTTCCTCGTTTACCCGCCTGATTTACAGATGAAGGTCACATTGCCTTTGGGATTCACTGATAGTAGCCAGCTTGTCCCCTCCACCTGCCTACTATCAGGTTTCTGTCCGTCGGGCCACGATTTCGCTATTGCTTCTTCCCTCCCACACCTCGCGGCGTGAAACTTGCAAGTCGCTATCGGGTTCGTCGGCAACTACGCCCCTTGGGAATTTCACCCAAGAATGATGACATGCCCGTCATACTACTGATAAAGGCCACCTCACGGTGGCCTTTATCGATATAGGATAGATGATACTAAAGAATGCGGAAAGCTTCGCGTCCAGCATATTTTGCGGTGTCACCAAGGTAATCCTCGATGCGCATCAGCTGGTTGTACTTGGCAAGACGATCAGAACGGCTCATGGAACCAGTCTTGATCTCTCCGGTCTCGAGACCAACCACCAAATCAGCAATGAAGTTGTCTTCAGTCTCACCGGAACGGTGGGAAACAACTGCGGTATAACCGTTGCGCTTTGCAAGGTCAATGGCTTCATAGGTTTCGGTAAGGGTACCAATCTGGTTGACCTTGATAAGGATGGAGTTGGCAACGCCCTTCTCCAGACCCATCTTCAGTCTCTCTACATTGGTTACGAACAAATCATCACCGACGAGCTGGATGCGATCGCCAATCCGGTCAGTCAAGATCTTCCAACCTTCCCAATCGTCTTCGGCCATGCCGTCCTCAAGGGAAATGATGGGATAACGATTGCACCAGTCTTCCCACATATCTACCATCTGCTTGCTGGTAAGTTTTTCGCCAGTAGTCCATTTGAGCGTATAGAGTTTGGTTTCCTCGTCATATAATTCTGAAGCGGCTGGGTCAAGGGCGATCATGAAATCACCATCGCGTCCCGTGGTATAACCGGAATTCTTGATAGCCTGCATGATAACTTCAAGGGCTTCTTCATTGGACTGCAAATCAGGGGCAAAACCACCTTCATCACCGACACCAGTGTTGTAGCCTTTGGCTGTAAGAACTTTTTTCAGGTTGTGGAAAACCTCTGCAGTCCAGCGGACACCTTCACGGAGGGAAGGAGCACCGATAGGCATGACCATGAATTCCTGGAAGTCAACCTTGTTATCGCTATGGGCACCACCGTTGAGGATGTTGGCCATCGGAACGGGAAGAAGGCAAGCATGATAGGATCCAAGATATTTGTACAGTGGCAAACCGAGGAAATCGGCAGCGGCACGGGCAACAGCCATGGAAACACCAAGAATTGCATTTGCACCAAGCTTAGCCTTGTTTGGGGTACCATCAAGGGCAATCATCGCACGGTCAATGGCAACCTGGTCAAGAGCATCCATACCTTCCAGTTCAGGAGCGATAATATCGTTGACATTGTCAACAGCCTTGAGAACACCTTTGCCCATATAGCGTTTCTTATCGCCATCACGAAGTTCAACAGCTTCGTGAACACCGGTGGAAGCCCCAGAGGGTACCGCTGCACGGCCCATTGAGCCATCTTCGAGAATAACGTCTACTTCAATGGTGGGATTACCACGTGAGTCAAGGATTTCCCTGGCTTCGATAAATTCAATAATGCTCATGAATATACTCCTAATTTGATAATTGGAATCGCTCTATTAATATCGTATCTTTTACCACGAATGTCAAGGTAATCAAGAACTTGAGCCCCCTAGCCAAGAGAGCAAATGCATACTACAATGAACTTCATGGAAACACAGAGAGATACGTATCCACTCCCACTGCTCACCCCCTTTTTGCGCGATGAGATAATCTTTGCCATGGAGGATCAGGAAAGAACGTATTTTCTCGATCTGGAAACAGGAATGCTGGTCCAGGAAGAAGAAATAGAGGGAGATCTTTCTGTCTTTTCTGAAGATCGTTACCTATCAATTCCCGATTGGGAACCAGCCGACGGTTTCAGGATAATGGAAAAATTTTCCAATCTTGTACGCAATCCCCTTTACCGGGAAAAACTCCTCAATGCCCTGCAAGTCGGAAAAGGAGTGTTCAGGCGTTTCAAGGATATTGTCTCCGAACAGCCTGCTCTGGAAAGACAATGGTTCGCATTCAAGGATTTGGAAATGGAACGTGCCGTCTTTACTTGGTATAAAAGCAACAACGGAGCCATTCAACTCAAGGAATTGAATCCAGAACCAGAAGAATTGACCGATGATATTCTCCAGGAAGACTTTCTTATTGAGTCAACCGTAGATGAAGTTAGGCTTCAGGAAATAACAGAACTCCAACAAATACTCTTGGATGAGCTGGATAGAGGCAATGCGGCCCAGAAGAAAAGCCTTCTTTTTTTATTGTTGAAACTGCAGGAATCAAGGAATCTTGAATATATTTATGCTTTGACCCAAGGTGGCTATCTCGCTGGATATATTGCTTACAGGATACTTGAGTCTCAAACTGCGGAAATAGTTTTTTTCGGTATCAGGCAAGAATTCCGTGGCCTGGGATTGTTCAAACATCTATTTGATTCCTTCAGCAGAAAAGTCTCAAGAAGGGGTATCCCCTATCTTGTCATCAACCTAGGAGGAGAGACCGTCGGTCTTGACAAACTATTTGTTCCCATGGAGGGTACTATCATTACAAAGCAAGTACTCATAACCTCCGAAAACTGGAACTCTTCTCAAACCTCCACGGACATAGCGTTTCTCTAGCACTTTCACGGCAAGTCTCCTCCCACCCTCTTGCCCTAAATGGAAAAAAATACCATATCTATACATATAAGAATATTACGTTGAATCTTGGATGAGGCTACTATGCGAATAACTATTTGTGACGACAAACATGATCTTGGTACCCAAGCTGCTAAGCTTGGAGCAAAACTTATAAAAGAGGCTATCTTGGAGAAAGGCAAGGCCGTAATTGTCCTTCCCACGGGACTTAGCCAAATTGACATGTATGATGTCCTCACCAAAGAATCAATTCCCTGGGATAAGGTAGAGGCCTTCCATCTTGATGAATATGTAGGTCTCAGTGCATCAAATCCCTCCAGTTTCCGTTATTATCTCCAAAAACGTTTTGTAAGCAAAATAAAAGGTCTGGGAGCTTTCCATGAAATTGAGGCCGATGCAAAGGATCTTCTGGGGGAAGTAAAACGACTCAACGACCTACTTTCGGACAAAGTCGTTGATGTCATCTTTTTGGGCATTGGCGAAAATGGGCACATAGCCTTCAACGATCCACCGGCAAACCTTGAAACAACCAATCCTTTCATCATCGTAAATTTGGAAGAGCGTTGCAGACGTCAGCAAGTAAGCGAGAAATGGTTTGCTTCCTTGGATGAGGTTCCTACCCAAGCCATATCCATATCCATACGCCAGATACTGAAAGCAAAATCACTCATCTGTTCGGTCCCTGACCAACGGAAGGCCCGGGCAGTAGCCATGTGTCTCTATGACCAGCTTTCACCGTACTCCCCCTGTACAGTGCTCAGGGACAAGGAAGAATGTACACTCCTGCTGGACAAACCCTCCTCCATGCTCATCCTCGGAGACAGGCGTTAGGGGACTTTCAGCAAAAAGATTCAAAAGGGTGATTTCAATTCTTGCAACTAATATATTAGTATGTTAGATTAAAAGGGAAAAGCTTCAGGAGGCTAATCCATGAATATGACATTACGTTGGTATGGTTCAAAATTTGATTCAGTAACACTCAAACAGATTCGGCAGATACCCGGGGTCGAGGGTGTGATTTCCACTTTATATGATATTCCTGCAGGAGAAATCTGGCCCCAGGAAAAAATCCATGACCTGAAAACGGAAATCGAGGCATCAGGACTCAAACTCTGTGGTATCGAAAGTGTAAATGTACACGATGCCATCAAGATCGGAACTCCCGACCGCGATACCTACATCCAGAATTATATTACGACACTCGAAAATCTTGGAAAAGAGAACATCAAAATGGTCTGCTATAACTTCATGCCGGTCTTCGATTGGACCCGCACGGATTTGGCCAAAATGAGAGAAGATGGTTCCACTGTTCTTGCCTATGACCAAAAGGTCGTGGATACCATAGACCCCCAGACGTTTCTCACCCAGACCAATAGCAATTCAAACGGATTCAGCATGCCTGGTTGGGAGCCCGAGAGACTTGCAAAGGTGAAGGATCTGTTCGAAGCCTATAAAGAGGTAACCGAAGAAAAACTATTCAACAACCTCATCTATTTTCTCAAGGCAATCCAGACAACCTGCGAAACCTATGGCATCAAGATGGCAATCCATCCCGATGATCCCGCATGGCCTGTCTTCGGACTTCCCAGGATTATCACCAGCAAGGAGAAAATCCTCAAGGTAATGAAAGCTGTCGATGCCCCCTTCAATGGATTGACCTTTTGCGCCGGATCTTTCGGAACCAATCCGAAGAATGATTTGCCGGGAATCATCAGGGCCCTGCCGGGAAGAATCCACTTTGCCCATGTAAGGAACCTGCACCATTTTGGACCTGGCGTATTTGAAGAGGCCGCCCACCTTTCACGTGACGGATCGTTTGATCTGTACGAAATCTGCAAAGCCTTGCATGACATTGGATTCGATGGACCTATCAGACCCGACCATGGACGAATGATCTGGGGTGAAGTAGCCATGCCTGGCTATGGTCTCTACGATCGTGCCCTAGGCGCAGAATATATCCTGGGACTTTTTGAGGCTATCGAAAAAAACTCCAAGAAAAACTGACATGGCACTTGTCATGCGAATAACCGCATCAGAAGAGATCTACCAAAAGCTACGAAACGAAATTCTCTCGCTTCGTTTTGAACCGGGACAGGAACTGAACCTGCAACTGCTCGCTACGCAGTTGCAAGTCAGCCGGTCACCGGTCCGTGATGCCTTGATGAAACTAAGTGGCGATAATTTGGTCGACATCTTTCCCCAGAGAGGGACAAGGGTTTCCTGTATCGACCTCAAGCAGGTCGAGGAGGAACGATTTCTGAGAAAAAGTCTCGAACAGAGCGCAGTACGGAAATTTGTCCCAATTGCAAAATGCAAGGAACTTGGACAGATGGAAGATGCCATTACCCTTCAGCAACGGGCAATGGTCTCCAAGGATTTCAATCAATTCCTTGAAGCGGATGACACCTTTCATGCAGCAATTTTCTCAGGCATCGATATGGATAGGATATGGAATCTCATTTGTAGCCAAGGGGGAAACCATCATCGTATTCGCTTGCTTTCCTTTGCAGAAAAAGATGTACTCGGCAATATCATCGAGCAACATAGGGCCATGCTTGATGCTATCAAGCAAAAGGACCTTGAAACAGTCCTTGCAATAGAACACCGACACTTGGATAAATTGTTGGAAGAAACAGAATTCATGATCAAGAGACATCCTTTCTATTTCAAAAAGATTCAGGCAACGGAAGGACTGATTCCAAAAAATTAAAAACAGGAGAAACCAAAGTGAAATTGACAGCAAAAAGTTTGACTGATAGGAAAATCTGGGAAGCCAAGGGTTTTGGGCTCCCCTCGTTCGACAGGGAGGCAATGATTGCCCAAACCCTGGAAAACCCGACCTGGATTCATTTCGGTGCAGGAAATATTTTTCGGGGTTTTCCGGCAGCCTTGCAACAGAGCCTTCTGGATGAGGGAAAAGCCAAGACGGGAATCATAGTCGGAGAAGGATTCGATTACGAGATAATCGACAAGATCTATCAAAAGCACGACAACCTAACCCTCATGGTTACACTCAAGAGCGATGGTTCAATCGATAAACAGGTAATTGCCTCGGTTGCAGCAGCCTATAAATGCGACCCTCAATTCCCTGATGAATGGGAAACTTTCAAGAAACTGTTCCGATCTCCTTCCTTGCAAATGGTAACCTTTACCATCACCGAGAAAGGCTATGGGCTGAAAGGCGGAAACGGTGAATACTACCCTGCCATTCTCGCTGACTTTGCCAATGGTCCGAAAAATCCCTCGATGTTCCTTGCAAAGCTTACGGCCTTGGTATATGAACGCTATCTGGAAAAACAGGTTCCCCTTACGCTTCTAAGCATGGACAACTGCTCACACAACGGAGAAAAACTCCAGGCGGCGGTAACCACCATTGCAAAGGAATGGATTTCCAGGGGTTTGGTCGAAAAGGGCTTCCATTCCTATCTTACCAAGCAAGTAGCCTTTCCCTGGTCCATGATCGATAAAATCACACCACGCCCTGATGCAAACGTCAAGGTTATGCTGGAACAAGCAGGATTTGAAGACACAGATATGGTCATCACCGACAAGCATACCTATATTGCGCCTTTCGTAAATGCAGAGGAATGCCAATACCTTGTAATTGAAGACACCTTTCCCAATGGACGCCCTGAGCTGGAATCCACAGGGGTATATTTCACCGACCGCGAGACTGTCAACAAAGTAGAGAAAATGAAGGTATGCACCTGTCTCAATCCCTTGCATACCGCCTTGGCCATCTTTGGTTGCCTGCTTGGATATACGTTGATCGCCGATGAAATGAAGGATCCCCTTCTTAACAAACTCGTGCATACCATTGGCTATGTAGAGGGAATGCCTGTTGTTGTCGATCCCAAGATCCTTGATCCAAGAAAATTCATCGGGGAAGTGCTTGAGAAGCGAATTCCCAACCCGTTTATGCCCGACACTCCGCAACGTATTGCAACCGACACCTCACAGAAACTCGGAATTCGTTTTGGGGAGACCATCAAGGCCTATATGGCAAATGATGCCTTGAATCTTGCTGATTTAAAACTCATTCCCTTGGTATTTGCCGGTTGGATCCGTTATTTGATGGGTATTGATGATGAGGGCAACACGTTCACTCCCAGTTCAGACCCCCGTCTGGAACAGGAAATGGCCTATGTAAAAACTATCAAGCTAGGAGATACTGGACCTTTTTCAGATACACTCAAACCAATACTCAGCGATGAGTCGATTTTTGGTGTGGACCTCTATGAAACAGGTTTGGCCCCTCTCGTTGAAACCTACTTCACCGAGATGGTAGCCGCAAGTGGAGCTATTCGTGCAACTTTGCAAAAACATGTAAAATAAGCTCATCAATTCTGGTTGTCCACAAATGCATTTCGAAGTATTCTGTGGACAACACATCAAGAGGATTCTAAAAGCTATGCACGCAACTTCAGCACGCACGGTTTCCAAGGCATTGCATATTACCTTGGGAACCTGTTTGGCGGGTTTTTCCATTGCGACGTTCATCACCCCTGCCAAGATTGCCAGCGGTGGGGTAAATGGCATTGCAATCATTTTTTTTCACTTGTTTGGCTGGGACCCCGGAGTCACCATGCTTTGCATCTCCATCCCGTTATTCCTCATAGGCCTCAAGGTCTTTGGAAAGATGTACGGGGCAGGTTGCCTTGCAGGAACCTTGATGCTTTCCTTTTGGGTCAGCTTATTCGGTAGACTTACCCAATACAAGGGTTTTCTTCCTTATGTCGATAGAATGGATATCTTGCTATCTGCTATTTTTGGCGGAGTATTGCTCGGTAGCGGAATCGGCATTGTCATGCGCTCGGGAGCCAACACCGGAGGCACCGATATCATTGCCCAGATAATAAATCGCTTCACTCCCATTCCCCTGGGAACCGCGTTGTTCCTGACCGATGCCATGGTCATATTGATCGGGGCTTTTGTCTTTGGCTTTGAAAGGGCTTTATTTGCAGTCATCACCCTCTATCTATCTGGCCAGATGGTAAATTTCGTCGTTATGAGTTTAGGCAATAAATATGCCAAGACAGCCTATATCGTAAGCGAAAAGCATGAGAGGATCGGGCAAAGAATCATAGAGGAATTGCACCATGGGGGGACCCTTCTCAACGGAGTTGGAATCTTTACGGGGAAATCCCGCACAATGCTCCTGGCGGTCGTCCACAACCAGGAGATTACGCTCCTGACCCAAATCGTCCATGAGGAAGACCCCACAGCCTTTATGTTCGTGCAAGAAACCTATCAGGTCCTGGGACAAGGGTTCGTCCCCATGAACCGAATTGCCCTAGCGGAGAAACAGAGGAGCAAACAGAACAGTAAAAAGACCTGAGAAGCTTATTGCGATACTGCTCATAGCTCCCTGGATCTTTCCGATTTCCAGTGCCTTGCTCGTTCCCACTACATGGCTGCAACAGCCGATGCCCAACCCCTGGGCCACGGGGTCCTTCACATGAAAGACCTTCACGAGCAAGGGTGCAAATATGTTTCCCGATACCCCGGTGATAATTACCATGGCGATGGTCAATGCAGGCACTCCTCCCAGTTGGAGAGAAACTGCCAAGGCAATGGGGGTGGTCACTGATTTAGGAAGCATGGAGGCCAGGACAACATCATCCAAACCAAGCCATTTGCACAGAAGGGTTATGGTTGCCATGGAAGCGAGACTTCCCGTAAGGGTCCCCAAGACAATAGGAAGCAAGTTTTCTCCTACCACGATTCTTTGTCGGTAGATGGACAAGGCAAGAACTGCAGTGGCAGGCGCCAAAAACATGGCAATAAAGGAACCACCTTTATCGTAATAACTGAGAGGTATATGGAAAACCACCAAAAAACCACCAGATAAAAACATGGCAATGGCAAGAGGATTGACCAAGGGAGTTTTGGCCAACTTGAAAAGGGCAAGGCCAATGGCATAGGTTGCAATGGACAGGACAATACCAAACATTGGAGTATCAAGCAATTCAAGCATGGGTACGATTCCTCCAATATCCTTGTACATGAACAACCAGGACTACCGTCCAGCTGCTCACGGCAAAGCAGACGACCAGGGAAGCCAAGGCAACAACAAATAATTGCCACCAGACACTTTTCAATAGGTCAAAGTACTCGATGATCTGAACTCCCGAAGGAAGAAAGAAGAAGGTCATATTGGATAATAAATAGTCAGCGGGTTTCTCGATATGCTGCTCTTTCATTATCCCTGACATGAGAAGCAGAAACAATAACACCATACTGATGATGCTTCCGGGAAGAGGCAGGGGAATTACGGAGGATAGCACTTCACCCAGTAGGCAAAGGCCAAAGAGAATACCGATTTGCATTAGAATCTTCATTTCAAGTAACATACCCTATTGGAAAGACAAATGTGAATAGGTATAACTAATATTTAGGGAGAATAAGAAATGAATGAAGTCATGAAGTCAATCATCACACGAAGAAGTATCCGGTCCTTCCAGAAAAAGCAAGTTGAAAATGAAAAACTGGAGCTGGTTCTCCATGCAGCCACCCAAGCCCCAAACGGAATGCGCCAGGAACCTTGGCATTTTACGGCTTTGCAAAATCCTGAGTTGCTAAAGAAATTGGATCTCTTGGTTGCAGGGGAAGGAAAATCTTTTTTTTATCATGCCCCTACCCTTATTCTCGTTTCCATAGAACAAGGAAATCGTTTTGCCCAAGCTGATACTGCCTGTGCAATGACTAACATGATGCAAGCTGCCCATGCCTTGGGTCTCGGTTCAGTCTGGTGCAACCGTATCAACGGAAACAATGAAATTGACACAAAACTCACTGAGTATGGGATTCCCCAAGGATTCCAGGTCACTGCGACGCTTGCCCTAGGGTATGCAGCAGAACCACTGCCCGAGAAATTGGAACATAAGGTAAATACCATTACATACGTTCGTTGATCCAAGAGAGGGAAAGCAAATACGGCTTTTCCTTTTTTGTTCCACCCTATATACTTTTCCAACAACCAAACGAGGGGCTGACCGATGAAGAAAAACAAACTCAAGAAGACAATGGATGTCAAAGTAGCTAAAGTCAAGAAACGAGGCAAGAAGCTTCTTTATCTACTGATAGCCATACTCATCCTCTGGATCTTGACTCTCATTTTTGCACCTTCGGAGACTGAGTTCGAGAGCACTTCATCTGTTGGAACCATTCAAGGCCTGGAAATTCCCCGTACCTATGATGGTGATGAAATCATCAACCATACGGGTTATACCCTTTGTTATGATGACAGGAATGAACAGGCAAAATGGGTTGCCTATGAACTGACAAGGGATGAACTGTACGGTACCTACGAGCGTACAGATGATTTCAAGGCTGACCCGGCAGTTCAATTCAGGTCAGCTTCATTGGATGATTATAAAAGTAGTGGATATGACCGAGGGCATCTCATCCCTGCAGCCGATCAAAGCTGGTCAAAAGAGGCTATGGAGGATTCTTTCTATCTTAGTAACATGAGTCCCCAGGATCCTCAATTCAATCGCGGTATCTGGAGCAAGTTGGAATCTGCAGTCAGAAACATTGCAGACACCGAGGGATCCATCTATGTGGTGACAGGCCCTGTCTTGACTGATGGACCTTTCAAGACCATCGGGAAAAACAAGGTAGCCGTTCCAAAGTATTATTACAAGGTCTTGCTCGATTACACTGACCCCCAACTCAAGGCAATTGGTTTTATCCTGCCCAACGAGGGATCTTCAAAACCTTTGGAATCATTTGCAACAACCGTGGATGCAGTAGAGAAACTGACCAAGATCGATTTTTTTCCGAAACTTCCCGACAAGCAGGAAGACTTCCTGGAAGGGTCTGTCAATGTCAATGACTGGGCCTTTGGTGACTTCCAAGCCAGTGCAAAGGATCGCAAAGCTTATACGCCAGTGGAGGAAAAAATCACGGGAAAAGCCAGCCCCCTATATTACCTGGCAAAGAACTCCCTGACGGGCGTACTGGTCTTGGTAAAGAATGAATCGATGGTCATAATAAAGACCATCGTTCCAAAGGATTTTCTTGAGAAAATCGAAAAAGCTTTTGATTGATACTTTGCTTTTATAAGAATCTTGGCAAAACAAAACCCTGGGCAATGAAAAAACAAAGCTCAGGGTTTTGTATATCCTTATCTGTAACTCCAGGCCCTAGAAAAAGGCCGCTTTCGCGGCCCTTTTGCATATTAGTTAGAGATGAGCATTGTTTTTGGATCCAAATTGACCCCCATGGGTTTCTCATGCATGCTTCCATGGGATTTCACTATTGTCATTACGACCTTGTCCCTGGTTTCATTGTAGATCAAACCAATCAAGACATCGATCATCTTGGAGTATTTCCCCATGGTATTGGGAACTCCATATACATCATACACGACATCAGCACGAACCGGAGATACACTGAACCATACCTCGAGATTCATATCTTGAGCGAATTTCTTGATTTTAGCTACATCCTCAGGGGTTGCAACTGTTAGTTTATAACCATCAAACAAAATAGCATCAGCTTTGAAGGATCCATGCTTGATAAGCGTTTCCAAACTGGAAAGGACCTTGTCGATCGTAACATTCTCCTGACTGAAATTCATCACGACACGATTGGAAAGAATATTGTTATAGACGACGGCTGCATCATCCAGACTCTTTCCGTCGGAGACCTCACGAAACACTTCCTTGTACCAATTAATGACATGTTCGACATTCCCGGAAAAGGATACGTGAATTACATGTTCCCCCCTAAGAAGCTTATCGGTTGCCAAATGTACAAGACATGCAGTCTTTCCTACACCATGACGAGAAACAAGTACACCCAGATTTCCACGACCGAGTCCACCATCCAATGATTTTTCAAACATCCTAAGCGGGCTCAAGTCGTTCAACTCTTCGATTTCCATATGCTCACCTCCGAGAAGATTTTTGGTTCATCTAAAGTATACTATGGATTTCCCCTGCCGTGGGAACTTTTTGGGGGAAGTATCCCAAACTCCTCTCCAAAGGTCAGGAAAATTGCGCACAAAAAAGCCAGGTAGTTTGAAACCACCTGGCTTTTTCTGGTAACCAACAGATTATTTCTGTTCGTTCTTTCTCTTTTCTTGGTAATCTTTCTTGAGCTGATCGGAAACACTCACTGGTACACGACCATACTTGAAGACTTCCATCGAGAACTCGCCCTTTCCTTGGGTAAGGGAACGAAGAGCAGTCGAATAGCCAAACATCTCAGAAAGAGGAATTTCGGCATACACGGTACACATTGCATGATCCTCAGTAGAACTGATGATAATACCACGTCTCTGGTTTACCGAGGCAAAGAGGCTGCCCTGGAACTCACTGGGAGCAGTTATCTCGACTTTCATGATAGGCTCGAGGATAACTGGCTTGGCTTTCTCATAGGCTTCCCTGAATGCACCGACAGCAGCAGACTGGAAGGCCATATCAGAAGAGTCAACGGGATGCCAGGCACCATCATTGATAACACAACGAACACCACGGACAGGGAAACCAATCTGGGTACCTTTCTTCATGCTGGCCTGGAAGCCCTTGTCACAGGAAGGAATATACTCGTTAGGAATCGAACCGCCCTTGATCTCATTGACAAATTCGTAATCCTTGGCTTCCTCACCCTCTGCAGGATCTGGAATGGGTTCCATATATCCGGCAACACGGCCATACTGACCGGAACCACCTGTCTGCTTCTTATGGGTATAGTTGAAATCTGCACGCTGGGTAATGGCTTCACGGAACGCAACCTCAGGCTGGCCAATTTCGACCTCTGCCTTGTATTCGCGCTTCATACGCTCGACATAAACCTCAAGGTGCAACTCTCCCATTCCCTGGATGATGGTCTGGTTGGATTCTGGGTCAACAAAACAACGGAAAGTAGGATCTTCCTTGGTAAACCTATTCAAGGCCTTGCCCATATTGTCCGCCGATTTCTTGTCAATCGGTTTGATTGACAGGGAAATAACCGGAGTTGGGACAAACATGGAGCTCATCGAATAGTTCAATTTCGGATCACAGAAAGTATCGCCAGAAGCACACTCAATACCAAACAAGGCAGCAATTTCACCACAACCTGCTTCGACAAGATCTTCCATGGCGGCAGCATGCATCTTGATCAAACGACCAACCCTGAACTTCTTATGGCTACGGGTATTGTACAGTTCGTCGCCCTTCTTGACTTTACCTTGGTATACGCGAATATAGGTCAACTGCCCATATTGGCCATCTTCAAGCTTGAAAGCAAGAACGACAGGAGGAAGATTTTCGTCGGAAGGAAGTATGATCTCTTGCTCGTTGTTGTCGATGTCGAGAGCCTTGTTGGTGACCTCGGCAGGATTCGGAAGATAGCTGACAACACCATTAAGCAAAGCCTGGATACCCTTGTTCTTGTAAGCTGATCCCATAAGAACCGGGACAAGCTGCAGGGCAATAGTAGCCTTTCGAACTGCTTTCTGGATAATCTCGACGGTAACATTGTCTTCGAGCATTGCTTCCATCAGTTCATCGGAACACATGGATATGCTATCGAGCATTACTTCCCGTTTTGATTTGGCCTCTTCAAGCAATTCTGCAGGAATCTCAGCCTCACGCATTTGATCCTGGGTTTCGCCACCATCAAAATAAAGGGCCTTCATGGTAATCAAATCAACGACACCCTCAAGCTTGTCTTCAAGCCCAATGGGAATCTGGAGAAGAACTGCATTCAACCCAAGTTTCTCGACCAATTGTTTCTGGACACGATAGGGATTTGCACCTGTCCTGTCACATTTGTTGATGAAGGCAATACGGGGAACATGATAACGCTTCATCTGGCGGTCAACTGTTATTGACTGGCTCTGCACGCCTGCAACAGAGCACAATACCAGGATTGCGCCATCAAGGACGCGCAAGGAACGCTCAACTTCAATGGTGAAGTCAACGTGTCCCGGAGTATCGATAATATTGATTTCCGTATCTTTCCACTGAACATTGGTTGCTGCAGAGGCAATCGTGATACCACGTTCACGTTCAAGCTCCATGCTATCCATGGTAGCACCAACGCCATCCTTGCCACGAACTTCATGAATTTCGTGGATTCTATTGCAGTAGTAGAGGATCCTTTCGGTAAGAGTCGTTTTACCCGAGTCAATGTGGGCACTAATTCCGATATTCCTCATTTGTTGCAAGTCAGCCATACTATTAAACCTCTATAATATAGAATATAAGCGATGCTGCAGCTGTAAACTACAGCTATTTCTTTTCCCTATTGCAGGAACCTAAAAGCCCTTGTCACCAAGAATTGGTCCATAAGGCAAAGGTACATGACAACCCAGCACACCGTAAAGACAGCATACCTCCGTGGATAATAGTACATTAGGTATTTTTGTGCAATCCCTTTTGTCCTCACAATCCTTTTCCGACACGACACTTGTGTGCTACAATAGCGGCGAGGTATTATATGGAAACCATTTTTTCTAAAATCATCAAAGGGACCATTCCCTCTACAAAACTTCATGAAGATGAACTATGCATAGCCATCCTTGATATCAATCCTGTCAATAAAGGTCATTTGCTGATTATTTCAAAGGAACCGTACCCTACTTTCAGCGAATGCCCGGATACAGTGTTGGAACACATGATGCACCTGGCAAAAGAAGCCGATGACAAACTACGTTCCACTCTCCATTGCGAGGGTACCAACATACTGATCAATAACGGAAAAGCCAGTGGACAAGAGGTTCCCCACCTTCATATCCATGTCATCCCACGCTATGCGGAGGACAACCAGAGATTTGGCTTTGTAAAAACAACATACACTGAGGACGAAATGGCTCAGTACGGGGAAAGACTGGCGTTTTAATCATGAAAGCATGTCATCATTGCCATACAACCATCGACTCCACCTTGATAATCGGAACAAGCACGCTCTGCCCTAAGTGCGGGAAACCCTTGCATAGTTGCTTTAATTGTAGGTTTTACAGTCCTGGTGCTTACCATGATTGTCTGGAAGGCATCGAAGAATACATTGAGGAAAAGACAGAACAAAACTTCTGTGACGCCTTTATGCTCGGAGAATACAGTCTGGAAGAACAAAAACGAAAAGCAGACGCAAAAGCCAGGGCAGAAGCTTTCTTCAACATCTAAGGAAACCACCAATGAAAAAACGATATTATCTTTTTGCACTCCTTCTCTTGCTTGCCCCGTTGTCTTTCATGGGTTGCCAGACCTATACCCAAAAGGTTGCAAAGACACATATCGATCCTATCCCTTCCCTACCAACCACAACGCCCCTGGTAACCCGTTACTCTGTAATTGAGGCCCAAAAGAAGGCAACCCAGGATGCTTTGCTTGCAAAACAAGCTGAACAAAAAGAGAAGGAAGCGGCAACACAAAAAGCCTTGCAAGAACAACAGAAGATCAAACAAGAAGCTCTTCAAGCCCAAGAAGCAGAAGCCCAGGCGCAAGAAGAAGCCTTGCAGGAAGAAAATGCAAAAAAGGCAACGCAAGCAACCATCGATGCATTGACAAAGGAAAATCAAACTTTGCAAACGCAACTGATGGAAAAAGAACGTACTCTTGCCCAAATTCATCAAACTGAACAACAAAAGCTTACAGAAACAAAATTGCAACAAGAGGCAAAACAGCAAGCGGAGCAACAAAAAGCCAAGGAAGCAGCTGATGCCGAGGCAAAACTCCAATTGAAACTGGAACAGGAAAAACAAGCAAGGGAAGCAGAAATCCGAAAAATCCCACCACTTGACCAGATAACCTTTCCCAGGTTCTACGACAGCGACAAACCAAGCCTCCTTGCCCAAAACGGCGAGCAGCTCAATGCCTTGATAATACCCCTTGCTGACACCCCCTGGACAGATACTGCCCTTGCAGCCGAGGTAGCAAAAAGCATTGACGATCTCAAGGTACCTGTCATATTCCTGACAGGAAACATGGAAAACGTCATTGCCCTGGTAAGACAATTGCATTCAGATGCAACCCTTTTTGCAGACGGCGCAATCGTTTCTGATTTTGCAGTCGTCAGTACTTCGGAAAATGGTGTGGTAGTCCAATACAGCAAAGGCAAGACAGTTCAACTTTCCTTGATCAACCTTCCCCAATATTCTGTTCTTCAAGCATTCAAGAGTGGCTCTGACTGGAAAGCCGTTGAAAAGGAAATTGCTCCAGAACGAATAAAAAAGGTGGAGCAAGTCATCAAAGAAGGGGAAAATACCCTGCCGACGATTGTCGGTGCTTCGCTGTATGAACCTTCCTACCAAGACTGGAACACTTTCAGCCCGATATCCTACCGACAAGTGGAATATCACTGGCCACTTTCCCAGACCTTTGAACAGGAAGGTTTCTATGACACCTATCGCCTAACCCATTTCAATGAAGCAACCAATGCCGGCAATACTTTGAAGATCCAGGATATGGAAGAAAGAATAGACTATCTTTTCACCAGAAAGGTATTGCCCTTGCAATCCTCGATCATAACCCTTGGCCCGGAATCGTTGCCTGACAACGAAATCAGCAGGTACGGTCTATATGGAAGCTACCTGATACCCTAAGCCTTTGGCTTGGTCTCGGTTTCCTCAATGATTTCACCTGTGGTTTCAATGACAGAAGATTCCTTGAATTGGTTGGCAAGCTTTCTGATACTCGAAGACCATACAACGAGGCCGATACCTGAGGCAAGGATAATGAACCCGACTATTTTCAGCACCATTGAACCAATCTGTCGTGGAAAGATAAAAAGCAAGACGGCAAAGATCAAGGAAAATATCCCGTCAACCAGGATGGGGGAGACACTGACCTCGCCTTTACGAAGCAAGAAGGCATCCAGGAAGGACACTACTGCCGAAATTGCCATCTGGGCAGCCAGAAGGTAGATCAGGATATCCCAACTTATCCCTGCAACCGTAAAGGGCAGGATTACTGCCAAAGCACCTATGATAATGCTACCCAGACTCTTCACCACGGAAAGCACCTTGCTTTTTTTCCCCCGGCTGTAGGTATGTTGGGAAAAAAGTGAATACCCACCTGAAATCACCAAGGAAACTCCCAGGATGGTTACCAATACCTGGACAAATGAACTACTTTGAAACATCATGTACAAACCCAAGGCAGCCATGACAATACCTATTGCGAAGGCAATATTCAAGTGACGTTTTAAAAATGAATCTTGCATGATCGGTGATCTCCTTACACGCTCTTTCTGTACAACACAAGTCTTTTCCTATATGGTACTCAGGAGACCACCACAAGTAAAGGACAAGCATCGCTATGTATCGAAATCTTTTTTTGGATGCCGACGGAACACTCTTTGATTTCTCCCTTGCCGAACGAAGGGCCTTTTCCCTATTGGCCCAACAACTAGGTTTCCCTGATACCGAAGAAAATCTGGAACTCTATGGAGAAGTAAATGAAAAATGCTGGAAAGAGCTTGAACAAGGAATAACGACCCTTCAGGAATTGAAAACCCAACGTTTCAAGATTTTTCTTGCCTTACTTGGCATTCCGGTTGAAGGTACCGAGGTTAGTTCAGCTTACGAGACTCATCTTTCAAGACAAGGTCTACTTTTCCCTGAAAGCAAGAGCACCCTGGAAACTCTCATCAAGCGAGGATACCGGTTATATCTTGCTTCCAATGGCATCTCCTTCGTGCAGAGAGGCCGATTGGCTGCTTCATCCTTGGAAAAGTATTTTACGGATATCTTTATAAGTGAGGAAGTGGGATTCCAGAAGCCAGACCCCCGATTTTTTGCCTATATGCTACAAAAAGCAGATCTCCAGGACAAACAAGAAGAATGCATCATGATTGGAGACAGCGAATCCAGCGATATGCAAGGCGGACAAAACAGCAACCTCGACACCCTTTGGATACATACAGAGGAAACAAGCTGTAGCCTAGCTCAAAAGCCCACATACGAATGCAAGTCCATCGAAGAAATACTTGATTTCTTTCCACCACTTATTGGGCTGGAGCATTCCCTGTAGATACTGAAACAGCTACGCTTGCACTGATTTTGGCAGTGCTCTTTTTCACTGACTTGAGCTCGACCTCTGCAATCAAGAGAGCATTGGGCCCAATGCTCTGCGTCCCATCTTTTCCATATCCTAGATCAGGAGGAAGCCAGAACCGGTAGCTGGAACCAGGGGTCATGAGCTCAATTCCTTCCACAAATCCAGGAACCTTCATTGTCTTGAGTTGCAGGGAAGAGGAATATCCACGTTCATAGGAACTATCGACTACCGTACCATCAAGCAAAAGAATCTTATAATCAATATCCACGATATCCTCAGGGGATGGAGTTTCTCCCGAGCCATCGCGAAGAACTTGATACTGCAAACCGGAGGTTGTTGTAGTTACATTCTCTCGAGTCTTGTTTACGGAAAGAAAGCTCTCAGCCTCGGAAAGATTTTTCGCTGCCAGGGCATCAGTTTCAGCTTGGGCTTGTTCAAGCATTTTTGTCTGAACTTCATGGAGGATCTGGGACATTTGTTCTTGCGTGAAATAACGATTGCCATTCCCGGCATCCCACGCGCCTTTGGCAAAATAACTGCTATCCATGCTATCGAAACCCTGTTGCTTCATGGTTGCAAACAGCATATATCCATAGGTATAGCTAAACCGATCCTCCATTGATGTAGGAACTGGAAGATCTTTTATTGAATCTGAGGAACTTACCACAGAAGAGGCTTGGGGAGTTGTTGGTACGTCAGCACTGGCAACTAGGGTTGCTTCATCCTGTGAAGCCTTGCACCCAACCAAAGAGAAAACCATAAGACAAGAAGCAATGCAAATAAATGGAAAATTCTTCACGGTCGTATCCTTCCGTTGCAGGGGTTTTGCCTCCAAGCATACACGTAGGTACCATAACTAGTTAGCATTGTCATTCACCCCGAGATGACAATACCCCCAGTCGGAGGCTTGCATACTGAAAACTTTATAACACAAAGCCAAAAACGTCCAGCAAAAAGAACAAAAGAGAGAATAAAACCCACTATAGCAAAAAAACTACGGTCAATTATCATCCTTTTGGAAGAAAGGATTGATTTTCAACAAGCGTATACACTCTTGCCAAAACAATCTATGGCTACAATAACCGGGAAATCCTCAACGGTAAGACAGAGCAAGGCCTCAGGGCCCAGATCTGCAAAAGCAAGGGTCTCCACCTTTTTGACCGTAGAAGCATACAAGGCACCGCAGCCTCCAAAGGCTTGAAGATACACTGCCCGGTTCCTGACTATTGCATCAAGCACGTCCTTGCTTCGAGGGCCTTTCCCTATGGTTGCCTTCAAGCCAAGATCCAACAACCTTGGAGTGAAGGCATCCATTCTTGCACTTGTGGTGGGGCCACAGGCGCCTATAAGAAACCCTTCAGGCGATGGCGACGGTCCCATATAATATATTGCTTGCCCTACCAGGGGAAACGGTAATTCATCGCCTGCATTCAAAAGAGCCTCCAAACGGCTATGTGCCTGGTCTCGGGCCACATACAATTTTCCTGAAAGCAGAAGCTGGTCAAAGATATGGAAGGTACAAATAGTATCCATTGACAGAGGAAGATCCACCTTACGCATCCTCACCCTCCCATATCACCCTGGCCTTTCTATCTGCCCAACAATTGATCGATACGGCCAAGGGCATACCTGCGATATGGGTCGGCTCGTATTCCACGGCAACATTGAGAGCAGTTACACGGCCTCCAAAACCTCCGCTTCCGATACGAAGGGATTGAACCTTTTCAAGAATCTGCTGTTCAAGCAACGCATAGGAAGGAGAGGTATTGGCAATTCCCGCTTCCCTAAGGAGAGCACGCTTGCTCAGAGAAGCAGCACGTTCCATGGTTCCTCCCAAGCCAACGCCGAGGAAAATAGGAGGACAGGGCTTTCCGCCTGCAAGTCGGACAATATCAGCGACAGCTGCGATGACAGCAGCACTCCCCCCTGTAGGATTGAGCATCCGTATTGAACTGCAGTTTTCACTTCCGAATCCCTTGAGAAGGAACGAAAGGACAAGCGAATCGCCTTCAACAAGATCCCAATGCAGAATGGGAGGAAGATTATCCAGGGTATTCTTTCTTTCGAAAACAGGTTCCTCAACCACGGAGCGACGGAAGGAAGCTTTCACTACAGCATCCTTGCAACCCTGGATTATTGCTTTTTCAATTTGGGCAGGAAGCAATGGACAGGTTCTTCCCAATGCAATGAAAACATCGAACATCCCAGTATCCTGGCACATAGGCAACCCTGTCTTATCTGCGATGGCAAGGTTTTCCTTGATCGCTTTCAGGACTGTAAGGCTTGCCTGTCCATGTATATCATCCAGGTCTTCCGATTCTTGCATTATCGCCTGGTCAAGGCAGGCCAAGACATCCTGGCCAAGATGCACAACAGCATGTTGCAAGGCCTGTGAAATCTTCTCAGTCAAGTTCATGTACTTCATCCTTCCAATTCGGATCATAGAGCCAAGGCCGTGTCAGGAAAAAACTACCCACCAACTTGAGGATCATCAAGGCCACGGCTACACCAACTACCAGACCCAAGGTATCGGAAAAAAAATCCAACCATTCCCGGGAACGCCCGAACAAAGGTTGTAAAAGCTCAATCAGGGCACCCAGGGCAGAACCGATCAGCAGTGAAATCACTACTGAACGACCTGACCAGGAAGTCAGGTGAAGCGTTGAATGGGTAACGTGTTCTTTTCTGGTCTTCCCTGAACCAGGAATTTGCAAGATAGCCAAAAACAAGGAAAAGCCCAAGCCGGCATAGGCCAGCATATGGTCTCCCTTATCAGCAAAGGGAATCCAGGAAATTACAGGAAATTCATTGGCTGGAATAAAAGAATAATGGATAATCATTATAACAATCAGTACTGTCAGGACAATTCCAATCGTTCGTATAATCAATTGTAATGGAAGTCGTTTCTTCATGCAAAATCCCCTTGCCTAAAACCTTGTTGCTCCATTGCATTGTGAAGAGAGCCGAGAAAGGCACTCTTGTCCGGAAAGCTCCGGGGAGCTACCAGACGATGCTGGGGAGTTTCGCAAATCATACGCTCAATAACTATATCAGACTTGAGTTGCCGTAGAAAATATATGCAGTTTTCCAAATGTCTTCTGCCAGAGGCAACGCTTACCTCTCCTTCCCTGTACCAGTCATTGAGTTTTGTACCCCCGCAAACATCAAGGTTATGAATCTTTACTGCCTCGCTGCCTACACTATTGATCAATCGGGCAGTTTCGCTAAATTGCCTATTGCTCTCACCCGGCAACCCAATTATTACATGAGTACAAACACCAATACCCCGCATATGTAACGAATCCACTGCCTGAATATAGTTTTTTTTCGTATGATTCCTTTCAATAAGCGCAAGTGTTGCATCATCTGCACTTTGCAACCCTAGTTCAACCCATACCTTTTGGACCCTACCCTTGTAGCTCTCAAGCAAATCCAGGACTTCGTCGTCGAGGCAATCCGGCCTTGTAGAAACGATGAATTCTGTAAAAGGACCCTCTTCAAGAGCACAATCGTACAAAGTTTTCAACGTATCCTTATCTGCATAGGTATTGGTCCAAGCCTGGAAATAGGCACTGAACAACTCGGCTTTGTACCGATCTGCAAGAAAAAGCTTCCCTCGTGTAATTTGGGTCTTGATGGAAGCACATCGTTTTTCCAGGGAAGGTACCAATAAAGGAGTTGCATTGCTTACCTTCTCATGGAAAGAACTGGCATGAGTGAATCCCCGTTCCGTTGTCCTTTGGTATATGGCAGAAGCACCTGTCCCATCACAATAGATACAGCCACCACCTCTTTCCTTATCACGGTTTGGACAGGAAAAACCTCCATCTATGCCAATACGGTAAACTCGTTTGCCATAAACCTTTTCCAAATGATCTCGATAGGTATTCCAGCATTCAACCATCAGAGGATTCCAACAATAAGAGCAAGGTTGCCCTGGCTACTGACTCCAAGGCCAGCCATAATATTCCCGATAGGTGTCTCGACACCGGCCATTACTCCCAGTCCTGCCTCCAGACCTATGGAATTGGCCAGCAAGGAAGTCTCTGGTTCACTCGTTGCCAGATAGGGGTCATACCCATCGGCGGTCCCTACCCTGCAGGTAGTAAAAAGATGTACAGGAAACCCATTGAAATTTTCAAAATCATGTTGCCAGGACACCCCAGCCATGATCATGTCCCGCTTAAGAGTTCCTATGCTATATCCAGGCATACCGTAGAACCCTCCGAACTCAACATAGGAAGACAGCAGTTGATAGGGAAGCCGCATGACAGATATCTGCAAGTCCCACCTGATACCATCGTTTTTCCGTATCGAAAAACGATTGCTGATTGCTACTCGCAAAGAATACATCAAACCATCTGGATTCCCGACTGTTGCCGCAAACTCCGCACGAATTCCTTCAGAGGAAAAGAAGCTTTGCTGGGTATTCCAGATAACGGAACCATAGAGCATCGGGGAGGCAATGGAATGAGAAGCGCCTCCACTTACTGAATCGATGTAAACAAAGCTGAAATCAGTCCCGAAATTTGCCCTTCCGAAATCATTGAACTGATAATCCAATCCCAGATTAAACAGAAATCCTGCATCAAGGTCAGCCCCACGATTCCCATAGATCTTGCTATCCTGAGGCGTTAGGCAACCATGGAAGATAGCAGCATTGGCCACAATATCCAAAGCGGCAAAAGAAGTCGCTACGAACGGATATCTTACCGCAACATCAAGTCTCAGGGTCTGTCCAACGGAAAGAGTCGTATCAAAAGAAAAATCCGTATGGAAGATATGGGAGAAAAATGCATTCAAATTCACCTCAGGGACAATCCAGCCTGCAGCTGCAGGAGTATTGTTTGAAAGCCCCAAGGACCCATTGAAGCCAAGGCTGACCTTTGAAGAACCTTCTTGAAATGATCGAATATTTACCAAGAGCGTTCCCTCGTCATTACTGACATCGGCCATCTCATAACTTATCGAGGACAACTGGTAGTTCTTTTTTATCCTATTCAAGGCCAAAACAAGATCGGCCTTCGTAGTTTCATTGAGACGAAGCCCAATAAAAGCCTTCAAGGTACTTATTTGTGGTTTCTTGGGATTTGGAACGGCAGAGGTATCGACGATACGGACCTTCGTTATAAGTGGATCGGGAAGTTCCGAGTAGGGGCCGATCCTATCAGGATCAAGAACTACCAACGGTCTGTCCTGTGAAATTTTCTGGGCAAGCTGCACAAAATCCTGCTCTTTATCCTCACAAGCCTGCTCCCCTATCTTGATGATCTCTTCTGACTTGAAAAAATCCATGGTATTGATATTTGCCAGCTCAGGAAATAACAAGATGTCGGCAAGCGGGTACTGTTTGGTTACATTCCCTTGGGTAACCAAAAAAAGAGTCTGGTTCAGCACTGAGGAGAGCGAACTGACATCTGAGGTTCTTTGCTTGGCATTGACGTCACAGGCGATGACAATATCGAATCCATAATCCTTTGCCAATTGTACTGGCATATTATCTACCATACCGCCATCTACGGCATAGCTTCCGTCCTTCTGGGGATAGGGGGTAAAAACAATGGGCAAGGACATACTGCTTCGGATGGCACCTACCAAAGATCCATCTCTATACACAATCCGTCTTCCACTAAACAAGTTAGTTGAAACACAACGAAACGGGACAGCCAGATCATCAAAATCAACATTTTCGGGAATCCTTGAAAGCAGGAAATTGAACAAGGCCAACACCTTCTGGTCGCCGACAAGGCCAGGGGCAGTACCAAATCCCTTTGAATCAAATCCAACAGAAAATATATTGGCAGGAACATTGTCAAAGGCAGGAGCGACAGAAGAGTTCTTTCCAGAGGGCTCTTCCGTGAACAAGGAAACCATATCAATCTTTTTTACCACCGCCCGAATTTCTGCTGGTGTATACCCTGCACAATACAGACCGCCGACCAAGGCCCCCATACTGGTACCAAAGACCATATCGATGGGAATACCCGCTTTTTCGATAGCTTCCAAAACAGCTATATGAGCAAACCCACGTGCACCACCGCCGCTAAGAACGACAGCTACCTTTGGGGTAGTTGCAAACAAGGAAAAGGAACACAGTAACACTGTAAGCCCCAATACAATTCGCTTCATCCTTATTCACCTCAATATTGTTTCTATAAAATCCTTATTACCATTGAGAAAAGATTGCCAATCCATCTCCTTACGTTTTTCCAATTGCAACCGATCGATCCAGAGCACCCCTTTGCCAGTGGCTATCGCAATTCCTTTGCCCTTTTGGCTCTTGAGCACTGTACCGCAAACAGCATTTGGAGGGACCTCTTCGGTGCCTGCCTCATCCAAACAGCCCCAGACAGAAGTAATCATCAGGGTTTGGTCCTTGAATCGGGTAGTTGCCTTCGGCCAGGGAATCATGGCCCGAATCAAGGCATGCAGACTCTTGGCAGGAAGGGACCAGTCAAGGGTTGCCATCTCCTTGGTTATCATCTGTGTATACGAAGGTTCTCCTACCTGAGAAGAAAAGACTGCAGTTCCTTCCTGTATCCCGGTAAGGGTCCGCACAGCAAGAGGAGCAGCCTTTTCCATGACAATCTCGGTCAATGAACGGGTCGTCTCATCCCCAGCAAGAGCAAACATCTCAACAGCGGCGATCTCTCCTGAATCCATTTCGGGAGCAAGCCTCTGGATACTGATCCCTGTTTGGGAAAATTGTTGGAGAATTGCGCCCTGGATAGGAGAAGAACCTCTGAGCAAAGGTAAGGCAGAAGGATGTATATTGAGTTTTTCCCCTGAAAACAAGGATAGAAATTTCGGTCCGAAAAGTTTACCGAAGGCAAAGCAAACGAGCGGTATCACAACCATACCTGCCGATAAGTTCACGTGCCTCAGACCCCAGATGTTCCGGTTGCAATACAGGAAGGCCTAATTCCAAGGCAGCAACCTTGACCGGGGAGGGAAGCAACTGCATTCCTCTGGGGCCAGGTTTATCAGCATTGGTAAGCACCGCACCTATCTCAAAAAAATCATTCAATGCCCTCAAGGCAGGAACGGCTATCTCTGGAGTACCTGCAAACAGAATCTTCACGGCTTCATTCTCTTTCTTGGGCGATTCTTCCTTTCATAGGCCCGTACGACCTTCTCTTTTTCTTCCGGTGAAATTCGTTCGATGAACAAGGTTCCGTTCAAATGGTCATTCTCGTGCTGAATCGCACGGGCATACAAACCGTCAGCTTTGACCATAAAGGATTTCCCCTCGATATCCTGAGCCTGGACTGTTACCTTGGCGGGGCGGTCAACATCGTGCCAGACACCGGGAATGGAGAGGCAACCTTCTTCAACCGTACTGATCTCAATCGAAGTTTCGATGATCTGGGGATTGATGAAGGCTTGTTTTACCTCGTCGCGGATAGAAATGACAAACACACGGCTTGGAACTCCTACCTGGGGACCGGCAAGTCCAACTCCATCAGCTTCTGACAAGGTCTCGAACATTGCATCCACCAAGACACGCAAGCCACTATCAAACTTTGTTATCGGTTGGCACTTTTCGTACAGTACCTCTTCTCCGAGTGTATATATATCTAACATCATAGTATCCATATGATACCAATACTTATGTTATCCAGTCAACGCTATATCATTTGCAGGGGATCTATATCAACTTCAATATAAATACCGGAAGGAGCGGAATATTGGAGAAGAGCATTGGCAACCAAACGATGGGCCAAAGAGGCCTCGCTTCCCATTACCAAGAGATGATGACGCCAGTTCGAAGCTATTTTTTCCAAGGGACACTCACAGTTACAGAGTACCAAGGGTGCCTTGTCTACGGGAAATTGGGAAGCAAGGCCTTCCAGGAGCGTCTCCAGGCAGGAAGCCTGCTCAAGAACCTTTTCCCTATTTCTTCCCCTGATGACCAGATTTATCAATCTGCTGTATGGAGGAAAACCTGTCTCCTTGCGCATTGCCAATTCTTGGTCAAAGAAAGCATCGACCCTGCCTTCCTGGGCATAGGTAACAGCGGCATTGTCAGGATGGAAGGTCTGGATTACAACCCTTCCCTGGTCATTGTAACGTCCCGCCCTTCCTGAAACTTGCATCAACAAGGAAAAGGTCCGTTCTTGTGACCGAAAATCAGGGATATTCATTCCGCTGTCCGCCAACACGATACCAACCAACTCAACCCCCGGAAAGTTCAATCCCTTGGCCACCATCTGGGTACCCAACAATATATCGATGTTTCCCTTGCGAAATTCATCCAAAACAGTGGCCATCAGCTTCTTGTCCTTTGCACTATCCGTATCAAGACGCTCTATGGATGCATTCGGAAAAAGTTGCCCTATTTCCTGCTCAACCATCTCAGTTCCAAAACCACTGTAGCCAACATCCAGGGAATGACATTCGGGACAGACAGCTATCGGTTTCTGCCTGTATCCACAATAATGGCAAACCATCTCGTTATGTTCCTTATGGTAGGTCAGGGTTACTGAGCAATTGGGACAAACCATCTCATACCCACAACTCTTGCAATGAAAGAAATAGGAATAACCTCGCCTGTTCAAGAAGAGGATGACCTGCTTCTTTTTCGCAAGGACTTCCTTTATTTGCCCCTGCAAGGCTCGGCTGATGGTTCGTTTTTCATTTTTCATATCAACAATCAGAACTTGGGGGGGGACACCACCCCCGACTCTATTATCGAGACGCAAACATTGCAATTGCGTGTCATCTTTCATCATTTTCCAGGCTTCAAGTGAGGGTGTGGCACTTCCCATGACAAGGGTAGCCTTTGTTTCCAGACATCGTCTCTGGGCTATCTGACGAGCATGGTATCGAGGAGTATTGCCACTCTTGTAGCTATTTTCATGCTCTTCATCGATGATGATCAAGCCAAGATTCTCAAAGGGGGCAAAGACGGCACTCCGGGCCCCAATTGCCAGCATAACCTCTCCATTCTTGATCTTTTTCCATTGGGCCAGCCGTTGGCTCGGCGTCAAGGCTGAATGCAGGATAGCCACTTTATTCTCGAATCGATTTGCAACCTGACGAACCAACTGATGGGTCAAAGTAATTTCAGGGACAAGATAGATGACTTGCTTCCCCTTCTCTATCATCGCCTCGGCACAACGAAGGAATACTTCGCTTTTACCGCTCCCGGTAACCCCATAGAGATAATACATCGGGCGGGTAGCTGCAAGAATCGTTTCAATGGCGTTGGATTGTTCCGTCGAAAGTTGTTTTACTGACCCAATGGTCAAATCCTCTTCCGCCTCAAGGGCAGGCATCCCGCTATCACGCCTACCGCCAGGAATCATCAAGCTCAAGGCTTCTCCCTGACTGCAAAGATAAAAACGGGACATCCAGAGGGAAAGCTCAACTTCCCTGTGACCAAAAAGAGGTTGGGCATCTATTATTCTTTTTATCGGTTTGATTGTATATTCTGCCTCGAATTTCTCAAGGGCAGCGATGGCATATCCTGTCATCTCCCTTTTTCCGAAGGAAACGACTGCACGCATGCCCACTTGGGCCATTTGCTCGAGTTCGGGAGGGACACTGTAGGTAAAACTCTGTTTCAAGGGAACATCAAGCACAAGTTCCAGGAACTTAGGCATCAAGACCTCCCTGCAAGGGGAATACCAAGATACGAGGCAACTTTCTTCAAATCCTCCCAAACAGGTCGCCTATATTCAGGGTTTCGCAAAACCCCGGCTGGATGGTAGGTTACCAAGGCAGGAATTCCTTCACATCTGAAAAATCGTCCCCTGAGTTTACCAACCCCTTCGGTGGTATCCAAGAGGGACTTGCTTGCCACTCCTCCGCATAAGAGCAACAATTCTGGTTTGGCAAGCTGAATCTGGCGTTTGACAAAAGGCAGACAGGCAGCGACTTCATCGGGTAGCGGGTTACGATTCTCGGGAGGACGGCATTTCACGATATTGGCAATATAGACATTCTTATTCCGGGACAGCCCGATGGAAGAGAGCCAGGAATCCAGATAGATTCCACCCCGTCCTACAAACGCCCTTCCGGTGGCATCCTCTTCAGCCCCGGGACCTTCCCCGATTACCATCAACCTGGGAGGAAGGACTCCCTCACCGAAAACAGTATGGGTTCTTTTTTCACATAACCTGCATCTGGTACATCCCTCGACCAGCAGTTGCAACTGTTTGGAGGTACACCCCCGAATTGAATTCTTGTCCAGGGGAAGAGGAAGAAGAGAATCAAGCAAACCGGAAAAATCCATTACAGGAGTCGGCTGCCCGGGTTTTCCGGTGATAATTTCTTCTGTCTGGTCGCAGAGTACCAAAAACTCCTGAAGAGAGGAAGCCAAGGCTTCCCGTTTCAGTTCCACATCATTCATTACTTTTCTCCTCGAACCAAGCATACTCCTGTTTATCATAGGAAATGCGAACCAGATATAATCCCCAAGGGCTTGCGGTACGTCCCGCCAAATGGCGATCTTTCGAGGCAAGGGCCTGTATAAAATCAGAGACAGGTCTTTGTTTTTCGGAAAACTCAATCATCGATCCTACCAAGGACCGAACCATCTTATATAAGAAAGCATTGCCACAAATGGTATAGACCAGAACCTTGCTTCCCCACCTATCAGTTTCGTACGACCAAAAAGATTCATAGATATCCCGGCATTTGCTCGGACAGATGTCCCCGCTTGCCGTAAAGGTAGTAAAATCATGGGTTCCCTGAATAACCTCTGCGTATTCCTGCAACAAGGAAATTTCCGGAAATTTCCTGATCTTTCCTACCTGATGATCATCAAAGGGCGTAACAGTTTTTTCTTCCTTGATATAGTACCGATACATCCGTGCCATGGTTGAAAAGCGGGAATGAAAGGTTCCATCCACTTCACAACTTTCCAGAATCCTGATATCCAGAGGGAGGAGCCTATTGAGCGCAGGGGCAAAGGAAGTACCCCTGATCTTCTTGTTCAGGATATCGAAATGGCACACCTGACCTATGGCATGAACTCCACTGTCAGTTCTTCCGCTGCCAATGATCACAACAGATTCTTCCAGCATTTTCACTAGAGCCTGTTCCAGTTCCCCCACTACGGAATGGGCATTGGTTTGTTTCTGCCAGCCACTGTAATGGGTACCATTATAGGCTACCTTGAGCATTATCCGACGTTCCCCTTCAACAAGGGGCTTAAGGGGAGGTCTTTGCCAATCGGATCGAGGCATCAACAGGTCTCCTGCAACAAGACGATGGCAGTGGCCACCGGATCATCATGAGAGATGGAAAGCAAAATCATGCGCTCCCCGACCAAATCCCTGGCCTTTCCATACAATTCCATGACAGGCTTTCCGTTTCCCAAGGAATTTACACAAACCTCAGAAGGTGAAAAACCGGCCATTCCAGAGCCCAGGGCTTTTCCCAAAGCTTCTTTTGCGGCAAATCTACCGGCAAGATATTCATTTCTCTGGTCACTGGACAATTGCAAGGCACTGGCAATCTCAGCTGCATGGAAAAGCCTATGCAGGGCTACAGAGGAAAGAGAAGCCATCCTGGAAATATTTACTACATCTATCCCTATTCCATCAATCATTCGGACTGCTCCCCTTCTTGCCGAAGAGTATCCTGAACTGGGAGGGTTCAGCAGAAATATAGACACCTCCGTTATTGAATACATTTTCCTCATATTCCAGAACAACTGGAGCCGTGGCAATTCCCGCTTCCTTGACAAAAGAGAAATCAATGCGAGCGGTGATGTAATCGGGATCAATGAGATAAATAATATCATCATTTCCCTTGATGCGAATATCCACAGAATGAGGAACAAGGCTTTCTGCCGTATAGGAAGGAGGAAGATTTACATCCAGGGGGATGGTAACCACCCTTGCCCCAATGGTTGAATACTGTATGAAAAGATAAATGCCGATGGCAAAGACAAGCGACAAGACCTTTGCAGGCCAATCATATATGAAGTTTTGTAAATATTTATTCCGCTTCATCGGAGGATGCCTCCTGTTGCAATTCTTCAGGCGTAATATCGTGATAACTAAACAAAGCCAGAAGCATCCGCTTGATGGTCAGGGGATCAAGGTCATAATACAGGTTTGCATTGTACGTCATGCTTATTGCCCCGGTCTCCTCGGAAACGACTAATACCACGGCATCCGATTCCTCAGCCATGCCCAAGGCTGCACGGTGACGGGTTCCGAAGCTTTTCTTGATATCTGTCTGTTCGCTGAGAGGAAGATAACAACCTGCGGCAATGATCCTTCCGTTCTGGACAACCATTGCTCCATCATGCAAGGGAGTATCATGGTCGAAAACAGTCAGAATGAGGGAAGTCGAGAGATCTGCATTGAGACGAGTTCCACTATCTATGATATTTTTGACACCCAAGCGTCGGGGAAACACAATCAAGGCTCCCCTTCGTTTATTTACCAGTACATTGCAGGCGTTGAGAATACTGTCGATCTGGTCTCCGTTGGTAGTCTGGGTACCAATGCGAAACAGTCTGCTCCTTCCACTCCATAATTGCGTGAAGGATCTCCTGAGTTCCGGCTGATACACGATACAGATAAAAATGGTAGCCGGAATGGAAATATTCTTGAAGAACCAAAGCAGAACTTCAAGTTTCAGTATATAGCTCAGGGCATAGGCAGCAAAAAGCGTAATGAATACCTTGACGATTTGCTGTGCCTTGGTTTGGGCTATCGCTTCATAGAAGCGATAGAAAACCCAGGCCAAGACCCCGATCTCAAGAACAGGGCGTATAAAGGAAAAGAAATTTCGCAAGGTATCAGACCACATTCTATGACTCCACTTCTTCGCTATCGACAGAAATCCAATTTAGTGTCCGGCTCACCGCTTTTTTCCACAACCGGGATTTTTTTTCACGGATGCTTTCGCTCATGGTAGGTTTCCATCGTCTCTCTTCCTTCCAATAGGCAGATAGCTCACCCATATTCTTCCAGACCCCTATTGATAAACCAGCGGCATAAGCAGCTCCCAGGGCTGTTGTTTCGACAACAAGGGGGCGGACCACGGGAATTCCCAGTAAATCAGCCTGAAATGCCATCAGAGGCTCGCTATTTGTAAGCCCTCCGTCAACTTTCAAGGTTGTCATGTGAATACCGCTATCAATCTCCATCGCCTCAAAGATGTCGTTTGCCTGAAAAGCTGTTGCTTCCAGTATAGCACGACACAAATGAGCCTTTGTTGCAAATCCTGTCAATCCCGCAATAACCCCTCGTGCTTCCGAACGCCAATACGGTGCAAGCAAGCCACTGAAAGCCGGTACAATATAAACACCCCCGCAGTCTGGCACAGAGGCGGCCAGTTTGTCCAGTTCTTGTGGAGATTCCACTATCATCAAATTATCCCTTGCCCACTGTACCAAAGATCCAGCTACGGCAATTGACCCTTCCAAGGCATAGACAGGAGGTTCAGAGCCAATTTGATAGGCAACGGTAGTCAACAAACCCAGTTTCGAGGTACAGACCTTGTGCCCAGTATTGACCAATAAAAAACACCCGGTACCATAGGTGCTCTTTCCAAGTCCTTCCGTAAAACAAGCCTGGCCAAACAAGGCAGCCTGTTGGTCCCCGAGTATACCACAAACAGGAATTTCAGTCTTGAAAGGCCCGTCGGAAGTTGTATTTGCATATACCACTCCGGAAGAAGGCACGATGGTGGGCAAGGAACATTTGGGAATATTGAATAATGAGAGCAATTCATCATCCCATTGGCATGTCTGGATATTCATAAGCATATACCGTGAGGCATTGGTAACATCCGTAACCAGTGCCTTTCCTCCAGTAAGGTTCCACGTCAACCACGTATCAATGGTGCCGAATATAACCTCCCCTTTCTCCGCTGCCACCCGCAAGCCGGGAATCGAGGCAAGCAACCAGGCAATCTTCGATGCCGCAAAGTAAGGACTGAAGATCAAGCCGCACTTTTCCCTGAGCCATTGAAGGTCGACCGTTTCCTTGAGTTCATTGATCAAGGCAGCTCCACGCAAATCTTGCCAGACGATGGCATTGTGCCACACCTTTCCGGTTTTTGGATTCCAGGCAAGAATGGTCTCTCGCTGATTGGTAATTCCTATACAGGAAACATCAGAACCGGTTGCATCAACCTTACGCAAAGTTTCCGTAATACATTCACTTGTATTTTTCCAGATTTCCCAAGGGTCGTGCTCTACCCAACCCGGTTCAGGGAAAATCTGCTTATGTTCAATTTGATGTGAAGCAATAATTGCTCCATCCTTGTCGAAAAGAATAAACCGGGTACTGGTAGTACCCTGGTCCAAAGCTCCAATGAATTTCACGAAATACCTCCTGTTGTTTACCATAGTATAGCTTCTTGAAACCGTTTTTTCAAAGATTTAAAAAAAGGAATCAAGAGAGAATGGTAAACCAGGCAGAACAGCTTCCTAAAGTCTATACAGGATTGGTGATCTTCTTCCCAAACAAGTACCTTCTTCCATGGCTTTCTCCATTTTTCGTTGGTCAAGCTTTCCTATTCCGGTCTTCAACAGGATTTCCTCGGCACTTTCACCCTTTTCGTCTTCCCCATAAAGCCCCCCTCCCTGTTTCTGGAGATACTGGATAGCCGGGAAATTCAAATACCGGGCAGCTATCTGGATGGCAGATTCACCTTTTACATTGGTCAAGTTAACAGGAATATGCTCCTTTTCTACCAGATTCCTGAGAATTTCATATCGTCCGATACGATCCGAGACGGTTCTTCGGACTCTGTAAAGGTCGTCCTTGGTTACGCAACCTACTTGTTTCACCTGAGGGGGGAATCCGAGATAGACAGCTTCAAAGAGCAGACTCGATCCTTGGTCATCGAGATAGTCGACATCCAGGTCAAGTTCATCCCTGAGTTGCTCAAACAAAACAGGAAACCCTGAATGGACTGAAATGAACATAAGACGATGCTGGGTATCCCGGTCCATCACGCGAATTTCCTCCATGACCGAAGAGAGCAATTTCAGGTTCCCGCTTTGAACGACAGCCTCGATAAATCGCCCTCGATCACCCTGGGGAGGATCATACTTCTGAATAATCTTGATACTATCGGGGTTTCCCTGACGAGCAGCGATTTCCAGGATATTTTCACTCATGGGTGCACCTTGCTTGAGCAGATACCTGACTAGGTCATCCCTTCCTGATTGCACTGCAAGGTCAAGCAAGATACCTCTGGGAACTTCCGTTGACTCAAGAGAAACATCAGCTCCCTGTCCCACCAGATATTTGATTATATCGAGGTCGACACGTGAGGAAACTGCGTCCACAAGAATGCCCTTCGGCAAGGAGAGCCGTGCCAATTCAATACTATATTTCAGGGCGGAAAGATCATTGCTTTCCAAGGAATAGGTAAGAATGCTCTTTCCCTTGGTATCTTTGTGCATAAGGTCAGCTCCCTGGGAAACGAGCATCATGGCAACTTCCGTGTTTCCCTTGGCCAAGGCATACATGAGGGGAGTCCGGCCAAGGGAATCCGGTGCATTCACCTCAGCCCCGGCTTTCAGCAGGAATTTCACTATACCTATCCGTCCCGCCTGTATCGCGATAATAAGGGGTTGATCAATTTCCTGGCTATAATTGACCGGTATTCCTTGCTGGATACAATACCGGACAATACCCAGGTTTCCGGCATCAAGGGCATACATCATTGCATTCCAGCCTCTTGAATCAGTAGTAGACAGCGACCGCAGGTCAGTGACCATTGCCTTGAAAAGTTCCAAATTGAACGTAGTCGCCGCACAACGCATCAGAAGGGTCGTATCTGGAATGAAGTTCACATCGGCTCCTTTCGCCACCAATCGTCTCACTTCATTTTCATCATCTCGCCCCACAGCCTGGCTCAAAGCCCAGGCAAGGATCTCCGCATTCTTGTCTTTTGCCATACCCATGCCTCTTGGCCAAAGAGTAAAACCAAAGGAAGAAAAGAACAAGCGGAAAAGCTATTCCTTGAACTTTTCTTTTTTTAGGACGTATACTTGCAGCATGCAAGAAAACCGACGAATAGGACTGGTATTGGCAGGAGGAGGAGCAAAAGGCGCCTATCAATTAGGTGTCTGGCAAGCCTTGAGAAAAGCAAATCTGGAACAACTGATAACCGATGTCTCAGGGACCTCCGTGGGAGCCCTCAATGCCTGTATGTTCGCCATGGGAAATATTGAAAACTGCAAGGATGTCTGGCAGACCATCCAACGAAAGGA
Source organism: uncultured Sphaerochaeta sp. (assembly GCF_963676625.2). GTDB lineage: Bacteria > Spirochaetota > Spirochaetia > Sphaerochaetales > Sphaerochaetaceae > Sphaerochaeta. Next base: position 140,367 of record NZ_CAXXYB010000008.1, read on the forward strand.
TGTCCTGCCTTTTACCAAGGAAGATAGCGAAAGATTGGTACAGCAATTGTTTTCTGACTTTCCGGAGTTCAAGATCAAAAAAGGTTTCCAGAAAACCCTCCTTCGGTTCCTTTCTGCAAAGCTTGCCTCGGGAATATTCCCAAGGGAAAAAATGCGTGAAATCATCGAGAATCATATAACAGACCCTGTCTTGCCCTACCAAAAGGTTCAGGCCTATGCAACCTGTTTTTCGTGTACGGAAATGAAAAGCAAGTCTTTCTTGCTGAACAGGCTTCCCAAGCAGGAAGCGGAGGCCATATTACTGGCCAGTTCAGCCCTCCCTTTGCTATTTTCAGTCGAAAACATTGGAAATGAACAATTTCTTGATGGAGGAATAACCGACAATATCCCTGTAAAAATACTCTATGATACAGGAGTGCGGGATTTCATAGTGGTTCATCTTTCACGAAAAACCGCCGTAGATAGAAGGTCCTTTCCCCAGGCAAGATTCGTGGAGATCATCCCCCAGGAGACACTGGGTAATTTTTTCAAGGGAACCTTGAATTTTGATCGGGGCACAATTCAACAGCATATTGATCAAGGAGAAAAGGAAGCCTTGGACATCTTTTCCACTGCCGTTTCCCTTGACAAGTTATTTGAGACAAACAAGAACTCATCAGGGTTTGTAACTGATTCAGAGCTCAAGGAACGTCTCCGATTGAAGATGCTCCGCCCCCTCAAGACGTATGCCTTTCAGAACAAGGACGGCATATAACTATTTTTTTACCGAATTTAACCGTGGCATGATATACTGGAACCCATGAAATTGAAAGATATCATTGCCTGTGTCGATGGGATTCTGGTTTGTGGAGAATCACATCTTGACCAAGATGTACGGAGTGGGTTTGCCAGTGATTTGATGAGTGATGTCCTTACCCTCCTGGAAGACGACATACTCCTCATTACGGGGTTATCAAACAACCAAGCGATCAGAACAGCTGAAATGAGCGATATTACCAATATTTTGCTTGTGAGAAACAAAAGACCAAGCCAAGGCATGATAGACATGGCAAAGGAACTGGACATTGCGCTGGCCTACTCTCCCTACTCTCTTTTTAAAGTAAGTGGATTGTTGTATGAAAAAGGGTTAAAGCCGGTATATTGAGATGCATGAAGAATTTACCGTCCCTGCAAAAGATTTCTCGGTGGCTGGGGTTGCCTCAAGCAAAATCAAGCGTCTTCTAAAACAGCTTGATATTCCTCCGCACAAGATCAAGCAAATCATCGTTGCAACCTTTGAAGCAGAGGTCAATGTCATTGCCCATTCCTACGGAGGCAAACTTGTTTGCGATATCGAGGAAGATAGCGTTTTGATACAAGCCATCGATATTGGTCCCGGAATAGAAAACCTGGAGTTGGCCATGACCGACGGTTGGTCAACGGCAACAGAAGAAGTGAGGGAATTGGGCTACGGAGCAGGCATGGGTATGTCGAATATCAAAAAGAACTGTGACAAACTTGATATCTACACCAAGGCTGGGGATCATACCAGAGTCTCGATGTATTTCAAATTGGAGGTTCAATCATGATTGACCGACCTTTCCATCACAGTCTGCATGTACGCGAGGACCTTTGCAAGGGATGTACGCATTGCATGAAACGTTGCCCTACAGGGGCTATTCGCATCGCTGGGGGAAAAGCTCAGATAATCAGTGAACGTTGCATCGACTGCGGACAATGCATGGCCGTTTGTCCAAACAACGCAATGGCAATTGAAGAAAGCTTATTCGGGCAATTGCTGGAATATACCCATAGGGTGGCAGTCATTCCCGCTGTTTTTTTTGCCCAGTTTCCTGATATCTACACAGTCCAGCAGATTTGCCGGGCCTTCTACGACTGCGGCTTCACCCAGCTCTATCTTGCAGAGACAGGAATCGACATCCTGCATTTGCTCAAGGCAACCGAAGCAGACCAGGAAAAACCCTTGATCAGCAACTATTGTCCGTCAGTTCAGCGTCTTATCCAGATCCGCTACCCTCTCCTATTGGATAATCTGAGCAGAAAACGGACCCCAGCCCAAATTGTAGCCTTGTTTGCTCGATCGGAGCTCGAACAGACCTATGGAATCGAACAAATCGGGATTTTCTACATTACTCCCTGCGCAGCAAAGATAGCCCAGATAAAGACCCAAGGGTCAGAAGATAATTCCTTGTTCCAGGGAGTAATCAATTTTGACACTGCCTACAATATGATAAGAAGCTTGCTTTCCAAGAATCGGAAGTTGTATGCCTTGGATGGCGATACGACCTTTTCATTTCCCCTGTGTACCAGAAAAGCTGCCCGTTGGTGCCTGCCCAAGGGGCAATGCAACACAGTTGAAGGAAGGACTTTGGCTATTGACGAAATGCATAATGTAATCGAATTTCTGGAACTTCTCGAACAAGAGGAGGACGTTGAGTTGGATTTCCTTGAGTTGGAGGCTTGTGCCCAGGGTTGTGCAGGGGGAATACTGGCGGTCAGAAATCGATTCCTGGCAAGTGAAAGACTCCGGCACTGGTCCGAAAGCCTGCCCAAGGAACTTCCCAAGGAATTGGAAGAGAGAATCCTCAAGCATAAGCAGTATCTGCTTCCCCAGCTTTATCAAGAACAACCTAAACCCAAAACCACCATGAAACTGGATGAAGATATGGCAAAGGCACTCCACAAGATGGAAAAAGCCCGCCAGATACTTGCGGTTCTTCCCCGAATCGACTGTGGACTATGCGGGGCCCCGACCTGTAAGGCCCTTGCAGAGGACATTGCCAAAAGCAAGGCAAGCATCAGGCAATGTGTCGTACTCAAACTCAAGGACCCCAAGGAACTCAATTCCCTTGCTAGAATATGGGGGGAACGACCTACAGTGGCAAACGTACCGAAGGGCGATCAAGCATAGGATTCTTTGCTTTTTCAATATCCAAAAGCTGTCCACCGGCAATGGCTACAAAGGAATCCTTTTGTTCAGCATTTTCCAACAAGGCCTTGGCTCCTTCATTGAGATCCTGGGCCGTAATCTCCAGAAGTTGTTTCCTTCTTTTCGAACGGAATTCATCAGTTATCCTATACAAGATCCTCCGAAAGGAAAGAATTGCTTCCTGGGAAGGGGAAAGAGGCTTCAAATCATCTCCTACCGTAGAAATAAGGGCATTCTCGATATCCTTCCAGTCAATTTTCTTGGTTGCATAGGTTTCCAATACCTTGCGGAAATCGGCAAGCGTTCCTGCAATACGAGGATCCCGATATGAAGTAAACAGAAAAAGTTGTTCCATGACATCGGCATGGGCTGATACCCCGTAGGCACCCCCCTGTCCCCGTACGATTTCCCATAAATCATTGCCTGAAAGAATTTGGCCCAAGAGTACCTGGGCTGCCTGCAGCTTCGACCCGCAGGGACTGCTCTTCAATACATACGCACTATAACTCACAGTCGAAGGCAATCTATACAAACCTATCGAATGAGCTTCGCTTTCCGATACTTCCTTGTAGTTACGTTGCCGGTGAACAATACCTTCTCCCTGAGGAAAGTCCAAAAGGAATGTTTCCAAAGTCGAGGTTAAATCCTTTGCATACTGTTCATCGCAAGTTAAATGAAGAGAAAATCGACTTCTTGAGCAAAGGGTCTTTTGCAATGCCAGCAATTCCTTTGCAAGGGAAGGAATTTGATCCTCCAAGAGAGTTTTCAAAAAGAACCATTGGTGAAAACCCGAGAGGATTTCACCTTCATGCTGTACATTGCTCATCACCGAGGCAGCAGCCAAAGCTGCAAAACTATGGGCATTATAGGTCACATTATCAGCATAATCGGTCGTAAGATCTGAAAGAGCCGCCTGTATCCGTTCAGGATCGCCTACCTTGGCATTCCTGAACAAATCTCCGATAAAGGTCATGGCCTCGGGGAAATCCTCGACCAGGGTCTTGATACGGGATAGTACCAACTGTCGATCAGTAGTAGCCTCCAAAGTAGAGCCTGACTCCAAGAATAGACTGAAATCCCCGGTAAGATGTCTGAGTCGAGTTGATACCTGCGGATAAGTAAGATCACCAAGACCCGTCATTTGAATCAATCGGATATATAAGGGCATCAACCTAAGTTCCCGTTCCGAAAGGTCCTCAATCTGTATTGCCAAGTCCGCATAGACAATACCATTGCAAAACAAAGGACGGTAAAACAAATCCCTTCCTGCAAGCAAGGAATATTCATGTGTATTGGTCTTGACCTCGTTGGGTAAGTCCTCAAGGTGTAATCTTGGAACAGTGGCAAGAGCTTCGGGGGTATCCCCTTGTTGCTCGAATTCCAGGAACCGGCCATTCTGCTCCATAAGGGACTTTACGCCCTTCTTTCCCAAGGCATCATATTGTTGCTTTGCATATTTCTCGATGGAACCCAATTGTCGTTTCAGATGTTCCTTGTCCGGTACGACCGTCACCAGGCATCGGTGAGGATTGTCCAAAAGATGCTTTTGCATCCAGTCTTCGAAATACCGATCGTTTTTCTCCATGGCCGCTTCCAAAGCCACCAGGGGTTTCGATATTCCGATGGATTCAGATGGGCTGAGATCCAGCAACCAGGCACGCAAGGATCGCAATAGTGCACGAATTCCCGTAGGAATACCGCCAGGTATCTCTTGTTGCTTGAATTTGGCCCGTTTCACGCAAGAGGCAATGACCTCTCGATCAATTCCGTCGGTGACCAATTTCTTGATCTCGGACAGTATGAGATTTTCTGCTTCTTCTGCTTTTTCTTGCTTGATCCCCTTGAATCCCACAACGAAGGGCATTTGTCTGAAATCTGCACTCATTCCGCTTTCAGGGGATATATCGAGGCCGAGTTTTGAATCAAGCAATGCCTTGTAAAGAGGAGACCCAGGATTTCCCAGCAAGATATCGACCAAAGTCGAAAGGGTAATGACTTCCAAAGGATCGCTGACTTCACTGGTTGCCCAGGAAAGGACCACGGAGCAATTTCCTTCGCCCTCTCCTTCTTCAACGGGACTGGTAAAGGTAAAATGTCTGGGAGAACTCCAAGGTTGCGAACAAGGAGGAATATCATCGACTTTTATCATTCCACAGGTTCTCAAATATTCCTTGTCCAGATATTCCAGTTTCTCTCCCACGGGAAGTTTTCCATACAGGAACAGACGACAATTTGAAGGATGGTAGAACCTTCCATAAAAGGAAAGGAATTGTTGGTAGTCGAGCTTTATGATCTCTTCAGGGATTCCTCCCGATTCAAAGGTATACAGAGTATCGGGAAACAGGGTTCTGACACTTTGCCTTCCAACGATACTATCATGGTCGGCACCGTCACCCAGCATTTCATTGAAGACGACTCCTTCAAAATGACAGGCCTCTCCATCACAAACCAGACGAACACCCTCTTGTTGAAAGGTTTCCTCACGAAGCAAGGGAGCAAAGACGGCATCGCTATACACATTGAAAAGATTCTCAAAATCCTCACGAAGAGGACTGGCTGCGGGATAGACCGTCTTGTCAGGATAGGTCATGGCATTCATGTAGGTATTGGTGCTTCCCTTCAAAAGAGTCATGAAGGGGTCCCTGACCGGGTATTTTTGGGAACCGGCGAGAACACTGTGCTCAAGGATATGTGCTATTCCGTAATCGTTGCTTGGTGTGGTCTTGAATACATAACCGAAGAATAATTCGGAATCATCATTGACGACCTGATATACTTCCATTCCGGTCGCTATATGCCGAAACAAATAACCTGTTGCCTTGTAATCTTCCAGAGGGGTTACCTCCAGGAGTTTAAACCCAGATATCTCACTTCCAACGGACAACCGTTTTTCGACCATGATCCTTATGCTCCTATGCTAGGAAGCAACAGTAGCATTACTTACGGTGATTGACAACCCTTCGTTGAAGAGCTACCTTTTTCGCATGTTTTATGTTGGTTTCCATTCCAGTATTGCCGGGGGTTTTGAGCAGGCTGCCCTCAAGGCACACGAACTTGACGCTACAGCTTTTGCCTTGTTTACCAAAAACCAACGGCAATGGACTGCAAATCCTATAACAACCGAACAAGCATCTCTTTTCAAGAAGACCTGTGCTAGTCTGGGGTATGGAAAAAACCAAATTCTTCCCCATGACAGCTATCTTATAAATCTCGGAAATCCAGATCCAGTGAAACGGCAGAAGAGTCTCGAGGCCTTTCTCGATGAAATGCATCGAGTCGCGACTCTGGGATTGGATACGCTTAATTTCCATCCGGGATCAGCTGTGGACAACAGCGACCGGCAGTCCTGTCTCAAACTCATCGCCCAATCCCTGGATGAGGTCCTGGAGCAAGAACCATCAGTTTCCCCCATTCTGGAAACAACCGCAGGGCAAGGATCTACCGTGGGGTCTACCTTTGAAGAAATTGCCAAGATTCTGGAATATTGCAAACATCGTGACCGAGTGGGCATCTGCATCGATACCTGCCATATTTTCGCAGCAGGCTACGATATAAGGAATCCTGAGGCTTTTGCAAATACCATGGAGCAATTTTCTGCTATACTCGGTTTTGACAAATTAAAGGGAATGCATCTTAACGATGCAAAATTAGATTTGGGAAGCCATATAGACCGCCATGCAAGCCTCGGTGAGGGTTTCATAGGTCTTGATTGCTTTTCTTTCATCCTGAAAGACCAACGTTTCTCCCAGATTCCCCTTATCTTGGAAACCCCCGACAGCAGTCGTTATGCTGATGAAATTTCACTATTAAAATCATATTCCCCAGGAGTTTGAACATGAAACCATTTTTCAAGAATACTGAAAAGCCGATGCTATTCGGTCACAGGGGCTATTCTTCCATTGCCCCGGAAAACACCTTGTCAGCCTTTGCAATGTGCGTAGAGAGGGGAATTCCCGGAGTAGAGCTTGATGTCCATCTTTGCAAGACCGGAGAGTTGGTGGTCGTCCATGACTCAAACCTCAAACGGGTAAGCGGACAGGATGTCATCGTGGAGGAATTGACCTTCCAGGAACTTCGAAAAATTGACGTAGGCAGTCATAAGGGAAGTGCATATGAAGGGGAGCAAATTCCCTTGCTTTCCGAGTTATTCAGGACTTGTTCAGATAAATTGTACTATGATATTGAACTGAAAGCCTCGGATATAAAGAATCATGGGCTTGAACAAAAAACCTGGGAAACCATCTGCGCTTTTGACTTGGAGAAAAACTGCATGATAAGCTCCTTCAATCCCATTTCTCTTCGCCGATTCAACACGCTGACCCATTTTGCCTTGCCGACTGCCGTCATTTATTCCGACGGGGAAGGCGTTCCAAGAATTTTTCGCCATGGCTGGGGAAGACATATAGCACGATGCAATTACCTAAAACCTGATAAAGCACAAGTAACAAACCAGACTATGGAAAAATTTCACACCAAAAAAGGGTATCCCATCTGTTCCTGGACGGTTAATTCCAAGGAAGATGCAAAGACTTTGTTGGATATGGGAGTTGAAGGGATAATCAGCAATAATCCCGGAGACTTCCTTGACTTGGTCAGGACCTATACAAAACACTGACCTGAAAAACTCAAAGCAGATACTGGGTAAGCAAGGATGAGGCAATCATCCCAAATCTTCGAAAGGCTTCACCTCTTGCCTTTGATGGATCCACATCAAAGGCAACTGCCTCGATTTCGCGGGTATCGGCAATGGATTCACTTTTCGAAAGGTCCCAGATTTGTACAGAACCAGAGACAACTACCGTATATTTGCCACCAAGAAGTTGTTCATCAATAATACCCACCTTTCCAAGTAAAAAATATCTGGCTTGTTTATTCAATTTTGCAATTTCAGCTTTCAGATCAGTCCCTTCCGTTGCTTCCACCATCTGAGAGTCCGCAAAAACAGAATCGATGGAAAGTTCGCTGCACATTGCTTCGGTGGCGGTTCGGGAAGTCAGCAGTTCTCCTTTGATGGAATATTCATGAATATCAGCCAGAAGGCCTCCATCTTGCAAAGGAGAAACCAAGGAATAGGCAAAACTGACACGGTTTGCATCAACTGCAGCTATGAGTTTCTGGATTTTCACATCTGGTATGATACCTTGCAACCTTGAAATTGCCTCAGAAAGATCAAGCCCAAATACAATGGTCCCACTTCCTGCTATCCCTTGGTTATAGGGGACGAAAAAAATAAAGCCATTATTTGCCGTATTGAACATCAACGTATCGGTGTAATCCCTTCCAAGACTATTCCTGGCAGAAAATCTTGCCTCAATGGGAGCATTGAGAATCTTGGGAAACAACAATCGACTTTTTCTTCTGAGATACACAGTACAGGTAGCCTTGCTGGCATCCGATTTTGATATGGAGAAACGTAATGCAGAAATGGCTGCTTCTGCTTTCTCCAGTAAAGCATCTACTTCATGCTGTTTAACGGAAACCATACCCCCGGAAGAGACTACCGCGGCTTCGAGATAGAGGTTGATCGCCTCAATATCCTTGTTGAAGCGATACGCCTGCTCTGCTTTTGAAAGCATAGCTTCTATGTCGTTATCCCGTTTGTACATTGCATTCATTACATCAGTACGCTTGGAAACCAACTTTGCAGTGTCTGCAGTAGCCATAAGATAGGAGGCAAAGGTATTGGCATCATTTTTTGCATATTCATGGGTAATTTTCAATCCGAGCACTGCAATTGCATCAGTTGTAGTCAATTCGCGGTAATACATATTCTTGACATCCTGTCCGATATAGGCAGAAAGTTGGGTAATAATATCTTCATAGGCAACCAAACGGGCATTGAAAGATACCGTACCCTCCCCTTTTCCCACGAATATTGTCTGGTTCGCTGCTGCCTCAGGCTCATAAACCCAGGAAGGAACACCTTCAACCGAGGATCTGACAAGATTTGAAATCGAGGAACAGGAAGAGAACAATCCCAAGGCAAGCAGAAAGACCACCAGTAGGAAAATTTTCTTCTTTTGTAGGATGATGCCGATTTTTTGTCTCATAGTATTACCAAGTGTACGACGTTGAGAGAATAAGAGAAAGTCCTGAATCGTAGGCCTTATCGGATAATGACCAATATTTACTGGAAACACCTACTTGCAGGGCCCAACTTGCACTGAGGGAATATTGATAGGATAGCTCAGCTTCGCTGCCCAGAATCATCTCATTTTCTGTTGTGGAAAACCCAAGGCCTATCCTGCAGGCAGCAGAAATTGAACCGTTGGCAAGACCTTGCCTCGTGGAACCAAATACCAGGGAAAGAGGAAGACGAACTTCAAGGCCCGTAAGTCCAAAGGTCGCAAAAGAACCATCCATACGATACAAGGCAGATACCTTGAGAGAAAATAAGAAAGGATATAACCCGATATTTTGGCTATAGGTCCCTTCAAGGCCCACTGTAATAAGGGAATTCTGATAAGAAACCGGTGCCGAAACCGTAAAGGTTCTCCCTGAAATCTTGGACAAGGCCATACCTGGAAGCAAGGTTTTTCCATACAGAGGTAGAAACCGAGCCACAGGCACATCCCCTTGAAGGATACCTTCGGTTACCAAGAGACCTGTTCTTTTCCCTTGGTTATCGGATACCGCGACCTGATCACCAACATGCAACAGAGTCCCTGATGGAAGGGAGGAAGAAAGACTTGAGCCATGGACATACCCCAAGGATAGCCCTTCGATCTGGTCAAAAAGGGACAAGGCATCATACCTAAGTTGAGAATAGAGTGTTGTTTCAATAGAGTCTCCCAAAGAAGCAAGGCTCTTTCCCTTGGCAAAAAGCTGCAGCTTCAGAGCCTTTCCCCGAAAGAAGAAATTAAGGGAACATCGAACCTGGTAGGGACCGGTAAGTATGATGGGATCTATCGAAACCGACACGTCTTCCCCTTCCTCCAGAGGATAGGGAAGACGTGGTAAAAAACTTCTTTCGGTTGCTGAACGTACCGAGGCCTCGACAAGATGCCCCAAGTCGGTCTCTGCATCCACTTCTGCCAGGGTTACCTGGAATTTGGGCTCCATACTGAAGACAGGAAAGCAAAGCATCAGCAGAAACAACAGCAAGCCGATTCGCTTCATGCCTCGGCACCTATCTTGACAATCTCAAGCACCAAGGAAGCACTGTCAACCATTGCCGGCAAGGCAGCCCATTCAAATCGGGAATGAAGATTATGGCCTCCCGTGAAAATATTGGGACAGGGGATATGCGCTTCATTTGCCATCCGCGCACCATCCGTACCGCCTCTGATCAACTGTTCATCCAATTTCATGCCAAGACGTTTTCCTGCTTCCTTCAAGGATTCCATTGCAATTGGCTTTTTTTGGGCGGCGAAGACCATATTGTAGTACACGTGCTTTGCCTCAACAGTAACTGTTCCATTCGGATAAAGGGCTTCCGTTGCCTTGGCCAGTTGGTGTATGGCCTCGATTCTACGATCCAAGACAGTCAAATCAAAATCCCTAAGATAGAGGATGAGATCAAGATCCGTGGCATTTCCATTGATGGTCTGCGCACAATAATAGCCATATCTGCCATCGGTGGCCTCGGGGCTTTCTGCCTGAGGCAAGCCATTTACAAAGAAGGCAGCCATGGTAACTGCGTTGACAAGTCTCCCCCTGGCAGCTCCCAGATGGTAGCTGACTCCGGAGAAATGAACTTTTACGGTAGCGGCATTGAAACATTCAGATTCAATCTCAAACCGTTTGCCCCCATCAACGGTATAACAATAGTCACAACGAATCTTGTCATAGGGAAAATCATCCATACCGGCACCGGTTTCCTCATCACAGGTAAAAATCAACTCAAGCTCCCCATGTTTGATTGTCTTGTCAGAACAAAGCACCTGGGCAACTGTCATGATCTCCGCAACTCCTGCCTTGTCATCGCTTCCAAGCAAGGTTGTTCCGTCGGTTACGATGAGCGTCTTGCCAAGATATCCTGCAAGCTCTGTATTTTCTGCGGCAACTATGGAATATTCCTCATTGAGCTTGATATCTCCACCTGCATACGCTTCAATGACCCGGGGTTTCACCCCGTTGCCCATCACATCGTCAGCGGTATCCACATGGGCCATGAGACCAATGGTGGGTACAGTATGATCCAGGTTGGAGGGTATATGGGCAATGACAACGCCCTTCTCATCAAGGCATACATCCTCTAGGCCGAGACTTTTCAATTCAGTGACAAGCAGATTCAACAAGTCCCACTGATTATCGGTAGAGGGGCGTCTGGTGGCTGCAAGAGCCTCGTCACTCATAGTATCGATTACTGCATACCGTAAAAATCTTTCCAAAAGTTCTTTCGCTACTATAGTTGCCATATATTCATCTCCTGTAAAATGTTTTTTCCAATAAAAACATTATTTCACAAACCAATGGAGAGAGCAACATACAAAAAAGGGTACTGTATCAGTACCCCCTGCCATCAAACAGTAAAATCATATTGCTTGAGCATTGGCTTGACCATATCGATTACATTATACAGGGCAAAGACACATATGATGATCCCCGTAACGACAGGCCCCCTTTTCATGGTTTTTCCCACGGCAATCATACTTGAGGCCAAGGCAAAGGAAACCTCAGGTTCCGTCGTTACACTCAGAAGCCATTCATTGAAGGATTCATCAATATTTCCACCGAATTGATAATAACGCCAAAGGGACATCATCGAACTGGCAACCACCCCGGCCGCGACAGCAACGGCGGAGGCAGCCGTTATCTTCCCCCAGAACACAGCTGTCGGAATGAACGCATAGACAATTCCGGCAGTAAACAAAACCAGTGTCCGGGTAACCAACTTTTGCATATCCTTCCAGAAAGCTGCCCTCTGGGAAGGAGCAAGTCCCCTGGCAAAGGTTTCGCCATCTTGCATCATAAGGGAGCGAGTCTGTGAGAGCTTGGCTTGCAAATCCACCATTGCTTCCTCGCTGATAAGATCCTGGGCATAATCTACGACCGTTTCAACCTGATTTTCCGTATTTCCCTTGCTCACTGCATAACAAAACTCAAGGTACGCTCGTCCCTGGTCTTCCAATAGAGTACTTTGGACAACATCCTCTCCCTTGGGAAAATCACCCTCCAAGGTTTTGGGAATCTCGATATCCAGATAATCCTGTACCACATCTTTCTGTTCTTCAATCACCCTTGCAACCGAGGAAAACAATTCTTTATCGGTTATTTTTGCTTTACTGCTTGCCTCCCATCCCAGAGAACACCCTGAGAGTTGAACGATCAGACAAAACACAATGGAACATCTGGCAATTCCTTGTACTGACTTGTTCATTGAACACCCCCTCCTTCCTGCCGAATAGAATCTTCGTTCCTCATCTCTGGTTTGGGAATGGCAAGAAAATCCCAACCAAAAGAGATGGAAAAACGAACCTGGGAATATCCGGGAAAAGAATTTGAAAGTGAATCGTATTCATTTTCAAAGACCCCATTTGGATCTCTGATAAGAAGTCTTGGCTCCACAAAGAAATCCTTGAAGAAATGCCAAGTAAAGCCAAAAGCTACTTCATTGAGCGTGGGATTGGGTTCGGCAGGCTTGTCCAACCCTCCATAGAATCCCATTTGAAAAAGTGAAACTGATATGAAAAAACCGTTATAGAACGGTCGATAGTCCAGAAAAAGACCAAGCTCAAGAAGAGATACATCATTATAGGTAGTGTCCGAAAAGAAAGAAAAAGGCAATCTGAGTCCAAAGCCGGAGGAAAGCCTGAATCCAAAATCCACCCTTGCCTGGAGGGAATCATTCCATAGAACGTCCAGCCCCGAAGCATCGGCAGAAACAAATACCGTATTTGATTCTTCAGCCCAAAGGCTTGAAAGACAGACAAGCATCAATAATCCAATAAGTGTTTTTCTCATCCTGCCACTCTCCTGAGAGCTCAACCCTAGCATCTTCCCCAGATGGGAAACATTCCCTAAGTCAACTACATAAAATTCAGGATGGAGACATGAAAAAAAACCAGAAAAACTTTCTGCTTGGTAAAAAAAGAAAGAATTCTTACCTCGATTAGAGGGTCTACATATACTTTTATGAAGAAAAAAAGAGTTTTTAAATAATGGGGTAAAAATTGCAGTGTAAGATCGTAATTATTTGTTATACTAAATATAAGGAGTCTTGACGTGAACAAAAACTTGGTAAGTGTGTTGCTCATTATCGCCAGCATTGCAATCCTTGGAGGAACCTATTGGGTTTTCAGACAAGGGAAAACTGTGCCTGTGGCAACATCAATACAGGAAAGCAAAACCCTTGAAAACAATTCGGCCATGCAACAAGAGAAAGCTACAAACGAGCAGAAAACACAGCAAGATCAACTTCAGCCGATAGCAAAAACAGTAATCGCAAAAGTTACTGATTCTGGACAGAATGCAATTGCCCCGGTTGAAACAGTAGCGTCACAACTGCCAATATCTGCTGGACAGGAAAGCAAGAAATCCGAATTGACGGCAACATCCAAACCAATGCCCTTGCCTAACGATCCGCTTCTCGCTTCCCTTTTGCCACAAAAGGATATGATAAGGATTCCTCTTCTGGCAGCTGAATCCACGTCCCCATATATTACTCAAGACATGCTAAAATCCATTGCTGAAACAGGTTCACCCCTGAAAACCGCAATTTCAAAACCAGAAAGTATGTCCAATGCACCTGTTCAGGAAATAGAACCGATAGCCCCAACGACTTCTGTTGCTAATTCTGCAGGTACAATGAGTGGAAACGAACCAACATCAATGGACGTCAAAAAGCCAGAGGTCAAGGCTGAGACGATTCCCTCGATTGCCAAGGAAAACACCTCCCAGATAAATCTTGCAATTTCTTTCTTTGATAAACAACTTGATACTTTTTCCAAGGGCTGGGGTGCAAATCTCGATTTTGTTGCAAATACGAATACCCTCAGCTTTGGAGGAAGCTTGGAACTTGGCATGATTTCCGATACTCCCAACAGGTTCTATGCCAGTATTCTAGGCAAAGGTATCTGGAATCTTGGAAAAGGAGATATAACGTTTCCCATCTCCCTTGCCTTGGGGCCAACGCTCTTCTATGACAGCACAAATTCAATCACTTGGGGAGCTTCAGTTCAAGCGATGGCAGGAATACAATACATATTGACTGATTCCTTCAGTTTATTTGCTTCAACAGGAATAACGTATCAATTGGAAATTCCCTCAATGACCAACCATTGGATTGCTGTACCCTTACGTATTGGTATTGGATTCAGGCTCTAGACCTTCTTTTTGATCTGGCTTGCTACCTTCCATGGCCTTCGAGAAAGAAGGTGCACTGGCTGCCTCGGAATATACTTCCACTGGTTGTGGGATGTGGGGAGTTTCGCTCCAACCAAGAGCCTTTATTATCGTCGCTTTCTGTTTCTTTGCCTTGAAATATACAAAGCGAGCTGAACTTTCCTCCTGGTAGAGCACAATTCCCTTTCTGACAGACAAGACAGGACCTACCCCTATACTTTTCAAGTCAGGGACTTCAAGAGACCAAACAGGCTTACAGGGAGCATTACGCTTCCAATCCTTATCTGATCTTTTATAGAGCACAACCTTCTTGCCATCGATGACCAGACGGCCCCTTACCAGATCCCCTTCTCCAAGAGGAGGGACCATACCACAGAAAAAAGAAAGAGCAAAAGGTTCGTCACGAACCTTTTTTACATCTTTTTCCGATACACCATAACTAATTATATAGAAAATATACACCAAGACAAACATTAGGGGAAACAGAGTGTAATAGAGGACATTTCCAATTTTTGCCGGAGAATAAAAGACAATCACGAGTGTTATTGCTAACAAGAGACCTTTGACAATAGTTTTCATAATAAGAATGTACCCCCATACAAGACAAATGAAAAGGATTAAAGCCCAAAGACTGAGAGAATCTCACTCTTGTCGGTAGCATGGATCATCCTTGTACGAACTTCTTCGGATTTCATGATCCTGCTGATTTCAGCAAGAAACTGAACATGTTGCTTTAGCCCATCATTGGGGGAGAGCATGAGGATGAAAATCCTGGATAGTTTTCCATCCAGAGCCTTAAAATCAAGACCCTCTGGTTTTATTCCAACGCAAGCAATTATTTTCTCGACTGCCTCTGTTTTTGCATGGGGGATGGCAACCCCATTCTGGATTCCTGTCGTCATCTTGTCTTCCCGTGCCAGAATATCAGAAAGTGCCAGTTTTTGGTCACTCACCAAACCAGAGGCAACAAGCAGTCCCAACAATTCAGAAAGGACCTCTTGCTTTGTATTTGCAAGCAAGGGCAAGCAGATCAACTGGTTCGTCAGAATATTTTTCAGTTTCATTATACCTCCAGTATCCTGTTTTCCAAGTAAAAAGCAAGAATGTTGAAGCAATACACTGCAAAAGTATTCTTTCCGGTTGGAGGTTTTCATGAAAAAACATCAAATCATTTCCGGACGAATCGCTTTTGCCATAGTGATCATGGCCTTGCTCATTCTGTCAGGCTGCAAAGAAAATCCAGGACGCTCAACTCTTCACTTGGCCCTGCAAAGCGGTTCTTCAAAAGAAAAGTCATTGGTTCCTGTTGGAATCCCTCTTGCTGTGGAACACTTTCTCATCCAGGGCACAGGACCGGATAACAGCACTTTTTCCCTGGAGTCATCAAAAGCCAACCTGGAAATAGAAGGACTCTTGATCGGTAACTGGAACTTGTATGCCGTAGGGCAAAACAGTTCCGGGGTGGATCTCGTAGAAGGAACAACTTCCTTCCAGTTGACTTTGGAACCCACGAATGCAGTCATCCAACTCGATACCTTGAAGGGAACGGGAACCATGACCCTTAATTTCCAGTGGGATGTTTCCAAGATTTCCAATGCGGCAATTGAACTATCCATTACCAACCAAGACGGCGTAAAGACTTCCGTAACCCCGACAGTCAATAATCTGGCAAATGGGGCTGTTACCTATAGCGCTTTCTATCCGGCAGGATCCTATCTGGTACAGGCACGTCTCTATAGCGGGACTATAGCAGTCTCAGGTTGTGCTGAGGCAGTCAGGGTAGTAGGAAACAAGATAACCGAAGGAACCATCATCCTGGACCTTGATAAGTATGCAGAGATTCCCAGTTCCCTGACCCTCGTAAACAAAGCAGGAACTCCCATTGAATGCTCTATAAGTGGATTATCTTCATCGATGGTTGCCATGCAAAAAGTAACGGCAGAAATAACGACCAGCAATATTGCAGATAAGGGGAGTCTGGATATCAGCTGGTATCTGGATGGAGAACAAATCGCCACTGGCTTGAGTTGTCCCTTCACTCCTACGAGCGGGACCCATCGTCTCGATGTCATAGCAAAGGGGGCCTTGCTAGCCAGTTCTGGATCTGCCAGTTTTCCTTTTCAAGCAACGGTTGCAGGGACAGCGAATATTCCTGTTCTCGTAACCGAGGTTGTGGACGGAACCGAAGGCTTATATGTCGGGGGAAAGGCCAAGATAGCATTCCTTCCTGATGGAAAAGTATTACTGGCAAGTACAACTCACAATTCCCTGCAAGTATGCAGGATCGTCCGGGACACTCTGGAAGTCATGCACACCTATACTATCAATGATAATTTCAACACCACAAGCATCACTGATATCCTGGTCGACCCCAATTCGTACAGGGTCGCCATCGCTGATAATACGACTCCCGGTATTGGTCTATATCAGTATGACGCGTCCGACAGTTCCCTCACCAAACTTTTTTATAGGAATAATGTCAAATATACAAAGACCGATGGAACTACCCTTACCTTTCCTTCCATTGATAAACTTGCCCTCGACAGTTCCGATGGTACCCTCTATTGCACGGTTCCGCTTTCCACCGATCTGCCAAAAAGCAATGCATATGCGTCAACCCAGACAGATTTCCAGACGAATTCCTTTTCCTATTTCTTCTTATCGAGTCTAGCAGAAATTTCGGGAATGGCGATATCACCGGGTAATACCAAGGCAGCCCTTTTCAGCACCCCTGACGGATTTCTCAAAATCTGTACAAGAGATAATTCCGATACCTTGCTGGCAAACGACAAAAATTTCAGTGCCGAGGAAAATGAAACCCCGTACTTGAAGGGAATACGTTCGGTTGCGTTCCTCAATGAGAACAATGTAGTTTGCGGAACTGCAAATGCACTCAATCGTTTTGAGAATACCAATTCCCTGACTTGGGAACAAAAAGATGTTTGGATCTCTGGGCAAGACGGGATCGACAACATGCAGGGAATAACTCAGTTGCTTGCCAATCCAGAGGGAACCATTCTGTATGCCATTTGTCAGGACAGCAAGAATATAAACTGCTTTCAGGCAGACAGCACTTCAGGGGAATTGAGCTATCTGGGAAGTACACCGCTGGGAAGCTTCATTCCCTCCGAGGCCGACATTTCGCCTGACAAGGAATTTTTGGTCCTGGTTTCAAATGCCAGTAATAAAATTCTGCTCTGCAGAATTCCACAATAACAAGGAGGCTACCGGATAGAAAAAGAAAAGAACCATCGCACCAACCTTATAGCAAAGGACGCAGGCAGATACCTGCGTCCTCTTTGAAAGCCTCTCCCAATCTAGGCAAACCACTCGAATTCATTGTCCCTGGCCAATTCCTTGGCAAGGTTCGGAAGCCGTCTTGCAGGATAAATTTCCAAAGGGATATCTTCTTGCAGCATGGGAACAACGATTCTCCAGGCTTCGCGGATTTCCTGCATCGAAGGAA
The DNA here is from genome assembly GCF_963676625.2 of uncultured Sphaerochaeta sp. Classification (GTDB taxonomy): domain Bacteria; phylum Spirochaetota; class Spirochaetia; order Sphaerochaetales; family Sphaerochaetaceae; genus Sphaerochaeta. The sequence goes on from NZ_CAXXYB010000008.1 coordinate 158,048, forward strand.
AGAGACTCTTATCCCCTTCAAGTATTTTCCGCACGATCTGTTCATAGGCCTCTGGGGTATTGGCTCCGAACGTTTCTGCCTGATTGAACCGAAACCGTACCGGCTTTGACTTCCAGGCAGTATTCGGTTCCTTGAGATTCATGCATATATCAATGGTAAGCTCTGGATGAATGGTAATGATAATCCCATTCTCGGCTATCGCATCATCATGCATCACCTTCTTGGTAGTATTTCGGAATTTTATATAAATAAGGGACTTGGGTTCATTCTGCATCTTGCCTGTTCGTACATAGATCGGGATACCGGTAAACCCATAGGTATTTACCGAAAGCTTGAAGGCTGCATAGGTGGGAGTGTTTACCTCGTGTCCGCTGTTGATGCCCAGGGATTCATATTTTCCCATCCTGAAATCAGTGATCGGGGCAATAGAGCGCAACACCTTCACCTTTTCTATGGCAATATCCTCTGGCGTAAGGGCCGCAGGCTCACTCATCGTCAAATAGGTAATGATTTGCATGATGTGGTTCTGTATCGTATCGCGAACCACCCCGATTTTTTCATAGAACCCCAATCGCTGATCGACTCCATGGGTTTCGTCAAAGATTATCTGTATATTCTCGATGGAATCCTTATCCCAAATCCTTCGTATGATATCGTTGTGAAACCGAAGGATCAAAAGATTCTGCATGAACTCCTTGCCCAGGTAATGATCAACCCTGAAAATCTCTTTATCGGAAAATCCCTTCAAAAGAATTCTGTTGTAGCGTTCGGCACTCTCCAAATCGAACCCAAAAGGTTTCTCGACTATGATCTTCTTGGAAATGACGCAATCGCAGGAGACCTGGGAATCGATTTTTTGTATCTGGGCAATGACCTCTTCATACAAGGAAGGTTGCAAGGCCAGATAATAAATCAGTTCTATCTCCTCTGCCTTCCCCATTATCTGTTGCAAACGGTCATGCAAGACGTCCGTGGCCTTGGGATCCTCCATATCATACGAAAGGTATTCGAGCCTTTCCAGGAATTGCTCAGAAACATTTGAATCCACCATGGAAGCGAGGAACTCTGCACGATCGGCAAACCTTCTGCCCAAGGCAAGCACCGTAAAATCGAAGCCCTTCCTGATAAGACTGTCATAGGCAGGATAGAGTTTCTTGCGAACAAGATCGCCTGTTCCCCCAAACTGAATAATGATTCTTTTCATACTTACATTCCCTTTAAATCAGTAACAATATCGACCGAAAAACCTTCCAGGGAAAAGAAACTGCAAGGAAGGGTCGAAACTTTTTCTCTACCACCCAACAATCGGGACAAAGCCATACGCTTTCCTTCCCCAAGAAACAGCAAACGAATCTTGGCCTGGCTTGCCTTGGCTCGAAAACCACTGTAGGTTACGGTAATACGTCCAGCAGGGGGTTTCGGAGAGTTGTCAACAAAAGCAACCTCAGCTTTTCCTGGTTCGTCAAGACAAGGATAGGACCCGGGAAACAGGGAAGCAAAATGACCATCCTCTCCTACTCCCAGATAGAGCAAAGACAATTCACCTTCATTTTCTATAAAGGGATGCCCCACTTTGGGAACAATCAATTGGTCAGGCTTGAGAATACCCTTGTTGAAGGCCTCTTCCAATCCCGCCTTATACAGCGTATTGAAATTGGTATCCTCGGATAGACGTTCATCAACCAGGTAGAGACGCAAACGCGAAAGGATGTCCTGGGGGCAAGAAAGAATTCCCTGTATCAAGGGAAGGGCGCTCCGTCCCCCTGGCAGTCCAATACGTATCAATCCTTTTTGATTTCCAGCTATGTCAACCACATCATCATGCACTAAAAGTGCCAAGGTGTCGGATAAAGCGAGGTATATCTTTTTCATAAAAAAAATATACAATAAATCTGGTCAACAGGACAGTATAAATGCCATTGTCCCCAATTATTGGAACAAATAGATATTTTTGGTGCAATCAGGATAATTTCCAGACACGGCGAAAACCATGTTGACTGATGTTTTTTGGGATCTATAGTAATTATGCTAGATAGATGATTCATACATCAAAAGAGGAGTTCTTCACCGGAATACCAAGGCTAAGGAAGTGGATGGTGATGTTTGTTTCTGTTGTTTTTTTCGTAATAGGTTTGTCGAGTCTTGCCCTGTCGATTGTCTTGTCAGAATGCGGAGTGGTTGCCAGCGGAGTCATTGTAGAAATAAAACGTACTAGCAAAATGAACCAAACAAAGGCCTTGTTTGTAGAATTTCAGCCTAAAAACGTAACAGCTCCCCAAGTGTTCAAATATTTGATAGGTGCCTCTTGGTTCTCCTTTTCAATTGGTCAGAGTGTTGAGATACGATATTTCTCCTTATGGCCAAACCTGTTTCTTATCAAATCAGACAAGTCTCCATTTATTATATTCACAGGATTCATTGTCTTTGGCTTGGTACCGATCGGGAGATTCTTATAAGGAAATGAATATGATTGGAAAAACACGCCTTGTTTTTCCTGAAGGATATGTACTTTCGATATTCCATAACCAACGGATATCAACTCAAGAATGAACCTCGGCCAATTCCGTTCGATTCCTTCCATGCTGCTTAGCTAGATAAAGCGCTTTATCGGCGGCATTGAAGAATGCCGTGGCATTTTCCCAATTTGCCTTGAATGTCGCAACTCCGCAACTGAAGGCAATATTTATTCCCAATATCTTTGTTGCATTTTGCGTTACCTCATTTCGGAGATTGTCACAAGATAAGACAGTCTCAATGGTATCAAGACGTTTATACAGTATTGCAAACTCATCACCACCAAAGCGAAAGGCATAGGTATCTTCTCCTTCCCGGTTTTTCAGAAGATGGGAAAAATACAAGAGCACCTGGTCTCCTTTGGCGTGTCCATAGGTATCATTGACTGTCTTGAAATGATCCAAATCAAGAATAGCCAGGGAAAGTGGTTCTCCATTATGAATACTCTCCTCGACAAAGGAATTGAGAAACTCATCAAACGTCGACCGATTATGCAATCCTGTAAAACGGTCGGACTGCATCATGCTGTGCAACCTCGACTGCATTTCATAGGACACCTTCAGTTCAGCAAGGTTATCCATGGAATACCGGATCAGTATTCGAGAAAAAACATAGGCACAACTCACAAGGGCCAAAGCCGAGAACAATTCCACCCAGAGATATCCGTCCTGTATACGAGCGGGAATCCAAGGCAAGATGATATAGGTACAGGCTATCATGGTCCCGATACTGATAAGAAAAACGTTCCTTGTCAATTTAGGTTGGGAAAACATGGTAGAGATAAAAATCGGTATAAGAAAGGAAGCAAGCAAGACCAGTGCTATCTTATGAACTACAATCAAAAAGGCAAAACAAAAAACCAAAAGCAAGATGACAGTGTATTCCTTTACGATAAGAGAAATTTTTTCTCTTTTGACAAGGAAATCAATAATCCAGACAACTGCTAGCAAAACACCTGTAGGAATGAGTATATAGCGCATCCAATAGTAATAGGTCGTATAGGGTAGATTTGCCGGAAGTGCAATCCATTTCCATACGGCCACCAAGGCAACGAAATTAATCAAGACACAAAGATATCCAGATAGTACAATCAAGTGACAGAACCACTCCTGTCGCTTGCGGAAATTCTTTTCTTTTACTATCTTATTATCCAACAATGCCATATAAAAATCCCTTTCTAGAAATCTTGTCATAAATTCCAATCTACCAGATTTCGTAATATGTATGCTTATTCAACACGAAAAATCTTCTTACCGTGCATGAAAATCACTTTAGCAAACGTAGCTTTCACTCTCTTGCACAATACAAAAATGACTTAAAATACTCGAACTACCCCTAGTATACTCTTTATATAATCAGGATAGAGCGTCTTAATTACAAACGCAAGGATTTTAATTGGATAGGTTACATACCAACAGTGAATATATTCTTCTTTAAGTATTGTTTTATCAGATAAAACACTTCATAGCAATAGGGCCAAAGAATGCCCGGCCTTGTAAAAAGCCGGGCATTTCGTACCATGAAAAAATTTTGATCAAGCTTTATACAGCGGAATCTCGTGATAGCTGGTATGCAACAGATGGTGAGCCTTCTTGCTCATCGGCTCCGTGAGGAAATCCTCATACAACTTGATGATGGACGGGTTCTGGTGCGAGCACCGTACCTGACTGTTCTTGTCATCAGAGTACAAACCTTCACTTCGCTCCCTACGTACTTCATCGTCAGCACCATACGGCTGACCACCACCGGCGATACAACCACCGCGACAGGCCATGATCTCGATAAATTCATACGGAGCTGTCTTGCCTTCCGCCTTGGCAGCACGAATCTCATCCATCAAGACCTTCACATTGGAAAGACCATGGACCACGGCAACCCTTACAGGAGTACCATCGAAATCGACGGTCCCTTTCTTGATCTCCTCAAGTCCACGTACAGCCTCAACCTCAACCTTGTCCATCTCTTTCTTGGTTACAAGATGGTAGGCGGTTCTGACTGCGGCTTCCATTACTCCACCGGTAGCACCAAAAATGGTACCGGCACCAGAATATTCACCGATCGGGCTATCAGCTTCCTCTTCTTCAATCTTGAGGAAGTCCATACCGGAACTCTTGATCAAACGAGCAAGCTCACGAGTCGTCAAGACCAGGTCGACATCAGGATACCCAGAGGCATGCATGTTATCGTCGCGCTTGATCTCATACTTCTTGGCAGTACAGGGCATGATGGCAACAGAGAAAATCTTGGCAGGATCTACTTCAGCCTTCTGGGCATAATAGGTCTTGGTAATAGCTCCCTGCATCATCATCGGACTCTTGGCACTTGATACATTCTCTAGCAAATCAGGATAATACTTCTCCACATAGTCGATCCAAGCCGGGCAACAGCTTGTCAACTGCGGCAAAGCGCCACCCTTGGTCAAACGACTCACCAACTCACTTCCCTCTTCCATGATGGTCAGATCAGCACTGAAGTTGGTATCGTGAATTACGTCTGCCCCGATTTTACGAAGAGCAGCATAAATCTTTTTGGTCGTTACCGTACCGGCAGGAAGTCCGAAGGACTCACTCAAGCCAACACGAATCGAAGGGGCGATCTGCACGACAACCTTTTTCTCCGGATCAGCAACAGCAGAACGGAAAATATCAGTCTCATCGCGTTCATAGATGGCTCCGACCGGACAATGGGCTGCACACTGGCCACACTTCACACAAGGACTGTCATCCAGGGCAAGCATTGCAGCAGGAGCCATGCAGGTGGAATCGCCACGGCCAATGAACTCAAGGGCAAACACACCTTGAAGATCCTGACAAACCTGTACGCAACGACCGCATTTGATACATTTGATTGGATCAAGCACGATGGAGGCAGTCGATTTGTCAGCTAGCTTGTCATTGAGCCTGACCTCGAAGGGTTGCTCCCTGATGCCGAACTCGGCAGCCAGGTCCTGCAACTCACATTCGCCATTGCGAATACAAGTCAGGCAGGAAGTCGGATGGGTACTCAACATCAATTCCAGAATTGTCTTGCGAACGGAAAACAGTTCCGGGTCATTGGTGACGACACTCAAGCCTTCACTGACAGGGGAAGCACAGGCACGAAGGATTTTTGCATTTCCTTCCTGCTTGACAATACACAGACCACAAGAACCAAAGGGCTTGAGGTCTTCGTGATAACAAAGAGTCGGGATGCGCACCCCGGCAGCCTTTGCAGCATTCAATACGCTGGTCCCCTCTTCTACTTCTACGGGGATACCATTTATCTTTACATGTACGATACTCAATTGATTCCTCCTCTTGAAGATCCTAGTGGATCTCGACGGCTCCAAATTTGCAAGTTTCCTTACACACACCGCACTTGATACAAATGCTGGAGTTTATGGAGTGGACCTGTTTCTTTTCACCGGAAATTGCCGCAACCGGGCACTTACGTGCACAAGCAGTACAGCCAATACATTTCTCCGGGTTAATCGAATAGGTAACCAACTTCTTACAAGTACCACTCGGGCATTTCTTGTCAATGATATGGGCCATATATTCCTCGGGGAAGAAATGCATGGATGAAAGAACAGGGTTCGGGGCTGTCTGCCCAAGGGCACACAGGGATCCTTTCTTCATGGCTGCCCCAATGGTCTTCAAGGTTTCCAGATCCTGCAACGTGCCGTTTCCTACCGTTATCTTTTCAAGGATATTGCAAAGGGAACGTCCACCAATTCTGCATGGGGCACATTTTCCGCACGATTCATCAACAGTGAAATTCAGGTAGAACTTGGCAACATCGACGATACAATCGTCTTCGTCCATGACAATCATTCCACCACTACCCATCATTGAACCGATGCGAACCAAGGAGCCGAAGTCAATCGGAGTATCGAGGTTGGCCTCGGTGATGACACCACCGCTGGGACCACCGGTCTGCACTGCCTTGAATTTCTTTCCATGGGCAATACCACCACCGATATCGAATACGATTTCCCGCAGGGTAGTACCCATCGGTACCTCGACAAGGCCTGAATTGCAAATCTTTCCCGTCAAGGCAAAGACCTTGGTTCCCTTGCTGTCGGCAGTACCTATCTTGTTGAACCAGTTGCCACCCTTGGTAATGATCACAGGGACGTTGGCCCAGGTCTCGACATTATTGATGACAGTCGGTTTTCCCCAGAGTCCCTTTACGGCAGGGAATGGTGGACGAGGTTGTGGCATACCACGATGACCTTCGATTGACTGCAACAGAGCAGTCTCCTCACCACAGACAAAAGCTCCTGCACCAAGACGGATTTCAATATCAAAGTCAAAACCGCTTCCCAGGATATTGGTGCCCAGAAGGCCATATTCGCGAGATTGCTTCATGGCAACTTCCAGTCGATGGATGGCCAAAGGATACTCTGCACGAATATAAATATAACCTTGGTGGGCTCCGATGGCCTTTCCACAAATAGTCATTGCTTCAAGAACCGAATGCGGGTCCCCTTCCAGGGTGGAACGATCCATGTAGGCACCGGGGTCACCTTCATCGGCGTTACAGACAACAAACTTGACATCACCAGGAGCCTGCTTGGTGAAATTCCATTTCATCCAAGTGGGGAATCCTGCACCACCACGGCCTCGGAGCCCGGCAGTCTTCAATTCCTCGACGATATCGTCACTGGTCATTTCAAAGAGGGCTTTTTCCAAAGCGGCATACCCTTCACGGGCAATATATTCATCAATGTTCTCAGGGTCAATAAAACCACAGTTCCTCAATACAATACGGAACTGCTTCTGATAGAACTTGATATCCTCGACCTTTGCATGCTTATGGCTTGCTTCCTTATTATACAAAAGACGGGTAACTTCACGTCCCTTGATAATATGCTCGGCAACGATCTCCTTGGCATCTTCAGGCTTTACCTGTACATAGAACGAATCCTCGGGAAGGATCTTTACGATCGGTCCCTGTTCGCAAAAACCGAAACATCCGGTTTTGACTACCTGTACTTCTTCGGCCAAGCCCTGTGCCTTGCACTCTTCCACAAGGTTCTGGTAAATCTGGTCTGAACGGCTCGATTCACAAGCTGTACCTCCACAGACCAAGATGTAGTTTCTGAAAGCCATTATCTACCCCCGTCCTTCTTCATGATGTCAGCAGCAGGGCGATCAAAGAGGTGATCAGTTACCAACTGCTTACCGATGATGTGTTGCTCAACAATTTTTTTAGCTGTAGCAACATCTACATTGCCATAAATTACGTCGGGCATACCGGGAACCAAAACCTCTATGGTTGGTTCCACATAGCAAAGGCCCATGCATCCAGTCTGGGTGACCGATACATTCGTGATTTTCTTCTCATCAAGAATCTGCAGGAATGAATCCAACACGACCTTGGCCCCTGCTGCGATACCACAAGTACCCATTCCGATGATTATCTGGCAATCCTTGCCCTCGATATCACGCTTCTGCAAGGCACTCTGCTTGGTTTCCCTCAGCTTTCTCAAATCTTCAAGCGTCATTTTACCCATTGTTCACGTCTCCTCAATATTCTGCGAACCAAAGCTACACTACAGAAGGTGCATGCTCCACATAGAACCGTTTCAGGTCGTCTTCCTGGGATGTCAAGAATTCCAACAGCAAGGTCATTGTACCGCACTGTGTCAAAGTACCCAGGACATCCACCAATTCAGATTTTGAAATCTCATATTCACCTTGTCCCTTCCGGGTGGTAAGCGAACGTTTTACGCAAAATCCGAATGCAAGCGGATGGCTAAACAAGAGTCTCAAGGTTGAAGGGAGGTCACCTAGCGGCGGAGTATCGATATTGTATAAATCAAAACTAAAATCCACCTGGGTACCTTTGCCAACCTCGGAATTCAGGGAAAATGTTCCTCCGGCAGCTTCAACTGCCTGGATGAGAAACGGCAATCCCAGACCGACCTTTCGTTTCTGATGCTTGACCCCATCCGTATAGAAAGGATCGAGCACTCTCTTCTGCAATTGTTCATCCATGCCCTTGCCGTTGTCCTGGACCAGGCATCGAAGCCTATCCTCGGTCTCCTCCAGAATGAGGCTGACATAGGTACTTTCTGCCTCAAATGAATTCTGGACGATATCCAGCAAGAAATCACAGATAAAAATATGCATATGCCCTGTTTCGTTATCCTTATTTGAACTTTTTGATAATTCCGGAAATCTGGTCTTTTGTTACCTTTCCGAATACTTCGCCGCCAACCGTCATGACAGGAGCAAGCCCGCAACAACCAACGCAACGTACGGCTTCAAGGGAGAACTCCCCATCTTGCGTAACGTCACCAAAGCCGATTTGAAGTTGCTTTCCCAATTCATCAGCCAATATCTGGCCACCCTTCAAGTAGCAAGCAGTGCCAAGACATACCTGAATGTTGTGCTTGCCAGGTTTGGTAAGCTTAAAGAAATGATAGAAGGAAATGACTCCCCAGATCTTCGCAAGAGGGACGTCAAGAAGATGGGCAACCTGATCTGCTCCCTCCCGGGAGATAAACCCCTGTTCTTCCTGAACTTTATGGAGAACCATAATGAGATTCCCCGGTTTGTTCTTCCACTCGTTGATGAATGCAATCAATTCGGGGGAGAACTTGAATTCGTTTTGTACCGACATGTAACCTCCAATACCCAGAATAATGTTTTGGTGCATCATAGCATTTTTATACGGTACATGTATATTATTAGAGACGAGTTTATGACGCAAATTGCGACACGGAAGCAGATTCTGTTTTTTTATATTGACCATTTAATAATTATAATCTACACTAAATCACATTAACAGGAGAACTGAACATGAACAATGACCAACTTGTACGAATCACACGGTACTACAGATCACTTAATCGTCTCAAGACTATTGGACTTGAGAAAGTGTTTGCACATAACCTAGCTGATGCAGCTGGTGTTTCTGCTGCAATTGTCCGTAAAGATTTCTCACAATTGGGCATACATGGGCAAAAAAGAGGTGGTTATGAAATCTATGACCTGCTCAGTTCCCTTGGAACCATCCTCGGAAAAGGCGATCCACAGAACTGCATAATCATCGGTTGCGGAAGAATCGGCCGGGCCTTGATGCATTACAATGGCTTCGAACCCGATGGCATCAGGATTGTCGCAGGCTTTGACAGTGATCCTTTGGTCTACAGTGACGCTTCCCATCCAGTTCCCATTTATCCCATCAGCAGAATCGATGAAGTCGTGGAAGCCCTTGAGGTAACTGCCGGTATCATCACAGTACCTGAGCAAGCGGCGGCCGATAGCTATGAAAGACTGGTAAAGGCAGGAGTAATGGGAATCTTGAACTTCAGCCCCATAACCCTCAAGCCACAATTGCAGGCAGATGGCGTCATGCCAGTAATTCACAATATCAATATAGCCTTGGAACTTGAACAAATATTCTATGAACTGAAATTTCCAAAACCAATAAAACTATAAAGTTTTCAAGAGGGTCAGCAATACCGGATAATGGTCGCTGACCCCACTTTTACATGAGACCTTCCAGGCAAAGGGGGTTCCATCCGGATTTGAACAAAAGGAGGGAGCCACCACCTGGCAGGAATCATAATCCCACCCTTTTCTGTCAAAAAGCAGTCCATTTCCCAGAAATTGATCATAGCAATGCCATTGTCCCGAGAAATAACAGGACCCAGGAGTCTCTTGCTGCTTTTTTGTGTCAAGAAAGGGGTTGTACCAGACATCGGCATAGACCTCATCGCGTAATCCCGTAATTCCCAGCGAACCTGTATCCATATAGGAACGAGCCTGGGAAAACCGGGTTTCGATCAACGCAGTCTGCCTTCCATTCCCTTGGAAATAGGCATCGGGATCCTCATTGAAATCCCCACACACCAATATCAGTCTTTCACTGTCCTTCTTTGTTGCACTGGTTACCGTCCGGGCCATTTCAAGACGCAAGGCTTCCGTTTCGTTCTCTTTTCCGATCTGGCTCTTGGCATGTACGGCAAACAAGGCGATATCACCATATTTTGTATCAAAGATTGCCTCAATGACAGGCCTTGCTCCTGGCACATCATGAACCATGATCCGTTCAGGCTTTTCCCGACTTATTACGGCAACACTGATAGCCCCACCCTTCTCACTGGCAGTGGCATACCAGCAATAACCCTTTCTGGCAAGGTGGCGTTCAAGGAGGTCCGATACTACCCTCGCATTTTCGACTTCCTGCAAGACAAGGACATCACAAACTCCAATTTTACGATTTACCAGGACCTCTGATACTTTTTTCAAGCGTTGGTGATAGGCTTCGGTATTCCAGCTCTCGGAGGGCTTGTATTCCTCATATTCGGTTCCATCAAGAGTTGCATCCATCAGATTCTGGACATTATAGGTAAGCACCTTGAAGGAATCGAGGTTCGGGGAACTTGCCTCCAAGGAACAACCACTCAAGGAAAGTAGCACAAGCAGAAGGATAAGAATTATCATAGACACCTCATCAAGGCAGGTGCATATACACTCCTATTGCTTCAACTCCTGGAGTTCTTGCCCAAGGAATAACTGAAGTAGAGTTCTGAAAGAAAGTCCTGGATGTCAAAAAGAGCAAGATCCATTTCCCGTCCCTTGAGAATTCCCAAACGTAGATTCTCGAAGCAAGGATTCTGCGAAACGTCACAAATATCCAAGACTCCCATGCAAAAATCCCTGACATAACCCCAATTTTCCGTCTCAAAGGCAACAAGGATCTCGTCATAGCATTCATCGATCTGCGGAAGATCCCTTGCTTCAGTGAGAAAGCCCGAAAGGAAATCCTTGACGTCCCCGTTGTTCATCAATTCATACAGGTTGGAAAGCCGGGGTGAACCAAATTTCAAGAAAGAGGCCAGAACCGCATATCTGGTTTGCCGAAAGGTTGCCGAGCGCCGTTGTTCGACGGAAAGGAAGAAATCCTGGTAGAACAATCCTTGTTTATCCATAAACCGCTTGGCCAGGAGAAAGTCAATCTCCTCGTCAATATGCCGGGCTTGCAAGGAAAGTTCATTGACGATGGAAAGATACTCTGTACTTTCCGTTATCCGGGCAAGGGATTTGCTTGCCATCGAACGAACGGAGGACCAGCGACCCTCAAGCAATAGTTGAGCTAGGACCTCTTTGGCCCTGGGTTCCTTGCCATACGAACCGAGTACGGCAATTGCATCAAGCTGGACATAGGAATCATTATCCTGGGCAATTCGAATCAACACATCAAAGAGTGCCGGTCGTGGTCGGTCAGCCAAAGCTCGCAGGACTTCTTTCTTGTCAGTCGAGAACGGAGAAGCAAGGATGCCTCGCATCTCGCTGGTTGCAATATTGTTAAGGTTGTTCCCGAGGGCAAGCATCAAGGCACGACGCTTGGCAGGATTGGTGGTACGGTCAAGTTTCTCAAGCATCGATACGGCCTGCAGGCCGTGCACGGAAAAGATTACCGCGGCCGCTGCCTGCGAAGAATAAGATCCTACTTCCTGCAACCGGGTGGCAACCAAGGTCTCTACGGCCGTAAGTCCCAGTGCAAATATGAATACCAAGGAGTACCCATTTCCCGCGACCTGCCCTTCCAGGGTAAACAGATTTCGGGCGAGCTCTCCCTGGGCAGCGAGCATTCCACTGACCAGACCTACCGCAAAGGCAATGATGGCAATGACAAAGTTAACCATGGAATTAAAGGAAATTGCTTCTTCATCAGGCATTACCTGGGCAACCAACCGGACAACCAGGATGCTGACCATGGAAATAAAGAAATTGGTGAAAAATCCCAGGATAAAGAACCAGATGGGAGGGGTGGAGGCAGGCAAGAGAACCCAGATAACCAGAAAGAAAAGCGTAAACAAAGAGGACAGCACCACCAAGGGGCGCGAGCCCAATCGGTCGGCGAATTGCTTACTAAAAAAACTGGCAAAGACAGCGGAAAGGCCAAGGGCCACCGAATACAGGACAACCATACTGCCTGACAGATGCAATTCCACACGCAAAAAAGGAACGGTCATTCCGAATATCACGGCCACACAGGTAGAAATCCACCTAAGCAACAGACGCCTGCTGAGCATATGTTGTTGCATGGCTTCCCGAAACAAGACCCAGACATTCCTGCCTTTTTTGTAGGTCACGACACTTCTGCATGGAATATGGCGAATCTTTCGGGAAGCCAGGGTATTGCCGACGACCCCGATCATCTGGAGCATCAACATACCAAACAATCCTGAGAATTGCTGGAAGCCCAGTACCAGCGCCATAAGGCATCGTACGATCATCGAGGAACTTTGATAGGCAACATTGACGTTGGCCACTACCTTACCGCGATTGGAAACACTGCTTATGCTCTTCAGCGTAAAGTCATTGAGGGCAACCCCAACCATACGAAAGATGCAGAAGGCAGTATAGATACCCAAGAGGAGCAGTACCGCGGCACTTCCTTCCAAAAAGAACAAGCCAAGGTACCCAAGGCATACGAATCCCCTGAGATACCATACGGCAGACTGGACCTTGACCTGATTTTTCCCCTGGAACAATCGGGGAACAAAGGGAAGGACAACCCCGGCTATATAACTTGCCGAGGCAATATAGCCCAAGGCAAGGCTACTGGCACCGAAGCTTAGAGCAAGCAAATACACAATGGTATCAGCAAGAAGACTATACGAAACACCATTGATCGTTTCCTCGATGTACATGGCATTCTGACCAGCTTTTTTCTCTGCTTCATTCAAATATTTTGTCTTGGGCATCAAACTTCCTATAGTTCAGCTCGGGTAGAAACAATCTTGCTTACAAGACCATATTCCTTGGCTTCCTCACTGGAAAGCCAATGATCCCGTTCAGTATCGGAGTTAACCTTTTCAATGGTATTTCCTGTTTCCTTTGCAATGAGGGCATCAAGCTTGTTGCGAAGCTTCTGGATCTGCAGGGCATGAATCTCGATATCGGTTGCAACCCCTTTCATCCCACTCATCGGCTGGTGAATAAGATAGGAAGAATTCGGAAGGGCAATCCTTCGCTCGACAGGAACGGCAAGAAGAACCAGTGCCGCGGCACTTGCCACCAAGCCCATGCCGATCATGAACACCGGGCAAGTGACAAAACGGACCATGTCGAATATGGCATACCCACCATCGACATCCCCGCCGGGACTGTTGATGAAGATACGGACAGGCTCGCTACTTTCTCCCTCGAGGACCAGCAACTGCTTGATCACTTGCTCCGCACTTTCCTTATTTATCTCCCCGCTGAGCATGATCGAACGGGTTTTCAGTAATTTATCATTAATTTGTGGATCTTGGACTGCAGGTTTCTTCTCTTCTTCCTGTGGCATGGAAAGCCTCTCTTAGCTATGGATTTATGCATCTGGATGCACTCTGAGAGTATACGGGATAACAGCCCAATTGAAAAGGGATACTGGCAAGAAACAAGGATTGTCGGCTTGAGCTGCTACAGTAGGCAGTCTCCTATCTATAGGCTATACTCAGATTTGGAGGAATCATCCATGAAATGTGCTACTGTTGCAATTATAGGGAGGCCGTCATCCGGCAAAAGTACCCTTCTCAATACAATATGTGAAATGAAAGTCTCAATTACCGCCAGGACTCCACAAACCACTCGCAATGCCATCAGAGGTATTTTTACCGATGAACGAGGCCAATTGATCTTTACCGATACCCCGGGTTACCATCTCAGTGACAAGACAATGAACAAGCGCTTGCAAGAGACCGCGGTAAGAAGTCTGGAAGACTGTGATGTCATCCTCTACATGCTCGATGCGAAACGACCGGCAGGGGAAGAAGAGCTTGCCATTGCCCAAATTCTGGCACTGTCAAAACCTCCGGTGGTTTGCTGCCTGAACAAGAGTGATATCCTCAAGGAACATGAAATAGAGGAAGGAAAGCAGTTCTTGCATGAACACCTACCAGAGTCAATCATTCTGGTAGCCTCAGCGAAGAAGGATGAGGGAGTGGATGAAATCCTCATTGAGCTCTTCAAGCTGGCTCCGGAGGGCGAGTTGCTCTATCCAGTGGACTCCTATACCGACCAGCCCCTGGAATTCAGGATCAGCGAGATCATCCGGGAGAAAGCCATCAATCTGGTTACCGATGAACTGCCGCATTCAATTTTTGTCGAGATCGCGGATATTGAGAACAAGGAAGAGGAAAACACTGTCTGGGTACGAGCGTTCATCAATGTCGAACGTGACAGCCAGAAAGGCATCGTCGTAGGGAAAGGCGGGGAAAACATAAAGAAGATCCGCCAAGGTTCCGAAAAGGAAATACGGTTGATTTTCCCAGGCAGAAAACTTCGCCTGGATTTGCAAGTCAAGGCCAAGGACAAATGGAGAAACAATTCCATTGTCCTCGATAAGCTTCTAAGTTAACGCATACTGAGCATTTTCAAAATTGAATTCGGAAAATCTAGACTCAGATCAGTGGATGCCGTAGGTTCATCAGAATAAGCAATTTGCAAAAATGCAAATTGCTTTTCTTATAGTCAGCGGATGAAATTCGTCCGTGCCTGTTTTTCGGTCACAGGTCTTTTCACCAAATCTTTTCCGGCTTCGATGCTCTTGAGCAACCAGGCAAGATTTGCCCCCAGGTTCCGCATGACTTGCATACCCTCCAAATCTTGCTTGACTTGTTCAGGTGTCAGCCCATGGACACTATTCCAGTACGTGGAAGAGACCACAGGCATCTGGCTGATGGTAAAATACTTGTTCAACTGGTCAAAGGCCGCACTGGATCCGCCACGACGGCAAGAAACCACGGAACACCCCGGTTTGAGGGCGAAACTACCACCTGAGGCGTAGAACATCCTGTCCAAAAAAGCACTGAAGGCTCCGGCTACGGAGGCATAGTGAACAGGGGTTCCGAGAACTAGGGCATCACAAGCTTTTGCCTTCTCGATCGCCGTATTCACCAAATCATCATTGAAGGCACACAGCCCTGTTTCCCTGCATTTTCCACAGGCAATGCATCCACGGGTCTGTCCTGCCCCGATATGCAGGATTTCATATTCAATTCCTTCTTTTTCCAGGGACGAGGCGACTTCACTCAAGGCAGTATAGGTACAGCCCTTTTTGTGGGGACTTCCGTTGATCATCAAGACTTTCATGTACTGCTCCTTATTTTTGTAAGAATACACCCAAAAAGAAAGGAGGGCAAATGCCCTCCCTGCAATAGACAGATCAAAGACTTAGTAGCGCTTTAAAATAGGAAGGACCTTTTCTTTTCCGCAAGCTTGGATGAAGGGAGCCAACTTCGGTCCTTTCTCCTTGCCAATGAGTACTTGGTAGACTGCAGTAAAGAAATCCGAGGTCTCGACTCCATTATCGGTAGCCGAAGCATAGAGTTCTCCGACAAAAGCCTTGTCCTCGATTTGATCCATGCGGGAAACAACCTCAGAAAGAGCCTGCACAGCCTTCAATAGGCTGGGTTCCAACGCTACCTTCGCATCATCTTCAGAGGCAAGCTTGAACTTGAACTCCTCGGGAGCAAACAGGGTAATCCAGTTCCAGGCGCACAGGCATCTCACCCGTAAACGTTCTTCCTGACTCTTGGTCATCGGATCGAGGGTAGAGAGCACGTCATCAATATTTCCACTGTGGATCTGGAGTACGTTGCACAAATGGCGGAAAGGAATCTGATAACAAGCCTCACTGGGAACAGAGCCGACCTGGCTCAACTCATAGACTCTCTTTTCCTTGGCCATACGTTTCTCGTTGACGGGAAGCAAGCCGAAGTAAATCCTCTCGCAATTGTCATAATCCTCATAGATCTTCAGTACATCGAGATCGAAGGAGATGGAAAATTCCGTATTGGGGCGGGTACCCGCAAACATATAGCGGGTAATTTCCGGGGTATAGACTTCCAGTACATCATAAAGAGAGACAACCTCTCCGCTGGAGGAAGAGATCTTTCCTCCCCTGCCCTTGATACTGATAAAATCATATTGGAACGAAACAGGGGCGTGGGCTCCGAAGACTTCGACTATCTTTTTGGAAGTGTCGAAGGAGCCACCTTCGCTATGGTGATCCTTGCCGGCTGGTTCGAAATCGACTCCCTCATTCGCCCAGCGCATCGGCCAGTCAATTCTCCAGGGGAGTTTTGCATAGCTTGTAGTTCTCAGATCAAGGGTCTCTTCCTTGCCATTGTCATCATCACGGTAGGTAACGCCATAGGCACCATCCCAACCCAGGACAGTGGTATTATCCTTGTCCGTGAAGGAGGAAAATACGGAGATGGGCCACCAATCTTCCCCGAGGGGTTCGGTGCGATATTCATCAAGGATTGCCTTTATCTCTGCTCTCTTCTCAAGGGCCGTGCGCATGCCTTCGGCATACTGGCTGCTACGGTAGCGTTCTGCCTGATAAAGAAACTCAGGGGAGACGCCCACGGTAGGAAGAATTTTCTCTACATCAAGTTCATTGGCCCGGGCATAATTATCGGCACGACCAGTGGTATCGGGTACCAAGGTGATGGGTTTACGTAAATAGGTTGCCAACAACTCCGGTTGGGGCATGTTCTTGGGGACCTTGCGGAATACATCGTAATCATCCCAGCTGTAGATGAAACGGACTTTCTTGCCTTTGGCCCTCAAAGCTTTCACTACAAGGTCGACAGAGATGATTTCCCTGAAGTTCCCGATATGCACGGTGCCAGAAGGGGTTATTCCGGAAGCACATGTATAGCATTCCTTCTCGCCCTTCTCCCGAATGATCTTGTCGGCGTATATGTCCGCCCAATGTGTAGATACGTTCTGTTCGCTCATAGTCCGAGATTATAGTGAAACCACTACAGGAATTCAACTGGCAACAACTCCATATTGCCAAAACAAAAGGAGAGAGCGTATACTCATAGCATGAAAAAAGTCATTGCCTTTGCCTTTTGCCTTATATTGTTGTTCCCTTTGTTCGCCGAAGATGCCCAGGTTCCCAAGATGGAGCCGGGAACGGTCATCGAAACCGGCATTGCTTCCTGGTATACCAGCGACAAGGCGGAAAGCCTTACTGCAAACGGTGATAGTTTCGATCCCAATTCCCTTTCGGCGGCTCACAAGACGTTGAAATTCGGTACCATAGTTCGGGTTACCAATCTGGATAACGGAAAAAGTGTTGATGTCAGGATAAATGATCGGGGGCCTTTCGTGGACGGAAGAATCATCGACCTTACCCCTTCGGCGGCCAAACAGATCGATATGCTTACTAACGGAACTGCAAAGGTAACGCTTACCTTGATTTTCGAGCCTGAGGTTCCCGAATCAAAATACAATCGAGCCGGGGATACCGGGTGGTACCAGATCCAGGTCGGTTCCTATAGCTCCGTGATCACGGCTTATTCCCAGTATGATCGATTGCTCAATGCGGGACTGAGGCCGTATGCAGAGATGACTGAGGCCAACACAGTTCGCCTGACGGTTCGTTGGATTCCTGCCTATCAACTGGACAAGACGGTCAAGGCACTTTCTGCCCTGGGTTTCGACCAGAAGGATATTCTCAAGAAAAGCGAAGCAAATCCGTATAAATAGAATTCATCGAGCAAAATCCAGAAAAGACCAAGCATCAGAAAAAGCGACATCCCAAAAGGACGTCGCTTTTTTGTAAGTTGCACCATTTTCTCCTGCTCTGGTATGTTTTGGTTTTTGGATATATACTATACCTGAAAGAAAATAGTTTTGTCATACAATCAGTAGCTTGCCAACTATCACCTTTCAAAAGTCTAGAAAGGAGCACAATATGATGAAGTTTTCCAAAACGCCACTAGGGCTGCAAACTCAGATTGACACGTTCAGATCCAAGCTCGATGGTTTCGAAAGGGAACATGGGACGATCGAGGACAGTAGCAACGACCGCTATTATCTCTTCTATTTATATTTTCTCCTGAATGACAGCAAGAGTTCCGCAGAATATATAAAGTGGTACGAAAAACATTTCCCTACAGATATCGGGGAACCCTTTCAGCTTCTCTGCTGGACTTTGATGATCCATAGAATGGGATTGGATGCGGACAGTCTCTTGGCAAGAACCATGCTTTCCAATATCTATCTGATTCCCCGGCTTCTCGGGCAACCAGGTTCCGGATCCAATATCTGGCATGCCATTACGTTCGAAGAGAGTGAATATCTCGATTCTTTTCCTGAAGAAATTACTGCAGCGATCAACGATGATGATCGATATTGGATCGAGAAAAACTATAATTCAAAAGAGTACCAAGATGCTCTTGCACGCTATATTGATATAGATACAAAGATCAAGACGCTTCCTGATGGTAAGGAGCGAACTAAATTGGTCAATGAATCCTGCCATCTTACGGATAGTTTCAAAAAAACAATTCTATAAGGCAGAGACAAGAAAGGACTTGAAACCAACTGAGAATTTGGGATTTCAGGATATGAGCAAAAGAGAGGCTTCCAAAAGGAAGTCTCTTCTTTTGTACGATTTTGCTCTTAGAAGTGCAACGCCATGGTCACGGAACCTACAATGGGATTGCCATAATAGACATAATTGTCATTGGTAAAGAGATAGGCAACCTGGTATCCCAAGGTAAGGGAATCGAAAAGTACAAGGGTTCCCTGAACTCCTGTACTTGCCAGGAAGTTGGAAGATGAAACAGTGGTATTGAAGTAATTGCCTGCGCCATACCCTAGGTCCAAAAAGAGAGTGACTTTGGGAAAGAACCCTTGGGACCAGGGCTCTGGGCCACAAATTCGGAGATCAAGATTATTGACTACGGTAAACTGGGTGTTATACGTCCAAGAGGCATAACCCCTGACTTTATTCCCGAGGGAAATAGGACCTTGTACAGAAAGAGGAACGGCCGAACCATCAGTCCAATTGACATTGAATCTGTCGGCAAGCACGACAGAGAAGGCATTATTGGTTTTGCCTGCTTTGAGACTATAGAGTGTCTTTGCTATTTCCGTGTTTGAGGTGATGCTATAAAACGATGCTGTGCCGTCAAGCAAACTGTTGAGAATCGAGGGCCCATAGTTCAGGGACAAGTCACTGACCAGGCCATTTTGGGTAACTATCTTGTCATCCATCATATCCAGTGTAAGCCCTGCAACAAGGGTGGTTTGGAGCATTGCTGAGCCATTTGTACCAAAATCCGGATAATATGCATTGTTGGAGGGAGAAACTCCATACGAGGAAAACCAGTCAGCTATCGATGATACTGCATGGGTTGCAGTCCCATTCTGTCTGGTGCTTCCGACAACCATGGAATCCTTATATATTTCCATGGTATTTTCAACTCCGATATAGGCTGTCCAAAGGTCTTTGGAAGGAACCGGCGATTTTAAAAAGCCCTGGGATACTCGTATTTTGGAATCACTCTGAAATACATCATAGATAAGAGGGTTATCGGTAATGACAGACCCATTTGTAGGATCTTGCCATATTTTGCGCTGGCTGTATCCTAATCCAAGAAGGAGTTGCAACTCTGTTCGGTTGCCTTCAATGAAGGATAGTCCATCATACCCTCCGCCCATGATGGCATGGGTGGGAACCAAACCTTCAAGTATTTCGGGGTGTTGATTCCAACTGTCAAAGACGTATCGCCAGTTTGAGGCATAGGATACGCTTGAAATGACAAGCAAGAGAACCAGCACAATAGTCAATTTCTTTCGCATCGAGAATCTCCTAGATTTGGTAAGAATCATATCATGTGGAAACAAGAGGAGCAATGCAAACAGGGTTTTTTACAACAACTGGCCTTTTCTGCTTTACATTCTTTTGAAAATCTTTTAGATTAGATACGGTTTTCCCGGGCCTATAGCTCAGTTGGTTAGAGCATCGGACTCATAATCCGTGGGTCGAAGGTTCAAGTCCTTCTGGGCCCAAAAATCAGAACTCCTTGTAATATGCAGGGAGTTCTTTTTTCACAATGTAATAGAAAGCACTACAATGTTCTAAAAACAATCCTTATAGGAACATAACCTCTAAAATAAGTTTCTTTGGTATCCTAAGAATGAAATACCCTACGATTGATAACGAATTTCAAATTCAAATTTCATTAGGGGCTTGCTGTTGTTGTTGAATCCAGAATGATATGAATCTAATAATCCAGTGGAACATGAAATAAACCAGCAGAAATAGCGAAATCTGGATAGTAAACGGTGTTTAAACGCTGTTTAATCAGTTCTTAGCTTAAATGTTTAATAAACGATAAACACTGAAATAAACATAAGAAATGTCTATCCAGCGTTTAATAGCGAAAATTTTGTAAACAGCCAATAAACGTATTTCGCGAAATGGCAATACGGAAATAGCGAAATTAAATATCAAATCATTACTAATCAATTTTTCCAGGAAATGTTGTCTTCAACCCAGGACTTACAGATCAGTTTCTTCAGCTTCTTTTATTGAATCCAAGTTTATATGGAAAGAATAATCCAGTAACTCATGGAATAAACCAGAGGAGATTGCGAAATTTGAAGAGATATCAAGCGTTTAATGAACGTTTAAAGGTTATCCCTTCATTTTGTTTAATAAATAGTAAACACTTTAATAAACGCCATAAACTAGCATTGCCGTTTAAACAGCGAAATTTTATTAAACAGCCGATAAATATATTTCGCGCAATAAAGGAATAAGAATTGCGAAATTCTATTTATCGCAACCCCATACACTCAAAGGCGTATCAACTTCAAAGGAATACGGATCAATCAATTCCACAGGTTCTGCAGCTTTCGCCCTTACGTTTACGAACTAACCTTTTTGTTTAGTAGGTTCTGTAAGCACATTCCCTTCAGCATCATAAGTACCATCGTTATTAAAAATATTACCAATGATTGAGATGTTTGCAAAATTAGGTACAGGGTATCCTTCCTTTGCTTCAATCCCAAGTTGTTCATCAGCTTCGATATCTCCTTTGGTACGATAGAGAATTGAGCTTGATTCTGCAGCATCTGCAAATTTTAAGTAATAGTTGCTTTTAATATTCTATAACTCCCCGCATCGGTACCATACTTATTTTTATATAGCAGATACCAGTTCAATGAAGCATTGGAAAGATCTTCCCCATTAACAACTGATGCCAGACAGAACCGAATACCTTCGACTCCCGTCTGTCCCCCAATAAGAAGGTTCTTTATATCTTCGGTAATAATCGATTTTGATCTGATATGAGCATCAACCATGATAGCCTCCTATGCATATACACAGATAGGATAGCAAAATGGGGATATGCAGAATCTAAGGGCAATTTGATATTGGACTAGTTATGGTTATCTTTCTTTTTCGTCGCTTTATCGAATTGATTGATTTCGAAACCAAGGATTTTTATGCTTTGGACAAAAGGTGCTAAAATAAGCATTATTGCTAGAAGGAACATTAATCCAGCATTCTGGTTGATGACGATTTTCCCAAAATTTACTAAAAGTGCAAAAATCACAAGAACCACTGCTAGAATCCAACAAACATAAGAAAAAGTTTCAACTGTTTTCTCTTGTTTTTCTTGTTTCTCATTCTTCTTTTGTGATATTCCAGTATTTCTATAATAATCAAAATCCCCAAGAATATCCTCAGGATTCCCAATCGGATTACTTCCAATTTCAGACAACGGAGAATTAACCCGTTGCAAATCAAAGAAAGGTTCTACTGCTTTTGGAAAGACTAAATATGCTGGCGTACTTTTATCTTCAAGATATGCGAGGTCCTGTTCAAGTTGCCTGTTTCCCAATCTGATGGAGCTTTCTGTTTTTCGGCTTTTTACTTCAAAGAGGAGAATCGGAATATTCAACTCTTGATCAATGACTGCTAAATCAACAAAACAATTCTTACCAAGGTTATACTCAAGTGTAAAACTATCTTTTGGATATCGATGCTTTACCAAATAATCAATCAGATTTTTTATGGTATTTTTCTCAAGTTCCATCACATACCTACCTTTTTATTAATCTTCCTAGAAATAAATCACCTTTTGCTTCATGCTTATATCAATTTATTTTGGTTGTGCTTGGAAATCCATTTCCCATTTCTCAATAGTCTGCTTACTACGTTCAATTACCTCTTCAGAAAGGGGTGTATTCATAGTTCGATCTAATCGTTCGATTGCTTCACCTAATAAACGTTCTTTGGTTAATATATAAGATGATGTATGAAATCCTACATATTCAAGCAAATTATAAGTATTCGGCCATTCAATAGACATCTGTTGAATTCTCTCTGAATGAGAAAGAACATAAAGACAGATATCTACGGTCTGTAATCCAAAACTTTTTGATGAATCACTGATTTCAAAACTGGTTTTCTTAATTTGCTTTAATTCTATAGTTCCATTTTCACCAAGATTAAGAGTATTTAAAACCTCTGGATCTGAAGCAACTCGGTGTATTTCACTCAAAATCTTCCGAATCTGATCTTGATTATCATGAGTGATTTTCATGATTGGTGATTTATGCTTGCTAGAATAATTAGATAGCATACTCATCAGTGGCAAAAAACCTGCTACATGTGGAAGATGCATCCATCTATCTTTTCTAGATTTGGTGTATGTTGTTATACCAGATGGATTCTTCATTGCCCATTCCGCTGCATCCGAAATAATTTGTCTTGCTCGTTCATCTTTAATTCTATGTATCCTTGCTAAAATTTCTTTACAAGTATCAATAAGCACAGATTTGGAATCCGATTCAGTTCCGGCAAATAAACATTCCTCGTAAAAGCTATGTGCTATCTCAACTGGTAAGATTTCCATTAATATTCCGAGTAATGTCAACCTCAATGTTCTTACTTGATAGGCTTGAAACCTTGCCCCTTTATTCTCAATATTGTCGAATAATGTATCATACAACTTTGCGTATGCCATAAAATCTTTCTCAATTATGGAATAAAAAAATGAGACTGAATTTGAGCTTAGAATCTTCAAAAGATCAGATGCGTAGGCTTCTAATTTATCAACGTTTTCTGCACCATGAATTTCAGAAATTCCATTTTTAATTAATATTTTTTTAAATCGTCCATCTATATCAAGATCAAGGTTTTTAGTTGAAGCTGCAGCCATATAGTGAAAAACTGGTTGTTCTGGATCTTTGCTATTCTTTCCGGTGTGACCAGCCTCATCAATATATACAAACATGAAACACCTCCAAATATGTGCTAATGGTACAGCACAATGAAGCCCAAGACCATCCTTAATTTTTATAAAATATTTCTGATAGTTGTGCTTGCCCTATGGTAATGTTGAAGTTAAACTCTTGAAAGAAGGACAATTAATATGGATTAGAAAATATTTACCATGAATATTATCGATGCTCTTACATGGCCTTTATTAATTTTTACTTTTGTACTGATCTTCAGAAAACCATTTAGAACTCTGCTTGAGCGACTAGCAAAACTTGATTATAAGAGAGTATCATTAAGTTTTGCTGATAAAATGGAAGCCTTAAATAGTATTACCAGCCAAGAAGAATTGAATTGAATAGAATAAAAGTATCAGATAATTCAAAAAAAACTGTTTTACCAGAAGATATTGTTCAAGAGTCACCTAGAAATGCAATTTTCCTAGCGTGAGAACTAGTAGAAAATTCTATAATCAAAAAAGTTTCCGATTTAAAAATTCCAGTTAAAGATTCTTATCGTTACTATATTCCGGGATTAATGCAAGATTTACGCAGATTCAGCACAATCAATAACGATAGTTCAAGAATTTTTAATTACTTGAAAAATCTAAAAAACGACGCATCAAAAAATCCCGATTTATTCATATCTACCAATGATGCAACCACTTTTATCAATTTCGCAAATCTCCTCATTAATAGAATATCAGAAGCTAATCTAGTATCATTGGATCAGACTACCTAAATATTTCTGAATCTACCTATAAACCTGAATATAGAAGCCAGGCACAATAAGCCCCAGCCACCACACCCAAAGCATCAACTGCCAGATTTTCCCAGCTCCATTCATTCCCCGGAGCCTTGTGATCACCATCTTCCTTACCAATTCCAAGGAAGATACCGCAAAGAGCTCCTGTCACTGGTTCATAGAGCAAACCTTGCATGAACAGCCTTAGCACATGCAAATGGAAGTCACCATGGAAAAGATAGCTTACATAGGTGTTGATGTCCATAAGGACACGAACAGCGCATTCATGTTCTACCGTGACGATCAGGGAAATCCATCGTATTACGAAATTGGCACCATTGCTTCGGGTTCCGTACCGATGATGAAAGCAATCAGAAAAGCATTGTCAAACTGCAATCTGGATCCTGGCTTTGAGGTCCTTGTGGGATATGAGGCAGGGCCGACCAGCTACGGCCTCTGCAAATCCCTCCAAGGCCATGGATACCACTGCGTGATCATAGCGCCCACAACGATAAAGAAAGCTCCTGGAGAGCGGATAAAGACAGACCGCAGGGATGCCAAGATGCTTGCCATGGCGCTTGCCACAGACGCCTACAAATCAGTGTACATACTGGATGATGAAGACCAGGCTACCCGGGAGTTTACGCGGGCGAGGAATACATTGAAAGGGCATCTGAAGAAAGTAAAGCAGCAATTGCTCTCTTTCCTGCTGAGACTTGGTCGCGCATATACTGATTCCGGCAACAACTGGACCCAGAAGTACATGAAATGGGTGGAATCACTGGAATTCAATGATCCAATGCTGCAGTATTCATTCCAGACATATCTGCAAGAGATCAAAGACTTGGAAGTCAAGATCGACATGATGGATAAAATGATAGAAGGCATATCCAACCAGGAACGCTACAAAGACAAGGTTGAGAAATTGGTGTGCTTTACCGGAATCGAGACCCACACAGCGTTGGCCCTTGTCTGTGAAGTTGGTGACTTCCACCGTTTCCCCTCTGCAAGGGAATTCTCGAGTTACATAGGGCTATGCCCAGGACAGGTATCCAGCGGCAAGCATATTCAATACACCGGCATCACGAAAACCGGCAACTCGAGGGTGCGGACTTTGCTTGTCGAGGCAACTAAAGGCATCAAACGATCGAATCCATACAGCAAGAGCTGGAGAATATCGAACCGACAGCAAGGGCAAAGTCCCGAGATCATTGCATATGCCGATCGTGGGGCCAAGAGAATCAAAAAGCGCATGCAGAACCTAGCATTCAGGTGCAACAAGAATGTGAATGTCGCAACCGCCGCAGGGGCCAGGGAACTCGCATGTTTCGTGTGGGGAATGATGACGGGCAACATTGCCTGACTTCATATACGGGTGAGGGGGACAACTCAGTGCATGATTCAGTTATCTTCGTTGACGCTTTGAGGCAGAAGACTTACTCCTGATCCTCGTCGTAAGACTGACAGAGCTTTTGGCGAACCATTGACCTGTAGGTAACCAATCCACGAATATCAGAGTGGTCAAGTGCCGAAAAACTGCAGTTTCCCTCTCATCTACGTTTTTTAATTATTGACACCGGTCACATCATATCAGCATCTTTTCATCATCGCTTTCTGAATAAATGTTAATGTCCTGAATATTCGCGCGCGTAAGCACCATCGTTCGCAAATACAGTACCACTTGTCGCACCATTGGCACCGATTAGTTGTTCGCACCACTAGCACCACTGAAATCAATTTGAGCACCACTTATTAAGCAACATGCCCCAGAATATCCGTATCGGAATAATTTGGTTCCGGTATCAAATTCTGAGGAGGTCAGCATGACCAAAAAGATCAAAGTGAAGCTCATTTTAGAGCTTCATGAGCAAGGGATGTCATTGAATGAGATATCCCGTTCAAGACATCTGTCCAAGCACTCAACTTGCCAGACAATGGAGTCTGCAAAGAAGAAAAGCATGTTTCCGAAGAAGTCTATGAACCAACTGATATGGAGTATGTTCATAGGGAACTGGGAAAAACAGGAGTAACCCTTAAGTTGTTGCATATGCAACCTCCCTTGAGTTGAATTCATCCTTCTTGGACATTTCTCAAGGGTAAATCTGAATGTTTCAGATAGAAAGATTGCTGTCCCGACCCAACGGAAACTGTCCCATTAATCGCAGACTGAGGTCCTGTATAAAACGCAGAATCTAACTGAGACTAAAAAATCATAAACTGCTATATTTACTGTCTTTTCTTGGCTAATAGTTGAGTAATTCGGGACCAATATCACGTAACTTTTCCGGCTGTGCCAATAATATAGTTGAGTAACCCTCTGAGCCCCCTTTTGGGGAACATTTTATTGTGCAGGCTCGCAGGTACAATTGTATGTCTTGCCCTCAACTTTGATACAAAGAATTAGGAGGAAAATTGGTACCCCCCCCCTGGAATGCCGCATTTTAAGGATTTATATAGGATGAAGCCTTTATGTACCAATATAGCAAAGTTGAAAATGCTTGCAAAGACAGAGCTAGTGTATAATTTAAAACCATCGGATTGGCGCGCATAAGATAAATCTAATAATGCTACATTTTATTAACTAGTATCCATAATAATCATAGGTTCAAACGGAACGCTATTAAAGCCCGACGCAAACAATATCGAGGAGTATTGCAAAAATAATAAATTAATCCATTCTCTGCCACCCCAAAGCCAATTGGCTGATGATCCTCAGGCTATCCTGTAATTGATGCAATAATTGACTCCTCTCCAGTTATATTAAAGTAATCTATCAGACTTTTTGATTTGGATTGTAATTCTTGCAAACTTTTTTTCCCGAAACAACGAAAACTGGCTAATTCAAATAAAGTCATTTTAGAAAACATTCCAACAGTTGTGACTTTCGCATATAAACAGCAATTTGCTGCTCTAGGTGTTAAATCTAAGATTTGAATTGGGATAACATAAATAGCCCCCGGAAGTGTTTGAATTGCTTTCTTTATAACTTCCTGCTCTGCCTCTGAAAGATAATCGGCTAGATTATTTAAGGTAGCTCCCCAAGGAACAAGGATATTAAGTTGCCTTTTTAAGTAGTATAAAGCCTTGTCTGTATTCTTTTTTTCAAGTTTTTCTTGAAGTCTGTTCATTAGCTTCGTTAAACTCTTAACTTGATTTCTGTGGGCTTCCTTGAATTCTTTTAAATTCATTATTTGAAGCCAGCATCCAGTTTCTTCTTCGAATTCACTTTTTAATTTAACTTTTGAATCATCACTAAACCAATCTTCTTTTTTATCGTTTGTTATAAAAACAACTTCATGCCATCCAGATTCTTCTTTAAAGATTTCATTCGTTGCCTTTATCATTTCTTTCCATATAATAAAATCCGAATATCTGCCAATACCTTTTTTACCATTATCTTTATATCCTGGGGGTATCTGGTTTCGGAATCTAAACTCGGCTTGTTCATACAATTTTAATTTTTCTGTATAGGAAAAGTTTTCACGATAAAGCCTTGACCGAATAAAAGGCTCTAAATCTGAAATAGATTCCTCACAAATAGATTTATTTCTAGTATTTGTATTAGATTTTAGTTCTTCTGCTTGCTTGATTATGCTGGAACTTAAGCACTTTTTAGAGAAATGTCTCCAATCTGGAATTGTTTCAACTAATACTCTTAGAGCAGATGTAGCTTTTGCCCAAGTTTGAAACGCTTGGTCTATTGCTTGAATATTATTCTTATTAATCATCCTGCAAATTTCTTTATATTCGTCATACACAGTATGGAGGACATAAATATTATCAATGAAGGGATTGAACAAATGTTTAAATTCCTCAACACTCAGACCGTCTATCTTTAAGGGTATCAGAAGAATGTTGGTATCAATAAAAATCAGAGTGTTTGAGTGGTTGTCTCTGTTGTTCATAAATTCCTCTTTTCCTTTTTACAACTTCTATAAAGTAAATACTCGAAAATTTTTAATCATAGTACAGAAAAATAACTTGCATGGGACATCTATATTTTCTGGATTCAGAAATTGAGCAGCATTTTGTAAACGGAATCAGTTTTCAATCCCCTAGTGGGACTTCTTCCCACACCCATCAGAGGAGTACCCTGATTTAAACTAGATGTTCAGACATCAAACCCGCCTTTGATGATAAAATCCCGCAAGAACTTATCAATTTTTATCGTAACCTTGTACTCCTTGAGCTTCGTTTTCTCAAAATCTTCAAGGAACGCTTTCGCCTTCGTCCTATCAACTGTGCTGACCAAGTCATCGAACCGACCGTATTCATTAAGATTGGATGGGGTTGCCCGGAATTTCATGAAACCCCTCAGCTTCTCCTCATCCATGCCAAACACTGAAGCCAGCTTGTGTATCTGATCGTTCTTGATTCTTGCCTGATACTCAATTACATAATCCTTGAATGTCTTTCCCGCCTCAATGGCCACGCTTCCTCTTTGGATGTCATGGAGAAACAATGCAGCATATTTCTGCTCTTCCTGTGTAAGGGCAGCAAATGACTTGTGAAGCTCATCCAGTGTCTTCTGCTTTTCCTCCTCATCACCTAGGTTTAGCGCCTTCAAATATTTCTCGAACCGGGAATCCATATATTCTCTATCGATCCTGCCGGTATCAATCTCCGTAAGGTTTCCATCTATAGCAAAGGGGACTTCATCGGGAGTTTCCGATTTCCCATCGCTATCAGAAAAAAGTTCTTTGTATCGTTGGGCAAGGATGAGATATTCATTCTCTTCAAATGATATTACAATTGTTTTCTTTTCTTCACCTTCACCAAACGAGTAATTAGTCTTTTCCCATACGAAACCCTGCACCCTGGCCGCCTCAAGGTAATCGTTGAGATCCTTGAAAAGCGATGCAAACTTGCCTTTTTCAGAATTATCGGCTGGAAGCTTTTCTCGATCCGGAATCCCAGCTTGGGTGAAGAGATCAGTAATTTCTGCATATATCAAATTTAGATTCTCCAAGTTCTTGTCGAGTTTCTCGACGAAGAGATCAAAGGGCCTGTCGCCCGAATAAAGTTTTACGGCCTTCTCGATATTCTTTTCCATCGTGTGGGGCTTCCTGTAATATCTGATCATCCCAAAAGGCTTATCTGGACCGAATATCCTGTTGGTCCTCGAAAAGGCCTGGATGATATTTTCATACTGGAGTAGTTTATCCAGATATAGAGTATTCAACCATTTGGAATCAAAACCTGTAAGCATCTGGTCAACAACAATCAGGATATCGATCTGTTTTTCAGGTGTTCGGTGGATCTGCTGATAAGGATCCTTATGGGCAAGCCTGTTTGCAATATCTTTTTTAAACTTGTCATAATTCGAGAGGGTAAAGTCTTGGCCGTATCTGGCATTATAATCTGTTACAATCTCTATAAGTCCATCTTCTTTGAATTCTACCCCACCATTATTATCTATCCCAGGATCAAAAAGACAGGTCACTCTCAAATCTGGTTTTTCAGATTTCAGCAACCTATAATATATTATTGCTTCATGAATACTACTGGTTGCAAAGATTGCATGAAACTTACCGCCACGGCTCAAGGTAGGCCAATTTTCGATTATGTCTTTTACTACCATTTGTTGGTGTTCGGGAGAAAGATATTGGGGAGTAGGAATATAATCCTCATTCCCCCAGACCTCTGCTCCATCCTCGCCAACATACCCAGCCATCGGTACTTCATTCATGAATCGATAGTAGATCCTGCTTTTCTTTGGATCCATTATTGCTTCTTCTACTGAATCTGCTTTTGCTTTTTCCAATGCAACAGCTTTCCTTAGGTCCTTGTCACGGAATGTAAGAACCTTGTAGGGATCGAATCCAAGGACATTCCTGTCACGAATTCCATCCGCTATACTATACCGGTGAAGCTCATCCCCAAAAACAGTGGAAGTGGTACTTTTCTTTTTCTGATTTTCTTCCAATATAGGCGTCCCCGTAAAACCGAAGAACATTGCCCTAGGAAAGGTTTTCTTTATGGTCAGGAGCATCTCCCCGAACGTGGAACGATGTGCTTCATCCACAATGAATACCATCCTCTTGGAATTGATCTTAGCTAAGTCGCGTGCACCAAGTCCATCGTCGTTGATCCTGCTCATCTTCTGAATCGAGGTGACTATGAGTGTATCAGCAGGATTCGAACTCTTCAATCGGGATATGAGCACATATGTATCCTCTGTGGCCTGGACATCCTCCGTCTCATTTGCGAACCCTCGGTATTCCTTGAGAGATTGGGTCCCAAGCTCAATCCTATCCATGAGGAATACAACCTTGTCAGCATCTTTGGAATTGGCTATCAGCTGGGCAGACTTGAAGCTTGTCATTGTCTTCCCGGACCCTGTTGTATGCCAAATGTACCCACCCCTCATCTCACCCCCATCCCAGAGAGCCTTGGACACCCTATCGGAGATGGCACTTGAAGCATAGTACTGATAGCTGCGCATCACCTTGAGAATACCGTCAGAACCATCAGCAACAGTATAGAAACCAATCAGCTGATGCGCCATTGGTATGGAGAGAAGAGCCGACACAATATCTTGCCACCCATTGATTGGTATATTGTTGAAATCAGCCCAGTGGAAATAGTAGTCCTTGACGAATTTCCCCTCCGGGCCGGGGTTTGCAAAGTAAACCGCCTCATTCGGCTCCATCGCTACAAATACTTGGATGAGAGAAAAGAGACCAGAAAAGATCCCCTCATATGCATATTTCTCAATCTGGTTGTATGCTTGGCTAACGGAAATGCCGCTTCTCTTCAATTCGATATGTATTACAGGCATCCCGTTTATCAAGAGCATCAAATCACCCCTGCGATCATTTGCAATTGCTTCACGTGAGGTGAATTTCGGTTGCTGCACTATCTGGTAGCGGCTTTGCCCGGCTGCAATCTCGTTACGGTCATAAATTTTGAGACTGATTTCTTTCCCGAAGTGTTCAGTATCTTTCGGATTGTCACGCTTGATGGAGACTGTCTTTCCATTGATGAAGCCGTTCAGCTTAAGAGGCGTTCTCAGTGCTATAACCTGTTCCAGTATTTGCTGCATCTCACCATCGGTCAGAGGGTGACCATTCAGCCTATCACGAATCATATTGTTGTTGTTAAGGATCTCTTTCCAGTTCTCGACCAGGTCTTTCTCAGTCGGGTTCTTGATCACCTGCTGTTCCCAGCCTTTTCTGGAGAGCTCTTCAATGAGAGCCTTTTCGAACTCTGATTCCTTCGTGAATACTGAAGTAGTTTGATTCATCTCTATACCCGCCTTATACAAACATTCTTTCGAGCATTGATTTCTTGATATTCTTCAACTTCTCAAGCTTACGTTGATGAAGAGTGATAAGGTTGTCCAAGTCGTGTAGGAATGTAGAAATCCTTTGCTGTTCCTTAAGTCTTGGTAAATATACTTCAACACTGTGAACATCATTTCTGTTCAATGTTGGTACACCGCTACCTGTTCCAAACCGAATCAAATTCAAATTCTGATACATGTAAAATATATATAGTGGGTAATTGCCTCTGAAGTCTGTAACCCATAAAGCGGTGTTGTGGGGCCAATAATCTTGATTTATATAATGAATATTGCCGATAGTCCCAGAACGTCCAGTAACTACACCTGGTGCTTTTACCTTGTATTCAGAATGATATCCGCTAATTCCATTTGACATTACAACAGGATAACATCCACTCTGCATTTTCTGTCGTGGGAGGTCAAATCCTCTTTGCAAAGGCGCTACATTAATAACCTTACGCTGTTCCCAAGGGTCAGTAAATCCGACAAACCTTATCTCTGGAATGCTTGAGCCGTTTTTCGGGAACATTTTCTCGAGCATAGATTTTTTTATAAAAACCATTTTTTCATACTTACGCTGATGAAGGGTGATAAGATTGTCAAGATCAGCAAAAAACTTAAAAATCTTGTCTTGTTCAGCATTGCTCGGCATCATTACTTCAATCGTTTTATAAGCTTCGAATGAAATATTTAGTAACCCATCCATCCTAGCACCAGATGAAACAAGCCGCCGCAATTGCTTGTCTACTCGCGTATCATTTAAGACAATCGCCGTGAAATATGGGTTATTATCTCCGACCCCAAAACAATGATAGACGAATGGAATCCTTGCTTCATCAACATTTAGTGCGAAACATGAACCGTAGGGCTTGTATTTAGAAGCCCCATGATTGTATGCCAGCTCTCCCCTTTTCAAGAGAATATATTTTGCCAAACTTTGCCCTGCATTATCACTCGAATACTTCTCTGATTGATTTATAAACCCACTTGCTGCTGAAATCATTTTCACAGGAGCAGTAGATTCCGAGTCTGTTCTTGTAATGCTCGATACGAAGTCATCAAGCTTACGCTGTTCCCAAGCATCATCGAACCCAGCAAATCGAATTGAAGGTTTCCTTGCATTCTCTGACATATCACTCCACCCCCAATAACGACATGAATTCTTCAAGCCCTTCCAGATCATGGTTGCTACCCGTCAGGTCTTTCATCATGGAACCCAAGGCAATTTGGGTTTCATGCAGTTCATCCTCAATTTCAGAGAAGGTGGTCTTGTATTTTTCAGTGAGCGATTCGACCTTCGTTATCAGTCCGTCCAAGACCGTCTTGGGAATTGAATCGATACTATTCAGGAGGGGTTCAATCCATTTTGCATAAAGCAGTGTCCTGGTCTCATCATCACTCAGACTCTCGATTACTTTCTTCGTTCTGGTTTGCAGCTCTGCAGACTGTAATTTAAGCTTCGATTTCAGTTGTTTCTCTTCTGATATCAGCGCATTGACTGTTATGATTTTTGCCTCAAACGAGTCTTCTGGGATTTGAATTCCTTTTTTCTTATCAGCAAGCAATCTTTTTGCTTCCTTTACAATCCAGGCTGCGACAAAGCTATCCTTGGCATCATTGACCGCATCCGATTCTTTCTCCTCTTCGGAAAAAGAATCCAAGATCTCTTCATAGCTTGCATTTATTTCAGAAATCCTATCCTCGATTACATGGAGTTGCCTGTATTGATCTTTTAGGATAGTCTTCTCAATCAGCTCAAAGGGAATCACCCGTCCCCGCCATCCATCCTGAACCTCTTCATCCTTCTTCATGATCATCCTGGGATCTACTTTTCTTGAGGAATCAAATCCTTCAGTCTGCAGTATCTCCAAGTCTATCGTTATGCTAGCCCATTCATCATCCAGCAATTGATAGACATCATACTTGTCGACCAACGGAATTCCCTTGAGCCGTGAGAAAATATCATCACTGATAACCGACTCCTCGTTGATGATGTTTAAGTCTTGCATTCCAAAAACCAGATCATTTCTAAGTCTGTCACCAAAACCATCAAAGGCACGTGAAAAGCTTTCCACGAATCTGATGATACTAGGATGGGACATTACAGTTTCTTTTATATCTTTCACTGCCAAGGTTCTGTATGGCCCATCAGCCTTTGCAAACAATTTATCCTGAAGTCCTGGAAAAGCTTCCCAGTAGTCCTGCAAATCATTGATTTCGTTTTCGGGGATCCCCCCGAGCATCAAAGAATAAATGTCCCATTTCTCCGATGCATCAGAGGAATCAACATACCTTGGAATATTCAGATTATATTCGTTTTTGCGAATCTCCTCTTTGCTCACCAACCTTGAAAATGCCAGGGTATCTTTTCTGCTGGTAACCACATCGACTATCCGCTTGATGTCTGATGCCCTGAGCTTATTGTTCTTTCCAACCTTAGTGAATCCTTTGGATGCATCCACTACCAACACATTATCGGATTTCCTATTCATTTTTAATACCATGATAATGGTTGGAATTCCTGTACCGAAGAAGATATTGGCAGGAAGGCCGATTACCGCATCGATATGGTTGTATTCAATGAGATTCTTTCGAATCCTTTCCTCTTCGCCTCCTCGGAACAAAACGCCATGGGGCAGCACAATGGTCATTATTCCATCAGGTTTCAGGTGGTAGAGATCATGCAGGAGGAAGGCATAGTCCGCCTTGCTTTTAGGGGCAAGTCCAAACCGGGAGTACCTCGGATCCGACTCCTTGTTGGAAGGGTCCCAAGCCTGTGAATAGGGAGGATTGGAGACAACTGCATCCACATACAGGGGATCGTAGGTATTAACCGGATCATTCTCATCAAAATATGGCCAGTCATCCTCGAGCGTATCACCGTTGCGGGTGACAATATTATCAGGGAGAATCCCTCGCATGACCATGTTCATACGGGTAAGGTTATAGGTGTTTTCCTTCAGCTCCTGGGCGAAATACTTGATGCTGTTCTCATCCTCGATGTGTTTGGCAACCGACCGCCCGATATTGATCAACAATGATCCCGACCCACTTGTAGGATCATATATCTTTATCTCTTTTCTGTTTTTGAGATGGTCAGCCACTATCTCAGACATCAAGAGAGATACCTCGTGAGGGGTATAGAACTCCCCCGCCTTTTTACCGGCACTTGCTGCGAACATGCTGATCAGGTACTCATAGATGAAACCAAGCACATCATAGCCTTGCTTGCCATCCATGGGTATTACCTTGATCAACTGGATAAGGTCCCTGACCGCCTTGGTCTGTGTCCCCGAGCTGTCGCCAAGCTTGCTCAGACCTGTCTGCAACGTATCAAAAATCTTCTCGAACACTTTCTTGTGTGATGGATTGATATTCCGGTTGAACGCTGAAAGGGCGTCCCTGACATTGGACACATCAAAGTCCTTGCCCATCTCCAACCAAGTAGAGAAGAGATGGTGATACGAAATGAAGTAGCCCACATTCCGCTGAATATAATCCACCGTTTCACCATCGTCTTCAGAAAGGGCCTTTATATCCTCTTGTTCAAAATTGTTGCTTTTCAGAAATTTCATTTCCTTGTCAGACAGGAATTTGTAGAAAATGAAA
Organism: uncultured Sphaerochaeta sp.; assembly: GCF_963676625.2. Classification (GTDB taxonomy): domain Bacteria; phylum Spirochaetota; class Spirochaetia; order Sphaerochaetales; family Sphaerochaetaceae; genus Sphaerochaeta. The sequence goes on from NZ_CAXXYB010000008.1 coordinate 193,227, forward strand.
CCAAGAATATAATCCTTATATTCGTTGGCCTCGATTTTTGAGCGCATCTTATTGGCTGCTTCCCAAATTTTAGAAGCTAGTTGTTGTTTGTTCATAGGAATCCTCCTGAGGCAAGGACCAGACTAAAGTCTTGTAGACTTCGGTCCCTTTTAAAAATCAGACAAGTTTATGTAGGAACTTTGTATATTTTGATTAATGCCTCTATTTTCCTATCAGAATAAACTATACAAGATGGCAGATGCAATAGAAAAATCGCATAGGGTACTTCTTCTAATGATTATATATATTCAGCTCTTTACATTTCAAAGAAGATTGGAAGGATGACCGTAAATGCCTAATAAATATAATTATGACAAGAAAAACAAAATTAATGTGCCAAAGAATATACCAATTCAAGGGTGTCTTATACTGTTTTGTGTTGTTTTATAATGCTTGGTAGCTGATCAATTTAGGAACATAATGAAATAAATTAGATGTGACTAAATGGTCGCTCATAATCCGTGGGTCGAAGGGGCAAGTCCTTCTGGGCCCAAAAATCAGAACTCCTTGCAAGATAGCAGGGAGTTCTTTTGGTCCATGAAATTTTCTTGTAGGATTTCTCCCACTCCACTCTAGCCTGAATCCGTTTCTCCTTGGCTTTTGCGATTGAACGGTTCTTGGGGTATCTCTTGCTCCTCTCCCAGATCTTGAGGAAGAAATAGGGGATATGTAATCTCTCCATGAGTGCAAGGAATTCACTAACCGAAGTGGAACTAAGCAAGGAATACCCCATGACCAGCCCAGACAATCTTTTCAAACAAGTCCAGTACGACGCATGTATAATCAATGCCAATACTATCGAGCATCATCTTTTCGTACACATCGCGCATAATCCAGAAAGGCATCAACATTCCCATAATGAAGAACAACACGAAATACATTACAGTAAAAAGCCAACGGTAATCAGATCTCTTGTTTGAAGCTTTCCCTGTCTCATACATAACTCCTTCGTGTGCACTAGATATTCCAAACAGTACTCTGCTGCTGAAGATTCCACATCCTTGCATAGGTGCCATTGTTTGCAAGAAGTCGTTTGTGTGCCCCCTGTTCTGCAACCGCTCCCCCCTCAAGGACTACGATGTGATCGGCCTTTGCCACCGTGCGCATGCGATGGGCAATAATTAGAACGGTCTTATCTTGAATCAGGGAGGAAATGGCTGCTTGGATTTTCGTCTCATTTTCGACATCCAAGGAAGCTGTAGCCTCATCAAGCAATACGATCGGGGCATCCTTGAGCAACGCTCTGGCTATGGAAATTCGCTGACGCTCACCGCCGGACAGCGTCTCTCCATTTTCCCCGATCACCGTATGAATTCCTTGTGGCATGATCTTGATGAATTCATCACATTGGGCAAGCTGTGCAGCCTGCATGACCTGCTCATCGGTCGCCTCGCGCCTGCCGATCCGGATATTTTCCATAACCGACGTGTTGAACAACACTACATCCTGGAATACCACGGAAAACTGCTTGAGAAGAGTTTCCGGATCGATGGTACTGATATCGTAACCTCCGAGACGAATGGTTCCCTTATCACAATCCCAGAATCTGGCACTGAGCTTTGCGCAGGTACTCTTACCCCCACCGGACGGGCCCACCAATGCGGTAATTTCCCCTTGTTTTGCAACGAAGCTGACATCGGATATTACCGGCTTTCCCTCTTCGTAAGAGAAAAATGCATGGTCGAACTCAATCGTATAGTGTTTCGGATTGAACTGTGTACGACCTTGTTGAATCGGCAACTCTTCCATCTCGTTCATCCGATTGATGCGTATATCAAGAAAGAAGAGAGCTGCAAGATTGTTGAAGACCTCACCCATCGGTACATAGATTCTCGAGGCAACCAACAGGAACACCAGGTAGGTGAAAAGATCAATACTTTGGGCGATGAGGAGGTTAGCCCCGACAATGATGACGCTGACCAATCCCAATTTGAGTAAACTTTGCGAAGTGTTTACCAACGCACCGACGAACAACTCGCCTTTGATCAACTGCTTCTCGTATCGATCAATTGTTTCATTCACAGTTCCCAGATACGCTGCTTCCTGCTGGTACGATTGTATCTCCCCTATGGTTTCCAGTCCCTCCTGAATATGCTCGGTCACCTCACGTTTGATTTTGTAGCCAGCAAGGAACTCCCGTTTCTGGATCTTCTTCGATACCAGGATTACCACCGCAGCAAAGGGAACCACCCAGAATAAAGCCAGAGAAAGTTGCCAGTTGTAGACAAACAACCCAATCGCCATAAGTGCTATACCAAGGATAGAAGCAAACAATTGCGGTACTGCGTGGCTGAAGGTATGCTCGAGATCGGTACAATCCTCCATGATGGTGGAGCTGAGATCGGAGAGATTCTTTTCCCCGAAGAAAGCCAGAGGGAGTCTGCGCAACTTCTCTGCAAGTGAGATTCTGCGGTTGGCGCTCTCTTCATACACCGTAGTATAGGTGTTTCGATATTGGACTATCGCAATCATAAACATAATCAGCATGAAGCTGATACCAAGCAGGACATAATACCAAAGCCCATGGCTTGGGTTTGCCGAGGAGTCAAAGACAGTACTCAATCTGTCTTCGAGAAACGAAAACATATATACGACAGGAAGCATTAGGGAGATATCCTGTACCATAGTCCACAAAGCCCCAATGACAAAATCCTTTGCTCCCTTGTTTGAGAGCGCGAACCGTTTTCGAATGATATTAAGCATCAAGCTCCTCCTTGCCGATTTTCCAATTGACTGATTGTTGATATTCATTCCACATTTTTGCGTATAAGCCTTTATTGCCTAGCAATTGCGTATGGCTGCCTTGTTCGACGATCATGCCTGCATCCAGAACAATGATATTGTCAGCGGATGTTACGCTGGTAAGACGATGGGCAATCATGAGCACGGTTTTTGTGTCAGTAAGCTTCTTGAAGGCTTGCTGGATCAGGTGTTCATTTTCTGGATCGGTAAAGGCTGTTGCCTCATCGAGTATTACAATAGGAGCATTTTTCAAAATCGCGCGGGCAAGCACAATCCGCTGTTGTTCTCCACCGGAGAGATAGGTCCCCTCGGTCCCAATCTTTGTATAGAGGCCATGGGGAAGCTTGTCGATGATTTCTCTACATTGTGCCTGGTCCACAGCCCGTTCAATATCCTGCAATGTTGCTTCAGGATTGCCAAAACGCAGATTCTCCAACAAGGACGTCTTGAATAGATGGGTATTTTGAAACACAAAGGAGATGGAAGCCATCAGCTCTGCGGGAACAAGTTGCCGTACATCAGTTTCTCCGATCCGCACAGAACCACTGTCGGCATCCCAGAAGCGGGGAACAAGTCTGGCCAGGGTTGTCTTTCCACTGCCGGAGGCTCCAACAAGAGCAGTGGTTTTCCCCTGCGGAATCTCAAAGCTTACCGAGTCAACAGCCATGTTCTGTTTTCCTGGGTACCTGAACGATACTGCATCGAATTGAATAGTGTACCCTTTGAGATGTTTAGGATTTGAAGATACAGGAAGCAGTGGATAGTCGGTAAGGTTCTCAATACGGTCGACGGCTTCTTTTGCCTGCCCCAAGGCTTGATTCAGATACATGCTGCGCATGATGCTTTGTGAAAATACAGGAGTGAGAAGGACATAGAGAATAAGATTCAATATTGTTTGTGCAACGGTGCCGGTGTGGGTGATGATCAAGATGGCTACAGGCACAAGCAGGAACACAAAACTGTTGACCACCACTGTATATGCAGCCATAGGTTTTTCCCACATTCGCGTATAGTTGTAGACCATTTGCTTGTAAGCTGTGATGCTCTTATGGAAGTTCTTGAATGAATACACGGTCTGCTGAAAGACCTTGACCACGGGGATACCGCGCACATACTCTACAGCTTCCGTATTCATTTGCTCCAGCGATGTCATATATCGTTGCATAAAGTTTCTCCCTTTGTTGCTCATCATGAAACTCATGATGACAAACGAGAAGCAAACCGGTATCAGACACGTCAACCCTAGTCGCCAGTCAAATACAAATACCAGAACGAGAACGGTAAGTGGTGTCAGAATCGTAGCGGCAAGATCAGGCAGTTGATGCGCGAGAAATCCATGAGTGATCCCGGCATTATCGTCGATGATCTTTCGAATACGACCTGAAGTAGTACTGTTGAAAAATCCAAGTGGCATCCTGATTATGTTTGCCATCGCCTGCCTTCGCATATTTGTCTCAACCCTGAAGGCAGCAAGGTGAGAAAATGAAAGTGCGATGAAATACAATACAATGCTTGCCACTGCTGAACCCATCGAATACCAGCCATAGACAGCTATCCGTGCACCAGAGGCCTGAATTCCATTGGTGAATAGTTCCCTGATGATGAACCATACCAGAATGTACGGTACCATCGCTGCCACAGAACTCAATGCTGAAACCGCCAAAGCGGCGGGAAGCAGTGCTCTTCTGCCTGCCATGTATGTTTGCAATTTTCGTAACGTGCCCATGTCAACCCTTCTCCTTTCTCAAGAAATACCCGGTTCTCTGAATTCTCACCATCCTCAGTCAAGTATCGATCACTTTTATCCGATACCGTTTGCAATGCATGATCAGAACCCGGCAATACGGTTTTCGTAATGCCATCTTCATGTTCGTGCCGACTCTTACAGCCCCTCTCTCTCATGATTCGAACATGCCCACCCCCTGTTCTTTATAAGTTAGCTCAAGCTAACTTTTAATATAAAAAAAATACAATCTTTTCAATCAAGACAGCATCGGCCAAACACATTCAACCAACCTCCCGTGTAGAACGTCACAATGAAATCAAGATTCCCGAGAGCCTGCTGATGGGTCATACCGTGCCTGACCGGCTCCAACAGTGCATTGATATATCCTTCCGATATGGTGTGCATCACAGAAGGGTCTAACTGTATACCCTGACTGCCCCACATGTTCAGCCTATCCAGATAGGCCTGTGTATGCCGAACTTCTTGGTTTACCAGGACGTGAATGAAATCCTCGTGTGTCGACCCGCTGGAACCAAGCAGCAATATCCTGAAAACATCAAAATTTTTATAAATGAAATCATACACAACGGTCAGATCTGCAATAGTCTTCTCATACGAAATTTCGTTTATGATTCCTTCATCGTTGTAATATGTCCTGCTCAGCTCCGTGAACACATTTTCCAACTGTTCGGTTACCGGGGATACAACCATGTCGAACAAATCCTGCTTGTCCCTGAAATGGGTATATATGGCTCCGGTTGTCATCCCGACTGTCGATGCAATCCGTCGCAGTGACGCGTCCTTGAATCCATGGTTCAGGAACTCTTGCTTGGCAGCTAGAACAATCCGGTCCTGAACACTTGATCCATTTCTCAAAATGCTTGCCTCCCATCTTCGATAACACTGTTATGTTTTTAACAGACACATGCATCTTTTGTCAATGCATTCTTTGGAAAATCACCATTTGTTTTTATTTGAATCCCGATACTGTGTCTGCGACCTGTCTATTCACACGGTAACAGGCCCAAAATCACCCACCAGTCAAGCTCTCAAATTGATGTTGACAACCAACGGAGAGAATTCAATTGTGCATGCCAGGCAATAGTATAATGAGCCTAGGATATAAGACAGAATAGAACAGGGGAATAAGGTGAAGCAGATTGTCCTGGCTACTGATATGGAGATATCATACCAGCATGGGCAAGCAAAGAAAAACCTTTCCCAGCGGATTCAAGGCAAAAATTGCCATGGAGGCGTTGCAGTCACAGAAGGCAGTCTCCCAGATTGCACAGGGGAACAACATCCACCCCAACTTGGTGATCAATTGGAAGTCTGCATTCATCAATGCCGGCAAGGAGGGGCTCAAGGATAAGAAGGACCAGAACGAATTATCGGACAATATGCTTCGAAAGCTTGGGAAACAAGCCGTGGAGATTGGGTTTTTAAAAAAAGTACCTGGAGATGCATACACCCGTGCCCGATACATCGAGTCTGGAAGATTTGTACTATGAAGAACAGGGACTCAATCTTTTCCTGAGCGAACAATGCCGCCTGTGGAAGGTCAGCTGACCCAACTACTACCGTTGGAAAAAGCAGAGTTGGCAATGGAATTTGGTAACCAAGGAACTATTCCCATATGCTACCAATGTTTTAATTACACTTGCAGCTACCTTGGGGGTAGCTCTTACAATTTCATATAACGGTTCGTATAGTTCACCTGGTGTTCACCTGGTGGGTAGACAGGAATCGAGATACTTTCTGAAAGTATCATCTTTATTGGATACAGTTGGATATCTATCGGTTTCATTGCTTTCATTGGTCTGCCGTACTTACATAACAAGAAAGTAATTATGTATATAGGAGCTACTTGTTATCAGACCAACGATTATATAAGACAATTTACTCGCCCCCAAAATGCAGAAAAAGCAATATATGGGATCAGAGGACAGCAACCTGAAAACATCTGATATGGTCAAATTGTTACAATCAATAGCTGAAAGATTATAGAACAGTCATAAGCATTTTCAGGCCCCAAAATCGCATTTATCCTCAGTACATTGTGCAGATGTTAGTTTCGAGGAAAATGACTCCTTTACACCGAAATGACCAAAAACACTCAATAGAACGCCTGATTTGCGGTCTCAGGCATGCTGATGGTGTTTGTTTGGTGTTTAAAAATACTAAACGATAGTTAACGAAACCAGTCGAAGCTCAACACCATTACACAAGCCCGAAATACTTCTCAAAGAACTGCATCAACTTTTCGATGACTCCTTGCTTCTTCACAGCTCTATTGCCTCCACCAAATCTCGATACCGGTGGCATGATCCTGTCGATGTCCGTACCGGTGGTTTTCAGAGAACCATCTCGGAATGAGTTGTTGATGAATTTCCGTGTCTCTTCCTGCTTGAGTTTTTCCTCTTCGATAAGCGTTGCTAGATCGGTTTCCTTCTGCTCGACGACAAACTTACGCCAATCCTCATCCACCACAGTCGATGCATTTATTGTGTGGATGAAGTTCTCAATCAATTCCTTCTTGCTTCGCAATTGGATGCTGGAGTTAATCGCCTTGTCTATCGAAACCAAGATACTCTTATCTTCACAGTTCGATTCATGGAACTTAGCCACAAGCATCAGGATGTAGTCGATGTTGATCTCAACCTGCTTGATCAGCTCAATCTCAAAGACAATATCTTCGTTGATCTTTTCTTTGTCGGCCTTCCTGTCCTTCGTCAACTCTTGATACAGGTCGATATATACACCTTGGTAATCTTGGAATTCCCGACTAGATAGTATCTCGTTTCCCGTAAAGTTGTCGAATGCCGTCAGGATGTTCTTGAGTCTGAGAATAGCTTCCGAACAGCCTGATGAAGTCTTTCTGGTTCTGCTCTCCGATGATTGATTGCCCAAGAGGGAATTGCTGGCCAAGCTCTTCTATGAGCTCTGTGTATCCAGGCTGATGCTTTCCATTTTCGTCATACCCATAGTAGTAGGCTTCATAGTTCTTCAACAGGACGATGCTACCAGCATCCTTATCGCCAAAAAGGGCGATAGCCTCATCTGTCTCTTTCTGCAGATTCCGGAAGCAAACGATATTACCGAACGTTTTGATAGAATTCAGGATCCGGTTGGTACGGGAGAACGCTTGGATCAAGCCATGCTGTCTGAGGTTTTTGTCCACCCATAACGTATTGAGAGTAGTGGCATCGAATCCAGTCAGGAACATATTCACGACTACAAGAAGGTCTACCTCACGCTTCTTCATCCGCAGGGATAGGTCTTTGTAATAATTCTGGAACTTTTCGGAAGAGGCGTCATAATTCACATTGAAATCGTCATTATAATCCGCAATCGCTGATTCCAGAAAATCTCGAGAGTTTTTATCCAAGCCGCTAGTGTCAAAATCCTCGTCAGGGAACACATCCTCTTGTTCTGCTTCATTGGCGCTATAGCTGAAGATTGTCGCTACGTTGAGTTTGCGTCCTCGCTCAGCCAGCTGTTTCTTCAATTCTATGTAATACTTCTTTGCCATTGTGATCGAGCCGACAGCCAATATGGAATTGAACCCCGAGACACGTTGGCCTTCCAGAGAATAGAAGCTGTTGCGCTTCGTCTTCTGATCGAAATGGTCCAAGATATAGCCAACAATCCCGCGGATACGGACAGGGTCCATCATGGCCGCTTCCGTATCGATCGCCGATACATCCTTATCCCTTACCTCATCCTTCATCTTCACCGTGTTGATGTAGTCGATGCGGAACGGTAGAACATTCTGGTCGTTGATGGCGTCTACTATGGTATAGGTGTGCAGTTTCTCTCCGAAAGCTTGGGGTGTGGTCCTCATAAGCGGATTGCCACCATTTCCAGCGTTCGCAGCAAATATGGGTGTCCCGGTAAATCCGAACAGATGGTATTGCCTGAAAGATTTCACTATCTTTCGATGCATATCACCAAACTGCGAACGGTGGCATTCGTCGAATATGATGACAACGTGCTTCTTATAAACCTCATGCCCCTTATTCTTAGATACAAACACATCCAGTTTCTGGATGGTGGTGATGATGATGCGAGAAGTCGTATCCTCGAGTTGTTTCTGCAGTATCCGAGTTGAGGCGTTGCTGTTCGCAGCACCTTTTTGGAACCGATCGTAATTCCCTCATGGTCCTGGTAGTCAGAGATCCTTGCGGTCTACTACAAACAATACCTTATCGATATAGTCCAGAGATGATGCGATCTGAGCTGCCTTGAAGGAGGTTAGCGTTTTACCGCCTGCCTGTCGTATGCCATATATAACCGCCGGCCTCTAGGGTACCGGTTTTCTTGTAGTTGTGAGAAATCTCAATCCGAGAGAGGATTCGTTCAGTCGCGACAATCTGATAAGGCCGCATGACCAAGAGAGAATACTCTGAGGTGAACACACAGTATTTGGTGAGCACGTTCAAGATCGTGTGCTTGGCCAGAAAGGTCTTTGTAAAGTCAATCAAATCGGGTATTGACTTGATTCTCCCCATCTGCCCAATACGAGGAAAATTCGAAACTGTTGCTGGTTTTCTTGCTTTTCCTTCGCTCCCCTTCTCCTGTTTCCTTGATATGACTTATACGGGTGGTGTTGGAATAGTACTTGGTATGGGATCCCGTTGGAGATGATGAAAAATCTGCACATATTCATACAGACCGCTGGCTGCCCAAAAGCTTTCCCGTTGATACCGATTGATCTGGTTGAACGCTTCCCGAATCGCGACCCCTCGACGCTTCAATTCTGGCATGGACCAGAGGAAGGCCGTTCACAAGAATGGTTACATCATATCGGGTTCCATGGGTCCCTTCAGATTCTTCATATTGGTTGATGACCTGCAGACGATTGTTATGGATATTCTTTTTATCAATATGATAGATATTCTTAGTGCTACCGTCGTCCTTTTTCAACACTTGTACATGATCGGTCTGTATCCGTCGGGTTTTCTCGATGATGCCATCATTCGCTCCGGATACGCATTTCTGAAAGAACCAGTTCCACTCAGTATCAGAGAACGAATAGCTGTTGAGCACCTCCAACTGCTTCCTCAGGTTGGTTAGCAAGGAAGCCTCATTGTGAATCTTCAGGTATTCATATCCTTGAGTTTGGAGAAGCCTGATAAACTCCTGCTCCAATTGGGACTCACTTTGATATGAACCTGAGGGTGAATATTCAGGTATATACTCAGCGATAACTGTATTCTCGTTGGTTGAAGCCACCATATTATAAAGGCTCATTACTTCGCCTCCTTGAAGGTCAACAACTTATCGCGATAATACTCATATTGTTTTCGTCTTGCTTCAATTTCAGCAGGAAGACCGTTGGTTAGGTCATTGCTTAGAGCATCAAAGCGGTCGAGAATCTCAGCTATTCGAATCTGCTCTTCGAATGAGGGAATCGATATTTCAAATGCCTTTAGCTGTCCTGCCGTTAAAAGGGGTTGCCCACCACCTTTAGCATATTGATTTAATCGCATACAAGTCAGTAGATGATACATATATCGATAGTTGATCTGACCAGCTAATGTTATAATAAGAGTGTTATCCGAGACATCATAATTCCCATCTACCTGCTGAATGTACCCGCAATTTGCCCCAACTCTAGCAACAAGTAATCGAATCCCACTGTATACTGGTTTATCGGTGTAACCAATAACACCCGTTGAACCATATACTGGATAGTTTCCAACCTCTAGCTTTTTCTTGTTCTTCCCACTCGTTATCTGAGCTACACTCCCTAAAAGCAACTCCCTCCTCTTTTCCCCCAGGACTCGGGCATTAGGAATTGTAGATTTTAACAGAAGATTACGATAATATTCATATTGCTTATTTCTCGCTGTAAGCTCCGCTGTAAGCTCCGCTGTAAGCTCCGCTGTAAGCTCCGTGAAATTGTCCAATATTCGGACGATTTCTTGCTGTACTGGTAGAGGTGGTAGAGGAATCATAATATCTGATAATTTGTTAGGCGTCACTTCAATTACTTTTGTACCGTGCGCTAGCTTTACTTTCTGGGAATAGAACTCTGTTGATTGAAAGTAATACGATAGATATTTTGGATTTTGGTTGTGTTGAATTATCGCAGTATGTCCACTAACTGCAACCTTTTCTCTGCCCAACCAAGCAACACTTTTACATACATCTTCAATATTCTCACTCGTAACAGCCATAATTATATCATTTTGAGAAGCAAACTTTGATTTGCTTGCAGCTTCATCATTTATATAGGTGATTGTGTGGTCGAAAAACAAGTTATAGTGAGTATAAATCTGCCCATAATGAATACAAGGGACCCCGTTTTTAACAAAATCTTTTTTTTGAAAATTTCCACCCCTATTTATTAAAGCAATGGTACCGAGCTTGACACGATCAACCCCATTCGGACAATTCTTATTAATTAGTTCATCAAGTTTATCCATTACTGATCTCCTCCATCATCCCACCCCAATGCACCGCTTGCAGCCATAAGTTCCGTCTTGATCTTATTATTATCCAGAATTCCAATGACAAGCCTAAGCAGTGAATCATATTTCACTAATGCCTGCTCTTCATTATTTTCACCGTGGACAATATTGCTTAGCTCTTGGAATAATTTATATCCATTTGCAGAAAACTCCCGTGGGATAATTGAGCATTGTTCATCTACCTTTCTAAGCAGATCAAAAAAATTCTTTGGATTCCCGTTAGCATGTTTTTCATAAACAATTCCGGTTGCATCAGCTGTTTGGGCAGTGATTTGCTCGAAAACCTTCCGTAGATACACTATTGCACCAGCACCAAAACCTTCACGATGAGCTAATTGAGCTTTCTCAATGAGTAAAGAAAAACTACCAAAGCGACCTTCATCGATTGATACTTCGCTAGATAATTTTTCGCTACGTTTTAGAATACGAATCTCAGGCGCGATTCCACTGATATCACCATCACAATCTACGAGGAACCAAGCCTGAACAGATGATCCACAATGGCATCTGAGAACACAGTCAATGCTAACTAAATGCTCATTAACTCCTATACAATAGATTTCCTCACCCGAGTAGAACGTCCGAGAATCCATGCACTTCTTACAGTAAAAATTTAACGCGATATTTCCTGCTTGTATTTTCCGCTGTCTGCCTGTTGCAAGTTTTCTTTCACCTAGAAATCCTTCCACTTGCGTGAACTCGAGCGTAGGAGCCCTGGACAACACATCAGACAATCGCATTATTCCGTCTCCTCGATTTCTTCAATAATCGCTTTTATTTCACGTCTTAGAACATCTTCTCGAACCACAATCTTTTCGATTTCCTCATTGAGGAAAGTAATATCAATTATTTCTCTCGTATCCTTCTGTTCTACGTATGTGGACACTGAAAGATTGTAATCTTGCTCAGTAATATCAGAATTTGGAATCAGAACCGAAACATGGTCACTATTAGCCCTATTCTTATATGCGTCAATGATCGTGTCCATGTTCTTCTGTGTCAGCTTATTACTATTGGTTCCCTTGATACACTCCTTAGACGCATCAATGAATAGCGTGCTATTTTCGGACTTGGATTTCTTCAGTACCATGATACAAGTAGCAATACTGGTCCCAAAAAACAGATTGTCGGGAAGCTGGATTATACAATCTATGAAATTATTATCAATCAGGTACTTTCGGATCTTTTTCTCTGCCCCACTCCTATATAGCACACCTGGAAAGCAGACGATAGCAGCAGTTCCACTGGTGGCCAGCCAAGAAAGTGAATGCATGATGAATGCCAAATCTGCCTTAGATTTTGGCGCAAGGACTCCCGCAGGCGAAAACCTTGGATCGTTGATCATCAATGGATTGGCATCACCGTCCCATCTGATGGAATACGGTGGATTGGAAACAATTGCCTCAAACGGTTCATCATCCCAGTGTAAGGGATCGGTCAGGGTATCTCCGTGACCGATGTCGAACTTGTCATAGTCAATATCATGCAGGAACATATTGATACGGCACAGGTTGTAGGTGGTGATGTTGATCTCTTGACCAAAGAAACCCTGCCGAACATTTTCCTTGCCAAGAATCTTTGCAAACTTCAATAGCAGAGAACCTGATCCACAGGCAGGGTCATAGACCTTATTTACTTCCGTTTTTCCAACCAGGGTGATACGCGTTAAAAGCTCGCTCACTTCCTGTGGTGTGTAATATTCACCACCACTCTTCCCTGCATTGGAGGCATACATGCCCATCAAGAATTCATAGGCATCACCAAAGGCATCGATGGTATTGTCGCGATAATCGCCCAATTTCATTTCACCCACACCATTCATGAGCTTGATAATCTTCTCGTTACGTTTGGCAACGGTCCCCCCAAGTTTGTTGCTATTGACATCAAGATCATCAAACAAACCCTTGAAGTTATTCTCACTGGGACCTTCCTGTGCAGAACTTTCAATACTATGAAATACTTTTTCCAATGTTTCATTTAAGTTCTCATCAGCAACTGCTCTTTTCCGGACATTTTGAAAGAGGTCGCTTGGTAAGATGAAGAAACCTTTCGTATGAACTAAATCCTCGCGAGCCTCTTCTGCCACATCATCCGAGAGCTTGGTATAATCAAAATCTGTATTCCCTGTTTCTCGTTCATCATGGTTAATGTACTCAGTCAAGTTCTCGGAAATATATCGATAGAACAGCATACCAAGTACGTATTGCTTGAAGTCCCAACCATCTACACTACCTCTTAGGTCATTTGCAATCCCCCAAATGGTACGATGTAATTCTGCGCGTTCCAGTTCTTTCTTATTATCAGTCATCTTCAACCCCTCAGGCTTAAGCAATATTAGCACATGAAAGCTGTTTTGCGACGATAAAGCTATCCATTCATCAGATTTCTTCAGATTATCCAGACTCAGTGTAGAACTTATGATGTCAACAGAGGAAAAACCAGAACACTGGCAACTCTATGTCTTGGACTTAGTCAATCCGGATATTACAGGACTATACCATATATCATGTCTCAAAGACATATATAATTCCTGAATTTCTTTTCTCTTACTCCTAATATTAGCTTGCTATCCATATCTACAAGAGCGTACATACACATACTAGAAATCAAGGAGATCAAGGCATGGGCAAAGATTTGACCAAAGCTCGGAGAGGAGTATGAAAAGAGGACCTCTCCTATTATGCTAAACCATGAACTCATTCTTCCTGTTTTAGAAGATCGGACAAAGACTAAGACACCGTACTCTCTTTATGTAGACAATTCCAACTCCTTGCAAAACCTTTCCATTTCCTCTTGATTTGGTATTGAGGACTGGGCTCCCTTCCTTGTCACGACAAAAGCTCCTACTTTATTTGCATACTCAACTGCATTGGCAATATCTTTGTCTTTAAGATATGCCGTTGCAAAGGCGGCAACGAAAGAGTCGCCTGCAGCCGTGGTATCCACAATAGGAACATCAGGCGTCGGATACGTAACCACGGAATCCTCGATTCGATTCAAGACCTTGGCACCTTCCTTCCCGACTGTCACGATCACGCATCCCACCCCGTAGAGAAGTAAAGTACGCATGCCAACTTCAATATCGTTTACTCCTGTAAGCATCCGCAATTCACTCTCATTCGGCTTGATAAAATCAACATATTGAAAAAGCTCGGAAGGCATACAAGACGGTACAGGAGCAGGATCCAAAACAACTGTCTTACCCATACTTTTGGCAATCTTGGCAACGTAGAGAACTGTTTCCACCGGAATTTCCATCTGCAATAACACAAGGTCGCATTGTTCCAGAACTTCCAAATTCTGATCAATATACGCCCTATCGACAGTTGCATTTGCTCCTGGTACAACCAGTATCGAGTTATTGCCCCCGTCATCTACCTGAACAATCGCAATACCACTTTCAATATCCTCCCGGACTGCAATATGGCTTGTATCGACATTCGCTTTTTCAAGATTCTGTATCAAACTTGCACCATACGAATCCTTTCCGACAGCCCCAAGCATTGTCGTCTTGTTTCCCAAACGGCCAGAGGCATACGCCTGGTTGGCCCCCTTCCCTCCTGGGACAAGCTCAAAATGCCTGGAAGATTCAGTCTCCCCCATCGAAACCAAATGATCCACACCGATGCGAAAATCCATATTCAAACTTCCGACTACAAGAATTTCCATGAAACGCTCCTTCCTCTTCAGCCTTTGATTCCACTACTGGTAATTCCCTGCACATAATATTTTTGGAAAGGAAGGAATAATAGCAAAGGTATCAAGGCAGAAACCATCGAGGCAGCATAGAGACAGGACCACAAAGTTACCCGCTCCATCTTGAACGAAGCCAAGGCTATCTGGACAAGACGTATTTCTGGAGAACGAGCTATGACCAAAGGCCAGAGATAGGCATTCCACTGATTCATGAAAATCATGAGCCCGGCAGTGACAAATACGGGAATGCTCAGAGGCAATACGATACGTGTATATAGCTTTGGCAAAGATGCCCCATCTATCTTTGCGGCCTCAAGGATGCTTTCCGGGAAATCCTTGAAAAACTGGTTGAACAAGAAAAGGACCAACCCGTCAGCCAGACAAGGAATGATAATTCCTGAGAACGTATTTACCCAATGGAAACCATTAACCACACCATACAGAGGCAAGGCGATGGCTTCAAAGGGAATCATGAAGGAAATCAGGATAACAACAAAAATCGGTTTTTTCCCCTTGAATTCAAACTTGGCGAAAGCCAGGGCCGCTATGCTGTTAATCAAACAACCCAGCACAATGGTAATTGCCGACACATACAGCGTATTGACAAGAGGCCGCTGGAAATCAAAATCTCGAAAGATGCTTACATAACTCTCCAAGGTAACCTTCACCGGAACAAAGGTATGGAAGGAAAGAGGACGGGCATATTGAAAGATCTCCGTATCACTGCGAAGGGAACACGCAAGCCCCCATAAGAGAGGAAACAAGGTAATGCAGGCAATAAGAATCAAAACAAGCCATAGCAAAATTTTCGAATAGCTAAATCTCCGTCCTGACATAATTAATTTTCCTCCTTGTTGTTCAGCAACTTGAATTGGAAAACGCAGACCGCGCCTATCATAAGCAGCAAGACAGTGACGATTGCCGAGGAACGGGAACGATCGACAAACTGAAAAGCTGATTTATATGCCTCATACATCAAGACATCGGTACTTCCCTGGGGACCTCCACGCGTAATTATTTGCATCGGGGCAAAAAGCAACATATTTGAAGTCGTATCGGCAACAAAGACAAACAGAAGGGTGTTCTTGATCAACGGCAAGGTAATGGCAGTTACCCTCTTAAGCCAACCAGCTCCATCGATGATTGCCGATTCATAGATGGTTGCATCAATACCTTTCAACCCGGCAAGGAGAAACATCATCCAGTACCCCACACCTTTCCAGTTCGCAATGACCACGATGCACCAAAGAGCTTGGGCTTTGTCGATGAAAAAGCCTTGGTTTGAAATCCCCACAGTATTGAGGATGCTATTGAGAATGCCATTATTGACGTTAAACATCATATTCCATAATAAGGTAGCTACAGTAATCGAGATGGTCACAGGCAGATAATAAATGGTACGGAATATCCCGATTCCCTTCAGGTTGCAATTGACCAAAAAAGCAAGACATAGGGAAATGAAAATCTGGAGGGGGGTTATAACGATATTCATCTTGATCGTCACCCAGAGAGAGGACCAAAAAGTCTGGTCCAGAAAAAGTCTCCGGTATGTATCAAACCCTACCTTTCCATCGGACACAAAGCCCTCAACCAAAGTCCGCCCGATAGGATATAACTTGAAAACTGCAATGAGAAGGCAGGCCGGGCCGATCATGACATAGGGCAAGGCCTTCTGCATTTTGATAGTTCCGAAATTCATTTTTTCTCCTTTTTGTCTCGGACAAAAGACAAAAGAGGCAGAATCAAGAAACTGACTCTGCCTCCACCTACTTCGAGTTATTTCTTGTACTTGTAAAGGGCAGTGTTCAGTTGTTTGATTGCATCGGCAACAGCCGGTTTTACCTCTGCGCCATTACGGATATCCTCAAGCATTGCATTGATGATCGTCTCATATTCTGAATAGCCAGGAGTAACAGGACGAGGCACCGCCGTATGGGCAGCTTCAAAGGCAGCAATTTTCAGGTACTTTGGGGCATCGGGATTTTCGATGATGGCATTGATACCAGCCTGGGTTGAGGGAATATCACCGTTTGCAGCCAACCACAAGGTATTTCCTTCCCCAAGGCTCATATATTTGATGAATTCGGCAGCCTCCGCCTTATGTTTGGAGAAAGAGGAAACACCAAAATGCCAGCTTCCCGTTGGGGTAGCAACCGTATCTTCATATCCCTTGAAGGCAGGACAGGGGCAATAGGCCAAAGAAGTGAACCCTACTTGGTCTGCACTTGCTTCGTTCCAAGTCCCCCCTATCAGGAAACAGACTTTTCCTGAACGGAAATTGTTGCCGACCTCATCTGCCGAAATACCGCGAAGAGAAACCCCGCTATCGAAGGTGCTCTTGTAGAATTCAAGAGCCTTGATCCATTCCGGTGAGTCGACAATTCCTTCGACGGTGACTCCATCAGGCCCAATGGAAGGAGCACCAAGACTATTGGGAAGTGCCAGTATCTGGTAGATCCTTCCAACCTGCTCGAACATCAGTCCGGCAATTCCCTTGGTTCCATCAGGGTCAACAGCCTTTTGCACCTTTTGTGCCATATCCATCACTTGAAACCAGGTCAAACGATGATTCACGTCATTGGGTGGAATCTCAATGCCAGCTTGCTTGACATAGTCAGTATTATACCAAAGCAACTGGGAAGAGGTATTCATAGGAGGACAATAGAATTTTCCATCCCACGTACCGGCGTTTATGGCCGACGGGATGAACCCTTCTTTTTCCTCAGCGGTAAAATACTGATCCATCGGTTCCAGATAGCCTCTGGTTACATAGCCGGCAACCATCGGGACATCGACTCCGATAACATCGTATTCGGAGGATTTTGAACCCAATTTCACTTCCAAATTCTGGAACAGTTGTTCCTGTTGGTAGCATTCCAGATTCACCTTGACGTTATGCGTTCGTTCATATTCGGCAAAAATGGGATTCAATTTATCCTCCCATTGTCCGGCTCCAGACGTCACATAGGTAATTTCTACAGGATTGTCGCCACCCACGGGTCCTGAGGTTTCTTGTTTTCCGTTTGCAAAAACAGAGAAACAAAGTAAAAACACCACAAAAAGACAAAGAATCTTTTTCATACCTTCTCCTTTTTCCCGGAAACTCCCGGGATTATTTTGATAACTTTGTAAAGAGATCTGCAAAAATACGATCCCTATCGACCCAATAGACATATCGGATCAAAGGCCTGCAATGGTCGAAGCTATAGTGGTTGTCATATTGGCAAATGGGGCTTGCCTCAAGACGGGACAGCTCGAACTTTTCATCAAGCAGCCAAGCAACGGCAGCGACGTCCCAGATTGCCCTACTCCAATAATCTCCCTGATTATTCAACAGGGCTTCCTTGTACGTAATATCGACCAGATAATCACAAAAGGCATTTTCGTCTTTCAGCCAGAACCGCAATTCAGGTCCAGTTGTCCGTAACTCAGAGACAACCCCCATGCAAGGAAGCTGTATAACCGGAACTCCAGAATCAAAGACAACCCTGGCCGCAGCTATGTCCTGAAAGAGATTGAATTCCTTATTGTTTGGCCAGGTATAGCTGTTACCTCCCAACCAGACAACGACAATTTTCTCCCTGATGGAGGGATCAATCAACAAAGCCGAGGCAATATTGGTAATGGCTGCAAGAGCTATGACATACAAGGGTTTTTCTGCATCCTGCTGGCGGGCAAGCTTTACCAAGTTTTGTGCCGCAGGAGATTCTACGGGAGTTTTTTCATCAGGCAGGAATGTAGAGGAGCCCTGATACACAAAGTCGTTGAATTGCTCCATTCCAAGAAGTTTCAGGACATGCAGGATTTCATCGTAGCTCCGGAGCATTCCATCTTCAGGGCTTGTGGAATGACTGTTGAAAAACGGGGCCGCATTGATGGCCTTCACCTTCAATTTCTCTTGGGATTCAAGCATATACGCAAGCGCAAACTGATCGTCGATCTCATTAAACGTATCAGTATCCATGACCACATCGACAGGATGATCGGGAAATCTCATCCTTTGAATCCTGGTTGATTCATCCATCATTTAATCTCCTTTAACAGGTAATTTCTGAGTCCATCAAATTGTGTTGTTCCATGTTTGTTGAAGTCATTGTCAACTGCTGAATAACTCGCAAAAAGCAACTTACTGTTATACTTACTAGCAATTGCTAGTTTTGTCAAGAAAAACATGCCATTTACTGCTAGTAATTACGAGTTTTCACTTTCTCTCTGCCCTATACTTTGAATATGAATAAATATCTGGAATGCAATGGTAGTTTTTGGCAAAGAGTCCGTGACCTCCTTGTTGTAAGGCACCTATCCCAGTCGGATTTGTCACGCATGACCGGGTTGAGTACAGGATTTCTTTCTTCAGCAATCAAGAGAGGCAATATCCCGGTTTCAGGCAATGCCGTAAAGATTGCCCAGGCACTCGAGACAACGGTCGAGTATCTTGTAACAGGAGTTGATAGAAGTGCCTTTGGAGAGTTTGCCGACGAACCCGAACTGCAATTGGCTTTTCAGACTATCAAGAAGGGAAAATACAATACCATGATTGCACAAGCTCTTCCTTTCCTGAACCTCGAGCAGCAACAGACAATCTTGGCAGTCATCAAAGCAATGGGTATTCCTGTCCATGAAGAATAAGGAATCAGAAATAAATAGATCTGAGTCCTGTTTAGTAGATACTTTTCATAGAAGGCTGGGCCACTTCTAGAAACAGCAGTAGGTGGGAGGTGAGGACAAAAAGTTGGACTTTTCTATGATATTAACCCAAGACTCCTACGATATTCCATAGGGCTTCTTCCTCCCAATGACATTTTAATTCTCTCTTTATTGTACCGACAGATATAATCATCAAGCTGTGCACAGAATTCTTCGAAGGATATTCCAAACCAAGAACGATTATTGAATATTTTGTTCTTCAATCTCTCGAAGAACCCCTCACATGTATATACGAAATTTCGTATATTGTATCGAAAGAGCTTGGAAAAGTATAAAATATGAGATGTTTTTCCTCAATGACTTCCAGACAGTGGAAGAATTGAGGATTGCAATAGATGATTACTGGGTTTTCTACAACGGAGGACGAAGGCATCAAAGCTTGGATTATATCATTCCAAACATGAAGTATTTTTCTTCAAAAGAAACCATCGCATCCAAAAGGCAGACAGCCTGAGAATCCACTTAAGATTTCAACAAGAATTGTCTTGACTTAGGAGCTCACTATACCACAAACATTATATACTAGGAAGATTCAGTCGATATTTCTTTTGCCTATATCATGTTCTGGGTATATTCTGCATATAAATATTCTAGCTTACAGTTAGTATTTGTTACTTAAGGGGATATAAACATGGAAAGAAGTGGCATAGATTTTCTGATAGAAGAAACAAGAATCAAGGCTTCGGATATCTTCACCGACAGGGAAGAACCTCGAAAAGTGTTCTGGGATCATTTCGGCCAGCTTTCCAACCGTATGCACAATAGGAATGAAGAACAGAATACCCCATACTTACCCCACCCCATTCTCTATTACGGTATAAGCGGAATTGGGAAAACCACTCTGCAAACCAAGCTTAAACAGGAGCTTTTTGAGAAAGGAAAGGGAAAGTATCAGTTTGCCAGATATGATTTTGATAGGAATGGCACCACCCTTTGCACCAGAGAAGATTGCATCAGAAAACTTAGCAAACAGCTCGCGAATAATTATAACTTTACATTCTTCTTGACAGAGTTGGCTCTTGTGAAGATAGCAAACGCCAGTGGTGATGATTACAGCCGAAAAAAAGCAACCATCAACAAGATGATCGACGACAGCCACGTGCTCAAACCGCTTTTCATTGGACTGAACTTTATACCGGTTATCGGTGACCTGATCAACGGAAGCTTGGCGGCGCTCGAAGCAGCAGAGACAGCAACTGACAAGCCAATTATGGAGTTGTTCCAACAAAATAAGGAGAAATACAAGAAATACAGCATGTATATTCAGGATACAGATGTCGACATTATCCAGGCACATATTCAGACATTCTTTGCAGAGGATCTAGAAATCAACCTGAAGAAAGCCAAGAACCCGTTAGTGATTATGCTTGATACGTATGAACAGTTCATAAACGTTGTCGGGGGAGGTGGCAGAGGAAGCGCTTCGACTATCGATGACTGGCTAAAACACCGAAGGACCGGGCTCATTGCCTGTACCCCCAATGTCCTATGGGTGATTTGTGGACAGGATAAGTTGATTAGCGAAGCCCCGAATACAGAAAAAGACTGCAGGGAATCCTCTTGGGCTGCAATCGGTCTAGATGAATATCTGCTTGGAAATCTCTCAAAAAAGGATGCCGAACTCTATTTACAGAAAGTTGGAATAAAAGACACAGGCCTCATAGGACAGCTGTATGAGGTCACCCAAGGCGTACCAGTATTCCTGGATTTTTGCTATGAGATATTTAGGGACATCGCTAGATACCCAGAAAAACAGAACAACATAGAGACCTATGGACTGACTCCTGAACGGATTATTGACAGGTATCTCCAAGGAATGAGCGATAACATGCTGGACTTGATTATGAGCATGTCATGTTTGGAATACTGGACGGATAATCTGGTAGCGTATCTTCGGCCTGACATCAGCGATTTTTCCGATACAACGTACGGGAATTTTCTCACGTTGTCCTTGGTGAAACAGGTTGACAACAGATATTTCATGTATTCTGTTGTTAGGGAACTCGTATTTAAAAGCATAAAATCCCCTATGCTCATCACGAGGATTAGGGGAAAAGCAGCACTCTACTTCAAGGAAAAGATGGTAGAAGGAAAAAATCTTCAGGAACAGGCTGGAAATCTTGCAAGCTATGTGTTGTATTCCCTCAGTCAATGTAGAGATGATTTCCAAGCACTCATCCTCTTTAAGGAGATTAAAGAACCTTTGAATTCATTGATAGATGCAAGGTTCTTTGAGGAAGCGAAACAGATTCTTGCATTATTTAATGGGTTTGGGGATCAGAACAAGGAGTTTGAAATACGGATCAAGACGATTGCTTCACGAATTATGTTAGTGTCCGGTAAATATCGGGAAGCCTATGAAGTTCTTTCCTCGGTTTCGGACATAACTGCAGATATCTCTGAGAAAACTGCAGATTATTTGCAGGAGGGTTTATTTACATATGGAATGGCACTGATAAAAACCAAGCCATCTGATAAAGGAACCCTTGAATTCTGGATACAACTTGAAAATTTCACTGCAAGGAAATACGAGATTGAAGATGAAAAGACCCTGCAAGTCTTAAACAACCTTGCTGTAACGTACTCCAATCTCGGTGACACCCGGAAGGCGTTGGAAATTTATGAGAAAGTCTATGGGTTGCGCAAGAGGATACTGGGCGATGAGCACCCTCATACCTTGGAATCCCTGAACAACCTTGCCAATGCTTACTTCGATCTCGGTGACACCCGGAAGGCGTTGGAAATTTATGAGAAAGTCTATGGGTTGCGCAAGAGGATACTGGGAGAGGAGCACCCTGATACCTTGACGACCCTGAACAACCTTGCCAATGCTTACTCAAATCTCGGTAATTATCGGAAGGCGTTGGAAGTTCATGAGAAAGTCTATGGGTTGAGAAAGAAGATACAGGGAGAGGAGCACCCTGATACCTTGACGACCCTGAGCAACCTTGCTGCAGTGTACTCCGATCACGGTGATACCCAAAAAGCGTTGGAGGTTCATGAGAAAGTCTATGAGTTGCGCAAGAGGATACTGGGCGATGAGCACCCTCATACCTTGGAATCCCTGAACAACCTTGCCGTAGCTTACTTCGATCTCGGTGATACCCAAAAAGCGTTGGAGGTTCATGAGAAAGTCTATGAGTTGAGCAAGAGGATACTGGGCGATGAGCACCCTGATACCTTGATATCTCTGAACAACCTTGCCAATGCTTACTTCGATCTCGGTGACACCCGGAAAGCGTTGGAGGTTCATGAGAAAGTCTATAAGTTGAACAAGAAGATACTGGGCGACGAGCACCCTGATACCTTGATATCTCTGAACAACCTTGCCGTAGCTTACTTCGATCTCGGTGATACCCAAAAAGCGTTGGAGGTTCATGAGAAAGTCTATGGGTTGCGCAAGAGGATACTGGGCGACGAGCATCCTCATACCTTGGAATCCCTGAACAACCTTGCCAATGCTTGCTCCAATCTTGGTAATTATCGGAAGGCGCTGGAAATTAATGAGAAAGTCTATGGGTTAAGGAAGAGAATACTGGGAGAGGAGCACCCTGATACCTTGAGATCCCTGAACAACCTTGCCAATGCTTACTCCGATCTCGGTAATTATCGGAAAGCATTGACAATCAAGGAGAAAGTCTATGGGTTGAGAAAGAAGATACAGGGAGAGGAGCATCCTGATACCTTGAGATCCCTGAACAACCTTGCCAATGCTTACTCCGATCTCGGTAATTATCGGAAGGCGTTGGAAGTTCATGAGAAAGTCTATGGCTTGAGGAAGAGGATACTGGGCGACGAGCACCCTCATACCTTGAGATCCCTGAACAACCTTGCCAATGCTTACTCCGATCTCGGTAATTATCGGAAGGCGTTGGAAGTTCATGAGAAAGTCTATGGCTTGAGGAAGAGGATACTGGGCGACGAGCACCCTCATACCTTGAGATCCCTGAACAACCTTGCCAATGCTTACTCAAATCTCGGTAATTATCGGAAGGCGCTGGAAGTTCATGAGAAAGTCTATGAGTTGAACAAGAAGATACTGGGCGACGAGCACCCTCATACCTTGAAATCCCTGAACAACCTTGCCAATGCTTACTCCGATCTCGGTGATACCCAAAAGGCGTTGGAAGTTCAGGAGAAAGTCTATGAGTTAAACAAGAAGGTAAAGGGAAGCAACATCCAGATACAGTGCAAAACCTAAGATTTATACAGGTGATTCAGAGAAAAATCTTATTAGCGAAAAGTAATAATTTGTATGTCAATACGTCGCTATAAGAGATGGTCGGATCGTTAAGCGTTAAATTAGGGCAAAACTACAATATAGGGGCATAAGATGATCATTATAAATAAAAGGAAAATATCCCAGTTGCTGTCTACTGAAGATATACTTCAGACAGCAGGATTCTCTGGATTTTCTACCAGCAAGTTGCCTTCACAGACGTAGTATGTTCATTGAATATATACTGGACTTATAATGCGCTTTAGCATTTGGGATTTTAGATGAAAGGAGAAAGCACTATGGCAATAAAAGCTGATACCAATATTACAATCAGAATGAACAGGGAGGTTAAACAGCAGGCGCAGCAGATTTTTGCTGATCTTGGCATGGATATGACTACTGCAATCAATGTTTTCTTGAGACAGGCAATTAGCTACAGGGGATTTCCCTTTGAAGTAACTCTGAATACTCCCAATGCTGTTACGCAAACTGCGATGGATGTAGCCGAGAATGAGGAGAATATACATGGCCCTTTTGACAACGTTTCAAGCTTGATGGATAATCTTAATACGTAAGCAAGAATTTACAGGACGATTCAAGAAAGACAATAAACTGGCAATCAAAAGAGGTTGCAATCCCAGCAGCCTAAAAGAAGTAATCATGCTTCGTTGCAATGAGCAACCGTTGCCTATATCAATGAAAATGGAAAAATAGAAACCGATACTTCATGATACTTTGCACTCTATGCAAGTATTTTTAAATATCTACAAACAAGCTTCGACATTTTGAAATCACCTCAGCAAATTACCAATACTGTTATGTGCAGTTTTATTCTAGCAATGCCTGAGCACATTACTATGACTGGCAATGAATCCAACCCACGACTTTCCCGAGGATTTCGAGGTTTTCGTTTCCAATCGAAATCTCTTCCGTCGAGTAATGAGGGTTTTCACTATGGATATAGAGTTTCTGTTCCCCACTCCTGAATTCCAGTCGTTTGACTTTCAATTCTCCATATAAGGAAAGGACATAAATACCGTTTTCGCTAAGATATCCTTGGGAAAATATCACGGTATCACCTTCGAATATCTGGATGCCATTCATCGAATCGCCTTTGGCAAAGATGGCTTTCAAAGTACTAGGATTGATGTTCCGGGTCATCCTAAGCGGAATACGTACCAAGGTGGTACTGCGTTCCTTTACAGACTTGTTTTGAGTGAGGACAGGAATATGCAACGTCGCCTCTTCGTCTTTCGCTCTTGGCTGTAATCTTTTTTCATCCATCTCACACTTGAGTTGAGGTTCCAATTCCGCAGCATCCGGCTCTTCCCCGAATATAAGATACTCCACACTGGTGCCTATTGCCCTGGCTATCTTGGCAGCTTCTTCAGCCTTTGGAATGCGATTCTTTGATGCGTAATTGAGAAAACTGGTATAGTTGATACCCGCACGCGCCGCAACTTCTTTCTTTGAAAGGGAAAGAATCTTTGTCTGTATGTCAAATCGTTTCCAAAAGTCAATCATAATACGTATTTATATCTTTAAAAATTCATGTATATATCCATATGGATACAATTAAATAAAAAATATGTTGCAAATATAGCCAATAGGATTTATTATTGCCATTGATAACAACAAATGGATATTTTTGATTGTTTCTGAATATGGATAACGCTTTGTAATTTCATGCAATTGATGAAATTTATCAGCAAATACCTGTTGCTAACAAAAAATGCTTGAAAGCCTGAATGGCTATGGAAAGTCACAAGGAAACGTGTTGATAAAGAGCAATTGTACCAATGGTTACATGCTCATTTGATAGGGTCTATGGTTTTTACCAGAAGGAGGAATAATGATAAAGGATACTCATCAAACATGGTTTAAAGAGGCAAAGTATGGATTGTTCATTCATTGGGGACTGTATTCAATTCTTGCAGGCGAATACAAAGGGAAGACTACTCCCAATATCGCCGAATGGATACTGAATCATTTGGATATTCCTGTCCAGGAATATGAAAAACTGGCCAATCAATTTGATCCTGAGAATTTCGATGCTGAGGCCATGGTACTGCAGGCAAAATCCTGGGGAATGAAATACATTGTATTCACTGCCAAACATCACGATGGATTTGCAATGTTCAAATCTGACTGCAATCGATACAACATCGTCGACGCGACACCGTTCGGACGGGATGTCGTTGCAGAGTTGCAAACTGCATGCATCAAGCACGGCATGAAACTGGGGCTGTATTATTCTCAAGCCCAGGACTGGGACGATCCCAACGGTTTGCGAGAGGGAACGGACAATACCCTGAAGGACTTCGATAAATATCTGGACTTGAAATGCATTCCCCAGTTGAAGGAATTGCTTACCAAGTACGGTGAAATAGCATTATTGTGGTTTGATACACCACTTACAATGACGGAAAGTCAAAGCATGAGGATTGTGAATACAGTAAAGTCCATACAACCGAATTGCTTGATCAGTGGCCGTGTTGGCAGTAATTTGGGTGATTATCTGACGACAGGAGATAATTTCATTCCTTTGTTACCATATAACGGTGATTGGGAAGTCCCTGCGACACTCAATGAGACATGGGGATATAAAAAAAGCGATACCAATTGGAAAGATCCAAAAAAAATTCTTGATTTGTTATTGAAGATCAATGGACGGGGTGGAAATTATTTATTGAATGTTGGCCCGGACTGCAACGGTATTGTTCCTCAGCCGTCCGTCGATATCCTGAATACTGTAGGGACCTATGTCCATCAAAATGCAGACAGTATATTTGCAACCCATGCACTTGATTTTTATCCCTATGACCTGTCTTGGACATTGTTTACCGCAAAAGACCACAAGTTGTTCCTTCATATCGTTGAACCAGTCTGGCGTTACGTAATCTACAACATCGCCTCGACGATACAGAAAGCCTATATTCTGGAATCAGGTGAGAATGTTCCTTTCTTACAGCACACTACGTGTGAGGGTGACCATTCCTGGGAGTTTTATCCGCCTGTTGGCTATGTAGGAAAAACTAATTACGTCATTTGTGTTGAAACAGTGGAAAAAAATATATCTTTCCAACGACTTACTCATTGGGACTTTCATCTATAAAAAAGAGCTTTTATGCCAGAAATTTAAAAGGAGGAAAAGAATATGAAACGATTCATATTGGTCGTGGTTCTATCATTTGCTGTCTTTGCCACGGGTTTTGCACAAGGAAAAAACGAGACGCCTGTTACGGCAGATGGGGAAAATGTCATTACTCTCCGGTGGTTGATGCAAGTTTCCACTGCAGAAGAAAAGCAACAGTGGCAGGAACTTGCCGAGGATGTGAACAAGGTATATCCCAATATCAAAGTTGAGATGAACACTACAGACTGGAACGGCTATTGGACTAAGCTCCCGACTGAAATTGCAGGAGGAAATCCACCCGACATTCTGTACATGCAAAGTCAGAGGGCCAAGGATTATCTGGGAGAAGGTTTTCTACCTATCTCGCAATTCATCAAAAATGACAAGGATATCAACATGGATGATTTTTATAAAGGCATCATTGATGGATTGAGCATGAACGGGGAATACTATTGTCTACCATATGATTTTGGCCCATACGTATTGTTCTATAATATTGATCAGTTTGACAAATGCGGTATGTCCTATCCAGATACCTGGAATACCTGGGAAGATTTTATAGTCGCCTGCAAAAAAATGAAGGAAAACGGCGTAAAATGTACTTCCGTATTGCCTGGGTTCGATCGTATATATTCGTTTATATTGGGAAATGGAGCCAATATACTTGCTACTGATGGAACGGTTAGGGTTAATACTCCCGAATTTATTGCAGCAATCCAAGCCTTGGATGATTTGATTGAAGCCGGTTATACACCTCTACAATCGGATACAGGCAATGCCAATTGGGATAGAGAGCAGTTCTATAATGGAAGCTCAGCTGCCCTGACGGACGGCGTATGGAACCTCACGAATGTCAAGGCAAAGTCTAATTTCAAATACGGTGTTACCATGGTTATCCCAGGCTTGTCATACAGAAAAACACCTATCGCAGGATCAGGCTTCGGAATCAGTAAAGATACAAAACATCCCCAAGAGGCATATCTTGCCCTCAAGGTCCTTACTAGCAAGGAATCCGAAACAAAACTTGCAAAATGGGGACGGGCTCTTCCCGCCAGGGCATCTGTTCGTGATGTGTACTACAAACAAAATGAAGATGTACTTGGACTGAAGGAATCCGTAGAATCTTCACTGGCATCTGAGATAGGCATAACAGAGATAACTCCCAAAAAATGGCAGCAAGTATTGGTTACTATCAACCAGAATCTTGAAAGCGTTTTCCTCAGTGATACTAAAGCCGCTGATGCGTTGAACACTGCCCAAAAGGAAATAAATCGTATTTTGCAGCAATAATAAAAATCATCTATCGCCGTAGCAAAATACTAAACTCCGCTTGCTACGGCGATTTCTTTTTAAGGAAAATTTAGGATGAAAAAGATACACGCAACTGATCTGAAAACAAATAGAAGGAATACCAAAATTGCTATTTGCTTTCTTTTGCCTAATATTCTTGGATTTCTCATATTCACCGTAATCCCTGTAATCCAATCGGCAGTAATGAGCTTGTTCGACTGGCCGACATTCGGAGAAAGGAAGTTCATCGGATTTCATAATTATATCAACTTGTTTTCTTCTGATCCGCTGTTTCTAAGAGTTCTCGGGAATACGGCCGTATATGTCCTGTTTTATGTAAGCCTGAATGTAATCCTGGCATTGGCAGTTTGGGTAACCAATGGTATGAAAGGAAGCCAGCTCTATCGTTCTATCTTTTTCCTTCCTCAGGTAACGCCAATTGTAGCAACAGCTATGATATGGAAATGGCTGTTCCTTCCCCAATATGGAATTATCAACAATACCCTGTCGATTTTTGGGATACCGGAAATCAACTGGCTAGGTGACATGAAAACAGCAATGTCAGCCATCGTGATCATGAGCCTATGGCAGGGATTTGGTTACAATATGGTTATATTTATTGCCGGTCTGAACAATGTACCTTCTTCACAACTTGAAGCTGCCCGTATCGACGGGGCAAATAAGGGGCAAATCTTCTTCAAGGTCACCCTACCCCTTATTTCTCCCTATATATTTTTCGGGGTTGTCATGACAGTCATCAGTTCTTTCCAAGTTTTTGACCAGACTTTGATAATGACGAATGGAGGGCCTGCAAACGCTACTAACACCATCGTTTTGTATCTCTATAATAATGCATTTACTTATTTGAAATTAGGGTATGCATCGGCTATGGCATGGATTCTTTTTGCCATTATCATGTTTTTTACAATCCTTCAAATGAGGATGCAAAAGGATTTGGTGGTATATGAATAATATGAACATCATGGATATACCTAGACGAAGAATGCACAAACTGAAAATAAGTCAGATTATCAGTTATATATTACTTACAGTTCTTTCCATATTGTTCTTAGTTCCGTTTTTGGGAATGGTTTCCACTTCCCTAAAACCTGAAAAGGAAGTCTTGTTGCTCCCCATAAAGATTTTCGGAACGCACATCGCATGGGAAAATTACGAACGCGCATGGACGTTCTTTCCGTTCGGACGATTCTTGTTTAGTTCAATTTGGGTGGCAGCTCTTACTTCCTTACTTGTAGGAATCACTTCCAGCATGGCTGGTTATGCTTTTTCCCGAATTCGGTTCAAAGGACGGGATATGCTCTTCACCCTATACTTGGGGACTCTTATGATTCCACAACAGGTAACGGTAATCCCTCTCTATCTCATTATGAAAAGGTTTGGTTGGTACGATACCTATACCGCTTTGGTGCTGCCTATGGCATTCACTGCCTTCGGGACCTTCTTGATGAGACAGTTCCTGATGACTATTCCTTTTGAGTTGGAAGATGCCGGACGGATAGACGGTTGTGGTCCCGCCGGTTTGTTTATCAGGATAATTCTCCCCATGGCGAAGTCCGGTATAGCGACATTGTTTGTATTTACTTTTATCGGTTCATGGAAGAGCTTTCTCTGGCCACTGATCATTACTAGCACAGATAGAGTAAAGACCTTACCGTTAGGCATCTATATGTTCAACGGACAATATGGGACCGACTGGTCAGGACTCATGGCGGCTGCCTCCATCGCAATCATTCCAAGTTTCTTGATTTATATTTTCTTCCAACGGTACTTGGTAGAAGGCATAACGATGACCGGAATGGGAGGAAGATAGGAGTAGTTCTGTTTAAATAGGAATTATCGCTAATATAGATAAGAAGCATACAAAAAGGCAGCGAAAAACCAACGTGACGAACCATCCCTGCCATTTTCTATCAAATTGGCTATCGTGAACTTGATGAGCTACCAGAGTCGATGGCCTATTTTCATGCCCAGTGGCATCGGGAATCCATGACCTCCCTTGGCCGGGACTATGTAATCCTCGACCACGTCAAAGGCAGGGGACAGTATGTCGGGACCTATCTTTCCCTTGCTACGCTTCAGCGCTATTGGTGGGGCGAAGGGGAAATGAAATTCTATTTGGACGGAGATAGGGACTATCCGACGATCTGCAGCACGGGCACGGAGGATTACTTTGGAGGGGCTTGGAGCTTTGCTTCCCGCGATGACAATCTAACAGAGGAGCATACCTACTGTACGCCATTCATGGGCTATCCCTATTTTTCACGCAATGATGAACTAACCCAGAGCCTATACTATCTGAATGACAAACCCACTGAACGTGGGCTGTATCGCTTTCATCTTCCTGATCCGATATCCTTCGAACAGGAGCTCAAAGTGACCTTGCAATAAATAGGGGTGAACAAACAGCAAGGCCTGTTCGAACGCCAGGATGACGTATCGAGCGTAGCCTATTGGTATCAGAATGAACCGCATTTCCCATTTTCCCAAATGCTACCCAAGGAAGCCAGATGGCCCCGGTAACTGAACGACCCCAAGATATGTGCAAGAGTAATGAATAATCAATCAAACAGCTCGTTCTCAGGATTCATGACGATTCACCTGCTTTCCAGCCTACATCCCAATAGTTTCCTTATACCTCTGGAGGATAGATTGGAAAGCAGAGTTTTCATTGCAAGTATTGAGGACTTCCCTCTTTTCACAGAGTGACAAGAGCAAGAAGATACGCTTGCACCCATTTTGTATAACCCAGCATCCTCACGGCTCTGGCAAGGCTTCTGCCATACTTCATGTACAAGAATACTGCTTTCTTCCATTCTTCATATGAATGCATTCCCTTTTCCTTCGAAAGCCCAAGAAAAGGCCTTCACCCTCCATATGAGACATGGACATATATCGGGATTGCAGGCATGTTTGACAGCTTCCTGTTTACCTGCCCGTAGTTCACTCCATTGACATGGATGGTCGCTCCCAAAAAAAACGGCCCGCTACGGATCTCCACTGTCCCAGTCTTCTGGATGAACACGACAGTCTTGTCATCGGATCCCAAGGCTTCTCCTTGGATCTAGGGCTTCTTCATATCCAATTTCATGTTAGTGACTTCCCCTGACTTGATGTTTACTTTCTGAGATGTGCTTGTATACCCATCCTTCTCAAGCATGATTGTATGAGTACCGGGCTCCAGCATCAGGGCACTGCTCCCACCGACAGTGATTCCCTTCACCTTCCCTTCAATCTGCACACCTACCCTGTCGATCACTTCAATGACGAGAAATCTCTGGACTGCTACAGATAGCATGCCCCCGATTAACAGGACAACTGCAAACATGAAGCCGGTACGCGTGATTCTGCCGAACATGAAGGCTCCTCCTAAAAAATGAAAACCATGCTGCATCGATTACAATGGCAATGTTAAATCTCATTGAATGCTTCAAATTCATGTACCATGAAAATACTCCAGGCACACCGCTCTGGTTCATGCATGAAGAATGGCATCCTGGAAAAACCAAAGGGACTCTCTTTCTAGCAAGAACACCCCAAAGCAACCATTACGATACACTTACTTGCTGATTCCAGCATTTTCCTCATGATTACAGCCACCCAAGACTTGTCAAGATGTTGTATAATAGCCATATAAGAAAAGCAAATAATGCAAAAGTCATGATACCTTTCATAACAAATTCCTCCCCATGAATCAAAATCCATTCACGAAAATCTCATAAACTCCGAGAATGAGTACCGTAAAAATTAAAAGCTTCAACAAAAATTTCATCATGTACCTCCTGTAAGCCAATTTGTGTACAAATATTTAGTCGATTATAAAATCATCTTCATCACTTTGAAAATTGATTCTAGTGGTCATCTATACTTGTTCTTGAATTGTGAGGAATTTATATATTGATTGCCTTTCTGAACCCCGTTCTGGTCATAGTAACTCAAAGCTTCTTTTGCAGCGGCTTCACCAAAATTTGCTCCTGCAAGATATATGCTCTCGACAGCAGCCATTCCCAAATTCCCAGCGCTGAGAGCAATCCTCTTCATGGTGGCAGGCGTCAAGACTTGACTTGCTCTGTCAATGGCGCTTTTCAACGAGGATCCTGCACTGAGATAAAGGTCCGTCATGACCTTACCAACTTCAGGACCATATTTATTATACATGCGCACGGCTTCTCTTGCTGCAGCATCGCCCATACGTCCTCCCAATTCGTACAATTCCTGTGCTGCTTGATTGCCATATTTTGAAGCAATCGCAGCAATATTTCTCATCGTTTCTGATTGAAGGACCTCTTGGGCTTTATCTATTGCAGTTTTCAATACACTACTGGCAGACTCATACAATTTGGAAACTTGTGGTCCATATTTATTCTGAAGATCTTGTAACTTTGATGTTGTCTTCTGAATAGCCGGTTTGGCCTGTTCAACAACCTCCTTGCCAGCAGAAACGACATCCTTTGTTGCTTCGGTTAAATGCTGCCCTGCGCTCCTGATGGAATCCCATACCCCGGCATATAGGGGAAAAGCAACAAGAAAAATTAAAAGCAATGCAGTCAACTTTGATTTCATAGGTTTCTCCTTTTTCTTAAGTTCTTACCCATCTACAATATCTATATCATTGTAATTAGATCGGAAGTTTATAAAAGCCAGAAACACCCCATCAAGGCCCTGGTTCTCACGAGGAAAATGCAAAATATCTCCAAGTTTTACTCTTTAACAATACGTTTAAAAAATCACTTCCACCATCTCTTAGGAATTGATGATAGGCTTAGGCAAACAGTTTCCAGGAATGCAAAAACAACCCTGTTCCAATCGGATTCGGATCCAATACAGAAATTGGTGAACCAATGTTTTGGGGAAAACAAGGCAATGATCTCTTCTCCATATAGCACTCCATTACAATCAATGAATGTCTTTCATTTTTACGCAGGATAGTACATCTTGGAGAATCAAATTCCCTGTCTTAAATACAATACTTTGTTTGCAGTATCAGCATCATTCTTGTAGTTGTCAAGATAAATATCGCATTTAGTACAATCCCGCGAGCAGTAATATTAAATGTCCACCTAAAAAAGAAATGCTGAAGACAAAAAAGAATCCCATGGGAATCGTGTTATTCTTGGTTTAACCACAAATCAAAACATACACACAGACACCATGGGACGTAGAAAGCTTACACTGGGAAGGCACTGCAAGGGAAGCCATTTCACTTGGGGCGAGAGGCTGAAGCTGCAATATCATTATGCAGGCAGCAACGGATACAGCAAAGAGCGAAGCCCTACGGTACTGGGAATTGTTTTCCACAAGAGCGCCAAAACGATAAGCAGGGAACTGCAGCGAGGTATGGGGGAGCATGTGCTTGCAGACATCCCGTTCTCTCGGACAGAATACAATGCAGACCATGCCCAGATCGATGCAGAGGAGAAGATGAAGTACAAGGGACCGTCACCCAAGTCGGGCAGGCACTACGCACTGGTGCAAAGAATGTCCCTTCTGATTCTGAAACACAAATACAGCCCCTATGCCGTACTGAAGACACTCGACAAGGATGAGACGTGGCCAGAGGGGCTGAGGATCTGCGAGAAAACCCTGTACAACTGGATAGGGGCCAGTGACATCCCCAGTGTCACAATCGGGGACCTGCCGAGGAAAGGCCGATTGAAACGCAAGAAAGGTGCTTTTGATAGAGTCTGTAAATTTTCCTGTGTAACTGGCTTTCTTACGCATGGGAAAATCTATCCCCATATTCTACCAAAAGTCTATTTATGACCGGTCCCCAGTCACGGACCGGCATGGTCCACCGTTTCGAGGCCTGCTGGATGGCCAGGTACACGATCTTGATCGCCGAGGTGTCATTGGGAAAGATCCTGCGATTCCTGGTCCACTTCCGGATGACGCTGTTCAGTGATTCGATGGCATTCGTGGTGTAGATCACCTTCCGTATCTCGTCAGGATACTCGAACATGGTAATCAGATTCTCCCAATTCCGTTCCCACATCTTGCTGATCGATCCGTACTTGGCATCCCATTTCTCCGAGAATGCCTCCAGCTCCGTTTCGGCTTCTTCCACGGTAAGGGAAGCATAGATCCTTTTCAGGTCCCGCGCAACTTCTTTCCTGTCCTTGTAGGAAACGTACTTCAGCGAGTTCCTCACCATGTGGACCGTGCACAGCTGTATCTTTGTCCGGGGGAATACGGCATTGATCGCCTCCGGGAAGCCGGTAAGGCCATCCACACAGGCTATGAAGATATCCTGCACCCCTCTCTGCTGCATCTCGGTGAGTACCGACATCCAGAACTTCGAGCCTTCGTTCTCGCTGATCCAGAGGCCCAACAGTTCCTTCCTGCCGTCCGTATTGATTCCCAGTGCAAGGTAGATCGATTTCGTGGTGACTCTCTTGTCCTGGTGGATCTTCACCACAATGCAATCCAGATACACGATCGGATATACGCTGTCCAGGGGTCGGGCCTGCCATTCGCGCACCTCATCCACCACGGCTTCGGTGACCTGTGAGATCAGGGTATGGGATACTTCCACCCCATACAATTCCTGCAATGATTCGGCGATATCCCGTGTGGATTGTCCCTTCGCATATAACAGGAGTATCTTGTCGTCCAGCCCGGTGAAACGCCGTTGCCCCTTCTGCACAATCTGGGAAGTGAAGCTGCTTTCCCTGTCCCGAGGGGTCTCCAGATCGAATTCACCGGATTCTGTCTTCAGCTTCTTTCTGCTGTACCCGTTGCGACTGTTCTGCTTGTTTCTGCCCGATGGTTCATGCTTCCCATAGCCGAGATGTACATCCATTTCCGCTTCGAGGGCCTTCTCAAGGGCCTTTTTCATCAACTCTGAGAATGAGGCACTCAGATCCTTCTCGGAGGTGACTCCCTTGGTCAACTCTTCGGCCATCTAATCAAGCTTGTCTCTTTCCATGATACTGCTCATTCTATGCTCCTCCGCCCTTACTGGGCTACCTAGAATTTGCAGTTACACAGTTTTATTTACAGAGTCTCTATCCGATCCCTTATCTGTTCCGCTTCTCTCTGGCCTCAACAACCTAATCGATCAGATCCAGTCCCTCCAGCCGATTGTATTCGTCCAAACAGCGTCTTATCTATTTTGCCAGTAGTTTGGTTATCTTGTATCGAAAGTATAGATTTTTATTATTAGTTTAACTTCATCGAATCTTACATCAATAAATCGATACCAATGAATAGCAAGCAGCGACTTTCCCATTTACTCCATAGCCATCAATATACCAATATGCTAGTACTAAATATTCACCTGATATGAGCTGTGAAGAAATGATAGCATCATTACCTCTGAAGTCTCTTGGAAAGTTGAATCGGCAGGAAGCAACACCCCTATTCCATGTCGATGATGCTTTTTGGGCGGAAAATACATTTCCTTCAGGTGAAATTATCTCACACTGAAAGCTTGCAGTCCCGGTTCCTCTACCTTCAGTAACTAGATAGTCAACGATGAGCTCGTTGCTATTTGCCAATCGAACATTTACTTCTCCAGTACCACCCCAGCCCGTTTTTGCTCCAATTAATGGAACCAATGTAACAATCATCACAAGAAGAAAACAGATTGAAAATTTCCTCTTCATGCCAGTACACTCCTTTTTAGGTGATAATGAATTGTTTATAAAAACTGATAGAATAGATATTTCAGTACATTATAGTCTCCTAGTTCATAGTCTTAAACACTTTTCCTCAGATGTCAATAAAATTGGGGGTGAACAGTAAGATGGGTGAACAGTAAGATGAATTGTCCGCCGAAACGCGGAAAGAAAAACAAAGTCCCATGGAGCTCTGTTACTATGGTTTTACCAGAACTAAATAACAAGGT
Source organism: uncultured Sphaerochaeta sp. (assembly GCF_963676625.2). Classification (GTDB taxonomy): domain Bacteria; phylum Spirochaetota; class Spirochaetia; order Sphaerochaetales; family Sphaerochaetaceae; genus Sphaerochaeta. Next base: position 229,122 of record NZ_CAXXYB010000008.1, read on the forward strand.
GACTATGGGACGGACAAAGCTTATCATAAAGTCTGTATGCAAGCATACTCATTTCACTTGGGAGGAGCGTTTGAGACTCCAGTATCACTACTTGGGAACAAACAGATACCAGAAGATTACCAGCCCCACACTCCTTGGTCGGTTATTGGGCAAGAATGAGAGGACCATCCGCAGGGAACTTCAAAGGGGTATGATATTGCACGAGCTGGGCGCAGAGCCCTTCGAGCGCTGCTTTTAATCAAGGGGGGTGAGTACAAAAAGTTGGACTTTTTTATGATACTAACCCAAGACGCCTGCGACAGTCTGGGCAATGCAAAACCGGATACCATCAACCCTGATCTGTCCACCAATAACAAGACGGGTAATATCCTTTGTATTTATTTCCTTGCTATTTAAATGAGCATCAACCATAGAGGCCTCCTTCTGATAAGTACCTGATAGTACTTTGCAAAAACGGAGGCCCCAGGAATCTTATACCCTTTGAGATAATAGTTTGAGCTTTACCAGATTAGATTCTTTTATTGATTGAGGAAAGGATGCTCGCAATATTTTTCATTGCATTTGCTTCATCGGAAATACCTCCACTACTTGTGTAGGAATGCCCCATAAGGGCATAGGCAACAAGAGGGATTTTATAATCTTCTGTATATGACCTTGTAGAACCTATTGCCTGATATTTAATATGAATTTTATAAATATTACTTGTCAGATCCTTTATCTTTCCAAATAACTGAACAGTAAATAATTGATTAGGTGCAAGAACAAAATTCTCTAAAAGATTCAGCTTGTCATTTTTATCTACTAAGGGGAATTCTGGAGTAACAACAATTTCCTTTATTATCCCGCCAGTTTTTCCTGAATTTCTAATCTGAAAATCTATCATATTGTTATAGTCATTAAACTTTGTGAACTGTCCGAAGATATATGGCCGAAGTTCGTTCTCTCGAGTAATCTTCATTTCCTTGGTTGATTTACTGCTATAAACGACAATGATAATTGTAGCTACAACATAGGCAAAGGTGAGAATTATCATTACAAACCCTTGATTTGAATTGAACCAATTAATCATGACACGATCTCCTAATGAATTATTTTCTTTTCCAATGATTTCCTATTGTCATTAACCAGATCAAACGCATTGTCCCTCTCTTTTACAAAGGCCAAACAAGTATCATCATAAATATCCGCGTTTTTTGGATCTAACAACTCTTGAGCCATGTTGCTTGCTGATCTAATTGCAATGGTAACGGAACCAAATAATTCGTATATTTCTCTATTATACTTCGCTAATTCATAAGATTCTTTTTCCCAAGTATTAAAATCAAGGACACTAAACATACAAGCTTGCTTGATTATAATATTTTCAGGACTATCGTCACGTCTCCCAACATTCTGCAAATCATCAATAGTATAGATAAAAGATAGAATTTCCTGAGAATGCAGGTAAATGATATTGCTTCTTTCTTGTCGCTTATTCTTTAAAGGAATAAACAACGCAATCAAAACGCCCGCAGTTGTTGCAATGGAACTTATTGCCACCCATTGATAATCTTGTAACCATAAAAAAGTATTCATATACAAAAACCTCCCTTTGGAATAGCTTTATTCTCATATGATTATCAACAAAGTTGTAAGTAGAGATGCTATCAACTCAAAGTAGTACAGGAAATAATAGTTCATGTCGAGAAAAAGGTAGAATCGTATATCAGGAAATCTCTGGTCCGCACATACAAGAAATTATAATTGCGCAATTTATAATCTGTTTTGAGATGGCTTATCTTTCAGCAAATCAATCCGATAGATGCCGAAAGCAGTTGCATTAATATAGCCTATAGACAGACAATGAAAATGACTTCTTTGCTAGCCTATTTCCTAAAAATTAGTAAGCGTCCATTGGTCATTTTTAGTTAGCGAACACCCCTGAAGACATAGGGTTCGGCCCTGGTCGGATCGGGTTTTCCTGAGTCCCTGGTGTTTCTCATTCTCATGAGTGAATCGTTATCGACATTCCACGGCAGCAACCGGTCGAAATCCTCGTCTGTCTTGTATTCCGGGACTTCGGAGAGGATATGCCAGATATAATCATGGACATTGATGCCGTTCGCCTTTGCCGTCTCAATGAGGCTGTAATAAAGGACGGAAACTTCCGTCCTTTCAATCGAGACAGAAAACAGCCAATTCGTTTTTCCTGAGTAAAGAGGTCTTATAGCATTTTCAGTCCGGGGAGGTCCTTGAACTGGACTGGTTGGGCAAAAGCCTATTCCTGTACAAGCCTCTTACCTATGAAAGGAAGAAGGCCTATTTGTTTGTTTCGGCCTTTTGTTTCAGCAAGTATTTCTATTGCAGAGACATCCTTTGACAAGGAAATCCACAAAACGAGTACACCTTGCGATCCTTCGTGGGGAGACTGCACTCATACTGAGACAGGATAACCACAAGACGGCAATAATAAGAGCGGATAAATACTAACCCGAACTGAGGTCAGCAAAGTATATCATTTATATACCAACCCTAAAATACAGGTGATACTGCCCATTCATATTCACACGAGAATATTCGATGAAATGACTCTGTTGAGAACATGGTTCAGATGATCAGCTATGGCCTTTTTCACTGCTTCTTCATCCCTATTGAACAAAGCCTCAACGATATCAGAATGCATAGCAATGGTTGCCTGGGACCCACCGACCATAGAATAGTATATTGATTTGAAACTACTACTTTTATTCAGCAGCCCTTCCAGAATTTCCAACGTCGAATTCGTACAACCGGAAAGTTCACCGATGCGCTTATGAAATTCAAAATCAAGTTGCATATACTCTTTTGACGTAGGAGAAACTTTCGACATCCTATCGTTAATGCTTTTTATACTTTTCAGTTCATCATCAGTAGCCACTTTACTGGCTCTCGAAGCACAATATTGCTCAATGAGTATTCTGATCTCATATATCTCCAAGACTTGCTCTTTTGATGGCCTGAACACCGTCGCACCATAATATGGTTTATTTACCACAAGCCCCTCTGATTCAAGTCTTCTGAAAGCATCCCTGACTGGAGTACGACTCACACCAAAATCCTTCGTGAGTTCCTCTTGGACAAGATGTTCTCCTGCTTTCAATTCACCAATTATGATTGCATTCTTTATCCGCAGGTAGACAGAATCAGCAACTGTCGTGGTTTGGATCTTTTCATGGTTCATACTCAATCTTCATACTCCGTATTTAATGAAAGATATATCTCTCCAGCGCCAATAGTCAGAAAACAAATTTCCACATCCCGAATCCAATACAGTTCTCTCCAAACAACCAATGTCTTCATTCATAAGAATAACCTACAGAGAACACATTCACTACTGATAAAAATCCATCAGAAACATAGAGGTAGTATAACAAGTCACGTACATACTGTAAATCTACATAATTTTTACTATGCAAAGACGTTTCAGCATAACAAGTGCAAAGGACGCATCTTTAAAAATCAATAAGATGCTTTCTCCTCTTGGCATTTCATAGCCTGGGAGAGCACTGATATCTGTGCCGTCTCTTCTACCAATTCTGCCAGATATACAGCATCCCTCATAGTCTTTCCTACCGTCACTTGCCCATGCCCCCTCAGGATAAAGGATTTCATCTTCTCGTTCTCGTGAAACAGATCTACGATCGTGGTAAAATATTCTTTCGGAACAACATAAGAGTGAGTATCCACTACAGGACAATAGCTCAATTTTTCACGCGCATGATGCGTTGAAAATTCAAGAGAATCATGAGCAGCCGCCCATGCTGTGGCATATGGTGAGTGACAATGCATAATTGCATTTACCTGTGGCAAAGCGTTGTATAGTGCCCCATGGAGCAAAGACTCTTTTGACGGCTTGCAATTTCCATCAATGACATTCCCTTCAAAATCGGTGACTACCAATGAGGAAATGTCCAATTCATCAAATGCAACATTCGTGCCTTTCACGATCATCCAATCCTTTCCGGGCACTCGCATACTCAGATTCCCGCCATCACTCATTTCATAACGGAAAGAATACATCTTTCTTGCCGCAAGGATAAGCGAATCTACAAGGTCCGTATACAAAGAGATGATATCCATCATCGCAGTCCCCCTTTTTCCAGAAGAGCCAACATTTCGTTCGAACAAATATCTGCAAAATCAGGATCATCAAAATTCAAGTCGAAAGTTTTATACACTATTCCGGGCTTTAATTCTTCCAAGAAAATTGCATTCATTTTCTTGATGGTATCTGGTTTGAAGAAAAATTCCCCCGGTCGGCTCATTGTTCTCAGTCCACCAAGAGGCAACACAATCTCTGTTATCCCTTTTGAACAATTGATTCTTTGGACAATCGTTCTTGTGATGTCGAGAATCTCACTTTCCCAGAGCCTTGTATGCGTCAAATAATCCTTGGAATGCCACACATACCCCCGTTTCTCTTCATCGGCAAAAAAATCTTCTTTGCTCAGACAGGCAAAGTCGATTCCCCCTGGGCAGATGAGACTGGGAATTCCCATCTCTGCAGCAGCAAGCAAACGGTTGTTGGCTCCTTTGCTGTATCCAAGGCCTCCAAAATATTCCGCTGTCATTTCATGCAAGCATAAATCCATCACTGCAACAATGTTGCCATCACGAATCTGTGACTCAAGCACCCTTCCCCCTATACCGGTAGAATGGAAGCTGATGACATTTTCGCCCTCTGCAGTCAAATTATTTATTGCACGCATGACAGTATCATTTGTGATACCCATCAAGGTTGCCCCTATATAGTGCTTTCCATGCGTATCAATTTCATGCTTTCCATATTGTACCATTCCTACAACACTTGCTACGGAATTTGCCAAAACGACTTCACTGATCGGATTAATACCGGCAAAATCGACAATGGAAGGCATTACTACAATATCCTTATCTCCAACAATTGTATCAAAATAGCGGTTACCACTGGCAATGGTTGAACAAATGAATTTAGGAAACCCAAGAGGAAGCTGTCGTAAAGCCGCTGAACATATAATAGTATTCTGCAATCCGCCCATACCCAGAACACCATCGATCTTTTGCTCATCATGCAAGGTACGTATCACTTTGGAAACACAATCGGACATAGCCTTGATCGCATTTCCTTTATCCAATTTCCTGATGGTCTCCCAGGAAGATCCTCCCATCCTGAGAACATCATCTCTCTGGAGATCTGCGGTAATCGCAATCAATGGAGGATTCGATCCAGTACTGATATCTATCAGCAATGGTGTACATCCAAGTTCTTCAATTTGACGTTTGACATATGCTAATTCATGGTATTTTGTATCAAAACTAGCAATGACAGCAATAATGGCCACAAACAGCCTCCTTATTATTCAATCAACCAAGTACAGGCGTTTCTTTCACACGTTCCAACATTGATCTATCATGACAGGTCAAGATTCGATCTTCACTCTGTGCCCGATTTTTGATCTTCTCAATGCTGCGCCAAGTTTCAACGATATTTGCATATCTATTAGGAGGTGTAATGTTGTAATGAATTTGTGGAATAGGTTTTAGGTTATCCAAAATAAAGATGGCATCGCCACAGAGAATATAGGTACCGGTATTGGTATCTACCTCAACTGCTTGATGTCCAACCGAATGGCCAGGGGTTTCAAAAACCCGAACGTTCGGGATTATCTCAGTCTCACCTTCAACCAAAGTCATCTGAAGGCCCTCGAAAGGCCTGACGATTCCCAATTCAGGGGCCTCATACGATTTGTAATAAAGCGGAATTGGATTCATGGCAAATTCATATTCTTTTTTATGTACGATAAATTGGGCATTGGAAAATTTTTCCATGTAGAAGCAATGATCCCAATGAAGATGCGTAAATATAACTATATCAATATCAGTAGGTTTATACCCAATTGTATCGAGTTGCTCAACGATGGACATCCCTTTCGGTTGATATGAACCTGGATGATGGTATGTATCTGCTCGTTTTGTATCAGCCATACCAGTATCCACAAGGACCAATTTTTCTCCACCCTCGATCAGATAGGTGAAAACAGGAAATTCTTCCTCTTTATTTGATGCATTCGGATAATACTTGACGGTAGAATGGTGATATAGATACAGGCTGGGAATCATTGTTACAAAGCCCGTATTAATCGGTCTAATTCTTATATTATTCACTTATCTTCTCCCAATTTGTTCCAAGGTATTTGTGTGATGTCAGTATTTTTGGAATCATGCTTGCATGTAAGCCATGTACATGAAACAAGGGTTGGCATACGATCATCCATAAAAAATGTACCTGAAGCCAACCCTTGATTCACCAATACGAGAAATTCAAGATTAGTGCATGGGAATTATACCAAGGCCTTTAAAAAATCCTTGTAATTCATGACCTTGCCAATCTTGGGGAATATCCATTTCTCACAGAAATCCTGTTCCTCTTGCGTATCAGTGGCAGTACAATCGCCAATGACTATAACCCGATATCCTTTATCGTAGGCTGACCTTGCCGTGGATTCAACGCACCAGTCTGTGTGAAAACCAGTAAAAGCCACATACTCGATCTCATTGGCCCTCAGATAGTAGTCCAAGCCTGTTGAATGGAATGCATCAAGCGTTTTCTTTCCTTCCACCACAACATCGCCTTGTTGGGGAGTCAACTCCTTGATGATTTCCGGACCAGGAGTCCCTCGAAGCCAAGCACCGGTACCCCAGTCAGCTTCCATGTCAATCTCTATTCCACGAAGTCCTTCATAAGCAGGGCCACCTTTCTTCAACTCCGGGAACCCAGCATCAAAGGGATGAAACGGACAGTAGAAAATCTTTGCTACCTTCCCTCTTGCATTTGCTAGCAAATCCTGAAGATTGGGGATAACGTTTCTCTCAGCCAATTGTTCCTTAATATGTGCATACATTGTTCCACCAGGTGATAAAAAATCATTCTGGGGTTCAATCAACACAATTGCAGTTTTTTCCATCGGAATCCTAATTTCGCTCATTTTACTCTTCTCCTCTCATGAATTAATTTTATTTACATATTGTTTGGCAAATAGGTAACAAGAACTGGAACAAGAACCAGCAGCAAATCAACAGCAATAATTGCAATCAGATACCAGGTTGATCCTTTGAAGATGTCATTCACCGTAATATCCTCATACCCTTCAATTCCCTGCAATGATGACTTGACCGTAAATACATTCATCCCAAACGGCGGGGTAACCATTCCAGTCTCAATTGCAATTATCATGATGATTCCAAACCAAACCATGTCATATCCCAAATCTTGTACGATGGGACACATCAGTGGTGTAGTCAGTAACAGGATTGAAGTGGAATCCAAGATACATCCAAGAACCATGAGTATGAACATGAAAATCAGGATGATACCGAGAGAAGGAATGGTAAGACCTTCAACAAAAAAGCTTATCGAATTAATAATTCCGCACATAGAAAGCGTTTTTGAATAGGTGGAAGCTGAGATCAGAAGAATCAAGACACTCCCGGAAGTAGCTCCTGCTGACAAGAGAGTTTCCCAAATCTCTTCTTTATTGAATCCCTTCTTAAAAAGAACGAGAAGAAAAGCTCCGAAGGCTCCGATGCCACCAGCCTCAGTCGGAGTGAAAAAGCCTCCCCAAATACCTCCAAGGGTAACGAGAATCAACAAAATAATCGGCCAAGGTTTCAGTACAATTTTCCAATAATTTTCTTTCTCGTACTCAGAAAGCTCCTCTACCACAGGAATATATTCTGGCTTCACTTTTCCTACGACGGCTATAACCAAAATAAATGCGATTGTCATGACAAGACCAGGAACAATAGCCGCTACAAAGAGCTTTCCAATGGAAACATCCGCTTGAGAGCCATACACAATCATCAACAAGCTTGGAGGAATCAACATTCCCAAGATTGCAGATCCGGCAATCGTTCCCAAAGAAAACTTTTTGTCATATTTCAGTCTATTCATTTGGGGAAGCGCGATTTTTGTAAAAATTGCAGCAGAAGCCACAGTAACTCCAGTAATTGCAGCAAAAATGGCATTCGCGATAACAGTTGCAATCCCCACACCGCCGCGTACTTTTTTCAGCATAAGCGCTGCTGCATCATACAAATCACCACTGGCTCCTGATAGATTTGCAAGCATTCCCATCAAAACGAACAGAGGAATTACTCCAAACATATATTGTCGGACCGCACCCCATGCAGACTGGGACAATACATTCATTGCAACATTAACCCTTCCGGTAAACAGAAGAACGGTTACGAAGCTGGTGATCATCAAGGAAATATTCAAATGTATACCGCTGAAAATCAGAATCAACAACAAAGCCAATGAGAAAATAGCAATAGCAATTGGACTCATTTAGTTCCTCCTTTACCTTCACTGGTTTTTCCCGTAACAAGGTCATAGGAGTACTGGATTATCTGATTCAGGAATTCCAATATCATCAATACTGATCCAAAAATAATGGCAAATCGTCCTGGAACTGTTGTAATTCGGAAGAATCCTGCAATCTCAGCCTCATTGATATCAATGGCATTCAAGAAACCGGGGAAACTTGCCTTGATTATTAATCCATACGCAACAATACCAAGAAGACAAGCAACAATATCGATAATATTCTTCCCTTTTCTTCCTACTCTGTCATACAACACAGTTGTCCTGACATGCCCTTTTCTCAACGAAACGTAGGGAATCTCCAAAAAACAAACAATGATGATCATGCTGCTCACTATCTCGGCAGTTCCTACAAAAGGTTTGTTAAGCAATAATCGGCTAAGCACATCGGCAGTGATCAACACCATAATCAATGCGATCGAGATTGATGCAATACCATCCATCCATGATAGAAACTTTTCAAACCCCTTACTTATTTTCCGTAGCACATCCATACATCGCCCTCCAATCAATGAGTAGACACTACCCTTTGCATCTCTTCAGCCAAAGGATATGGAGGTGGCTTCATCCTCAGTGAACAAAGCCACTTCACATTTTTATTATGTATTTGCGATGTTCCAATTACGGATACGCTCAACACCTCTTTCTTCAAGAAGCTGATAATAACGTTCAACAATCTCGGAGCCTCTGAATCCCGCATTGTTCAACCGCTTTACCAAGTCATTGACAATGTCAGGAAGAGATGCTGCCCATCTCACTTGCTCTGCTCTTGAAAGGGCAATTACCTTTCCACCCATCTTTACGATATCACTCAGGTCTTTTTCATGAACTGAATTAATATACTTGGCTTCATAATCAAGATATCCATCACCAACTTCGGTCAAGATAGTTTGAACTTCCTTGGGAAGGGAATCCCACGTTTGTTTATTTACGGCAATGGTATTAAACGGAACAACATTGAAATTGGCATCCAAATAATAAGGGCCAACTTCGGGAACCTTTAAATTGATGCATGAATGAGTGGGCTGAATAGTTGCCTGACAAACGTTCGTCTGCAAATTCTGGTACGTATCATTCAAGGAAGTCTGGACTCCAGCTGCACCGGATCCTTCAATCCAAGCAAGATTTATGCCTGCGGCACCAATCTTCATTCCTGCAACGTCATCAAGTGACTTGACTTCTTTGGTGGAGAAGAATCCATACGGATCAGATACACCAATACCAAGATAATGCTGATTGAACTTCTCTTCATATACTGTGGTGAATTCAGGATATTCCTTATACATGACCTTAATTACGTCGGCAACGATAAGGGGATCGGAACACGAGAATGGCATACTATATACCATGTCAACCAAAGGCAATCGAGATGCTTCAAAGACAAGAATCGTGCATCCAATATCAACCAGTCCATCTTGCACACCTTGCAATTCATTTCCAAGGGTAATTACAGAACCTCCATAGTTCTTCACCCAGTTGATTTCATAATTTGTTTCGTTTTTCACACGTTCAGAAACATTTTTTACGAAGTAATCGTCCAAGGCAGTAATCCAAGGATTTGAAGTAGAGTGACCAGACCCAATTCTCAGGGTAATTTTTTTCTTTCCCTCTCCACCGGTTTCAGATGATCCATTTGCGAATAGTGCAAGAGCACAAAGCAAAAGAACCAGAACAGCAAAACCTCTCTTTTTCATGTCTTCTCCTTTTTTCTCCAATTTTTTCCAGTGGATACTGGACATTGGATACAATTTTTAATTCATACTATCATCATTTTTTCATTTGTCAACAAGAATCTTTTTTCCTCCTAATTCTTTTTATGGCAATATATATGCTCTATGGGAGCATATAGTATCGATACTGGGGAAAATTTGAACCTCTTCCATAGGAATTACCCAAATAAGGCATTCCTGGTAGGATTCAAAAGAATCGGGGCCAAGGCAAGAAATCCTCAGAATACTCTGACCTGGGTTTTTATTGAACTTTTTTTATTTCTGCTTAAATTGAGGATTATTGGAAATTATCTTTGGCCCATACTACACGTATGAAGTAAACTTTCTTGTATCAGGTATCCAGTTTAAGGAGGATGTACATATCAAAACCTTTAGTTTCTTTTATACAAAAACAGGAGAATTGCATATCTGTGAGAATGGAAGGATAGTCATGACCAAGAAAGGTAAAGAAGCCCTGAAATTACATATATTTCTGACAAGTGCCTCCTCCAGTGAGGATATACAGAAAAAGTTGGCTATCGTAACTGGAAAATTTAAATTCGGTAATGAAAAATAGGCTCAATAAGATGCTCCATCAATTCGACCATGATACGTATTTCTTAATCTTCATAGTCTCTTCGCACTGCAGGGACAATACTGAATGCTTGAAGACCCTTGCAATCTCGTAGAAAAAAAAGTAAGAGCCCCCCCTACAACCGCATCAATCCCCAAGCAAGAAATCAGCAATATGGATTGTCTTGATTCCCTTGTGGGTACCTCCTGCATATTCTTTGGCCAAAAGCATATATTTGGAATGGTTGTCCTGAATTCCCAGCAGTCTTCCATATTCACGATCCCGGGTCTCCTCAGTACGGATTTCTTTCGCCACCTGCACATATATATGCTCTTCTCTTCGTCTGGGCAATTCCTTGCCCTTGATATCGAACCGGGAACATCTATACAGAGTATAGGCATTCTCCAATTTGGCCAAATACCAGGAACCGTCTCGTTATCCAGCTTGCGTACCACGTCTTTGAGGAATCTGGTGAAGAGGTAATCACACTTCTTTGCAATGAACAACCATTACCTGAAGCATATAGAGACCATGTACTTGCCAACTCCAGAAATTACATGGGCATAAGAGAATGCCATTTACAGCCAGATTGATTGCTCCTATACAAGGTTGTTCAGGAATCACTGAAGAAAAACATGTGGAACGAAATATTGTTTTTCATTGCTGGCGACACCGATATACAACCAAGATGTCTGATCTTGTTGATGCCAGAAGTCTGGGACAAACAACAGGTCATAAAACTCCTGCCATGATGGAACACTATGCTGCCCATACCAATGAGAACAGATTCAATGCAGTAAAGGTAGCTACGGAGAAAGCGTTTGGGTGAGAATAGAGTTGAGATTCTCAAGGTAATCTATGTCTCAAGTATACATAAAAGCCATATCGGCAAAATATTTAAAAATTGCCGATGTGGCTAATGACTTCAGAAAGAATGCCTGCTATACTAAAAAAGCCAAAACGGCAAACAATTAATAAATTGCCGGAATGGCTGAAGAGGTAGCAGATATGGAAAAACATGCAGTCATCCAGAAACTGCCTGATGGCATTTGTTCAAGGCAACAAATCCTCCATGCGGCACAGGCTGTCGAGCCATCCTTCCAGGATACCCAACTCAGGTACTTGATTGGGGTTCTGCTCAATTCAAAACTGATAGTGAGGATTGGGCGAAACCAATACAAGAAAGCAGAGAAGGAACCAAATAAAAGCATCTTCACTGGAGTTTATTCAAATACAGCATGCCAAGTGATCGAGAACATGAATACGCATTTTCCTTTGCTTTCCTACAGGGTTTGGGAACTGTCATGGCTGAATGAATTCTTCAATCACCTCATCTCACGCAATCAAATCTTTCTGGAAGTTGAGAAAGATGGGCTTGATTTTGTTTTCTCCGCTCTTGCTGAGGAATTCACAGGCAAAGTACTGCTGAACCCAACCATCAAGGAAATCATGCAATATAGTACTGATGATGAAATAATCATTTACCGCTTGGTGACAGAAGCTCCCAGATCGGATAATGCGAAATATCAGGTTCCCCTGGAAAAATTGATCGTGGATCTGTTTGCCAACAAGAATCTGATGCTCTCCAAAGCCGATTATCCCTCTGCAATTGAAATGATGTTCTCTAAATACAGGGTTGACCAGATCGCGATGCTGCGTTACGCACGAAGAAGGAATAAAGCAAAAGAAGTAATGGGTTTCCTTCAAGACAAGACGACAATAGAACTCTTGATCGAGGAGTAATCATACGGTAATGGCAGAAAGTTTCACTCGCGAACATATCCAAGAAATACGTAGCAGTTACGCTGTGGACAGCGCTATCCTCGAGAGAAGCATTTTTGCTTTATCATTACTCGAAGCTCTTGCAAACGTGGGAATGCCCTTCATCTTCAAAGGTGGAACCAGTTTGTTGCTCCTTCTTGAGAAACCCAGGAGATTATCCACCGATATTGATATCATCGTTGAGCCGGGAACTGATGTACATTCCTATCTTGAGCAGGCTGCAAAAATATATCCTTTTCTAACAGTGGAACAACAGGTTCGGAAAGGAATGAACAATATTGACAAGGCTCACTACAAGTTCACCTACGATTCACCTGTGCAAGGATCACAATTTCACATTCTGCTGGACATTCTCTATGAAGAAAACCATTACAGCAAGCTGGTCAGCCGAAAGGTAGAACATCGCTTCCTGATAACTGAAGAACCCTATGCAAAGGTATCGATGCCAAGTTTCAATTGTATACTTGGTGACAAATTAACTGCATTTGTACCCCATACGACCGGTATTCCATTCGGCGTTGATAAGGAATTGGAAATAATAAAGCAATTATATGATATCGCAACTCTCATAGATGCCCACGACAACTTTGATGATATATATACGTCTTATGTAAATACAGTAAAAGCAGAACTGGCTTATCGAGGACTAACCATTTCCCATGAAGAGGTACTGCAAGACACCATAGAAGCTTCAGCCTGTATTGCAAGCAGAGGAAGATATCTAAAAGAGGATTACCCTCAATATTTGACTGGCATCAGAGGAATTGTTAATCATATCTACGGAGAAAGGTTCAGCGCGGAAAGAGCAGTTCTGCCTGCCTGTAAGACCATGTACTTGGCAGCATGCTTGCTCAAAGGTGAAACATTCAAGAAGATTTCTGACCCATCCTTCTTCATTGGCAGGAATATCGGGATGACCAAGTATGCGAAACTATCCTCACTCAGGAAACTTGATGCAGAGGCGTTTGCATATGTGGTTCAAGCGATTGAATTGTTGTCTGTGTAAATTGTCTTATCCACTCAAAGGTCCAGGACAAACCATTGTGAACCAGAGGTTGTAATATGGGAATTGTTTCCACCCCATGCTAACAGGATTATCAAAATTTCAAAGGGCTTTGATTTAGCATCATAGATAAGTCCAACATTTTGTCCGCATCCCCATGCTTTCCTTTCTTTTCTCTTCCCTTGGTATGTATTGCAGGTTATATGCACATACTGATTCTAGAATACCCTCCAAAGATGGTTATAAAACCAAAGAAGGCCTACCCGCTTCTCTTTTACCAATTTCTCATTGCACCCCATATTGTAATATAAGCTTCGCAGATTCCTTGATCGAGAAATTTGCCCAGCCCTGATGAATCAAGCCCGTCAAGGAACCGCGAAGCAGCCATGAGAGTTTCCTCTCATGGACAATGCCAATTCATTTTCTCCCCCAACTTCCTCTACTTGGTCATGTTGGGAGTAAACCAATCGTTTCCGATCGCAACCTACATCTTCATGACAGGAAACCGATTCGGCAACGTAATACCCGCCCGTTTGTAGATGACGGCACCTCGACGACAAGCCTCATCAAGAATAGCCTCCTCATCGAGAGTAAGTATTTTCCTGTCGCGCATAATCCACTTTCCATCACACATGGTACACGTAATGTTCGACGAATGCATGGCCGTAACCAAAGCAGCGATAGGATCGTTGACCGGCATCATGGAAGGCCCACGAGGGTCTATTATTATCAAGTCAGCCTTCATACCAGGAGTAAGACTCCCATAGACGCCATCATCAAGTAATGCCCTGGCCCCATTCTTGGTTGCCATCCTGAGAATATCCTCAGAAGGAACGACCGTTGGATCCAGTCGCCAACCCTTGTGTATCAGGGAGGTCAACCACATCTCATCAACCATATCCATGCGGTTGCTTGAAGAAGCTCCATCAGTGCCGATGGAAACACAGATACCCTCTTTGAGCATCCGCGGAATCTTAGCAAACCCGAGTACCCGCATAGCCGAGGCAGGATTATGCGACACCTTCACATCATAACGCTTGAAAAGCTCAACTTCCTCGTTGGTCAACCATACCGTATGGACAGCAAGCAGATTCTTGTCCAGCACTCCCAGCTTATGCAAATGGGTAACCGTGGGTTCCCCATATACTTGCTGGGTATACTCAACTTCGCTTTTTGCCTCCGCAACATGCATATGGACACCTACGCCATACTCATCGGCAAGGGCTTTCGTTTTCACGATCAAGTCATCGGTATCATTGAAGATAGTCCTCAATCCAAACCATATCCGTATCCTGCCATCGGCACTTCCATCGAACCGTTTCAAATCCTCAACCTGTTGGTCAAGTTCCTGTTCGGCAGTCCGCTGCCAGATCTTTGGCAGACCATCCCCGCAATCCATGACCGATTTGGCAAGCTTGGCTCGAATGCCAGCCTCCCGGACACCTCTGACCATGCCGGAAACAAACTGGCCACCTGGCTCAGCAAACGAAGTAACACCCGATTTAATCAGTTCCAGGCAACACATCAAGGTGGATATATACGAATCTTCCTCAGTCATATTGCTCTCATACGGCCACATGCGATCATGAAGCCACGTCTTGAAATCGACATCGTCCCCAACACCCCTGCTAATCTGCTGAGAAGTATGGACATGGGTATTCACAAATCCGGGAAGCACATAGTTGCCATTGAGCTGCACCACTTCTGCATCAGGTTTGACAAGGGAGGGGGCGACAAGACCGACAGCCTTTATTACATCATTTTCTATAAGGACATCCCCTCCGTCATACACCTGATCATTCTGGTCCATGGTGAGGATATATCCGTTCTTTAACAATATTTGACTCATTGATACACCTTCTCCATCAGTTCACCTGAATGATTGCGTCGATAATTTTCTGTTCAAAGACATCGAAAAGACCTTTGTCGGTAATGCCGAAGGCAGGAATGAAAATCAAGGTAAGGAAGGAAAGCGTCACATTCGGAGAAGGCATATCGCAACCGAATGACTTGAGGACCTCAATCATCTTTTTCAACTTGGCTGCAACCACCTCTCCATCATCAGGAGAAAGCAGACCGCAAATCGGCAAGGCAATCTCTTCGATCACCACACCATCATCAACCAGGACAAAACCTCCCTGAAGATCTCCGATCCTATTGACGGCACAAGCCATATCAGCAGCATTGCTACCGATGACACTGATGTTATGATGGTCATGACCGACACTCAGGGCAATTGCTCCATGCGTTAGGCCGAAACCATGGACAAAGGCTTTTCCGATGTTACCATTCTTGCCATAGCGTTCGATACAGGCAATATGCAAGACATCCTGTGCAGTATCTGCCTGGACTACTCCATCGATTACCGGCAAATCGGCTTCCATCGCTTCAGTGAGGAGAGAAACCTTTGAGGCTCCGATGACATGGACATGAGCCGAAGTCGCTTCTGGATCTACCGTAAGAAGCAGGTCCGCAGGTTCAATGACCTTGGATAACGTGACAGTATTCAGCAATACAGGAGCATATTCATAGGCAGGAATGTCGATACATAGATTTCCTTGTTTGACGACCAAGTTCCCGTCAGACATGACCTGCTCGACTTTACAGGCTTCCAAAGAGGAAAGAAATACAATGTCTGCCACTTTCCCGGGGGTGAGGCTTCCTCTTTCATGTTCCAGATGAAAGTTCGTCGCAGGATTGAGCGTAACCATCTGAATGGCTGAAACGGGATCGACACCAGCCTTTATAGCCATTCGGACCTTATGATCAAGATGCCCGTAGGTACTGATATGCAAAGCATCGATATCATCACTTACCATCGAACAGAATCTGGAAGAAATATGATTCTCCACCAGGACCTTCAGGCATGCTTCAAGATCAGTCGAAGCCGACCCTTCCCTCATAAGGACATTGAGGCCGCAACGAAGTTTTTGCAAAGCCTCTTCCTTACTGGTACTTTCATGATCACTGTTGATACCTGCGCTGGCATAGGCATTCAGGGCTTCTCCCAAAAGACCCGGGGCATGCCCTTCTGCCGTCTTATGATATCTTTCGGCGAGATCAAGCATAGATGCAGAATTCTGGCTACCGGCAAGAATGGGATAGGCAAGCACCTCTGCCAAGCCCACGGCCTGTGGCAAGGTAATCAAGTCTTCCATCATAGATGGATGGAGCGTACTGCCAGTAGTCTGAAACTGATCCTCATCCATGAAAGCAGGAATGGGATAATAAAGATGAACAGGAGTCTTTCCTGCCTCATTTAGCACTTCCTTCATTCCATCCAACCCGGAAACAATGGTAACTTCCATCAGGTCAGTCGCAACGGCGGTAGTGCCATGCTTGACGACCATCTTGGAAAATTCGGTATAGGTAAGCATGCTACTCTCGATATGAATATGTGCATCCATGAAACCAGGAGCAAGATACAAACCCTTCGCATCGAGAATCATCGTATCAGGACCATAGGCACCTTCCAGGATAGGACCGATAGTGGCAATACGACCATGAGACACCGCGATATCTGTTTGATAGATCTCTCCGGTATGGACATTGACCAACGACCCATCCTTGATGATGGTATCGGCAGGTCTCTTTCCCAAAGCAACTTCAATCAACGAAACATCCATAGATTTCTCTCCTTCAGTATTTTCATATGAACTCGAAACACAAGGCATTTTGAAATACGTATCTCACCGATCTTCCCGAAAGTAGGGTCTGCCCAGCCATACCGGACCATGGTCCCCTGATCGTTTAGAAAACGAGGTGAAAATCAACACAAAAATGGTCATTATATAGGGCATCATATCCATAATCTGTACAGGAAACGAAATGGACATTCCCAGAACCGAAAAAGAAATGTTCTGGAACTTGATGCTAAGGGCACGTAGCATGCCAAAGCAATAAGCTCCCCCGATGGCCTTGAGGGGATTCCACATGGAGAAGATAACCAAGGCCACTGCAATCCATCCATTCCCTGAGGTGATGTTGTCCTGCCAGCGGAAAATATAGACCAAGGATAGAAAAGCACCCCCGAGACCACACAGGCATCCACCGATTACGATATGGACGTACTTTATCAGAGTTACCTTGATACCACTTGCATCTGCAGCAGAGGGAGACTCTCCGACCATTCGCATCATAAGTCCGGCTCGAGTCTTGTTCTGATAGAGGTACATGACAATCGCCACAAGAAGGGCCAAGTGAAACAACAGGCTTTGTTCAAATAATACGGTTCCAAGAAATGGAATACGATGCAGGAACGGAATGGATCGAGAACCCATTGAAGTTATGTATTCGGCCGAAAGAGTCTGTCCTGCAAGCCGCTTGCCGACAAAATTGGACAATCCTGCCCCAAATATAGTAATGGCAAAACCTGTGACTGTCTGATTACCCAGCAACGAAACGGTAATGATGGCATAAATCAAGGCACCGATCCCTCCTGCAAGGATGGCAGCCAACAAAGAAAGCATCGGATTATTGGTATAGGTGGCCACATAGAATCCGAAGCAGGCGCCCAGCATCATCTGCCCTTCTACTCCCAAGTTCAGATGACCTACCTTTTCAGTGAGAATTTCACCCAAAGTGGCAAAAAGCAAGGGAGTACCAAGCTGGAAGGAAAGCCGGAGGAACAATGCCAAATCATTCATCTAGCTACCCCCCTATGCCTGAGCTTTCCCTCAATCCGGTATTTAGTGAAAAATTCACTTCCCAGAAGAAACAGCAGGATAATACCTTGGAGGATGTCCGCCGTTTCAGAAGGAACCTGCAACGAGCTTTGGATATACGAGCCACCTTGCACCATAATGGCAAAAAAAGCAGAAGCCACAACAATGAAACGAGGATCAAGCTTCGCCATATAGGCCACCACAATGGCCGTAAAGCCCATGCCTCCCGACATCTGGTCGTTCATGGTTCGTTCAATTCCCGAGGCCTGAATCATCCCGGCAAGGCCACAGAGCCCGCCACCTACCATCGCAGCAAAAGCAAAGACTTTACCAGAAGAAATTCCTGCATATCGGGCAGTCCTGGGATTGTCTCCCACAATGGAAATTTCATACCCCTTCTTAGAACGGGCAAACAGCAGCCAAACCAATACCACCAATACCACGGCAATTATCCAACCGCAATGAACACCAAAAACCTTTGGCAACAAGGCCACCTTCGGGTAGTTGGCAATCCGAGGAAACCCATATGCCTTAGAATCTTTCCAGTGCACATACTGCAAATACGAGACTCCCTTGACCGCCACGTAATTCAGCAACAAGGTAACGACTGTCTCATTGACATCCAAGCGAACCTTCAAAACGGCCGCAATCATGCACCAAAGGCCACCGGCAACAAAGGCGGCGATCATCATTGCAGGTAAAATTGCCCTCGTCGCCGATTCCCCGACAATCCTGACAACCCAGGTGGCAGCCACAGCTCCAGCAAAAAACTGCCCTTCTGCACCGATATTGATAAAATTAGCCTTGAAACAAACAGCCACACCAAGAGCCATCACTAACAAAGGGATCATCGTATTGACCGTTTCCCTGATACGATAGACTGAACCAAGGGAACCGAACACAATCTCCTTATAAACGGAAATGGGATTATACCCCCAGACGGCCATCACCAAGGCAGTTACGGACAAGGCCGTAACAATTGACAAAATATATTGCAATATTGCAACCTGCCGCATTGTTTCGGCTTTCTTTATGGTCTTGAGCATGGCTGACATCCCATCATTAGCATTCCCACAGCTTCTTTGGTAATAGCTCCGGTATCGAAAATTCCCATCAATCGTCCTTCAAAAAGGACGGCAATCCTATCACAAAAAGCAAGCAACACATCCAAGTCCTCTCCCACAAAAAGGACAGCGACACCCTTTTGTTTTTCTTCGTTCAATTTTCCATAGATAAATTGAGACGAACCAACATCAAGACCACGGACTGGATAGGCGGTAATCAGGAATATAGGATTCCTGTCAATTTCCCGACCCAACAGAACTTTCTGGATGTTACCGCCAGAAAGACGCTTGACCACCTGATCGATCCCTGGAGTACTTATGCTATATCGGTCGACAATTTCATGAGCTTTTTTCCTTCCATTTCTTCTATCCACAAACGGTCCGGGGGTAAGACGATACGAACGCAAGAGGATATTATCCGTGATATTCAATCCTCCGGCGAGTCCCATACCCAATCGGTCCTCAGGAACAAACCCGATATCAGTACCAAAACGATGGCCTTCTTTCAGAATAACAGTACCAAAATCTACTCTTCTCATACCAGACAGGACTTCACAGAGTTCTTTCTGCCCGGAACCGGCAATACCAGCTATACCCAAAATCTCATGTGAGAAGATTGAGAAAGAAACATCGTCAAGCAGGTTTTTATGATGAGGGCCAAGAACAGATATATGATCAACCTCGACCAGACAGGTCTTTTGTTCTGCCTTCGTCTCGACCCATGGAATATCCAAATCGATGACATGGCCTATCATCAGTTCGGCTAACTCAGAAGCATTGGTCCGCTCTGTCTCGACGGTAGCAATGTACCGTCCCTTTCTCAGAACAGTCACCCGATTGCTATAGGAAAGGACTTCCTGCAATTTATGGCTGATGAGGATAATCAGACATCCCAGTTTGCGCATATTCTCAAGAATCGCAAACAAAGATTCAATTTCCTGAGGGGTAAGAACAGCCGTGGGTTCATCCAGAATCAAGACATCAGCCCCTCGATACAAAGCCTTGAGAATCTCTACCATCTGTCTTTCACTAATCGACATGTCTTGGACTTTCTTATCCGGTTCTATGGAAAAACCATATTGAAGACAAAGATCCTTGATGATTTTTCGGTCCTTCCCGGAATCAAGAAATAACGAACCAGAGCGTCCTGCAATGATATTTTCCGTTGCCGTAAAGCTATCGACAAGCTTGAAGTGTTGGTGAATCATACCGATTCCCAGAGCAAGAGCCTCCCGTGGTGAAAGTATGGAATGGAGAACACCATCAATAGAGATATTACCACTATCGGGAGTATAGATTCCTGAGAGGATATTCATCAGAGTACTTTTACCGGAACCATTCTCTCCGAGAATCGCATGGATTTCCCCTCTGCAAAAAGAGAGAGAAACATCATCGTTCGCCAAAACTGAACCGAACGATTTACTGATATTCTGTAATCGGAGATATTCTTGTCTATTCTTCATATAATTTCCGGATTCTTGTCTATCAAGGAGTCGGGTACCCCCGACCCCTTGCCTAAACTACTTTTCTACTTTACCGAACCGATGACACCTTCGACGAACCAGTCAAGCGCAAGTAACTGAGAATCGTCCATAGTTTCTCCAGCCTTGACACGTACATTTCCCTGATTATCCTTGATTTCACCAGTCCACATATCAAAACTGCCATTAATAAGGCTCTGTTTGACTGGTTCAATCTTCTCACTGGTCCCTGAAGCACAGTTTTTCGTCAATTCATCCAAACCGACAACTCCATCAGCCAAGCCAAGCCAGGAGGAACCTGACTTCCAGGTCCCATCGAGAATACGCTGTACATCCTTGCTGTAGAAAACATCGTAATGAAAAATCGGAGCAGTCAAATAAGCATCAGGAATGATAGAGCCACCAGGAGAAGAACAACCGGTTGCCCAGAGTCCCTTCTCAGCTGCCGCCATCTGGGGATTCATGGTATCACAGTAGGCGGAAATAACGTCACAACCCTTGTTGATCAGTTCTGTGGCAGCACTCTTCTCAGTTGCGGGATCATACCAGGAACTAGTCCATTTTACCTCAACCACGGCGGTTGGATTGACTGATCGGACACCAAGGGTAAAGGCATTTACCTGCCTTACGCATTCGGGAATAGGAAAGGTGGTGACAAATCCAATCTTGCCAGTCTTAGTCTTGAGTCCAACGGCTATGCCTGTCAGATATTGGGCTTCATACATCCGTCCCATATAGGTGGACATGTTCGGTTTGGTAATATACCCGGTGGCATGGTTGAAGTAGACATTCGGGTACTCATCAGCAACATTGGCAATATATTGCATATACCCGAAGCTGATTGCATAGATGACATTGCATCCTTGTTCAATGAGATCGCGTGCTGCCTTTTCGCAGTCGGCTGTCTCAGGAACATTTTCAAGATACATTGTCTTGATACCTTCCTTCTCCAAAGCCAATCGGCCAAGGTTATGGGTATAGGTATATCCCTCGTTCCCGATGGAACTCCCGTAGATGAATCCGACCTTGATCGTATCCTTTGTCAACGCAGGCAGACTGGAAGCCGTTGCCGTTGCAACAGGAGCCGTCGTAGTATCTGCCTTTATTGCAGGAGCAACATTTTCCGACTTGTCTTTCGAACAACCAGTGAAAGTAACAAACATCAAAGCGCAAAGTAACAATGCAATAGTGTGTTTTCTCATGTCCTAAAATCTCCCTCAATGATTCATATGGTTTCAGATACATCTTTGTACCGTGATACAATGCAAAAGGTTCGATATAAAAGGAACATCGTAGAAGTTCCAAAGAAGTTGATGGAAAATATCAAACCGAAGAAATCATTTCTGGTAAGGTCTTGAGGAAATTCAGATCATGCAGCGTCATTGCAACATATAATTTGTACCAGATATTTGCGATGATAGTACATCTAGTAACTAGATGTGCAAGTGATATTTTTGACCTTTCTGCAATTCATTGTAGATGACAAGCAAACTTACAGAATTTGTATCTGCAATTGGGTGAGATATTTGGTACTATCTGGCTCTACAAATTGATCGATGATGTTGAAGCAGACAGTCCGATCAGAAACTTTTTGTCCTTTCTGCAAAGCAAGATTGCGTAGCCGATCAATGGAATCGAAGATGGTCTCGTAGGTGCCGAGATGATAGCCACAAATATAGGTCCCTGCCGATATACAGGTCAATTGGGATAAGGGATGCTTTTCATAAAAATCATCGGGAACAAAAACCCCGAAGCTTTTATTACCATGCTCATGAAAAACCACCGTAGGATAGACATAGAAGAAATCGTTGCCAAATTGAAATTCATCTCCTTCGGCAGCGAAGTAAGGTCGTTCGGGGAAAGTCTCATATTTGATCGAATCGACATCGACACTGTTCATTTCCTCAAATTTTTGCTCAATGAAGGAGACTTTTTCTTCAATCGTTTGCCCAACGACACGCAATTCGTCCATTTTTCGATGAACAATATCCAGTTGCTGTTTCAAGTCGTTGAGCACATCCGTCATATCAGTCGACCCCATATAATCGGCAATTTGCTTGAGACTTTTTCCCAGTTTTTGTTGATACCGAATGGTGGTGAATTTATAGACTTGTTCAAAGGAATACAGCCGCTTTCCGATGTGGGAATCTCGAATGGTAGGAGTAAGCAATCCTATAGAGTCATAATAATGGAGTGTTTGTACATTGATATGAAACAATTCACTCAATTCACCGGTCGTAAAGTATTCCTGCATAGAAGCATGGTATCCAGCACACAAAAGGGTGTCAACGGCAGAAGAATTCCCTATTTTTAAAATACCAAATAAATACGTTCTTGAGCCAATTGCCCTTTGGGACAATCTGCTTCCTTGGCACATGCATAGCACAAGAAACAGTGCAACAATAAATCTAGATAGAACAGAGCCTTATATATTTAGAGGTGCTAAAGATAGGGATCCTTTAAAACAAGATAAACTTGATGCTCTTGAAGCAATAAAGGTCAAAAGAGAAACAACTAAAACTATGAGAAAAAAATACACTGCATCACCAGATTGAAAAGATAACAAAAAGAATTCAAAAAGCAGATAGAGCTCGTGACCGAATTGCTAAGAAATATGGGTTGAAACCTGTCTCAATTACAAGTTAAACGACGTTTACTGTCTGTGCGATAACGCACAGACGGTAACGGAGAAGAGGGTTATCATAATGTCAGGATAGTTATAGAAGGAGTTGCTGCGTACGGTTGTTAAAGACCCGTTTCCTTTTACCGGGAAGCTAGTTGAAGTGCAAAATATCTTGAGATAACAAGGGCATTTACAGGCCTTCATTGAAAAACAGGAATAAATAATCATGGAACAAATTTTAAAGTCCACTTTTTGGACAGACCTTTTAAAAGCAGGTCAAAACTGGATGATTAATGAGTTGCCGGGATTATTAATTGCGTTAGTACTGTTTTTTATAGCATTAAAAATTCTTAATTTTTCTCTTAAAAAGTTAAAAAAAACTCTTTTAAACCGAGCTGACAAGAATGATAAGCTAGATACTGATGAAACAGAAAAACGGATTATTACCCTAACATCTATTATTCATAATTTAATAAAGATTATTCTCTGGGTAATATTTGTAATGATTATACTGCAAAAATTCGGTATAAATATTGCCCCAATATTGGCAGGTGCTGGTGTCATTGGATTGGCTATTGGCTTTGGAGCACAAGAACTGGTAAGGGATTTTATTTCCGGATTTTTTATCATTCTTGAAAATCAAATTCGTTCTGGTGATGTGGCAATAATAAATGGAACAGGTGGATTAGTTGAAAAGATAGAGTTTAGAACTACCATCCTTCGTGATTTTTCAGGAGTTGTACATATTTTCCAAAATGACAAAATTAGTAACATGTCCAATATGACAAAAGAATGGTCTGCAATGATATTTGATATTCGTGTTGCATATAAAGAAGACCCACAGGTGGTGATGGATTTAATGAAACAAGTTGGAGAAGAGCTAGAGAACGATCCGGAATTTAAGGATAGAATTATTGAACCAATAGATATCTTTGGCGTAGACGAATTTGCGGACAGTGCAATTATTATTAAAGCCCGTTTAAAAACTAAACCAATTCAACAATGGGCAGTAGGCCGAGAATACAGAAAACGCCTAAAATATGCTTTCGACCAGCATGATATCGAAATACCATTTCCACATACAACTGTTTGCTGGGATGATGCAATAAATCCCTTAAAATTAGATGTCAATAATCAAGTGTCAGAATAACCACTAAACACTTTCACAATTGATTTAAAGGTGCTTTAGAGTGATATTGATAAACAGGACTCTGAGCGACATGCAAGGCCCAGCGATGAGTCTGTGTTCCGAAGGGATTTTTATCTTTTCTGAAGCATCTATCCCATTCTCGCAGTAATACTCTATGTGGGTATACAAAAAACTTCCGTGCTGGAAAAGCAGAAGACCAAGTACCCTTGTCCCTGTTCCCATTTGGCTGATATAGCCCCAGTCGTTTTAGAGCACGTTTACTGAAAGCAGTATTTACACCAATTGCATCAAGATCTCTTACAGTTTCCTTGAGAGAGTCCATTGCAGAATTACTCATCGCTACCCTCCAATTCAATAAATATCTTGTTCCTTATAGCCTCAGCTTCCATAATCATAACAAATTGTCATTGATCATTAACGCCTGCCCCATATATAGCACTTCAGGTTATGATTCAGCCTCGCTAAACTGATTTTTATTTCTCATTTCCAACCTGTCGTTAGACTACGCTTTTTTGACGGCCGATTGGGTCTTTGTGTGCATAATGCACCCCAGCTTCGTCCTTGCGCCACTCGATCAATTAATTTTCCTGCCATTCGTTCAGTCACAGTGTGCGCTACCGTACAGATGGTAATTCTATTTCCTTGTATATTTGTGTAGATAGATATCGAAAACGATTCATAATTTTTTTAAAAGGAGCTGAATATGTTATTCACTATTGGCATTATTCTTTTGGTACTGTGGCTTGTTGGACTGATCACGACGTATACGTTTGGTGGTTTTATCTATGTGGCGTTGGTCATCGGGGTTATCCTGTTGGTCATAGGCTTTATACAAAGAGCGCGAACAAACCACTAGACGACTCTTTTCCCGTCCGGCGTGGCGGATTCATCCGGGCGCCTGACCTTCAACTGGCAGGAAAAGTAATCTCGATTTGATAGCCCCCAGGCCCGAACAATGACTGGTTCCACAGAGAAGGAGATGAAGACATTTTCTTGAACCTTTGAAGGAAGGGAACAACTGTAGGCAAGGAGGACCACCCATCGAAGATTCTATCAAGAATTGTCTTGGCTTAGGAGGCTTACTATAATCCTCAAGCCTCAAATATTGGTTCAATATATTCCTTTATAAGTTCCAATCTATCTTTTGCATTTTGTACAAACGTAGAAGCAATGGAAATTACTATTTTTTTCTTTGCATTGAAATAAATCACATTCCCTCCATCTCCCATCGCTGCACAGGCCTGCTCCTTCTCATTGACAAGCCACCATAGGTAGCCATAGGGCAGATCAAGTTTTTTCCATCGGCTATGTTCTTTTGTACTCTCACTGATCCAGGTTGCCGGTACAATTTGTTTTCCATTCCACCTTCCGTCATCCAAGCATAACTGTCCTATCTTTGCCATATCCACAGCAGAGAGAGTAAGCCCCCAGCCTCCTGTATTCACGCCAGTTGAGTCAGCAACCCAGCCGCTGATATCCTTGGCTTCATTGAATGCAAGCTGCTCCTCTTTACTATGAAAAGTCACAGTACGCTCAACAGTAATTCCCAGTGGCGAAAATAAATTCTCTGTCGCGAAATCGAATACCGATTGCCCAGTAACCTTTGCAAGAATACCTGACAAGATATCTGGTCCTATGAGGGGGGTGTATCTAAATTCCCCTATCTGTCCCTTGCCTCCCAATAAATCAAGCGTAAACGTTACCGAGTCATCATTCGTGAAATACTTTATATAAGGGACAACGTGCTTATATTTATACGGAGCTGTCATTGTCAGCAGATTCTCAAGCGTAATCTTCTGTATTGTTCCCTCTCGTTTTTTAACTAGGTAATCCGGGAAAAAATCCAATACTTTCTGGTCGAGACTGTTAATATATCCCTTGTCCAGGGCAATCCCAATCAATAGGGAAACAATACTTTTTGTCACTGAATAGACATGAATCCGGCTAGTATCTGAGCATCCATTAAAGTAATGCTCATAGAGCGTCTTGCCGTCTTTCAGTACGACCAGACCTACTATATTGCCATAATCCTTGTTTATTCTCTTTTCCAACTCTGCTACTTTTTCTTGGTTCATCTACTTTTTTCCTTTATCATAAAAGACCTTTTCAATCCAAGCATTTTTCCCTGGTTCATCTGACCATGCAAAAATTGAATGCCCGTACTTTCCGAATCTACCTATTGGGCGCTTTTTTTCTGACCGGATAATAAATCTCTGTTATAAGTTCACTCTCCCTGGAAACTTGGGAAGGGTCAGTTACATATACTTCATACAGGGCATTGCTGGATTCATAGCCTTCCCTTTCTGCCCATTCACGTTGTTTGGCATATACAGAAGAGAGGCCGGAATATGGACCGACGAGAACAGTCTTCAAGCATAGAGCCGGATAAAAATCCCTTGTACCGGTAACATACTCTTGTATGGGAATGGCAAATTCAGTATCCAAACCAAGTGGACTGAATTCTGCACTGTGAAAAAGTACCATCGGGGGAGCAGTCATGGTTAGATTGTCATCTGCAATTTTCCTGAATAATGTACCAAAACAGCTACCATACTCTTCGGTGAAATTGCATTCCGCAACCATTTTCCGGATAGAGAGAAGATACATCAGAGGGACTTCCGTAAGTTGGACATCAATACCTTCCAGATAGGACATAATCGACTTGCCTTGTTCCAGACCTTCAATATCCTGGCCCAATTGGTCGAGGGTCCTTGCAAGTTCTTGTTCTTGTCTCTCAATTTCCTTTTTCTTTTTGGTAAGTGCCAGATAGAGTTTTTCATCCTGGTTTTCTTTTGATTCAAGTATCGCCTTGATTTCATCCAAAGAGAAATTGTAGGTTTTCAGCCGATTGATAAACAGCATAGTTTCCAATTGCTCGATGGAGTAATACCTATACCCATTCTCCAGGTTGACCTTATCAGGCAGAATCAGCCCCATCTCCGCATAATAGCGAAGGGTCTTGGTGGAAACCTTGCATATATTTGAAAATTCTCCGATGGACAACATGGATTATACTCCTCTTGGCGAATCCTATAGCACCTATCCTTAACGTACACCTTGCCCTAAGGATAAAGTCAACGCAATAAAGCACTTGATACTAAATAGAAGCAACATTTTTAAAAAAAACCTTCATTATTGCATTGTTCCCACCAGTAAAAGAACAAAGTCCCCTTCTTCCTGGCTTTTTGATGGATTGATGAAAAAGAGTTATCCCAATTGCCAGCCATTCCAGGGAACTGCCAAAGGCCGATAAATACCTTGCAGTGTTGACTCCCGTTACAAAAGCAACTCGTACGTAAATAGTAACTATGATGCTCAATTTTGTTGACTGCATAAAATAACAACTGTTATAATTTGATTATTAAATTAATTAATAAAAAGAGATGATTATAGATGTTAATTGAACCTGGAAATAATTTACCCCGTGTCAAAATTTCTAATCAAGCTGCAATAAAGAGAATTGTCTATCTTTATGGCCCTATTACACGACTTGAAATTGCAAAAGCATTGAATCTAACCCTTCCTACCATCACGACAAATATAAACAATATGATTCATAATGAAATCATACAAGAAAGTCAGACAACTACGACACAAGTAAAAGCCATGGGAAGAAAATCAAATCCAGTGGAAATAATTCCCTCCTCACGATACTTCATCGGAGTAGAAATTAAACAATCCTATAGAATTGCTGTTTTAACAGATTATAAAGGCAATATAATTCAAAGCATTCAAGATGATACAGATACAACAAATTATGAGAATATCATCCAATCCTGTGCATCCTTGATCAATACTATGCTTCATACGCCTACAGTCAATTCAGAAAAAATTTTTGGTATTGGCATATGCACTCCTGGTATTATTGATACTCAAAAGGGAATTCTCAAAGTACAACGTCAGTTTCATTGGAAAAATAAAAATATGGTGGAAGACATTCTTAGGCTGACAAAGTTCAAGGGTAATATCACCCTTGAAAACGATGCAATAGCAAGGGCCACCATGTTCAATCTTTTTAATAATACCTTACTAGGTGATAGTCATATTTTTGCCTATCTTTTTGTATCTGACGGTATTTCTTGCCCCTTGATGATGAACAATCCTAACTTTGTCTGTACCTCGGTGGGCCCCGGAGAACTGGGATATATGATTATGGATCCTAATAAACCCGATGATGAATTTGGCTCTACTGGAAAGCTCAGCAGTTTTTCAGGAGAACGAGTCATTAAGGAACAATGCATCAAAGAAGCAAATACGGGGAATATTCCTGCATTAAAAGCCATACTTGATGCTAACAATAAGATTTATATGCAGGATATTCTTCGTTCTCAGAATGAAGGCAATACCGCAGTACATGAAATATTAAGTAAAGCTGCATCCTATTTAGGAATCGCCATTGCCAATGTTGACAACATGTTCAGGCCTGATTGCATCCTTGTAGAAGCAAAGTTATTTAACAATGAAATCAACAAAACGCCCTTCCTTGAGGCACTGCAAAAGAATCTATTCGGACCAGAAGAAGACAAGGCAAATTTCATTTTCATCACTCCAGAAAACGAATATGGGGCAAAAGGGGCTGCAGCCATTGCAATCCAAAAAGATTTGGGGACCTATATAGGATAAGGCATGAAACCAAAATCATATATTTGTGACCCCTTGAAGCTCGGCGTAAGTCTTATGACTGCCATTGTCTCATTGATTCTTGGTAGTACGCTAATCTATATTGCTCGTCCATTTTCTGCCCTGCTTTTCTTTGTTATTATGCTGATTTTTTGCTATATGGCCAGTATTTACGGTTCACTTATAGTCCTAACTGAGGAAAGCGTAAAACGCCTCTTTTCAAGAAGAATACTAGCTGAATATAAATGGAATGAAATAAAAGAAGTCGGTGTAATTGGCACCAAGGCATTTGCCAAGAATAAACATACAGGTACTTTGTATATTTACATTTCCAAAACTGTATTATCCAAACAAGAACGATTTGACCTCGTGTTTTCCTGGCCACCAAAGAACAAGATATTCCTAACCTATGACAAAGAGCGACTTGAAGCAATTCAACTCAGCTATAGCAGTGAAATTCAGACATACAATGCAGGAGATATTGAAATATAACCTTTCTTGATCAAGCTGTTGCAGACAAAGAATTTCTATCCTAAAAAAGGCCCCCTTGAAAATTTTCCAAAGGGGCTTTCCTACTTTTTAGTGTTTAGATTTCATGTACTCTGCAACAAGCTACAAAATGATTCTTTACCACTTCTTCCTGTTTCTGGGGTTGAAGACATGCTTCTCTAGCATAAGGACATCGGGCTACAAACCTGCAACCGGGCTTGGGATTGATTGGGGATGTAATTTCACCCTTCAAGAGTTCACGTTTCATCGGGTGATGAATATCAACGGAAGGAATTGCGGAGAGCAGCGCTTTTGTATAAGGATGCAAAGGAGAGACGAAAAGCTCTTTAGTTGAACATTTCTCAACAACCTGCCCAAGATACATAACACAGATATCATCGGAAATATAACGTACAACAGACAAATTGTGCGTAACAAACATATATGTAAGAGCTCTATCGATCTGTAATTTTTTTAATAAGTTCAAAACCTGTGCCTGAATTGATACATCAAGTGCCGATACAGGTTCATCACAAACAATAAACTGAGGATCAAGAGCAAGAGCTCTCGCTATCCCTACTCTCTGACGTCGCCCACCATCAAGCTCATGTGGATAGGAAACTCTTAAGCGTTCATCAATTCCTACAAGATTCATAAGCTCAGAAGTTTTTTCATCAATCTCACTCTTGCCAAACTTTCTGGAAACAATCAAGGGTTCACGAATAGTCGCTTCAATTGTTTTTCTTGGATCAATGGAGGAATAGGGATCCTGGAAAATAATCTGCATCTGTTCACGTGCTTCCCTAAGGGCCTTTCCTTTCACAAAAGTAATATCCTTACCATTAAAAAAGATTTGTCCTGAGGTACTCTCATGCAAATGAATAAGAGTTCTACCAAGCGTAGACTTTCCACAACCTGATTCTCCTACTACACCAAGAGTTTTTCCCTTTTCAATGATGAAATTGACATCGTCGACAGCATGGAGCATTCCATGTGGGGTAGGAAAATACTTTTTCAGGTTTTTTACTTCAATAAGATTTTCCATAATTAGCCTTCCTTTCTTATGGAATCGAGATTACAACATCTACAATTATGACCATCAACGGTTTTTACCATTTCAATAGCACCAGCCTTACATTTTTCCGTAGCATACGTACATCTGGGACTAAAGGAACAACCTATTGGAAGGTTTGTTGGATCTGGGGGAAGTCCATCGATAGGATGCAACCACATCTGTTCATCATTCATAGCTGGAATTGCACCGAAAAGGCCAAGGGTGTAAGGATGTGAGGGATGGTCGAAAATTTGTTCTTTTGTACCATATTCAATAATGTCGCCCGCATAGATAACTGCAACATCATCACATACTGTAGCGACAACACCCATATCATGGGTAATCAGAAGCATTGCCGTATTGTATTTTTTCTGAAGATCCTTGATTAAATCCAAAATTTGCGCCTGAATCGTTACATCAAGAGCCGTCGTAGGTTCATCAGCAAGCAACAAATCGGGATTGCAAGCAAGTGCAATGGCAATAATAACACGCTGCTTCATACCTCCAGAAAATTGGTGAGGATACTCATGATACCGTTCAGCAGGAATGCCGACAATCTCAAGCATTTCCTTTGCTCTCACTTCCGGATTGACTTTATCCTCTTTATGGAGTGCAACAACCTCGGCAATCTGGTCTCCTACTTTCTGAACTGGATTCAGAGCTGTCATTGGATCTTGGAAAATCATGGAACATTTACTTCCACGAATCTTCCGCATTTCCAATTCAGTCAATTTTAAGACATTCTCACCATCCAGAAAAATCTCACCAGATATGATTTTGCTACTAATATCGGGAAGAATGCGTAATATTGACTTCGCAATAGTAGTCTTGCCTGCTCCTGTTTCACCAACAAGGCCAAGAGTCTTGCCTTTTTCCAATTGTAAAGAAACGCCATTCACCGCATGTACAATCTGTCCATTGGAGACATACTCGACAACAAGGTCTTTAATATTTAAAAAGTTAGTAGTATTTTCACTCATTTTTCTCTTCTTTAGTTTTTAAGCTTTGGATCCAAAGCGTCTCTCAATCCATCGCCAAGGAGGTTCAAGGCAAGAACAGTAATTGCAATCGCAAGCCCCGGGAATATAACAAGATGTGGGGCCTGCCTTATGAACTGACGTGCTGCTGATAGCATTGCACCCCATTCGGGAGTCGGCGGCTGAACACCCAGGCCGATAAAAGACAAACCCGCAGCCATGGTAATTGTCTGGGCAACACCCATTGTTGCCTGAACAATAAGTGGAGAGACACAGTTCGGCATAAGATGAACAAAAATTATTCTCAGCTTACTGCAGTTGATAGACTGGCTCGCTTCAATATATTCATTACCTCTTTCCCGCATCATCTGGGCACGAAGCATTCTTGCCATACCAGAAATGTTACTCACCGATAGTGCAATAATGGTATTTCCAAATCCAGGTCCCAAAACTGCGGAGATAACAATCATTAGAAGCATACCCGGGATTGCCTGGATGACATCGAGAATACGCATAAGAATATTGTCAATTTGCCCACCGAAGAATCCTGCAAAGGACCCAATGATAACACCAAACACAAGAGAAATGCTAACAGCAAAAATTCCGATGGAAAGTGAGTAACGGGTACCATACAGCACTCGAGAAAAGATATCACGGCCCAT
Organism: uncultured Sphaerochaeta sp.; assembly: GCF_963676625.2. Lineage (GTDB taxonomy): Bacteria > Spirochaetota > Spirochaetia > Sphaerochaetales > Sphaerochaetaceae > Sphaerochaeta. The sequence continues at coordinate 261,354 of NZ_CAXXYB010000008.1, forward strand.
ATCATCGCACCCAAAGAGATGCGCAAACGAGGGCTTTGCAAAGCAAGCAGTTAAATCCATTGAAATATAGTCATAAGGAATAATGTATTTCGCAAAGACTGCAATCAGAACTTCAACAAGAAGAATAACCAAGCCAAGAACAGCAACTTTATTTTTTGCGAGTTGCTTGATAACACGTACAAATTCACTCTGTTTCTTGAGCTTGTTACCATAAAGAACAGCAGCATTGTTGTTACGCATCCTTAGTCACCCTCTTTTTCTTATTCGACGCATATCTCGCTTTAATCCGGGGATCTACCGCAGCATATAAAAGGTCAATCAAAAGCATGGCAATACTAAATGCAATTGCCAAGACAATGGAACCACCCTGTACAATCGGATAGTCTCTGTTACTGACAGCACCAATAATATAGGAACCCATACCAGGGATTCCAAAGATTGTCTCAATAATCATTGCACCACCAAGAAGGCGCCCCAAAGTGGTACCCATCATGGTAATGATTGGGATGAGCGCATTCTTAAGGGCATGTTTTAAAATAACTTCACGTTCTGGCACACCCTTGGAACGAGCGGTAGTAATATAATCGGCCCTGATAACATCAAGCATGGAAGAACGCGTTTGACGAGCACAGTTAGCGAGTGCTCCTGCACAGTTAGAAATTGCTGGCAGAATATAAAACTGAAGTCCAGTAATACCTGCACCAATACCCATGGCAGGAAGCCAGCCGAGATTAACTGAGAATAATAAAATAAGCATAAGCGCAAGCCAGAAATTCGGTATTGCAACACCAACCAGAGCCAAAATCATTGAAATATGATCCTGCCATTTGTTTTGATGCGTTGCGGCAGTAATGCCAAGAGGTATTCCAAGGCCAAAAGCAATAAACAGGGTCACAACGGTGAGAACAAGCGTTCTTGGCATTCTTTCAGCAATAGAAGACCCAATGCTGATATTAGTAATCCAGGAAGAACCTAAATCAAAATGCAAAAATACATTGCTCATGTACTCGGCAAGTCTCACGATATATGCTCTATCCAGACCAAGTTCAATTCTCTTGGCAACTAAATCTTGTTGGGTCGCAGATGCCCCTATGATTATTTCTGCTGGATCCCCAGGACAAAACATCATCATGGTAAAGACCAAAATAGTAACACCAAGAATGATGGGAATCATCCAAAGAATCCTATTCCCTATATATTTTAACATTTTGAACCTCATGAATAGCTTGATGTTCCGAGTTAAGTCGGAACATCAAGGAAAAATAAATGCTTATTGCTTATCGAATTGGCTACTAGGAAACATCATATATCCGGAAATGCCACCTTTGACAACTTTCTTCATGTTCAACTTGTTGCTCCAGATGGTAAAAACTTGAGGATTGACAAGACCATACGCAATGGCATTCTCTTTAAGATAGTTATGCACAGCATCAATATTTTCAGTTGTCCAACCATCTAAAGACCAGGTCTTGTATAGCATATTGCCAAGAGTATAATCCTTACGACTAGTTGCATCGCCTGCAGCATAGGCAGCAGGATCAAATCTGATGGACCACTGGTCAGCCAAAGAAGTACCACCAACAGTATTAATTGTCATATCATACTTGGTTCCATCAAGTCTGACTGCAGTATATAGTGCCATATCCATAGCATTCAGTTCTAGATTTATCCCTACAGCGGCAAGATAATTCTGTAAAAGCTGTCCAAGACGGGAAGCAAAGGCTGAAGAAGTGGAGAGAAGAATCAGTTTTTCACCCTTATAACCAGATTCGGCCAAGAGTTGCTTCGCTTTTTCCAGATTATAGCTGTAATAGTCTTCATTTTTCCAGGCATCATTAAAACCAATGAGTCTTGGCGAGCCAACATCCCACATCTGTGTACCAAACCCTGAACACATAGCGGTAATCAATCCATTGGCATCGATTGCATAGCAGATAGCCTGTCTCAGTTTTACATTATTGGCAAGCAGGGATGTATCAGCTCCAGAGAAGAAAACTTGCCAGCCCTGGGGACCATCAGAGAGATCAACCGTGAAGTTCTTGTTATCAATGAACTGGGACCCTGTAGTAGAAGCAATATCGATTACTGCGTCGACTTTTCCAGTTTCAAGGGCGACACCTAACTGGAACGCTTCAGTGATAATGGAATAGTTAACATTCTTCACAAGAGGACGTGCAACCTCGGGCATTTTTTCAATATCTTGCCAATAGTCAGTTCTTCTCTCAAACTTCAAAGATGCACTCGGGACAAATTCCACTACTTTGTAAGGAGATGTAGTTATGCAGGAAGTACCGAATTCATCCTTGCTCTCTTTAAAAGCCTTTTCACTAATAATATACGTATCAGCCATAAGGGTCTGGAAGGTACCGACGATATTTGACTTAAGTTTTATCGTAAAAGTATAATCACCCGTCTTTTCTACACTTTCGATTTTTGCAAATACTGGCTTCAAGGCTTTCTTTTTAGATTCTGTCAAAAACCAGATAATATCGGAAGCTGTAATCTTATTACCTGCGCTATCTTTGATAGTATTCCAGATTTCAATCTCATACGTAAATCCATTATCATTTGAGACCCATGACTTAGCTGCATACGGCTGAGTTTCCTTCATACTATCCATGACTCCGAGTGTTTCATAAAGCTGTACAAAATAGGGAGAGTTTCTCGCCGTATTTGACCTGAAGGGTGTCAAGGAATCAAGGGTAGTACCATAGCCAATATTGATTGTCTGATCTGTCAAAATTGAAGATTCACTTACTTCAGAAGTTGACTGAGCAAGATTGGTGACAGTGCTGGCATCCTTTGCTATCGATGTTGCAGTAGAAGTTGAACTTGAACTGCTGCCTTTTGTGTTACCAGAACAACCAATCAAGGTCATCGCTACAGCACTGGCTGCCAGTAACAAAACCGTAAATTTCTTCATAATTCCTTTCATGGAATTACCTCCTCTTTTTTTCTTACCTGAGAGAAATAGAAACCTCTTAATACTAAATTAAATTAATTAAGTATTAATAGATTATCATCCATCCTTACTTTGTCAAGAAAAAAAGTACAAATCATCTATTTCAGATAACTAAGGTTCGGCTACCGATTACTTTTCTTCCAGTCATTTTACTAATAGCTTACTCTGAATTCTTCCGGATGCTTTTCACTGAGCTCTTTGGCAAGATTACCTCTTCCTGTTTCTTCGAGGTGGGTACAGTAGTTCTGTAAGTACCCTCGACAATGGAAAGGCCCACCTTCTGCGATTACTGACCATAAAGGATCTTCATGATAATTGTAGATATTGCTTAGCATATTATCTGCAACCCAGTGTTCCAGATACCAAGCACCATGCCAGCAAACATCCTTATATAAGGAGGCAACATTCGTTATTTCGTGAGGATCTTTTTCAACATCAAATAGTTCATCGGCCTCGCTGAGATGGTAACCATCGTGATATGTGCGGATGTATATCCAATTGTCAAAACGGACAGCACGTTGACACACATGGGCACATTGGCTCACTACAAGGAATTCTCTTCCTCCGTTCTTTCCTTCCTTGATGCACGGCGCAAAACTTTCACCATCATAGACAGCCGGGTTAGGTTTTCCCACAACACGATTGCATTTGAATGGTGGTATATTGCCTATCATATCAATGAGTGTCGGTAAAAGATCCACATTATAGTGCAAACCGTTTGACTCAACATTCTGAGGACATCCTGGCCATTTGATGATCAAAGGAATGTGAGTCGTGATGTAATCAGCTTCGCCATGTTCACAATATGCACCTTTTTCACCAAGACACTCGCCATGATCACCAGAGATTATGATGATTGTTTCATCATAAATTTTCTGCTCTCTCAACAGATCAAACATTTTACCAAGATTGTAGTCTGCGAATAAAACGCCAGTATCATATTCATCGATCATTGTCTTGAAATCAGATAGATCCTTGATTTCTGTAATCTGCCTTGGATGCGCAATATCCTCTGCAGGAGTATAGCCATTCACTTCGCAGGCACTATGTGCACCTGGTTTTGAGTTTCTGTGTTGGGCGAGAAGTTCTTCATTCATCCAAGGATCTGGAAGTGGTGAATTCTCAAAAGGTTTACCAAATTCTTCAGGTGTTCTATAAGGAATATGAGGATCCCATACGTGCACATGCAAAAACCAGTCTTTTATACTCTCTTTCCTCTGAAGCCAATCAAGAGCGAGATCTATTACTTCATCTCCCAGCTCAAGACCACGTTTGCCAATATTATAGGTTTCATCAAATCCTCCATTGAACCACCAGGCAGCATGCCTATCGGCAAAACTGCTGATTGATGCGGTTTTCATACCGGCTCTTCGCATAACGGCAGGAAGGTTATATCGACCATTGAAGTCAGCCATTCCTCTCTCTTTACCTTCTGGACGCATTTCCGCATTGATTCCACCATGGCCAACACATCCAGTATGAATACCAAACCTGCCAGTCGCCAAAGCCGCTCGGCTGGGCAGACAGGGAGCATCGGAGCAATAGTAATCGTTAAAGCGAACTGCTTCTTGAGCCACTTTATCAATATTGGGACTTGTGTTTCTCGTATACCCATAACACCCAAGATGATCGGGCCTTATTGTATCAATATCAACATAAAGAATACGCATATTTTCCTCCTGTTTTCATAACCTTATCGTAGTGAACTTGTGCTATAGACTTCTGCTCTCTCTTTCTTTTTGACCCATATACTCGAGTCTTTCCATGGCTTGAGAAAAGAAAAACTTATAAGATTGACAAAGAAAACTAAGCTTTATCTCACCTGTATTAAAATCCTCTCTATCACGGCGACAACCGCCAAGACAAATAGGAAAGTACGTGCAGGTCTTACACTTTTCGTCTATTACACAAGATTTTTCCGTAAACTTGAGGTTTTCCCTATTTTCATCAATAAGCGCAAAACTATCAGTAGTGAGATTTCCGATTTTGTAATTATCAAGTACATAAAAATCACAGGGATATACAGACCCATCAGCTTCCAAGACATAATTCTTTGGACAAAATCCCAGCATTCCGCAAGATTCAACTTTCAATCCAGCCATCCTAAGTACAAGGTTATCAAAGTACCTGATAGATACAAAATCCTCATTCTGCCAGTCTTTGAAATAGAGATCAAACAACGTACAAAGAAACTTACCAAACAGTTCCGGGGTCAAAGAATAATCCAAGGAACCACGTTCTTCCGCAATAGGATCGATACAAGCAATATACTGTTGAAAGCGAAAATTATTTTTCTTGAAAAAAGCATAAAGTCTTTCAATATTCAAGGAAACATCTTTTGTTACGGTAACAAGGATATTAAAGTCAACTTCTTCTGTTTGGAAATACTGACTTGTCCTAAAGGCCTTTTTGAATGATCCCTCGCCTTTGCAATCACGCCGGTAAATATCATGAATAGCTTTATTGCCATCCAGGGAAAGCCCTACAAGAAAATTATTATCATGGAAGAACTTAGCCCATTCTCTATCAATGATATAACCATTTGTCTGTATAGTAAAATGAACGACTTTTTTTTCCTTTATTGCTGTTGCATACGAAACAAAATCCTTAAAGAAATCAAGCGAAGCAAGAGTGGGTTCTCCACCTTGAAACGAAAACGTAACATCATCAGCCTCTGATATAGTTCGCTCTATTACGGTATGAGCGATTTCTTTACTCATGATACCGAAATTCTGTACTTTTCTATTCTGAGCCTCATCAGCATAGAAACAATACTTGCAACGCATGTTGCAGTTACTGGAAGCTGGTTTTATAAGAAGGTGTTTTCGTTTCATCTAATTTTTCTCTTGCTATAAAAGCGCAATGACATCATCAATCGTTATCCCTTTAAAGCCAGGAAGCACTTCATCTGCTTTTACCAGGATACTCTTCAACCCAATGCCAACGGCCTTCATGCCACCGTTGTGTGCAGCTTCAATTCCTGCAATTGCATCTTCAAAGACAATGCATTCACCAACTTCAAGTCCCAGGGCTTCTGAACCCTTGACAAACACTTCAGGATCTGGCTTTGCAATAGTTACCTTTGTACCATCAATAATTTCATCAAACAAGGATCGTATACCAAGACGATCAAGGATTAATCCAGAATTTTTACTTGCTGATCCCAATGCAATCTTATACCCTTTTTCCCTTGCATCTGTTAAGAAGGCTTCAACACCTGGTAGAATCTCATGTTTTTCCAAGTTTTTGATGTAACTCACATACAAATCATTCTTCTTTGTACAGTTGGCTTCTTTTTCTTCCTTGCTCATCGTTCTCTTGTCAATTTCCAGAATTATCTCAAGAGAAGCCATTCGACTTACACCTTTCAATCTTTCATTATCCGTCTGCGAAAAAGGAATGCCCAGTTCGTCAGCTAGCGCTTTCCATGCCAAATAATGATACTTTGCCGTATCTACTATTACTCCATCCAAGTCAAATAGAAGTCCTTTATACTGCTTCATACCGTTCTCCCTTTACAGCCTTGCATCCCACTTGCCACAGAAAGCATCAACTGGGCTCTGCCCTATAAATTCACTTCTTCCCATCAGTTTTTCTACAAGCACATCAATACAGCTATCATTATTGCTATAGGTATTGATATACGTCTTGACCCTTGGGGAATCCAAAAGATGATACGGGTTTTCGAGGGAGATGAATATTGTGGGAATATCATGAATATAATAACTACAATCAGCTCCCATGGGTTGCTTCCATTCAATTCTCACCACAGTCTGGTTGCTCTTAGTGCTTAGATTTGCCACATAGACGATAAGATCATAGGTATTTACAAAATCCATATATTTTGTAGTAAAGCCTTCGCCATACGGTTGAGGAACAAAGTCATCAACTTCAAAACCTTCTTTTTCAAGGAGTAATTTTACTTTATTACACGCAGGACTCACCTGATAATTGCCTTCTCCTCCAATAGCCGGTTCAATGGTGTAAAATAAAATTTTTTTATATTTTTTTACAGAAAGAGGCAAAATCCCCTCTTGTTTTTTTACCAAGGTAATGCCTTTATCGGCACATTCCTTAGCCCAAGCATGGTGTTCCTCAGAACCTATTATGCACTTTGCCTTTTCTAGGCTAATTTCTGGAATATGCGTATGTAGCTTCAAAGCTGCTTTTGTCGCAAGAATTCTAGAGACTGCTTCATCAAGACGTTCTGAAGTGATAATACCATTCCTAATTCCATCAAGCATGAAATTAAAATCTTCTTCAAGATTTCTTGCAAACAAAAACATATCACATCCTGCGGCAATACAATAAGGAACAGCCAAGCGACGTGAAAGCGGAAGCATAAAACCTGCCATTGTTGTTGCATCTGTGCAAATCAGACCATTGAATCCCAGGTTCCCCCGAAGCAGGCCTTGCAAAAGTTCTTTGCTAAGGGTAGCCGGCTTGATCTCCGAATCTTTCAAAGAGGGATCTAAAAGCCTAGACCAAGCTGGCTGCATGATATGCCCAGCCATTACCGTTAAAGCACCAGCCTCAATACTAGCTTTATATGCCATACCATAGGTATTCATCCATGTTTCTGCATCCATATTATTAATGGAAGTTACTAAGTGTTGGTCTCTTTCATCCTGACCATCACCAGGAAAGTGCTTAATAGAAGCAGCCATACCCATTTTTTGGACTGTTTCTACATAAGCTTTACCCATCTTCTTGACTGTTTCGGGGTTCGAACCAAAGGTTCTTGTATTCGTAATTGGATTTCTAAAATTGGAATCAATATCAATAATTGGAGCAAAAGCCCAATTACTGCCTACTGCCATAGCTTCTTTTGCACATACTGTAGCCATTTTTACAGCCATGGAGATATCACCAGTTGCAGCAATTTCCATAGGAGAACCTACAAGGGTGCCTTCGGTTACGATACCATTTCCACCCTTCTCTAAATTTGCAGCAATCAATAAAGGAATTTTACTCTTGCTTTGCAATGTATTTGTCGCATTCACTGCGATTTCAGTTGGAAGGACACGATACATACAACCGCCAGGTGAAAGAATTTTGAATACATATTCAAATTCTTCGGTTACACAGTTCTTGAATAGAACACAAAACAACTGGCCAGCCTTTTCCTCTATAGACATTCCATGCAACGTATCTTTAACCCATTTGATATCTTCTTCAGATAAGTTGAATGGTTTTGCTTTAAAATCAATCATAATACCTCTTCTACAATGTATATTTTGGGAAACCAAAGTACTCGTACAGTTCCACCGGCGCGTCATTTTCATCAAACAACATAACAGCTGCTTCAAGTAGTCTCTCTGTTATTTCCTTATCAACAAGGGGACATTGTTGTCTTGGGTCCGAGACTACATCAAAAAGCAAATCACCATCTTTCACCGAGTGTAAAAACCGGGGATTCACTTTAGCATCCATTCGCATTAACTTAATCCCTTTCGTAAACGCAAAGGGCTCTGAAAGAACTACATTCTGTAATTCATCGAGAGAAAAAAAACTCTTCATGTGAGTAGGAAATAAAGTATACTCATGCACCTTGATATCCGGGTTTTTAACATTGCGGAATAACACATATCTCCCATCCGTAATTCCCAAGGGAGCCCCGAAATATCCAAAGAGTGCATAGTCATGCACAGTACAGTTTGACTGAATGGTATCGCCAAGAGGAATACCAAGCATATCCTTCGGACGGGCAACACCAAAGAATTCAAGCAACGTAGGAGCGATATCTATCGTTTGCACAAGACTATTTCGTCTTTCACCTTTACATTTGCTTCTAGGGTCATAAATAAATAAGGGATTATGCACAAGCTCTTCATAATTAGGGGAGGTCCCTTTTCCCCAGCATTCATGTTCTGATAATAAAAACCCATGGTCAGTATTCACAATAAGCATTGTGTCCTCCCAAAGGTTTCTTTTATCCATCATATCCAATACTTTTCCCAGCTCTGTATCACAAAAAGAGGTAAGGGCATAGTATTTTGCTCGCATCTTTTCAATCGCAGCTTTTGATTCTTGCACTTGTGCATATTGCGGCCAATCTGGCGAAAGGAAATCATCAGGGTCCAAGAATTTCTCAAGGAAGCTGTCAGGTGAGGTAAATGGTTCATGTGGATCAAAAGTTTCAATCTGCAAAAACCAGTTATCATACATAGAATTGCGTTCAAGGAAATCCAAGCCATTGGCAAAGGTCTCTGCCATAGGATATTCATCTTCCCTTTTTATTACGTTCCGGTTTTTTAAGTTCTGCCACCCACCGACCCTCCTCGCCTGTCGCATTCTCTCGTTAGCTGCCTCTGGGGTAAGTTGATTCGGAGCATCAAGTGATGTATGAGGAGCAAGATCCGCAACAAATTGGTCGCTTTCCTGTCCTCGATTGCAAACCCAAGAATTATATCTTCCATGATATGTTGCACCACCATCCTGTACATAATGATAATGATCTGTCGTAAGGTGCGTATAAATTCCATTTTCAGATAAAATTGTTGGCATGGAATCATCGAACGGTTCCAAAGGCCCCCAACTTCTATGCAAGAAATTATATCTGCCAGTATGAAGCTCGCGGCGTGCTGGCATACAGGGAAGTGAACCAGCATAACAAGAATCGAACTGCACGGATGAAGCAGCAAGACGCTCAAAGTTCGGAGTATAAATTGGCCCACCATTAACAGATAGCAAATCCCGGCGCAAAGAATCAAACATTACCATTATAGCTTTCATATATTCACCCTATAAGGAAGGAACTATCACATGTGATATATACTTAATTAAATTAATTATCTTTATACTAACACAGATTCATTCCCTGTCAAGAGCTTCTTTGTACAGTTTTTAAGAGTCCCAGTTGTAATCTGAAGTGACAGTATTATCATAGGATAAGAAATATGTATTTATCAGTAAAAGAACAAAGTCCCCTTTTCCCTTGCATGCTGCACAGATTGATGGAAAAGAGTTATCCCAATTGCCAGCCATCCCAGGGAAAGGCCAAAGGCCGATAAATAATTTGCAGTGCTGACCCCCATCCCGGAATACGACAAATGAATGAGATGATTGCATACTCCCAGTGGCAATATTTTCGAATATACAGGAATATCGGTCATGAATAAGGTATTGGAGGTAAGCAATAACACAACCAAGACTTCAACAAGCGATATAAGGATGGTGGTCAGTACATCACCAAACAAAAGCCAAGCATACGGAACGATGGCCATGAATTTGTTTTCCAGAGTCCCTCTGACATTGTCAGTACGAATTCCCGTGGAAACAGCAGAAATTATCAAATTTGCCTGCATCCAGTTTACATAGCCCAAAAGGATAAGCTCTTTTTGATTTTGCACTCCGCTCTTATAGTATTGCGTCAACTGATAGCCGGAATTCGAGATAAAAAAGAAAGCCAATAAACCAAACACAATGGCAATATCGAGGAAAAAACTGAAGTTGTAGCTGAACATCTCCACCATGCCCATCCGAATCTCCGCTACCAGAGTCGAAAAATATCTGTTTCTTGATAGCTTCATGTAATTACCTCGGAGGCATATAGCTGGGAAAGTTCAGAATAGGAGATCCTGTTGTTTACTTCCCTGACAATTGTCCCTTGAGAAAAAATGAATACCCTATCCGCAATCTCCTGGATGAATGAAACATCATGAGAGGAAACAAGGATAAGTCTGTTTTCCCTCTGTTGCAGGATGATATCCTTAAGAAGTTGCAAGTTGGTGATATCCAATCCATTTGAGGGTTCATCAAGGCAAAGAATCGGTGAATCGGTCAACAACGTAGCAAGAACGACAAGTATCTGTTTCTCACCGACAGACAGAGTCCCTACCTTGTTTTTCCATAATTTCTTTGCAAGGCCATAATTCGCATCGGTTTCAATTATTTCATCGATAGCATTTGGATCGATGCCCTTCAAGGCAGCCCAGTACCTGTAATTCTCTTTCACGCTTAATGCCAGATTAAAGCATCGAGCACTTTCAAAGACAACCGTACAATCCATTTTCCTGAGGTTGTGACCATCAACGACAAGGGTACCCGAATCAGGCTTCATCAACGAAGCCAGGATACGGAACAATGTCGTTTTACCGCTTCCATTAGGCCCTAGTATTCCGATAATACCATTGTCCTTGGTAGAGAAAGACAAGGAATGCAGTATTTGTTTCTGATCGAGAAACTTACGTATATTTCCAACTTCAAGCACATCCTTACCTCCCCATGCACACCCTTTCCCTTGTCCAGATTGTTTTCGCTGATGCATAAAACCAGTAAACGATGTAAAGAAAATTCAATTAATTGAATACTGTTGTCAGGTAACCTTCATACAATCATTGAGATACGCAATCTCATTTCTTAATAACTCCACATTATGCGTAGTCAACGAATAGACTCCCATCAAAATCATCTCCCTCATCAACTCCCTGGTATCCACGGTCCAGACAAATACAGGAAGCATATGCTTATGGGCATACTGAAGAAATTCTTTTTTTACGTCCTTGTAGCAAACATTCAACCCAAAGGCCTTCAAATCTTGTGCCTGTTGAACCATGGAAAGTACATAGTCCTTATACTGGGGAAAGACCTCACGATCCCAACTTTGCACATTGAACAACACCCTGGCACTTGGCAACAAAGAATAAATGAGCTCTATCTCTGCCTTCCCACACCCCGAAAATACAACCCTATCGAGACAATCCTCTTTTTGGAGTATCCTGCAAACCTCCGGAATAGCCGCAAACTCCTTGATATCGAGATTGGTGGAGATGGCATGTTCACCACACAAATCCAAGGCAGTTTCCAATACCAGAAGCTTAGGATATTTCTCAAGCAATTGCTTGTACGGCATTTGTGAAATAGGCTCAAAACAGCCAGGAAGTATGGCATCATGCCAAAGCACAATCCTGTCATCCAAGGTCTTTCGGACATCCACCTCTATGATATCGGGAGCAAGCAAACAAGCTTGCTGAAGATATTCATAGCTATTTGGGAGTGCTGAAAGCCCTCCACTATGTACTGTTATCAAGAGGTTTGTATTCATTACTTGTCACCCATTGCAAAGCCTTTTGTATAATATTTGTACACAAAATTTGAGAAAATCAGTACAGGCAAGGCAGTTATCAATCCAATGCTCATCAGGTTTCCCCAGAGAGTCTCATATTCCCCGATGTAGTCCACGATTACCAACGGAAGCGTCCGCAACGCCGGGGTTCGAATGAACAACAAACCAAACAAGAATTCATCCCAGGAGGCAATGATGCTAAAGATGGAGGTGGCTACCAACCCGGTCCGGGTCATGGGAGCGACTATACTCCAGAGAGTGACTCCCTTGCTTGCACCATCTATCTCGGCAGCCTCTTCAAACGTCTTGGGAAGCGCTTTCAAAAACCCGTACAACATCCAGGTACAATACGGCAAGGTATAGACCTGATAGACCAAAATAAGCCCAAGCAGATTGTTTATCAGATGCATCGAATTGAACATGGTATACAAAGGAATGGCGAGTACTACAGGAGGAAGAATCTTCACCAACAGAATCCAGACCATAAAGAAAGCGTTGAAAGCTAAGGGAAATTTGAACCTGGAAAGTGCATAGGCTGCCGCAAACGAGAGACTAAGCGACAAAACCGTTGCCCCAATGGATACAATCAGGCTGTTACCCATGTTTTTCAAGAACCCGGACTGCAATACTTGCACGTAATTCTGCAACGTAGGAGCCTTGGGAACAAGGGTAGGATTGGGAAGCACCACTTCCAGGGGATTCTTCAAAGAGGTGGCTACAATCCAATACACGGGAAACAGGGTTACCACCAACATGAGAATAAGAAATAACCAGAAGAGAGGATTATCCTGCTTTTTCTTGACCTTAAGCATTTATTCCCTCCTCTCCAAGAATTTTCTTGATATAGACCAGGGAAATCAGGGCAACCACGAAAAGCGTCAACAAGGAAGCTGCACAGGCCCTACCCAAATTAAAATAGGAGAATCCTTCACGATAAATGAACGTAGAGAGCGTTTCCGTAGAATTCCCGGGGCCTCCTTGGGTAAGGGCATAGACCTTACCGAATAGCTTGAAAGTATCAATGGTCCTGAGCATGGCAACCAGTAGAATTTGGCTTGCAATGATTGGCAGGGTTATCCTGAAGGAAATCTGGAAATATCGTGCCCCGTCAATCTGGGCTGCCTCGAAGATTTCCCTGGGTATCGACTGCATCGAAGCTTGAAGCAATATGAAGGCAAAGGGAGTCCATTGCCAGATATCTATAAGAATAATCGAGTAGAGCGCCCTACTGGGATCAATCAGCCAACCGACAGGAGAGAGACCAATGGAACGCAATAGATAATTGAGAAGACCAATGTCGTTATGATACAGCGTCTTCCATATTGCACTGACTACCATGGTCGAAAGCATCATGGGAAATATTGCAATGGTCATGAAAGGTTTCTTTCCCGGGAAATGACCATCAAAGGCAAAGGCCAGAAGGAGCCCAAACAGAACCTCGGCAACTGTGGCGATCAACGAAAAGACCAGCGTATTGAAAAAGGAATCCTGGAATAGGGAGGAGCCGAGAAGATCCCTAAAATTCTTCAGACCGGTAAAAAGCTTGATATCAGTAATATAGTTGTAGTCGAACAACGAAAGGATAACGACCCTCAATACTGGATACAAAGTCAGCCAGGCCATGATGGCCACTGAGGGCGCTATAAGAAAGAAATAGAATCTGTTCTTACGATAATACCCAGGTTTATGCATGAATTGAACCTCACAGTTTAGAGACATGGAGAAATGGCAGGCAAAGCCTAAAGACATCACCTGCCATAGGGAAAAGCGTTACTTCTTCAAAATGTCATTGATACTCTTTTCGACATCTAACAGAGCTTTCTCCGGAGTCAGGTTTCCCATAAGGGTAAACTGCAAGACAGAACCCAACTGATCCTCAATCTCCTTCCACTTCACTGAACGGGGTCTGGCCACACTGTTCTGAAGGGCATCGAGCTGTGCATCATACCAAGGATATTTCACCCTCTGGGACTCAACAGCGTAAACTGAAGCACGTGAGGGGGGAAGACCAAACTGGTCGGACATGGCAAGTTGCATGTCAAAGCTGGTAAGGTACAACATGAAATCAAAGGCCGCCTCATGCTGTTTCGAAGACTCAGGAATGGCAACCAGCCAAGCACCGATCATAGGTGAGGATTTCTGCACTTCTGCAGGGTGTTTCGTTACCTTTACCTTTCCAACGACATGGGACTCTTTCTCATTCTCCAGATTCCCGATCCAACCAGGCCATACTTCAGGAGCAACCGCTGCAGTTCCTGCATACAGGGCATCCCTGACCTGTGCAGACTGATACATTGTTACACCCTCTGGTGCGTACTTGGCCATTTCAAGAAAATATTTCAGGGATGCCAAACCCTGTGGAGAGTTAATGGTAACGTTTCCCTTCTCATCCAGTACCTTTCCTCCAAAGGCCCAGAAAATCGGCATGAATGCCGTTACGATGGGATTACCTTTTGATCCCCTGAACACAACTCCGTCCACGCCAGGCTCATTGGCATCAATGGTTTTGATAGCTTTAAGCAATTCCGTCCAGGTTTTTGGTTCTCCAAAACCATACTTTGCGAACAAATCAGCACGATAGGCAAAAAGCTCAACATTACCTGCAAACGGAAGGGCAAAGAGCGTTCCTGCGCCAGTATACGGATACCTGCCCAAATCCAAAGCCGGCTTGATGAAATCCTTATCCACTTCAATACCCTTCTTGGCATACAAGGCATCCAAATCTGCCAGCCAACCAACCTCCTGGAATTGTGGGGCATTGGGATCATCAATGAGAATGAGGTCATAGGTTCCGGTTTTACTTCGCATGTCGATGACACTCTTCTCAAACAGGCTAGAACCTGAGAGCTTCAAGATTTCAAAAGATACTTCCGGGTGCAATTTCTGATATGCATCGGCTGCCAACTGAAGAGAATCCCCATACGCGCCATCCCTCCCGGCAATGGTAAGGGTAATCTTTTTTGTTGCGGTCTCTGTTGTACCTGCACAAAACAACAGGACAACTGATACAAATAAAACCAACAAAAACATTAACGATTTTTTCATAATATCCTCCTGAAAAAGCATACCACCCCAGATTCACAAAACAAGCTTTAGCCAAAATTTACAAACTACGTCAAATTAAGGTGTTAAGTTATAATGCCTTTCCTGGCAACTCACGATTTGATTACCTGGTAGATCTCATAATTCCAATTCAATACCAGTGGCTGCAAATGCTTCTTGTATCCATCAAAAATCAGGTTGCGTGAATTCTCAACCTGGGGATTCACCTTGGTCCGGGGAACTATTACCTGGTCATAATCAAACAAGGTGGCATATGAAGTCAGTTTGCTGACCACCAAAGGGTCATCAATGAATTCATGTCCGCTCAACACCAAGATCTTCACCCCGGCATTTCCCTGCACTATGCTTTTCTTTCGGGCAAACTCTCGTTCAGACTCTATATACAGTTTATTTTCATAGATGAAACTTGTGCCTTGGACAATAAAATCAAAACCCCCTTCCCCATAGAATTCATTATCATCATCAAGTAACGTATAGGTTGTGGAATCTATCTTTCCTCTTGGCACAAACACCGAAAGGTGGTCATCCTCCATCAATAACCCGGAAAGTTGTTCAATGACTCCCAGATTATGAGTGTAAATCTCAAGATGATAGGTTTGGCTAGCTCTATGTTCTGCAAAGATGGAAGCAATATGGTCGCAGAGCCCGCCTGCTCCCAACACTAGTTTCACAGGTCTCCTGAAGTCGTTGTTCTGGGAGAAATCCTGGATTTCATCATAGACTCCGTTGGCAACCTTGAGTTTCTCTGAGATGTAGAGATGTTTCTTTTGATGAAAATGCGTATACGGATAATATAGGGAAATGAGAATATCCTGCCCATTACCCCGATGTTTCTTGAAGAGAGGCATATTAAGTTCCTCTTCATACCGCTTTAACTGGGTCCAAAGCCAGTAATTTGTCTTGTAGTCGATGTTACACCGTTCTTTCAGATTCTGGATGATCTGGGAACTGCTCAAGGAGACCTCCCAAATGTTTTTCACCTCTTCCTTCTCCAACTCCTCAGAGAACATTCGCAGAATAGTGAATACCAGTTCTTTCTGTTTTAAACGAAGCTGTTTGTGAGCTGTAAAGGTTTGCATCAGTTCTTTCCTCATGTTTCTGAATAGTATTGACAGGCTAGGCCTGCAAACGTTACCAGTTTCTATCATCAGGACTCTTTTTCTCATTGTCAAATGATTTTACTGACATCCATCATTTCAGGATGCAAAAAGCTCTTCATTCCACGTTCAGGCATCTCCCTATCGTGTCAGTCTCCAAAAAAGCACTTTTAAAAGAAATTTTTGGATATTGAAACCTAGCGGCAGGAGTTTACTGCAACCGGAAAAGAGAGCTGGTTACGAAGTTGTTGGAGGAAAGTCCTACTGGAAAGCCTAGGGTCAAACCTTCCGAAAATCAGACCTTTGAAACTAATAAACAACTCATGGATGTGAACCAGATCATTTTTCTACTTACTTAGATTATTTTTTTTAACAAATCCCATTTTTGTCGTGATACAATCGAACTATTATTTCTCAACCCTAAAAAGATATCCAAAAACTTTATGGGTTTCAGGGTTTTCTGATTAAACCAAACAAATTTAATAGGAGAGATGTCCCTTAATGGTGATTTTATTTGTAATCATACTTGCAATTATTGTATTAGCTTATAGATATGACAGAATAAATATAAAGGGAATTGCCGGTGAATCAAATATTGCAAGGAAATTACAAAAAATTCAAAATGAAAAATTCATGGTTCTCAATGATGTTTTGCTGAAAACACAAAAAGGCAGTAGCCAAATTGACCATGTTGTCATTTCAATATATGGCATATTTGTAATTGAAACCAAGAACTACAGTGGTTGGATCCACGGAAACGAGAATTCAGAATTCTGGACCCAATCAATATATAAAAACAAAATAAAATTCAGAAACCCTATAAAACAAAATTGGGCACATGTTTATGCCTTAAAAGAAGTACTATCGGATTTCAAACAAATATCCTACCATCCCATCGTTGTTTTTTCGGGCAGAGCAGTATTGAAAAACATCAATTCAAGAATTCCCGTTATTTATAGCAATCAACTCATTAGTATGATAATAGAGAAGCAAAGGGCCCCCAATTTATCCAAGAAACAGATAAAATTTATCGCAAACAAGCTGAGGACAGTAAGCATCCAAGGGGGGAAGGCAAGGAAAATTCACGTAGATCAGGTCAATGCGCAAATCCGTGAAAGAAGACTAAAAGAAAAATCCCTGGTCTGTCCAAGGTGTGGTGGAATATTGATTATCAGAAATGGACAATATGGAAAGTTTTATGGATGCGCAAACTACCCAGAGTGCAGGTATACCAAAACCTATAAGACATAGTGACCATACCTGGTCAACCATACGTACCGGCCATTGTCGGTGAGCTGCATAATGATCTTTCATTCCGCCCAAGGAACAGGAACACTTGTCTTACAAGACATGGAAAACAATCCGGTTGTTGCGAAATCAGGTATCACTGAGATTCTTTGACCATTCTGCAACTATCCCTTATAACAAGAGTTGCCTTTTGCTTGTTATTATATGCAGATATTGATTTACCTTCCAGAATATCGATCAAGGTGTAGGCTGCTTCCCTGCCGATCGCAATACCATTTTGCTCAATGGAAGTCAGTCCGATGGCTTCGGAAATCGGAAGGGAATCGCATCCAATCATCGAGAAATCCTCAGGTATCCGATACCCCATTTTCTTCAAGATAAAATAAATATCGAAGGCCATGACATCATTGCATACCATCAGGGCGGTAAATGAAATTTTCTTCTTGAAAATTGCTTCCAAGTTCTCCTGTAGGGAAACCTGGTCAGGAGGGCTGGTAACAACTAAATCTTGATTAAAAGGGATACCTGCTTCAGATAGGGCTTTTTTGTATCCCTCTTTGAGCCTTAAATGCGCAGGACTAATATATTCATTATATTTTCCCTCAATGAAACAAATATTTCTATGTTGCAGACCTATTAAATATTTTGTTCCCATATATCCGTTATACACATGGTCGGTTCCTATGAATGGGATACCACTGTTCTCAGGTCCAATTGAACGACTTAGGAACAAAATTGGAATCTTTGATGGAATCTTTCTTATCAATTCCCAACTTTCCTCGAAAGTAGGCATGATAATTATGCCCTTCACATTCAAGGCCACCAAGCGGGAATAATTTTCCCGCTCCTTTTCCAGTGAATGATCGCAACCACACAAAATCAAGGAATAGCCGTTGATGGCAAGTAAATCCTCTATTCCCTTAATAAAACGTCCCATATACAACGACAAAACATTAGTGACAACCACTCCTATGAGTTTGTTTTTCTGAGAACTTTTCACTGATGGTTTTTTTGCCTGTTGCAAATACCCAGTCTTTTTGCACGCTTGTTCAACAATGGCAAAGGTCTCAGCAGAAACTGTAGTGTTGTTGTTAAGAACGCGAGAGACTGTTGTGATTGAACATCCCGCCTCTTTCGCAACTTCGCTAATTGTTACTCGACTTTTAATTCCCATTGTATTTTTACTCCCTTTGTTAATCGAAAATCGGCAATACTATTCGTGAAGGCCTACTTGAATCTATATAGACTCTATTGAAGGCATTTAGCAATACTTGGCCTTCCCCATCAGGATCCCCAGTATTATGGTTTATATCAAAGTGAGGAAAATTGCTACTTGAAATATCAACACGAATTCTATGCCCCTTCTTAAAAAGATTAGCCGTGGCAAAAGTATCAATCCTAACTTCATATATCTGGCCAGGTTCCATCAACGTCGGGCTTTCAAAGGAATCCCTGAATCTGGCACGCTTTATTCCATCAGTAATATTCATGGCATACCCCTGAGGATAATCTTCATTGGGTGGATAAACATCAATTAATTTAACAGTAAAGTCCGTGTCCTTGCAATCAGAAGATATCCAAAGCTGTGCAGAAACTTCTCCACAAATCTTTACATCTTCATTGAGTTCTTCTGTTTGATAGACAAGGATGTCATGTCTGGCTTCCAAAGGCAAGTAGGGTTTCTGTGAACCAAAGAACTCTTCACCTTCAACTTGGTTGTAAGCACCTCCTCTCATTATAGGTTCGCCTGATGTAATTGTCCCTCCAATACTTGGGACAGGATGGCTAGGATCAAATATATATTCCTGATAACAGCAACTCTCACTGGAAATTGTCGAAGACAAACTCCCATCCTTGTGAAAGAAGAAGGGGTTTTCCTTAACCCCCGGCAGAGGCCACTTATCGGCAAAAATCCATTTTCCCCCATGGGCCAAGCATCCCTCTTCCGTCTTACGACCTGAACCTCCTCCCATCATGAATATATTCACCTTATGTTGCAGAAAGGGTCCTTTCACTTCGGACAAAGTATATTCAAACCATTTTCGTCTTAAGTCTTCATACGCCTTGATACCATCGAACCGGATCAAAGCTTCTTCTCCCATATCTACATCGCCGACAATCCTTATCCCCCTGTTCTTGTGCGTCCAAGGACCAATAAGCAAATATGTTGGTGTTTTCTTTCTCGAGAACAAAGCTGAATAGTTATCGACAACAGATTTTACATATGGGTCATACCAGCCAGTCATAAGGAATAACGGGACATCGGCAAATTGGTCGTAAAATTCACTTGTGTTGATTCCCAATTGCTTCCAAAAATCATCATATTTTTCTTTTTTCCAAAAGTTAAACGCTATCTTTTCGTATTCTGGCACGAACCGTAATAGAGTGTGACCTTTTTTAAGGGGAAACCTTTGCATCCATGCAAATACATCTTCTGCTGATAATGCATTATTAATTATAGGATCATTCACTACTTTTGAACTTGCCTTGGCTTGGTTGAAGGCCCATAGCAACTGTTTCAACTCCAATACTCCGCCTTGCCTGATACCGCTTTGATACGCATTTGAAAACCCACCGGAATCAATGAACAAAGTGGTCAACTCTGCAGGGGCCAGGCATCCAACCGCAGCCGCAGCATGCGATGTATAGGAGTACCCCATAATTCCAATTTGTCCATTGCACCAAGGTTGCGCCTTGATCCAGATCAAGGTATCCTGTCCATCATTGCCTTCGTTGATGTATTTATCAAATTCCCCTTGGGAATCATATCTGCCTCGTACATCCTGAAAGCATACAATAAAGCCAGCCTCTCCAAAATAGTCGGCTACATCCTCTTTCCTCACATACTCATTTATTTGCGTGGTCTCCATATCATAATCTGTTTTATTCATTCTACCATATGGAGTCCTCTCGATAAGTACAGGCCTCGGAGTACTGTCTCCGTCAGGAAAATAGATATCCGTGGCAAGATGAATGGAATCCCTCATGGGTATCATAACAGTGATTTTCTTACTTTTTTTATTCATGACATTTCTACCTTATCAACAATTGTGACATGCAACAAAATGATTCTCACTTCTTTCAACTAATTTTGGTGGTTCATTGCATTTTTCTGATTTATAAATACAGCGATTCTTAAAGAAACAACCAATAGGAGGATTTATTGGACTCGGAACGTCACCCTCCAGGATGATTCTTGTAGATTTGTGGTGTGGGTTAGGAATGGGAATGGCTGATAGCAAGGCTTTGGTATATGGATGGATAGGATCCTTATATAACTGAGATTCACCAGCAGACTCCACAACTTTCCCAAGGTACATTACGGCAATCCTGGAACAGATATACTCAATGACTGTCAAATCATGGGAGATAAAAAGGATGGTAAATTCCATTTCCTTCTTAAGATCGGATAACAAATTCAATATCTCTGAGCGTATCGATACATCCAAGGCTGAGACCGGTTCATCACAAACTAGTACCTTGGGTCTCAGGATCAAAGCCTTTGCAATCATGATCCTCTGCCTTTGTCCTCCTGAAAACTCATGGGGATACCGATTGATATGTTTGGGATTGATTCCCACCCTGGCCATGATATCCTGAACCTTCCTGACATATTCATCCTTACTGAGCTTATAGTGAATCTTCAAGGGTTCACCAATAATATCCCCGACTCTCATTCGGGGATTCAAGGATGAAAAAGGATCCTGAAAAACTATCTGGATTTCGGTCCTCAGTTTCTTGGTTTCCTTCTTGCCCAAGGAATAGATATCTACCCCATTATATAAAATCTGTCCCTTGGTCGGTTTTTGAAGGTGCAGGATCATTTTTGCCAATGTAGTCTTACCACATCCGCTCTCCCCAACGATTCCAATGGTATCCCCAGGATAAATATTAAGACTCACATCGTTTACAGCTTTAAGGAAATCCTTTTTTCTTGAAAACATGCTGCTATTCTTGACAGGGAAATATCTGGATACTCCCTTGATCTGAATTATTGGCTGTCTGCTGTTTTCCATGTACATTACGCCTCCCAACATGCTACGAAATGTCCATTCTTACCAACCAGTTGAGGGTCTTCCACCAAACACTTATTGGTCTTATAGGGGCAACGTGAAACAAATGCACACCCCTCCTTGATTTCGGATAAGTCAGGAACCATACCAGAAATGGTGCTGAGCCTGCCTTTCTGACCAAGTACAGGAATGGATTCCAACAACCCTTTTGTATAGGGATGCCTCGGATTATCAAACAAGTCATTTACCGGAGCCATTTCAACAATTTCCCCCATATACATGACGATTACCCGGGAGCAAGTCTCTGCTATTACCCCTAGATCATGGGTTATCATGAGAATTGAAGTATTGAATTCCTCTTTCAATTTAATCAACAAATTCATTATTTGTGCCTGAATGGTAACATCAAGGGCAGTCGTCGGTTCATCAGCGATCAGCAACGCAGGGCGACAAAGCAATGCCATTGCAATCATGACTCTTTGACGAAGTCCCCCAGACAATTCATGAGGGTAGTTGGACAGCCTTCTTTTTGCATCTGCAATGCCTACAGTTGTAAGCATATTGGCAGCGATTTCATCAGCTTCTTGCCCTTTTTTCCCCAGATGCTTGCCGATGACTTCCTTCAACTGGTTTCCAACGGTAAAAACAGGATTGAGACTGGTCATAGGTTCTTGGAAAATCATGGAAATTTTATTTCCACGAAGTAACTGCATTTCTTTATCCGTATACTTCAGTATATTTTTATCGTCATAGAGAATTTCCCCACTGACAACCTCCCCCGGAGGTATGGGAACAAGTCCCATGATACTCAATGCTGTGAGGCTTTTCCCACAACCAGATTCTCCGACCAAGCCAAGCGTTTCTCCTTTTCCAATGGAAAAATCAATTCCCCTCAGCGCATGGACCCTTTTCGTTTCCCCAACAAAATCCACCCGGAGGTTCTTGACTTCCAATATATTTTCCATATTCACCTCCCTTATTGATTATTATTGAGTCTGGGATCAAGCAAATCTCTCAATGCATCTCCCATGATATTGAAGGAAAAAACCGTGAGCATTATGAAGAGACCAGGAATGACGGATACCCAAGGGGCACTTGTCATCAACATTCGTCCTTCGTTGATGATATTTCCCCAACTTGGAATATCAGGTTGCAGACCAACCCCAAGAAAGGTCAACGAAGCTTCTGCCAGGGCAGTATTGGCAAGTATTGTGGTAAGCGATACAATCACCGCAGGCCAACATAGCGGTAGTATGTGTTTGACAATTATTCTTAAATCACTTGCACCGGAAGCTTCAGCTGCTTCAACATGTTCCAATTGCTTGACAGTCAGGACAACGCCTCGTGTCATCCGTCCGATTCCAGGAATATTTGATAAGGCAAGTGCCAATATAATGTTTGGAATACCCGAGCCCAAAGCTGCGACCAGGACCATGGCCAGAAGGATCGAGGGGAAAGCCATCATGGAATCCATGATTCTCATCAATACAATATCCAGTGGCTTGTAATACCCTGCAAGCAATCCTATGAAGACACCAAAAACACAACTCAGTGCAACTACCGAGATTCCGATTATCATTGTAATCCGGGCACCCAATAAAATTCTGGCAAGCAAATCACGTCCAAAATAATCTGTCCCGAAGGGATGCTGAAAACTTGGAGCCACCAGTCGATGAGTTACATCCATTTCAAGAGGATCATATTGACAAAGCATTGGTCCAAAAATTGCAAGTAGAAGAATAACACCGGCAAAAAATGCTCCTGAAATAAACATACGCTTTCGTTTTTCTATTTTCATTTATAAATCCCTACTAATATTCGACTCTTGGATCAAAAACTTTATAAAGAATATCAATAATGAGATTTACAATTACGAACATCAAGGCAATATACATGATGTCACCTTGAATCAAACTATAATCCCTTCTTGATATTGCCGACACAATCAAGCTACCGGCTCCTGGAATATTAAATACAGCTTCTGTGACCACTGCACCACCGGCCAAACGGGCAATGTTCATTCCGATACCAGTAAGCGTCGGTACCATTGCATTTTTCAGGGCATGTTTCATAATCACAACTCTATAGGACAAGCCTTTAGCTTTTGCAGTCCGGATATAATCAGCCTTCAAGACCTCAAGCATACTCGACCGTGTGAGTCTGGCCGTTTCCGAAGCCTTTTGCAGTCCAAGCGTGAATGCAGGAAGAATCAAGTACTTCAATGAGTTCAGCAGATTTCCCTCGTCTATGGGGATATAGCCTATAGCGGGGAGTAAATGTAGTTTTTGTGCAAAGACAAAGATCAGCATCAATCCCAGCCAAAAATTTGGTATGGATATTCCAAGCATCGAAAAGATAATGCTAAATCGGTCCAGGAATTTATTATGATTCACTGCAGAAATTATCCCCACAGGTATTCCTACTACAATTGAAACAAGCAATCCAAGGAACATGAGAAGCAACGTAGGCTCCAACCTACTGACAATCAAGGCCGTAACTTTCATATCGTAATAGTAGGAACTCCCAAAATCGCCATGCAATGAATTCATGAACCATATTCCCATCTGGTATATAAAGGGTTTATTCAACCCCAAGGATTCACGCATCATGGCAATTTCGTCTGTTGTTGCCTCTGGACCTAGCATAACAACCGCAGGGTCACCGGGAATTAATCGGACAATCGTAAAAACCACTACACCAACAAGCAAGAGAACCGGGATCAGTTGCAGTAGCCGTTTGAAAATAAATTTTACCATACGAGCCTCTATGTATTCGAATATCAATTCCAAGAGCCAGCCGACCATGCTGCTGGCTCTCGGAAATCAAGAACTTATTCCATCCAGGTATTCCAGTAGAACCTTCTCCAAGGATAGTTGACAGGAATATTATGGACATTTTTCAGATATCCGATGGCTCCATAGAAATCACCGAGCTTGATGACAGGAAGTTCGCTCCAGATCAATCCAGTAAAGTCATTCCAAATCATTGCTCTCTTTGCCGTGTCGGTCTCTTCAAGCAATTGATAATACAAATCCATTCTCTTGTCAGTCTCCCACCAGCCTGGCCAGCCGATACTGGTGAACGCAAGCAGTGTAGGATCTGGTTTCATTGCATATCCGCTGACTATCATATCAAACGCTTTCGGATCCTGTCGTGCTTCCACTACAGTCGGCCAATCGGGAGCCCTGAAATCAATATTCAACCCAATTGTCCTCAGTTCCTGAGCTACGACCATTGCAGCATTCTTGTCAGTTTCATAGCTACCATTCGTATACATTACCAATGGTTCGCCATTATAACCTGTCTTCTCCAGATACTCCTTGGCTTTCGCGATATCCTGTTTATTATAGACATCCTTCCCGGTCGTGCTTTCATAAATCGATCCAGTGGTTCCCCAACTTGGAACAGTGGAGTACATATCTTCGCGCGCGGCACAGGCCCCATACATAATTTCTGTTTGGTTGAGAGCATACAATACGGCCTTTCGCATATTAAGATCAGACATAAACTTACTCTTCATGTTGATCGTAATGCTTTCTGATGAATATTCTCCGGTCGGGCTGATTATGATGTTCGGGACCATGGTAAGTTGTTCAATCGAGGGTATCGGGAATACACCAGCCTGACAATCATTACTCATCAAAGCCTGTATTCTAGTCATAGGATCATTGATATTAACAAAAGTAATGGAATCAAGGTATTGTTTTTTTGCTCCACCATTACCATTCGGCTCCCCTGGCAAGCTTGAATATTCATTGAAACGAACCAAACGAATATGCCTGTCGGGAATCCATTGATCCAATTTGTAAGGTCCTGTTCCGATATATTGCTTGATCTCTCCGTTGCCTGCTTCTTTTATCACTTCCTCGGGCATGATATACGGACCTTGGTCAGGGTAGGCAAGTGCAATCAATGCAGTGGGAGATGGTTGACTCAGCTTTATGGCAACTGTGTAATCATCAATCTTTTCCACGGCAGTCAAATCCTTGAAGGCTGCCTTACCGAACGTCGCTCTTGTCATCCAGCGATTGAAGGATGCGATGACATCATCTGCCATCAGGGTATCACCATTATGAAATTTAACACCTTTTCGAACTTTCAAAATGATGGTCTTGTTATCATCCTTGAATTCATAATCTGTCAGCATTGGAATGGGATTACTTGAATCATCCAGCGCCAAGGGGGTCTCCCAGATATGACATCCGACTTCCCAAACTGCATCATTTCCAGTCCAATGCACATCGAGAGTGTTCATTGGCTCCCAAACCAGCCTCAAATCTCCTCCGATTTTTGGCTCCCCTACTTTGACATCACTAGCGACAGTCTTTGATTTTTCTGTTTCCTGTGCTCCACCGGCAAAAGTAATTCCAGTTGCAAAAAGCAAAAGAACCAGGATCGAAAATACTCTACGCATTGTAGTCCTCCTTTGTATTTTATGTAATTATTGAATCATGTTTTTTCTATTGTCAATCATTATTTTTCTTTTTTGCTTCATCTATTCAACAGTATGATATAGCTAAAAGAATACAATTTCTACAAGTCATTATAAATTAATTATTTTATAATTTTTTATTATATTAAGATTTAAATGATTTTTTATTGATTTATTCAGTATATACACTTCTATACTATTGTATATAACTTCAAATGACGTATAAATGACGTGTAATTAATTTTTTCATTTTATTTCTTGCATTATCCAATACCCGAGCCTATAATCCATATTGGATGCACCAATGAATATTGCTATGCAGAAAGAGGAGAGAAAAGAAAGATGAAGATTAAACATCTAGCTTCAGCAGGTTCTTTTGAATCAAGCGATATAATGATAACCATCGAAAAAAATCCAAACAATGCCATTGAAATTGACATCGAAAGTCCAGTAAAAAGCCAGTTCGGCGAACAAATCAGGGATGTCATTCTCGCAACAATCAAGCAGACAGGATTGGAAAGTGCAACTGTCAAGGCAATTGATCAGGGTGCCTTGGATTACACCATAATTGCCAGAACCACGACCGCAATCTTCAGATCATGTGACTGTGATGATAAAAATACATGGGAGGTACTATCCTGATGACATCCAATAAACACGAACCCCGACTGAGAAGAACCATGTTATTCGTCCCAGGCAATAATCCCGGCATGATCCAAGACGCCTATATCTACAAATGCGATAGCATCATGATTGATTTGGAAGACAGTGTTTCCCTGAATGAAAAAGATTCTGCAAGAGCACTGGTCTTCCAAGGGTTGAAAACCCTTTGCCACGGAACCAAGGAAATTGTTGTCAGGATCAATGACCCCAGAACCCGGACAGGACTCATGGATCTTGAGACAATGATACGTGCCGGGGTACGTGTCATCCGTCTCCCAAAAACAGAATCCGCTGATGACATACGGTTTTGTGATGAGCAAATCAGTCGCATAGAGAAAACAATCTCACTAGAACCTGGATCGGTATCATTATTGGCTGCCATTGAAAGTGCAAGAGGCATTATGAATTGCATGGAAATTGCCAGTGCCTCATCCCGTCTCATTGGAATTGCCTTGGGAGCAGAAGACTATGTCACGGATCTAAGAACCAAAAGGACTTCTACCGGCATTGAGTTATTGTTTGCCCGTTCAATGATTCTTCATGCAGCAAGAAGCAACGGTATCGCGGCGCTGGATACTGTTTTCTCAAATATCAACGACGAAGAAGGCCTCATCCGTGAAACAACTCTCATCAAGGAACTGGGATTTGATGGAAAAAGCGTAATCCATCCCAAGCAAATCGAAATCATCAATAAAATATTTACACCATCTGAAAAAGACGTTACCAATGCTCTCGCAGTCATAGAAGCTCTAAAAGAAGCAAAACAAAAAGGCAGTGGCGTAATCTCCCTCAACGGGAAAATGATAGACAAGCCAATTGTCGAAAGAGCAAGACACATTTTGGAACTGGCGAATGCGGCAAAATTACATTATTAGGAGCCTATGATGAAAGCAGTTGAGCAATTACAAAATACTCAAGTATTTGGAACCCATTTCAATGGTTATTTCAATCCTGATACAATTCATAAGGATGTATTGACTTGCAAGGAAAGAGAATTAACAGAAAGCAAGATAGTAAAAGACCTGGAGACAGCCATCCAATTATCAAAGTTGAAAGATGGGATGACAATTTCTTTCCATCATCATTTCAGGGATGGGGATAAAGTCCTGAACCTAGTCATGGATAAATTAGCAAAAATGGGATTCAGAAATCTGACACTTGCAGCATCTTCTCTCTTGGATTGTCATGAACCTTTGATAGAGCATATCAAGAATGGGGTAATTTCCAGGATAGAAACATCAGGGATGCGAGGGAAACTCGCAGAATTCATTTCTCAAGGAATGATGGGGTTTCCAGTTGTATTCAGAAGTCATGGAGGACGGGCCTATGCTATTGAAAAAGACGACATTCATATTGATGTAGCCTTTCTGGGAGCACCGAGTTGTGACAGTTTCGGCAATGCAAACGGATATTCCAGGGATAATAACAATGGTATCACCTGTGGTTCAATGGGCTACGCCAGGACAGATGCCGAGCATGCCGATGTCACGATAATATTGACTGATAACATAGTACCCTACCCCAATCTTCCAGCTGGCATTCCACAGAATTGTGTCGATTATATAGTCAAGGTAGATACGGTAGGTGATCCTTCGGGAATAATGAAGGGAGCAACCCGCTATACAGAAAATCCCAAGGAATTGTTGATCGCCGAGACTGCTGCGGAAGTAATAGCGGCGTCAGGGAGATTAAAGGAAGGGTTTTCACTGCAAATGGGAAGCGGGGGTGCATCGTTGGCAACTGCACGTTTCCTCAAAAGCAAAATGGAAAAAGAAGGTATCCATGCCTCATTCGCCCTGGGTGGAATCACAGGACAAATAGTGAAAATGCATGAGGAAGGCTGGATCAAGAAAATAATGGATGTCCAGTCTTTTGACTTGGAAGCTGCAAAAAGCCTTAAGGACAACCGGTTTCACCAACAGATCTCAGCCTCGTATTATGCTTCACCCGGCAATCCTGGATCAGCGACAAATCAGCTTGATGTAGTAATACTTTCTGCCTTGGAGGTGGATGTAAATTTCAACGTCAATGTACTGACAGGTTCGGATGGTGTAATCCGTGGCGCAATCGGAGGTCATCAAGATACTGCTGCAGGAGCATCAGTCTCAATTATTGTCTGCCCATTGATCAGAGGTAGAATCGCTTCAATCGTTGATAAGGTAGGATGCGTGGTTACGCCAGGAAAAACAGTGGATATCATTGTAACGGACAGGGGCGTAGCGGTTAATCCTTTACGCCCGGACCTTGTAGAACAACTTTCTCAATCAGCGATTCCAATTATTCCAATAGAAAGGCTAAAGACAGAAGCCCAAAGATTGATAGGTAAACCTGAACCAATCAGATATTCAAATAAAGTTGTCGGCGTAGTTACCTATCGCGATGGAAGCATAATCGATTTGGTGTATCAGGTTGAAAGAAAATAAGGAATATCCAGAAGCTGGAAACAAACTAGAAACTCCCATTGGCCAGAAAGATTGGCTCGAAGCAATGGAATTGAGAGCTGTTACACAAAAGATTGTCATAACCCAATTCAACGTAAACATAGTCATGTTCACAATGAATATTCCTGGACCCATCAAATCGAATCCTATCATTCAGGCAATATTTCAGGAAGGGCTTATGGAGTTATTGAAAAGGTGTGAATGTTATAATCCCATTGCCTTTCTTGAGAAAAATCCGGCAACCGGTCCCGAGGCATATATTTTAGTTCCGATAACGAACTCTTGTCTCACGGTCAAGAAAGATCTCTTATCGTTGGAAAACCAACACCCAATGGGTCGTTGGTTCGATATTGATGTAATTTCCGAAAAGAAAACCAAGATTTCCAGAAGTGATTTGAAAGAACCCCCAAGACGTTGCTTCCTTTGCGACAAGCCGGCAAAGATTTGCAGAAGAGAAGGCAATCACTCGATAGATGAACTCTTTGCCTACACGATTCAACAGATGCAATCATATGTAAGAGAAACTCATAATGATACCAAATGTTTCGAATTATTTTAACATGCTTTGTTATGAGTCCTTGATTGAGGAAGTCATGACAACCCCAAAGCCAGGATTGGTGGATAGTACATCGTCAGGTGCTCATATGGATATGGATATCAAGTTGTTCATTGATAGTTCCCGCTCAATATCACCCTATCTGGGAGAGATGGCAGAATATGGGTATAAATCAAAAGAGAGTGATGAAAACCTATTCCTAGCGATACGTAAGATCGGCATTAATGCTGAGAATGCTATGTATACAGCAACAAAAGGCATCAACACACATAAAGGAGCAATATTCTCACTAGGAATACTGGCAACAGCTGCAGGATGCCTTTTGAGAGAAAATCCTGCATTTTCAACCAATGACTTATTTGAAAGAGTCAGGAGCCTTTGCAACAAATATATTTTCAGCAGTCTGTCAAAAATAAAATTACAAAAAAATCCATCAACCAATGGAGAAAAACTTTTTTACCATAAAGGATTTTCAGGAGCAAGGGGAGAGGCTATGAAAGGATTCCCCTCCGTCCGGAATATCAGTTTACCTGTCTTGCATGAAATGCTGGATGAAAACCATTCTTTTAACGATTCAAAGATCCAAGCCTTATTGGTCTTGATGAGTAAAGTGGAAGATACGACTGTTCTATCAAGAGTTGGATTATCGGGTTTGCAAACGATGCAATTCTTGATTAATGAAATATTGGAGGAAGGAGGTTCCCGAAAGACTGAAAATATCGATAAACTATACCAACTCGATACTGTATTTGCAAATAAGAATATAAGCGCTGGAGGATGCGCGGATTTATTGGGTCTGACAATACTGGTATATAAGCTCGAGACAAAACAAAACTATAATCTGATAGGTATCGGCAATCCTGACCTTGCTTGAATACTGAACCCTCAATTAGCTAAATACTATTTTTATCAAAGTTGTACATCCTGGACTATGCCAGACGGATATTGGAGTGAATATTTTTATGTAACAAAACGTTTTCGCTCCCGTATAGCAGCTGGTCTACCATTTTGCATGCAATACGTACTCAATTTTTACTCCATCCACCTACAAATATCTCCCAAATCCCTCGCATTCAACCTGCCAGGCAGATCCCTTGGGAAAGCCAGGAGAGGAACCTTCCGAGCCATCCCAGCCACCGGCCATCATGGCAATGGCCAAAAGCAAGCCACCATTTCCCGGCAAATACAAAGGCAAGGCAGAAAAAGTTTCCTGTCGATTATGACCATTGGAAAGATAGGTATTCTTGGGAGAATCCATCAATACCATATCAACGGCATCCTGACCTCGTCCCAGTCTCGCCAACGTCATTGCCATAGCAGGGAAATCCCAGCCCCACAGGGTATCGAAATGCCAGGTTTCCCGTACTGCATCGAACGAGTTCGACATCACCTTCTGCTCTATCGTAGGACCAGGGATAAAACCATAGGCAAAGAGAAACGAGGGATGGTCAGTGGAGAAGACCCCATACGTATCGGTACATTGCTGATGGGCTGCATAACGGTCGTGCTTCCCGTCCAGGGGACAGGAACTGAGCTGGGCAACTACCCTTTCCCATTTCTCTGGGACTTCCTGTTCCAGCCTTTTTTTCCAGGCAATGGCAACAGAGAGAGCCCACCTCCAATATTCAAGTTCAAAAACAGGATTCAAAGTCTCTTCAGGCGCATGATTCTCCTGGGCAGGAATGAGCGGAGGTCCCAAGACAAATTGCGAAGTCAGCTCATCCCATTGCACATAGTCAGCCATAAACATTGCACTTTCAAAAACACATTCAGCATAACGACCAAGAACTTCCAAGGAAGGCCTCTTGCGATACAACAACTCGGAAAAGAAAATAATATGCGGTTGTTGCCAGCAAAGATACGGACCGATGGGAGAAGGACTGTCGATACCCGAGACATCGGTCATCTTGGGCCAACGAGCTCCCAGATACCCCTGCTCCCTGGCAATATGGCGAGCAACGGGAAGAATTCGTTCATACCAAAGAAGACTGCGTTCCACGAGGGATTCCCTATTCCACAAGATTGCCTGGGCTGCATGCCATACATGCATTTCCAGATGGAACTTTCCATACCAGCTATTGCACGTAAGACCGGTTTCTTGTGGAGGCAACGACCCGAGACATTGAATCGCTGTCAAATACTGGGAGAGCACTACCCTTCGTTCCAATTCCATGGCACGGACATCAGTGCATTTGAGAAAGGAAATGGCAGCACCTTCACTCCAAAACCGTTGCCACCAGGTAGCGCAGGCATACTTCGTCTCAGAGAAACTTGGCAGTTTTACTACATCGGATGAAACAGTAAAAAGAACGCTTGCTTCCAAAGAAGTACCACTGGTAGTGAACGCCCAATGGTGGTTGCCTTTTCTTTCCACTTCAATGGACTTTTCCTCGTAAAACGAAATCAACACAAAATACAAAGTATCGTCCAGGACACGTTTGATACGAAAAGAAGTATCGCCCAATTGCTCAAGCTCAGAAGCATGGGCATCCTCAGATTGCCAATCCGACCCACTGATCTCATGCGAAGCATAGGGAAACCGGAGATCGAACCCAAGCTGACCAGACTCCAGCAGTGGTGATTCCATGTGAAAAGCCAGCATATCGAGCTGGGGATGGCATATCGTTTGTACGGAAACAGGTTGTTCACCCACACGGAATACACTGGAGAGCAACCCAGTCCATAAATTGAGTTCTTGCCCGATAGGACTGGCAACCAAGGCTCTAGCTTGCCGATTTAGAACTTCTTCTGCACATGATGCTCCATACAACCCAATTTTTGCCAGATTGAACCGATGGGGATTCTTTCGCAGGGAATCAAACAAAGCCTCTTGTCCTGTGGCTTCGGTCTTGTAGCCGACTACCCTATCCCCTACCTTGCATTTTCGCAAGCGCAACGCGTGATCATCCAAAGGCGCATCAGGATACCGATGGAACCCCCATTGGCTCATAGTACACCGAGGAACTCCTCCTAGTGGAGTATCTGAACAAGTTTGCAATCCAGTAAAGTCAGTGGTAAATGCAAAGTCGCCATTACCGACTGACAAGGGACTCTTTGCATCCCATCCAATCTGGCAGGGATTGTGGCGAAGCACCAACGCTTTTCGATCGATACCGCTCATCCCAGCTCCTTAGGCAAATCCAATACAAGAGCCTCTGAGGTTTCCGATACCAAACGATAGGCAAAACGCTCGAGAGGAGTCTTGTTCGGGGTATGGTACGTTACATACAAATTGCCTTCAAAATCAGAAAACACCATGCCATGACCTCCATCGGAGGAGATCAAAGGTTCTTCTGTTTGACGCCAAGGACCGGCAATCATTCCAGCATCTGCAATGGCACACCCCATTGCATACCCTTGTGCTCCCAGGCTGGACCAGAGCATGACCAATTTCCCGTCTTTTTGCCTATGAAGGAAAGGCCCATCAGTAACCCTTGCATCCCTCAAGGCCGAACCATCCCTACGCACCAAGGGAAAGGACCAGGAAGCAGAAGAGGCCTTGAACAAGAGCACAGGATTCCCAGTTCTTGCTGAGAGATCATCACTGAGCTGAACTGCCCATATTTCTCCGTCATTTGCCTGCACCCATTCATGGCAGAAAACAAGATAAGGAGTATTCTGTTCATCGACATACAAAGTTCCGTCAAGACATTCCCATTCAGAGGGAGTAACAGGATTTTCTGTCAGGGGCACATAGGGACCAAGCACCGAATCGGAGACCAAGATATGCGTACCCCTTCGATGAGTCTTGGATTTAAAACTGGCAAACATATAGAATCGGCCTTTGTACCAATGCACCTCGGGAGCCCAGAAATCCTGAGTTCCCCAAAATCCCTCAGGAGGGGAAAATACTGTACGAGGACCTTCCCAGTGCTCAAGGTCCTTGCTCCAATAGGCTTCGAAACCAGTTCCTTGTTGGTTCCACGGATTCTTGTCGGTAGTCCCAAAAAGATAGTACGTTGCACGTTCCTGCATCGTATATATAAAGGGATCCCTGATTTGAATATCCTCTCTTTTGACCATCTATCTATTCCCCTGTTGCACTGTATACATGCTTGAAGAGAGCTTTTCAGCTCCCTTCAAACCATCTTGATCTACTTGGAAATCATTCGCACGATAAGTTCAAACATCTGCTGTCCGCCTTGTACCGGAGTAATCTTGCCGAAAGCTACCCTTTGATAGATCAGGTAGAGCGTACTATTGAACTCTGTGTCATTGGGAACATGGTCTGTCTCCAAGGAAGAGTGAGGTCCCGCCACCTGCATATAATCAAGAACCTTTTGGTCCGATGCAGAACTTGCCCCTGCGGCACGAGCCGACGAGGAAGCAGAAGCTCCACGATTGCTACCCAGGATCTTGGCAGCCTCAGGATTGTTGACAAGGAAATTGATGAACTTAACAGTCTCTTCAGGATTCTTTGAATCCTTGTTTACCGTATAGAACTGGCTGGGAGCCTGCCAAAGAGCCTTGGTTGCAGCAGCGCCAGGGAATTCCATAAGACTGAGTTCATCAGTCGTTGCTGCCTGATACCCACCAAGCTGGTTGGTATAGAGAAAACCGATGGCAGCCTTTCCGGCAATGAGGGCAGAGGAATCTGCATTGCTTTCCGCATAACCAGCGGCAACGTCGGCAGGAGGAACCAGACCGTTGTCACGATAGTCCTTGAACAGTTCAAGATACTTCTGGGCTATATCAGCGGTAACCGCCGTCGAGGAATTGGAGGCAGTATAGAGAGGCTTGCCACTGAAACGCAACCAATACCCGAAGGGAGTTGAATTACTGGACATGACGCCAATGTCCTGCATCGGATACACCCCGGCAGGAAGTTTGGATTTCAATAATACAAGATAGTCCCTGAACTCAGCATAGGTCATGGAAATCTTCGGCAACGGAGCACCTGAACGCTCAATGAGGGATTTATTGAACACCAAAGAAGGCATGGTGACACCTGTGGAAACACCCAGAAGTTTTCCTCCGATAGTCCCCGAGGCAATTGCACTGGGGTCAATTACAGACGTATCCAGCTCAGTACCGGCATATTGATCCAAGCTCAGCAAGACCTTGGCATAGTCAGAGATGTTTCCGCCCATCTGGATGATGTCAGGACCATTGCCACCGGCAAGTTGGGTATCGACCTTTACAAAGTGGTCGCCGGCACCGCCTGATATTTCAGGATTCACCATAATGCCTGGATGGAGGGATTGGTACAGATCGATTGCCTTCTGGCTGATCGTAACCCTCTCCCCGCTTCCCCAGTAAGCCCAACGAATCGTGGTGGCTCCTGTTGCTGTTTGATTTGTTTCGGTTGCACCGGTAGCAAATACCGTGGCAACTCCCAATACAAGAATGGATAAAACCAGTAAGATCCTCTTCATATTCAACCTCCAAAAATTATAGGAATCTTATCCCTTGATTCCTGTAGTAGCGATTCCTCTCACAAAATACTTTTGCAAGGAGAAAAACAATACGAACGCCGGGACCAAGGAAAGCACAGACATGGCAAACATGGGACCCCAAGAGGAAATTCCGGAAGAATCCAGAAAGAGCCTGAGACCCATGGGTACCGTATATTTATTCGGCGAAGTAAGGTACAGCAACTGATTGAAGAAATCGTCCCAAGTCCATAGGAAAGTAAACAGTACTGTCGTTATCAACGCAGGAAGCGTAAGCGGCATGATTATCCTGGCATAGATACCGAATTTGCCACAACCATCGATCAGTGCCGATTCATCAAGGTTTCTCGGCAAGCCCCGGATGAATTGTACAAGCAAGAAAATGAAGAAAGCATCTGTTGCAAAGAACTTTGGAACAATAATTGGCAGGAATGTATCAATCCACCCAAAAGAGCGAAACATAATGTAGCGGGGAATGGTGGTTACATGGGCTGGAAGCATCATGGTAAGCATCATTGCCGCAAACCAGAATTTCTTCCAAACAAATTTCAGACGGGCAAAGGCATAGGCGGTAAGCGAGCAGAAAACCACATTGGCAACGGAACTGAGGATGCACAGGGTAAAACTATTGCGAAAGAAAACATCAAACCCAACAATTCCTATTCCTTTCCAACCCTTGCCATAGTTTTCCAGCGTAAAGGGTTTGGGAAACAAGCCGGGGTCACTGAAAATAGAGTTGCTTTGCTTGAAGGAAGCAGCGATAAGCCAAAGGATAGGGTACAACATTCCCAGGCCCAGCAGGATAATGAACAAATTGGTCAACATTCTCTTGATCGTCTCTGAAGTCCTTTTTTTCATGGCAGTTAATCTCCACTTCCAAATGAGACCAAGGAACCCGAGAACTTGAAGGCTATGGCCGTCAGGGCAGCGATGAGAATAAGCAGGACCCAGGCCATGGCAGCCGCATAGCCCATTTCAGAGAACCCAAAGCCCTTTATATACAAGTACAAGCTATAGAACATGGTAGAGTCCAAAGGACCTCCTGACCCACCGGAAACAATAAACGCCTGGGTAAAAGATTGAAATGAGCTAATCATTTGCATGACAAAATTGAAAAAGATAATCGGGGATAACCCTGGTAAGGTTATCGACAGGAACTGCCTGACTTTCCCTGCACCATCAACACTGGAAGCGTCGTAATACTCCTTGGGTATCTGTTGCAACCCGGCAAGGAAGATAATCATGGGAGAACCAAACTGCCATACAGAAAGGATGATAAGCGTCGAAAGTGCATAGGTCGGGTTGGATATCCAGGCAGGGAAACTGGAGGTGGGAGATATACGTTGGAGAATCAAGTTCAAGAGGCCATCTCCGGCAAAGATTCTTCTCCAGAGGACCGCAATGGCCACTGAGCCTCCAAGCAAGGTAGGAATATAATAGAGTGCGCGATACAAAGGAATAAACTTGAGTTTCTTGTTCATGAGCATGGCAACGGCCAAGGCAAATATCAATTTCAAGGGAACCGAGACAAACACATATTTGAAGGTAACAAAAATTGAGTTCAAGAAACGTTCATCTTTTGGTATCTGGGCAGTCCCGGAGAACATGACCAGATAATTACGCAACCCAATCCACTGTGCGGGTTCACGAATATTGAACCGTGTAAAAGATAGGTACAGGGAGTAACCCATGGGATAGAGGGTCAAGACAAAAAATCCCAGGAGCCAAGGAAGCAGAAACATGTAGGAGGAAAGATTCTGTTGCAATTTTTTCTTCAAGTTGACCTCCAAGAATTCAAACAAGTGGCAGGAAAGGAATTTTCGGATCTTCAATACCGAATATGCAGACATAATTATTTGTGCCCGTGCACATTCATACAAATTATTGAACGGGTTCAGTGTTTTGTAAACATCTTTTACAGAAAATGCCAATGGAGAGACCTGGTAAACAAGATAAGAAAAGCCTCTGTACTCCTTGATTTGCACCTTTTAAAAAGGACAGCAATTCCACTATCTCCGATTTTTATTGACCGAGTCAGTCAAAAAAAATACCTTTGGATACCAAATGGGTGATATAATTACGGTATGGAAAAGATTGAAACCTGTAAAAAGAGAACCTTTCCTCATATGCCATGCGTTTGATACTCATTGGCTATGGATGGCGTAGCTTATTTTATTACAGGATAGCAAAAGCCTTGCCCAAACAGTTTACCTTGGTAAACTGGGTTCTCAGAACTGAGGAACGGGCCAAGGAAGTACAGGAGCAGTATCAGGTTGAAACCTCTTACAATATCCGTGCGGCCCTTTCCCTTCCCCATGACCTCATCATTCTTTGTGTGCCTTCGTCCAGTTTGAAGGACCAATTGAGTTTCCTTATCCAAAACAACGAAACAGTGCTATGCGAGACCAGCTTTACAACTCTTCCCTTGGAAACCTTGGGTTCCCTCTATGAGCATTATAAAAACTCTCAAAGCAAGATATTCATTGCCGAACAATATTACCGGTACCCCTACTTCCAATCCTGTCAGGCCCTTACCCATCTTCTGGGAGACATAACCTCAGTACGGAGTGCCAGCCTGCATGGTCATCATGGAACTAGTATCATTCGTCACTTCCTGGAAGAGAAATGCAACAATTGCACCATACAGGCTTCTCGCCAAACCAGCTGGATTGTAAAAACAGGTGGTCGGGATAGTATAGATACCGAAGGAACTCGCATCCAAACGGACAGGACTACCGCCACATTGGAATTTGAGGACGGAAAGACCGGCTATATTGATTTTGCCGATGTCCAGTATCACAGCTCCATACGAAGCAGCCACTTCAGCTTGTTTGGAGAACGTGGAGAGATAACTGATGATACCATTCGGTATCTCAACGAAGAGAATGAAGGAATTTGCCAGAATTTACAGAGGATCGAGGATGGAAATACCAACAACAATCCCCTTTCCCTACGGGCCATAACCTTGGGAAGCACCTATCTATTCAGGAATGCTTATTGGCCGGTTTCCTTCAACGACGATGAAATAGCCGTAGCCCTATGCATGGAAGAGGCAGGCAGAAACGAAGGCTATGCTTTATCAGAGGCACTGCAGGATTCCTATCTTGCCCAATGCATCCAAAGAAGTTGCGATGAGAAGAAACTGATCACCACAGAAAAGCAGATCTGGGCGGACGAGACTACACATAATTGATAGAAACTGGCTTCAAATCCTAGAGCTATCCTTGAAGAGTGACTACTATCGAAAGATTATATCCAGCCTTTGATAACTACTTTCAATTACTGTATTTGTGAGATATTACCATATCGTTGGAATGATAAAAACCATATCCTTTGAGAAACAAATATGGCAACGGGAAACAACCAGGTGATTATCAGCGTTTAAATCCTGCTGGTCATGGACATAAAACGACCATCATCAATTATTCTTCATAATCAATGATGGTCGCTTTCCATGATTTGTGAACTTTATACTCATTCAAGACATTAACAGAGACGTATAGCATGAGATGAAAGTTTCACCTAGAATGTTCGGATTCCCTATTAGCTGACGTAGAACAATATACCAAGCGCTGCTCCAAGATCAGGTTCTACTACATTCGACCGAACCCTGATACCAGGTGTGAGTTTAAAGAAGGTCTCTATAGGAACATCCCTGAAAAAGAATGAGATTCCAATAGGAACATTGATAGAAAATCCGTCGAATGCGGGATTAAAGTTTGCAGCACCCGTGATTCCGATGTTTAAATAAAATGGAAGTCTATCGACATTGAAGCGATCCAAATCATATTGGACTCCGGCTTCAACAGCAACATTATCTTCGAAACTGTAACCCAGTGTTCCAACGATTCTAAAATCGCCCATTCCGTATTTTATGGCTAACCCTGAGACAGGGTATCCTGCACTGAGACCAATTCCAAAACCATCAGTTCTATCATACCGTGCTGCTGATAGAGTGAAGACACTAGCCATGACTAGAATGATTACCAAGAGAGTTTTTTTCATACTTTTTCCTTTTGGAGAGATATTCTGCTAAATTTAATATTTCTTTACTATATCATAAATAAAATATATAGAATAGCTAGTCACCAGTATTGCAAAGGCGTTATCGATAGTAACATTCCGTATGTTGGACTTTTAACAACGATTATACTCGGGCAGGTCCAAGCAACTGCTTCAGAAAACTGAGGTGTATTGTACCTACAAAAATTTGCCCCAAGACCTTCCCCAATTAAATCCCGTTCTTCCTGCAGATATCAGTATCCTGTTGTATCTCTCTCTATGAATTCTTGATTATAAATGAGACAGCCTTCTACTGGAAAGAGACGGCCACTAACAGGAGATTGCAAACTGATGTTTCCTAATCCATAGTGTTGGTATTGCCTAATATATAGTGTTTGTATTTCCTAATCCGTATTGATGGTATTGCCTAATATATAGTGTTGATATTGCCTAATCCGTATTGTTGTAGTATTCTTATCTAGAGAATTCGGAGATATCTATGGGTAACAAAATATACTTGCCACGATTGATTGATGTGAAAGTAACTCAATATCTTTCAGCTTTTGGCTCTGTTTGCATCGAAGGACCAAAATGGTGCGGAAAGACAATGACTTCACAGCACCACTGCAAGAGCACTTTCTTTGTTGGAGCTCCTGCAAATAATTTCAGCAACAGGGCATTGGCGCAGATGGATCCCTCTGTAATTTTAGAAGGAGATACACCACGCTTGATCGATGAATGGCAAGAGGTTCCTGCAATTTGGGATGCCGTACGGTATGCCGTTGACCAGCGAGGAGAAAAAGGACAATTCATACTGACAGGATCGTCCACTCCCAATCGCAAAGGAATCCTACACAGTGGAGCTGGGAGAATCGCAATGCTTAGATTGCGACCAATGTCACTGTATGAAACCGGTGCATCATCAGGAAAAGTTTCATTGAAAGATTTGTTTGACAACCCAATACCAACGCTGCTCACAGGAGAGGTAAATCTTCATATACTTATCGATTACATCATCCGTGGTGGATGGCCAGGAAACATTGAAACAGATAACAAATTAGCACACCTAGTGCCTCAACAATATATTGATGCCTTAATAAACGAAGATATCAACAGGATGGACGGGGTTACCAGAGACTTGAAAAAGATACGACTTCTTCTTAGATCCTTGGCAAGGAATGAAAGCACTTGTGCAACAAACAGAACACTCAAAAACGATATCAAGGAAATAGATGACAAAGACATCGACATAGCAACAGTAGCAGAATATCTCAACCTATTTGAAAGGTTATTTCTTCTGGACAACCAGAAACCATTCAGTTCCAACATACGCTCTTCTGTACGGGTCAAACAATCAGAGAAACGACATTTTTCCGATCCATCTCTTGCATGTGCACTCTTGGGTGCCACTCCAGCAACTCTTTTTGCTGATCTTGAAACACTTGGTTTTCTATTCGAAGCTCTATGTGTGAGAGACCTAAGGATTTATGCAGAGACAAATGATGCAAAACTCTTCCATTACCAGGATTACAACAACAACGAGATAGATGCCGTAGTCGAAATGCCTGATGGCACCTGGGGAGCTTTTGAGATAAAACTTGGGGCAAACCAAATTGATAAGGCTGCAAAGAACCTACTACGCATCAAGAAAGGCATCGAAAAAGATCCAAAAGGCAAACCTCCAAAAATGCTATGCATTATATGCGGACTTTCCAATGCAGCGTATGTTCGGCCAGACGGAGTATATGTTGTTCCTATTACAGCGTTGAAAAACTAAAACAAAACCCCTCCTTCAACCGACCGGACCAGGAATCCCTGTCCCAGAAAATCATTGATAGTACGGACTGTATACTGAATCAGTGAACTATTGGGAAACTGCCATGCACATTAAAATAAACTGTAATTATGTGTTTATAAAAACAATTTAACCAGTTATTTTGTATTTATAAAATCATTTTATTTACTTTTTTACAAAATCGCCATACACTCTTTATATGGATTATATAGAAAGATATTTAGAATCCCAAATTGCCTCCCGTCTTTTCAAGGGAAAAGCGATTATGCTCTATGGACCACGCCAATGTGGGAAGTCAACCCTCATGAAACACCTCATCACGAAACAAGGTTTGGATCCTATCATCCTTACAGGGGATGATGACATGGATGCCGCTCTCTTTGAAACGGTCACGATGAGCCGCTGGGACCAGATTTTGGGAACCAAGAAAACTGTGTTCATTGATGAAGGGCAAAAGATTAAAAATCTGGGAAAAAGCATTAAGCTACTTGTCGACGCCAGACCAGAAATTCAGGTTCTCGTCACAGGTTCCAGTTCCTTCTCCATTGCTGAGCAGACTCAGGAACCCCTTACCGGAAGAAAATATGCATACCGACTTTTTCCAATGTCCTATGGTGAGTTATCAAATCACTTTGGTTATAGTGAAGAACTCAAGGCTTTGGAAATCCGCTTAGTTTTCGGGTCCTACCCGGAAATCGTCGCCAAGCCCGAGCAGAAAGAAGAACACCTCACCTTGTTGGCAGAAAGCTATCTATATCGCGACCTCCTCCAATATGACGGTATAAGGAAACCGCAGATTCTCACTCAGCTTCTCAAAGCATTGGCATATCAATGTGGCAGCGAAGTTTCCAGCACTGAGTTAGCCTCCCTACTCTCCGTCTCAAGAACTTTAGTGGAATCCTATCTTATGATCTTACAACAAGCCTTCATCATATTCCCTTTGTCATCCTATTCAACCAATCAACGCAATGAACTCAGAAAGGGCTGCAAGTATTATTTTTGGGACAATGGCATCCGAAACGCAATACTCAAGGACTTTACGCCATTGCCGAATCGTAAGGATATCGGAGCCTTGTGGGAGAATTATCTTGTTTCAGAACGGATAAAAGCCAATATCTATATTGAAAACAGTACTGAATCGTATTTTTGGAGAACTCGAGATCAAATGGAAGTTGATTATCTGGAAACAAATATGAATAAAGTGTCCGCATTCGAGTTCACGTGGAACGCCAAGAAACAGGGACGGGTAACAAAAGCTTTTACCAACAGATACCCTGAGGCGTCAGTCAGGACACTGAACCCCAAAAACTATGACACATTTCTAAGACCAGAAGCTACTGACAATGAAAAACCTTGATCTCCATCCTCACCTTTGCAAGAGATCAAATCCTTGGTGAAGGTACCCATTCCCGATAGAAATAAAAGATGATCGCATACCAATATTCAGGTACTTTTTCATGAGATGACCGTTTTCTTTTCCTGGGAAATATTCCCAATACCCAGAAATACAGACTGGTCGTAATGCAATACCAATTCAGAGGCATGATTAAATGACCAAGAGACGTATCAGAAAGTCCTTATTACCGTACGCTGATTGAAAGAAACATATTACATCCTTGTTGTTTGTCCAAGGCGTTTCTCAAGCTGTTCTGAAAGCATATAGGAGGTACTCCTCCCTCCTTCAACCGACCTGACCAGGAATCCCTGTTCCAGAAGATCATTGATATCACGGACTGCTGTTGGCGATGCACATCCTGTCAGCTTCATCCATTTTTCCTTGGTGAGTTTGCCAAAGAAAGTACCATCAACCAAACGAACCAGCATCATGATTTGCCGAGAATTGAACAACATCGGATCAAGCGATCTGACCAGATTCCCCAAATAAATGGCAGTATGAAATGTCTTTTTAGCAGTTTCAAGTCCTTCTATCCCCAGATGCAGATACCAGATTATCCAAGAAGTAATGTCCAGGCTTGTATCTTGACCGGTACATAAGCGAAGTTGCTCATAATATTCTTTTCGCTTTTGCATAATCGCTTTTGAGATGCTGAAACTCTTGAGGGTCCGGGACTCTCCCCGGGCAAGGACATAATCAGAAAGAGCTCTGGACAACCTGCCATTTCCATCGGAAAACGGATGAATTGCAACAAACAACAAGGATACAACAGCACTCTTTACAAGTGGTCTCTGCTCATTGTCTCCATTCACATAAGAAATCAGATACTCTATGTTCTCTTCAATCCGATTCTCAGGTACTCCTTCAAAAACAGGCTCTCCATCACCAAATTGCATTCCTTGCATGATATACACCGCTTCAGTTCTGAAAGAACCTATTTGCTTTGGAGTAAAAGCAGGAGAAGAGGCCTTGAATAAAAGACGATGCCATCCAAACAATCGTTCCAAGCTCATGGGATCTTTGGTATTGAGAATTGCATCCAAGATTATCTGGGAAACATTTTTTGCATACGCATCATCCTTCGCCTTGATTTCCATGGCAATATCGAGATGTTTGGCAACAGAAGAAAGAACTGAATCATAAGCAATTCGTTCACCTTCGATCTCACTACTTTTGACAGTTTCCCAAGCGAGGGTTTCTGCATGAATTCTCTGTTGGGTTGCTCGATCAAGGACAGAAAACAAAGCATCTACAGAACCTTTTGCATATTGATATTGTTCAAATAATGGACCAACTTGCCGTTCATCATAGATTACATAGGGCCACCGGGGAACATTCCAAATGCATTCCATCATAATCCTCTCTTTTTTCGACTCAAAGCTGAACACTATCCAGTAAATTCACTATTTACCAATCAATATTGAGTCGAATATCCTCATTATTCTACATTCGACTCAAATATGCAACAAAAAAAGGCACAACCAGTCTAAAATAGAAGTCAGTAGGATTCTTTGTTTTCTTTTCATAACCTGTGCATTTTAATTTCCGCACGTAATCTTGCAGTCCACCTAAAATTCTATTAAAAATTGTCTTGACCTAGAAGCTCACCATACTTCATGAAGCATGGCAACTGACTAAACCCTCCAAGAAAACCCTGCTCAGAGGACACAAAAAGCTAAAATAGTATCAAATATATAAAAATATAATCTATGGGGCCCCTTCTCTTCCAAACTCGAGACGAACTCCCTTCGTCCTGATGCAAATAGCAAACTTACTGTTGTTGTCAACCTTTGTACCCAGTAAGAAAAAAAGATTTTTACTATAAAATGAAGGCCGAATTTACGGATACCTTCCACTTCTGCACTGTCTTTTCCGCTGAGTCCTGTTCATGAATCTACAGTTCCGTATATCTATTTCGTTAATTTATTAATCCAATTGTATTTATTTACTTTTATACTGGCAGGAATACATTTGAATACCTGGTCAGAGTTCAAAAAAATGACCACTATATATATAGGTAACTTCCAATAAAAGGCAACAAGAAACGAAATTGGATACATAATCAACCATATACAAATAAGATCATTCTTAAGAACAAACTTAGTATCGCCCCCTC
The DNA here is from genome assembly GCF_963676625.2 of uncultured Sphaerochaeta sp. Classification (GTDB taxonomy): domain Bacteria; phylum Spirochaetota; class Spirochaetia; order Sphaerochaetales; family Sphaerochaetaceae; genus Sphaerochaeta. The sequence goes on from NZ_CAXXYB010000008.1 coordinate 305,598, forward strand.
CACGAACAATTCCTGTCAATGTTGGCATCTGATATGCTGTCCCTACACATGTAAAGCTTAGGATAATTATAATCTGGTTTGCCAAAATCCTTGCATCTGGCGTTAGAGAATAAAGGCTAAGAAAAGGGATTCTAACAACCAGAAGAAGAGCACTAATAAGCACTCCGATTAGAATGTAAATAATCTGAAAAGTTCTACTATATTCTTTTATTTTTTCTATCTTTCCACTCCCTACGCTCTTTGCTATCAATACCGAAGATGCAGAAGAGGCTCCAATTGCCATTAACTTAAAATACTGAAACAAAGTAGAAGCAGCACTATTGGCAGCGATAGCATCAGCAGAAAGATGGCCAAGTATTGCAGCCTGTAATCCGACTGACAATCCAAAAAAGAATTGAGTTGCTACAACAGGAAGACTTATCCTAAAAAAATCTTTTACGAGAGTAAAGCGCGGTTTTAGGATCTGACTAATCCTCAAATGCAATTTACCATCAACAAAAACTACATAATAGACAATGATTGCAAATTCCAGACACCTTGCTATCAAGGTACCGATGGCAGCACCTTTGATACCCAGTTCTGGTGCTCCAAAGCTACCAAAAATCAAGATATAATTTATTATTACATTAACAACAAGAGATATTATTGAAATTTTGAATGCTATTTTTACTGTTTCGACGCTCCTTAATGATGCTTCGAGAATATTTGTAATAATAAACAATATATAAGTATATTTTATTAACGAAATATAGACACTTCCTGTTTCAAGAATATCGGGATCATCAGAAAATATCGACAAAACTCTTTTAGGCATAAAAGAAACAAAAAAAAACAAGATAGTTCCTATAAATATTCCAACATATAAAGCAATACCTATTAGTTCGTTAATCGGTTCAAGTTTTTTTTCCCCCCAATATTGCGATGCCAATACGACAAGTCCTTCGCCTATCCCAAGGGTAACTTGTTGCAAAAGAAACTGAATTTGGTTTACTATTGCCGCACCTGACAAGGCAAATTGACTGTAACTGCCAAGCATGATATTATCCGCAAGATTAACACTGTAGGAAACCATATTCTGAAGTATTAACATACCCATTAGTGGGAAAAAGGTAGTATAAAATTCTTTGTCGTGCGTAAAAAAATTTTTTGGTGAATAACTAATATGCATTTTTTCGAGTTTCTGGCTTATAAAAAACTATTAGGACATGTTATTCTTTTTCTCTTGTCCTAATCGACAACAATAGCCAGTATTGTTTCTATCATTATATTTCCTAAGCATTAGAAGAAAAAAATACTTTCATCACATGTTTCTTCTATGCAAACCCAATCATTTACTTCTGTTTACAATTGTCCTCTTATGTTCCTTATTACCCCAATCAGTATAAAAAAATTAACTCTTCAGCTCCATGAAAAAGTTTTTAATACATAGATACATACAACTTACCTATACAAAGATCTTTTATATGACAGAAGTGGGACAAAACTTGTCCCACTTCAACGTTACATCTCAAGAAATATCAAGAAACAAGACTATTTCTCAAATGCATATTCAGGAGTACTCATTTGAAGCGGTTCAGGACGATCACAAGTCGTTTCCATATTATGATATTTTCCTTCTGCCGCAGCAAGGTGAATTCCCTGCATAATCTCAAGTGAATGAAGAGCCATGGTCCCATGCGCCCTGTGCTTCCGTCCAGTTTGAATTGCAGCACACATATCAGCAAGACCTAAAGCCCGACTATTTTCATTATAGCCAAACAGCGAAGAGATAGATCTCCATTCAGTGCCATTACTCCGTGGAATTTGTGTCGGGAAACCATTCCAATCCGATTCGTTATATCTCCTAAACAGAATTTGGCCTTCAAAATCATTGGGACCGGCAAGCGGATCAGCTTCAGCCATGGAAAGTGTTCCTTCTGTTCCATAAATCTCAAATCTTGGAAGGTGGGAATCCCAAACATCAAAACTAGTAATAATAGTACCAATCGCGCCACAAGCAAAATTGATTGTTCCCGCTATATGTGTCGGTATTTCAACATCAATAAGCTCTCCAAAACAGGGTTGGCTAGTAATTCTTCTTTGCTCGAAGGTCTTCTGTACTTCCCCAGAAACCCTAGTTGCAGGACCAAGGAGAGAGAGCAACGCCGTTACATAATAAGGTCCCATATCAAACATTGGGCCAGCTCCCGTTTTATAGTAAAACTGTGGACCAGGATGCCAGCACTCATGTCCATGACAAGCCATAAAAGCAGTAGCGGCAATTGGTTTTCCAATCCAACCATCATCAATAAGTTTACGGAAAGTTTGAAGTCTTCCCCCCAAGAAAGTGTCAGGGGCACATCCTATCCTTAGTCCTTTCTTATCAGCCAATGCAACAAGCTCTTTTCCTTCCTCAATAGTTATTGCAAGTGACTTTTCTGAAAAAACATGCTTTCCCGCCAGTAAAGCCTTCTTGGAAATCTCATAATGAGCCTGAGGAACCGTAATATTAAGAACTACCTCGATTTCTTTATCCTCAAGCATATTATCTACATTATAATAGACCTTAGGAATATTGTATTTTCTTGCCTGAGCATCTGCCTTTTCCTTCATGACATCACAAACAGCAATAACTTCTAGTACGTTATACTTCTTGCTGTTTGTGAGATAAATATCACTTATTACGCCACAACCAATAACACCAACTTTAACTTTTCTCATATCTTTTCCCTTATTCATTATTTTGCAGCCCAAAGCAAAGCTTTTCTTGTTACTTCAAGATTTGGCTTCTCCATAAAGTTCCCAATTGAATGTCCAAGAGAATTATAGAATACCCTTCCTCTTCCAAAATACTTCGCCCACATTACCGGCATATCAAAAATTCCGTTTCCTATATGTGGCCCTTTGGCAATCTGTGTGTCATCAAAAACCTTTTCATTGAAGTTCCATGTCCCATATGTCGATTCAGAATCCACTTCAACCTTGTCGCTGGGAACAAATGGGCCTTTTCCTATCGGCATCCTTGTAGTCGCCAATACATGAACAGAGGGATCAACAAGAAGATAGTACTGCTCCGAAGTTGTCCAGAAATCATCCTGATCTTCTGTGATATAACTTTCGTGATCAACATAATGGACTTTGTACTTCACATGCTGTCCACTGGGATGCGAAACCCATTGCCCCCCAGTCATCAATAGCCAATCCATGCAATCATGGAAAGAATCACACATACCACCATGACACCCAACAAGGCCAACACCACTTGCCACAGCTTTTATTACAGGTTCATGCTGTTCCTTTGTTATCACACCATGACTCCAACATGGAATGATCAAGCTAAGATTCATCAACTTCTCTTCATCTTTAAAAGAATCAAGAGTATTAGATACTTCAACTTCAAAGTTTTCATCTTCAAGGATATCCTTATAGGCATTTGCAACCTGGTCAGGATCGTGGCCCATCCAACCACCCCATACAATTAATGCTTTCTTCTTCATCATTACACCTCATACAATAGATTTACAAACATATAAGATCATACAGAAAGGGATAGTAAACACCGGAAATTACTTGCTTATGAACTTATCCACATTATCTTTTGTAACAAGTTGGAATGGGATAAAAGTTTCTTTGGATACTTTTTTACCGTTTATAAGTTCATATGCAATTTCAACAACTTCTTGACCCTGCCCGTAAGCATCTTGGAACACCGTTGCATCATCTCTGCCTTCTTTTATTGCTTGCAAAGCATCAGGAATGGCATCGACACCGATAATTATCAATTTGTCTTTGATACCCTCATTTTCCGCAGCCTGCACACATCCCATGGCCATTTCATCATTCTGCGCGAAAATCGCATTTAAACTATTGCCGTATTTCTGAATCCAATCTTCAGTTAAAGACATTGCCTTTTCCCTCGACCAATTAGCAGTTTCTTCAGTAATCAATTTCAAATCCGGATATTTTTTCAACATCTCATAGGCGCCACTACTCCGTTTAACCTCTGCAGATTGACCTGGATTTCCATGAATCATGGCAATATTCCCTTTCCCGTTAAGTCTTTTTGCAAGATAATTGATAGCAATTTGCGAAGCTTCCTCATCGGCAGAACCAATAAAAGCATCAGAAGGATTAGTGGTAACAGAATTCACGGAAACAATTGGAATTCCTGCAGCCCGAGCCTTGTCAATTGCAGGGCCACTGGCATCAGTATCAACAGGATCTATAATGATCAAATCAACCCCCTGCGCAATAAAAGATTCCACTTCTGACATCTGTTTATTGGCATCCATCTCAGGATTATTGCAAATTACTTTTATACCTAATTCTTTGCACTTATCGGTAATCCCTTTTTGGAGAGTCACCATAAATTCATTGGAGAGATTACTGTGCGAAAAACCAAATACTAATTGCTTCTTACCAGAAGAAGCTTCCGTATTACCCTGAGCAAAAATTGATGGCGCAAACATTAATGTCATCAACATAACACCAATCAGGAAAACTCTCTTTTTCATTTTAACTCCTTTTCTTTACCTTGCTTGGACATAAAATATTTCATGTCTTTTTTAATACATCAACTAGTTTTTGAATTAGTTAACCCCTATACCCTTTTTTGTATGGTCATTTCTTAATAGAGAAAATCAAGCTTGTCTGTTTCCTTTAGTAGTAACATCCAACAATACAGCGCCAATAATTATCAAACCCTGGATAATCTGCTGATAATAAGAGGATACATTCAACAAGTCCAAACCATTGCTAATAAAGCCCATTATCAATGATCCAACTATTGTTCCATAAATTGTGCCGATTCCTCCTGCAAGACTTGTTCCTCCTATCACCACTGCTGCTATTGCTGTCAGCTCATAGCCAGAGCCAATACTTGGTTGTCCTACTTGAATCCGCGCTGCCTGCATAACTCCGGCCAATCCTGCACAACCGCTGCAAATCACATATACAAGAAGCAATATAGAATCAACATTTATGCCAGATGCATAAGCAGCATCAATGTTTCCCCCGATAGCATACACATACCTTCCAAATTTTGTTTTATTTAGCAAAAAGGCAGACAACAGCAATACCACTATGGCGATAATTATTGGAATTGGGACAAACAATACAGTTCCATTCCCAATAAAATTAAAGTTTTCAGCAAGATTTGAGACAGGTCTTCCCTTAGCAATCAAAAGGGCCATACCACGGGCGATAGTTGTAACACCTAACGTAACGATAAAAGACGCCACTTTACCTTTTGATACCAAGACACCAATAAACAGCCCAAATACAATACCTATTCCAATACCTGCACTTATAGAAACAATCAACGGAAATTTTCCCGGATGTGCAAAACTGGCGGCTGAAACACCAGCAATTGCAACAATCGAGCCTAATGACAAATCAATTCCACCTGTAAGAATTACAAAGGTAACGCCAATAGCCAAAACTGAAGTAATTGATATCTGCCTGAAAACATTCAGAAAATTTTTGACCGTAAAAAAAACAGGGGAAGCAATTGACAAAATTATTATCAATGCAAGCAAAGCAAGCCAAATACCATACCTTGCTATTATAATTTTAAGACTTTGAGTTTTTTTATACTTATTCATTTTTGTTTATTCCCATTACTATTTAGGCAATTGCTAGTTCCATGATTTTTTCTTGAGAAAACTCTTTTCTTTCAAGTTCCCCCGTAATCCTCCCCTCATGCAACACAATGATTCTGTCGGCAAGTCCAATCAACTCAGGCATTTCAGATGAAACTAAAATAATTGACTTTCCATGTTCTGCTAAATCACAAATTAATTTATAAATTTCTGCTTTTGCTCCAATGTCTATCCCTCGAGTCGGTTCATCCATTATAAGTATTTCAGATTCATCCAATAGTAATCTTCCCAACACTATTTTCTGCTGATTCCCTCCACTTAAATTAATAGTAAGTTGGTCCATACTCGGTGTCTTGATTTTCAATGCATCAATCATTTTTTCCGCCAACTGATTTTCTCTTTTTGTATTGATGACCATACTATGGAAATATTTATCCAAATTGGATAACGTCAGATTTTTCTTAATTGACAAAGTCAATACAAGTCCCATCCCTTTTCTGTCTTCATTAACTAATCCAATCTTATTTCTGATAGCATCACTAGGACTTTTTATCTCTGTCCTCTTTCCGTCTAGAAAAATCTCACCACTATCAAATTTATCAAGACCATAAATTGCCCTCATTATTTCAGTTCTTCCCGCACCCATTAGGCCGGAAAAACCAAGTATTTCTCCTTTTCTAAGAGAAAAATTAATATGTTGGAATTTCCCCTCTCGACAGAGGTCTTTTACTTGAAGGATTTCTTGGCCTATGTCCGCTTTTCTAATAGGAAACATCTGGTTTAGCTCATGGCCCACCATACACTTAATAATGATATCTTTTTGGATTTCACTTGTTTCAAAAACATGGATAAGCTTACCATCTCTCAATACAGTTACTTCATCCGATATTTCTTGGACTTCATCCATTTTATGAGTAATATAAATGACACTTACGCCACGAGCTTTGAGTGTTCCAATTGCATTGAAGAGTTCTCTAACTTCGTTATCTGTTATTGCTGAAGTAGGTTCATCAAGAACAACAACCTTTGCATTGCAAGACACACACTTTGCAATTTCTACCATTTGCCGTTCAGACACACTCAAATCTTTCATACATAAATTTGGATCCAAGTGAACTCCTACTTTGCTTAAATATTTTTCTGTTGCCAACTCCATCTCTTTCTTGTTTATCACAAACTTATGAACAAGCTCTCTTCCTAAAAACATATTTTCAGCGATTGATAGTTGGGGTACATAAGACAATTCCTGATACACCATAGTAATTCCCATACTAATTGCTTCTCCAGGAAAATAATTTTGGATTTTTCTTCCTTGATAGATAATTTCTCCTCTATCAGGAACATACTTACCGACAAGAATCTTCATTAAGGTAGACTTTCCTGCACCATTTTCTCCCATAAGAGCATGCACGCTCCCTGGTTTCAATTTGAAACTAACATCATCCAAAGCCTTTACACCTGGAAAGATTTTGCTAATGTTATTCATTTCAAGAATATACTCAGCCACCACATTACCCTCTTTTTAAAACTTCCATAACTTACTAAATACAATTTACATAGTATGTTATTACACCCCCAATTTTACTTTGTCAAGTATTTTTATTTTTATAGTTTATTATATATTTATTTATTATTTAATATGTTATATTTAAATAATTTATATAATTATTAAACTATATTTATAAATAATAAAAATAAAAAGTTTACAAATAAACATATTGATTGATTTACTCATTTCGTTTTATTATGTTTCTTAACAATAGAAAATGAAAACAATACAATATAAAATAATTCAGTTAATCAATGCATGTGGCCCATTAAGCCAAGTAGATATAGCTAATAAACTATCAATCAGCCTTCCGACCGTCGTTACAAATGTAAACCATTTAGTCAAAGAGAGACTGTTGGTGCAAAATCACGGAGAATCTACAGGAGGGAGAAAACCTGTAATTGTAGGTCTGAACAATACAAGCTGTTACGTTTTTGGAATCGATTTTCGCGTCGATACTTTAGCTGTAACACTTTTTGATTTTGGATTGAACCCTGTAGTCGAACAAATTCTATCAACTGATAACTATGTTAGTGTAGAAAAATTGATGAACCAATTATTCGAGAATATGAAAGATATTCTTTTGAATAACAATATACAGATAAAAAAACTTATTGGCGTAGGCATTTCTGTTCCTGGTATTATCAACGAAGAGTCCCATGATTTGGTTATTGCCCCGAAAATTCACATACGAAATGAAAGTTTAATGAAATATAACTACTTTTTAAACGTCCCTATTCATTTTGAGAACGAGGCCAATGCAGGTTGCTATGGGGAATGGAAATTAGGAGCAGCAAGAAATTATCATAATGTTGTTTACTTCTCCATAATGGGTGGATTTGGTGCTGGCATTGTTATTAACGATTCCTTATACAGAGGGACCAAGTATATGGCAGGTGAAATAGGTCATATAATTGTGAAAAGAAATGGCAGAATGTGTTCTTGTGGACAGAGAGGGTGTTTAACCGAATATTTGGATGATACTTCCTTTCTAAAAGGATACAAAGAGAAAACAGGCCGTACATTGGAAACAAGAGAAGCTTTTTGGGATTTGGTAAAAGAAAGGGATCCCGTTGCATTGGATGTAGCAAATGATTATATCGATGATCTTGTTTTTGCAATGCAACTCACCATTTTGGTATTAGATCCTGATATAATTGTTATTGGAGGATATAATCTTAAATCTTCTTTCCCAAAAATGGTGGAAAAACTCAACAAATCAAAGTCAACATTATTCTCTGATGAGAATAATGTTGTTTGTTCTCAATTGGATGGAAATGCATCAATAATAGGAGTAGCCCTTTATGTGAGAAACGATTATCTCTTAAAAAGAAACAAAGACGAATTGCATGATACGCCCTTAAAAACTATACCTATTTAAAAATCATTAAAGCCATTTGTCTTTAATAAACTTTACGAAATAATTGTATATGCTTCGGGATAGAGAAGGGAATATTCTATAGCGAGCCCAGGATATAAAACAGATTACCTTGGATCTCTTATTGCCCTTGCACAGTAAAGAAACAGCCTTGCATTACTTTACTATCCTTCTGTCCAATCAAATATTTTCGTTAGGTCTTGGAAGTACGTCCACTTTCCTGTCAGATGCCGAAACCGTCCCGCTACGATACCGGGACTGATAGCAAGACTCTTTGCCAAATCAAGTATTTCTTGCTTTGAAGTAAATCCGGCAATCTGCACATTGTATTTTTCTGGAATCAAGATATCGGCAGCAAAACTATCAGCTTCCTGTTCTTCTCCATCAATACTATTTTTTTCAGCAATATAGAGTTCTTTTTTGCTCCCATGAAGAATATGATAGACCTCATGGAAAAATGAAAACCAGAAGATATCCTCACCCTTTCCTCGCAAATTCAGCAAGATCATGGCCTTGTTCGGGGAAAGCCATTTTGAGGCGCCATTCCAGGGAACCTTCTTGAGCTCACGAACCAATGCCAGCGCTACCCCAGAGTCCGCACATACCTTACGCATCTCATCAATAAAAACATCCGGGCTTTTTATTGTCAGGGTGCGGATACCCTGTATTGCATTCTTGAAATGTTCTTCATTGAATGGCAAGCAGGCAATTTTTTGAGATTGCAACTCGCCTAAACGAATCCAGGCAGAGGCAGAACCACTCTGGGTCTCAAAACAATCAGATCGCCTGGCAGCTACTTTCGGATCACACCAAACGCCGTGCCAAGCTTCAACACTGGAGACGCCATAAAACTTCAAGGTCTCTTGAACTAAGCCTGCCTTATTGATTTCACTATGAATTACCCCACGCGATATTAGTTCAGAGGTGGGGATGTCCTGCAACCAATCAATTCCCTGTTCAAGCTCCTTGGCTTGCTTTATTCTACTTAATTGCTCCCGGTACTGCATCTCCAGATTGTTCCACATCCGGGCAGGAACGCCTGTCACCATTTCCAACTTGTTCGCCGTTTCAAACGTTATGGCCTGAATACCTTTGATGATACGTACAATTGTTTGCTCAGTCAGTCCAGTTCTCAAGGCAAGGTCTTTTTGCGTCATGGAAAGGTTTTCAATCACCTCACGCAAGGTTTGTCCTGGAGGAACTGCATAATCCGGAGAATATTCATACATACGTTTAGCCTTTTTTAGTGTGCTCATTTGGAGCCCCTCCGTTGGTTCTTCTTGTCATGGGTATCTTCTATGGCAATCACTTCGATCTCAGTGACATACTGATGATTGATACCACCCTCTTCTTTCAAGGGAATAGGATCATTTACAGGAATAATGAGCAAGCGATTGGGGTATTCCAGATCAATCGAAAAGACACCTCCCCGATTTTCCAATTCATGACAGCGTACAGGTGGTAGATGAGAAATATCTGAAAGCGAATCAGCAGCATGCAATTCCATGAGACGTTGCTGTATCTTACTACTCATTTTCTGACCAAAGATTTTAATCATCTCTCGATTCCCAGAGCATTGCTTCTGTAACTTCCTCGTCTTGAAATATACTTTCATGAGCCTACCATGTCAATATTTAATTAACATACAATGTTAATCATTTTACACATTTTCCCAAGACGCTCCTGGAGAGAGGGCGAAAACCGAAAAACCCGCAAATCCGATTACTATTACCCTACTCAAATATTACCTACTACGCTTCAAAAAGTATTTTTCTCTGTGGAAACAATTGAAAAACCAGCATTTTCCTGGGAATCTATTAAACACCCTAATTTGAAACCACATTTAGGAAGAATGGTTCATCAACACCAATGCCATATAACTGGAACCAAGCTTTTCAAGCTAATTCCGTACAGAAAAGTCAAGAAACTTGGCTGGTGTCATAATTAAGCAGTATAACCTAATGAAACTTCTAAAAACGCGTTTGATGGCATGAAACTCCTCCGACAACCAGGCTCCCTATCAAACACTCGTCTTCTCAAATCACAAAGAAACCTTGAAAGGTTAGCTACACTATTTAGGATCGGAAAATCATGTATCATAGGATATGGACACTATTTCCATCAGATTTAGTATGACATTCTCATAAATATACAAAACACCGTATATCTAAATTGACAAAAGGCTGAACACCCAATAGATTGGAGTAAACTTTTGGGGTAGTATTCATGGAACAACACACACAAGCCTTGTTGACGGAAGAAGAGATCAAGGCTCAGGAACTCTTGGGAGAAAAAGAACCCGATAGCAAATTACGCACCTATACCGGACCGCTTGGACAGGCTGTGACTGTCCTCTTCATGATATGGGCAATTTTCCAGATCTACGCAAACACCCTCGGAACAATCGATGTGATGACCTTGCGTACCTGGCATCTTTTTGCCCTTTTGAGCTTTACCTTTTTATTATTCCCGACCTATAGAAAGGAGAAACTCTCTCGCACCCTTCCTCCGGTTTGGGACATCATTCTTTTATCATTGACCATCTTTACCTTTGCCTATCTTTTGAAAAATTACACAGTAATAGCCAAACGCGGAGGGTATTTGCTGACACTCGATTTGGTAATCGCTGCAGTCGTGCTCATCCTCCTCTTTGAGGGAGCCCGACGTGCCTGCAAGAACCTGGCAATCCTTGGCCTGATCTTTTTGCTGTACAATTTTTTAGGAAAATTCATCCCCGGAGAATTGGGGCATGTCGGTTTCAGCCTCAAGAGAGTCCTCAACCATATGATTTGGGGCAGCCAAGGAATTTTTGGCGTAGGTATCGGAGTCAGTGCAACCTACATCTTTCTCTTTGTGCTCTTCGGTTCCTATCTGAAATACAGTGGCTTCAGCCAGTTCATCAATGACCTTGCCCTGACCTTGGTGGGGAGAACTGCCGGAGGACCGGCTAAGGTTGCCGTTCTCGCCAGTGCACTGTTGGGGATGATCAACGGATCGGCAATTGCCAATGTTGCCACTACAGGCACCATCACAATTCCGATGATGAAGAAAACCGGATACAAAAAAGAATTCGCCGCGGCAGTCGAGGCAGTTGCCTCAACCGGAGGGCAATTTGCGCCCCCGATCATGGGTGCCGTAGGCTTCGTGATGGCTGAATTCATGGGAGTAAGCTACACAACCGTATTGCTGGCTGCCTGCATCCCAGCTTTTCTCTACTACCTTACACTCCTCTTTGCAGTTCACTTTGAAGCCAAACGCCTTGGCCTTTCAGGCCTGAGCAAGGAGAATATCCCGATAGCAAAGCAGGTAATCAAGAAACAAGGGCATTTGGTCATTCCCCTGGTAGTTCTCATCACCCTACTTTGTTTTGGTTTTACTCCCCTCTTTGCGGCAGTAGTCTCAATCTTTGCCACGATATTCGCCTCTTGGCTCAGAAAAGAGACGAGAATGACCTGGTCAATCATTGTCCAGGCTACAGTCGAGGGCTCCCGTTCAGCCATCACCGTTGGTATGAGTTGTGCACTCATCGGCGTGATAATCGGTACGGTTTCCCTTACCGGCCTAGGGTTGAACTTCGGCTATATCATGCTGAGAGTTGTCGGTGACGGGCAACTCTATCTCGGTGGTTTCATGGTCATGCTCATGAGCATAGTCCTGGGCATGGGTGTTCCCGGGGTTGCGGCCTATGTCATTGTCTCCACCGTCGCCGTACCTGTCTTGATACAGGCCGGGGCCATTCCCATGGCAGCCCACATGTTCTGCCTTATCTATGCCTGCCTTTCCAACATCACTCCCCCAGTGGCAATGAGTAGTTATGTTGCCAGCGGAATAGCAGACTCGGATCAGACAAAAACGAGTCTCATAGCGGTCAAACTGGGACTGACTGGATTCATCCTGCCCTTCTTCTTTTTGAATAATCCCATCCTTTTACTGGGTACAGTCGCAGGCACTCCTCTCTGGCTAACACTCAGGGCAATCCTGACCTCATCAATCGGGGTCATTGCCTTATCCGCAGGGTTGCAGGGTTACCTGTTCGCAAAACTCAACATCCTTGAAAGAATCTTGATTGTTATCGCCGGGTTGTTGTTCATCGCAACAAACCTCGTTACCGATATCATTGCATTGCTCATTTCCGCAACTATCATTTTCATCCAATACATGCAGAAAAAAAACACTAGGCAAGGAGAAAAAACATGAAAAAATCCAGAGTACTTCTATTGCTCGTCGCGCTCTTGATTCCTGTTACGTTGTTCGCGGCAGGAACGCAGGAATCCGGTGCAAAATCGCAAAAGACGGTAATCAACTTCCCGACCGCGGCAACCACAGGGGCCGTATACCCCCTCGGGGCTGCAATGTGCAACCTATGGAACACCAAGCTTCCAAATGTGCGCGCCAGTGCCCAAGCCAGCGCAGGAGGAATTGCAAACCTCAACATGATTGCTGACGGAGAAGCCCAACTTGGCGTGGCCGTGACTTCCATCATGTATGAATCCTATAATGGAATCGGGTCTTTCGAGGGAAGGGCAAACCCCAACCTCAGGGTTATGATCGGCCTCTACTCCAATCCAAATCAGGTTGTGGTAACCGACAGCAGTGGTATCAACTCACTTGCAGACTTGGCCGGCAAGCGTTTCGCCTCAGGAGCCCCTGGATCAACTACTGAAGTTGAAACCAGCATTCACCTCAAGACCAGTGGCATCGATTATCCAGATGGACTGAAAGTACAGTATGTCGGCTTTACCGAAGCCATCGACCTCATGCGCAACAAACAGCTCGACGGAGCTTGGATCATGGCAGGAATCCCGAATGCCGCAGTAACCGAGATGCTCTCCACTGCAGGAGGAAAATTGCTCAATATCGATGAAAGCCTTATTGCAAAGCTCAAGGAAAAATATCCCTGGTATGGTGCCTATACAATACCTGCGGGAACCTATCCCAAACAGGACAGCGATGTGCTTACCTCAGCTATCAAACTTACCATCTGTACCGATGCCAGGGTTGATGCAGACGTCGTATATGAACTGACCAAAACTTTCTGGGAGAATTTCGATGAACTGAAAGCTACCCAGGCACCGCTGAAGAAGGTAAACTCGAAAGACGCCGTCAAGGATCTTGCGGGACTTCCTCTTCACGAAGGGGCTGCACGCTACTACAGGGAAATCGGATTATTGTAAACGTACCAACCCGGAGCGAAACCTCCGGGTTCTCTATTGGGATCAGTAAAAACTGGCCCCAATATTTTTCGAATCATCTACATCAGTAAACATTATACCTATTCTTCCATCCAATTTTAACGGGCATTCTTCATCATGGGAAATTGCTTACCGAATGCAAGGCAAGAAAGTCCTCCACAGCCTCAGGATATAGAGATCAGATTATCATGACAAAAATCTGGGTCTAGAGGATTTTTCCACTCCAGAGAAGATCCAGGAAATACTTCCAAGGCATGACTTCAATACCATTTTCCAGCTTTCTTGGACGTTCCTCACAGCATACCAAAAGATATTTGCTACATATCCCTTCCTCCATGAAAGCCTTCAATCCCCTGTAATCCCTGGCATCTGTTTTTTTTGTAGTCTTTGTCTCTATAGCTATTCTTTCTCCTATTACGAAGTCAACCTCGAAATCACTTGTAGTCCTCCAATAACTCAGCACCAACTTGCTTTGGACATAATCAAGATAAGCCCTGAGTTCCATGAACATATAGTGCTCAAAAAAATTTCCATATTCGGTCTGGGTTACAGTCGGAACAGGGGCATTCTGCAAGGCCCTGGCAACTCCAAGATCAAAGAAGTAGAACTTCGAAATCCCATAGGTCTTTCTCTTTTTCCCTTTCTTGAAGGATGGAAGCTCATACCCTATGAGCGTGTCGATGAGAACCTGATACCAGTCGGAAACAGCCTGTCGGGTAACCCCCACATCGCTGGCTATATTGGTAAAGTTGAGCATCTCCGTATTTGATAATGCAGCCATTTCCAGGAATCGAAAGAAATGAGGTAATTTTCTGGTCACACCTTCGGCCTGTATCTCTTCGTTCAAATATAAGTCGACATAATCGCCAAGAGCCTCAGATGGGTTGTCTGCGCAAAAACATGCCGGCAACAGTCCTGACTCGAAAATTCTTTCCAAGGAATAGCCGGTTTCCTGTATCTCCGGGTAAACCAAGGGATGCATGGTGACATGACCTGCCCTTCCTCCCAAAAGATTAACACCGCCTGAGCGAAGTTTTCTTGCACTTGAACCAGTAAGTAGGAACCTGATATTCCTCTCCTCAATGAGAAGGTGCACTTCCTCCAGCAACAGCGGTGCTTTCTGGATTTCATCAATCACCACGATGCAATCATGTAAATCACGCGCTTCAATCTCTTCATGAAGCAATCCAGGATCGGAAAGAACCCTCATGCGAAGCCTACCGTCAAGCAGGTTCCAGCCAAGGCTAACCATATCCTTCAATTCATTACGTATATAGGAAGTTTTCCCTGTCATCCGGGGTCCCAGAAGAAATTGCGACTTGGACTCGAGCTTCTCTTTCAGTGCAAGAGTTCGTTGTATGTAAATATCATGTTCCATTTTAAACAACTCCTATTTAACATATATCATGATAAACGCAATTAATGTTTACGTCAAATACAGACTGACTTTTTCTGAAAATGATAAAAAGTAAAAAAAATGCCTGATTTTACTACAGTACAAAGGATAGGGATGAAAAAGAATTGCAACTGGGGCAACTTCCAGGAGCTCTGTCAAAAGTATCGCTACAGTATCACCATATGCCTGAAGCCAAACATGCCGACATATACGGAGACCTTGGACACCGTCGCCAAGCTTACGACCAGGGTACAAAAAACAAGCTTTCGGTAAGCGAGACCAAAAAAACTATTCACCTGCAAACAAAACCAGGTCTATCTTGGACATCTTTTCCCCGTCACTGGTTTTCGAATACCCCAAGCTTTTCAAGACATCAATGTACAAAAATTCAAAAAGCTTGGTCAGTATCAAAATATAAAGATACAACCTATTGAAATCCTTCAAAAGGGAATAACCTTACTCGCAGCTTCCCTGTTATTCTGCTGGGTAACAACATTTATTTCCGTTCTTTTTTCGGCGCAGAATCCCGCTCCACAAGTTGGGCGTCCAGATAGATTCGCTTGACTTGGGTTCGTCCCTGACGTCGTTCCTGTAAAAGCGTGAGGGCCTCGATGGCAAACAGTCGCTTATCGATGCTCATACTGGTCAAGGAGGGAGTCGTTGAAGCAGCCATCTCCGTGTTATCAATGCTGACGATAGCCACTTGCGAGGGAATCTGAACTCCCCGACTTTTCAGCCGTTCCATAAAATAGTAGGCAGCCCTGTCGCATTGACAGATAAAAGCCTCCGGCAACGGGTCCGGCAATCGGATATCGAGCAGGTAATTATCCGTATCCTTGTCGTAATTATCCACAAGCCATTCATCCTGCAGGGTAAGATGCTTTGTATATAGTATCTTACGATATCCCAGGATTCTATCGGCAATATTGGATGATTGCGTCAAGGAACCTACGAATCCAATTCGACCATAGCCTCTCTGGTAAAGATATTCAGCCAATACTGCACCAATACGGTAATTATCGATGATAACACAATCAGAATGATCATCCATCGGATCGTAATCCACCACGACATAGGGTCTTGCCGTCTTTGTAACGGCCTGCATGGCCATCCGGGAGACTTCCCCTCCCACGATAATACCGTCACAAGCTTCAATGCCATCAACCAGGCGTCCCTGTTCCTCATCATCTTTTTCCATAATGAAAAGAGACAGATCCAAATCTTGCTCATTGCAAAGAATATTCAAATGATAGTAGATGACATGATAGAAAGAATCGGTAATCAAATAGAATCGCTTGGGAACCAGAAAGGCAATATGCAACTTACGTCCATTCGATCTGAGTCGCTGATGCTCATAGCCAAGGGAGGAAGCGACCTGCCAGATTTGTTGCCGAAGGTCATCCCCTACACCGCTCTGTCCTTTCAAGGCACGGGAAACCGTTATCTTGCTAGTCCCAACCTGCTGTGCAATCTGTTCAAGCGTAGCTTTTTTCCCCATGACAATCCACTCCTGGTGGTTACTATACCATAGTAACGTAGATTTGTAACGTTACAAAATGGATTTCAGTCACAATTTCTCATGGCCTACGCCCCTTACCTAGAAACATATCAATTGTTTGGAAAAACAGACAACAAACTCATTTCCTGTATTTTCCAAAAGCTTTTCATACAAATGCTTCCACTGTCCTTCATATTCTTATATCATATTTAAATATATAAAGTTATTTTTTCATTATTCAGCTGAACAGACCTGCCGATACTGGTAAACTCCTTCAATAATGCAATACAAGAACATGCCTATTTCTATCGGAAATTACTCCATCAAGTATTTTGTAACGTAATATTTAACGTTACAAATATAATATTTGACAGAAGTGTAAAGTAGATATATAACTAATATGTAAAGCAATTCTATGTATCGAACAAAAGGAGATATCTATGAAAAAAATGCTTATATGGGTAGTGGCACTTGCCACCCTTGGAAGCATGGCCTATGCCAACGGAAATTCTGAAACCTCTTCAGCTTCACAAAAATCAGTGACAGTAAATTTTTCCACTGCTCCAAACCAAGGTCAATATAACTTCTGGGATGCCATCGTCCAGCAGTTCAATGCAGCAAACATTCAAGTTGATGGCAAAACAGTACAAGTCAAAGTACAAATGATGCCGGAAACCCCATCTTCGGAAGCAGGGATCCAGAATGCTTTGGCAACCAATACTGCACCCGCCCTCTCCACGAATATCAACAGGGGATTTGCTTCTACCCTGGTTGCCTCAGGTCGTATCTATGACTTGCAGGACGACCAGTTCTTCAAGGACATCATAACTGCGAGAAATATGGAGAGCATCATACCCGGTTGGCAGATCGATGGTAAACAATATGTAATTCCCATCTATGCCAATGCCATGGGGTACCATTGGAATTCCAAGGCTCTCAGGGAATTGGGATTCGCCGACCGTGTCCCGACAACCGTGGACGATATAAAGACCTTGTTGGTAAATTTCGAGAAACTCAAGGATACCCGTATGAAAGAGCTGGGAATCAGCCATGTATTCCTTCGTTCCGAACTCGGACGCCCTGAATTATGGTGGAATCGTTGGTATGACTTCGAGATGCAGTACGATGCCTTTTCCCAGGGGAAAAGTCTGGTGACAGGTAATAAACTGACAATGGATCCTCAAGCAGCAAAACAAGTCTTCGAATTCTTGGGTATGTTTGGCGATACCATCCAGATGGCTGAGGATACCACAGCTTTCGAAAAAACAGATGTACCGTATGTCGTGCAGATCACTGCTCCCTGGGATGTATCAAAATACGATGCCGCAGGTATGAAGTACGGACTTGACGGTGACTATATCTACGGGCCACCAATCGTTCTGAAAAAGGGTGATACCCCCTACACCTTTGCTGATGCAAAAGGCATTGTCTTTTACAAAGGTGGTAACGTAACGGAAGAAATGCACAAAGGTGCCATAGCTTTCATATCCTGGGTCTATTCGCAACAACGCAACGCCCAGACCGATCTCGATTGGTTCAAGACCACCGGGATGCTTCCGATGCGTGGGGATACAACCACCAACCCGATCCTGTCTGAGTACATCGCCGGCAAGCAGATTCTTCAAGATCAGGCAAAGCTCATTCCCAATTCGATCCCGGCAATGGCAAATGGTTCAATGTCGGACATCCTTACCGCCTTGGGTGAAAATGGACTTTGTGCCTATATCCTGAAAACTGCCACCCTCAAGCCATTCACCGCTCCCGATGCCACAACATATGTACAGAAGGCAATGGAAGATATGAAGGCCGCAGGTTCCCTGCAATAAGGATATCAACAAATGGTTGAAGAGGTCGTTCCAAAATGAAAAGAAAGTTCCATGGCAAAGAAAATACAACGGGGTGGGCCTTCGTCACCCCGTATCTACTCTATGCGATCATCCTGTTTGCCGTACCTTTGGTCTGGGCATTCTGGTTGGCCGGTACAGACTGGAACCTGATGGCACTTTCCTGGAATTGGATTGGCCTCGACAATCTTAAAAAAGCGGTTTCCGATCCGAACGTGCACAAGGTATTTTTCAATGGATTGAAATATCTTGTGGCGATTGTACCGCTTGTTTGCATATTCTCGATAGGCATCGCCGCGGTATTGCACAATCTACCTGCACGATTCAAAGGTATTTTCTCGGTTATTTTTTTCGTACCGTTTCTTACCTCAGGAGTCGCAACCTCTGTATTTGTTCGTTATTTCTTCAGTTATAGCTCGGCATTCAACACCTATCTTCGCACCAGCTGGAACTTGAACATTGGTTGGTTCACCGACCCGGCGGTAGCCTTCTGGGTCATTGTGGTAATTATCATATGGAAGGTCTCCGGATACTACTCCCTATTTCTTTTCGCCTCCTATGAAGCCATCCAGCAAGAAATCCTGGAAGCCGCCGAAATAGACGGGGCAAGTGGCTTCAAGCGGTTTTGGAAAATCGTGATACCGATGATCACCACTTCCATGCAGAGTGTCATCATCCTCGCCACTGGCTTGGTGTACAGCATCTTTACCGAGCCCTACCTGCTTACAGGTGGAGGCCCGGCAAAATCAACCTTGTCCTGGCAATTACTGCTGTACAACACCTCATTTGTCAGTTTCAAATCCGGCTATGGGGCCATGATTGCCATCCTGCTCGGGATTTGTATCTTTGTTACGTTACGTATCGTCATAGCCATAACAAACCGTTACGTGGAAACCATGGAATAGGGAGGAAATACGATGAATAGACAAAAACGAAAAAGTATGAGAATTGCATTGGTCATTGCCTTGGTCCTGGCCTTTATATCGCTCTTCCCCTACTACTATATTCTCCTCCAATCGTTCACACCCTGGACAGAAGTCGATGCAAGCATGGTTCCCCACCATTTGGTAGCGGACAGTTACAAGTACCTGATGACCAACGGGGGAGCTGATAACCGCATGATGTGGATTCGATCAATGTTCAATTCTATCTTCGTCAGCACCGTCTCGACTACGGTTTCATTGGTAACTGGACTGTTGATCGCCTATGCCATGACCAAAATCAGGTTCAACGGGGCAAAGACCATTTATAATTTGCTTCTGTTCCAGATGTTCTTCCCGACCATAATCCTGCTGGTACCCCAGTACATGCTCCTCAGACCGCTGGTCAACAACTACCTGGGCCTGATTATTCCCTATACGGTCTCCCTATGGGGCGTATTGATGTACTATAACTATTTCAAGACCCTTTCAACTTCTATCTTTGAATCAGCCAGAATCGACGGGGCCAGTGAAGTGCGTATCGCTTTCACTATTGCATTCCCTATCTGCAGGACTATTTCGGTCATCGTATTCCTATCGATCTTCTTAGGAAGGTGGTCAGAACTGATGTGGGATATGTTGATGGCACCCTCTATACAAATGCAAACCCTCAATGTACTCATTACGACCCAATTTAAACCCATGGGCAATCTTCCCGGTCCGTTATATGCGGCTTCCGTAATCCTTACATTCCCTGTCCTTATCCTGTTCCTTGCTTTTTCGAAGTACTTCAAGCAAGGAATTACAATGCAATTCAAATAGCATTCAACTAGCAATTCTAATTCCAAAGGCACAGACAATGCTCCGTGCCCTGGCAAGGAGCAATCATGTATAACAAGACCATTCGTAGATGTAGGGAAAACCCTGTCATAACTATCGATGAAGTAACCCCTACCACACCAAACATGCAGGTCGTGGGAATATTCAATTGTGGAGGAACCCGACTGAACGGCAAGACCTATCTGGTTTGTCGAACGGCGGAAATCCTCGACTCACCGCTTCCTGACAACCTGACTGTCCCGTATATAGGGCCAGAAGGAAAGCTTGCCTCCCAGTCTTTCAAGCTGAACAATCCTGAGCTGGATTTTTCCGATAATCGAATAGTAAAGAATAAAATGAACGGAAAAGTCATAGCCCTGACCAGTCTCTCCAGCTTCAGACTTGCCGTTTCAGAAGACGGGGTCCATTTTTCGATTGGTGAGAAACCCTGTATGATGCCTAATCCCCTCCTTGAGGAATGGGGTATGGAAGATCCCAGGGTAACCTCTCTTGAAGATTGCCTCTACCTTACCTATTCCTCGGTAAGCAGCCATGGAGTCGGGGTTTCCCTGGCTTCCACCAAGGATTTCCAAGTCTTTGAACGGATGGGAATGATTTTGCCGCCACCAAACAAGGATGCAGTACTCTTTCCCGAGAAAATCAACGGAAGGTATTACCTTTTGCACCGACCGAGCCTTGAGGGAACCATCGGAGATTCTGATATATGGATTGCCGATTCACCTGATTTGCTGCATTGGGGCAATCATACTCCGCTATGCGGATGCGAAACAGGCAATGAATGGGAAAGCAGGAAAATAGGGGCAGGAGCTCCTCCTCTCCGTGTTCCCCAAGGTTGGCTGGTACTCTATCATGGAGTGGATGCACAGCAACGATATTCCATGGGTGCTCTTCTTCTTGATAAGGATGATCCTTCCATAGTTCTATCACGGACGAGCCAACCGATCCTTACCCCGGAGGAAACCTATGAACGCTCGGGATTCTTTGCAGAAACCGTCTTTCCTTGTACTGCATTTCTCGAAGGACCGGATGTCGTGATATATTATGGAGCTGCGGACAACAGCGTATGTCGTGTTGACATTCCCCTGGAAACCATACTGGAGTAGAAATCCATGAACTATACAGTAGAGGCATTGCTGAAAGCCTATCGGGCAAAGGGTATACAATTCTTTGATAACAAGCGGTTGTCCTTTGAGGGACAGGAAGGTAAGGATGTGTATAATCCTGCCTACCCTTTGCTTCTTGACGGAGAATTTGTGCTTCCTGCACGTGTTGAATGCAGGAATAGCGAAGTTTCCAGAATCCTGTTATTTGAACCGGACAAGGCGTGCGATTGCTGGAAAAGAATTCCTGGCTCACCCTCCTTACCTCTTCAGGATCCCTGTTGGATACCTTTGGGAACCTCGTTGTTGCTTGGTGGTGTCCAGGTTGATTTTTCTTCCAAGAAAGAAGTTCAAGGCTGGAAAACGGTATTTATGAACTATGACGAGCTTACAATCAATACACCATTCTTCACAGGACCGAGGGGCATGAAGGATCTGCGGTTCTGTTCCTTGCCCAACGGAAAGATCGCCCTTTTCTCTCGCCCACAGAAAACCCAGGGAGCCGGCAGGGGACAGATTGGTTTCATGGTGCTGGATTCCCTCAAAGAACTCTCGATCGAAGCAATTGAGCAGGCTCCCCTACTGGGATTGTTTGCCGAGGACGAATGGGGAGGAGTGAATCAGGTGCAAGTGCTGCCCAATGGTTTGCTGGGAATACTGGGACACATTGCCTGTTTTTCTTCCGATATGGAACGTCATTATTATCCAATGACGTTCACCCTTGACCCGGCAACGGGCAAATTAATGAAGGAACCTTCGATCATCCTGGAACGCAGGGATCTATTGCCAGGCCCTTCCAAACGTCCTGACTTGCAGGATGTCATCTTTCCTGGTGGTTGTGTACAGAAGGATGGAAACTCAAAGCTCTATCTGGGTGTAGGCGATGCCGAGGTCCAGACCGTCGTATTCAAGAATTTGTTTGCCTGAGGAACCTTGAAAGGCAGCTATAAACAATGACAAAGGAAGATCCTCCTACCATAAACAAATAACTCCTAAAGATAACTCACCGGCAAAGAAAAAGTATTCTTACCCAGGATTCCTACTGCATCAGAACCACAGATTACGATCTTTGGACCAATCTTCTTTCCCTTGATTCTTTCCATGATGTAGAAATTTGATGCATCCTGCTTGTTTGGCATAGCTGTCTTCTTTATCTCTACGGGAAAGAAGAAGAGAGGAGATCAAGGGCCTTGGTGATATGTCGATTGATATATGGCATTGAAAATCTCCTTAATAATGGGACAATCTAAAATATGATTTTATATCATCCCACAATCAGCAAAATAGCAAATACATCACCTTAATTCTGCAAGTCGTTTTCACAGGTACATAAAACACTTCGGATTCAATCCAATATTTCATTATTCAACTTGCAAATAAACTGCTGGCATCAAGGAAAAGTAGTCAACACAGGCCTACTTTGCCTGCTATACATAGATTTATATAACATGAGTTTGTCATAATTATTTATATTATTATATTTGTAATTATGACAAAAATACGATATACTATGGATGGAGTTGACATAGAAGGAGTAACATACCATGGCTGTCGATATGAAAATTATCGGAGAAAGACTAAAAGTCTCACGCGAAAGAATTGGTTTGACACAAAAACATATTGCCGAGTATCTCAATGTAGATCAAAGCCTCGTATCGAAATTCGAATCAGGGGAACGGGTGATCAGCTCAGACATGCTTGATGCATTATCTGCCTTGTTTTGCTGTTCTATCTCTGCACTTATTTCAAACAATGATTGCATTAAGCCAATTGAATTTGCTTTCCGGACTACAGCCTTGGATAAAGAAGATCTAGAGGCATTGGCAATCATAAACAAAATTGCGCTGAATCAAGTACAGATGGAAAAATTGTCAAAAGGTGTCAAGGCATGATTGATAGAATGTCCATTAGCAACAAAGCCTCTGCCGTACGAAAAAGACTGGAAGAGGATAGTTCTTCTCCCATCGATATTTTTGCATTGGTACAAAGCATTAAAAAACTAACCATCGTATTTTATCCATTGGGAAATAATATTAGCGGAGTTTTTCTCCATGAGGATGAGTCTTCCGTTATTGCAGTAAATTCCAGCATGTCATTGGGGCGTCAAAGATTTTCTCTTGCACATGAGTTATACCATTATTATTATGACGAAGGTTCTTCATCGGTAATTTGCCAAATCACTATCGGCAAAGGCAATGAAATTGAACGCTCAGCAGATATATTTGCTTCATATCTGCTTATGCCACAAACAGGACTCTACGATAAAATCATGAAAATAAGAGGGGAAGAAAACCGAAAACTTACCGTTGCCGACGTAGTTGAATTGGAACAGCACTTTGGTGTCAGCAGGCAAGCCATGCTGATACGTTTGCTAGAAGAAAAACAACTCAAAGCAACCGAAGCGGAAACAATGAAGAGAAATGTCATTTTATCTGCCGCAAAGTTGGGTTATGATGTTTCCCTTTATAAACCAACTCCCACGGACAAGAACAAAACAACCTTGGGACATTATATAAAACTGGCAGATGATCTCTTTAATTCGAATGTGGTCTCCTCCGGAAAATATGAAGAATTGCTTTTAGAAGCTTTCAGGGATGACATTGTATATGGAGACGATTTGGAAACGGGAGAGAAAAACATTGACTGATCCTCTTTTTTTCGATACCGATTGTCTATCTGCTTTTTTATGGGTGGAAGAAGAGGGCCTATTGCACAAATTGTACCCGGGAAGACTCGTACTACCTACTCCAGTTTATACAGAATTATCTTTCAATAACCCCAGGATCAGGGCATTGAGGAATAGAATCGATATAATGATAAACAACAAACAATTCATCAAGAAAGCTATCATGGTAGGAACTGATGAATATGAATTATATGATAAACTCACAACCCAACCAGGAAACAATCACACCATAATCGGCAAAGGAGAAGCAGCAGCAATTGCCTTGGCAAAAACCAATGGAGGAATCGTTGCAAGCAATAATTTATCTGATGTCCTTGCCTACACCCAAGAACTTACGTTAAAACATACGACAACAGGAATGATTATGGTTGAAGCTTTTCACCAGCAATTTATTTCTGAAACTGAAGGAAATTCAATATGGGCTTCCATGCTTCAGAAAAAGAGAAAATTAGGGGCTCTGACGTTTTCAGATTATCTTTCTTGTCACTCACATTCCTAAATGATTTACTATTTTCAGTTTCAAAATCATGAAACCATTGATGAACCCCTATGATTTTTTTCATCCCTCAATATGTACAAATATTGTTTCCAAGCATTAAATATAAAAGTATTACAGGTATCCAACCGTCGCAACTTCCTGTTATTTACGGCTCAGATCTCCCGGCAGTACAATTTCCAATCAACAATTCCCATGACAAACTCAATTGGATTTGCCTACCATAAAAGCCATTCCTTTTGATTGTATATCCGATATGGGTGTATGTATCAAACTGCAAATCCATTATACTAGGGCATATGCACAACCATGTTTTTGTCATCAGCATAGATGCCTTATCCACAGAAGACTTGAAAGAACTCTTTGCGCAACCCCACTGCAAAGAATTGCTTGAAGGGTTTTCGGGAGCCTTGAAGGTACACAGTCCCTATCCCAGCTTTACCTATCCCTGTCATGCAACTATCATGACAGGCTGTTATCCTGACAAGACAGGTATCTTCCATAACACCGACTATAGGACAGGAAAGTGGAATTGGTATCATGAGGATATCAAAAGACCAACCTTGATCGACATTATCCGGCAAAAGGGTTTGACAAGTGGCTGCGTTTGCTGGCCTGTCATGGGCGGCGCTCCGAGCGACTACCTCATTGCGGAAATCTGGGCCAAGAATCCAGGGGAGGACCCGACGCCAATCTTTGATTCTGTCGACTCCCCTCTATCCAAACCAATTTTCGAGAAACACAAGCACTTGCTGACCTGGATGACCACCCCTGGTTTCGACCTATTTGCCACATCTTGTACCGCTGACATCATCAAGCTGGCAAAACCTGACCTGCTATGCACTCATCTCTCTTATCTGGATCACCAGAAACATCAACTTGGCACTTCTCCAACAGGGCTTTCCCATGCGTATGTCTTTATTGACGAATGTCTGGGAAAAATCCTTGAAGCCACCAAGGAAGCAGGAATTCTGGAGCAGACAACCTTTGTTCTCCTGGGCGATCATGGACAAAAAGATATCCATACCCTATGCAACCTCAACGCACTACTAAAGGAAAGAGGCTACTACCATGATGCGCAAGACTGGCAAATCTTTGGCTACTCCTGTGGTTGCTCTTCCCAAATCCATATCCGTAACATCGATCAACAACAGGCCAAGGAAGCCCTTGTTGAAATTCAAAAAGACTATCCTATGGCCATTGCCAGCGTCATGGATCGCAAGGACTTTCAAGTCTTTCACCTCGATGGACCATTTTCCTTTGTCCTGGAAGCTGGCAATGGCTATGCCTTCGGCAAGAAGGATTCAATCCTCTTTGACGACCCCTCTCCCCAAGATTTCTCCATGGCGAACCATGGCTATCTTTCTGATACGGGACCCGAACCTCCGTTTATTGTTTGCAATAAAAAAAGCCTGGTCCTGGACCAAGCCCGCATGGTAGATGAAGCCCCGACCATCCTTAGTCTGCTTGAAATCGAAACAGAAGGGATGGATGGCACTGTATTGCCTATTTGCTAGAATTGCCAGCTATTGTACTCAAAGGGTTGAACTTCAGGCCGGGAAACATCCTGCTTTTCTTTTTCGCAATAAGCAAGGTACTCCTGAAAGATTTGCTTTATATCCTCTCCTTCCAATTGGGGAATCACCTTGCTCGCCTCGGTAAGGAATTGAACCTCATCCCGTCCCATCTCCCTTCCCTTTACCGTATGCATATCATAGGCATAATCAGGCACTTCCGCCCCTCTCCCATGGGCAAACTCCTTGATAAGCATGTTCTTTACGTTGTCGCTGCTACGTTCCTTGGGAAGCTTGCACAAATATCTGATTGCATGGACGAAGAACATCGGGCGGTCCCCGTCGGTATACAGAAACTCCTTTCTGATGTTTGACAAAGTATATATGAGCCCAGGAGCCCCAATGTCGCCAAACCCGATGTCTTCTACACTGATTGCCAATAACCGTCTCCACATCTTGTCTTCGAATTGGGGACTGGTAATATACATCTCATAGGCAGCACAGAGCGCATTATGCTCCATACCCCTCCTGATTGATTTCTGCAGCATGGAGATGATTTCATCTCCCGCGATTCCATTTCTGGTCTTGATGTTTGACCAAGGATCATATGACATGAACTCACTCATTTATGCTCTCCTCTCTAACCTTTTATGCCGGAAGACGAGACTCCGGCCACGAAATACTTTTGCGTAAAGGTAAACAGTATGATTACCGGGATGATTGCCAGGTTTGCCCCGGCCATCTGAACAGGAATATTTGCTCCTCCCCGTTCCTGGAAATACTTCAACGCAGGAGTAATGAGCTGCCGACTGGTCGTCGTGATGAACAAATACGGATCGAGGAAGTTATTCCAAATATTGATGAAACTAAACAGGATGACAGTTGCCAGAGACGGACCAGCAAGAGGAATGAAAATCTTGGTGAGAATCTGACGATGGGAAGCCCCATCAATATAACCGGCTTCGGAAAAATCCTTGGGAATAGCCCTGAAGAACTCCATCAGAAGCACTAGATATAGAATTTCTGTCATCTCCGGCAGAACAATTGACCATAAACTATCGAGCAGTCCGATATTCTTGAAATAAAGATAGCGTGGAACCATGGTGGTTTCTGCAGGAACCATATAGGTAGCCAGGAAAAAAAGAATCAATACACGTTGCCCCGGAAATCGTAATCGTGATAGAGCATAGCTTGCAGGAAGCGTTACTATCAGACGCAGGACAATCGTAAGCACTACCGTCACTATCGTATTCAGATACCAGGAGCCAAAATACTCATTGGTAAGGACTGTCAGGAAATTGGATGCAATCGGCTTGATCGGATAGAGAAGGCCTTTATAGACCAATCCCTGGGGCCTAAAGGAAAGAACGACCATCATAATGAACGGATAGATCATCAACAGGGCAAGGATCCACATACAAAGGGTAAAGAATCTTTGTTTCTTTTTTATGGCAGGCATATTCAATCCTCCTCCCAGCATTTCCTCAGTTTCATCAAAACCAAGGTAACCAACAGGATAAAAAGGGTAAGCAACACCGCATACGCAGAAGAATAACTGAACTTATAATACTGGAAGGCATCCTCGTAAATCTGGAAAGAGGCTACCCGTGTCGCATTGCCAGGTCCCCCATTGGTCAGGGCGACCACCACGGTATAATTCTTGAAGGAATTGATCACATTCATCATCAGCAAGAACCCCAAGGTAGGCTTAAGCGCGGGAAGGATGAGGTAACGAAGTCTTTGGGCTCTTGATACTCCCTCTATTTCAGCAACCTCAAAGAAAGTAGCGGGAATTTCCTGCAAGGCAGCCAACAAGGTTATCACACTGAAAGCCAGAGTAACCCAGGTACTGATGAAGGCAGTGGTAGGCAATGCCATCGAAGTACCTGAAAGCCATTGGGGCATACGATCCCCACGTAATCCGAGATTTCCCAAAAAGGTGTTTATTGGCCCTTCAAACGGATTGAGCAGGTACTTCCAGACAATACCCACCGCGATGAGATTCGTAACGTAAGGTATGTAGAACATGGTACGGACCGCAGTTCGGCCAACAAATTTCTTGTTGAGGAAAACTGCCATAAGAAGTGCGAGAATCATGGTAAGGGACACATAAATCACCGAATATTGAAGCGTATGCAAGAAAGAAAGGCGAACCGTAGCGGAGCTGAGTACTCTCACATAGTTGGTAATCCCCATAAAAACAGTGGAATTAAGCTTGCGTATTGAATTCCTGTCCAGGAAACTGACAACTATCCCGTACACCAGGGGATAAAACTTGAAGATAATAAAGAATAGGAAGAAAGGAGAGATGAATCGCACTGCCGTCCAGGTCTCTTGCTTGTATCGAAGGTTTCTTTGCATTGCTCCCTCTCGTTGAAACATCATCGAGTGCCCCGAATCGGGCACTCGATGGAACAGGCGAAAACGATTATTACGTATTCTTGATTGCTTCGTTGACCCGACTGCAGATATTCTTGATAGTGACTTCAAGACTCTGTTGATCCATAAGATACAATTCAGCTTCTTGCTTGAGTATATTATTATACTCCGCACCGACGGAACCACAGATATCCGAAGGAATGACATTCAAGCCATTGTCAATCAAGGCAACATACAAATCATCAGTGGTTATGCTCTGGTTGGAAGCATCGGCGGTGGCCTTGAAGATTTGATCTTGCTCTTCGGCGCTGAGGTTGACCAAGGCAGGAATGCCACTTTCGAACTTCCATTGGTTCTCTGCACGCCAAACGGCATACGTAAGCGCGGTGTCAAGATGGATTGCATTCTTGTTGATGGAGATGTACCCCATTGAATTGAAATTATTCATGCTCTCGGCCGTACCACTTGTAGGAACTGCCACGATTCCATACTTCCAATCCTTGGGATAATCCTCTTGACTGTTCAATAGCCGGGTATACCAGTTGCCTTGCAAGAACATGCCAAGATTGTCTACGGTTGCGTAATAATTCCACTCGGCCCCAGAGGCCTTCAATTCCTTGACTCCCATCTGTACCTTGAGATCATTTCCCAGCATTTTATACCATTTGAGAGACTTGGCAAACTCCGGATTGTCGAAGTTGCAACTACCGTCCTCCTTATAAAAAGGAATTCCTTTCTGGGAGGCAACCATATACAACCAAGGAGTATCCAGATTCATGAAGGAACCATAGGCTTTGCCATCGGAAGCTGTGGTAATCTCCTGGGCGATACGTACATAATCATCCCAGGTCCAGGGAGCTTTAGGATAGGCGACCCCTGCTTGGTCGAAAACCTTCTTGTTATAGAATATGCAAAAAATTTCCTGCTTGTAGGGAAGTGCGTAGAAAGAACCATCCTTCTGGTATTCAATATACTTGCCCCAGATGGACTTTACATCAATTCCTCTATCAGAAAGGGCTTTACCCAAAGGCATGAAGAACCCTGCATCAAGTCGGGCACCATAATCACGGGGGCCGAGGGTTTCAATGACGTCAACGGTACCGCCGGCAAGCAAGTCAATATTGACTTTGGTGACATGATCGTCTCCTGTTCCAGGTGTAGCCTCTACCTGGACCTTGATACCCGTTTCCGCGGTAAAGGCAGCATTCATGTCATTATACCATTTTTCATTGGCATACGTTGAACGGGTTGCCGTGGTGACCACTTTTTCGGCATTCTGGGCTTTCGTTTCCTGTGCCCCCCCGGCAAACACGGAAGAAAGCAGCCCGATTCCCAGCATACAAATCAGTAACACTTTTCTTTTCATTTTTACTCCTCACCTATAACAAAACGGTGCCCAATCCCAACAGGACGGCACCGTATTTTGATTATTGGATCTCTGATTCCTTAAGCATTGCGAGCAATCGTTCACGATAGGTACGATCACGCCCTTCCCACTCAGGTTCAACCTTGGAACCTTCCATATAGAAATCTTTTTCATTCCGCCCTGATTCCTGACCTTTGAGCGTATGTTTATCCACTGCATAATCTGGAATACTAGGACAAAGAGCACCCTTTGCATACTCTTTTTGTATCCAGCAATACATCTCATCGCTGCTACGATCCTTGACCGATTGACAAAGATACCGTACAGCATGTATAGCCATAAGCCCGCGATCACCACTTTGCTTGATGGTCTTGCGCATCTGGTCCAGACTATTGATAATCACAGGTGCCATGGGATTGCCAAAGCCAACATCCTCTACACTGATGGTCTTCAACCTGAACCAGAGATATTCCTCCAGTTCTTCACTGGTAATCAACATTTCATAAGCCAGAGTGGCTGCATTCTCAGGATGATTTCTCCTGATCTCTTTTTGCACCGCTGAAATCACCAAATCAGCAGGCATTCCCGAACGGGTCTGGTATTTCTGCCAATGGTCATACGGAAAATTGTCCATACTTCATGCTCCTTGCATATTGAGGAAAGTAAGATACATAACTTCCCTCTTTCCTTATAAAAACAAAATCTATCAAATGTGTTATCAGAAACACAGCGAAACAGTAAATGAATTCGTATAATCCTAAAAAACTTATTTTAATACAAAAAAATACAACATACTATAAATAAAGAACTTAGAACAATTTATAGTACAGCTTATTGTTCTTTATCATACTTATAAAGAATTGGCATCACAATACTTGATTGAATCGAAAACTTTTCATTTTGACTCATTTTATTCTTGTATCCCGGTTTTGGTGAATGCTAATATACAGAGCATGAAAGCCCAGAAAGAAATTGTACATGCCTCCCCGGGGTGCAAGGAACGATACCTGACAGCCCCCCTACTGGCAAAAGCCCCCTATGCTTCTGCCAAAATCATTGAAGGAGCCTATTGCCTCCTTGACTCGCAATTCTGGATCCAGCGAATAGCAAACAGGGGATTCCATGTTCTGGTTCTCTGCCTTTCAGGGTGCGGGGAATTCATCATGGAGGATGGTACAACCTTTCTTCTCGAACCAGGCAAGGCTTTTCTCTCTTGCGCTACGGGACAAGCACATTTTGAAAAAACCCATGGCCCTGATATATGGGAAAGCATCTGGATGAATTTCGATCAGAGTTCCCCTTGGTTCATTCCTGCCATTGATGACTGGAAAGTCTATGAATTATCTCAACAAAACACCATAAAGGATTTCTTTCTTTCCGCTATCCTGGAAGATCATTATTTCGATCAGGACAGCCCGAAAGCCCAGGAACTTTATTGCCAGCTCTTTCTCATTACACTTAAACGGGGACTGGAATGGTCAGAAGAACATCACTTTGTTCGATATCGCAAACAATTCTCGCTTCTTTGGCAAAAGGTCTCGACAAATTTATCGAGAAACTGGGGTATCGACGAGCTATGCAAGGAAATGCACCTCAGCCGAGCCCACCTCACCCGACTTTGCCTGAAACTCTATCAAACCTCTCCTGCTGCAAGAGTAAGGACAATAAAGATGGACCAAGCAAAGGTTCTGATAGAGAACACGGACTTGGTATTCTCAGAGGTTGCAGAGATGATCGGTTTCTCCACCCCAGCAGCTCTTTCCACCGCATTCAAGCACCATTTCGGCGTTTCTCCCCGAGAACTCCGCAAAGAAAAACAACAATGACTCTTGGCAAAAGCAAGCAAATCTTTCAAGTTTGAATACATATTCTTGGAGAAACCCTTACGCAATTACAGAATCTCTTTCCACCGCATTCAAGCAAAATGGACCATAGTACAGTGACGATCGAGAATTTTCCCAAGCATTCTCTTGTCAAACTCCTTGATCGATACAAAAGGTCCAGGATCGAGAGTGTAGTCACCAAGGGTCTTTTCAAACCAGGCTACCGTATGCCAAGCTCCGCATTTATACCCCGTGTTATGGTATTCGCCCAATTTCTTGAACCCAAAATACTCATGCAGTCTTTCGCTATTTTCATTGGGTGACGTGATACCTGCGTATACATTTTGGATATTTTGCAATTTCAATATCTCGATAAGGGCGCCGTACAGTGCCTTGCCCACCCCACAATGCACATAGTCTTCATCGACATAGACCGAGAGCTCCGCATTCCATTGGTAGGCGGATCTTTCCATCTGTCTGTGCGCATAGGCGTAGCCGATGATCTTCTCGTCCAATAAACAGACGATATAGGGATAGTCAGCTGATATTTTTTTGATGCGATTTTGCATCTCTGCCAAGGAAGGACTTTCATATTCAAAGGTAATCGCCGTTTCCTTGACATAGGGTTCATATATACCCAAAATCCTTGCAGCATCTGCTTTTTGCACAAACCTGATTGTCTTCATCATGGATACCTTTCTTATCGCGATGATACAAGTATAGCAACTTTCAGAAGTCTTTTGCCATGACCGTATACATAAGGATTGACAATTCGCGCTCCTGGCCAGGTTCCAAAATCTTTGGATTCTTGCTAGTATCCTGATACCAGTTCTACAAGAGGCTTCTCCCTTTTCAAGCCTTTTTGCATGATAAGGAGTACTACTATGGCCAAGGCCTTCGAAGCAATCATGACAATAATGCTCCTGTTCCTTTGTGGATTTATTATCTACAAGAAGAATTGGGTCACCCAGGAAACCATGGCCTTTCTCAGCAAGTTCATCGTCTTGGTCGCAGTCCCTGCCATGTTGATCAATAGTCTGACTTCGATGTTCTCCCATGAGCAACTATTGGAGTTGCTTCCCCTCTTGCCAATGCCTCTTATCATGCAAATCTGTCTATACTACCTCTCGTACCTTATTGCCGTCCTGTTGAAAGTGCGACAAGGCAGGAGGGGAACCTTTGCCATGATGGGAGCTATAAGCAATACCTTGTTCATTGGATTGCCCATCAGCATGATTCTTTTCGGGGAGGAATGCTTGCCAGGAGTCATGCTCACCTTTTTGTCCTCGACACTCGTCTGCTGGACCCTCGGGATCTCAGGTCTGATGAAAGACGGAACAATACTCTCAGGAATTGCGATGGAGAAATTGAGCCTTTGGAAGCGCAGCAAGAAATTCCTGCTCAACCCCCCTATCCTTGGCCTGATAATCGGACTTGCCCTTTCCCTGCTGAACATCAAGCTACCCACTCCTGTCATCAATACCCTTGCCTACATCGGCAGCATGGTAACCCCTCTTTCCATGCTCTATACCGGCATGTACCTTGCTACCATGAACTGGAAAGATATGATGCCTGACAAAGACACCTTGGCAGTCTTTTTCATTCGCTTTCTATTGGCACCTCTTCTTATGTATTTCTCCATAGGATTGACCCGGCAGCTTGGAGGTGTCATCTCAAAAGTAACTTCCGATGTACTGATCATCCAGGTAGCTGCCTGTGTAATGACCCAGAGTGCACTTCTCACGATAGAATGCAAAGGCGACGGGGTCTTTGCAACCAGGGCAGTGGCCTTGAGCAACCTGGTCTTCCTGGCCGTATTGCCGCTGTACCTATATTTGTTGGCCTAGGGATCAAGGGATGGTCCTTTGCAAGAAGATAGGTGTGCCTAGATAGGATTCAACTGCGTATTTTCGCTTTTCTGACATTTCAACTGATTCCCGATGCATCAAAAAGAGAACCCGGCACGTACCAGATTCTCTCTCGTCCACAGGAACCGAAAACAGTCCCCTGGGTGAAATCTTGTCTATCAACGACATCCAAAGTCTCAACGCCCTTGCATCATCCCTTAACCGCGCCTGCCATACTTCCTGACTTCTGGAATCCCTGCATGGCAAGATACAACAAGATGCTGGGAACAATGACCAAGGTAGTACCTGCCAGGATGACTTGCCAGGGAGTGGCCAGTCCATCACTGACGGGCAGCATGGATACTGAAACCATAAGGGTATACTTCGTATTCTTGTTCAAGAACAACAAGGGCCAGAAGAAATCATTCCACCTTGCAATCATGGTAATCGAAGCCCAGGAAGCCAGTGCAGGCTTGATGATGGGAACCACAATTCGTATGAAAATGCCAAAATCCTTGCAACCATCAATTCTGGAGGCCTCGATCAGTTCATCGGGAACTTCCAGGATATATTGCCTCAAATAGAAAATTCCTACGGCAGTGGCGATTCTTGGAATGATCAACGACCACAGGCTGTTGATAAGATGCAATTTCCGCATGATCACAAACAAGGGAATGGCACCGGCTTCGGCACTTATCATCATCGTTGCGATGACAAAGTAGAAAAGAAAATTTCTGCCCGGGAATTTATACTTGGCAAAGGCAAACCCTGCCAAAGCACAAAAGAACAAGGTGGTGATGGTGCCGATTACCGTGGTAAACATACTATTGAACAAATTGTTCCAAATAGGAATAAGATCAAACAAGCGTCGAAAATTTTCAAAAGTCGGGTTGCCAATCACCAAGGCATGAAAGCCGGAGACTTTTTCACCGACAGTCTTGATGGAAATTATACACATCCAAAGCACCGGGAATAGGCAGACAATGACCACCAGTGCCATAAAACCATTAACCAAGACAGTATTGAAGGTTTGTTGGGATTTTCTCATTGCTAGGCTCCTTCTAGATTTCACCTTGTCGTCGTCGAACAGCAAATTGCACTACTGAAATTGCCAGAAGGACAAAAATCAAAACCATACTCAACGCAGAAGCATAGCCAAGCTTAAACGTCTTGAAGGCATATTGGTACACCAACTGAAACAGGGAGGTATTTGAGGAACCGGGGCCCGGGAGAATATAGGATTCGTTGAACATCTTCCAGGTATCGACGGTAATCGTCAATGTACAGAAAAACAGGATATTCCTTAAAAGGGGAAGCGTAATATAGAAAAACTGTTGAATGATACTGGCTCCGTCAACCGTGGCAGCCTCATAGTACTCCTTGGAGATATTGAGCAAGCCTGAAAGGATAATGATTGTGAACCAGGGAGTAATTCGCCAGTTGAACAAGAGAATTACTGGAATCTTTGCATAGGCACTACTGGTCAGCCAAGGAATCCTGCCACCACCTAGATGAATCAGTATTTCGTTGATCAACCCTGCATTCTCATCAAACAGCATGCCAAAAATCAATCCCATGGCTACGGAAGCACATACATAGGGAAGAAAGGACACTGTCTTGAAAAATCGTCCAAATTTCAACCGATCGCTGTTGAGACTGAGTGCAATCAAAAGGGCAAACAGAAGAATACCGATGATGCCGGCAAGCCAGTAGACCACTGTATTTTGGAATGCATCGCTGAACATATAATCCTGCATCATGAGCTTATAATTATCCAGACCAACCCATTTGGGTGTTTTCAACCCATTCCATTCCGTAAAGCTTATATAACCAGTCCATACGATGGGAATCAACTGAAACAAAAAAAACAGAATGAAAAAAGGACTGATAAACAGGTATGGCATTCGGTACTTTTTTAGGATTTTAAACATTATCCCTCCCCACTTTACGTTTTCCAAGGAGAGTGGCCCTACTTCAGTACGAAGTGGGCCACTCCGGTCGACATTCAAAAATCAAAATCTAGGGAATGAGAACCTTCTTGATTCTTATCTTCAATTCTTTATCCATGTTGGCTATAGCCTGGTCCATGGTCTGCTCGCCGGCAATATATTTCTCAAGCTCAGCACTGATGATGGTATCGGCTTCAGCATCGGAGGCGGTAACCGTCATATTCTTGGATGAATTGGCCAAGCCATCCCCTTCCGCTTTCCTGAAGGATTGCCCACCATAGAACTCAGAAGGAGCCTGCCAGAACGAATCGGCAAGAACATTCTTGGCAACAGGGTTGCTATACGGTCCCTTTAATTTTTCCATCTCCGCTACCCAGGAATTTCTCTCTTCAGTATTGGTCTGGAAATCATACCACAACATCTGGAACAATTTTGTATACTCATTGGATCCAGTGTCAACCAAACAGAAAGAAGTGGAAACAGGTGCTCCTCCCGTACCAATTTCCTTGAACACAGGAACATTCATTACTTTCCAGTCCCCGGCAGTGGTCGTGATGTTTTTCCGCAGGAATTCATCCCAGAAAGCACCGATATAGTATGTAGCAATCTTTCCGTCGTCGGTAGCCTCATACAAGGGTTGTTGCATCATACGAGTCTTGTACAAGAGACCTGCTTCATTGAGCTTGGCCAAATACTCCAGGGCACGTTTCGCTCCGGGATCCTGTCCAATTACGATATTTCCCTTTTCATCCCAAATCCGGGCATTTGCCTGGGGCATCAAACCACGTCTGCCCCAATATCTCCAGGTATACGTACCAGGATCGATATAGGAAAGATAGACCTCTCCATTACTTCTCTCTTTCAAGAGTTTTCCAGCTTCATAATAACCTTCAAACGTGGACATCATGGAAGGATCAACATTATATTTCTTGAAAATCTCTGCATTATAGAATAGCAATTGTGGACGAACAGCATCTGGCAGACCATAAACCTTACCGCCAATGGTAGCATCAGAAACAGCTCCATCAACGAACTCATTGGCAAGGGGAGTATAAAAGGATGTCATGTCCTGAAGCAATCCGGCAGAAACAAGATTGACGATACCAACGGCATCCAGCATGATGACCTCTGGCATGGAACCGGTATCACCGGACAATGCATACATTGCCAATTTTTGCTGTCCCTCCGACATGGTCGAAATGGTCTCTACCGCAATATTGACACCAGGGGCGATATCGCGATTACGCTCAATCCAATCCTGATAATACATTTTTCGGAACTGTGGCTGACCTGTAGACCAGATCAACAGGGTGCCATCAGGATAAACCTGTTTGGAAGTATCAGATGGACTCGGCCCTTCCTTGGATCCTTGTGCAAACAGTGGCACAACCAACAAACTGACCATGATTGCAATGACCAACGCTCTTTTCATAGTGTGTCCCGAGTAGAGGACTCGGCTCTCCTCTTAGATTTTTTTCAGGGATTTCCTCTATAACATCCCTGATTATCACCTCTCCTGCAAACGCAGACAATAGCTTTTGCAGTAAGAAACCTAGTATAAAGATGCCTGTTTCTTGGCGGCATTCAATCGCCAAGGTTCAACATCAGTGGGCAAAGTACAATCTGATCCGATAATAAAACGTTCTCGCCCAGCCACGGCTACCATGTCCTCAACCGCTTGTTCAATACTTGCAAGAGACCCATCAACCAATTCCCCTGACCTATCGTCAAAACCACCAAGTAGGGTTTTCCCTGGGAAGAGAGCCCTGCCATCAGATAAGGAATAGGGACAATCATGAATATCCCAGTTAATGATATCCGCAGGAATTCCCTGATACATTGGCAAGACTATCTGGTCCTTGCAAATATGCAGGATACTCTTGGCTCCCATACCATTGATGGCTTCAATGACCTGCTTATCGAAAGGTTTTACATACGATTCAAACAAACTCCGTTCGAATCTATACGCTTCCCCTCCCAAGGCCGCATAGTAGATGCCATCGGCCCCAGCCTCGACAAGGTGCTCACAAAGAGCGATCAACGTCTGGGCAATCGCTTGCAACCCGACAGCTACGGATTCTGGATCCTGCTTCAGATGTCGTGACACCATATTGTCGGGATTTGAGAAATTCCCAGGCTTTTCCGTTGCATGGTAGGCAGAAACCAAAACCCCATGGACCGTAGCAAACAATGGAACCTCGCTGGGCAGAGCTTTCTTCAAGGCCTTGAACTCATCTAAGTACCCTGTATAGGGACTATCGGAAAAAGAGGAAGGACGAACAGCTCTCCAATCCCGGGGATTTTTGATCTCACGGTCTATCCTATAACTGTATTCGTTCATTACTTTCAGAATATCTGCATCTATCTTTTCATAAAAATCAACATGGGCCTGTATCGCGGCTTGACCGTACTTGCAGGAATCATCGAAATGGTACCAAAATCCACAAGGAATTCGCTCTGTTTTTTCTCCCTGTAATGTCGCAAGCAAAAGTTCTCGTTTATCCATTCTTCATACACTCTCATTGAAATTATTATTCATATGCCTACTAATCATATTAGTAATATCAGTATAAGCTCGACAGCATTGGTATTGTCAAGTTTTTTATTTGATTTGTTCTGGAACAAAAGTCTGGTAGTCTATCTATTTTTGACCATCAGGGAAAGAATCACCGAATCAGTCTGTTCCATTCCCTCACTTGCAAGCCTTCCTATACCATCGATGGTATCCTCGATATTGGAAGAGACCAACCCCTCTCCCGCAATGAAATTATCCTGAGCCATTGCCAGGGAATGGCCAAGAAAGGCAGCATCCACCGCTACAGAGATCTTTGCAGCACAAGAAGGTTTTGCCCCATCACAAACCATTCCGGAAATAATGGCCAGGGTATTGGAGATTGTCTCATCAATCTGCGCTGCAGAACCTCCCGAAAGCCAGGTAATGGCTGCACCTGCACCAATGGCGGCACTGACTGCCCCACAGTAAGCCGACAGTCTCCCTATTTTTACTTTTTGCCGGATTGCAACCAAATTACTGAGTGCCAGGGCACGGACCAGCCGTTCAGTTTCGATGGAATGAGCCTTGGCAAATTCGATGACAGGAATTGAAACTGCTATACCTTGGTTACCACTTCCACTGTTGATTACCACTGGCATTTCACACCCGCTCATCCTCGCATCAGAACCTGCGGCAGAGACTGCCTTTGCCCGGGTTTGGACCGTTGGTTCAAGAGTCCTGAGTATATTGCTGCCAACAGACGCACCCCACTTGTGCAACAACCCTTCTTCACAGATTGCACTGTTGCAAACTATTTGAGGTTCAATGATGGGAAGCAATTGAGACAAGGCAACCTGTTGGGAAAACGATAAAATTCCCTTGATCGTGAGAAAGGTTCGCTTATCCACAATCTCTTGGGTTATGTCTTCTTCTGATTTTTTGGAGAATACAACGTTTCCATCATGCTCGATTCGCACGATATTCGTGTGTTGTCGCACAATCTCGACCACTGCGATATGGTCACCGTTTGACATCGTAATGACAAAATGAAGTTTTTCCCTGGAATTCAGGAGCGACACCTCAATTGCATGGGTCCCAAGATAGTCCTTGGCCAAGCCGATATGCTCAGGGCATACAGAGGAAAGAACTTCCAGCCCCAGTTTTGAGGAACCTCCAAGCATCCCGATTGCTACAGCAGCCTCTATTCCCTTCATCCCTTGGGTGTTGGGAACAACGACTCCTTTTACATTCTTGATGATATTGCCACTACAGGCCACTTGAATATGGTCGGGAACAAGGTCCAGGACTTCCCTGGCCTTGGCAGCGCCAAAAGCAAGGGCGATAGGCTCAGTACAGCCTAGGGCAGGAACTAGTTCCTCCCTGAGAATTTGCAGATAGTCTTCAGATACAAGCATTCTTATTACCTTTTCAAATAGAAGGCAATCAAGAAACGTCAGGTAGTGCTGTTCAGTATCACTCTTTGAATTTGTTCCTTTACTGCATTGATATCAGCAGAAAGGAGATTACAGCTTGTTTCCAAGTCACCGTTTCGTAACGCACGTAAAATAGATTCATGGAACTTTCCCATGGATTCTGTCTCATGTACCCAGGCATACGAATAATACTGGGAAAAAAACCGAGAATTCTGCTTCAATAACTGTTCAAGACTTCTATAGGTATAACCATTCCCACTGATCGAGCAAAGCAATAAATGAAATTTCTGGTTATGAAACCAATTTTCTGCAATGTCCTTATGGGAAAATTCTTCCAATTCCCAAAGTTTATAGGTATCAAAGACTTTTAGGGAATCTTCCGTAATATGAGGAAAAGCCCTTCGTAAATTGCTAATCTCCAGATCCACCCGAAAATCCAGGATGTCTATGATTTCCTTGAGGGAACAAACAACCACCTGATAGCCCAGCCTTGGCAAACTATTTAAAAAGTTATCCTTGCAGAGTTCAATGAGAGCTTCGCGAACAGGAGCTTTGCTGACTTGGAAACGTTTTATCAAAGATCCTTCAGTGATGATTTCATTTGGCTGGATGACACCTGAGGTTATATCCTTCACCAAGTTGTTGTACACCATTTCTTTAAGTGATCCTTTCGTATCCATTCAACTCTCCCAACACTCTTAATTGCAGTTACACCCAGACTCCATCCAGAGCAAACCCTTGGTTTGAACTGCATGTGTCGCGTGATCCAACAAATAACAGCCAGCATTTTATGTCAGCTCGCGAAACTTTTTACCAGAAACCAATAACACTATAGAATATTTTCAGACGGTTGTGTCCATAAACATACATGTTACTTTCCTTTTTTTAAATAGTTGCATAATAAAAACCAGATTTTCCCTGGTATTATCTCCGACAAGCCTCAACAGCAAAGCGAACCCTACCCAGGTCTTGTTCA
Organism: uncultured Sphaerochaeta sp.; assembly: GCF_963676625.2. GTDB lineage: Bacteria > Spirochaetota > Spirochaetia > Sphaerochaetales > Sphaerochaetaceae > Sphaerochaeta. The sequence goes on from NZ_CAXXYB010000008.1 coordinate 345,857, forward strand.
GTAGCCAAGGTGCAATCAGAGCCAAGAATAAAGCCTGTCCTTCCCATCTTATGTATAATGGCCTTTACGGAATCCTGAATTTCTTTTTGGCTTCCATCAACTAAAACGCCTGTGCGGTTGGGGAGCCCTCCCATGATGGTTTTTCCAGAAAACAAGGAACGACCTTCCTCCAAGGAATAGGGAGCTTCATAAACACCCCAGTTCACCACATCCACCATATCCAGGCATCCTGTGTATCTTGCAAGATCAAGTCCGTCCTTACACATATGCAAAAAACTATAGGCGCCGGATTCCTTGATCGCTTTCAATATCTGGTAATCAAAGGGAGCAATCCACTGGGCAAATTCTTCATCGGTAAAATACCTTTTTTCCGCTCCCAGCGCAGCATAGTAAATACCATCCATTCCTGCCGAGCGATATTGCAAGGCCAATTCACACATTCCATCCGTAATTCTTTTCATGGCATCCAAGACAGGACGGGAATCCTCGCGTAAGGCGTTGACCAGAAAGGTACGTGTCTGTTCATAGGACATGCCGGATTTCTCCAACGGATGAATCGAAGAAGCCAGGACTCCATGCAAGGTTCCCAGCATAAAAGCATTTGGATCGGCCTTTTCCATTATCTTTTGCGTAAAAACAATTTGATCCTGTATAAAGGAAGCATTCCCTGAAATGGTAGGTATTTTTCGATAATCCTGAGCACTGGCAAAGCTCCCACAAGCCGGTACCAAATGTTCATTCATGATTTTACAGATATCGGTATCGGTCTCTTTGAAAAAAGCAAGGTGGGCCTGGACACCCTTCTCGCCAAAGGCCGATTGTGAAGGAAAATGAAGGGAAAACCCGGAGGGAACGCTATCTACCTGTTCTTTCTTGATAGCAGCTATTACCCGATCTTTTTTTGTCATGCATATACTCCTTAAGAATACTACTGATATCATCAGTATTAATACTAGTACATTATCATCATGAATAAAAGACCCTGTCAACTTTTTTATGGAGAATTTTTAAAAACTTGCAGACAGGCAATCAAGACTCTTCAAGGGCAGGCATCTCAATTATTTATTACACGCCTTCCCAAGAAAACGGTATATTGAAGATAAGAAAGCCCATAGGAGGAACTGATATGGATATTTTTTCAATTGCAATCCAGATCGAGAAGGAAGGCGCAGCGTTTTATCATGAGCTCGCCTCGAAAGCCGCTACAAAAGGGTTAGGGACCATTTTTACGATGTTATCCGAAGATGAAGAGAAACACCAACAGGTCTTTATGACTCTCAAGCAAAATTCTGTTCCTGTAATGGTTGCCAGTACAGCCACAGAAAAAGCCAAATCGATATTCAAGAACTTCAAAAAAGAGGATTTCAAGAAAGAGACTGAACAGCTCAAGTTGTATGAACGAGCCTTGGACGTCGAGAAAAAAAGCATAGAGTTCTATTCGTCCCAGTTGGAAAACCTGGAATCAGAAGAAACACGTAAGACAGTGAAGGCAATCCTGAATGAAGAAAAGCATCACTATGCAATGTTGGAAGAGATTGTCAAACTGGTCAACCGTCCCAATTCCTGGGTAGAAAATGCGGAATTTGGGATTAGGGAAGACTATTGAGAATGTATTCTGCCTACTGAAAAAAATCCAGGATGCGGTCAACCTGAACCTAGGTGATCACATCCTGGATAGTATGATAAAGAGAAAACATCAGGTAACAGAACCTGGGTAGTCATCTGTCGGATAGTGCCAATTTTACTGCAAGGGCGGCAAAGAAGCAGGCAAAGCCTCTCTCTACATGCAGCATGATCTGCCTCTTTTTAATCACCAATTCACGTACTAGATTGGCCAACAGGCCATACCCGATAAAGACGATAAGCGTCAGTAGCATGAAAACAAAACTCAAGAGGATCAAAGCCTGCAAGGTATTTGTCTCTCCCATTGGCACATACTGAGGCAGAAAAGATACAAAAAACAACGTCAACTTTGGGTTTAAAAGATTCAGCAAGATACCGTCCACTATAACCTTTCGAAAAGGAAGGGAAGCTGTAGGCTCACCCATTTCCATACTTCCGGCCGTTTTCCAGGTTTTCCATGCAAGATAGAACAGATACCCAGCGCCCAAAAGCTTCAGAGTGGAAAAGACTTGGGCACCCATATTCAATAAAAGGGAAAGGCCCAGGATGCTGGCAATACAATGTGGCACAATTCCCAGCGTACAACCGAAGGCTGCTGCCACGGCATATCGTTTTTTCTGCAACAAACCAGTATGTATCGTATACATAACCCCAGTTCCCGGAATCAAGACGACAACCAAGGCCGTGATAAGAAAATCAATAGATGGCATCTTAAAAAACCTCCCAACGACAAGATATTCATTACACCATGACTACCCTATTCATTAAAAAAAAGCAATCAAAATAATGTTTGTCTTTCTCGTATCGATCAGAATTCACAAATCCAGGATACCCAATTTTTTTGTGCATGGATTGAGAGGATTCACCCACCTCGTTCAGCAGGGCCTTCCAGGCAATCTAGGGAATTTCGCTCTCAGAGGCAAAAAAACCAGGAGCCATCTTAACCTTCTATCAACCGAATATCTTCTCTCATATGGAAAAACTTCAGGCCTTTCGCATCGTCGGTATTAGTATGCATCTGCAAATAGAAGTCGAGGAATGCTTTGCTGATGTCACGAAATTCTGGGCGGAATCCCAGCGAACCGGTAGCGTGGAAGCAATTTCCCAATTGATCTACAAGAAACCTTATGGACTACTACATCGCCGTTGCCACCGATATACCCATGCCAGAAGATGCAAGAATACAACATTGAAAATGGAACCTGAGCAATTTTTTACCTATAAAGGAGGCATGACCAATCCTCAGGCTATGCAGGATTTGCAAACGCAGAATCGTTATGGAGTGGTTACCTTCTTCAGGCTATGAATATGCTGATCTATCGGATATTGAGTTTTATCCAGCAGGGGACCCCACCGATCCAAACTATGCAATAGAAATCTGGTTGCCTGTCGTACCTGCAAGACATTGAACACTACAAACAAAAGAGGCCGGAAAGACTCTTGGAATTTCCGGCCTATGACATACTCTGAAAATCAATTCGCGGCATCAATCTTGAGAAGCGTCCCCAAGACCACATTCGCACCTTTGAAACAAGATTCAAGCGTCGAGAACTCCTTCTCGCAATGACTGTGACCATGGACACTCGGGATGAATATCATTGTCGTGGGAAGGATATCAGTCACAAACTGGGCATCATGCCCAGGACCACTATACATTCGCTTGGCAGAATAACCCAATTCCAGGGATGCCTGTTCCACGAAATCGACATAAGGCGGATAGAACGAAACAGTCTTGCGTGACCAAGCCTCTGCATAACTGGTTTCACATTTCTCAACCACCTTGGGAATGGAATGAATGATAGATACCACCTGCTTGATAACCTCTGGATCCTGATGACGGGCATCAATGGTAAACCGCACCTCATCGGGAATGATGGTATGGATATTCGGATGGGCAGAGATCTTGCCGGTGGTATAGACCAGCTTACCATCCAGTTTATCCAGTTCCTCATGCAGATACGCAATGGTCTTCACCGCGGCGAAAAGGGCATCCTTTCTCAGTTTCATCGGAGTGGTCCCTGCATGGTCTGCCTGACCTATGAAGGTAAATTCATAGTTGACCATACCGCAAACCCCTTCGACCACCCCAATATCAAAACCTTCATTCTCCAGGACCGGTCCTTGCTCGATATGCAACTCGACCAAAGCCATTTGTCTATCGGCAGAAAGCCTGTTTTTCTCGGCCCCCTTATATCCACTTGCTTCCAAAGCTTGGGCAAACGTAATTCCATCCAAGTCCTTGGAGACAAGCATTTTTGCCTTGTCGAACTTTCCGGTGATAACCCCCGAGGACATCATGGCAGGCTCAAAACGTGCCCCTTCCTCATTGGTCCAGACAATGACCGTAAAAGGATGCTTATGGGGAATTTTTTCCTTTGCTATGGTCTCGACAGCTTCCAAAGCGGTAAGAACTCCCAAAACACCATCATAGTTACCCCCCTGCCGTACAGAATCCAGATGGGAACCGGCCATGATAGCTGGTTGTCCGGCTTCACCGGGCAAGGTAGCATAGATATTCGCCATATCATCAGTTACGACGTCCATACCCAAAATCTTGCAACGCTTTGTAAACTCCGCTCTTGCCTCAAGAGCTTCAGGGGAAAGGGAAAACCGGGTAATGCCCCCATGACCCGTATCGCCAAACTTGCTGAACGTCTTGATCTTGTCGTCCATTCGTTCCAAATCGCATGTAAACATCTTTTCACCTCATTTGTACAAACATCGGGCAAGCTCGATGGTCCTTGGTTTCTCCGCAGGCCCTCTCGGTCGCGAATATCCCCTATTTCGACGTTTTCAACATATCCCGAAGGTCAGCTTCACTGGGCCTGACAATGCAATTGTCAATATTCTTGGTGGCAAAAGCCTTCTTGGCATAAAGCTTGATCTGTTCCTCTGTAAGCTCGGGCATAGGACCCAGCAATTTCTCCAACTTTTTTTGAAGCTCTTTTAGGGAAGAGAGACCCAGGGCCTGCAAAATCCGTTCGATGATATCCATCCGTTCCTTGGATACAAAGGTAAGGAACGAAACCAACAGCAGGCCATTGGCCTTACCATGATCAACATGATGATGGTAGGTCAAGGCATACCCCAAGGCATGGACAGCAGTCGTCCCGGTACTGGAAATGACCATTCCCCCAATTGTCGAGACAAGCAGCAACTGTTCCCTCTCTTTAGTTTCCAAAATCCCTTTTTCCAGGGAAGAGAGACAAGAGGCAATAAGCCTGACACCCTTTTCGGCAAGAAGATCAGAAAGGATATCAGCCCTGATGGAAAGCATTCCCTCCACCGAGTGGGACAGCGCATCGATAGCTGTATTGACCGCCGTCTGATTGGGAAGTCCTATCAAGTATTTTGCATCAAGAAAAGCCAGGGAGGGAAATATCAAGGGAGTGGCGATATTACGTTTGGTCTCCAGCTTATTGTCGGTAAGAATGGAATACTGGGTAACCTCGGAACCAGTACCAGGCGGTAGTGGGAACACAAACCAAGGGAAGGACTTCCCTGCCATAAGGACCGGTAAACAACTGGTCCTCCTCTTCAAATCCTGTCCGGAAAGCAGGCAAATGGCTTTGGCCGCATCCATGGGGGACCCTCCCCCTATGGCAATGATAAAATCAGCTTGCTCTTTCCAGGCAATCTCTGCCCCTTCATAGACACATTCAATGCTCGGATTTGCCATTACCTTGTCATACATGGCATATTCCTGTCCATTCTCACCAAGGGCATTGAGGATTTCATCCAAGGCACCGTTTGCCTTGGCCGAATGACGTCCGGTTACGATAAGAGCCTTGAATCCGAACGGAGCAAGGGCCGAAGCATTTTTCTTGATACAATCAGTATCCATCAGAATACGTACGGGGGAATGATGGGTAAGTTTCATGATAGGGTAGATTCTCCTTTGGTAGTGCAGTATTGGGCATCGACTTCTCCAAGTACCTCATCCAGTTTGACCATCTCCTCGCGAAGCTGTGCCTCTGTTATAATGAGGGGGGGAGCAACGATAACCATGTTTTCATGGGAATAAGTCATAAAGCCTTTCTTGGCCAAACGCCCTGTTATGGATTTCATGATACCCTCGGGATCCCGGCCATACGGAACCAGAACTTCCTTGGTTTTCTTGTCCCTTGACCAATTCAAGGGCAGAGAACAGCCCGATATAACGGACATCGCCGACACACGCATGTTTTTCCTTCAATTCCTCCAGCAACGTACCCAATACCTGCCCCACTGCATGTACGTTGCCCAAAATGGCATGGTTCTGGTAATAGTGCAAAGCAGCAACCCCGGCGGCACAGGCAAGGCGGATGCCCCGCTGTAGGTCAGCCCGCAGGAAAGTACATGATCGTCAAAATAGGAAGCTATGGATTTGCTCACGGCAACCCCACCAAGCTGGACGTATACCCACAGGTAAACCCCTTTGGCAAAGCTGACCAGATCGGGCTCGACACCCCAATGCTCGAAGGCAAACATGGTACCGGTACGTCCAAATCCTGTCATGACCTCATCACAAATCATCATGATGCCGTAGTCATCACACAGTTTTCTTACTCCCTGCAGATAACCATCGGGCGGAATGATGACTCCATTTGAACCGGTGACCGTCTCCAGGACAATCGCCGCGATGGTATCGGGATTTTCGTATTGGATTTGCTCTCGAAGCTTGCCTACATAATAGGCAGCAGCCTCTTTTTCACAAGAAAACTGGATCGATTCATGATACACATAGGGATCGAAGAATTTGACAAAGCCCGGTATCCCCGGTTCCAAAGCGTACCGTCTGGGTTCCCCGGTAAGATTCCCCGCCCCAAAACTTGAACCATGGTAGCTTCGATACCGGGAAAATACTTTTTGTCGACCGGTATACATACGGGCCATCTTCAGCGCATTCTCATTGGCATCGGCACCCGCATTGGTGAAGAATATCTTTCCCATATTCTCGGGAAACAGTTTAATGAGCATCTCTGCAAGCTCTGCTCTGCTCTCACACCCATAGGAAGGAGAAATATAGCAATACTCATCGGCTTGCTGCTTGATGGCTTCAATAATTTCCTTGTTTCCATGTCCAAGGTTCAAATTCACCAATTGGGAGGACATATCGGTATACCGTTTTCCCTCGAAATCCCAAAAATAAATCCCTTCGGCCTTTTTTACCGGTAGAGGGGACAAGCCTTTCTGTTTGCTCCAGGATTGCAGCACATAGGAAGTTTGGGTGGTGCTGATTTCTTTTGCTGTCATTGCTCTCACTCCTTGGGCATTGGTTTTGTCACGCGCTTTCCCGGATGGATGGCCCCAACGGGACATACCAAAAGACAGAGGTGGCAACCTTTGCATTTTTTTGCATTCAAATGAACAACACGATCCTTGCCGAACGACAGGGCTTGATGACCTGCATCCAGACAAGATACATAACAACGGCCACAGCCAAGGCAAAGATTCCTGTCGATAATCGGATAGACGATACTCTGCCTATCCAGTTCATCGGCATGAATGATATTTGAACGCGCTGCCCCGACCAATTCAAAAAGATGGGAAAAACCCTGTTCCGCCATAAAGGCTTGCAAGCCAGAAGTAAGATCCTCGATGATCCGATAGCCGTATTGCATCACTGAGGTAGTGACCTGCACATTACTACAGCCCAGCAAGATGAATTCAAGACCATCCTGCCACGTTTCCACACCACCCATGCCACTCAAGGGAATACCGGAGAGTGTTGGATGACAGGCCAGATCGTTGATGAACCGCAGGGCAATCGGTTTGATCGCCTTGCCCGAGTAACCGGAAACCGCAGATTTTCCATGGACGGAAGGAGGGGCAGAGAACGTCTGCAATTGAATGCCGGTAAGACTCTTGATGGTATTGATAGCAGCAATTCCATCGGCACCACCCTCGTTTGCAGCCAAGGCAGGCAATTCCATATTTCCGATATTGGGAGTCATTTTTGCAAGAATCGGAAGGGAGGGTCCCTTCCCTGGTGCATTGAGTATATCTTCGTACCAGCTCAGGATTTTGCCCGACGTCCGACCCCAGGCCATCCCCGGACATATGAGGACAGGAGAAGTTGCACTCGATCATATCAACCCCGGCCTCGGTAACCAAGCGAGCCAGTTCCGTCCATTCCTTTTCACTATTTCCCATAATGGAAGCTACGATGACCTTATCGGGAAAATCCTGTTTAAGGCGTTTCAGGATTGCCAGGTTTTCTTTAAGGGGTTTGTCAGAAATTTGTTCAAGGTTCCGAAATCCGATAAAGGGAGTCCCTTCCTTGCCGATGGCAGAAAACCGAGGAGAAATTTCCTCGGGGAGGAAAATCCCTATGGTCTTGAACACCAAACCTGCCCATCCCAGGGACAAGGCCTTCGCGCACATCTCATAATTACTGGCAATTACAGAAGAAGAGAGAAAAAATGGATTTTCGCAACGAATGCCACAAAAATCTATGGCAAGATCGATATCGACAAGATCGGAAGGTTCACGCTCATATTTCTTGCGTAGGGTCTCGGCCATCCTGGCAATCCTGATGGGTCGGTCATAATGGATGCAGGCTTCCTGGATGGAGAGCAAGGTAGAGTCATCGCAATTCAGGATTGCCTGCAGTCCAACTTTGTCATTGTTGAATCGCACGGCCCTGACAAAGCGTGCAGGATCTGATCCTTTGGGAGCTGCCTGGGTGCAAGGGGCATCCACGCAGAGCAAGCACCGGGAGGCTTCTTCGGTAACGTTGAAAGCTTTTTTTGTCATGGTTTTGCTCTTTTGGTTCATTGCAGGGACCTACTGATAAAATGCCCCATACCCTTTTTACCCAGAAATTTTCCATCCTGATAGACAAGTTGCCCCCGAAGATAGGTTGCAACAGGATATCCAGTAAGGGGAATTCCTTCCCAAATGGTATGATCGCAATCCGAATGCATCTCCTCATTGGTGATGGTAACTGCTTTCTTCGGGTCATACAGGACGATATCGGCGTCCTTTCCTACAGCCAAAGAACCTTTTTGCTTGCATCCAAAGAGTTTTGCAGGGTTGCTGGCGCAAAGCTCTACGGCCTTGTTGAAGGAAATCTTTCCCACATTCGCCGCATTGAGCATATAGGGATACATGTTTTCGATTCCTGCGCAGCCGTTCGGAATCTTTGAGAAATCGTCCTTGCCCCAGTCCTTCTCGAAACTGTTGAAGGGACAATGGTCAGTGGCAATGGTATCGATGGTCCCCCGTCTTATTGCATCCCAAAGTGCTTCCTGACTCTCTTTGCCTTTGATGGGAGGAGAACAGACAAAGGCTCTCCCGTTCGGCCCTTTGTAGACTTCATTAGTAAAGGCGAGATACTGGGGACAGGTCTCTGCATAAATCTCATAGCCTTCGGCCCGGGCCTTGGTTACTTCTTCCACTCCTTCCTTGCAAGCAAGATGGACGATATAGAGTGGGGCATTGAGACTCTTTGCCCATTGAATGGCCCGGTGGTCGGCTTCAGCCTCCACGAACTCGGGTCTGCTCAAATAATGATCATAGGCACTGGTCTTACCCTCACTAAGGTATTTCTTGACCAAGAAGTTGACCATGTCGTTGTTCTCGGCATGAACGCTGATACGTGCACCAATATCCTGTGCTTTTTTCAGGACCTGGTAGAACGTACCGTCGGTGACACCAAAATCATAGACCATGAAGACCTTGAACGTCGGGATGCCGGCTTTTACCGCATCCTCCATGGTGTCGAGCAGGGAACCATGGATATCTTTCACTGCGATATGGAAGGCATAGTCGCAGGCGGCTTCCGGTTCACACAAGGCATTGCGTCGTTTGAAGGCATCGAGCATCGGTTCATCAAAATTCTGCAGGATGAAATCGAATACGGTGGTCGTTCCCCCGCACAAGGCAGCCCTGGTTCCCGAGAAGTATCCATCGGAAGAGATGGTTCCCCCAAAAGGCATTTGTAAATGGGTATGGACATCCAACGCCCCTGGAAGCACATATTTACCCGTTGCATCGATTTCCATCTCTGCTTTCTGGTCATTGATTTCCCTGGTTATCGATACGATCTTGCCCTTCTCCACCCCGATATCTGCCACGAAGGTTTCTGATGTCGTGACAAGCATTCCGTTCCGTATAAGCAAATCCATAGGTTCCTCCCTTATGCAAACTGTATGGAAAGAGAAGAAAGGGGAGGAAAAAAATTCCTCCTCCCCTTTTTAAGGAGTCTCTACTTGGTAGCCAACTTGTAATATTGGTCGGTATACAAGTCAGACAAGGTGAGCTTCTGCAAACTTGCCATGGCACTGGAATCGCCCAACTCTGCATATTTCTTGGTCAAATCCAGGGTCTGTTGCATCTTTGTTGCGTCAAAGCTTCCCAAAGGTGCACTCTCAGGTTCAACCAACTTCTTGACCTGTTCAGCCATGAAAATCTGATGTTCCAAGGACACCGAGCTTCCACTGTCATGAACGATCTTGGCAGCCGCATTTGGATCATCGCAAGCAGTCTTCCAGCCCTTGATAGAAGCTCTGAGGAATCTGACAAGGATGTCGGCATTCTTGGCATCAGAGACCCATTCCTTGGAGACAAACAGGCAGTCTTCCATCATGGCAACGCCCTCATCGTTCATATCAATGACATTGACATTGTCTGCACCATAACCGAGAGCTCCTTCATAGGAGTTGATGACCAGTCCGTATTCGTTGTAGGTCATAGCCGAGGCAAGATCTATGGTACCCTTGTCGAACCCGTTCATCGTAAAGTCCTGGTTGACATATTCTGTGGGCAAACCAAGTTTCTGCAACAAGGCCTTTACCTCGTACTCATTTCCCAGACCCCAGTTACCTACTTTGGTACTGGCAGTAATATCGGCACTGGATTTAATTCCCGTTGCTTTCTTCGATACCAGCAACAGGCCGGATTTCTGATAGATCTGGGATACTTCCTCAAAGTCATAGCCCTGGGCAATGTAGGTCAGCAACGTGGACACCCAGGTCACTCCAACTTGTGCAGTTCCGGTACTTACGGCCTGTTCAGGAGTGATTGTCCCGTCACAGGGAACAATGTTGACCTTCAGGTTCTCGTCGGCATAGTAGCCCTTGGCAGCTGCTACGTAATACCCCATGAACTGAGCCTGGGGAAGCCATTTCATATGGACCGTAATTTCATCCGGGCCCTGATCATCCGTCGCTGCTTCCTTGGTTCCATTTGCGAACAACATGGTGGAACAAAAAAGCAATACAGCCAGCACTACGAAACCTTGGTGTAGTTTCTTCATTTCGATACCCTCCAAACTTAGTGTGATCTGTGCTTCAGGGCACAGTTTTCAAAAACGATGACGATGGTGTACAGAATGATTCCGATCAGGGAGGCTGCTATGATATAGGCCCATCCCAAGGGGAACTGTCCGGTGGACAGTTTGTTCCGTATGCCGTATCCCAGCCCATTGCTGGCAGATGAGAAATATTCACTGACTATGGCACCGATCATTGCTGAGGCAACGTTGATGCGCAGTCCGACAAATACATAGGGAATGCAGTTTGGCAATCGGAGCTTGAAGAAGATCACACGATTGGAAGCTGCATAGGAGTGCATGAGGTTCAGGGAAAAAGGCTTGAGGTTTGTCAGCCCCTGATACGCATTCACGGACATGGCGACCATGCTCAAGATAGATACCACCGCTGCCTTTGCCACCATGGGATTGGAAAACCAGACATTCATGATAGGAGAGAGGGCAACGACAGGAATTGCATTGCAAGCTGCCAAAACGGTAAGGGCACCATTGCCCCACTTTGGAGAGAGCGTGGCCAGGATTGCTACCAGAAAACCAGCACTGGAGCCGATGATCAATCCGGTAACGGCTGTCTGGGCAGTCGTCAAGGAATCAGCAAACAACTTGTCGGTATTCTCGAGCAAGACTGACAGGATGCGACTGGGAAGCGGTAACTGCAATACCTTGACATTGAGCAGTCGGTGAAAGACTTGATGCTGCCAAAGGTAGATGAAGACAATTCCAAAGGCCAAGGGAAGCAGGAAGGAGAGCAAACCTTGCATAAAGAGACGTAGGGAATATCGTGAAAATATTCTATCTGGTTTCATGAATTTTTCCTCCCATTTCCCTTCTGCACCGGTTTCCAAGGCAAACACACACGTTCCAAAACCACGACCAGGTAGTAGCTGAGAATGCCCATTGCGGCACTAAAGACGACACTCGCCCAGAATATTTGGTAAGATCCTGTATAGAGGGCATAGGTGAGGTTGTAGCCAATGCCTTCAGCAGCTCCCAGGCTATCGACGAGAATCGAGGCAGTGACGGCCAAGGGTGCCGAAATCTTCATACCCGAGAACAGATAGGGCAAGCTGAACGGCAACATGAGCTTTCGATACACGGTCGCCTTGTTTGCGGCATAGGAAAACATGAGCTTCTTCTTATCACTATCGACACTCTTCAGTCCTGCCAACATATTGGTGGCAACAGGAAAGAACGTGATATAGGCCGCAATGATGACTCGGGTTATATCGCTTGCAGGGATGACAAACGGTCCGATCTTGGCTTTCCTGACTATGGAAATGACTACCGGTGCCAAACCCAAAACGGGAACCATCTGGGAAAGCAACAGATAGGGATAGAGCATCTTCTCAACAGAAACAAACAGACTCATCAATATGGCAAGCAAAAAACCTATCAAGGTGCCCAACAGAAACCCAAGGACTGCCCTGGAGGCAGTAATGGCACAGGCATGTATCAGCATAGGAAAATTCTTGGCAATCGTGAGAAGGACAGTATGGAGATACGGCAATTTGATAGCTGCCATCTTGTCCTGCAACACATCTGCAATCATGAAGGCAGAGGATTCCCAGAGAATGACTATTGCACACAACCAGATCAAGGCTACGAACTGTGGTGTCCTGAAAAATTTCTTTCCTGTCATCATGGGTCAAGCTTCTTCCAACTCGAAACTGTGCCTGATCTTGGAAACCAGGGAGTAGAACTGTTTCGATTCACGCATATCCTGGGTACGCTGACGAGGCAGGTCGATATCGACAACAGCGGAAAGTCTTCCAGGATGTGGGGACATGACATAGACCTGGTCGGATAGATAGACAGCCTCGGCTATGCTATGGGTGACAAAAATGATGGTCTTGCTGGTCTTTGTCCAAATACGCAATAGATCATCCTGCAATCGTTCCTTGCTGAACTCATCCAAGGCAGAGAAGGGTTCATCCATCAACAGAATCTCGGGATTGATGGCCAAGGCCCTGGCAATGGAGACTCTCTGTTGCATACCACCGGAAAGTTGATGAGGATAATATTTGGCAAAATCCTTCAAATTGACCAATTCAAGCATCTCCTCAATGCGGTCAAGCCATTCTTTCTTGTTGTTTTTGTCCTTGACCTTCATGACTTCCAAGGGAAGTCCAATGTTTTGCTCGACGGTCCTCCAGTCGTAGAGAACGGCATTCTGAAACACAATCCCATATTTCTTGTTCAACCGTGCAGTTCTCGGAGACTCACCGGCAATGGATATCTCACCGCTGGAGGGTTGGAGCAAATCGGCCATGATGCCAAGCAAGGTCGATTTCCCGCAACCGGAGGGGCCCAGAAGGGAAACAAAAGTTCCTTTCTCGATTCCCATGGAAATGTCCTCCAGCGCAGTGATACTGTTCTTGCCTTCTTGCTGGTAGGTCATACTGATATGGTTCAATAGGATTTCCGATTGCATCTTGTTGATCTCCTTGGGTTGTTCGATGAATACACAAAAGGCGCCATGATCCTTTATTGGAGGAAAATGACGCCTTTGTCAGAGAAACCTATAAATAGAAACTCCAGAAATTATTCTTTATATGCAACAATATTTCGAATTCAAACTAAGGGGGAATGAGGCAGGATTGCCTATTGATTCGTATGAAAGCATCGTAGCCATCTACGATAAAAAGTCAATTCAGAAAAAAAGTTATGCAACATTGTTATAACTAAATCAAATATGTTTTATCAAGAAGTTCCACTACTGAATACTACCTTGTACCAAACAACAAAAAAAACAGGCAAGGATTTGCCTACCTGAAATCATGAAAAAGGACTGAAACAAATACGTATAGTCAGTATCAATAGGAAATCACCTACCAAAACAGAGATAAAAACATTCCGATCAGATCAAAAGAATACCCTATCTCTCCCCTCTTGCTTGGCCCTGAACAAAGCCTGGTCAGCGGAGGCAACCAAGGCCTGCCAGGTATTCCCTTGATTTGGGAACGAGGAGATTCCTAGGGAAAACGTTATGGGACCCAAATCGTGCCCATTGTGCGATACAATGAGTTTCTTTGCTTCCAATCGTATTTTTTCAGCCTCTTGTAATACTTCAGTCGTTTTGCTATGTGAAACAATGATGGCAAATTCATCACCGCCGTACCGGCAGACACTATCCTCCAGGTCTGTATAGGTCAATAACAGATTTGCAACAGCCTTTATTACTGCATCACCCGCATCATGTCCAAATTGATCGTTGTACTGCTTGAATTTATCGATATCCACCATAATGAGGGACAAGGTATAATCCTGTTGTTTTGCACGAAAGAGCTTTTGTTCCAGGGTTTCGTCAAAATAACGCCGGTTGAACAACCCCGTAAGATGATCCTTGATTGCATACCCTTGCAACTGGACAACCTGGTTTTTTCTTAAATAGTTTGACGAGATGCTGAGAATGGAAACGGTAAGGACAAAAACCAGAAGACTGGGAACATTGAAATCCACGGGTATCGGGAATAGCAGCAAAACGGCTATCAGGAACAAAAATTGCAGAAGGGTAAGGACGATTGTATAGATCAATGGAAGAAAAATACTTGCAGCCATAATGGAAATCGTAACATACACAAGAGGAAACAGATCCAAGATCCCCAGATGATACTCAAGGAAAAACGAACCCCAGGTACCAAGAATCACTAAAAGAACAGTCAACAAAGCCGAAGGAAAATAGTAGCCTTTTCCATTCAATAAATATGCAAACAGGGTAAAAACAAAAAGTCCCAATAGTAAAATTACATAGTCTCGTTGTTCTCCTCCCGCAGTAGGGATTATGAAAAAAGCCATTGCCAGGATACAGGGCAACAAACCCAGCATGAAAATATGCAAGCGTTTCAAGAGAACCTTCAGGTTACCGAGAACTTCCAGTTTTTCCAATTTTTTCCCTCATGCAAGGAGTAGTATCTTTTTTTGGATAATACCATAGGTTTTGATTCGCTCACAATCTTTACCTAGAGGAAGGTAAAAATAGGGACAATCTTTCTGATTATGGCCAATACCTGTCTTTCTGGCTATACACAGACGGTCAATACAAAACAGATACAGAATATTTAGTTCTCTCTCTCCTGAAATATGACTTGTCTTTTTCTCCTTTCCTACCCTATGCTTGAAAACTAAGGAGAAGTACTACATGAAAAAATTGTTGCCTGTTTTCACAGCTCTGCTGATGATGCTGACCCTCTTTGGTTGTGCTACGACAAAAACCAACGAGCTGAATTCCTACACCCCAGTAAGCTACGCTTTCACCTATCTCTCACGTGGAGTTGAAATCCCCGCAAAGATTGTCTATCCAAAGGGTGGCCATGCAGTTCCCTTGGTAGTTCTTGCCCATGGGCATGGGGGAAGCAAGGATGAAAATATCGGCTTTGTAACAATCGCCGACGCCTTGGCAAAGCAAGGCATTGCCTCTATCAGAATGGATTTCCCTGGTTGCGGGGCAAGTAGCGAAAGTTTTCAAAAGAATACCCTGACCAACATGGAAGCTGATGTACTGGCAGCGACAGAAGCGGCCATATCAATTCTGGATGTCAATCCTGAACGCGTAGGCTTGTTTGGATATAGCATGGGCGGACGAATTGCCTTGGATCTAATCAAGGACAAAGCCTATGATTATAAAGCCGTTACCTTTCTGGCCCCGGCTGCAAGCACTGAGGATCTGAAGGCCCTCTTCGGGGGCAAGGATATGTGGGAAAAGCTGAAAGCAGAGGCAAAGGCCAATGGGTTCGTTTTGTTTACCACCATCTATGGGCAGAAACAAGAATTGAGCAAACAATGGTTTGAGGATCTGGAAAAACAAGAAAACCCAGCCCAAGATGCAGCTGTTGCCTTTGCCGGCAAGCCCAGCCAAGTCATCTATGCAACTGATGACGGAGCCGTTTCTCCTTCTGTCAGCCAGAATGTAGCTGATCTTTTCAAAGCCAAGGTAGTCAATACCACCGCAGATGGACACAGCTATGGTTTCTATAGTGACCGGACCGACATGCTTACGATTGTCGTGGATGCAACGGCCAATTTCTTTGCCGAGAAACTGTAAAAATCTAAAAGCAATGCAAGGAGCAGAAACAAGATTTGTTTCTGCTCTTTTTTTAAATCTTGGCCCCTTTTCTTCTCCGATGCTCGGCCCAAACATTTTCGAACCAGGTATCTTCCTGGGGAATTGGCTGGACCGGTCGCCAGGTACTGGAGAAACCCAATTCCGTTTTAACGGTTACCAAGTGCAGAAAAGCATTTGGTTCAGATTTATGAACCTCCTCGATTCTGGACAACTCAGTAGAAGAATGAATCGACAACGCACTCCCATAGGTTCCATAGGTCTTTGCTGATACAAGCATGGATTCCAAGATAGCCTGGGAAGATAGTAACTGATCATAGACCGAGAATATATATTCTTTTCCATACTCCTTGGGAAGCCTTGCCATCTCGAAATAGGAACCAATGGCAGAGGAAAGTTCTTGCAGAAGCTTTTCAGCCTCGTCCTGAACCCGAATAAAGGAAGCGACTTCACTCATTCTCTTTTGAAAGTAAGATCCCAGAGCAATGCAGGAGCTTGTGCCCTGTCCCTTCAGAACCAGGGAAAAATCATTCTCAAAATCCTTGAGTGATGCCAGTTCTCCCTCAGTAACAGTTCTTGGGGCAACTTCCCTGTTTTGTTTCTCGGCTATATGCTGGGCAGCTCTCATTGATCCGACCTGTGTGGAATTCAATGCAGTCCCTCCCGGTCTGTAGGGGCCGAAGGTTCCTGCCACCTCTCCTGCGGCATAGAGGTTTTGTATCGTACTCTGCCAATTTGCATCCACCAGCAAGCCCCCGTTATGGTGTTGCGCACAAACATCAATTTCAAGCATCTGGGTATCCAAATATATTCCATGCTCTTTATAGAGTTGCACCGCAAGGGGATTCATATGTTCCAGACGTTCATAAGGTGTTCCAAAAAGTGCCTTGGAATTCTTGAGATAGGCAAACGCTTCCTCGCCTAGGGCAGTCCAGTCAGAAGGCAGATAGGCGGAATTATGCTTGAAATCGAGAAAAACATGTCGTCCTTTCAGCACTCGTTCCTTATACACCGCCAGGTCAATGGAGGAGGATCCTTTGATCTTTCGGCTATCGAAAGGCCACTGGTACCCCTTCAAAAAAATATTGGACAATACCGTAGAAGGTTCTTGTCCATCTTCAAAGAGAAATTCATGTTCCTCGCCCTCAGCATCGATGGAAATATACCGAGGAAGTACCTGTTGATAGGTTCCTGACAGGTTCCATCGAAATTTAGTTGAGGCAATCCCGTACTGCCAGTGTTGCAGATTGTTTCCCTCGGCACCGGCTGAGAGGACAATGCCACTCATGCCCCTTTGGCTTTCGGGGTATACGACATCCCTATAGATTCCACTGGGACCTCCGGTACACCAGATGGCCTGATTGCATTTCAGGTAGACAGGCTCTCCTCCATACATGGCAATAAGTCCCCTGAGTTTTCCTTCTTCCACTACCAGACGGACAACCTGATATCCATCCAAAATAGGGATTCCCTTGGATTGCACCTTGGCTTCCAAGGCTTCGGTCATATACCGGGAGGTCAGCGGCCCGGCACTGGTAGCTCGCTGCTTGGGATCATGGTCGGTCTTGTATCCTACGAATTGTCCATACCTATCGGTCGGGAAATCAACACCGAGCAGGACCAGTTTCATGAAACAAAGGGAAGAACAACTTGCTTCGACCAAGGCAAGGGGACCATCGACCTCACCCCCTGCATTGAGGGTATTGGCCATGGACAGGACGCTGTCACTGTCGTTTCCGGCTATCGATAATTTATAATAGGTTTGTTTATCCGATCCCGTATTGCGGGACGTTCCCTTCTTGACTCCCTCAGTTACCAGGGCGACCTCGGTAACACCCAAATCAGTAAGCCAATCGATGGCATTGAATCCCGCGCAGCCCGAACCGACGACCAAGGTATCATAGACCAGTGTTTTCATATGCCTACAACCTCTGGATATGGAAGCCACCATCCACATCTATCACGTTTCCGGTGGTATAGCGAAAGGCACCGGAACAACAGACACTCACTGCCTGGGCGACATCCTCAGGCTCTCCCCACCGCTTGATAGGAAAGACTCCCTGTGCAAAAAGTGTCTCATATTTATCGGTGACGCCAGAAGTCATGTCGGTACGAATTACCCCCGGCCGTATCTCATGTACCAAAATATTTTCCGAGGCAAGACGATCGGCAAACAAGGTGGAAACCATGGAAGCAGCGGCCTTGGATACACAATATTCCCCTCTTGAGGGTGAAGAAACCACACTTGAACAAGATGTAATGAAAACAATACGGCAATCCCTGCTCTCCCTTGGCTGGAGTAGCATTGCCTTTGCCACCGACTGGCTGAGGAACAGGGGCCCTTTGGTATTGATGGAGATCAAACGGTCGAAGGAATCCTCTTCCATCTCCAGAAGATCTTTCCTTACCGTCGGGGCAACTCCGGCATTATTGACCAATACATCAATTTTTCCGAAGCACGACAAGGCAGTCTCCACAATCTTTTGACGGTCATCGGATTCTGCTATGTTGGCCTGGATGTAAACCAAGGGGATTTCGTGTTGTGTAAACCATGACGGAAATCCAGGATACTCAGCCTCTTTTTTCGTTCCTACGACTACCAGGGCAAAACCATCCAAGCCAAGCTGCTTGGCTATGGCCAACCCTATACCCCTGGTTCCGCCTGTCACTATTGCCGTCTTTCTTTCTTGCATGATTTCATCTTTCCTTTTATTTGGAAGCGGGGGTCTCCCGCAAGAGAGCTTCCTCACGGAATTTTTTTGCCAGAGGAGCATAGAGCACAGAATCCCTGATTACACATCCCGTCGTTCCATGGTCACGCATTATCTGGGTGCATTTGCTACAGGAAATGCAAACCTTTTTAGGATCCATCTTTCCTGAATTCAGAATATCAGAGGGTGCATCGGGATAGGCAAAACTGGAACGCCCGAGACCAATCATGCTTACCCTGCCAGATGCTAGGTTGGCAGATCCTACATAGGGCAAGAATTGGCGAAGCCACGTATACCCATTTCCAACGACGGGAACCGTTCCCGCTGCTTTCTGCACAACTTCACTGAAGGCAAATAACCGTTCGATGGAAACCAACTGGTGTTCCTCGGGAGTCGGAATTCCCATGGAGGAAGTATCAAAAGGTCTGGTTACCTGAGGATAGATATAATAGGGATTCCCTGCTGAATTGCTAAGCAAGTCAATTCCTCGTTTTACCAATTCGTTGACCAGTCGCTGAGGTTCCTCGCTTTCGAATTTCCACATATCGTCCTTGGCACATCCAAACCCATATGGATAGGGATGGGCGTCAAAAACATTGAACCGGCACGCTATGATGAAATCAGGACCTACCGCTTTTCTGACTTCCTCCACGATGGTAAGCAATAGTCGTGTCCTATTCTCGAAACTTCCCCCATACTTTCCCTTCCTGATATGGCTGGCAAGCAATTCACTTAAAAGGTATCGATGGCAGGCCTTGATATCGACCCCATCAAACCCTGCTTCCTTGGCAAGCAAGGCTGAATGGACATAGGCCGGTATCAGACTGTCCAGATACGCATCACTTACCACTGCCGAATCATCAACCACACCTGAACGTGCATCCAAAATAGGATCGCGTTGAGGAACCAGGGGGGCAGGCTTATGGCCTATAGGACGAGAATATCTTCCCGAATGGGTAAGCTGGAGAATCATGACAGGAACGGTTGCGTTGGACTCAAGGGCAACCTGCTTGCTTGACGTCACCAATTCCTTGAACGAGGCCTTGTTATCTGGAGTAAGCATCAGTTGAAGACTATTGGCCCTTCCTTCGGGCACCACTGCATTCGCCTCGCCCCACAAAAGACCTGCTCCACCTGCGGCAAATCGATGATATCGGCGAAAGACCAAGGGAGAAGGACTGCCATCGGGATTGGCATCACAGCCCTCCATAGGCAAAACAGCCAAGGAATTGGGGGCTGTCAGCTTTCCGATGACCACAGGTCTCCCCAGTGGCGACAAATCCTCAGAAACCTGGATGTTCACACCCCGTTGTACGATATCCTTTCGTAAATCATCCAAATCATGATACATAAACTTCTCCGACATATATCTTTCCTATCTATATTTATTTTGTTGAATCACGAACTGTCAGTTTGGTTTCCAGAATCTCAATCCTCGGAGAATCCAAGATCCCTTTTTCTGTCTTGTTTTGTATTTGTTGAATCAGTCGCTTGGCGGCCTGGACACCTATTTCATATAAAGGTTGGTGAATGGTGGTAAGAGGAGGGTCCATAAACGTACTGATGGGAATATCATCGAACCCGACCACCCCGATATCCTGGGGAATGTGAAGCCCCAGATCCCTCAAGGCTCGCATAATGATGATCGCCCGCAAATCATTTGAGGCAAATACTGCATCCACGGAAGGGATTCTTTTTACAAGATCCTTTACCAAGGGATAGAAACTATTTGGATTATCAAGTTCATACATCACAAGTTCTTTGTCGAAAGGAAGTCCATGGTCTAGCAAGGCCTGGGTATAGCCGCTCAGACGATTTGCATACAACAGCAGTTGGGCATCGCCCATGGCAAAGGCAATATGCCGGTAGCCTCGGGAAATGAGGAAGGAAGTCATTTCATACGCACTTGCATAGTTATCGATCACGATGGCATCGAGACTGTTGTCGTAATTCCTGCTGGTCAGCACAACAGGAAAGCCTTCGTCCCTGAGATCTGTTATTCTCTGACTCTCCTTGCGCAAGGTTGCATCGATAATGCCATCAACCCCCATATTGCAGAGCTTTTGTATATAGCGAGCCTCCGTATCAGGATTGTCATCGGTATTGCACAAGGTAACTACATAGTCCTGGGCTCGGGCAATATCCTCGACTCCACGTACAATCGGGGGAAAAATCATATTGTCGATACTTGGTATCATCAGGGCAATTGCATTGGTCTTGCCCAGTTTCAGACTTCGGGCCATCATATTCGGTCGATAGTTCAGTTCCCTGACTACCGCCAGGACCCTGGAGCGAGTTTTCTCATGAACATAGTCTGTCCCTGACAATACCCTTGATACGGTACTGATCGACACTCCTGCCTTCAGGGCCACCTCTTTCAAACTCGTTGCAGACTCAGCCATTTTTCTTGTTTCCTCTATTCTTGCCCATACACGGCTCTTGCCTGTCTATTTTTCTGCAAACGTTTGCGGAAATAATTACAAATATAAACAAATTCTAACTGAATTTTTTAAATTGTCAACACCCATCTTAATTTTTTCGTGGTTCAGAATTTTCAGCTTGCACTCAGACAAGAAAAAATCTCTTCCTGATAGGAGGAAGAGAGCGCAAGCCCAATAAGATTGCAGGTGTCGCCTTAGTATCTTATTTCAGAAGCCTTGAGCATCTTGTCAAAGAGTTCCCTGGCCTTGTCCAAGGGAAGTTTCATGAGAGGATCGGACAAGAAAGCAGTAAAAAGAAGCTGGTCATCATTGGTATAGAGAGCATCAAGGGTCATCTGCTGGACATCACTTACTTGTCTGACCATATTCTGGATGGCAAGGGGTGGATCCATTGCCATGATCGGCCTGATGGAATCGTTGCTGATATATCCGTTGCTTTCCACGATTCTTCCCTTGGGAAGATACCTGATCTGCCCTTCATTGGGACGATTGATATTTGTCAGCAACGTACGGTCCCCAAGCAAGGAACGCATGATATCCACCCCTTCCTCATCGGAGGGTTCTGCGATCAAATCTTCTTGCTTGAATACTTTTTCCTTCTTCTCCTTGGCTTGGCTCAATCTCCAGGCATAGGGAGTGCGAATGGTTCCCAACTTCCACAGTTGTTCTTCAGATGAGAGGAACCAAGGAACAAATTCACTAAGATGGCGGTCACCGGCAGCTCCCAGGGCCCCGAAGTCCCGAAGGAAACTGAGCGCGATGAGATGATCGCAATCGAACCATTTTTCTTCTGCTATTCTCTTCTTTGCAAGCTCGGTCTCGTCTGGGTAGGTATTCGGATCAGCGGCCAGTTCCTTAAGCTTAGGCATTAAATCGATACCTTCCCAGGTAGCCCCGGTAATGAAGGTAAAATGATTGACTCCGGTAATATCCACATGGATATCGCGTCTGTCTGGTTTCTCGACCCCATACCATTTGGCCACTTGCTCTGCAATGAAGGTCTCCAAGTGAAACACCTCATGACAACATCCCAAGGCCTTGATCTTCGGGAAGGCCTTGAAAAGCGCCGCAGTGCACAGAGTCATCGGATTTGTATAGTTTATTACCCAGGCATCTGGGCAATGCTTCTCGATCTGCTTGGCAAATTCGAAGAAAAGAGGAAGGGCACGACGCGCTCGCATTATGCCACCAGGACCGGTGGTGTCCCCTACCGATTCCAGAATTCCATATTCCTCAGGAAGTACGAGATCCCCATATCGGCATTCAGTATTGCCAGGCTCAACTGAGATAATGACAAGTTCCGTACCCTCAAGGGCCTCTCCCAGATCATCTTTTGCCACAACAGCAAAACGGCCTTCTGCCTTATTTGCAGCAAAAATCCGGTTGGCTACTTCAACATTCGAGCGAGCCGCCTCTTTATCGATATCGTACAATACCAGCGTTCCATGCGTCATGGAATTGGTAGCCAAGTCTTTCATGAATTGGATGGCCCAGAGCCTTCCACCTCCGCCAATAATACAAATGCGAGAATCTTTCATCCGTAACCTCCAAGGCTTAAGGAATTGTGGCAATGATTGGCAAATAAGAACAGGTTGAATTGTTTGACATTCAGTATCTTTTTTTGACATCCACTACCCTGAAATGGTATCATACTTTTATGTATACATTAGTAATAATCGATGATGAAATTGATCAACTTGAAGGACTTTCACAATATTTTCCCTGGGAAAAAATCGGTTTTTCCGTCGTAGGAGCTTTTGGGGACGGAAGAGCAGCCCTTGCCTATTGCAAAAATCACCCAATAGATGTCGTACTTACCGACATTCGCATGCCCTTCATCTCTGGACTTGACCTGATCAAGGAGTTGAGCGAGGAAGAAACCGTGCCTCTTTTTTGCATCATGAGTGCCTATAACGACTTCACTTATGCAAAAAAAGCTATATATTTCGGTGTTCAGGACTATTTACTCAAACCAGCTTCGTTCGAAGAAATTGAAACCGCTTTTGTGAAGATCAGAAAAATACTCGATGGCAATACAATAGAAGTCACCGCCTCCGGTGAGCAGAACAAAGACAATCCACTGATCAACCAGGCCCTGGCAATCATTGCAAAAAGAACAAACACCTGTTCTCTGCAGAATATCGCCGAAGAACTGGGAATCAATCTCTGCTATCTTTCCCGACTTTTCAAGGAAAAAACAGGTCAGAATTTCCAGGAATATCTGGTATCGATGAAAATGCAACAAGCCCAACAGATGTTATCGGGGAAAATCGAATACAAGAACAAAGAGATCGCCCAATCGCTGGGCTACCAGGATACCCAGAATTTCTGCCGGACCTTTCGCAAGGCTTTTGGTTCATCTCCCCAACAATACAGAAAGGAACATGGCATACAATGAATAACAAGAAACGACTGCTGCAAATATTCATACGCCATAGTCTTCCCTTGGTAATCGTAGTTCTCCTGCTTGGCTCAACTGCAACTCTATTGACCCGTAATTTTTTGAGAATGAACAGCATTGAGCAAGCAAATCAGACTTTGAAGCAAGCCAGTTCCTATTACGGCATCATCCTTGATGAAATGGATTCCTTGAATCTTATGTTCAGCACAAACCCCGAAATGATAACGAAAGTCCAGACAATCCTTGAAAATGGGACACTCAACCTTACTGATTTCAGGGAAGTCAAGCTTATCCGATCGTTTCTTTCCGCTCCCGCGAATGCACGTCCCTATATCGACGGTATCTATGTATATCTTGACAATAGCAAGGGCAACGTACTTTCCAATGACCTTGGTTTCATCGGTCTATCATCTTTGTACGATGGTTCCTGGTTCTCCACCTACAAGACAAAGCTGAATGGCAGCCAAAGTTTTTCAGAGCATATCATCTTGCGAAAAGGAACTCCCACCGAGCAGGCAGTCATCCGCATCTATCGCCCCATAACGAATGTCTCAGGTTCCCCACGGGGAGTAATAGTCTTGGACCTGAAAGAAACGGTACTATCACAAGCCTATGAAAAATCCTTTACCTATGCCAATGAATATCTCACGGTTCATAATGAACAAGGCCAACTATTGTTCGCCAGCCCCTCACAACCTTGCCCGTATCCAGAAAACAAGATGCAATACTTCCAGATACCCTCGAAAAAATACGGCTGGATATTCACTTTAGGTATTTATAAACCCAAACTCTATGCTTTATCCACAACACTCATGAGCTTGACCATTGCCTTGTCGTTGGTCGCCTTATCACTTGGCCTACTCCTTACCCATAGGACAAATCGCAAGGAACGTGCTTTTCTCTCCAATATAATCCAACAATTGAATAATGCCGGTAACCTGGAAACCGAAGACCAGGACCAAAACGAAAATGTCTTTGACTACATGAACAATCATGTAATCAAAACCTTCATTCAACAGGATTATCTACGATGGCAAAAGGAAGCAATGGAATATCGGGCCCTGCAAATGCAAATCAATCCACATTTTCTCTTCAATACCCTCGATACCATTTACTGGAAAACCATCAAACTCGCAGAAGGGGAAACTGATGTCAGCAAAATGATACAGATTCTCTCCAAACTACTCCAGTATTCCTTGCAGGTCGATGATTTGCAGGGAACCTCCTTATCCAAGGAATTGGAACAAACCCGATATTATGTGCAACTCCAGAAATACCGCTTCAAGGATTCCTTTGTCTTTCATGAAGACATTTCCGAGGAAGTTCTCAATACCGTTGTCCCAAGCATGATTTTCCAACCACTCTTGGAAAATTCTTTCAACCATGGATTCATCGAGGGAGAACTCTTGACCATCAGTCTTTCCATAAACAAAGAGGATGACCAGATAAAAATCATTCTTGAGAATGACGGTACTCCTCTCGGTGAGCAGGAACTTCAAAATCTCAATGAAGAACCGATTGATGTGTTATATAAAAAAAATTCCCTTGGTGTCTTGAACAGCAGGAAACGCCTGATGCTCTTTTTCCAAGGGAAAGCTCACTTGTCTTTCTCCAGTGACGGGGTAAGGGGAATAACGATTACCATCACCCTGCCGTATCCACTTGAGAAGGAGGCTACGGACAACTAACTCTTGATACCTGTAGTTGCTATACCCTCCACGAAATATCTCTGGGCAGCAAAGAAAAGGATTACCGGGGGAAGGATGGAAACCAAAGACATTGCCATGATCTGGTTCCAATCGAACTCGGTGGAGATATCCATGGTCATTCGCAAACCAAGAGCTATGGGATATTTTGCGACACTACTGATGTAAATGAGTGCATTCATGAAGTCATTCCAAGTCCAGACAAATTGAAACACGACAACCGAGAAAATAGCTGATTTACACAAGGGAAGCAAGATCCGTATAAGGATGCTGAAGCTATTGCACCCATCAAGCTTTGCCGATTCATCCAGTTCCAGGGGAAGTCCCCTGAAAAACTGGACCATCATATAGTTGAAAAACGGAAAACAGCCCAGCAAGGCAGGAATGATGAACGGAAGATAGGAATCGAGCCAACCTAACTTCTTGAAGAAAATATACCGGGGTATGATGATGACTGTTGCAGGCAACATCATGGTGGAGAGCATAACGATAAACAATATTTTTTTCAGGGGAAAGTCGAAACGTGCAAACCCATATCCCACCAGGGTACTGGAAATGACGGTAAACAATACAGTGGGAATTACCAAGAGAAAGGTATTGGACATGAACTTGGAAAAACCATATTGTCCGGTACCTTTCCATCCTGCGGCAAAGCCTCCAAATACGGGATGCTTTGGCAAAAGGCCCAAGGTTCCAAAGATTTCTTCATTTGTCTTGAAAGCAGCCCCAAGCATCCACAATAGAGGGTATATCATTATATATGCAAGAATTATAAGGAATATATACGATATAATCCTTGCAACTGGTCGCTTTTTCTTGTTCATAGCGTATCTCCATAATGAACCCAGGACTGGGAAGACTTGAAAGTCAAACTAGTGAAAATCATAATGATGGCGAACAAAATCCAGGACAGGGCCGAGGAATAACCCATTCTGAAGAATTTGAAGCCTTGATCGTACAGCATCAACCCATACAGATAGGTGCTTTTCAAGGGACCACCCTGGGTAATGACAAAAGCAGGAGTAAATTCCTGGAAGGCGTTGATCATCTGCATGATAAGATTGAACAACAAGATCGGGGACAACTCAGGCAGGGTAATCTTCCAGAAGGTCCTGAATTTTCCTGATCCATCGATCATGGCAGCTTCATAGAGACATTCGGGTATTTGCTTGAGTCCTGCCAAAAAGAGAAGCATGGAAGAACCAAATTGCCAGATAGTTACCAAACTTATGGTACCCAAGGCAAGGTCCGGGTTGCCCAACCAGTTATGGGGAGCTATACCGATTGCTCCCAGAAGGTTGTTGACAATTCCCTGGCTCATGAAAAGATATTTCCACAGAACAGAAATAGCTACACTACCGCCAAGTATTGAAGGAATGTAATAAAGAGTACGAAAAAGATTGATACCCCTGATCTTCTGATTAAGGACCATGGCAATGATCAATGCAAAGGCTATCTTACAAGGGACAGCCATCAGAACATAGTAAAAAGTCACCTTCAACGATTGCAAGAAGGTCGCATCAGCTGTAAAGATTCTGATATAATTCGCCAATCCTACGAATTTTGCTTTTCCCAGTAGCTGGAAGTCCGTGAATGAATACCAAAAGGAATTGAGCAAAGGCACGAACTGGAGAACCAGAAAGCCCAGTAGCCAGGGAAGAATATATACATATCCCGTGTATGAATGTTTATGTAATTTTTGCATTGAAACCGCCCTAAGAAAGCTATCCGATCCACAAACCCTTGCAGGTCGGATAGCTATTTGAATACGTTGTTTTATAAGTTGGCCAAGGTAGCGTTGAGATTCTTGATCATTTTCGCGGAAGCCTGATCAGGAGTAAGTTTCCCGAAACCGAATTCATCAATAACATCCTGCATGGCCTGCATTACTTCAGAATTCATTTGCCAAGCACTCTGGGGAAGCCCTGCCTGGGCAATACCTTCGTTGGTAGCCTTTTCGGTTTGCTCGGTAATGAAACCCTTTGAAGCCAAGATTTGTCTGCCATTGGTTGTCGAAGGAATTCCACGGCTAGTTCCCAATACCTCAATGCATTCGGGATCGGCGAAAAGGAAATTGAGCAACTTGAGAGATTCGGCCTTGTTCGAGGAGTTTTCATTCACGACGAAAATTTGTGAAGGTCTCATCAAGACACCACTGTTCTTGGCACCAGCCATGACAGGGAATTGGCGTGTTTCCATATTGGGTCTGGTTCCGATATCTCTGCCCATGGAACTTACCCAATCCCATGCAGTTGCGGTATTCCCGTTGATCCAGTCAGGATTTTCCTGAAATTTCTGATAGAAAAGGGAAGTCTGGGAGAAAGGAGCCACAATACCTGCATCAAACCATTGTTGGAAATAGGTAAAAGCCTGGGTTCCCTGTTCCTGGGTAAAAGCAACCTTCTTGTTGGAGTCCACTACCCCACCAGCTAGCTGGGCGATATAGACTTCGAACCAGAAACGGATGATATCGGGAGTTGCTGAACTGAAATACTTTGAGGAATCTTTCTGATGAACTTTCTTGCCTTCACTGACAATGTTTTCCCAGGTCCATACGGTATTGGGATCAATGCCACTATCGGAAAGCAACTTTGCATCAACAACAAAGGTATTGACGTTGGTTCCGGTAGGAAGGCCCTTCAACTGGCCATTGTACGTGCAATAGTTTTTCAGGAAATCAGCATCGAACTGACTGAGGTCAACCATTGAAGAATCAATAGTAGTGAAAACGTCACCCTTGGAAGAAAGCTCATTGAGCCAAGGTTGGTCAATCTGAATGATATCAGCGGCAGTACCACCGGCAATCTGAGTCACGATCTTCTGATAATACCCATCCCATCCTGAATATTCACCTTCAACAGTCACGCTGGGGTTCTTCTGGTGATACAAGTCCAATGCCTTGAGCGTTGGAGTATGCCTAGAATCGCCGCCCCACCATGACATGCGCAAACTGATAGGACCGGATGTCTTGCCATTTTCCTTTGCGCCAGAAGCAAAAACCATTCCCATCGACATGCTGGCAATGAGAAAGAGAACAATAAAACGCCTTTTCATTTAAAACCTCCAAAATAAATGTTTTCTACGGTCCTTAGTCTGGTGAAGGTTTCCCCTCTTGCACAGCACGATTGTTTTGACAAACAGTATCATTTTTTGATATTTCTGAAAAAAGAACCTCGTTGACAAAGGCCTGATGCACTTATAGCCTTACACCTGAGGAGTTATTGAATGCAAATCATCGATGCACATGCACATGCTTTCTCCCAGCTCTCAGGTTTTGGCGCGGACGGGGAACTTCGTCCGATAGGAAACGGAAAAGCCCGCTGGGCAACCGGAGAAATAATTGACCTTATACCTGAAGGTTCCGGGGATACCACCTTCACCGCCGAGGCATTGCTTGCCCTCATGGATGCCCATCAGGTTGAAAAAGCGGTACTCTTGCAGGGAGGTTTCCTGGGATTTGCCAATGACTATGTCAAGCAGACCATCACCAGGTATCCAAAACGGTTCACAGGGGCAGCAACTTTTGATCCCAACTGCCGCAATGCACAGAAAATACTGGACAACCTACTCTCAAACCTGAATTTCAGGATTTTCAAATTTGAGATGTCCACAGGATGCGGCATCATGGGAAACCATGAGACCTTTGCCCTGGATCGTGCGGACTTGATGGAATTCTACGGACAAATAGCAAGAAAGCAAGGAACTTTGGTCTTTGATCTAGGCAGTCCTGGAGATGGTAGCAATCAACCTCAGGCTATCAAGACTATTGCCAATGCCTTTCCCTCCATGCCAATCGTAATTTGTCACCTCATGTCACCTAGACTCGGACAACTCGTCCAACTTACCGATGGCCTGAAAATCATGAAACGTGAAAATATTTTCTTTGACCTTGCAGCTCTCCACTGGAAAGTCAGACCTGAACAATTTCCTTTTCCAACAGCACAGGCCTATGCCAGGCTTGCTGCGGATATAATTGGAAGCGATCATCTCATGTGGGGTACTGATGCTCCCAGCACACTGTGCAAGGAATCGTATGAACACCTGTTGGAATACTTGCAGCAAGTGTTCACAGCAAAAGAACAGGAACAGGTCTTTTACGAGACAGCAAAGCATCTGTATTTTTCGTAGAAACAAAAAACTTGGATTGAATGCATAAAACAAACCTGAAAGCCTGGAATTATTAATAACCCCAGTCTTTCAGGCTATTGAATCAAGTTCAAGCAAAGACTAGTCTTCGCGTCTTTCCTTTTCATTATTACCATCGTTATCAGTACTCAATATCCTATCCATCTCATCAAGTACGCCTTGGGTGTACTTCCCAAAATCAAACATCGGCCGCAACCTTGCAAACAGGGGCCTTACAAAATGCC
Source organism: uncultured Sphaerochaeta sp. (assembly GCF_963676625.2). Classification (GTDB taxonomy): domain Bacteria; phylum Spirochaetota; class Spirochaetia; order Sphaerochaetales; family Sphaerochaetaceae; genus Sphaerochaeta. The sequence goes on from NZ_CAXXYB010000008.1 coordinate 375,424, forward strand.
TGAGTTGGCTCTTGTCAGTCTCCAAGGTAGATTTCTTCTGCAAAGCCAGGACCAAGACCTCATCAGGGGACTTATAGGTACCGATTTCTTCAAACCCAAATTTCTTGTAGAGCTTGATCGTCTTTGCATCATCTGCAAACACATCAATAACCAAATTGTCAATTCCCATGCTGCGGGCAAGAAGGAAAACCAGGATTATCAAGCCAATGGAGGCTGTGGTATTTCTCATTTCAGGCAGAACGGCCAAACGAAGAATCTCGGAACAATTACGTGAGTGCAATACAGACTCGATATCAAAGTAACGGGAAACAGGAAGTGGCCAGGATTTATCCGAGGTCACCAAGGAAACGGTTCCCACAGGATGCAACCCTTTGAATGCCAATATATGCATGGCTTTTTCATCTGTTTCACTATGAATTGTTTCTCCCAGATACCCTTTTTCCCCAACAAGTACTTTTCTCTGTATAAAGAATACATCATTCATTCCAGATTGGTCATTGACCAAAGAAAAATGGATCCCGTTTCGCCCCTCGTCATTCAATGGAAATATTGTCGTGAATTCTGAGCCCACATGTTCTTCGCTTTTCACTCTGATTCTCCCTCCCATCTTTTCCACAATGCTGTAACAATTTGAAAGACCAAGTCCCGTACCTTTGCCAGGAGCCTTGGTTGAGAAAAAAGGCGTGAATATCTGGTTCAAATTCTTTTCCGGTATACCACAGCCAGTATCTTCCACCTTGACAAAAACAAACCCCTCCTTCTCCATACAAGAAAGAGTGAGGGTACCAATGCCATCCATAGCCTGAATGGCATTTACTATCAGATTCAGGAAAAGCTGTTGCAGCTCTCCTTCATTTGCCTCAATAAGCGTGAGAGCATGATAATTCCGTTTTACGGAAATATTTTGTGAATCAATTCCGCGAGTTGCAAGACGGAGCGAAAATTCCAATATCCTGACAATCTCAACCTGTTGAATCTCTTTGACTTCCTCTTTACGGGAATAAATCGATAATTCCTTGATTACATCCGCGGCTGTCCTGGAATAAGAGAGAATGTCCTCAAGGTATTCACGATGCGGACTATCCTGCTCGACTTCAGAAAGCATAATTTCAGCTGTCCCGGTAATACCGGCAAGAGGATTGTTCAACTCATGAGCTATTCCCGCGGCCAAGGTTCCTATCCCTGCCATCTTTTCCGTTCGCACAAGTTCTTCCTGCAAGTGTTTCTGTTCAGTAATATCATTGATGATTTCAATGAACACGCTCTTGGAATTTTCGGGAACTTTAACATTCTGGTATTGGAAGGAATAGATCTTTTCAGAAACAGTCGACTCAGTTTCCTGTACCGCCCCGGTATGAAGACATTCCAGGGCCTGACAAAAGGAACAGGGTCTGTTTCGACCAAAAAAAGTCCGATAGCATTTAGTGCCAATTATATCATTTCTATTATTCCCGAATAAGGCAACAGCAGCCATGTTTGCTTCCTGAATGGTAAAATCGATATCGGTCAGGCATACAGGGGACGCCATTCCATTGAATATGGCTTCAAGTTTATTATTGCTCATGGTAAGGGCATTGCCCTGGATTTTCAATTGCTCGAAAGAAAGGGCATTTTCCAAGGATAGAGAGGTCTGGGCGGCAAGGATTTCCAGAGCCTCAATTTCGATCTCTGTTATCAAGGATTTTGTATAGTCATATCCAATAATAATGTATCCGGCAATTTTCTTTCTCGATATGAGGGGAATAAGGACATCGGCCAAAGGAAGTTGATCACTTATTTGCAACCGTTGTTCGTCAGGACTGACATTGATGATCGACGAAACATTCTCCCCGATGAATTGGTTAAACTTTTCCTCAACATACGGAGGAAAGGAAAACTCCAGTTCTTCACCAATAAGTATAGAAGTTGGACATTTGCTATTTGCAATCAACTGGAATCGGTTCCTGTCATCCATCGTTTTCACCACAAATACAACCCATTCCGTCTTCATTCCGGTACTCAAGTTTTTTACCACTTCTTCTCCCAACTCCTGGAGATTGACGATAGTTGTCAGTTTTTGGCTAAGATGCTTAATGGTTGTCTGGTAGGGGTGCCGTCTGGGTATAACGATAGTATCCACGATGAACACAAGCAGGTTTCTCGTCGGATGGATGATGATAACGGTAACTATTCCCAGAATAATTGCAAGTTGGGCCACATTTCCAGGAGCAAAGGAACTGTTAAATATCCGAATGAAACTCAAAATAAGATAATAGGAAGTGGAAGCAACAATGGCAAGTACCGTTGAATAGATGATGCTCAGGCCAACACGGGAATAGTTGATAAGTTTATATTTATATATCGTGTAGAACAGTAATAATGCATTGATTGCAGCGGCAAGTATATCAATGGGATATTTTCCCCATCTAGGATAGATATTCATAAAAATACCGGCAAGCATGATTACTACCCCAATGAGAGGCAGAAGAAGATTCTTATGATATTTCTGGAAAGGTTGATATTTGGATCCAAACAACAGGATCACAAGCGTGAGTATGAGATAGGCATAACTCATTGAATAGGCAGACATGGCACCAGGGGCGAGATGATAATAGAACGTACCGTCGGATGAAAAACCTGCCGCCGATACTATATTTCCTGTAAAGTTGAGATACATAAGGGGAATGACCAGCAGATAACTAATATTGGTGAATATACGAATAGGACGGTTATGCAATTCAAGGATATCTATAATGAAGTTCACCAAGGCAAATGGAACCGAAAGCAATCCGATGAGCATGATCTTATTCCAAAACAATGGTGTCATTGCCCCACTGTTAAGATGCATCATCATGGATCCAAAACTCCAAATGGAAACCAATACCATATACAATTGGAAAGACCAATAAAATCTGTCCTTGTTATATTGCAGAAAACCAAAAGCAGCAAGGAAGACATATATTATGAAAGCCATTGCAGGGATGATCACGGAAATATCAATAATCATGAAGAGTCCTTTTTACACTTCCAAATGTATTCAATTTGCACTATTATATAGACAATCTATGGAATTAATCAAACTCTTTTTGCTTGGAGCCATCGGATATTTACTTGCAGGACTCTATGATGTGGCCATACTTCATCAGAAATCCCTTTTGAAGAGGATTTTCTTCATAGGTTTTTTTATTACGGCCGTCCCGTATCCAATTATTTTCCTGACTACGAAATCCCCTCTTTCAACGCTTGCCATAGGTATCTTGCTGTTTCTGATGCTTATCTTTACGCTACTGCTTATATACTCAGTCTTTCTTGAGTTTATCATATCTCCAGATACAACCGGAAAACTTTTTCGCAAGGGAACCTATAGTTTTTCTAGACATCCAGGTTTTATTTGGTATACAGTGATCAACATTTTGATAGCAATCTATTTTTGGAACTATCAAATTGCCTTGCTTTGTCTTGGTTATAGTATATGCAACCTTTTATTAATTATTGTGGAGGATTTGATTTTTTTTCCTAGAATGTTTCCTGAATATGCTGATTATAAAAAAGAAACACCCTTTTTCCTTTCACTGCAGAACCTAACTCATCGGAGAAAAGCTAGAAATGACTAAACATATTGTTACAACAGACGATGATCCTGCAATTCGTAAAATTCTACAGATATTGCTGAGAAAAGAAGGCTACAGAATCACACCCTGCCAAAATGGGAATGAGTTACTGGATATGCTGACACATGAGGCCTCTGATGTCGATCTCATTTTATTGGACATCAAGATGCCCGGACTATCAGGGTTTGAATTGCTGGAAATCATTCAGCATACCTATCCCAGAATACCGGTAATAATGCTTACCGCCTTCAATGATCTCGACACAGGGATGAAAGCCATCAGATTGGGGGCTTCCGACTATCTTGCAAAACCGGTTCCCCGCGAAACCCTGGTCTCCTGTGTAAAGCGAGTAATCATGGAATCAGAATCGAACCAGGAAGCTGATGATGAACGGTCCCAGGATATTGTCCACCAAAAGGAACTTGAAGAAAACCTGCAAACAGCCCTTCTTGCATTGAAAAACACCACCCTAGCCACTCTTGAGGCCTTCTCAGAAACGATAGAGCAAAAGGATGCCTATACAAAGGGTCATTGCAACAGAGTTCGCAATATTGCAGTAGCAATGGGAAAAGCTCTTCATCTTTCTCCAGAAAGCATACAAACTCTTGAAGGAGGAGCTCTCCTTCATGATATCGGGAAAATTGGAATTTCGGAAAAAATACTGAATAAACCTACATCCCTCACCAAAGAAGAGTATGCCATTATCAGGATGCATCCGATATATGGGGAACGGATCGTAAGCCATATTGACTTATTCAAAGCCTATGAACCAATAATCAGGAGCCATCACGAACGCATGGATGGAACAGGATATCCCGATGGACTCAAGGGCGATGATATTCCCATAGAAGTTCGTATCGTAACGCTTGCCGATGCCTTTGATGCCATGACCAGCAGCAGGGCTTATCGTACTGCCTTACCCACCGAAATTGCAGTCGAGGAACTCAAGTTATGTTCAGGTACCCAATTCGATCCCAAATTGGTGAATATCTTCATCGACAAAGAAATTTTTCTCCTCTGAGAAACTAACAAAGGCACCTCTTGCAAGGTGCCTTTGTTTCATATCCAGATTTGGACTAGAATGAATAATTCAACATGAGAGCAACTCTCTTAAAGCGCAAAGCCACTTCATTGATCTGTTTGTTATCATCCTTTTTCATATTGGTAATCTGGGGAATGACCGTAAGATTCAACGAATCCGTGAATGCATAGTTCATTGCCAATCCCAATTGATAGAAGAAGGGGTGATCATTGCCGGAGAACAGATCGAAGGAATATGTATCCAACATGAGGGCCACCAGATTCAGCTTGAGAGGCATTTGGTAACCAAGTACATATTCACCTGTGTAGTTGAAGCCGTTGACCATCGCTCCATTGGTCTCATATTCCCAGGCAATATTGTCCCCGGCGTTCGTATATCCCTGGTAATTCACTTCCTGATAGGTCCTCAGGATAATACTGGTCCAATCCCCGGGAATGACGGCAGCTGTATCGAACTGGAAGGCAGCCCCGACTTTTCCCTCATAATACATACCACCAAGCTGGTCAGTGGACAAGACAGAACCCACAGGCCCTGTTCCCAAGTACAATCCAACTAGGTCCATACCGAGCAAGCTACAGTTCCAACCTGTTCCGACACTTGCCCCGACGTTCAATTCAATGACCGCGATGGGCGTCAATACAGCACTCAGCGATGCTGTTGCAGCAACTGGAGAGATTCCCACTACACCCTTTAACTTGAGATTATTTCCACTGAACAAGGCTCCATCGCCCTGAAGCATATCCATTTTCAGGGTATAACCAGCTTCAAGCTTGGCCTCGAGAGTAGGACCGGCAGTAATGAACTTCACATTTCCCGAAGAAGTATTCTCCGCAAAAACGCTTAGGGAAACCAAGGCCACCAGGATGAACATCGCAATGGACTTTCGCAACAGAGTTTTATTCACAACAAATTCCTCCGATTTCTTTCTTTGATCGTTTCAATCATATCATGCTAAAAAGGTTTTAGATATGAAAAATCCATGGATAATTATCATGAGAAGATAAAACCCAAGTATTTTTGGTCCTCCTGATTGTACAAGTTTCTGTCCATAATCAGTTAGGTCAAAAAGGAAATCCAAGAAAATCACATGAATTCCAGCCATTCTGGAGAATAGCAATACTTGCGCTTTGCAATGCCGTGGGGTACCATTACCTATGAATGAATGTACAGCAACCAATGCGTTCCTTGGAAAGCATAGCATGTTTGGGGGTTTGACCGATGAAGAACTGGAGGTCATCCATAGCCTGCTTGATGAAAAACAGTATGCAAAGGGAACGTTTATTTTAAAACAAGGCGAACCGAACAACAGCGTCTATTTTATACTGAAAGGTGTTGTATCCATACGAAAGCATTGTCCTGACGCATTGAAACAGGAAAGGGAGATAACGCAACTCCATATAGGGGATTCGTTCGGGGAAATGGAACTGATAGATATTCAAAACTGTGCAGCCTCAGTCCTATGCCTGGAAAATACCACCGTAACAACCCTCAGCAACAAGGACCTCCACGCACTTTCGAAATCACATCTCATGACCTATACCATGATCATACTGAACCTGGCGAGGGAAATAAGCCGCCGTTTGCGGGCAACCGACAACTTATTGGCCCTCGTACATACCAAGGCTACCAAAAAATAACCAACCTATCGCCCCTTCGGCAGGGTTTTGCTCAAGTCCACAAGAAAGCCAGGCTACGTTTACCAAGAATATAGTCATCGAACACGACCTTTCCTTCTTTTTGTCCCATGGCGACGCAAGATAGCAGGGGAAGCAGATGTTCCTCCCGAGGATGACAGTACCGGGCAGAGGGCGCTTGCTCCCAATCAAGGAGGAAATTCTCACGTTCCTGCTCGGTATAGGGTCCGGTACACACCTCCTTCAACCAATTCTGAAATGCTTCATTCCTGCTGTCTTGTTTTTTGTCAGCATCATAAGAAAAGGCTGCCATGTTATGAAAAGAAAATCCGGAACCTATCACCAGCACATTCTGTTCCATAAGAGGAGCCAAGGCCTTTCCCAGTTCAAGATGCTCTTTGGCATTCAGTCCTCTGACAAGGGATAGCTGGGTGGTAGGAATATCAGCTTCAGGATACATCAACATCAAGGGAATGAAGACTCCATGATCGAAACCTCTTAGTGTATCGGAAGCGGTGGGAATATTTGCAGCTTGCAATAAAGTCTCTAATGTATGAGCCAGGGCAGGATTCCCTGGAGCCGGATACGTAACAGTGTAGGTTTCTGCAGGGAACCCATAGTAATCATAGAACATCGGAGGGTTTGGTGAACTCAGGACAGTGGCTACCGGCTCCTCCCAGTGTGCACTGATAACCACAATTGCCTCAGGTTTATGCAAAGAGACCGGAAGTCCCTTGAGAAAGGCAATCATTGCCTTATGACTGGCATCGCCAAGGAGCGGCAAAGGCCCACCCCCATGAGAAAAATAAAGAATTTGCCCTTTTGGGGTAGTTTCTGACATCCAAAACCTCCTCGTATATACCTTTATGGCAACACAAATGCAAATATACTGTTTACTGCAAAAAAAACAAGCTGATACTATTTTCAGGCAACGCCAGATACCGAGCAGTTTCTCCCCTGCGCCTTTGCACGATAGAGAAGTACGTCAACTTGTTGCAAGACTTCAAGATCGGTAACTACTTGAGAGTTTTCAAGAGTAAAAACACCAAAGCTTGCACTGACAAAGGGAATGGAAGGATTCCCTTCATGAGGAATCTGCAATGCAATGATTCCTTGACGAATTCGCTCAGCAGTTTCCAAGGCCTTTGCAGGTGGACAATTCGAAAGCAACAGAAAAAATTCCTCTCCCCCATACCGAAACAAGGAATTCTTATCCATATCCAGGGATTCCAAAAGCTGGGAACTCATCATCTTCAAGCAATCATCTCCCTGTACATGTCCATACAGATCATTGTATTCCTTGAAATGATCCAGATCAAAGAGAATCAAGGATAACGGAGTATGATTAATTCTTGCACTCTCCAATTCTTCTTGGAGCCTGCGATCTAGCATACGCCTGTTTTGCAGTCCTGTAAGTCCATCGGAAGATGCAAGAATTGCAAGTTGCTTATTGATTTTCTCAAGCTCCAGCTGTTGTTTTTCGATATAATCCTGTTGACTCTTGCTTTTTACGGCAGTCCTCCAAAACAAGGAAGAAAGGAACCCTCCGATAATCGCCATGGTAAGGGCATTTATCCTATTCGAAAGGATAATGGCAGAATCCTGCTGATAAATTCCTATGGAGAAAAAGAAAACCATATAGGCCAGGAAAAATATGCAAAATGCAACAATAGGTCGCAGTTTAAACAGGAGGGCTACAATGATGCAAACAACCAAAAAAGGACTGATGCTCGCCGTTACATTCTGGTCGATGACCGTCAGGGCAATGCCTCCGATAAAGGCAACCGAAATTGTCATTACCTGCAAGACAATCTCATAGACTGTTCTTTGCCCTGTCCTGGTTTTTGCCTGAAAAAGACTGAGAACAAAAAGGATAAGCAGAATAGAGGTAAGCGTAAAATGGGTAAATTCGATGCCTATACGCCAGGATTCTCTGCCAAGAGTATCAATCTTTGAAAAGAAATGAAAAATCAAGAAATAAAGAAACGTGATGAGAAATCCTAGAAAGGTCTCCAAATAGAGTTTCTCGAAATTCGAATCATTGATGGAGTCGAGAACACTTTTATCCAAAGGTTCCAACCCCAATTGTTTCACCAGTCGTGAACCTATTTGTTTCCTGATATTTTTTACTCTATTCATACATACTCCCTAGGGTAAATCAGTCGGATACACAATGACTATATGAAGGCTTTCTGCTATTGTCCAGAAAAAGCAAAGCCTCAATCCAAAAGATTCTTGAATCAGTATACCTGTATCTGAAACAGTAATCCAGAAATACCTTTTTCCAATTCAAGTTCTTTTCTCTCCTCTTTTATATGGATAAAATACAAATTGCCATGATATAGTATCTTATGAGCCTACGGAAATCAGACAATTCCAGTATTACACATACGAAAAATAATTACCTAGAGACAGTAGAGGAAAGTATGTTTGTTTTCATTACTACTTCTATCAGTATAATTGATGTGCTGTTGTCCAGGATTCTGATTAGAAACATCTCTGCCCATATTGATGAAATTGTAGTTTATCCCTATGCAAAGCAAGAAAACCAGAAGGAATATATAAGTACAAGAATTACAAATAATTCATTTTCTGGACTCTCGCACTTTTTTCTCTTAGAAAATATATATTTACAAGGAATGAGACAGTGAGTTCTTTCTCCCAAACAAACCTGAGGAATCAATTTTTTCTCGCTTTCATGATTCCTTCCGTTCTGTGTTTAATTCTGGTAGTATCTGTCAGTTTCAGCATGATCAACCAAAGGAATGCAGAGTTGGAAGGTGTTGAAACCAGAATTCAACTTCAGGCAAATTTAATGGTCGAAAGAATTTCGGGAGAGCTCAGCTCTTTGAAATCGGGACTTTCCTTGGTACGGGAACACGCCAGTTTTCTCGATTTGCATAAAGAGTCCGATATCCAGGAGTTGATAACCTTTACCCGCACTCAAGTATGTCCCCATAATGACTTGGAAGGTTTCTTCATAGTATCTGCAGATGGTTCTCAATTATTCTCCAGTTATCATGCCAATGACAGGATAGAAAATGAGACACGAAGGCAGATTACCGAGATGCATCTCACTGAGGAAAATCCCTTTTCCCTATTTTCTTTTTTCAGTAATGGAAGTTGGCATCTCTTGCTCAGCCAGTCATTATTTGACAAATCAGGAAAGCTTGATGCAATAGTCAGTCTTGTCACGGAAACCGAATCCTTTCTTGATTTGCTCTCCTGTGAAGTGGTTCCTGGATTCAAAACAGCGATTATCTTCAATACTTTGGGAGAAACAATGGCTGAAAAGAATGCCAAAGCTTCCTTGAATTCAGATAAATATCATACCCCAAGGACGATTCAGGATATTCCTTCCTTTGCCAATTCAGGAATCCTGGACCTTGAGGAAACCTCTATCAACAAATCGACCAAAGCCATGCAATATAAGGGAAGTTACTTGATTCTTGCCAAATTTGATCAATTTCCGTTTACCCTGGGCTGTGAAGTATCTGAGGCTCAGGCAATGTTCTCCTATGACAGGACCCTGTCAATCAGCATGTCCATCCTTATTATTTTCATCATCATTGCCCTGGTTGTAATAATCATATTGAGCAGACAGATACTTGAAAAAGAGCAATTTCAGCAAAGAATGATGGAGGAACTTTCCTCAAAGGTAAAACAAAGAACTGCTGAATTGGAACTATTAAGCACAAAAGACAGTCTCACTGGCCTTGCAAACAGAAGAAAAATTGATTCCCTAATCTCAGAACAGGTACAAATTCATGGAAACACTGCCGGGACGTACTCAATTCTTATTATCGATATTGATTATTTCAAGATAGTTAACGATACCTTCGGACATCAAACCGGCGACGAGGTCCTGCTGCATACAGTAAAGATCCTGACAGGAATACTCGGGGAAAAGAACACGCTTGCCAGATGGGGCGGAGATGAATTCCTGGCATTGCTTCCTTCCGCTACCAAAGAGAACGCCCTCTCAATCGCCGAGAAACTGCTGCAAAGCGTATATGCCACCCCATTTTCACCCAAAGTGAGAAATACGTTGAGCATAGGAATAGCCGAAAACATCCCCGGGGAATCAAGTTCGAATCTTATCAAACGGGCTGACACCGCACTATATCTAGCGAAAACCTCAGGACGAAACAAAGCTATTTGCGGGTAATCCTTATTTACGTAAACTCTTTTCACTATTCTCCGCAAGACGAAACCTAATCAATTTCTTGATGAGTTCAAGGGGAAGCTCCTTATCAAAAGGGAATTGGACAGCTCCTTTGGAGGTAGAAAATCCCGCCAACTCGCTTGAGAACGCTTCGATACCACTTGGCAAGGGATAAAACCCAATATGCTTTTTGAATCCTGCAAAGAATACAAGATTCCCCCTATACCTGAAGGTAGGCATTCCCCAACTGATGGTTTCCACCACTTCAGGAACTTCCTCATGAATGATTGCGCGCAACTGCTTTAAGCGAATCTGGACTTCCTGAGGGAAGGTCGAAATATACGAATCTACGCGTCCATCAAAGGCATCCATGGATTTCGCTCTCCCCCTTCCCTCTTCTATTCCGATAAAACATCAATGGCCCCAAGCTCTTCTTTGGAAAATGTTCCTTCATAGGCAACTGCCTTCAGATTATCTTCCAACTGGGCAACAGAGCTCGCCCCGATCAAGACCGAGGTAACCCGAGAATCCTTGAGTAACCAGGAAATTGACATCTCTGAGAGTGTCTGGCCTCTTTGTTGGGCAATTGAATTGAGTTTATTCAGCTTTTCAACCAAATCCGGGGTAATTTTTTCAGCCTTGAGAAAACGATTCTGGCTTGCCCTGGACCCCGGAGGAACGACACCATCAAGATATCTGCCCGTCAAGAGACCCTGGGCAAGAGGTGAAAAGCAAATCATCCCTATCTGGCCATCCATTGCATCAAGCAGATGGTCCTCTTCGGTCCAACGATCCAAAATGGAATATCGCACCTGGTTGAGAATACAGGGACATCCAAGTCCGTCGAGTATTTTCTTCGCCCTCAAGGCATCAGCCGCATGATAATTGCTTATGCCCACATACAGTGCCTTTCCTTGATGCACCAATTGAGCCAAGGATCCCATCGTCTCTTCAAGCGGAGTCTTGGGATCAGGGCGATGATGATAGAATATATCCACATATTCAAGGCCCAATCGTTTCAGGCTCTGGTCACAACTTGAAAGAATATACTTACGGGAACCAAAATCACCATAGGGACCCGGCCACATCTCATACCCAGCCTTGGAAGAAATAATCATTTCATCGCGATATGCCGATAATTGCTGTTTCAGGATATTCCCGAAACGCTTTTCAGCACTACCCGGCTCCGGCCCATAATTATTTGCAAGGTCAAAATGGGTGATTCCCCGGTCAAAGGCCCTACAGATGATATCGGTAGTCACAGTTTCCTGTGCATCGGTTCCAAAATTATGCCAAAGTCCCAAGGAAAGTTCAGGCAATTGCAACCCACTATGTCCGGCATAACGATATTTCATCGCATCATATCTATTTTTTTCTGGTGTATGGCTCATGGATATATAATACACCACCATATGTCAACTTCAAAGCTTTTCTCCTTTCCTTTCTCTATGCTATACTGCCGCAATGAATTCCGTAGCAAAAACATTCCTGGAATTGGTTGCGATCAATTCGGTTTCAAGACATGAAGAGGCAATTGGCAAGAATCTATTCGAGCGTTTGCAAAAACTGGGACTTTCCACCGAACAAGACGAAGCAGGAAATCTCTTTGCCTATCTTGCAGGCGAGGGTGAAACCATTATGCTCAACGCTCACATGGATACGGTTCCCCCTGCTGAAAATGCCAAAGTCATTGTTTCGCAAGGCATTATCAAGACAGATAATACCACGGCCCTGGGAGCCGATGACAAAGCAGCCCTGGCTGCGATTCTGACAGTGCTTGAGAGAATCAGGGAGAACGACATCGCTCATCCAAACTTGCTGATCGTATGTACGGTAAGCGAGGAGATCAGTCTGGTAGGGGCTTCCCAAATCGATATGGACAAGCTTTCCAAGGTAACCTATGGCTATACGTTCGATGCCTCGGGACCCTTGGGAACTTGCATCACAGCAGGCCCGGGCCATGATAAAATTCAGGCAACCTTCAAGGGAAAGGCCTCCCATGCAGGTTTCTCGCCAGAATTGGGGATCAGTGCAATCCAGATGGGAGCAGAAGCCATAGCTTGCATGCACCTGCTGAAGATTGATAGCGAAACCACTGCAAACGTAGGATCCTTTCTCGCCCCAGGTTGCACCAATATCGTAAATGACACAGCTTATCTAGCTTTTGAAGCGAGAAGCCTGAATGCACAGAAACTTGAACAGCAGACGAATCATATGATTTCTTGCTTGCAAAAGGCAGCAGATACCTATGGAGGAACCGTAGATATCCAACTCGACCATATGTACGGCAGTTATTCAGTCCCAACCGATGCCCCGGTCTTTCAATACCTGCGGGATACCATCAAGAAAATTGGATTGCCCTACAGGGAACAACCTACCCTCGGGGGTAGCGATGCAAATATTTTCAATCAAAAGGGACTTCCCACAGTTGTTTGTTCCATAGGATATAAAAATCCCCATACCCTGTATGAGGAAATCTCACTTGAAGACTTGGATAAGTTGGAACAACTTGTCTTTGGATTGGCAACGAGGTAGACACATGAAAACAGTAACTATCATAGGTTCTGGAGCGGTAGGGGCATTGTATGGCTGGAGATTGGCCCAGGCCTTAGGTAACGAGAATGTCTGTTTTCTCGCAGAGGGAGAACGGAGGGAACGCTACCTACAAAATGGGTTTGTAATCAACGGAAAACAGCTGTTTTTCAACATAGTGAAACCCGAGGATGCAACTCCAACCGATTTGGTACTCATAGCCACGAAGAATCATCAACTCAAGGAAGCCCTCGAGGCAATCAAGAAGGCAGTGGGAGAGAATACTTCCATCATCAGCCTCCTTAACGGGACCCAAAGCGAAGTCTTGCTCACAGAAGCCTATGGCTCAGATAGGGTCTTGTACGGTTTCGCCGTAGGTCTTAGTTCCAGACATGAGAAGAATCATATAGATTTTACCGAGGAAGGGAAAATTGTCTTCGGGGAGAAGGATAACAAGAGAAGCCATCAGGTTCAGGAAATTGAGCAACTTTTTACCCTAGCTCATATACAATATCTAGTTCCCCAGGATATCCAGGTCGAACTCTGGAAAAAATTCATGCTCAATACAGCCTTCAATACCCTTTCTTCCATTTGTCTGGCCACCTATGGGGATTTCAAGGCAGAGAGTCTCAAGACTTTGGCCTGGAAGACCAGCAAGGAGGTCCAGACAGTTGCAAAGGCCGAAGGAATTCTTTTGACCGATGAGATGATCGAAACAAACTACAAGACAATCCTATCACTGGGATCCGAGGGAAAAACCTCGATGTTTCAGGATATGGAAGCCGGAAGAAAAACAGAGAACCAGTGGTTCTGTGGTACGGTCTCCCAACTTGGCTTGAAGCACGATATACCTACTCCGGTATGCGACACCCTGTCCCTATTGGTCGAGGGTTGCGAACAAGCTCGTTTCAGGCATCTTGCAGTTCAGTAACGGCATTTTCCCTGGCCTGTAGGAGTAAATTCACCAATTCTTGTTTGCTGGACATGCCACTCCGATAACAAAAAGGTTGGAACCCCTGGGCGTCGGAGGGAACATTCTTGGCCAAGTCCAGCAAGATATGTTTGTCCAGTATCCGTACGGCAGGAACATTGTATTTTCGTGCAAGGGTATCCCGTACAATAAAAAAATGTTTGAGGTAGATTTTTTCTTCCTTACCAAGAAACTTCCAGCTGGCAAACTTGGTCCAACCTGGTTTATCAGGCCCTTTTGGCTTGGCAATGGTCTTCATGGTTACGGCAACCTGCACTGCAAGGCCCTTTTCCTCGATGGCAGTCTGCAGGATTTCCTTCAAGGCAAACAGATGGGCTACATCTGAAAGGGCATATTGGACCTGATCGTCTTTCAACGGTCGGGACAGCCAATTGGTCATTTGGTTTTTCTTTTTGCTACCAGTGGGTTTTTCCTCTTGTTCCCCAAGATATTTTTCCACCAAACCGGACAGATTCCCTGTATAGCCGATGGCCAAGGCAGGAACCCTGATATCATAGATATTTTCCAGAAAAATCCCGAATTCCTTGCGCACCAGAGCAGAATCACTGGCACAGTCAAACATGATTTTCTCGATTTCGGAATCTTCGAGGAAAGCTTTCAGGGAAGGCGGGGATACCTTGAAGGGGTCAATCAAATAAAAAGAAGACCCATCATAGAGCTGGATAAGGCACAAATGCTCTCCATAGATATGAAGGTTGAATTCTCCCTCAAAGTCCATGGCCAGAACCTTGATCCCCTGTTGTTTCCACTGTGCTACCATTACACTGAGCTGTGAATCCGAGTTAATTACCAAATAGGTGTACATACGTTTTATCGTAACAGAATTAAAGGCCTTTGCAAACAGAAGGCCCCAAAAGGGGCCTCTGTATAAGATCTTTTTACTTAGTTCTTAGCCTTTTCGCTAGGTATGCAAAGATTGAGAAAGATTCCCACGATCGTAGCCAAGGCAACTCCACCAAGAGAGAATTCCATATTATCTCCCATTGCAAAGTCGATGACACCACCACCGATACCAATGACCAGGATGACACTGCTAATGGTAAGATTCCTCTTATCCTCATAATCGACACCACTATCGACAAGAGTCCTCAGGCCACTGGAAGCAATGGTACCAAAGAGCAACATGGAAATTCCTCCCAAGACAGGATTCGGGATAGTTTGTATCAAAGCCCCGAACTTGGGGAAGAAGGAAAGCAATACGGCAAAGACTGCAGCGCCTCCGGTCACCCATACGCTATATACCCTGGTCAGGGCCAGGACTCCGATGTTTTCACCATACGTGGTATTGGGTGGACCTCCCCAGAAAGAAGCCCAAAGTGTTGCAAGACCATCACCGGCAAGAGTCCTGTGAAGACCTGGGTCTTCGTAGAAGTTCTTTCCGACAACCTTGGATATGGTCAGGGTATCGCCAAGATGCTCACAAATGGTTGCCAAGGAGACAATGATAAAGGTCAGCATAGGGACAATATTGAATTTGGGGAAGGCAAAGGTGGGCAATCCAAACCAGAGGGCTTCCCTGACACCGTCAAAATGTATAAGCGCATAGGCCGGAAACAAGATCCCCATGAACAAGGCAAAGAAATATCCGGACAACAAGCCGATCAGAAGAGGAATGATGCTGAAAAATCCCTTGAAGAAAATATTTGCCACGATGGTGATGGCCAAGGTTACCGAAGCAATCATCAAGAGGAACAAGCTGTAGTTTCCCTGGGCATCATTCATTGCCATGCTCATGGCCGTAGGAGCCAGATTCAATCCGATGACGATAATCACGGAGCCTATCACGACAGGAGGAAGAACCTTGCCAAGCCAATTGTATCCTGATTTCTTGATAATCCAGGCAACAATACAGTAGAAAATACCTGAAGCAAAAGCTCCTCCCATGGCATACGGAAGTCCATATACACTGGAAACTCCTATAAGGGCAGGAATGAAGGCGAAGGAAGATCCTAAAAAGGCCGGTACTTTTGCCTGGGTAATCAGTATATACAGCAAAGTTCCCGTTCCCGCGGTAAACAGAGCAGTACTGGGACTCAAACCAGTGAGGATCGGAACCAAAATGGTTGCACCAAACATGGCGAATACATGCTGGATACTCAAGGGAATCCACTGACCGAGAGGCGGTTTATCCGCAGGTCCATACAACTGTCTGGAGGATGGCGTATTGTCCATGGGCAAGCTCCTTGTGACTGCACAAAAGAATACCCATACGGTATATGTGCAGCGGGGCGATAGGATGTGGACTTTCTAGGAAGTCTATCCATCCTATCCAGAAAACCCCTGAAAGGGGAAGAGCATGCCTGTATATTTATGCAAAAAAATGAAAAATACGCTAAAAATCATCTCTTCATCAAGGGGGAGAAAGCACCAAATACAACGAGAATCGGGGAAAAGACCAGGGCAAGCACCCCCAGGGCAACCATGCAAAGGACAGAATCAGTCATCCGTCCAAACCAATCTGGATAGTGAGCTTCTTCCTTTCCCAAAGATTTTTCATACTCATACAATTTTTCGTCCATGCGTAAGTCCTCCTTCCTTCTGTATCCCCAGGATACCTTGTCGGGTATGACAAGAAATGTCATACCAAGAAAAAAAGTTTTACTGGCTAGGTATCAAAGAAGCCATCCGCAATACATTATCGTTCCATCGTTCGACGAATTCCGGTGGTGCAACAGGTCTGGCAGAACAACCAAAGGAAAGTACCTTGGACAAGATTTCCTGCATATTGGCAACAGGAACCGTAACTTCAAGAATCTCCTGTCCATCCTGTTGCAGGTGAACTACCTTCTGGTTTTTATGCCAAGTCTGGGTACTTACCGTATGAACTGCATTACCGAGTATCTGGAAGGTCACGTCAATGATCTCATTGCCCATAAAGATACCATATCCTCCATGGATGAAAGCATCCAGTTCGGTATCGGGATAGGAGGAATGGAAATAGTCCCCGACTATTGGATGGATATTCAAAATCCTGGATAGATGGAATATCCTCAGGGCCTTGTGCTTCTTGTCAAACGCAAGCAAATACCAACGTCCACTATAATTTACCAACCGCAAGGGTTCAATGTGCCTGACCGTGGTTTCACCCCGTCCATTCTGATAATGCATGGTCATACGTTCGTTTTGCTTCATGGCAGAACAAATTTCGTTGAAAACCGCGTAATCAGGCCAATCCTGGATCGGGGTGATAAAGACAATCTTATCCATCAAGGATTTGTAATCCTGGTCCAGACCACTGTCGAGTCCCTGGGTCACCATTTCCGTTACCACGGACATGATTCCTTGCGATTCTGCCAGACTCTTGAATATTGCATTCAATACCAACATTCGTTCATTGGTATTGGTCACCATGGAGAATTCACCAGTATAAATATACCCTTTTTGCTTGGAATCATATGCAAGGGGAGCTGCAAGATTATCCCGTAGATAATCAAAATCTCGCATTACCTGGCGGTTTGAGATCTCAAACTTCTCAACTACTTGCCGGGTCGTTACTTTCCCCTCTTCAATAATTGTCTTGTTGATATAAAAGAATCGTTCCAGTTGGCTCATGATAGGAGTATAAAGCGTATTCGCACAGAAGACAGCAGAGATGCTGGGCCAATTTGGGAAAATGCAACTTTTTTATTGCATCTTCCCTGGTTTGGTTAAATCCCTGCACAAAACTGGTAGCAAAAAAGCGGCGAACCCAGACAAGACGCAAGCCAACTTGACTGCTAAAAAAGACGACCCTTCCAAAAAGGAAAGGCCGTCTATCATTGTTATATAAAAGGAGAGGAAAAACTATTACTTGGCAGCCTTGAGATTAGCCTCAAGCGTGTCGAGGAAGGTTGCAAGCTCACTTGGAAGGTGCTTGCCAAACTTCGGGTAATGGTTTGTGCGGATGTCCTGGACTTCAGAGAGCCAACCGTCGATATCAACAGCAAGAAGCTCTTTCATATCTTCTTCGGTTACACCCTCTGGGCGATCGATGGCATCATAGGTCGGCATGACACCGATCGGAGTCTCAACAGACTTTGCAGTGCCTTCACAGTTCTCGAAGACCCACTTGAGGACACGGCTGTTTTCACCGTAACCAGGCCACAACCACTTGCCTTCGGCAGTCTTGCGGAACCAGTTGACGTAGAAAATCTTGGGAAGCTTATCCTGATCGGGGGCAGCATGGCCAATGTCCAGCCAATGCTGGAAGTAATCGCCCATGTTATATCCACAGAACGGCAACATTGCAAACGGGTCACGGCGGATGGTTCCGGCCTTGACATCGAGAGCTGCTGCGGTAACTTCGGATCCAACGATTGAACCAAGGAATACACCATGGTTCCAGTCATTGCTTCTGTGTACCAAGGGAATGGTCTTCGGACGACGTCCACCGAAGAGAATTGCACTTATCGGGACTCCCCTTGGGTCTTCCCATTCAGAGGCAATGCTCGGGCATTGTTTTGCAGGGGCAGTGAAACGTGCATTTGGATGGGCAGCAGGTTTCTGGCTCTTGTCAGCCTTATTCTGGGTCCAGGGATTGCCATTCCAGTCGATTACCGTTCCAGGGGCATCGTAGCCGATACCTTCCCACCATACATCCTTGTCCTCGGTCAAAGCGACGTTGGTAAAGATTGTATTTGAAGAAGCAGCGACAAGGGCATTGTGGTTGGAATCATCGGAGGTTCCAGGAGCTACGCCGAAGAAACCTGCCTCTGGGTTGATGGCATACAGTCGGCCATCGGCACCAAATTTCATCCAGGCAATATCGTCACCTACGGTCTCTACTTTCCAACCAGGAATGGTCGGAACCAACATTGCGAGGTTGGTCTTACCACAAGCCGAGGGGAAAGCACCGGTTACGAAACGGCTCTTGCCTTCAGGATTGGTAATCTTGAGAATCAACATATGTTCGGCCAACCAGCCTTCATCACGGGCAAGGACAGAAGCTATGCGAAGGGCAAGACACTTCTTTCCAAGCAGGGCATTCCCGCCGTAACCTGAACCATAGGACCAGATCTCCCGGGTTTCAGGAAAATGCGAGATATACTTCTGGTCCATCGGGGCACAAGGCCATTTGCCATTGTCTGCTTCGCCTTTGGCGAGGGGTTTTCCAACGGAATGGTAACAAGGAACAAAATACCCGTCAGTACCAAGTTGCTCAAGAACTTTTTTGCCGACGCGGGTCATGATCATCATATTGCAGACAACATAGGGGCTATCGGTAAGTTCAACACCAATCTTGGAAATGGGAGAACCAATAGGTCCCATGGAGAATGGAATGACATACATGGTACGGCCTTTCATGCAACCACGATACAATGCTGTCATTTCCTTTTTCAATTCAGCTGGAGCCATCCAGTTATTGGTAGGGCCGGCTGATTCCTGAGTCTCGGAAGAAATGTACGTACGTTTCTCGACACGAGCAACGTCAGAAGGATCAGAAAGATACAGTACACTTCCAGGTTTCTTTTCTGGATTCAGTCTAGTGGCAAGGCCACATGCTACCTGGGCATCAATCAACTCATCGTATTGAGCTGAGCTACCGTCTGCTACGACAACTTCATCAGGGGTGGTAAGGGATACGAAATCCGCAAGCCATTTTTTTAGCCCATCATGCTTGATCTCTTGTACGGTCATGGACTACTCCTTCAACTAGTATTTCTTTTTCAAAACGCAACTCTAAACCAAGTTTAGAATTGCCCTATGAATTTACAATTAATTCAATTGTTTAGCAATACTATTGTATACAAGAAATCCACGAATTCGGGAATCCAAAGCGCCAATCATGGAATCTATAGCATGGAACCATGAAACCGGGAATTAAAACTCAGATATAAATCTGGAGGTACATCCTTTGGTATATCCAAGAGAAAATCAGAGATTTTCTTGAGACGTTCCTTCAACGTATCTTTCTTTGTAAGTTGCACTTCCTTGAGAGCCTCAAAACATTCCTGAATGATTTGCTGTTCATTCTTGACTTCTTGGATTGCCATCTTGAAACGTTGGCTCAGGTCAAGGACAATCTGTCTGGTCTCTTCTGGATGAGCCTCTATGAAAGCAGGAAACTTGGCCTCGGAAATTTCCACCAAGACGCAGTCTGTCATGGCCACCGCAGTTGCATTGCGGGGTTCTCCTGCAAACAGGCCCATTTCCCCCAGACTCGAACCCGGCCGAGCTATTTCCACAAGCTCAAATTGTTCCGGAGTCCTGTAGTTGAGAAAGAGACCGACTGTTCCGCTTCGAAGCAGGAACATGGTAGAACAAGGACTTCCCTGTTCATAGATAACAGTATCTTTGCCTACTTCGGCAATCAAGTTCCCTGCATCTGTCTTTTTCTGCATTGAACACCTCCTTTTCTTGGTTGGGTTCCCCATAATTATACTCTTGAGGGCTCTTGCAACACAAGACACCAATCATTCATCTTGCAAGCTGGAAATTCTGTGGTACACTTTTTTTATTATGGATTCAAACCAACATATAAAGACGAGTGAAAAACTGGCCTATGGGTTTGGCTGTTTCGGCCAAAATATGATTTATAGTCTCATGGCAAATTTCTTGCTCTTTTTCTATACGGATGTATTCGGCCTCCTCCCTTCGGTGGCAGGAACAATCCTGCTTCTTTCAAAACTCTGGGATGCCATCAACGATCCCATGATGGGTATGCTGGCAGACAAAACCAAAACCCGCTGGGGAAAATTCAAACCCTACCTGATCTTCACCCCCATCCTTTTTGTTCCCTTCGCCGTGGCAGCTTTCAGTGCCCCCCTCGTTTTCCATGTCGGGGAAAATAGCTTGGGCAACCGTTACCTATATTTGTTTCGGGATGATCTATACAGCCAGCGACGTTCCATTCTGGGCCTTGAGCAGTGCCATTACCAACGATACCAATGAACGCAACAGTGTCGTGGTCTATCCCCGTTTCATTGCAACCGTTGCCATTGCCATTGCAACCCTTTCCACCCAACCCATGATAAGATTATTTTCCAGCTCAGGATCTCCGGCCAGAGGGTATCAAATGACGGCCCTTATTTACAGTCTCTTGACCGTGGCCTGTTTTGCCTTCACTTTTTTCTTCGTAAAAGAGAGAGTCCTACCGACCAATAAAGAAAAATCCTCATTCAAGGATATACTGAAAACCTTCACTTCAAATAAACCACTGATGCTGGTAATCATCAGTGGCTTCTTTACAGGAATTGGGCAGACAGCCAAGTTATCCATGCTGATCTATTACGCAAAATACAACCTTGGCAATGAGATGCTCTATACTCTATTTGCAGGAGCGAACATTCCTTTCATTCTCATCGGTATCTCATCGGTTCCCTTCTTTTGCAGACATTTCGGGAAACGAGCTGCCTGTATCGGTTACTACAGCATCTATGCAATAGGGTCCCTGGGGTTCTATTTTACCGGATGGCATAATTTCGGGCTGTTGCTTGCCTTCAACTGCTTCAGCAGTCTGGGAATGGCAAGTCCACAGGTAATCCAAACCGCAATGATCGCAGATACCATTGAATACGGGGAATTAAAAACAGGAAAAAGGACAGAGGGCACCATCTTCTCGAGCCAGACCTTCCTGGCAAAACTCACGGCTGCCGTAACGTCGGTTATAATTGCCTCATCCCTAGCCTACTTTGGATATGTTCCCAATACTGTACAAAGCGAGCAGGTACTTGCCGGCATACACGGCCTTACTGCTTTCATTCCTTTCTTCTCGAGTCTTCTCGGAATTATTCCCATTGCTTTTTATCCTTTGAGCGAGAAACGTCATGCCCAAATAGTGGAAGAACTCAAGAAACGTTCCGAAAGCTTGACAATGCGGTAAGATTGACAGAAAAGGGACTGCAGGCTATCGTCAGGATGGACATTTTTCGCGAAATGGACCAAAGGATGTACAATGACTGAATTAGCACTGCCAGCAGGATCCCTCCAGGCAGCCCTTGTAGCTTTCAATGAAGGAGCCGATGCCGTTTATCTGGGCATGCGCAGGTTCTCCGCAAGGAAAGAAGCTACCAATTTTAATTTTGAAGAGCTTTCAAAGCTCAAACAAGTAGCCAATGAACAACAGAAAAAAATCTATGTTACGGTCAATACCCTCATTACCGATGAACAACTTGCCGATGTGATAAAACTTTTGCGTCAGATTGCTTTTATTGGTTGTGATGGCGTAATTGTCCAGGACTTGGGAGTCGCTCACCTCATAAAGACCCAGTTTCCTTCCCTTCCCCTGCATGGAAGCACTCAACTTGCCGTTCATACCATTGAAGGGGTAAGGCAGATGCAGGACATGGGCTTTGAACGAGTCGTATTGTCCAGGGAACTGACTCTTGAGGAAATACAGGTTATCCGGGAAGCTTGTCCCGATATTGAACTGAAAATCTTTATCCATGGAGCTCTTTGCTATGGGTTCTCGGGCCTCTGTACTGCCAGCAAGCAACTTTGCGGCCGTAGTGCCAACTGTGGGGCTTGCGCGCAGATCTGCAGATCCTGGTTCTCCCTTGAACAAGATACAGAAACCTCAGAAGCTCTCTCTCCTGTCCCTGAAGGCAAGAATACAGGATGGTATTTTTCCATGAGCGACCTCAAGGGTGGGGAAGCTGCAAAAAAACTTGAGGAAATGGGAATAGAAAGCCTGAAGGTCGAAGGACGCATGAAAGGTCCTGCCTATACCCTGGCGGCGAGCAGATATTATAGGGCGGTTCTCGACGGGAAAGCCTCTGAAGAAGAGAAACAGGCATTGGACCAAAGCCTGTCGGTAGTCTTTGCAAGAAGACAAACCGGAGGCTGGCTCACAGGGTATGGAAGGAAACGGCAATCGTTTGAACCAAGAAACAAACCAACCCTGGGAAGTACCAGTTACCCAGGGCACAGAGGTATTCCCGCTGCACAGGTATTGGTGGTAAAAAGTGATTATGCCGTGGTGACGACCAAGTGCGACCTGGCCATCCGCGATGGAATAATGTTCTTTACCAAAGGCATAAACCAACCTATCGATACAGTCAAATTCAGTCTCAGTGGTATCTACAATAACCAAGGGGCCAGCATGACCTATGCCTATAAAGGCGAAACGGTAGAGATTGAATTGCCTCGTTCAGGCCCCATCCCTCACTCAGGGGAAACGCTGTACCTCATCAGTGCCCATGATCAGAATCCTGCATTGCTCAATGAAAATCTGCCTACATCAAAATTCCCGCTGGATATGACTGTCATCATTGAAAAGAACGAAATTTCCATACAAACGAATTTCATGGATTCCCCGATTATCCAACATTATCCGATGGATATTTCCGTGGCAAATAAAAGCCAGGATTTGACTCATCATCTCCAGACAATTTTCGCCCAAAGCGATACATCATTTTGTACTTTGGGAACGATCACCTATACCAACAATACGGAACTGAAAGACGAGGAAGTCTTCCTTCCCCTTTCCATCCTGAAATCGATCAGGCGCGATTGGTATGGGATTCTTGACAAGAAACTTGCCAACTGGTTGGAACGTGAGGTCGATTTTTCTGAAAGGACAACCCTGATAGAGAGCATACAGCTTCCTGGACGGGAGAAACTTTGTACCAAGGGAGGACTTCCCTATCTGGATATTCCCCAATTGGCAAGCTATCTGGAAAGTGGCAAGAAACCTGAAGGTCTCTTGTTTTTTGAGGATGGAAAGTTCTTTCTTCCCCTGTCCCCTGTCATGTTTGAAGAGGAAAAGTATTATGCCTGCCTCGATTCCATCATCAAGATCCTTGACTCAGAAAATGATTTGGGCAAGACCTATGTCGGATTGAACAATATTGCCCAGATTCGTTGGGCAAAGAAAAATCCCCAGGTCCACTGTTTCTTTGATGCCTACCTGTATCTGGCAAACAGCGAAGCGGCAATCATGGCAACAGAACTTCTACCCAACCTTGCAGGAGGGTATCTATGGGGTGAAACCGACACTTATGAACCCTCACGATGGCCTTTCGTACCATCAAAAGTAGGAGACGTATATACACCTCCCTTGTTCATCAGTCGAAGTTGTTTCAGACGTGATTCCTTGATGCTCAAGTGTGATCAATGCCCGCATAAGGGCTCTTGGTATGTAAAACAGCAAAACCATCGCTACCATGTAATGGTCAATGATTGCATAACCACGGTCACGAAGGCCTGATCTTTCTCATAGTTGGCAATGGGGAGTCTCAAAAGACAATCCATTGCCAAATGGCTAATCATGATCGTATATTTACATAATCTTTGTCCAAGCTAGTTTTTGACAGGAAGGTCTGCAGACCAATCTTCACCCGTTGCAAATCCCGTTCGACGGGAAATGCAATTTCCTTGTTTTGCAGAAGAATCAGGAATTCAGCAAAGGGAACCCACCGTGCAGCCACGGTCTCTTCTTTTTGCAAGACAAGATCGGAAATTTTTACATCTTTTTTAACCAGGTACCTATCGACCAGAGAATTACTCTTTATAAGCGTATCAACAAAATACAGTTCATCTTCCGTAGCTTGGATTCCTGTCTCTTCTCGCAACTCACGCAGGGCACCTTCCTTGCTGGATTCCCCGGCAACTACCGAGCCAGTCGTGTTTTCCCAACAATTTGGATAGATATCCTTGTAGGGAGACCGAAGCGTCAAAAGAATTTCACCTTTTGTATTTACTGTCCAAACGGATATCACGATGTGATAGGTTCCTTCAGGAAGAGCAGCACTCCGTTGGTGAACTTGTCCCAGAGGTTGTCTCTGCATGTCATATAAATCCCAATATTCCATTGTTTCCTCTCCAAAAGACCCAAGAGCTTTGAATCTCACAGTAAAAGCATAGCATTGGACGAAAAAAAGTAACATCCTTTGCATAAGAACAAGGCCCTTACAGACATTGTCTGTAAAGGCCCCAGTATTTTATTGCAGGAAAAATATTTTTATTTTCGAAGTCCGAAGCGTTCGACAAAGGCCTCTGCATTCTGGATTGAACCACCAGCGGCGCCTTTGACGATATTATTGACCATCAAGAGGAAGCCGATCTTGCCGTTCTTCTTCTTCAACCGACCAGTATAGACGACCATTCCCTTCGGATTGCCCCAGAAGGCATACTTAGGCTGTGGGAACGTGTTATCAGAGCCATATTCAACAGGTTGGCAGGGAGTCGAGGGAAGGTCCTGGACTTCCTTGAAGTCAGCCCAAGCTTGAATGACATCCTCGATCTCGGTGTCTTGCTCAAGATCCAACCATACAGATTCCAAGTGGCCGAACATGACGGGAACGCGGACAGTATACGCATACACCTCAGGAGAGATGGACAGGATCTTCTTGATTTCCTTCTCGATCTTTTCTTCTTCACCCTTGATGAAAGGAATGCAGTTGTCGGTGATATCAAAGGAGGAAAGTCCTGGATACCCTGCACCGCTGACACTCTGGTAACTATTGAGCATGATGTTCTTGATACCAAACTTTCTCAAGGGAGCAAGGGCCATGGCCAGGCCGGTGGTTACGCAGTTTGCATTCGTCACGACAAACCCGGTATTCGGATAGCCTTGTTCCTTGATCAAATCAAGTTGCTCGAGATTGGTCTCCGGAATGAGTATGGGGACATTGCTGTCGTATCTCATTGCTGCTGCGTTGGAGAATACATAGAAACCACTGGCTCTGAGCTGAGGTTCAGCTTCCCGGGCTACTTCGGCGGGAAGGGCAGAAAAGACAATCTGCACACCAGCTTCTTTCATGGCTTCAATATTGAATTCCTTGATCTCTATATTTTTTATCTGTTCTGGCATTTCCATGGGGAGAACCCAGTGTGTTGTCGAGGCATAGCCGAGCCCTGCTCGTGCTGCCGATGCTGTGGCAAAGCTTACTTCAAACCAAGGATGGTCTGCGAGCATCCACATAAATACCTGGCCTACGGCACCAGTTGCGCCAATGACGGCTACTTTAAACTTTTTGTCCATATGAGTTCTCTCCTGAACGGTTAGGTTCTGCCGTTCAAATACCTTAAGTGTTAGTACGTTACTGTTTTTTGCTAACTATTACAAGGGACTTTTAACAAAATATACGTAATTTTAACAATATGTTATTATATTAACACAAAGATTCATCATAGTGAACAATTTTCAGTAATTTGGGTCAATTTGATACATAGTGTATTCTTTTTTTTGATATTTGTATATCACTCTTGACTATGCCCAAGGTTTGCGAACTTTTCCACTGGCAATGAATATGCAATGCCACTGCCTGGTTGCTGCAAGCAGGGAAGGCTCACGATGGCTGAAAATACGTCTTCGGCCTTTTCTTGTTCAACCACGATCATCAGCATCTCTTTTTCCGGTACCAGGCTTGCCCCGAAGAAAGTTACATCATCCGGTTTGCTCGTTCCCCGGCCATCTACGATGGTACCGCCACCGGCACCGGCTTTGCGAGCCGCTGCCATTATATCGTCTGCATAACCACTGCTGCAGATCACTTGAATCATTTCCCATTTATTCTGCATGGCTTGAGCTCCTTCTATTGGGTTGGTCGTTTGGTTCATATAGGTTCTTATGCAAGGGAGGGAAAGACAGAGGCCTTTTTTTGTGTGACTGTCTTCTGTGATAGCTTTGAAAACGGACAGAAAATGCTGGTCATCCACGACAGTTATCAACATTTCCTTACGAGAGTCCCCGAGGCAGAGGAAAGAAAGGAAATTGCTACTGGCAGTTCCCCTGACCGAGAATATTGTTCCACCGGTGCTTCCTGCCGCCTTTGCAAGGGTCATCAGATTTTCTGCTTCATTCTTCTCTGCAATGCATACCAGTCGATGATACATCATTTTCTGACTTCTCCTTTATTCTCCATTTTTGCTTGTTTTTTCTTATAGAGCAAGCCCAACAGCTGAATGGTCACCAAGGGAGTCATGGCAACCAAGGCAATCACCCCGAAGGCATCGGTGGCAGGATTGCCTCCCAGCCCCGTAGAGGCTCCTATGGCAAAGGAAAGGATGAAGGTGGAGCTCAAGGGACCTGAGGCAACTCCTCCGCTATCAAAGGCCATTGCCGAGAACAAGGGAGGACACCAACGCATTAAAATCAGGGCAAGGACATACCCGGGAAGCAAGAAATACCAGAGGGAAAGTCCAGTGACTATGCGCAAGAGGGACAGACCTATGGACAGCGATACCCCTATTGCCATGGCAACGAGCATTACTGTTTTACGGATATGTCCATTGCTAATGGTTTCCACCTGATCCACCAATACCCATACGGCAGGTTCTGCAATGACTGTTATTGCCCCCAGGACAAAGCCCATGCCGATGAGCAAGGAAGGCGAAATTGCAGAAAGCGTACTGCCCAGGGTATAGCCTACCGGCATAAAACCGCCTTGGGCACCGACAAAAAAGACAACCAGGCCAATATAGGAATACAGGATGCCCATGACCATCTTGAATACTTGCCTCACTGGCATCTTCACCAGGGTGACCTGGAAGAGTGCACAAATCAAGACCAAGGGAGTCAGGGCCTTGGCGACATCTCCCGCCATTTCAGGAAAAAGATGGATAAAGCCGTTGGTTTCATAGGAGGCCATACTTTGCGAGACCGAACCCATATCTGCATTGGTCTTGAAAAGTCCCAGCACCAGGACGCCAAGGATGGGACCAATGGAAGCGAGGGCAATGAAGCCAAAGGTATCTGCCTCATTCTGGCGTTTCTGGATGCGGGCAATGCCCAATCCCAGCGCCATGATAAAAGGGACAGCCATGGGGCCGGTTGTCGCACCTCCACTGTCAAAGGCTATGGCAGACAAGGAGGGATTGGAGAAAAAGGCCAGGATAAAGATAAGAGTATAAAACATTATCAGGAGTTTCTTGAGCGACAGGGCAAACAGGACTCGCAGCATGCCCAAGGTTACAAACAACCCTACCCCAAGGGCGATCAAGGTGATGAGCAATAGCGGCGATATGGAAGAATTTACCTTCTGTACCTGACTGGCAAGCACGGAAATATCCGGTTCAGCGAAGGTGATGACAAAGCCTATGATGACGCCGGTAAAGATTAGCAAGGGAAGGTTCTTCTTGCCTGTCACCACAGAGCCTATCTTCTCACCGATGGGAAGGAGCCCTATCTCGGTGCCTACCAAAAACAAGGCAAGCCCCAGAATGACAAAAACAGACCCCAGATAGAAAGAAAGGAGTTGGGATTCTGATAGTGGGGATATTGTAAAATGCAGGAGAGTGACCAGTAAACATATGGGGATAATGGAAATGGAAACTTCCTTCAGCTTGCGGAGCAGCTCCATGCATTTCCTCCTGATAAAATTATTTAATTAGAAAATAGTTGCATTAACACCAGTATACCAGACAAGAGACAAAGGAACAACAAATCCAGGAATTTTGAAGAGAGGATATTTGCCCTCCAAAAGTCTGAACCTACTTGACTTTAATTATTCCACTCTTTATTATTCCTTCTGTTGTCGCTTTGGGGGTGTAGCTCAGTTGGTTAGAGCGTTTGAATGGCATTCAAAAGGTCAGGGGTTCGATTCCCCTTACCTCCACTTAGTAAGTCGCTGGTAATCAGCGGCTTTTTTTATGTTTGAATGTGCGACATCTGGCGTTCAAAACAGCCAAGAGAGCGTCCGGCTCTAGAGCCAGTAGGCGCACAAACCAGCCAAAGAAAAAACCGTACTAGCTGTCATAATAATTTTCGTGTGGACAGTATAGTGTTTACCAATCAATGAGAAACATGCTTGTGTTGAATCCAGAATGCTATGAATCCAATAATCCAAAAGAACATGAAATAAACCAGCAGGAATAGCGAAATATAGATAGTAAACAGCGTTTAAACACCATTTACTCAGTTTTATGTCTAAATATTTAATAAACGATAAACGCTGGAATAAACATTGGTAATGCTATTCAATCGTTGAATTGTGAAATACCTGTAAACAGCCAATAAACGGATTTCACAAAAAGTTAATGCAAAATGGCGAACCCCGTTTGAGATAGAATATTTACTCCAGCAACCTTTTCCGTTTACCTCGTCCTGGTTCGTAGCATGATCGTGCTTTCCCTTACACAGGATACGCGTCATTGTACCAACCAATGCGGAAAAAACACAATGGCATCCTCGAACAAGGTCAAGAAAAGCTGAATAATGCAGAAGAGAAATCCCAAAAGAAAATTTCATGGATCTGTTTGATTACCCTGGTCAGAGGTTGCCGGTCCCTACAAATCAAAGAGAAGCAAAACACCAACGTTGCAACCCCATTAATTTGGCGGCACCAGCAAGGGTCGTCCCGAAAAAAACTACATCTTTTCCTATATCCAGATAGTTGACGATGGTACCATTTGCCAACGTACTCCCCGTGCAAAGAACCAGACTTGCCCACTGGAGGGCATCAGTTCTATCCTTGATACTATCCTCAATACAAATACCGCATCGGGTTGTTCCTACTGTTTCAGGGTTCAAATCAAGCACCCGCAAGGAAAAACGGGACCCCAAAACCTCTACCAAGGCAGGTTGGAAACCAACTAGGAGAACCTGGGGATTTCCATAAATTTTCTGAATATGGTCACCTATTTGCTGAGCACAACGTTTTGGACCCTCATCCTTACAGTGTACGGTTCCCTCAATCAGGGAAAGTGAACGCATGACCGCATTCATAGTGGCAATGAACAATCCTCTTGCATGATTGTCAGCAAGGATATCCATCTTCAAGACATCACCTACCGTTCCCGAAAAACTTGAAGGAGCATCAGAAAATACTTGTCCAAACACTCCCTTGTAAGAAGCCTGAAGCATCTGTTCCTTCCCTCTCATGATTGGGTAATCCGTCCTTCCCGGATTTCCAATGGCTTCTTCTGGTGAAAGCGCTCTTACATGGATCTCGATGCTTTTGGTATCAAGCTTATGTTCCTTGACAAGAGAAGCAAATCGATCATGGAGTGTCTTGTAGAATTGCTCATATGCGAAGTCGTTCATAAATATTCTCCTCTGAAAATGATTGAATACACTGCTGATCAAAAATCACGGAAAGAGTCCTATGTTGCATGAAAGTCATACAATCCGCAAAATACCTTGCCTCAGCAAAATCATGGGTAACATGAATGATCGTCTTTCCCAAGTCCTGATGTATGGTCTTGATCATACTACGGACTTGTTTTCTGGTTGCCCAATCAAGTGCACTGAGCGGTTCATCAAGCAACAGAATCTCAGGATCCATCACCAAAGCCCTTCCCAATGCAACCCGCTGCTTCTCTCCGCCGCTGAGTGTCCTTGGCCTAGCTTCTGCCATTGAGGACAAAGCAAGTAAATCAAGCATCGAATCTACTTTTTTCTTTTTCATCTCCCGACTGCAATTATTGAAACGCAAAGGAAAAGCTATATTCTCCGAAACGCTCAGATGGGGAAACAGTGCATAATCCTGATATACAAATCCTATATGCCTCTTCTCAGGCGGAAGATGAGATAATTCGATCCCATTCCATTCGATTGAACCCTGTAAAAGAGGATATCGTCCTGCAAGTGTTTCTAAAAAGACTGTCTTTCCGGCACCACTGGAACCAAGAATGACACAATAAGCTCCCTCATCCAAGGAAAGGTTAACATGCTCCAAGGTAAAGGACCCTGCTATCGATGACAAATCATGGATTCTCAGCACCTTCCACCTTCCTTATCATCTGGCATCAACAACTCCAAGCACGTAATACATACAACCGATACAATGATCAAGATAATGGAAACGCCTAATGCGATATCAAGATCACCTGTGGACATATTCAGAAAAATCGTTGTTGGGAGAATCTCTGTTTTCATTCTGGTCGTTCCTGCTATCATGATTACGGCGCCAAATTCTCCAAGAGCTCGTGACCATGTCATGATTGTTGTGGAAGCCAGTATACGACGCGAAAGAGGGAACGTTACAAAACAAAATGATTGGAAACGGGAACATCCAAGTGTCCTTGCGGTAAATTCCAGATGCGAACTTTGCTCTTCATAACCGCTGTACATCATCACAATCGCATAGGAAAGATTAACAAACACCAAAGCCAAGACAATTCCGGCCTTGGTAAAGACAAAGTCAATCCCAAACTGCGTATACAGCCAATCCCCCAACCCCTTCCTTCCATACAACAACAACAAGGCAACACCGGAAACAAGATGAGGTAAGGATAGGGGTAATGCAAAAATGATGGACAGGGGCTTCTTCAAGGGACGGGCAAGCCCGTGAAGCGCATATCCAACAAATACGGCAATTCCCATACAAAAAATCGTAGCAACCGTTGCCGTCCACAAACTGAGAAACAAGGCACATTGTACTTCTTTTTCCATCAAAGCATATGGCACGCCTTTCCAACCCTCAAATAACAACAGAACAAGAGGGGCAAGAAGAAATACCAAGGCAAAGCAAAGAATTGTCCAAAGAATTATGGAAAACAACTTATTTGACATTTTTATAGGACAGCGTCAAATCCATATTTCTCAAAAATTGTTTTCCCTTCTTCAGAACAAATGAAATCCATGAAAGCTTGGGCCTCGGAAGGATATTTGCTCATCGTCAATGTTCCAACGGGAATAAGTTGGTCAATATTCTGCTCTTCAGGAATAGAGATAGCCTTGACTTTAGAATTTCCAGAAATACTGTCCTTAGTCACGATTGCAGCATCTGCCTGCCCCATCGTAAGCTGAATTACGATCTCATTGACCGTAGCGGCCTGGGAAACAGTATTTGCTATGATTCCCTGTAAATTGTTTTTCTTGATAATTTCTTGGGCAGACAGACCTATCGCATTGGCCTTGGGATCTCCAAGGATAACAGACACTCCGTCTTTCGCCAAATCCTCAAGCCGGACAATGTGTTTTGGATTATCTGAAGCAACTGCGATGCACGGGGTATGATGCGCAACCAAGGAAGGCTCATTTGCAAAACCTTTGTCTTGTGCAATCTTGTACACTTCTTCGGAACCAACAATGAAGACATCCCCTTTCCCTGATAACTGGATCTGGGAAATCAATTGGCCCGATCCCGCATAGATATACTGGATATCAACCAGATGGTCTTTTTCATATGACGCCTTGATCTCTTCCATAGGCTTCTTCAATCCTGCACCTGCATAGACAAGCAATGGGGTCGGTGTTGCAACGGATGACAGCTGCTCTGGCACTCCCTGCGCGGACAGCACCCCGATAAAGAGACAACAAACCAAAACCATCGATACAACTCGTTTCATTAAATCAATCCCTCCATTCCATTATAGTTATATTAATATAATGGGTTTTTCATACTTTATATTGATTAATTCACAACTGCAATATGTTGTACCTACAATCAGGAAAAATTTATAACAACTAACTTTCATTGAAAAATTACATCATTTCATGCAGTTTCTCGAAAAGCAGGAGTTCAATCTGACAAACCTTGTCAATTAATATGGAGAAAAAGCATTGTACATGTAGGAGAAGGTCTTGGGTGTCTCCTTTTTATGGATGTACCTTCCGGTCCATGCAGAAAACATCCTAACCATCTTGGTATTGACATAGCCGAAGCAACAAGGAAAAAAAGAAACCGCATTCTAATGTCTCCTCTACAGGCAACATCCTACTTTGGATATGCCTAATAAAATTAATAAAAAGGCCTATTGACCGCTACCCTTGTTCTTTATTCTGAAAAGAGTTATCATTGTACTATAATATTTCATAAGCGTACTCTCAAAGGGATAAAAACCCTTTTTCGCACAACAGTTATTCTTTTAGGAGGATAGTATGGTGGTGTATCTCATTGTGCTGTTTGTTATCATTGCATTGCTTTTTGGTTCGAGTGCCGCAGGTTTCCTTGCCTTGAGGGTTGTCATTTGGATAGTAGTGATTCTTGGAGTCCTTTCCTTGTTTGGTATTGGATTTTACCATTGGAGAACTCCCATAATAATTGCTTCCATACCACACGTAATGACTTATTTTGCAGTATAGGAAAAAGCCCTTGTGTAACCTGAAGGACCAGAGACAAACAGAAAAAAACGTATAGAAAAACCATTTTTCGCTGTAGATTTAATTTGAAAGGAGAGGTTGATTACCCTTGGGCAATCAACCTCTCCTTTCTCTTCAGGCCAAGATCCTTCGCCAATACTCATACAGCAACTTACAACCACACGGCCCAGTCTCCGTAATCAAATACACCGCTTCCATGATGCAGTTTACCTTCTGACTTCAGAGCCCTGAAAGCATTTTGCATCCTTAGTAGGATTTCAGGTTGAATGTCCAAGCTGTGGTGAGCCGGAAAAACACGCTCTACCGGCAATGCGGCAATCTTCTCCAAGGAATCAAGATAAGCCTGGGGATCGGTGGAAGGATAATAGGCGAACAACGTATCCTTATAGACCAGGTCGCCTGTGAACAGATACTTGCGCGCTTCTTCCCAGAAACACATATGGCCAGGAGAATGCCCAGGGGTATGCAATACCTTGATGCACCGCCCCCCGATGTCTATCTCATCCCCATCCTTCAAGACTCTCGTTGGCGTCCCCTGAAAGAATTCATAGTTGTCTACATCATAGCCTTCAGGCAAGGTACAGCGATCCACCACCATACCCTTGATCTGTTCCATCGATAAGGGAAACTCCCCATTCAACCAATTCAATTCAGCTTCATGAGCAAAAAAATCAGGGAAATACCCATGACCACCGATATGATCCCAATGAATATGGGTGGCCACAGCGGTAATCGGCTTGTCGGTCAGTTTTTTCACCTCTTCATATATGTTACAGATACCCAGTCCGGTATCGATCAGCAAACTACGTTCAGATCCATTTATAAGATAGCAATGAGTCTCTTCCCAATGCCGATATTCACTTATTATGAATGTATCCTTGTCAATCTGGTCTATGGTAAACCACTTGCTCATATTACCTCCAAAAGAATTCCTTGCTCACACATCCTTTTATGCCGGATGTTGTTTAATCCATGCAGGAATTGTCAAAAACAAATCAAGGTAGGAGTACTCCCACCTTTGCCCAAAGTACAAATCTCATGCCAAAACTATATTGACTTGAATGTATCACATCAATGAAGTGAATCATAGAGAGAATTTTACGTCAGCGAACAATAAGGAACAGCAAGGTTACATGTACACCTACACAGATTAGACAGTACAATTCATTGCCAGATAGTATGGGAAAACAATACCTACATCGGATATGCCGTATGAATATTCCCAGATGCCTTTCCAAAACCTGCAAAATACAAAACACCCCATAGGGAGAATTTCCCCATGAGGTGCAACTAGTTCCAGACTTTTTCTCAATATGGACTAAATTTCTAGTAAATCCCCCAGAATGCAGAGATCTTATCCGGTCCATAATACAAGAACATATGAGAGATGTAGGAAGCAAGACGCCAGCCAAGGAGGGCTGCCACAACAAAGGCTCCCGTCCAGACACCACCTGTCATCTTGAACAGCTTACGATACAGATAATTGGTCACTGGTATCAAAATAACCAGGGAAAGAATGCCATGCAAGGCGAACACAACTCCATGATCAAAACTGGAGTATGTCATAATCCAGCCGATGCCAAGTAGCAGGAAAGCTCCCAAGGAGTTCACCACCACTGATATGATTGTATCCTTCGTGTCACTTACATCCTTCAAGATTGTCAGGTTACTTGTCAAGCTGAGCAGGAATGTCCAAGGAAGCAGAATAATGGTGTATTTCAGCATTCGCATGAAACCACTTGGTTTCATTAAATCAAAACAACCGTCAAGAATGACATAGCGCTGCTGGAACAAGGCATTCATAATCAATTCGGTAATATAGCAGGCTGCAAACAGCACCGAACAAAGAAGAAACGCTTTCAAAACAGTCATCCAACCGGAAGCAATATTCAACGAGGCAAGAGTTGGCAATTGAGTATCCTGTTTTTTCCTGAATGCATAGGAAAGGATTACAAAAAGAACAATACCTGCAACTGCTGTTCCCATAATGATAAACAGCATTCGGATGTGCCCTGGTTCACAAGGGAAGAATCTCGACATCATTGCATTTGATACTTGGAAATGCAAGTTCTCGAGTGTCCCCATATAGGCTCCAAAGAAGCCAGCAAGGACAGAGGCGGCACAAGCAATCCAGAACTTTGAATCTTTTGTAGTCATGCTTGGTGAGTACATCGGTCTCACGCAAGGAGAGAAAAACTTACTCTTCAAGAGAATTGAGGCCAGGGCTATGAGCATGCCAATCATGGAAAAGAACGCCAACGTCGTACAAAGCAGGGCATAATAACACGTCAAGCTTTGCGTACTGATGGGTTTTGTCGAAGCATCCGAGAAATTTCCATTATTATATTGAAGCGCCTGGGTAAAGAACTCAAGATCTTCCGTAATTCCGGTTTTTCCCCATTCATTGCCTGAATGAAAGGTCTCAGGACTATACAACAACCGGGCACTACGATTCTCAACGGCTGTTTTCAAGGTAGGCGTATTGCTGGAAGTAGTTGTAAACATCTCTCCGATTTTTTGACTCGTGGCGAGTGTATCCAAAGTGTAATCGGCTGTCGCATACCAGTTCTTACGCTCGACGGAAACCTCTCCAGTATGGAAAGCAGCTTTGTACTGTTTTGTCTCCCCGACAT
Source organism: uncultured Sphaerochaeta sp. (assembly GCF_963676625.2). GTDB lineage: Bacteria > Spirochaetota > Spirochaetia > Sphaerochaetales > Sphaerochaetaceae > Sphaerochaeta. Next base: position 410,918 of record NZ_CAXXYB010000008.1, read on the forward strand.
AATATGCAGCTGGATTCTCATGCGTGCCTAGACCGACCATCAAATTGCACTGAGGATCCCTAAGCACTTCGTGTCCGGCGACCATGACTTTTTTATTGAATTGGCTTGCCGAAATCCGTGCAGCTTTCACATAACCATCATAACGTACCTGTTGCTCTTGCCTCATATACTGATAAACGGCAAGATTTTCCTTACTCAATTGATTGGAAGCGATGATATCAGCATTCTGGACCAGCTGCTCTTCACTGATTCCGATTTGGAACGTATCATGCAGTATGTTCAACATCCGATCGTTCATGGTGTAATAATCCTGATCCTGGAAAATTGCTTTGCTAACTAGCAGATATCCGGCCGAATGACCCCACATTGCGATTCTGCCCTTATCCACATAGGAAAGGGAACGTGCATACTCCAAGGCATCAAAATATCCATTTGTTCCATCTCGTCCATAGGTGCTTGCATTTCTTCCATCATCACTGATCGCCGGTTGCCCGGACATTCCCGCACCATATGCACTGACATTCAGCACCACAAATCCTCTTCTTGCAAATTCCCAGGCAACAAGTGCGCAGGCATTCAGGTTCTCCGAACCTCCATGAGCAAGAATGATGCAGGGCAACTGTTTGCTACTGTCCGCATTTGCAGGCTTGTAAAGTTTCATGGAAAGATCGACACCTCGTACATCAATGGTGACATCAGTGGAATCAATCTTGAATCCTCTCGTCGTGATGACCTGAGCAAGAAGTGCGAACACGAAAATCAAAACGATGAAAAGAAGCAACAGATTTCTGCTGCCCTCTTTTGTCTTCAACGACCATTTGTCCATTCTTGAACCTCCCTAGCATTATAGAAAAAATCTCTCTCCAGACATGACAACAAAAAAAATAATGCGATTACTCAAAGGATACTTTTTGAGAGAATATCCTTGGTCTTGGCATCGATATCATAAACATAGTGTTGTCCTGCATAATCGAAAGTAATTGCATACATAACAGGCGTATTTGCCTTGTTAATGGTTCCTTCCAAATTTGATACATTGATTTGAATCAAACCCAGATCTTGCATGGCGACATCCATTGCGACACTCTTACTGATGTAGCTACTGCATCCTGCACAAAGGATACCAACCAGAACAAATAGGCAAATCAACCAAAATCTTTTTTTCATTTCTGATTCCTTTTCATATATTTTATTGACAATCAAAGACAAAAAAATAGTAGATAATATAATTTCTGGATCTCTTGCTGAAAGACTATTCCTTTCATTCCAGCTTACCAGATAAATAACAACTAAATACAAGTAATAGGCAAAAAAGCGCACTTGTCAACACAAATTTGTAAAGATAGCAATCTTTTTTTGGCTTGAAATGAAGCTATCTTGAAAATGTTGTACTGTTTATCCCATCAAGACGGAGTGGTAATTGATATAGATATTGTTTCTTGTTTTTCCAAGATCTATGCTATACAATAAGCACCTAGGATAAAAAGGAATGGATGGATCAAGGAAATATCAAAAACTCTATTACGCCATCGTCAGTGCAATCAATGATGGCACATATGCCACAGGCGATAAGTTACCATCAGAGTCTGAACTGGCAACAAAGCATGGCATCAGTAGACAAACAGTTCGCCAGGCTTTGAACAAACTGGTAAACGACGGATGTATAACAAAGGTCCATGGAAGTGGTTCCTACGTCAGCGAACATGCCATCCAACAGAAAAAGACAATGCACATTGCAGTCATAACCACCTACATAAGTTCTTATATTTTTCCGTTGATTCTTAGAGGAATCGAAAGTGTGGCAACGGAAAACTCCTATACGATGCTATTGATGGCAACCAACAACAGTATAGCAAAAGAACGTGAGATCCTCCAAAAACTATCCATTGATACTGTGGATGGCATTCTTGTTGAAGGTACGAAGTCTGCACTTCCCAGCCCCAACCTGCCTTTTTACGAGAAACTCATCAACAGGCATATTCCGTTGGTCTTTTTCAATGCCTATTACCCGAATCTGTTCATAAAGCAACCAGATTCGTCGATTTATGTGGTGACTGACGATTATCAGGGGGGGTATGATCAAACACTTGCCTTGATTCAGAAAGGCCATCATGCTATCGGAGGTATTTTCAAGAGCGACGACATCCAGGGAATCAATCGATTCTCCGGATATATAGCAGCCTTGGCTGATAACAATATCCCGTTCATAGATAACCATTGCATGTGGTTCACGACAGAATCACGGGAAATTATCGCTCGTATGTTGCGCGTCGCCAATACAATTCATTGTGAGTGCACTGCATTGATATGCTACAATGACGAAATTGCATCCCAGGTGTTGGCAGTCATCAAGGATGAAGTACACACTATTACCGAAATCCGAAGCTTCGACCATGCCTATCAGTTAAAACTACAAGGAGTGGAGCTACATTCCTTAGGCCATCCACAAGAAGAGATGGGAGTGGTGATTGCTTCTAAACTATTTGCAATCATCGAGGGAAAAAAAGAAACAAATACGGTCATGGCATGGAGGAATGAAGACTCCTCTTCGTCCTACGACCATACGTATCAGTTATAATTTCAGGTAATCTTGCACCCTATGGTAAATATTCTCACAATTGTATCATTGATCGCTCAGTAATCTTAAATAGCTTCTGAGCGTGTCGACCATCCGTTGCCTCTCTTGAACTTCCACCCTGTCCAGATTATGTATTTTCCACTTGACGGCGGGAAGGTCCTTGATGTGAGGGACACTGAAGTATGACCAATCGGGATGACCTTCCTTGAAGTCCACGAGGAATTTCTTATCCCGTTCATCGAGCAAGGCATGTACAGTTCGTATCAATTCGAACCTCACCTCGATTAGATCCGCCAATTCAATTGGATCAGTTGTCATCCCGACGAAGTCGGTTTTATACATTTGCTTAATGTCGAGCAGGTTTGGATCGAGAATTTCTACAATCCTCCGATTATGGGAGATCAGGTACACGATGAAGGCTTCCTTCAACCTGTCGGTGATTCCCTCATGCTCCATCAAACCCTTGATATCAAAGAGATCTCGAGGATGTTGCCTGTCCAATGCAGCCATCATTTTCCCTGCGAACAGATCCTCAAACGAGACCACTGGGACTTCTGCAAACCCGAAGGCCTCCTCAGCTGACCGGGTTATCCGCATGACTGCAGGATCATACACGGTTCCTCGCAATACCGGTGACAGTTCAATCTTTACCACCGTCCTGCCAGCTTCGACGATCAACCGGTTCACGTTCTCAGTACGGTTCAGTGGAGAATACTGGATCTTGGCATCGGGAATCCGTGCGATAATGGCAGCACCTAGGTTTTTAAGGTTCATCGTTATATCATCAAGTGATTGCATGCGTGCTCCAACCGGCACGTACACCAGATCGATATCAACGGAAAGTCGCGGCATATCCCGGTAGAACAGGTTGATTGCCGTCCCTCCTTTCAAAGCAAAACAAGGGTGTTCCCCCACCAAAGGCAGAATGCGGACCAATAGTTCAACCTGTTTAAAATATGGATTCTTTCTGTCCATCCCTGACCTCCTTGGGAACCGTAATCATGAACTGCGAATCAAGGGTACCCTCGGGTACAATCTGACGTTTCCCTGCACCCAGAATTACCCTTGATGTGTCGATATGCTGGTACCAAGAGTGCCCTGACATTCTCGCGAGCCAAAGAAACAACCTCTTTGCCTTAATATTGCCACAAGCTTCCAGTAATGCCTGCAGTTGCCTCGGCCGGAGATTCGCAGCTCCTTCCAACATCAGTTTTGCCTGAAGGATTTCCTCACTTGTTTCGATGGTGCTTGCCAATTCGATAAACGCACGTTCAGGCGTGGAGTACCGTATGGGCCAATCCCACGTTCCGAAAGGGACTTCGATCACACCGATTGCATCTTCTGCGAACGGATTGCGCTTCATCCTGACGAAACCAGGACCAATTTCCACCTTTTCTACCCATAATGGAAGTTTTTGTGTACTGTACAATCTGATGCGCTGTGCACCCCCAAGCCTCAGGTAGTGGTCGTACCCATGATAGGCCAAGGCAGTCATATGACCGACATGGACATCATGACCGAGCAGGATCAGTGAATACACTATATTTTGCCATTTCAAGGGAGGCCCCGGTTTTCTGTAGAGACCATGGACCAAAGTTTCGATCTTGCCAGTACGGAGATAATAATCCACGGCTGTCGCTTCAATCCCATGCTTCCCCAGCCATTTCCTATCCACGAGCAATCCTTCCTGCAATACTGAATCCAGTGCAGCCATACGGCCTCCAGTTTGGAATATATAATATTTACATATGTATACTCTGTATTTTAGCCAATATATAAACCTGAGTCAAGTTTAACTTCCTCCCAATTTACATACTCTTTGTATGGCTATTTAATATTTTCTAAACCAAACAACATTCATCCGTATCCATTCAGGTATATCCACCCACCCAAACAGGCAGGAAACACTCAACGATGATTGGCTGTGACCCAGATACTCTCCACGACTTCCGCATGAACACCCTAGAAAGAGAATTGTTATATCGGAAGCATGCTCTTCCAGGAACGATAAACAAGCCTACAAGAATGGCTATAAAGCCAGATACTTCAGACTCCCGGAACTTCTTGAAGATTTTTGTCTACAGGCAGAGGCCATTACGGATAGGATAGTTCATGAGTTTATTTTTTCGATTTGGGGAAACTCAATATGGGAAAAACCACAGGGAACCATTCATTCCCAGTGGCTCTCCTGATACAGGTGGTGCTGAATACGCGAAGCACCGGTACCGTCTAACGCGAACACTGGTGCTATTGCGTGCGAATATTCAGGTACGTCAATTAAAAATGAAATTCCTCTTTTCGTTCATTTTTCGGTACTGCAATGTTCGATACAGGCCTTGATGGAATTCTCCACCATATCACTGATGGCCTGATCGGTATGGAAGGCCGTATGTGAGGTGACGATGACATTTGGATACGAACGAAGGATTGCCAAGGTCCTTGCCGAAAGCGGATTATACCTAAGATCATTGTAATAAAGAGCTTTTTCCTGTTGTATGACATCCAATGCAGCCGCCCCCACCTTGCCTACCTCAATGGCATCCATCAATGCTTCCTGGTCAATAAGGGAACCTCTGGCGGTATTCACCACAACCATCCCCTCTTTCATTGCGGCAAATTCAGCTTTGCCCAAAAGGTAGGAGTCATCAGTAGAAGCCGGAACATGGAGGGTAATTACATCGCTTGCTGCCAGAAGTTCTGCAAGCGACACATAGTGGATGTCATTTGCAAGCACTGAGTCGGGATAGGGATCGGTAGCAAGGATTTTGCACCCGAATCCTTGGAGAATCTTGATAACGGTGCGGCCAATTTTCCCGGTTCCGATGATTCCTACTGTCTGGTTGTGCAACTGTCGTCCGGTCGTACCTGCAAGTGAATAATCTTGCATGGCATTCTTTGCCAGGATAGTCTTTGTCTTGCGCAAAGCCATCAACATGAACATCACTGTGTATTCAGCAACGGAATAGGGAGAGTAGGAGACATTTCCATAGGCAATGCCAAGTTCCTCAGCAGCTTTTCCGTCTATATGTTCAAATCCGACGGTCCTTGTGGAGACGTAATGAACACCCAAGGCCTTGAATTGTTCAAGCAACGGCCTGTCTATCGGAGTCGTTATGATGCTGATGGCCTCATACCCCGCTGACAGATCCGCCGTGGCAAGGCTCGGGGCCTTGTCTGTAGTATCAACGGTTACCGAATAGGTATTGGAAAACAAACGAAACAGTTCAATTTCGTCTGGACGTACTGAATATGCAAAAATTTTCATTGTTTTATATCCTTGTTTCCTTCACTATAGTGAAAAAGGAAAGAGACTTCCATAGTGATTGAAAGCTTCAGCGTCTTCATATGTTCAAGCCCAGATATGAATTCAGACTCTGGAACCAAAAGCGAGGATATTGAAAAAATGATTCAAAATGCACCCTTATCCATTGTGTTTCCCAAACCTCTTCCTCCAAATCCGACGATAGGGATAATTGCCCCTTCGTCTCCTGCACATTTGTTCTTTGAGGAAAAATATCATTTTGCTTGCAACCAATTGGAACAACTGGGCTGCAAAATTATTGAGAGCAAACTCATTCAACAAAAATCTTTCCAAGGGTATCGGACAGCCTCAGCAGAAGCTCGTGCCAGGGAATTCATGGATATGGTACATAATGAAGCAGTGGATGTAATCATGCCAGTAATTGGCGGCATGTGTTCTTCCAGTCTTCTTCCCTATCTTGACTATGAAGCTATCAGGGCAAGCAGAAAAATTATCGTGGGATACAGTGATATCACGGCATTGCATATGGGCATTCTTGCCCAGGCAGGATTGTCCACCATTTATGGCCCTACCCTGATACCAGTCTTCGGGGAATGGCCAAAATCAAATTCCTTTGCAGTACAGAGTTTCTTCTCCCTTGCAAGGAAACAGAAACGTACTATTATTCCGCCTTTGGAATATTCCAATGAATCTCCAGATTGGAAAAGCGATGCCTGGAAAAAGCGTGGACGCATCTATACAAAAAATGATGGGTGGCACGTATTGAGAGAAGGAAAAGCCCATGGCCAGTTGCTGATTGCAAACCTGAACACCCTGGTCCCTCTTCTGGGCACGAAATACTGTCCCGATTTCTCGGAAAGGATCCTCCTAATCGAGGAAATGAACGCCCCGCTATCCAACGAAGAGCGCAACCTCACTTCCTTGAAACTGCATGGCGTCTTTTCCAGGATACAAGCCTTGATAGTCGGGAAACCAGAAAAATTACTTTTGGAAGGTTCGTTGATTTCGTACGATGAGTTTCTGCTCGAAGCCCTTGGCTCTTATTCATTTCCGATTATCAGCAATTTTGATTGCGGGCATACCTCACCGATGATTTCGTTCTTTGAGCTGCAGGACCTTTCATTGACTGCAGAAAACGGTGTTGTCACTATAACAGAGACCTGATTTCCCGGTCTTCCTGGACTTTAAGAAAGAACCACCTGGTAGGTTGTACTTCTTCCTCCTGCTTCGGATTTCTTGAGAATTCCCTTTTTTACAAGGTCCTTGATATCCCGCATGGCCGTGTCATGGCTGCATTTGGTAAGTTTTGCCCATTTCTGTGTAGTCAGGTCGCCATAGAAATCAGTTGTAAGTCTCTTTACCATTTCCAATTGCCGACCATTGGGAGAAAGCTGTTCCAGCTTTTGGTACAGTTGATTCACTTGCAAGATCTTTTCAATAGTCTGCAATACCATTTGCAAGGCCTCTTGGATTTGCTCTATATACCACAAGATCCAAGGAGTGCAATCCATGGAAGCTGTCTGGGCTTCGTGCAACTTCTCATAATACTCTTTTTGTCGCTTTTTCAACTGTGTCGAGATACTGAAAAGTACCATATTACCAGGATTTCCTTGATTCAATACATAATCACTCACTGTTCTGGAAATTCTTCCATTTCCATCCTCAAAGGGATGAATTGTGAGGAACCAGAGATGGACTATTGCACTTTTCACAGGAGCAGGAATACCTTTTTCTTCATTGATCCAAGTGAAAAAAGATTGCATTGCAAGAGATAGCTTTTCCACAGGAAGAGCTTCAAACCAAACCTTCTGGTTTTTATAGGAACCAGAGATTACTTCGATGGGTTCCGTTCTATACCTACCAATATTGAGAAGAAAAGGACCACTGCGACCTTGCGGAAACAGACGACTATGCCAAGAGAAAATTCTCTCTTTTGTGAGTGGAAATCTTGAATTCTCAAGAGCATCAAGTAAGTTTTCTACGACACCTTCCACATGGGCACCACTCATTGTCATTGAAGCACTTGGTACCTTGAGTCTTCGACAAAGAGAGCTATAAATCTGCAATTCGTCAAGACGCTCTCCTTCAATACTATGAGAATCGTGAATTTCATCTGAAAGAATCTGTGCTTCCAATTCCTTGCTTTGCGAAAAAGCCAATTGCTCGCTCAGAGCCTCTACTTTTCCTTGGAGACGGGCCACCTCGGTCAAGACAGGAAGCAGGTCCTTTGTTTCAAAAGTAAAGACAGGCCAAGTAGGAAGTTGCCAGATATATGTACTCATATACCATACACTACTGCATATGCGTAGAATAAGCAATCTAATCTACGCATAATTACCGCATATATTGCGTAGATTAATCATGCTATTCTACGCAACTTAGTAAAAACCAGTCTTTTCTCCGTCAAGCAGAGCTCTATATAGACATACCATCATTACCCCGAGGAGCAATGATGGTATGTTTGAATTCAGACAGCTATAAAAGGACCCGTACTGCTTAGGAGAGTTCAAAAGCTCCAGTATACAACTGATAGTACCTGCCCTTTTCACTGATCAGTTTCTCATGGTTGCCGCGTTCGATGATCTTTCCATCTTCCAGAACCATGATGACATCAGAATTACGAATGGTGGACAACCTATGGGCAATGACAAATACAGTTCGCCCATGCATGAGGGCATCCATGCCCGTCTGTACGAGGGACTCCGTCCTGGTATCGATGGAAGAAGTCGCCTCGTCCAGGATCATGACAGGAGGATCTGCTACGGCAGCTCGGGCAATGGAGATGAGTTGCCTCTGTCCTTGCGATAAACCGCTGCCATCGCCTTTCAATATTGTCTCATATCCATGGGGCAACATCTTGATGAAACTGTCTGCATTCGCAAGCTTGGCTGCTTCGATGCATTGCTCATCCGTTGCATCCAGTTTTCCGTATCGTATGTTGTCCATCACGCTTCCTGTGAACAAATTGACATCCTGCAAGACAATGCCGAGGGAACGACGTAGATCAGGTTTCCTGATCTTTGCAATGTTGATGTCATCGTAACGAATCTTGCCATCGGTGATATCGTAGAACCGATTGAGAAGATTCGTAATCGTGGTCTTTCCAGCTCCTGTTGCCCCAACCAGTGCAACCTTCTGTCCTGGTTTTGCATACAACGAAATCCCATGAAGTACAGTCTTGTTCTGTTCATACCCAAAATCAACATTCTCGAAAACGATTTTCCCTTGCATTTCGGTATAGGTGACAGTCCCATCACTATGGGGATGCTTCCAGGCCCATAAATCGGTTCGGTCCCGGCACTCCTTCATTTCCCCGTTCTCTTTCGTCGCATTGACAAGAGTTACATATCCTTCATCTGTCTCTCCCTCTTCATCGAGGAACGCGAAGATCCTGGAGGCTCCGGCAAGGGCCATGATTACCATATTGAATTGCATCGATACCTGACCGATGGGCGAGATGAAACTTCTGGATAGCGTAAGGAAGGAGACAATTGTTCCCAGAGACAGTGCCTCGATACCCCGAAGACTGAAATTCGAGATACCCGCTATGCCTGCAGCGCCTCCGACTATGGCTATCAACACATAGAGCAGATAGCCCATATTCCCGACGATCGGCATGGTGATGTTGCCAAAAATGTTTGCCTTGGTGGCACTGTCGCACAAGGCATCGTTCTTCTTGTCGAACTCTTCCTTGGCCTTTCCCTCGTGGCAAAAGACCTTGATGACTTTCTGTCCGTTGATCATTTCCTCGATGTAGCCATCAACATCTCCCAACGATTCTTGTTGCCGCATGAAATGCACGCTGCTTTTTCCTATAAGGCTCTTGATTATCTGCAACAAAATAAAAGTGAACACCACCACGAACAAGGCCAGACCCACGCTCAAATACAACATGGAGAAAAATACTGTCACAATGGTGACAACTGATGAAAACACCTGGGGAAGACTCTGGTTAATCATTTGGCGAAGAGTATCAGTATCGTTGGTATAATAACTCATCACATCCCCATGGGAATGCGTGTCGAAATACTTGATCGGTAAGGTTTGCATATGGGTAAACATATCGTCACGTATCTTCTTGAGCGTTCCCTGTCCAACAACGACCATAGCCCTGTTATAGAACAAGGTAGCCAGTACCCCGACCAGGTAGATACCTGCCATGAAGAAAATAGCCTTGAGCAACGCAGAGAAGACAGGATTGGCCTGGCCGATCAAGGGAAGAACATATGTGTCAATCAATACCTGCAGGAACAGAGCTCCCACGGAATTGGCAACAGCACTGAGAATGATGCAGATGATAACCAAGATAAGTTGGACTCGGTACTGCTTCATATACGATAACAATCGCTTTGTTGTCCCAGGCTTGAATTGTCTGGGCGCTTGTCGTTTAGTAGTCTTATTCATGACTTGCACCTCCCCTGTTCTGGGATTCAAAGACTTCACGATAGATTTCACAGGTCTCGAGTAAGGTCTTGTGTGTCCCTACTGCATCAACCCGGCCATCCTCCATCACAATGATCTTGTCGGCATCCTGGACCGAGGTGATTCGCTGGGCGATGATAAACTTGGTCGTATCGGGAAGTTCCTCTTTGAAGGCCCGTCTGATCAAGGAATCGGTCTTGGCGTCGACTGCACTGGTTGAATCGTCGAGAATCAAGATCTTCGGCTGCTTGAGCAAGGCTCGGGCGATGCAAAGCCGTTGTTTCTGCCCTCCCGATACATTGCTTCCACCCTGCTCGATATAGGTATCGTAGCCATCGGGAAATTCCTTGATGAAAGAGTCAGCCTGGGCCTGCCTGCAGGCCTGGATGAGTTGTTCATCGGTAGCCTGCTCATTGCCCCAACGAAGATTCTCCTTGATGGTTCCCGAAAAAAGAACATTCTTCTGCAATACCATCGCAACCTGGTCACGGAGGGTTTCTATATCGTAGTTTCTGACATCAATACCACCGACGGTCACCTTGCCTTCCAAAACATCATAGAGACGGGGAATAAGCTGGACCAGACTGGATTTTGAAGAACCGGTTCCTCCGATGATTCCTACCGTTTCTCCTGAATCAATCGAAAAGTTGATATCGTCAAGAACCGGTTTGTCTACTTTCTGTGCATAAGAGAAGGTGACGTGCTCAAAAACTACCGAACCATCACGTACCGTCTGTACACTATTTTTGGAATTCTGGAGATTGCTTTCTTCACTGAGAACCTCGACGATTCGTTCGGCAGAGGCCCTGGAAATGATAATCATGACAAAAACCATGGAAAGCATCATCAGGCTCATGAGAATCTGCATCGTGTAGGTTATCAAGCCTGCCAGATCTCCTGTCGATAATCCATTGGCTGGATTGTTGCCGCTGGCCACTATGGCCTTTGCACCAAGCCAAGAGATCAAAAGCATTGCGGCATAGATACAAAACTGCATGAGTGGCGCATTGAAGGCCAGAATCTTCTCTGCCTTCGAGAAATCCGCAAATATTTCTTGCGAGATCCCTTCGAATTTCTGTTCCTCATGCTCTTCCCTGGTAAACGTCTTGACCACCCGGATGCCCCTGATATTCTCCTGCACAACCCGATTCAGTTTGTCATAAGTCTTGAAGACCCTCACAAAGAGAGGATGGACATGAAGCGTAATGAAAAAAAGCCCAACCATGAGCAGGGGAATAATAAACAGGAAAACCAAGGATATCTGGGCATTGATGCGAAATGACATGATAAGGGCGAAGATCATGATCAAAGGACTGCGTATCGCCAAACGTATTATCATCATATAGGCATTCTGCACATTTGTTATGTCCGTGGTCAGACGAGTGACGATGCTTGCAGAGGAGAACTTATCGATGTTTGAAAACGAGAAGTCCTGTACCTTGTAAAAAATATCGTGCCGCAGGTTTTTGGCAAACCCGGCGGAGGCTATCGCTGCACTGCGTCCCGCAAGAATTCCCGTGAGCAGGGAAATCATCGCACAGATAATCAGATATAGGCCGATCCGCCATACCTGTGGCATGCTTCCTGCATTTATACCGTAATCAATCAAGCTTGCCATCAAAGTCGGGATGATGACTTCCATGATTGATTCGAACGTCACATACACCGGAGTCAGAATGGAATCCTTTCTGTACTGCCGGATACTGGACAAAAGTACCTTGATCATTTCATCTCCTCATATATTACGAAACCCTGCTGAATACCAAGGATTTCATTCATTGTTGCTTACAGGACATCGGTTGTATTTCCTGTTGTCCTGATACATTTTTCTGCACGCGTTGCAAAAAACCATAAAAAATTTTCAATTCCGCCTCACTGAACCCCTTTGTCAGAATCTGTTCCATCTCTGATATATCCTGTTTCATGAGGTTTTCTAGTTTCTGGGCTTTCTCTGTAAGGACAATTTTCCTGAGCCTCCCATCCTGATCGACAGTCTGTCTCAAGATCAGATCTTTCTGTTCCATCAGGCTAAGGACATTCGATACCGTGGAGCGAGTAATGTGGAAATGATCTTCGATATCCCTCTGATAGACATCCCGTCCCTCTTCCGCATTTTCACTTAGATAGCCGATGATCCAGGCATTATTACCTGTTATGGCGTCTATTTCCCCTTTTTTGGAAGAAAAATCCACGTATCGCTTAATCAGATTGTTCAGTATCCGAATTTCCAATCCAATTCTTTTTTTCTTCATAGAACGATTCCTTTTGCTGAAACTGTTTTATATGAAACTACTTTCTTTGTCAATGCATCCGAAATCGGATTGGCAAGATACATTGAAATTCCATATTCCATATCAGAAAACTGGCTTTTTATTAAATAAAAACCCTAATTCGGTACAGTGGTCTCCAAACATGACATACTGTTGTCATCTTATGCGTGCTATAGATACATATTAAGAGGGAGTTACAGAAAAATGAAAAGAAAAGTATTGGTATTCATCAGTGAGAGCTTTGCTGATTGGGAATCGGCGTATATATGTTCGACCTTGAATGCACCGGAATCAAACTGCAATATCAAGACTCTTAGTCTCGATACAAAACCAAAAACCTCAATGGGAGGGTTTCGGGTCCTTCCTGACTATTGCGTAGAAGATTTTCCCAAGGAATTCGACTTGCTCCTGCTCATTGGAGGACTGTCCTGGAAGGAAAAAAAGAACAATGCCGTATTGCCAGTCGTGGAGTATGCCAGCAAAAAGCATATTCCCATCGGAGCAATCTGCGATGCGGTCGGTTTCCTGGCGGAACAGGGATATCTGGATACGATCAAGCATTCAGGGAACTCCCTGCAAGGAATCAAGGATCAGGCACCCCATTACAAGGGAGAATTGAACTTCGTCGAGAAACAAGCTGTTTGTGATAGTGCCATAATTACTGCCAATGGTACCGCACCCCTGGAATTTGCAAGAGAAATACTATTGCTGCTGAAAGTCATGCCAGTAGAGACCGTCCAGGAATGGTATGGTTTCCATAAAACAGGGTTTTACCAAGCGTAGAGGAAAAAATAATCAGTACCACAGAAACAGCGAACAGCTTTGACAACAGGGTTATCCGTATGGCATTACAAGAATAACGAGGACTCTCAATCTGCTTGATTCTGCAAAAGTTTTTTTGATTTATGATAGTATCTTTTTCTTTGTTCGGTTAAACCAAAGGGAAACCTTTACAAAGTTGACTCAAAATTCTATGCTTTTAAGGCTGAAGGGAGTTGTCAATGCGGATACTCGATTATCTTTCTGAATCTTCAGTATTATTCTTGGATGATACTGACAAAAATGAAGTGCTTGAAGCCATGGTGGCTAAAGCTGTCGAATTAGGATACACCACCGATATTCTTACGTTTAAGAAAGCTATTTTTGAACGTGAAGACATTATGAGTACAGGTATAGGATTACAGGTAGCGATACCTCATGCAAAATTACCGGGGATTCCTGAATTTTTTGTAATTCCGGCCATCTTGTCCAAGGGCTCCAACTGGGATGCCATAGACAAACAACCTGTTCGCCTTGTCCTTATGATTGGTGGTCCTGACGATAGCCAGACAGACTACCTCAAGATTCTCTCAAAGATCACGCTTATCATCAAAAATCATGTGAGAAGAGAGACTCTTATGAATGCAAAAACCGCGAAGGCTGTCATAAATGCTTTTGCTGAGTTATAGAATCAAGGATTAGGAACCATGGAATTTAATGTGTTTTTATATCTTGCCGCTATTTTCGGGGCAGGATACTGCATCAAACTTGTTACCAATGCGATCAAAATTCCAGAGGTTACCGGTTATGTATTACTGGGAGTCATACTAGGGACATCGCTTCTCAAGCTTCTAACGGCCGATGTGCTGAACGCTCTAAGCCCTTTGTCTACCGTAGCTTTGGGTATGATTGCATTCACGATCGGAATAGAACTGAAAATGGATGTAATCAAAAAATTGGGGAAAAGCATCCTGGCCATTGTCATTTTTGAAAGTGGCGGAGCCTTTGCAGTTGTCTTTCTGGTTCTGCGTTTCATCTACAAAGCCGACCTGAATACTTCCCTTTTATTAGGCGCCGTAGCTTCGGCTACCGCACCTGCTGCTACCGTTGCGGTAATCAAGCAATACAAGGCAAAAGGTCCCCTGACCTCCACGGTCCTTGCCGTTGTAGGTCTCGATGATGCGGCTGCGCTTATCATCTATGTATTTGTGGAAGGATTTGTCAGCTCAAACCTCGTAGGAAAATCAGTGGCTATTCCAGCTATGCTTGGTTCAGCTTTACTGGCCATCTTTGAGGCTATCTGCATTGGAATCGTAGCTGCTATCATCTATAGCCTGGTCCTTCGCAAGGTCAAGAACAATGACTGGATCGCGCTACTGTTGGCAGCCTTCCTTTTTGCCCTTCTTGGTGTTTGCGAAACGATAGGCGTCTCTGAACTCTTATCGATCATGACCTTCGGTATGATAATCGTAAACAGTTCCCCGACCTTAAGTAAAAAGAGTGAAGGAATAGTTTCCAACTTTTCTCCCATCTTCCTTGCTGCCTTCTTTATTCTTGGAGGGGCTCACTTGAACGTGGCCTTGATCGGAAAAATCGGGGTTCTTGGACTGTTTTATTTCTTTGCAAGAAGCATCGGAAAAATGGGTGGTGCAACACTCGGGGCTATTATCGGAAAAGCTCCCAAACAAGTACGAGGCCTTGTAGGCTTCGCACTCTTGCCCCAGGTAGGTGTTGCCCTGGCTTTGGCCTTGGCCATCAATAAGAAATTCACGATGCCACAATTTGGGCAAAGTGGTATTGACCTGGCTAGTACCATAATCAATGTACTCCTGTTTACTACCATCATCACTGAAATTATAGGACCATTATTGACACGCTTTGCCTTGACGAAGGCAGGAGAGACGAACAACAGTTCGGATCACCAATAGAAGGAGAACGCCATGAATCTGTTGATTATTGAACTATCACAACTAGACTATAAAGAAGACGTATTCCTTGCTCTCCAAAGTGTAGGAATAACCAAAGCCTCGGCCTTCGATGCCAAGAATTTGAATAACAGCTTGGAAAGTGAATTCAGCCTCTTTACAGGATTCTTGAAAAGCCGGAGTGAAAAGGAAGGAGAGAAATTAATCATTCTCGCCTCGATCGATTCTCCTGAGGATGCAAAGGAATTGCTCAAGAATCTGGAAGCCGGCGGAATTCCCTTGAGAAAGGAAGATATCCTGAATCTTACGGTATTGCCGGTAACGATGTCCTTTGACCAAATTTCAGGCTTGAGCGAATAACTCTGGATTCCTGACTGGAAAATCTCGATACCAAGATAAAACGAACCCTTTGGATACTGATTCAAGAATCCAGAGGGTTCGTTCTTTCAATAAAGCGTGAGCTTCTTTTTTTCAAGAGTACCTAGCATACGGAGAAAAGATTCTTGCCAATGCATTCCAAGGCTTCTTCGCTGATAACCTCACCCAATTTTCTGGCATCCTGCTCTGCCTTATCCGAAGAAACCCCATGCATTTCCAACCAATGCTTACATACTCTGTATCGCTGATAAATACGATTTGCAATGGCACTTCCCTCGGAGGTAAGTTGCAACCAATGATGCTCACCTACTGTAAGCAACTGTTGTTTTTCAAGTAATTTAACGGCCCTGAATACGGAAGCGCGAGTATACCCTGTCCTGTTTGCAATATCGATTGCCTTGACATTACCTTGTTCCTGTCGTACCTGATAGATCAATAAAAGATAGTCAATAAGAGAAGGCGTCAATTCTTGTTCATTCATGATGATGCCCCCGATGTCTTTCCCCTCTCCTTTGAGAATGTCGAATCCGGGGTTCTGAGTCGAGAGCTGCTTCTGCTTCCCAGGATTCAACCAACTTTGCCATCAGGGTTTCCAACTGTTGTTGCTCCTCTTGTGTCAGCGGAGAGAAGAGGTCGTTGGCTTCTTTTGTGACATGCTTGGTCCGTTCAGACAGGAAGAGCCGTCCGGTCTCGGTAATGGCAACACTCAATACCCTTCGATCTGTTTCATCCTTGGTCCGGGAAATGAGCCCCTGAGCCTCAAGCTTGACCAAGGACTCGCTCAAGGAAGCTTCCCGTATGCCCAGATGTCCTGCAAGTAGTTTTTGTTTCATCGCCCCTTGTTCATCAAGAAAGGAGAGAATTTGGAGCTGTCCCTGTCCACCATGATGATGACTCGTACGATACATCATCTGCCGGACAATAAGGTGAAAGGCGCTATGGAAAAGCCTGTAAAGGGAATCTGAAGTATTCAAAATAAAACTCCTAAGGTACCTAACTATTTGCAAGATACCAAGATTCCCAAACCCTGTCAATATACATAGGTACCTAACTAATTATTCCATGGTACTCTTTCTTATACTTCTGATCAGAAACGATTGGGCCTATCGAGAATTTTTGCTACCAACGCCTGGACATGCAGTTGCAGGGTATCCAGATACGGAAGAGAAGATTCCTCTTCATGCAATAGCAGTGGTAGTTCGGTACATCCCAATACAAGAGCCTGTATCCCGTCTTCCTGTCTCATACGCTCGATAATGGCCTGAAAGCCTTCCAGAGTACTTTCCTTGACAATGCCAAACTCCAATTCCTGGGAGATTTTCTCGTTGATCCATACCATTTCAGTAGGTTTGGGTGTCACAATTTCAATTGAGGCTTCCTGGAAGGGCTTTTGAAAAAATGCACCGGTCATCGTGAAAATAGTACCCAACAAGCCAATTTTCGTGAATTTTTGTCTCTGGGCCTCGGCACAGGTCGTCTCTATGATACTAACAAGAGGTATGGGAGAGGCCGCTTGCAATCGGTCAAACACAATATGAGGGGTATTGGCCGACAGGGCAGCAAAATCTGCGCCACCTGATGCCAGATTGGTAATTGCTTCCATAAGATAGCTGGTCAACGCATCATAATCTTCACTCTTGCAGAGTTGCAGAACTTCAAACACATTGACACTTTCAATCGTCAAGGGCGGAAAATAATCTTTCCCAACAGCCTTTTGCACCCCGTTGAGAATGCCTTGATAATACAAAATGGTGGATTCGGGGCCCATGCCCCCGACCAATCCAAGTTTTTTCATCCTCTCTACCTTCCCTCTAGCTCAATTCAATATAGTAAGCTGGTCAGTCCACTTTCTTGAAATCGATGTATCCACGTTCCGCATCAGTATGTACCAACTGAACGCGAAGGGTATCGCCTACATCCAATTTTTCAAAACCGCTCATCAATCGTCCTTCAAGAGGAGGTTCGAGAATACGTACCCAAGTGCCTTTGGATGCTGCACCGGTGACAATGGCAGTGAATTGTTCTCCTATTCTTGAGGCAAGGAAAATTGCTGCCGCGGATTTCACCAGCAGTCGTTCCACTTTGTTTGCCGCGCTCTCGGCTACATTGCAATGTTTGGCAAGGGAACCCAGCTCTTCATTGGTATACGGGGAAGGTTTTCCCTCAATGGCGGCTTTCAGCAGTCTCTGGGTGATCAGATCAGGATAACGGCGATTGGGGGCCGTGGAATGAGTATAGTTCTTGACGGCCAAACCAAAATGTCCTTCATCCTTGGTATCGGGTCCTTGTACCACATATTCGCCGGCACCCATCAGTTTTATGATGCTGAGGGATATATCGGGAAACTGAAGGGGATGTTCCTTTTGTGAGGAAATCAAAAAATTCTCCAAGGCCAAGGAATCAGGTTTCTCGGGAAGCTTGGTTCCATGCTCAGAGGCAATTGTCATGATCCTATCCCATCGTTGGGGTGCTACGACAATTCTTCGAAGCGAAGGATACCCTTTCTTTATGAGATACCGTGAAGTAGTCCCATTTGCGGCTATCATGAAATCCTCGACTATCTCTTTTGCACGGTTACGGCTCTCGGGAACCAGATTCGTCAGATCATCACCGGAAAAAACTGGCTTGGCTTCAATGGTCTCCAAGACTAGGGCACCATGGATATGACGAAGCATTTTCATTTTTTGGGCTATCATATCCTGCAACAACAAGCTTTCTGCCATACCTGGTACCGAAGCAATTTCTTCTGGCATGGGGCCTTTTTTTTCCAACCAAGCAGCAACACTTGAGTAGGCAAGTTTTGCCTTATTACGAACCAACGCCTCATAGACCGAGGAATTGCTGACAGAACCATCCTTGGCAATATCCATTTCAATGATGACAGCCAAACGGTCGTCACCAAAATTGAGCGAGGTGATATCGGTGGATAATTTTTCGGGAAGCATGGAAAAAACCTTGGGAACCGTATAAACAGAAGTAGTATTCTGTTGGGCATGCAAGTCAATGGCCGATTGCTTTTTTACTACGGCATCGACATCCGCTATTGCAACCAAAACCTTTCCCAGCCCATTTTCCAACGGTTTCACCGCAGTGAGTTGATCAAGGTCGCGAGAGTCATCATTATCCAGGGAACACCAGAGCAAATCGCACAAATCTATCAAACCCGGTACTGAAGCTGCCTTTGCAGGCCCCTTGATCGTATCAAGCTCATCAAGAACAGCCTTGGAAAAATCAGGAACCAAACCATAGGTTATCATGGTCCTATGGGCGATATCCTCAAGAAAACTTCTGTCTTTTCTCTTATTTTCTGCCTTCATGCAAAACACCTTTTTATCATCGGAAATGCGAGGACTCCAATGATGGATCACTGACTCGTCGTTCTGGCCATTCAACCAGAAAACCTTACTGATCATCGATACCCAATACTGTCAAGGAACTGCAAGAAAAGGAACCCTATAGAAGAGAAGGTAACCATAGCGTCAAGATTTGTCCATCCACAAGAAAAGAACTACACGCTGAATCTGAAGAATAGGCCATCGGAAAGAATGATCATATGAGAAAGCAAGTTATTTGCAATACTGTCTTTAGCATGGGTTTTGTGCAACCAAGGCACTAAAATCCCCGAAACAGTCCCTATCAAGGCCCCTGCAAGAACATCAGTGGCAAAATGATTTCCGCTGGTAACCCGAAGAATTGCTATTGTTGTGGCCACTCCATACACCCCAAGAGCAACAGGGAGCTTCCAAGCTGAATCCGGATAATAAGAATTGAAGACATAACTGGTAAAAGCGGCACTGGTAAAGGCTGTAGTCGTATGGCCCGAAGGAAGGGAACGCTGGTAATCACCATCAGATAACGCTTCTGTAGGATACCCATCGAAATACATGTACGGACGGGTTCGGGGAAATAGAGTCTTCCCCAGTTCTTTCAAGCCATAGGAAAGAAGAAGAGATTCCAAGTACATGACCCCGACAGTCCCTAAATCAGATTGGGAAGAAAAAGCAAAGGCACCGGGAATGATACAGGAAAACCCTAAAAGGACATCCGAGGCAACATCCAGGGTCTTGTCATACGAATGCATCAATTGCCGGTCAAACCAATTTATATCGGTTGTATCAAGCAAGGGCAAGGTACTGGGTGCAGATGTGGTCCCAAGCAGATATTGCAGACCATAGGCACCCCCGACAAGTACACTCCCGCTCCCAAGCAGGAGACTGTCAGTTTTTGTGTTGAGTTGAAAAACCTTGGCTGAGGAAGAGGAAGCAAGCAAGGATTCCGCACCAAGGGAAAAGGGAGCAGAAAAGCTCAAAAGAAAAAACAATGCAAAGATGGGTAAAACCCGCGATATTGCATGATTACTATACAATCTTGAGCTATATGTCGGAGCGTATTTATGCATCGAACCACCTCATCAGTAGGGTAACAGGAGATTGAAAAACCAACCATAGGCAATTAGCAGTATACGGTACAAATCAAAAAGGAATAACCCTCTTTTTCAAAGAAAGGAGAACGAGAAAGTCAGAAATATTTGACCATCTGCTGGATATCGCAGAAGGTACCATCAGCTTTTACATACCCTCCCTTGACTACACCTAAATCTTCAAAGCCAAGACTATGGTACAGCTTCAAGGCAACCACATTGGTAGTAAGGACTGCATTGAATTGCAATATCCTGAAACCCAAGGACTTGGCCTGGACAAGACAGTCAGTTACCAAAGCCTTTCCGATGCCCTCTCCCCTATGATTTTCCTTGACTGCATAGGAAGCGTTGGCAATATGGGAACATCTGCCAATATTGTTGGGATGAAGGATATACAAGCCAACTATTTCAGAGCCCCTGGTAGCTACCGCAGTATAGCTTTGGGAAGAAAAAAACGTTGAGCTTTCAAGCTCCCTCAACTCGACCTTCTGGGGAAAAGCATCTGCCGTGCGAACTACAGCATTCCAGATCTCAACAAAACTGGGAAGATCCTTTTCTTGGTATTTGCGAACCTTTACTGTTGAATCCATTTCCATTGGTAGCTTCCTTCCTCCCCTGTTTTATAACATAACGCATGTAAAATGCAAAATGAAAGAAAAGAATCCGACAACTTCTTGTACAAGGGCTCTTTTCCCCTGTAAATTCTTTGTCATGCACTATGAAACAACAGACCATCCCAAGCAGACCGAAATCGCAGAGATCTATGAAAACCTGAAAAAGTTCAACCTTGCCCATCTGGAAAACCAGATAGTCAGGGAACTGGCCGTATTCGCCCATGAAGATGGAGAACGTCTCGCTGGGGGACTTTCTGCCGATACCCATGGGAACTGGCTGGAAATCTTATATCTATGGGTAGATGAAAAATATCGGGGGCAGGGACTCGGTACAAACCTATTGGCCAAGGCAGAAGCAGAAGCACTACAGAGAGGTTGCTCCTATGCTTTTCTCAACACCTTCGGCTTCCAGGCCAAGGGCTTCTATGAAAAACAAGGCTACACCGAGGTCTTTGTGCTGGAAGCGTACCCGGAGACAGGGACCAGGCACTATATGAAGAAGACTTTGCAAGCCTGATTCCGGGCAGTCTTGTTTTCATGGTATACTGTAGCTCAAAATTGTAAGGGATAGACCATGAAAACTGACCGGTTATTTCAGATCATCTATATTCTGCTCGAAAGGAAGTCGGTAACGGCCCCGGAACTGGCAACCACTCTGGGTGTCTCTGTCCGTACCATATTTCGCGATATAGAAACACTCTCCTTATCTGGAGTTCCTATATATGCCTCAAGTGGCAAGGGAGGGGGAATCTCTCTCATGCAAGAGTTTACCTTTGACAAAGCGCTCCTGTCCGAGGATGAACAGAACCAAATCCTCTTTTCCCTCCAAAGTCTGCAGGTAGCAGGCCAACAAACAGGCCCCTTGCTTCATAAACTCGGTGCAGTATTCCAGAAACAGAATACAAACTGGATAGAAGTCGATTTCTCTCGGTGGGGATACGGACAGGTCGACACCAAGAAGTTCGAACTCATCAAGACCGCCATCTTGCAGAAATGGGTTCTGGATATACTCTACTGCAATACTTCAGGAATTACCCTCCAACGAAAGATCAAACCCTTTAAGTTGATCTTCAAGGACAAGAATTGGTATCTGCAGGCGTTCTGCTTGCAACAAGAAGATTTCCGGCTTTTCAAGATAAGCCGCATCCAAAACCTACACCTTACGGGTACTCACTTTACAGAGACCTTCACAGACGCCCCTCCCCTTGAATTTGGCACAGTAAAGGATAACTTGGCTATCGCCGTGAAACTGCGCTTTTCCCCCAATCTGGCATATCGTATCTATGATGAATTTGAGTGTGATAGCATCAAGAAAGAAAAAGAAGGAACCTTTTTGGTTACCGCTAAATTTCCCAATGGGATGTGGGTGATCAATTATCTGTTTTCCTACGGTACTGAGTTGGAAATCCTTGAGCCAGAATATCTTCGCCTCGAACTTGCTGAATATGCAAAGAAATTATATATGCATTTCAAAACATGACAAACAGTTGTCAAGTTTCCCCTTGTATCATGAGATTACAAAAGGTCACCAACCTTTTGCACTAATTTCTCAAGGAGAACAAAATGAAAGAACGATTTTGTCAGAGTTGCGGGATGCCCATGGGCCAGACAGATGAATTGTACGGAACCGAAAGTGACAATTCAAAAAGCACTGATTATTGCAAGTATTGCTATGAAAATGGGGCCTTTACCTTTCAGGGTACCAAGGAAGAGATGATCGATATCTGTGTAAAGCCCATGTTGGAAAACAATCCAGGAATGATTGAGGCCGATGCCAAAAAGATGATGGAGGGCTTCTTTCCGATACTGAAACGCTGGAAGGCCTAGGAAGGAAACGCAAAGCTGGCGTGACTCAAAACGCCAGCCTCTTGAAATTCCCTTGCAGTCGATTTCCCAAAAGTATTAGAATTGGAAAGGAAACACCTACGTACAAATATAACAAGAAGGATACAGACAATGAGCGAACTCTCAAAACTACCGAATGTCGGTAAGGTACTTGAAGAAAATCTGCTGGCGGTGGGAATCGAAACTCCCCAACAGCTGGAAGAGCTCGGTGTCCAGGAAGCCTTTCTACGTATACGCCACCAACAAGATCCCGGGGCTTGCCTTCATATGCTCTATGGGCTTCAGGGTGCAGTCCTTGGCATCCCTGACACGTTATTGACCTCAGAGACAAAACAGGAACTGAAAACCTTTTTCAAGAGTCTGAAAAAATAATAGGCTAACACTTCCCTTATGAGTATTTCTGGATTGCCTGTTTGACTGTCTGTTGGTCTAAATAGGTAATCTTGCAAATTTCTTCAATTGAGTATTCTTGTTTTGCAAGGCGTGAAGCTACATGTTCCAGACTTTCTCCTATTTCAATCAGGTTCTTGTCATAGTCATAAAACCGAACGACCTGCTGTTTCCAAGGTTGCTCAACAATACCATGCAGTAATTCCAATCCCAGGTTTTGTATCTTTGAAACGATAGAGGGAAGATCATCATGTTCAAAATACAGTTCAGAACTATTGGATCGTTGAATAATGGGTCTATCTTGTATCAGATTCTGGAAATGTGCTTTCTGGTGAATGGAAAAATCCCCTAGGAACGTAACATTTTCACCATAATCTGACTTCACCTTCTGATCCAGGACCTTCTCATATAACTGTCGCGACTTTTCTATATCCTCGACGACAATCAGTGCTGCCTGATATTTCATGGCCTTCTCCTCTTTTGAATACTCTCTCCATTATAAAAGGTATTTTCTCGGGGTGACAATCCTGCCTTTTGGAGCTATACTACTTTCCATTCAGGAGGCTTCTTTAATGCTCTGTATTGATATCTCTCCATGCAAGGTCTTATCTGGACGAAATTGCATGGAGCTAGTTTAGAACCTATCGTCCAAAAGACTTTGCCTTCCCACAAAAATATATTTGTAAGGAAACAAAGTCACCATGAAACACAATACTATTACAACTCTTGGAGAACTGAAACCCTTTCTGGTTCTCTGGATCACTCAGTCATTTTCTGCACTGGGCAGCTCAATGACCAGCTTTGCCCTGATAATTTGGTTATATGAGAAAAGCGGATCCGCACTTTCAACCGCACTCCTTTCCGTATGTTCCTATGCGCCATATATCTTGCTCAGTATTTTTGCAGGGGCTTTGAGCGACAGATGGAACAAGAAGACCACAATGCTCGTATGCGATACTCTTGCAGCCATTTGTTCAGGCCTATTGCTCTTCTTGCTCAAGACTGAGAGCTTGCAAATCTGGCACCTCTATGCACTCAATATAGTGACAGGAACCATGAATACTGTTCAACAACCGGCATCAGAAGTTGCGGCCAGTCTTCTTGCCCCCAGAAAGCATTACCAAAGAGTAAGCGGCCTGAAATCTTTTTCCAATGCGCTGGTTACTGTACTCACCCCGATGTTTGCAACTGCCTTACTCGCATTCAAGGGAATGGATACTGTTGTCCTATTTGATCTTATGACGTTCTTTACCGCGTTCTTAACCCTTATTTTCTGTATCAAAATACCAAAACAGGCCATTGATGATACAACTGAAAAAGATTCAATAACCGTCTCTGCAAAAAAAGGCATTGCGTATCTCCTGAAAAACAGGGGAATATTGGATCTGATTCTTTTTCTGGCGGCAATCAACTTGACTGCGTCCATCTACAACTCTGCACTTCCTGCCATGATTCTTTCCCGCAATGGGGGAAGCAGGACAAGTCTGGGATTGGTTACGATGGTTACTGGGTTGGCAACCCTTGCAGGAAGCATTCTTGCCTCCTTGGCCCCTAAGCCCAAGAGCAGGGTAAAGACAATCTGGCTCTCCCTTCTATTTTCCATGAGTTCGGAGAATTTCTTCCTGGCCTTTGGAAAAACTGTTCCCTTCTGGTGCTTTGGGGCAATAATGGGATGGGTGGCAATTCCTCTTATGAGCACCAATCTGGATGCGATTATGAGGTTGCATATTCCGGTGGAGATGCAAGGACGGGTCTATGCCACGCGCAATACCCTACAGTTCTTTACCATTCCCGTAGGATACCTACTGGGAGGTTTTCTGGTTGACCGAGTATTTGAGCCCTTTGCAAAAACACAATTGGCCAATCACTTTTTTCTCTTGGCCTTCGGTTCGGGTAAAGGCTCGGGAGCTGCCTTTCTATTTGCCATACTAGGCTTTTTGGGAATTGCAACCTGCCTTGTCTTTGGTAAGGATCCACACATCTGGGATCTTGAAAAAGAGACCATTGCGGAATAAACAACATCCTTTAAGAGGATATTACAAAGATAAACATCGTGCAATGGCACATATTAGGCCATTGTTCGATGTTCATATACCTTGCAAGACCCAATCGAATTTCACAGTTCCTGATTCGATACCGAACTTGTCCAAGTTCATGCTAGAATAGATACATGAATGGATTCGAAAACATTATTCAGGCTGTTGAAATCTATGAACGATCACTCATCGATCATAAAAAGATACCCTCGGTCTCGGCCCTTGCCCAAAGAACCGGGTATAGTCCCTATCACTTTACCAGGCTATTTTCCTCGGTGGTTGGCATTGGTCCAAAGGAATATATGCAAGGCAGGTTACTGACCCATATGCTCGATGAACTCAGGGCAACTTCAAAGACGCTTGCCCTGTTATCCGAACAATATGGGTATGTAGACTATGCATCTTTTTCCAGGGCTTTCAAAAATCGTTTTGGATATTCTCCCCGTGAAGCCAGAGATCAACAACTATCCATTTTTCAAGGCAGAGTGGAGATTTTCAAACCTGATTCGAGAAAAGAAATCATTCCTTGCTTGCCCCAACCACAAATTATGTCATTGCAACCATTTGTCTTGAGTGGAATCGCCTTCTTCATAGGAAATGAGACAAAATCGTTCCACTCCCAATGGAATACCTTCATGCAGGCTGAAGATCAAATAGAAGGAGTCAAGGAACCAAGGAAGTTTCATCAGTACTCATCCTGGCTTGAGGAGGGAGAACTCCCAGGCCTTTCCGTCCTCTGCGCCCTTGAAGTAGTAGAAAACACCATCCAAAAAAATGTTTTCACGACAAGAATCGTCGAGGGTGGGGATTATCTTCAGTTTCTTCACGAAGGAGATATTTCGCAAATATCCCAAACCTACCGATATATCTACGGTACCTGGTTTGCTTCCCAGGAAATACAACCAAGAGGTTGCTGGGAATTCCAAAGGTATTCCCAGGACGGGAATACCGTGGAAATCTTTATACCGGTCAAAACAGGAATTCTGCTTCCCAATTGAAGGAACCACTTTCTTCCCGACAAGTCGGCCAATGGGAGCACCATAGAGGCACCGTTGCATCGCGAATTCGATCTTCACTCGGATGATAGGGTTTAAGATCGAGGACAGGGGTCCCTTCCAGGGTATCCAGCCAATCAACTTTGACAATACCCTTTGCATGATCGATTTGCAGTATCCGGGCACTACTGCAACAAATATTGTTCGGACGGAACGGGCTTCGTGTCGCGAACACACCAAGATGATCGGGACCATTCTTATACGGTTTATCCAACACTATTGCAGAAGAGCCCATTCCTTCCAGTTGATCTGCATACCAGAGAACAACCACATGGCTGAAACCTTCAAGAGCTTCCAGACCAGCTGCATATTGTTGGTCTAGACAGATTCGATGTCCATGATCATCCATTGAGGTCATGCCAATTTTCTTGATCGTTATTTCCATATCGTACTCCTTGCCTCTGACTATAAGGAAACCATCTTGATCAGGCATTGGCAAAACGTGCTGTCCCCTTGGCAAAATTTGCCTTTTGAACAAGATCAACAGTCAAGGACAAGGAACTTTTTTAAAAACTCAAATGGGAATACGTATAGCAAAGGACAATGCAAATACCTGCATTGCCCTTTTGCAATATATTTTCGAGAAATGTTCCTTTCGCTCTGTAAGCAATCCTTACAAAGCTTCCACCGTGGAAACAAAACAAGCTATTCCCTCGGTTGGATAGATCTCCCTCAGATGATTTACGATGCGCTTGATAGCCTCCATCTCCTCATCCTCCACGACGATCATGTAGTGGTTGTTCAATTGTGGCCAGATTTCATCTCCCAATTTAGGAACACTATAGCCAGAACCCAGGACTCCCACGGACTTGGTATAATGTTGGGCTACCTTCAGGACCTTGCAGTCATGCAAGAAATCCTCATCTATTGCCTGACTGACGATAATCTCAAGTTTTTTCATTTTCTCTCCTTTCTAGAGCTGTTGCGATTCAGACAATCGGGCAACTTCTTTTTCCATCTTCTTATGCATCCGTTTCTCACTTCCCCTATTGAATATGTAGTAGAGAGCAGGCATGAGGAAGAGTGTCATCAAGGTACCGAACCCTAGGCCACCAAGGACCGTCTGTCCGATAGGTTGCACCATCTCCGAACCTTCACCAGGGAAAAAGGCCATGGGAACCAAAGCCAGAATAGTGGTCAGGGTAGTCATCAGAATTGGCCTGAGCCTGCTCTTTGCCGCCTGCACACATGATTCTTCCAGGGAAAGTCCCCGCTTCTGCAGCAAGTCCGTATAACTTACCAAGACAATTCCATTATTGACGATGATACCAACCAAGATCAACAAACCTACGGCGGTGATCAGACTGAAGGTCTGACCGGTAATCATATAAATCGCAACAATACCTATTACTGACAAAGGTATGGAGAAGATAATGATGAACGGCTTGAGAAAGGATTCAAACTGGCTCGCCATGACGGCAAAGACCAAGAGGATTGCAATGATGATGATTTCTGCGAAGGTTCGCAAACCATCCATCAATTGCTGATAGTCACCACCGTAGCTGATTATCAAATCCTTATCTGCCGGAATATTTGCATTGATCAAATTCTCCACTTCTTTCTGGACCTTATCCACCGTCTGCCCGTCCTGGAGTTTCGCAGTAACATGCACGATACGACTCTGGTCCTCCCGGTCTATGGAAACCGGAGACTTGCTGCGTTCATAGTGGGCAAAATTGGAAAGAGAAATCTGCAGGCCACTTGCATTGGTTACCGTTATTCCATCCAGATCCGTTATATTGCTCTTATCCTCGGCTCTCAGGCCGATGACCATATCAACTTCATTCCCGTTTTCATGATATCGGGAAATGGTGGTACCCTTTATTGCAGATTGCAACTCACTATTGACAGAGGCAATATTAAGGCCTAAAGCGGCCATACGGCTTCGGTCATATACGATAGTAAGCTGTGGCAGGCCATCATTGAGAGAACTCTCGACATCCTTGACCATCGAACTTGCCTTATCGTTCAGCAAATTCTTGATCTGGGAAGCGGTTTCCCTGCAGAGTTCAAGGTCATTGCTCTTGATCGCAATATCAAGTCCCCCGCCACCAAGGCTACTGGTAAAGGAACTGCTCTGGATGGTAAATTTTGCCTCAGGGAAAAGAGGGAACAACTGTTCCAGTTTCTTACGCGCCGACGCATCATCATCCCAACCAGACTGACGTTCCTTGCTGCTATATAGCGTATAGCTTACCGTTGCAAGGTTACTGCCACCGGTACTCATCATTGAAGTTGTACCACCGCTTGAGCTTACACTCGTCTTTACGCCTTCCAAACTTTGAAGGGCAAGATCATTGAATTGTATCAGTACATTGTCAGAAACATCCAAGGCAGTACCCTGAGGTAGCTCAATGTCCACTGAGACACTATTCTGTTCATTCTCCGGCATGTAAATGAAACCAATACGACTGATTTGCAAAAGGGAGATCACCAACAGTGCAATAATGACAAACAAAGTCAGAATCTTGTGATGCAGGACAAAACGAACCATCTTGGCATAACCATTGTCGAAAGCATCAAAAATCTTGGACATCACTTTCTGGAAGCCTTGAGAATTTCGCTTCTTGATATTGCCCAGCTTAAGGTACTTGGAAGCAAGAACAGGGACCAAGGTAACTGCAACAAAAAGTGAACACAACAAGGATATGACTACGGTAAAAGCCAGGCTATTGAAAACCTGTCCGGCTATCCCCAGCTGTTTCTTGTACATGATCATGGGAAGAAATACACAAATGGTGGTCAATGTACTGCTGGTAATGGCCGTGATCATTTCCTGGGAACCCAGGATGGCTGCAACAGTCGCCTTGGTTCCGCTTTCACGGTAACTATAGATATTCTCCAGGATAACAATGGAGTTATCCACAAGCATACCAATACCCAAAGCCAATCCAGCAAGGGTCATCAGGTTCAAGGAGAATCCAGTGAAATACATTACCCCGAGGGTAATTGCCAGTGAAATTGGAATGGACAATCCAACAATCAGGGTACTCTTGAAACTTCGCAGGAAGAACAAGAGAACCAAGACAGCCAGCAAAGCTCCTTGCAAGGCGCTGTTTACTACCTGATCGACAGCCTGTTCAACCGCATCACTGGTATTATAGGCCTCTGAAAGAGTTGCCTGCGCCGGAAGGATATCCTGAATCACCTTGATCTGCTTCCGTACCAATTTTGCGGTGGTAACCGTATTTTTCCCCGTCTGTTTCTGAATCGAGATTGTTACACAAGGTTTTCCGTCGAAATAGGCATAACTGTCAACGTCCTTGTAACTATCCTCGACCTCTGCGATATCACCCAAAAAAATACGCTTGACATCACTATCACCACCGACTTTGTAGGAGATGACTGTGTTACGAATATCGTCGAGAGAGGAATATTCCCCACTGGCCGCGATAGACCAGTCAAGACCATTCTCATCAATCTTACCTACGGAAGTTTGCGAATTCTGAATGGCAACCATCTGGCTTATCTGTGTAATAGTCAGGTTGTAAGCCTTCAATTTATCTTTTTGGATTTCAATTCTGATGGCTCGTTCCCGTCCTCCTGCAAGAGAGGTGGAAGCTACACCATCAATCTGTTCCAACCGAGGTTGCACCGACTCATCAGCCATTTTTCGTAGTTGCTCAGGTGAGAGGGTATCACTGGTCAAGGCCAAGGTCATGATAGGCATCATGTTAGGATCAAGTTTGAGAATTATCGGAGATTCGGCATCACTGGGGAGATAATTCCGTACCAGATCAATTCGGTCTCGTATGATATTGGTCGCTTCATCCAAGTTTGTCCCGATGTCGAATTCCAATATGATAATGCTGGACCCTTGGGACGAAGTGCTAGTAAGCTTCTTGAGACCTGAAACACCGGAAAGGGCATTTTCCAAGGTACGGGTAAGCTTATCCTCAACTTCAGAGGGAGAAGCGTTTGTATAGGTGGTCTGAACCAGAATATAGGGAATATCCATATTAGGAAACAGATCGATAGGTAACTTCTGTACGGAATAGATGCCCAAGGCGGTCATGAGTATAAAAATAATCAAGATCGTCGTAGGATGTTTTACTGCACTTTTTGATGGGGACATCAGTTAGAACCTCCCAAGGAGGAAGCTATGACTACCTGAGTTCCGTCACTAAGAAGATTTTGTCCCTTGGCAACGATTTTGGCGCCTTTCTTCAGGCCACTGGTAATTTCAAGCATTCCTTCACTTTCGATACCGGTGGTCACGACAACCTTGCGAGCCGTTGTATCATCGATGACAAATACATAGGATTCTTTAGTGTTGGTAAGGACTGTTGCATCAGGAACGACGAGACAATCGCTCTTCTCTTCAGTAATGACCTTCACTTTTGCGTACATACCAGCGATGATCCTGCTGTCAGGCTGATCCAAAGTACAGTAAATAGTCCTGGTTCGACTTGCCTTGTCCAATATCGGACTCAATCTGGTAATGGAAGCAGGAAAGGTCAAGTCTGGATAGGCATCAAAGGTAATCAGGGCTTTTTGTCCCAGGTTCACCAAGGAGAGATATCGTTCAACCACAGAAAAACGGATTTCCAGTTTGTCTGTCGAAATTACCTTGCCAAAGGACATACTCGGGCTTGCCATTCCACCCAATTGGGCATTTAGCGAGAGGATCGTTCCGTCCATCGGAGCTTTCACCGCACTTGTATTATAGTTCAAACCGGGTTTTGATTGATCAATCTCTCCAATTACTTGATCCTTTTGTACGGTGTCTCCTTCGCTGACCAAAAGCTTGACAACCTTTCCCGTAGTCTCAGGAAGAATATCCATGGAATAGACCGGATAGACATCCCCTCCGAAATTTTGGTAGGCAACCAACGAACCAGTATCTACTGTATAACTTTGTACGGCAGTGGCTTTCACAGTTTCCATTTCTGGTTTAGCTTCCACAGGGACTGTATCCGTAGGACTCTTGAATTTCGAACAACCACTGAGTACGAGTAAGATAAGCAGGCAGATCACTGCCAGAACTTGTTTTTTCATGTTTGATTCCTTTTCTCTAGAATGAAGTTTGTGTTGCATATTCCAAATCCAACAAAGCTGTCAGGTAATTGTACTCTTCATTGAGTTTCCCGAGTTTTGCCTGGTTCAGTTGATTTTCACTATCGCGTACATCCAGAAGTTCCTTGGATCCCGCCTCGTAAGCCTGCACGGTCAAGTCGTATGACTTTTGGGCCAAGGAAATTGCGCGCTCACTATTGTCGATAGCCTCTTTTGCTTGTCCAAGAGTCGTGATATTCTTCTTGATTTCCAAACGGGCATTTTCTTGCAGTAAGGAGAGGCTAATCTGCAATTTCTGGATATTCTCCTCAAGGATTTGTGCATTCTGTCTTCCCGTAGACCAGGGAAGCAGATTGGTAAGATTCCAGGCAATGGTCATGCTGGAGGAACCGCCATCAGACCAATTGGAACCATTGAACCAATTCTGGGTAACATCGCTATGAATCGGTTGGTAATTCATATTGATGGACACCGAGGGAATCCAGATTTGCATATCGAGAGCTTCCATTTGCACTTCCAGGATATCTTTCTGCTTGAGCAACCCGGTAATATCATACCGTGCCCCGATCCTTGCAAGGCATTGTTGCAAATCAATACTCTTGAACTCGGGTTCAATCTCACCTACCAGGTGCAAATCCTTTTCTCCCTCAAGGTGCAAGAGAAAGGCAAAATTGGCAAGTTGTTGCTCCACCGTCTGTTTACTCTTGAGTGTGGTCGCCTTAAGATTTTCGTATCCGACCTGAGCCTGCAAAACTGAGAGCTCTGTGGTATAGCCCTGTTCATACAAGGCCTGAGCTTGGTCCATCCGGGTCTTCGTATTTGCCAAGGTCTCTTCTTGCAAGGCCAAGGATTTCTGTTGAAGCAGGATTGCATAGAAAAGTTTCTTCACATCCCTGATTGTTTCGGCCTTGGACTGTTCATAGGTAATCTGACCGGCAAGATATTTCTGATTGGCAAGTTCAATATTGCTGATCAGGGCAGGATTGAAGTTAAAGGAAAACGACAGATTGCCGGCAAAGGCTGTTGTTACAGGCAACGCAGTCATGGATTCATGACTCCTTTGTACGGTTCCCGAGGCCTGGACAGTAGGCAGGAAACCATTCCAGCTTACATCACTGGCATTCTTTGCCATCTGCAGGTCAAGGGCGGCACTTCTCAGGCTCTGATTATTGGACAATGTCATTTCGACAGCTTGATCAACAGTCAAATCGAGGGAAAAGGCTGATCCCAGACACATGCATAAAATTAGTGTCAGGGTTATAGAGAACTTTTTCATATTTCCTCCGTGGTACATCCGCTTGAAAAAAAGCGGAACAAATTCTTGCTGTATTTCATCCAATCAGAAGGATTGGTTGATTTGCTGAACACATTGATTTGCGGAGCAATTGCCAAAAAACGACTCAGGTGCCCTGCCCGTTCCCTTATCGAGGAAAACTCATCATTCCATGTGCGAAGATGAATGAATTCATCCGGTATTTCGTCGTTCCTTAAACTGGAAAGTGTATTGAATTGAATCCCCAACTGTGGACGCTGGGCTAAATAGGAACCCGAGGTACAAAACAGAATTTGCAAAGCTTCCGATACATTCCTTGCCTGGGAAACCTTGTTATCGAGGATTCTCAAGAATTGCTGCTGTTCTTTCTTGGCAGTCTCGCGAACAAGAGCCTCTTTGGTAGGGAAACTGTAGTACAAGGAGCTGCTTGCCAAATGAAGTTCCGTAGCAATTCTCTGTATGGTCAATCCAGTCAGTTCATATTTGCTGGCTACCTTGTTCATGGCAATGAGAAAACGATCTTCAACGATCTCCTCTGGAGCAACAAACCCTTTTTGCCAGATTTGATCATCAATCGCCGGTGAAATTCCCAAGCCATGGGAATACCAGTCAAGAATGGTATGGACAATGGGCTTGATAGTCTCTTTTTGCAATCCATAGTAGGTAAGGCCAGGTAAGGCAAAAAAGAAATATACCGAAGAACGATACAACAAACAGATATTTGAATTATTCCCGGAAGGGTCACTAAACAAACGCTGCAAAAAAGAAGCCAGATTTATTTGTCTTGCGATTATCAGATGAGACAAAAAAGATAAATGCATTTTAAGCGGTAGCAAGGCTTCCGTAAAGGTTTCCATCAGATACGCAGGATCATTCTCTCGATTGGGATCCAAGGTATCAAACAGGACATAGGCATCGGCAAGGAAGGTCTCATCGACATTTTTCAGCAACTCGTCCTTGCTGGAAAAATGCCGATAGATGGCAGGCTTGGAAATACCTACCTGACTTGCAATCTTCTCCAAGGTAATCGGTTCCAAAGGATTGGTTGCCAATAAATATATTGTGGCATCGATGATTCTGGCTTTTGTATCTCTTTTCATTATGTTACCGTATATTCGGTAATATACAAGAATTGAAAAAGGAGCACAACCAGACAACAAAAACACTGTATCTATATCAAAATCATGTATTTCTCAATGCCAGAACATCATTCTTCATAAAATTCTGAATATTCAATATCCAACCAACACATATCTTTCATTATTTCTTTAATCAGGATAAGCAATTGCCAAGGAAAGTCATGAACGTTTTTTACAACGGCAATAGATCCTTTGATTATCAATTTCCTGGGAATACGCTTTTCTTTGTGATACATCCAGAATCTGGAATCCTGCATCTTCCAAGACATCTTGCAAGGTTTCCTTCGAGTATTCCGTAAAATAGGGATGCACGTCATACCCCAATACGGAAGACTGATATCCTTCAAAAACCCCTTTTTTGACAACCACCACCAACTGCCCTTCCTTTTTCAATTTGTCATGAAACACCGAAAGTATGTCTCCAACTGCATTTCTTGGGGTATAGATGATGGAATAAAACGATACAATTCCATCCAGGGTCTCGAAAGGCTGTTGCCAATCGAGAAAGTCAGTGCATTGAAATTGCATACCGGGGTTGTATGTTCGTGCAAGCTCTATGCACCGGGGAGAGATATCGATGCCAAAAGTGTTGATTCCCTTGTCGAAGATATATCTACCGACATGCCCCGAGGGACCACAACCAGCATCACAGACAAGGGCGTTTTCAGGAAGCAGGGAACAGAAATTGTCCAGATACGTTCTATCGTAGGGCTTTTCTTTCATCTCATCCTTGAACAAGACATGATACTTTTCTGCTATGACATCAAATGCATCTCTGGCTTTCTGATGAATTACCTTGGTGGCATCTTCCATATCTTCTCCTGAGTCAAGTTTTTTGTTGTTATACCCCACTGAGAAAAGCTATCTATCTGCCTCATCCTTGACTGAGGCAAGCAAAGCAAGGGACGCCTT
The DNA here is from genome assembly GCF_963676625.2 of uncultured Sphaerochaeta sp. Classification (GTDB taxonomy): domain Bacteria; phylum Spirochaetota; class Spirochaetia; order Sphaerochaetales; family Sphaerochaetaceae; genus Sphaerochaeta. The sequence goes on from NZ_CAXXYB010000008.1 coordinate 445,212, forward strand.
CATTTGCTGTTTATTGCGGTACATCAAGGCATCGGCCTCGGCAATCAGCGTATCCGCTGTTTTCGAACCATCGGCAGGGATCTCGATACATCCGAAGCTGAAGGTCCAAGGAACGGGACAACCAACTTCCTTTCCCTTGGACTTCAGTAATTCGTTTGCTTCTTCAAACTTGGGAGTTATGGCTTCCTTGGTACAAGTAGGTGCCAATACCAAAAATTCATCGCCGCCCAGACGAATTATCGTATCTGTACTACGAAGGGTGTTTTTCAACATTTCCACAAGGGATACAATAAAAAGGTCGCCTTGGTCATGTCCGTATCGATCATTCACCAATTTCAGGCTATTCAAATCCAAAAAACATAAGATGGAAATTTGGTTGTTCCTTGCTGTAAGCTTGACCAAATTGGTCAGTAAGGAAAAACCTGCATTCCGATTATACGTACCGGTAAGAAAATCATAGGTAGCTTCCCGGACAAGCTGTTCCTGCATTGATTCATTTGCCATCCTGATCTTTGCATACATCACAGAAAGAATGACCAGGACCAAAAATCCTATAAGGGCATTGACCAGAAAAACTTCCCTGAGATAATTTATTTGGGCTAGCCATTGCTCTTTACTGATATCCTTGATCAGAAACCATTGTTGTCCCGATTGTTCCGAGAGAACAGTTTCTTCAGTAGTGCCACCCCTCAATTGAGCAATACGACTCATGGCTGAATCGGTTGGTTCAAGGGTCGTAAAGAACTGGAAACTACTTTTTTTGGAAAAATTCCCTGCAGAAGCTTCTTGCATCCGTGCCCATAACTTTGGATCAAGCGTTGAAAGATTGGCTGAAGCATGTTCAGGAAGCTGGAAGCCCCAGGGCATTCGGGAATCGGATCCATAGAGGTAATACCCCTGTCCATTCACCAACGACAAGTTTTCTTGCCCGGAGTTTTCCGCCTCATGTAATTTATTGAGTATACGTTGCCCAAGATAGTTGATGACTACAAACCCTACAGGGACATCACAGGTCCCGTCATAGATTCCCATGACATACCTGATCATAGGCTTGAAAGGAATCGTGATAGCAGCTCCCTCGACATTCAGGTCAAAGGGAGAGATATACACTTGTCCTGGCTTCAAGTCCTGTGCATTAAGAAAGTAATATCGATCCGATTTATCCTGCAATTCTTCTTTGGCGATGCTCTTCGGAGTTCCATCATTGTAATCAAATCTCACCCATTCCATGCCTTTTGCATCCAGGATACGTATCTGATCATAATAGTCCCTTGCCCGGATCATCGCAAAGATTGCAGAATTGACAATCCTCGTTGCCTCCGAATCGTTGGAAAAAAGCAAGGAAGTCTCTTTCATATTGGAAATCAGGAAAAGATCTTCAATCGCATTATTCTGTTCTTCAAGCACCTCTTTGCGCAACATTTCAAGCAAGACAGTCTCCTCTTGCACGAAGGCGACCTGCTTCTCATGGCTGATAAGCAAATATACTCCGCCCAAAAGAGGGAAAAAAATTAGGCAGGAAATCAAGATATACCAAAGGGCACGCTTTACTTGTGATCTTTTATCCATAACCAATGGTACGCCATCTCACCCCTGGCTTCAATAAAAACCTATCGAGGACCGCATCATTACTAACGATACACGATAGGAGGTAGGAAATAAATCAATTAACGAAGAGGAAATCCCCCTTGAAGGTATGCAGGTTGCTGCAAGAGAAACTCCTTTTGGCGCGGCAAGGCAGCCTCGAGCAACCAGTTCGGATTGCGAAGCAAGCCTCGCCCCACTGCAACCAGATCGGCCGATCCACTTTGCAACACATATTCGGCCAAATCAGGAGAAGAAAGCATACCCACCGCGATTGTCGGCAACATCAGGGCCTCCTTGAGATCTTTGGCAAAGGAAACCTGATACCCAGGATAAGCTTGGGGAACAATGGGGACCACACCACCAGAGGATACGTGAACGGCATCAATCTTTGTACGAACCTTCTCAAGCACCTTGATCAAATAGTTGACATCATACCCTTTAAGACTATAGTCGGTTGCACTGACTCGCACCCAAATTGCCTTGTCCTTTGGCCATACTTGATGAACAGCATCCAAGACCAAGGAGAGAAAAAGTGAAGGATCGCGGAACCGATCGGTACGGATATTCGTCTCCGGACTGATAAATTGATTGATGAGATATCCATGGGCAGCATGGATTTCAAGAGCATCAATTCCTGCTTCATTCGCTCGTCGTGCACTCTCTTTAAAATCATCAAGGACCCGTTCAATGTCAGTTTCATTCATTTCCCGGGGGGTGCGATAGGTATCGTCATAGGCAAGGGAAGAAGGAGCCAATATCTCTGCAATACCATCAGTTGCCATGCATTTCCGTCCAGCATGTGCCAATTGGAGAGCAACCTTCGCACCTGCCTCATGAATTCCTTCAACAAGTTGAGAAAACCCCGGTATCTGCTCATCGTTCCAAAGGCCAAGATCATTGTCGGAGATACGTCCCTCCGGTGATACGGCGGTTGCCTCTATGATAATAAGAGCCGCGCCACCTATGGCGGGAGCCACATAATGGGCTTGATGGAAGTGTGTTACCTTTCCATCGTGCGCCGGTACCATATAGGTACACATCGGGGGCATGACAAATCTATTTCTCAAGGAAAGATTCTTGATGGAACAGGATTCGAATAATTTCATGGCAATTCTCCTGAACCTAAATATACTGAGGGAATTGTCATTCGACTATCAGGTAAAACAATCAGATTGTAAACTACTTTTCCTCAATCCATCTTCACCAGAATTACATAAAGTCTTATACTCAAGCCATGTCCAAGAAATACCTATACCTACCTTTGCTTACCCTGCTGCTTTTTGCAGTTTCGTGTACTTCGACTCCTCTTTCCCACCCTGAGGATTTCTCCCAGGCAGAAGCCTCTGATCAAATCCTTACCATAACGGGCTTTGACGGCGTACAATTTGACGGAAGACTCAGACTGCCTTCTGGACCTGTGGAAACCTTGGTAATCTATGTAAATGGATCAGGTCCCAATACCTATGACAACCACCGGAAGATGGGAAAGTCACTGGAATTCTCCTATTTTGACCTATTTGCCCAACAATGCAATCAAAGGAATCTTGGATTCTTCAGTTACGATACCAGAGGAGTTACCCTTGGGCAGACCCCCCCTCTCTATCAAACAATCGATAAGGAACAATACAAAACCTACCTGCCATCGAATGAAATAAAAGACATAGAATCCATCATTGAAACCTTGCATACCGTACCCCGACTCAGCAAGACACGAATAATTCTCTTGGGTTGGAGCTCAGGCACCGCGATTGCCCCTCGGGTAGCACTCGAGAAACCCTCTTTTGTAGATGCCTTGGTTTTGGCCGGATATATGAATACCACCATGGAAGAGACTTTGGCCTGGCAACAAAGCGGAGAGGCGAGTATGATCTTCTACAGACAATATTTTGATGACAACAAGGATCTTTCGATTTCTCCGGAGGAGCTGAACAAGGATCAATACGGAATACTACCTGCCCTGGGAATGAATAAAGAGACTGCCTTTGCCCAACTGGATGCCAATGCGGATGGAGTGATCGATGTAGAAGATTTCAAGCTCATGCTTGCCCCTGGGTTTGCGCAACTGAAGAAAGCCATCAAAGAAGGTGACGACCAATGGTTGCAAGCCAACTACGGAGTTTTCCTTACCTCAGGATGGTTCAAGGATTATGCAATGAATATGCCTGCCAACAGTGAAATCCTTTCCAAGCTTACACTTCCCATTCATATTTTTCATGGAACCCTGGATAGGAATGTACCCGTTCAAGGAGTAAGGGACATTGAAAAGACTTTTAACCAAATGGGTAAAAAGAATCTGACCATTCACATCTTTGCAGGACATGACCATGATTTGAATTACCTGCTCTATCCACAAACAGGGAAAATACCCGAGGGACTTGAGCAATTATTCGATACCCTCGCTACCTTGTAGGAAGGATATCTTTCCTTGCCTTGATTCTCTTTTCCCCCTCCTGCTTCTTTGCCAGCTTAAAATCATTGCCCGCTGAATGATTTTCTGATAGGCTTTTCATAGAATCTTGTTTTCGCGTGGTGGGGTAATCATTATATGACCAGGACATCAAAAGCCTCTGTCGTTGCAAAAATACAAGCCTTCTGGAAAAAAGCAAAACCTTTTTTCATCCTGGCAATCCTTTGTCTCGCCTTGTTGCTCCTTTTCGATACCATGAAAGCCTATCGTCATCATGATCTTATAAAGAACCTGAAATCTTATTCCTCCATTACGATTCTCACGGCCTTGGCCCTTACGACCTGCAACTATTTCATACTGACCTTCTATGATGTCCTGGCCATGAAATATGTAGGGAAGAAGCTGTCCTATGGAAAGACGGCCTTCACTTCCTTCATGAGCTACGTCTTCAGCTACAATATTGGCCTATCGCTCTTTGGCTCCAGCACAATGCGCTATCGTTTCTATTCCTTATGGGGGTTGGATGGTGAAGATATTGCAAAAATCGTAGCCTTCTGTGTATCTACCTTCTGGCTTGGACTGGCAACCATGGGTGGCTGCTCCCTGTTATTCAGCGCTTCTTCCTCAACGGTGGTTCTTCCTTTCGGTTTTTCGTCCCATGTCATTGGCTTTCTTTTGGTCGGAGCCGTCTTAGCCTATGCAGGAATTGCATTGTCAGGGAAAGTGGGACTGCATATACGCTCCTTCTCCCTGGAAGTTCCTGCATTCCCCATTGCTGCCAAACAAATACTCGTCTCTTCACTCGATTGGTTCCTTGCTGCTTCGGTTTTTTACACCTTGCTTCCTGCCGAAAAACCTGGTTTCTTGCCTTGCCTGGGAATTTTTGTAATTGCCCAGTTGGTAGGTGCTGTCAGCCATGTACCGGGAGGTATCGGCGTATTCGAATCCATGATCATGCTATCCCTTTCCTCCTCCATACCCTCTGATGTCCTGTTTGGGGCCTTGATAGCCTATCGTGCAATTTATTATTTGGCACCCCTATTGGTCGGAATCATTGGTTTCGTATTGCAGGAAGCATATATCCAACGAAAAACGCTTCGCACAGGGGCTACCCAGACAGCCAGGGTCCTTGCTCCGTTTATTCCTACGGTCCTGTCAATTCTTGTCTTCATCGCAGGAGCCGTCCTCATCTTCTCCGGGGCAACCCCCGCCATAAAGACGCGTCTGATGTTCCTCGACCCCTTCATTCCTCTTCCCTTGCTCGAGTTTTCCCATTTTGCCGCCAGCCTTACCGGTTTGGCACTTCTGGTAATTGCGGATGCCTTACGTCGCAGAATCGACGGTGCATATTATTTGACCATCATATTGCTTATCGTAGGGGCTGTCCTATCCTTGCTGAAAGGTTTCGATTGGGAGGAGGCCTTGGTCATGGGCTTCGTTTTATTGCTGTTGCTTCCCTCCCGCCAATTATTCTACCGACATGCCGCGATGCTTTCCCCCTCGTCGGGCCTTCCTTGGTTCATAGGAGTCGGAACCGTTTTTGCAGTGGCTATATGGCTAGGCCTCTTTTCCTTCAAGCATATACAATATTCAAGTGAACTATGGTGGGTATTTGAATTCAAGAAAGATGCACCGCGCGCCTTGCGTGCAGGTCTGGGCCTCGGAATTTCAGCGGCAATCATTTCACTGCGCCTCTTGCTCTCCCCTGTATTCAAGCTAACGCACAGGACCTACGAAAAAGATCGCGAGACGTTGGAGACTATCCGCAAGAAAGGCAACAGGGCCTCTGCAGAACTTTCCTTGCTAGGCGATAAATACTTCTTCATCAATGAAAGCAAGAACGCCTTCCTCATGTATGGGGAGATCAACAACATGTTGGTCGTAATGGGAGACCCCATAGGCGAGGAGCAAACCTTCCCCGACTTATTATGGACTTTTTATGAACAGGCCCGCAGACAAGGACTCCGCGTCGTATGGTATGAGATATCCTCTTCCTACCTTCCGGTATTCGTCGAATTGGGGATGCATATCTTCAAGCTGGGGGAAGAAGCCGTAGTCGATCTACGCACATTCACCTTGGAAGGTTCGGCAGGGAGAAACCTTAGGCCACCGAGAAACAAGATGATCCGTGAACAATACTCGTTTACTGTATTCTCAAAAGAAGAGACTACTTCACATATTCAAGAGTTGCGAACGATTTCCAATGCGTGGCTTGCTTCCAAGAATGCCAAGGAGAAAGGATTTTCTTTAGGGTATTTCGATGAAGCCTATATAAGCCAATTTCCTTGCGCCGTAGTCATGAAGGAAAATACCATCGTGGCCTTTGCAAACCTTTGGTCCAGCGGGGATGCCAAGGAACTTTCCGTTGACCTGATGCGACATCTTGACGAGGCGCCCGGGGGCGTCATGGAATATCTTTTCATCGAATGCATGTTGTGGGGCAAGGAACAGGGCTATGAGCATTTTGATCTGGGAATGGCTCCAATGTCAGGATTGGAAACCAGGCAAGGTGCCCCGCTTTGGAACAAGGGCGTGAATTTCCTCTTCCAGAATGGAGAGGGAATCTATAATTTCCAAGGTCTCAGGTCATTCAAGAATAAATTCAATCCGAACTGGACTCCAGTCTATTTGGCAGTTCCCTCTTCCGTTACCACCGCTTCCTTGCCTATTGTTGCAATGAACATCACCCAACTAGTCGGAAAAGGCAAGAATATCGCAATTTCACACTGACCTATTCTTTTTCTTCTGTGATATATTTCTCGGTTTCTTGTTGCAACTCAGCAAGGGTCGTAGTTTTCAGATTATCTTCAAAGACTTGCTGGGCTTCTATCAGATGACCATCAAGTATTGCGTGGATATTCTTGCCCACTACACACAGCGGATTCGGTTGTTCATGGAATCCAAAGAGGTTCTCTTGTGCACTTTCCGAAGCTTGATAAATATCGAAGAGCGTAATTTCCCATGCTGATTTTGCCAAGGAAGCTCCCCCGGTTCCAGCTTGTACGGTAATCAGACCTGCACGTTTGAGGTCTGCAAGGGTACGTCTGACGATTACCGGATGCACACAGACACTCGAGGCAATGAAAAGAGAGGTTACCTTACGCTCATTCGCGAACAAATCTATGAGCAAGAGAGTATGGACTGCAATGGTGAATTTGCTGCTTATCTGCATACAGGTACCATAGCATGGCTTACATGTAATGACAATAGTTACATCCACTTTGATGTAATCATTGACATTACAACAGTGAAGTGCTACGCTTTAGTTGTAATTATAATTATTACAACTAATCATTCAAGTAAACATTCATTACAGGAGTATATACATATGAAAATTGCAATCATCGGAACTTCAGGAAAAGCAGGAAGCTTGATAGCCAAGGAAGCAGTAGCTCGCAACCATGAAGTAACAGGCTTTGCAAGAAGAGCAGAAGCCGTCGTTCCCAAGGGAGTCAAACAGATCACCAAGGATATCCTTTCCATCACCAAAGAAGATTTGTCCGGTTTTGACGTCGTCATCGACGCCTTTGGTACCTGGGCTGAGGAGACGCTACCTCTTCATACTGTTTCTTGCATGCACCTTTGCGACACTGTATCAGGAACTGATACCCGCCTACTGGTCATGGGAGGTGCAGGAAGCCTGTACACTGACAAGACCCACACGCTGCAATTGGTAAATACTCCTGAATTCCCCAAGGAATACACAGCAGCTTCCCTGGCACAAGCCAAGGAGCTGGAGAAACTTCGTAAAAGAAGTGATGTTCGTTGGACCTTTTTCTCCCCTGCCATCGTGTTCCTTCCTGATGGAAAGAGAACTGGAACCTACAAACTTGGCGGTGAGGAATTGATCTTTGATGAAAAAGGCGAAAGTACCATTTCCTATGCCGATTATGCCATAGCCATGATTGATGAGGCCGAACAAGGCAGATTCATCCAGAAGCGATTCACTGCAATCAATAAGTAAGGAGTCAGGGATTGGCAATCGGGAAGAATTTCATTCCTGATTGCCAATTTTCTGTATAGCTCTCCACTCATCTTCCAGAATACTCATTTCCACTAGATTCCAGTACGTCTCACCCATTTTCCTCGCATCCCTCAATATTCCGTCGATTGTAAAACCGGCATGCTTGTAGGTTGCCAGAGCGGGGATATTGAAATCAAACACCCCAAGGGTGACCCGATGCAAACCCAATTTTCCGAAGCAAATTGCAAGGACAGCTTCGACGATAGCCTTGCCCGCACCTTTTCCCCTGAACCCGGATTCTCCGACAATGACTTTGGTAACCCTTGCCGATCCATTATCCCTGTCGATGCTTCCAATGGAAACATGGCCGATTCCCTGGTTCGTGGAAGCAAGGAGAACCCTATAATTCAGTTTATCGGAGGTTTGCTCATTGTTTGCATCCTGGTTATACGCAAATAATTGTTCTGCCGTAAGGGGATAGTGGAACATCGGTCCCGCCCATTGCATGAGAAAAGGAGCCTCGCCACTCCAACCTATGAGCTCGTCAAAATCTTGAGGCGTAAACGGAACCAGTTGTATTTCCATGGGAAAAATATCCTTTCTATTGAATCGAACTATTTGCAGTACGTATAAAGTCACGCGTAAAAGCGATTGCTTTTACCGTCAGGTTCTCACAGACATGGGGAGCGTCAGTTTCCTGAAATCCGTTCGGCCGAAGGTCTCGACATTCCAACGACGAAAATTCTTGGGTGAACTCTTCTGCATAGCTATAACAGAGCTTACTTATTGATTCATCAGCTTGCCCTTTCTGTGCAAAGAAAATTCCCAGGAACATCAAAGCTCCCTCTACCAGACCGCATTGAGCCCTGTACCCACCCGCTCCATGCATGCCGATGGCAGCCTGCAAAGTTTGGTTCTCAAGGGGAACCTCGAAAAGAGTTCCCAAAGCAAACAACATGGTACGGGCACAGTTGATGTCTTTTTCCCAATAGCTACTATGTACAAGTTCTTCTATGGTTTGCATGGTACTGAATTCCTTTCATCAATTTTCTCACATTTTATATCTTGGTATCAAGGCATTTTCTTATTTTCCCTCGTTCAAGTCTCTTCTTGAAAGGTTCAAGTAACTACCTTCAAATAAAAATACGGCCAAACCTGGATGCAAGCGTGTAAATATATGTAAAAAAAGAAGAAGCAAATACTTGACATAATAGTCAGTACTGAGTATATACATAGTCAATACTGACTAATAGGAGTTATACATGGTTCCCTTATATATTCTTGGAGTGCTTCAGAGAATGGGCCCAATGCATGGATATCGAATCAAGAAACTGATCAGTGAACAGCTCTCGGATTTCACGCAAATCAAATTGCCTACCATCTATTATCATCTGGAAAAAATGACCCAAAGCGGTTTGATTTCCGTAGATGTCATCGATTCAACAAGTTCCAGGCCAGAAAAAAACCATCTATGCAATTACGGAATCAGGAAGGCTTGCCTTCAAAAAGATGCTTGAAGAGACTCTCTCCTTCTCCTATCGTCCTACATTTTCCTCAGATGCTACATTCTTCTTTGCAGATGCCCTCGATCCAGCTGATTTGATCAAACATCTACAGATATATGCAGACACCCTGAAAAAAAGCCTTGAACAAATCAAACGCCATGAGGCTGAAACAATGACCTATATCCCTGAAGAGTCAAAACTGATGGCCTCAATCATTTTCAACCATCATCTGGACCATTTCCACTCAGAATATACCTGGACTATGGATACCCTGCATACCTTGCAGGCATAAGGAGAAAAATTATGCGTAGACGAGTCGTCGAAACAAATGAAGGCATTCAAGATACTCTGACAGTGGAAGTATTTGATGCATTTGCAAAGGGAATGCGAGACAAACACTGGAACAATGTGGACACGTTCATCAAGACAGGAATCACTTCGGGAACAGTTCTGGAAATTGGTCCGGGGCCTGGGTATGTAGGGCTTGAGTGGCTCTTGCAAACCAAGGGAACCACGCTTACAGGCTGCGAGATCAGCAAGGCCATGATAGCTGTAGCCCAGAAGAATGCCGCACAATACCAATTGTCAGATCGTGTGCAATATGTAGAAGGAACAGGTCTGCACATGCCTTTTGAGGATAGTTCCTTTGATGCTGTCTTTTCAAACGGATCGCTCCATGAATGGGAGGACCCTGCATTGGTACTGAACGAGATTTTTCGTGTATTGAAGCCAGGAGGACGGATGTGCATCACTGATATGCGACGGGATGTATCGTTTCTGAAAACCTATCTGATTTATGCTTCGACCAAACCCAAGGCCATCCGCCCAGGATTTCTCTCCTCGCTCAGGGCTTCCTATCTGACCAAGGAACTCGATGAGATCTTTTTGCAGTCTGTCTGGAAAGACAACCATGCTATACAGAAGGAATTCTTTGGCTTGTGTGCCACTGCCCGCAAACCGGCATACTAGAAAAACCCTGGCCTCTGCGATCAAGTACTTTATTCAGAAGACTCCAAGAAAGGGATAAAAGCAACAATCTCTTCATCTTCCTGAAAATATCCTCAGGTTCCCCCAACCAAGTATTTCCTCATTTTACTCTTGCATAGTCCTTTCCAACTGGGATACAGTACAAGACACAATGAAACGAAATACTAGGTTGATGACAATAGGGTCAATACATAAAAATATCCTTTCTTTTGCTTTGCCAATCTTCATCGGAAACTTGTTCCAACAACTATACAATACGACAGACTCCCTGGTAGTCGGGAATTTTGTCGGCAAAGAGGCACTTGCCGCCATTACCTCCTGTGGTCCCTTGACGTTTCTTTTGGTTGGACTTTTCCAAGGTATTTTTGTTGGCGCCGGGGTTGTGATATCCTCTTTCTTTGGTTCAGGGGACTTATCATCAGTGCGAAAGACCATTCATACCGCCGTCGCCTTTGGCCTTTGCAGCAGTCTTGTCCTTACGTTTGTTGGATATTTCGGAGCACCCTACTTCCTTCATTGGATGGGAACTCCTGATTCAGTATTCAAGGAAGCCAACACGTATATCAGTATATACTTCTTGGGAATCGGTGCCCTGATCTTGTACAATACGTCAACAGGCATCCTGCAGGCTGTAGGCGATAGTCGGCATCCTCTTTATTTTTTGATTATTGCCTCAATATTGAATATCATTCTGGACCTGCTCTTTGTCGGGGTATTCCATCTTGGCATTGCAGGAACTGCCTATGCAACGATCATCAGTCAGGTAGTGAGTGTATGTTTCTCGTTTCGCCTGCTTCTGACAACCAAAGAAGTGTTCAGGGTTGAATTGAAACAAATTCGCTTTCACAAGGGCTTATTGCCAAAAATACTGAAGATAGGCATTCCCTCCGGCATACAAAACTCAGTCACTTCCCTGGCAAATCTATTTGTACAATCCAGTATCAATTTATTCGGGGCCTCTGCAATGGCAGGCAATGGGGCTATGCTAAGAATCCAAGGCTTTGCCCTGATCCCCGTGACAAGCTTTGCCCTTGCCCTGACGACCTTCACAAGCCAGAATATGGGAGCCAGGGATTTGGACAGGGTAAAAAAAGGTGCCAGGTTCGGAATTGCCTTTTCCATGTTTTTGGCAGAGAGCATTGGAATGCTCCTGTATTTCAATGCAGCAACCTTGCTTTCCTGGTTCAGTCGAGATCCTGAAGTCATTGCCTATGGAGTGCAAAAGGCTCACATTGCTTCCATATTCCTCTTTGCCGTAGCCCTTTCCCATGCCATGGCCGGAATATTCAGGGGAGCCGGAAAATCCATCATCCCCATGACAGTCATGCTTACCTGTTGGTGTATTATCCGAATGCTTTATATCAAGGTCGGGCTCTCTTTCCTTATGGATATAAGGGTTGTCTATTGGGCCTATCCCATTACCTGGTCCTTGAGTTCCTCGGCCTTCCTCTTGTTGTTCTTCTTTTCAAACTGGATGGGCAATAAAGACAAATCAATTGACCTGCATTGAACACTCTGCAAGTTCTATTGTTTTCCGACAAATTCCTGTTTGGAAAAGGGAAAATATTTAATATCTTCAATCAGCAAGTGCTCCATGATTACATTCTTTGAAAGAAAATTGATGCAATCCTCAAGACTGGATTTACCCTCTTTGGTTTCCAAGAGAAGCTTTTGGACTTTGGCATATAACATTTGATGTTCTAGCTTGTGCTCCGCATATCCAGGATACTTGATAGCTTCCAGGTAGGCTTCCTCATCCCTGAAATGTTCCGCAATATGGAGACTGAGAGAATCCAACAGCACTGAAAGCTGCGCTTGTTCCGCATTTCTCAGAAGAGCCTCGATCAAATCATTCCCCAAGTCTATAAGTTCTTTATGTTGCCTATCAATCTCTGGCTGGCCACTGGCAAAACGGGGTTGCCATTGAAACAGGACATATTGGTTTTCCAGATCAGTTCTACTTACACTGACTCTGTTACGTCCATCCAATTTAGAACGATACAGTGCAAGATCTACACGCTTGAAAAGAAATTCCAAGGCCTCTCCCTCGATATATTGTGTCACTCCGATACTTATGGTAACAGTTCCGACATTCGGATGCTGGATCTCCTGGGTTTGCAAACGTATGCGTTCGGCAATCCTCACAGCTTCATCCAAAGGAGTATTCTCCAAAAGAATAACAAACTCCTCGCCTCCCCATCGGGCAAACCAATCAGTATTGGGAAGGAGGGAAGCAATCACAGATACGGTTTTTTTCAGGACTTCATCACCGGTTACATGCCCCCAAGTATCATTGACATCCTTGAATTTATCCAAATCCAACAATAACAGGGACAAAGCTCCACTCTTTCCATACTCAGTAGTTATCTTTTTCTGCAAGCTTTGTTCAAAATACTGCCTGTTGCGAATCTTCGTAAGATAATCCCTCGTAGATGATTCCCTGAGTATTTTGTTTTTCTCTTGCAGTTCCTCATTCAAGAGACGAAGCGTTTCCTCACTCTTGAGTAAGGCGCTCTCTGTGTGTTTCTTTTCCGTAATATCCCGTACTATGGAAACCAGTTGGATGGCATTGCCTGTGACATCTTTTATTACATCGCTATTCACTTCAATGTTAAACAATACCCCGTCGACCCTCTTTGCTACATATTCGGAGGCTCCTACAAGGTTTCCAGAGAATAGTTTCCTAAAGTTTGCCTTCATCAGCTCCAAACTCTCATCAGCAATAAAATCGTGTAAAAACTTACCCAGAGGTATCTCTCCCTTTGGGTTACCGACCAATTCAGCAGTAATGGGAGAAGCCATGACAATCATTCCCTCTTTATCAACAATAAGGATTGCATCAGGAGAAGTATTTACGATTGATCGATAGAGTTCTTCACTGGAGGCAAGCAATTTGCTTTTCTCTTTCAAGGTAGTTTCCCTTGATTTTGCTTTTTTATAGAGACGTCTGAAGTGTTCAATCAGTCCAATGCCAATGCCAATTATCACAAAAAGAACTCCAAGTCTAATAAAAAACAGGGGATAAGCGGAAGTCTTTTCTGCTGGGAGGATATACTTTTCAGAAATGGTCATAAGCTCTTCAAGAGAAACAGTATCGACGGCTTTGTCCATTATGGATTGCAATATAAGGTTATCGGGGGCTACGGCAAATCTCAAGGATTCCTCAACTGTCGATAGATGTCCCACTACAGCGAGAGAAGGAAGTTTTTCCTCCTTGATCATGGTAAAAAATACGGAAGAAGAACCTATACCCAGAGGGGCCTTCCCAGAATCTACATAAGAATAGACATCCAGATCAGAATCAACCTCAATGGTTGAAATATTGGGGTACTTAGCGGCCAACCATGAGGAAAGTCCACTAGCTTGCCTTACGGCAGCAAAAATTTTAGGTTCCTTTGAAAGATCCCTTACAGGAGCATGCTCAGCATTGGCTATGATACCAAGGGATTCCGAAAAAAGCGAATTGGAAAAATGAAGACTATCTTCCAGAATATCGGGAATACTGAAAGTCATCACGGCATCAACGGTTCCGGATACCACATCGTCTATCCTGGATTTCTCAGTCGGAGAAGCTATCAATGTAAAAGAAAGACCAGTCCTGTTGGAAATAAGGGAAAGTGCATCAGAGATAATTCCAGTATATTCGGTTGTTGAAAGAGCTTTCTCATACGGAAATCCTACTGGGTCGATATATAGCACAAGCGGACCATGGCTATCGATATACTGTTGTTCCTCTGCAGTCAACGCAAAAAAAGCCCCCTGAGAAGGATTTTCACCAAAAAGAGGAAAAACAAGAAATACTATCAATAATAAACACAATCGTTTTTTTACCACTATATCTATCCTAAGACGCAAAATAAAAACCTCAGGCGTTATCGGACCTGACTATAGGTATATAGTCCATCAATATTTGACTCCATGCAAGGAACTCTGGAGATATCTTCCAAAATTGAGTGAAACTCAAGTCTTCCATACAGAAAAAACAATTGGAAAACTGGATCATAGGCTACCATAGAATATTTAACGGTACAAGGTCATGGATACCATATAAAATCAAGAATTAAAGAGCCAATTTTAAAATACTGTAGTTCACTTATGAATATTCAAGAATATCTGTATAAGAATGCAAAGCACATGAAGTGCCGCAACTATTCTTGTATTTTCCCTGATGAAGAAGGACATCCTTAAATCTTGCATCAGGTTTCGGATACCTGGAGTTTACGAAAAGATCCATATTTTTTTAGAAGCGAACATTGCAAATCCAAGCCAAATAAAACAGGGGATGACTGATAACACCAATATGACTAATGTATTACCACCTTTGCCAATAAACGTGAGGAAAAATTCATCAAACGGAAAAAACCAGGTAATCACAGTCGGAATCGGGATAAAGGAAATCGCACCCGAAAGCAGCACCGTGAGTAAGACCGATATAATCGAATATAAATGTACTTCTCCCGAAGTCTTGGCAAGAAACCCAACAAGCACACCCAGTGTATTTGCCACAAGCACAGACGCTAACAGTGCTACGACGGAAAGAGCTAGGTCTTTCATAGATAATCTTGCATTGAAAACGATGAGAATAAAAGGAAGAACAATCTGACCGACATCTAAAATCGTATTTGCCACGATATAATCCAAAGTCAGTCTCCAATAAGGAATCGGAAGAACTGCCATTCTTTCCATCATTTTGGTCTCTTTCAGGCGTACAAAGCCAACCGATGAGCCAAAAATCCCGAAAAAAATCACAAACCCCAGTATGACTCCTGCTTTTACCAAAACGTCCGTTTTACTGAAAGCTATTGGGGAGATCAATAAAAGGGGAAGGATGATTTTTATTGCCAAAGATCTTTTGTTCTGTAAATCTTCAAGAATTTCTTTTTTTATCAATCCATCAGGTTGCATACTAATTCCTCAATTGTTTTTTAAATAAACATCCGCAAGATTTGGTTCTTCCATCTGTATTTTTTTAATCATTCCCCGATTATGAACAATTTGAAAAATAATCTCTGGCAAAGGATTTCGCTGTGGTTTCACCATAATTTCCAAAACAAACCCCTCTTTGTTTTCTGAAGTTTCAATGTGCGATATATCCAATAGCTTTTCAAAATATATAAGCGAAATGGGATTCATAAGGGTGACGATAATTTTACTGTCTTTTTTTACCTCTGATAGAAGTTTATCTGGCGTCCCATTGGCAATTAATTTTCCGTTTTTCAATATTACGATTTGCTGACCTATGATCGTAGCTTCGTATATATCATTTGTTGAAATAACAGTAGAAACACCTTGCTGGGACAAATCACCGATCAATCGGTAAAATTCCAACCTTGAAGTATAATCAAGCCCCATTGTCGGTTCATCCAAAAGAAGCAGGTCAGGTTTGTGTGCCACCGCCTCCAACAAAGCGAGTTTTCGTCGCATTCCATACGAGTAAGTTGCAACAAGATCATCCTTTTTATCACTCAGACCGATCCACGAAAACAATTCGTCCAAACGGGCGGCAGTCGCATCTTTTTTCTTCATTCCGTAGGAACTAAGAAAAAACCATGCATTTTGATATCCTGTCAAATGCTCAAAGTGCCCGTTGTGATCGAATAGAAATCCGATTCGTTTGCGAAACAATTTGGGGGTTTTCTCGTTCAATCCGTTGAACACGCTGACGCTTCCATTGTCCGGCAGCATCAGAGAAGCAAGCATTTTCAGCATCGTTGACTTACCCGAACCGTTATGTCCCAATAAAACCGTTACCTGCCCTGATATAAAATTAAGCGAAACATTCTCAAGCGCGTGCGTTTTTCCATATCGTTTCTCTACATTGTGAAATTCAGCAATTGTCACAGTATTCGTCATAATACTCATCTTTTATTTTTCAAACTCGATTATGGTGTTTGTTCCGACTCGTACCGGAGATTCCGGTTCGGTGTGCAGTACGATATAGGTCAATATTTTATCACCGACAGAAAGAAGTTGTCCCTGCACTTTGCTTTCAAGAATATGACGGTGAAAATCCGGTGCCATTTTTTTGACTTTTCGGAAGATCACTTTCGTTGCTTGCGCTGCATCCTTACTATTTAACTCGGAATTCGTATGAGCAGAACCGCCGCCCATGCCCATTTTCTGCTGCACTTCGCGTACGATTTCTTCTGTTACTTCATGAAGTCCTTTCCCTTTTGCATATTCTTCAATTGTCCACTCCGCTCTGGAGCGCACAAATTCAGGAATATTGACAATCGCATTCTTCGCTTCTTCTGTCCATTTAATTATAACCACATTTTTTTCAGTTTTCGGTATCATGATTTCTTCTTTTGAAGCAACCGTAACCAAAACGTTGCCCTCAAGCATTCTGCAAAGATGGTGCGTATTCGATCCAATCAACGCAGGTTCTTCACAATGAAGGCCATGCCTGCCAACCACAACCAAACCGGCATTTTTCAATGAGGCAAAATGCAAAATTTGCTCATACACTTTGCCTTCCAGAATTTCAGTTTGAATCTTGACACCTTCTTTTTCACTAATTTTCACCGCTTTTTCCAAACCCTCGCGGTATACTTTTTCCAGTCCTTTATCAATGATTTCATCATGGAGTTTTTCCTGCGCGGTAAAATTAAATTTTTCCTGATCTTTTGGCGGAAGAACCTGAGCAATCGCCTTAAAGACAGTGGAATGAAAAAACGGATCATATACCGCTACTGCAATTACTTTTGCATCAAAAGCACTGGCAATATCCAGCGCTTTATAAAGTGCATGATAGCTTGCTTCGCTGCCATCGATACCGACCACGATCGGACGCCCTTTCAGTTTCCATTTCTTTTTCATCAGGAGTATGTCGGCATCAAAAGTATGCAGCAACAGCCGTTCAGCAACACTACCCAAAGAATGTTCCGGTGTTTCTCCCATTCCACAGCTTCCCAATACGACAAGATCAATCTGTTGTTGCACTATAGTTTTTAACAGTTCCGCATAATTTTTCCCTTCAAGAAGCATGCTTTTGCAGTCTGTACCTTGTTTGATTGACATAGCGCAGATATCTTTTGTATAGGAATCGGAAATCAATCCCAATCCGTTACCGATTAAATCATCATGCGTCTTCTGCAAGTTGCTCAATTGTTCCGTATCTTGATATTTCTCCGGCAGACCATTTTCCATCGCCTGAAAACGATCAAGATGCAATTTTGCCGCGTACACATGGCATGCAAATAAAATTGCGTCTGGATTTTTTCCTGTAATATTTAATGCGGATTCTGCAGCCAAATCAGAACGAGGAGATCCATCCAACGCAACCAATAATTTTTGATATTTCATACTCATCTACCCCTGAATACGTCAGTTTATTTTCTTGAAAAAGGAGTTTTATTTTTTGCATCATGTAAATAAAACAAATATCCAAACGGATAATTTGTTTGGTGAATATGAAATTTGTCCATTGCAAATAGTTCTCTGGCAGCCAGGAGAAATTGATAATAAGGATCAGAATCCGAAACAATACGGATCACCCCATTGAACTGATAACTGGGAAAAACAGGCGCTTCACCACTGTACAGTAGCGAGACAAGCGGATTGTTCGCAATATTTCGCGCGGTCTGTCCTTCGAATATTTCCAAGCCTCCAACGATATATGCATCAAAATTCTGATAATCGGCATAAAAGTCTTTCACTACCGAAACGCGCTGACGTAAGCTTTCATCCTGGGAAAAATCGGCCATTTTCCTTTTGGTCTCAATGAACAACTCACTCACTTCGGATAAAATTGATTCTTTCGGAAGCACACCCATGCCTCTAGTTGAAAGATTGATGGGAAAAATCCCATCACTTGAGGTTGCCAATGTAGGCAAATGCCCGGGCATGCTCTTTATGGCAGAAGCATCTTTATGCTCCATCACTTCAAACATCTTTGTTCGGGATACAGATTGCCATCGCAGAAAATCTTCCGGAAAATTTTGTACGGTTAATTTTTGTTGCGTACCGTCAGGATATTGTATGACGATATCCTGATTTTCAATGTTGATAGCATAATTTGTCTTCATAGTAGGTTATACCTCTTCTGCTTTTTCGGGATGATGTGCGGTGACCTTGGAAACAAACCAGAAGATCATTGTTACAACCATGAGGATAATGAACCAGACTATGTAAATTCGGGATATTGGAATCGGTGTCGGATACGTTTGCCTGCCGGGAACTGGAATGATATTATAAATTAACCACGGGGATCTGGCAGATTCTCTGACATAACCCATTACGATAACAATCCACATGCCGAGCGCGCCACTCATGATGCCTGCTGCCTGCGATGTTTTGGAAAGATTTCCCCATTCTGACTCGCGTATTGCACCGATGGAGATTGTATCGATCATAAGCATCGCCGTTCCGATGATCACGAGCGTAAATATGGCAGCGTATTTGAAATCCATCGTGCCGATTGGATTTGCCCACGCGTCTGAATTATTAATACTGTTTGAGCCAAGCCACGCCGGTTGGACGAGAAAAAATGCACAGACAGCAGCGACCCAAATAAAAATCTTGTAAAATTTCTGTATATTCTTATATTCCGGCAACGACAGGATGCGTTCCCGCCGATTACTGAAATATATAAGGGTCGTCAAAAACAACGCCGATAAAAGCGTAACCATCAGCAGCATTTCCCAGGCCCTCGAGCCATGCATAATCATTTCGAAGGCATCCGGTTGTGCGCTTTGGATTTGCAGCATGTAAAGAAGTCCGAGAACCGGCTGGAAAACAAGGCCCAAAAGCCCCCATGCCACGCCGTAAGAGCCGGCCCAGTCCCATTCACGTTTGGACGCCAGATCCTTACGGTCTTTATAGTGGAACATACTAAGCATTGCAATCAAAAAGCCAAAGAATGATATTGACGCGGCAAACCGGTGAAACGTCAGCCGCCAGACGCTGGCGTTAAACCACCAAGACAAGGCTGTCGGCCAATCCAGCGTCATCCCCCCGGTGCTCCCCCAAGTGATGCCAGTGCCGGGCGTCAGCATACCGCCGGCAACCATATTGATCAAAAACGTCTGAATGAAGACTGCAACGACATACCCATAACCCAATACCTGATGCCAAATTTTTGAAATTTTCCCCCAGGAGAACCAAAAAGCATAGAGAAACAAAATTTCAAGCGCAAACATTATGGCCTCAACCAAAAACGGCCACCAATACAGATGAAATAGATTCGACGCAAACGCTGGGTATAACGCAATGAAGAATAAGACACCACCTACAGCAAAAGTTGCGCCGGTGCTGAATAAAATCACGTTGAACAGTGTTACCGATCGGGCCAGGCGGTTATACCGTTCTTTTTTGTTCTTTAAATAGATACTCAGCGTAACAATGGCAAACAATGATCCGCCTAAGTGCAGATTTGCAAAAAGAACATGGGTCAACATGACCAATGCGATAATGATGGAACGACCGGAAGACCCCATGCCCACTTCTTGAATGGGTAAGGTCTCTCCCATTTTCGGATCCGCGTTTTGCAATGCGGTCGATTGGAGTTCAGTACTTGAAACCAACCCGCCCTGACTGGGGACAATAAAAAAAGATAACACAGCGAGTATTGCTGCAAAAACAAGTACCAGTATACCTATTTTATACATTCCGGACTTAGTTTCCATTATAGCATTTTCATTGTTGTTTTCCATTTCACATTTTCTCCTCAATTCAAAATTTATAGCTGATTAATTTGATCTATAATATGACTGAATAAAGAATTATATTGTTTGCAAAGAAAAGTGTTTTATTGTTTCCATTTCTAACACCCCCTACTTCGGGTCGTTTATCTTAGCTTCCAACAAGGTCCCTCCTTTTTTTCCTAGTACAGCACTGCAGGCAAAGCTGACAAAGCTGAGGATTACAATCAATATATTCTGCAAAATAGTGAAAATATCTTGGTTGATTAAAAATGCCGTCATAGTGGAGGATATCAGAAAGACGAATCCAAACAGCCTTTTTTGATTGATGATCGAACCGAATCTGTCTCTGAATCGCGTCATTGCGTCAAACATTCCGGCTACGGCTGCAAGGCCTACTGAAATCGGCAGAATAATTGATAGTAATTTTTCGGTAACCAGTAGATTGCTACTGTGCTGAATGCATGAAACAATACTAAAGATGAGCATGAGAGACGCCAAACTCTGCGGAAAATGAACAAGGATGGGATGAATATGCATATTGAGTAAGTTCACTCTTTTATCACTGATTGTATATTCATAGGGCTCAAACGTTGTAACAGATGCCCCACAAGCAGGACAAGCCTTCTTCATCTCGAATTCTGTACCAATAAAACCACAAACCTTACATTTTAAATACTTTTTCATTGCAATCACCCCCTATTTCCAAAAGGTAAGTCGGTCAAAAAACAAATGTATAATCTTTCCCAGATTCATGTTTTACTTCCTTCGCCTTCAGATCTGGGTGATATAATCCCGTTTATATGTGCGTTTTATGAAAAACAGGTAGCCACTTAAGAGACGCTGTTCATAAGATTGCTACCAAAAGGGTTTGCATTCCTGTTCCTGAATATCATCCACCCTCTTTTCTCCTACGTCAATACTTGCATTTTTCCTTCTCCGGGAATTGGTGCAAGATACATGCCCTTGGAATTCTGCAGTCTGAACTGAAGGGGAAAAAGGATAGGAGAAAACCATTTCTAAGACACTTGCACTGTGACCGCTGGCTCTCTATCTCCGTCAAGACAGAGTACATTAAATAACTGCATTCTGGGATGCTAGTCCGCAAATCCTATCAACTACCAAATGGGAATCAAATCAGGACGCATCAGGTTCGCATGCAAATGCAAAAAGGAAGAATCCTGGTACTGCATGAGATACGTGTAGAAAGTTTTCATCGCAGAAAGACGGTTGTTCAGTGTAGTTGCTTCATTTTCCCTGTCAGTCGGGCAAAGTTTCATTTTCAATCAATAATGATTTTTGCATTATTACCATTTTTTTGCGGAAAACTTCCAAATTCCAATAACCTTTTTGTTTTCTTTGGTAATAATATTGGGTTTTGATATTATCGTGCCACATGGCATTGTTTACCATGAGTACATAGTGTAAAAACCAAAGTATGAAAAGGAGAACATCTGAGATGAACGCATCACCTGCTGACTTGGAACAGGCAATCAAGACATCACCATGGCTCCAACAATACTGTGCATCGATGCCCAGGCGATTTCTGGCAAAAATGGAACTCATTGACTTCGGCCCAGAAAAGAAAATCATTGTGAAAGGAGAAAAGAATCCTTACATCTATATCATGTATAATGGTTCCTTGCGCATCATCAATGAATTTGATAACGACCGAATATTTGCCTATGCAATAAAGGAGACACCAGGTTTCAGCGGGCTACTTGAATTGCTTTCCGGTCAAGAAAAAGCCACCTCCACGGTCATTACTGCCAGAGAATCACATTTTATCCGAATGAATAAATCTGCGTTTACACAATGGATGGAAGAAGACATCCTGGCCTATCGTTTAGTCGTGAAGACTTTTGCAAACCAACTATATCCTGCATTTTTTTCCATGGGCTCTGCCTATGTATATCCCAAGTATTATGTTCTCCTCCAATTCCTCTTCCGTACCTATGGGCAAGAGGCAACAAGAAACGGATCAGTCATTGTTCCACTGACCAGAGAACGGCTAGGTGAAGAACTTGGATTAAGCTTGAGAACAATCTACCGACTTTGCACCCGTCTCCAAGCCGAGAAGTTCGGGACCATTGTCAAGAAGAAAATCACCTTCACCTCACAGGAAGCAAAACAAATGCAAATCTATCTGGAGAGTCATTCCTATGAACAAATCCCCTAATCTCGTTCTTTTTCTCTCTGATGACCATGGCGCCTGGGCTTCCGGTTGCTATGGGGATCCCTATCTGCAAACACCCAACATTGATTTCTTGGCAGAAAATGGAGTTCAGATGCTCAACGCATTTACACCGACCCCTGTCTGCTCCCCTGCAAGAGCCTGCCTCATGACAGGTAGGCTCGCCTCTCAACATGGAGTCCATGACTATATCGGGACAACCAAGGGATTTGATGTTGACTATAACTGGATGGAAAAGGAAACCCTTCTTCCTGAACTTTTTCAACAGGCCGGGTATGAAACCATATTAGTGGGAAAATGGCATCTTGGTCAGGAACGGATCAGAAAGCAAGGATTTGACCATGCATTTACCATCGGTCCCGATTATCCAATCTTGCACCAGGGGGAACGAACATTTTATCGGGACGATGTCCCTGTATCAACCAATGGAGTACTTTCCGAGACCATTACAGAAGAAGCCGTTTGGTATTTACGGACAAGAACCAATGACAAGCCTTTTTTATTGGTGATCGGTCACTATGCCACTCATAGTCCTTGGCTGGGACATCCAGAGCCCTTGGTTGAATATTATCAAAAGAAAGGGGTAGGCAAAAATCTCTTTGCATACCAGTATCCCTTCGGTACTTTGGTGAACGAAGCAACCGACGTTACCCGGGAACAACCGGCATTGGCGCTTTGCCAATATTATGCAGGGGTTACCGAAATTGACAATTCAGTAGGAAAAATCCTGCACGAACTCAATAATCTCGGTCTCCAGGAAAATACAATGGTTGCCTACACTTCAGATCATGGATTGAATTGCGGTCAGCATGGTCTTTGGGGAAAAGGAAATGCAACCTATCCTTTGAATATGTTGGAACAGTCAATCAGGATTCCCATGATTTTTTATTATCCAAAGAGGTTGCTCAACAAGCAGAAACGTGAGGAATTTGTCGACCATACCGACTTATTCGCCACACTTCTTGATCTTGCCTCCATTGCAGAATCTCCAGAAGCCATCAAAAAGCGGAACAGTCCCGGAAAAAGTTTTCTTTCTTTATTGACAAACACCTATGCAAAAAAGGAAATCAAACGCCTGCAATTCGGGGAATATGGTCCCGTGAGGATGGTAAGGACCCATCGCTATAAACTATGCATGTATCCTGATCAAGCTGACAACTTGCTGTTTGACCTGCAAGAAGACCCCGGAGAGAGAATCAATGTAATTGACGAACAGCCCTATCAAGAAATCATTTCTTCGCTGAAAGATTTGATCAATTCGTTTTTCACAATCTACCAAGAGCCTGGAAAACAAGGAAATCATCCTCATTTGCCCCAATTTAATCCACACGTAGCGTGGAATCATTTCAAGGAGAACTAAGTATGTATAAAAAGACTCTCACTCTGTTTCTCATCTTTGGCCTATGTATGCTTGCCTCGGGTTTTGCCAATGGACAAGGAGAAGCAACCACTCCCAAACAATCAGAACTGAAGATCTTTGTTCCCCAGAGTCCAGGGGTAGTGGATGGCGTAAAAGCCATTGCAGATGCCTACATGCAAAAAAGTCCCCAGGTAACCATCACCGTCCGATCAGTCCCATTCAACAGGTACAAGGAACAATTGCAAGTAATGTGGGCGTCCAATGATGTCGATGACATCATTACCACTGGTTCACCAGATATAAGCAACTATGCCTACTACGGGGCACTCCTGCCACTCGATGATATTCTTCCGCAAGGGGACAAATCCCAATTCATCCAGAGTGCTATTGATGCGGTAACTTATAATGGCAAGATTTATGCCTATCCCTTTAGGGAAGCAGCCTCAGCTATTTTCTATAATAAGGATTATTTCAAGCTCGCCGGAATTGAACCTACACCGCTTGATAAGCCTTGGACATGGAACGAATGGGAACAAAACGTAAAAACCATTCGCACGGCAGTAAAACAAAAGACAGGAAAGGATGTTTGGGGAATTACCTTTCTTTCCAACCCAGGACGGGGAGATTTTTGGCTCACCCCGATTATTCGCAGCGCAGGAAGCCCTGGCTCTCCTACCTACCAGGCAATATCACCTGATGGACTGACACTACACGGATATGCAGACACTCCCCAGGCAATGCAAGCATATCAATTCTATCAAGATCTTTATACAAAAGAAAAGCTTGCCCCGACGGCAGAAGTTCCTGATGCCTTTGGAACAGGACAATCCATTACTTTTCTCTCTTTCCTCAGTTCTGCAAATTCCTTATTGAAAGATTTCCCGGACCTTTCCTGGGGTATCATGCCAATGCCTTATTTCAAGACTCCTTTGACCCATACAGGAGGTTTCACCTATGCTATATCTGCAAAGTCCAAGAATCCAACAGTTGCCAAGGATTTTGTAAAATTCGCAGGATCTGATGAAGGTATAAAAACTTACTTCAATATCTCCGGCAGTGATTTGCTTTCACGTAAAGGTTTTTCAGAAAGATATCCCCAATACTTTGAAGATCCAAACCTGCAAATTTTCTCACAGATTCTTGAGAAATATGGACAAGCTCGGCCCAATACTCCTGGATATGTTCTTTATAACTCAATCATAGGGTTCAATCTTTTCCTGGACCTTGCCTCAGGAGCTGACATACAGAAAACTGTTGAATCAAAAATCAATGAATTCGAGACTCAGGTTCGTTCAATGTAATGCATTTATGTTACGGCAAGAGAGAGGGAAACCTCTCTCTTGCCAGGAGAATTCACCATGAATCGATACCAATACGTCAGGGGAAGCAAAAACAAAGACTTGCTCCATGCAATCCTTATAAACTGTGTACCTACCATACTTCTTATCATAGTATTCCAGCTTCTCCCCATCTTGATTGCCATCATATACAGTTTCATGAAAATCAATCTGATGGCTGGAACAAAAACTTTCATTGGAATGCATAATTATCTGCATGCTCTCCAAGATGAACGCTTTCTTGCCTCCTTGGTTACGACCCTCAGATATTTTTTCATGCGCGTACCCCTTCAGGTTATCCTAGGTTTCTTCCTTTCCTTACTGTTCTATCAGCCCAAAAAATGGACCCCTTTGCTACGAACCATTACCTTACTGCCGGTAATCACATCGATGGTAGTCGTCACTTCAATTCTTGGACTGATGATGCATCCCTCCAATGGGTTGATCAATTCGTTGCTTCATATCATTGGCATACCTGCCCAAGGGTTCCTTACCGATCCAAAACAGGCACTCGGTTCAATTGTCTTCATTACAGTCTGGAAAAATGTCGGAATGACAATGCTTTTCTTTCTTGCAGGGCTTATGGCCATTTCTCCGACTTTATACGAAGCGGCTGCCATAGATGGATGTTCCTTTTTTCAAAAACATTGGTCCGTCACCATCCCCATGCTCAAGAAAACCTTCTTGTTTGTCTTGATCACTACCACTATTCGTTCTTTTCAGGTTTTTGGTCCTATCTTGATGGCTACCAATGGAGGCCCCTTGCAGTCCACCAGAGTAGTAGTCCTGGATATTTATGAAAACGCTTTTGTATTCAATCAATTGGGATATGCTTCGACGCAATCAGTTATTCTTGCCGTCATATTGATAGGAATTTCACTGCTGCAGATGCGCTTTTCTGAATCAAGAAAAGGAGAAAAAAACATATGAGCAACAATACAGGGAGAATATACAAGAAAGCGTTATTTTCCCTCTTCTTGATTTTCTTGGCAACGGTCTTCCTGCTTCCTTACCTTTGGATGGTAGGTTCGGCTTTCAAGACTCGAAGTGAATTATTCTCGTATATTCTCCCTCTTAGCTGGAAAACCTTCGTTCCACTTCATCCAACATTGGATAATTTTTCCAAATTATTGTTTGAGTTGGGATTTGGCCGTACAATTGCCAATACGCTGTTGCTCTCTGCCATTACCGTGCTGGGGTCGGTCATTCTTTGTTCCATGACTGCTTTTGCTTTGTCAATGACTGAATTTCCAGGAAGAAAAATAGTTTTTTTCCTGATAATGTTCACGATGATGGTCCCTTTTGAAGCAAGAATGCTCCCTACGTTCCTTGTCGTACAAGATATTCATCTAAGCAATACTTTCACAGCCCTTTACCTCCCCTGGCTCGCCGATGCCTTCCTTATTTTTTTATTTACCGGTCATTTCTCAGAAATTCCATTTGACCTGTATAATGCAGCAGTTATCGACGGATGCCCCCATACCCAAATTTACTGGAGAATCATGCTCCCGAATATCGGTCCTGCCCTTATAAGTGGAGGTCTGATAAAATTTTTCTTTGCCTGGGATTCTTATGTTTGGCCCCTGATCATTCTCAGAAGTGATAAATGGCAAGTCATCGGGGTAGCAATTGCAAACCTCTTCACGGACCAAAGCATAGCGTGGGAATTGATATTTTCCAGTGCCCTTCTCTCCACCCTGCCTGTTGTCTTGCTCTTCATCCTACTCCAACCCTATTATGTTGCGGGGATGACCAGTGGAGGTCTCAAGGAATGAATAAGCCGAAGAACATTTTGTTCATCATGACCGACCAGATGAGGGCGGATGCCTTGAGTCTCGGTACCTGTTGTTCAAAGGAAACCCCCAATCTTGATGCACTTTGCAAGGAAGGAACCCGCTTTACAAATTGTTGTACAGTATCACCTATCTGTGCCCCTGCCCGGGCAGCGTTGCTGTCGGGGTTATATCCCCATCAGATGGGAGTCTGGGACAATAGTCCCCATACCTTTCCCCCTGAAGCAAAAAATTGGGTGAGATTCCTAAAAAAGAAAGGTTATAAGACCAGTGTATTCGGAAAGACGCATTATTACCCTTATAATGGCTCTGTACCTGACATGCGCGAGGCAGAACCATTGATTCAAGCGTATGGATATGAAACTGTCAATGAAATTCCGGGACCAAGGGTGAGCGCGATATTGGATAGCCATATGGCTGCACTTTGGGAAGAACAAGGATTCCGGGAAAAAGTCAAAGAGGATCTTGCTGCTCGATATAAGGGAAACCAAGCCCTTGCCTACCCAAGCGTACTTCCTCTTGACCTCTACCCTGATGTATATGTAGGAAAGACTGCGGGCGAATACCTTCAGAAGTATGACAACAAGGAACCCTTCTTTTGCTTTGTCAGTTTCGGGGGTCCCCATGACCCCTGGGATTGTCCTTTGCCCTATGTACAACGTTTCGAATCAATAGACATGCCAGAAAGTCTTCCACCTTTTATAGATAGATATCCTGATAGACCCAAAGGGGGTTGGGATACTGCACCTGCC
The DNA here is from genome assembly GCF_963676625.2 of uncultured Sphaerochaeta sp. Taxonomy (GTDB): domain Bacteria; phylum Spirochaetota; class Spirochaetia; order Sphaerochaetales; family Sphaerochaetaceae; genus Sphaerochaeta. The sequence goes on from NZ_CAXXYB010000008.1 coordinate 472,739, forward strand.
TATCCACCTTTTTCCAAGGAGGACGTCCAAAATATCAGGAGAAATTATGCAGGAAAAGTTACCCTGATAGACGAGCAGATCGGCCACCTTTGCACAATTCTCAAACAAAAAAATCTTTGGGAGGATACCCTCATCATATTCACCTCTGACCATGGTGAAATGAATGGAGACAAGCAACGCCTGTATAAAGAAAATTTCTTTGAAAGTGCATTGAAAATTCCCTTGATCATTCGTATTCCCGGTCAAATTGCGCAAACTTCCTCCTCCTTGGTTGGATTGCAAGACATCGGTCCTACAATTGTTGAACTGGCGGGAGAAACATTGGACTATCCACAGCAGGGAATTAGTTTGGTTCCGGTACTCAATGGTTGCCAGATAACACACCGGAACTTGGTCTTTTCTGAATACAATCAAGAAATCATGGTCTTTGACGGTAATTGGAAACTGGTTGTCAACAAGGACTTGAAACCTTACTTGCTTTTTAACCTTGCAGAGGATCCTCTGGAACACATCAATCTAGCAGGAGGCAATCTTCCTGAAGAAAAAAGATTATTGCAGCAAATAAGGACATTCCTCATCGATACCCAAGAAGGATTCTACACACGTGAAGATGCAAACCATGAAAAATAAACAACCCAATATACATCTTTTAAGGACTGACCATCAGCTCTATTACCGTCATGGCTGGGCTGGGGGAATAGGGCCCCAAAGGTCTTTTTCTGACCACTTTGCTCAGCAAGAAGTTTGTTTTAATTGATCCTATACAGTTACTCCCCTATGCGGTCCGGCACGAAGAAGCCTTCTTTGCGGTCGTTTTCCCCATTATCATCGAACCTTACATAACCAAAGGGAATCAGCCTTTTCTGAACCAACATATCTGGATGCCTTACATGATTCTGGAATCAAGGCACAAAAAACACTCATGAAAGCTTCTTCCTCGCCAATTTGACCAGTGATAAACTCAGAAAATTGGCAATCAATGACATACCATTTCATCTCAGGACCGATTTTCAGAAGTCACATCAACCCTATTTTCAAACCCAAGAATACAGGTACTTTGGCCTCCACATCATCCTTCACTCTGCTTCAAAAAGCTCTATTCAAGGCAGAGCCCATGAACAAGACCGTTCAGACCGGGCCATCCTCTCCAGTGACGTATTTTATGTTGAAGATGGATTGGATACCTTTCGCCTCTGGTGTAGGAGGGGTATTCTTGCGGGAAAAATGGAAGAAGCAACCTTGAATCTTACTGTACAACGGGCAGGAGTGCAGACGCTTTGCCTTCTGACCATCTCTGATCTGCCTTTCAGCAAGAAACACCAGGACTCCTTTGCATCCATGATGGAGATAGTCCCCAAAACAGCATACATTCAGGAACCCCTGCCACTCATATAGTATTGGAATCTCCACAACAAAGAGCTATACTCAGTCATCATGCGAGAAAAAGGCAATTTTAAAAAGATTCTGTCATTTCTGGGCCCGGGTTTCCTGGTCACGGTAGGATTCATCGATCCAGGTAACTGGGCGACCAATATTGAAGGTGGATCTCGTTTTGGATATGCTCTGTTATGGGTCATTACCCTCAGCACCTTCATGCTGATGGTCATCCAACATGCAGCGGCAAAACTGGGTATCGCCACCGGGAAATCCCTTGCAGTAAATATCCGGGAGCATCTGCCCAAGCCGATTACTTATTTCATAGGAATTACTGTTGTCATGGCTTGCGTTGCCACTGATGTCGCGGAACTCTTGGGCGGTGCCATTGGATTCCAGTTATTGTTTCATTTTCCCCTTTGGTTGGGAGCCTTGATAACAGTGTTTCTGGAAGTATTTCTTATCATTGGGCAACGCTACCATAAGCTAGAGCGTACCATCATCGGCTTTCTCGGAATCATTGCCCTTTGTTATGTGGCTGAATTGGTAATTGTCCATCCCGATTGGGGTCAGGCCCTTCCCTCGTTCTTCATTCCTCGCTTGAGTACCTCAAGTATCTATATCGCGATGGGAATGTTGGGGGCAGTCGTTATGCCACACAATATTTTCTTGCACTCCAATGTAATCCATTCTCGCCAATGGGGAATTGATGATAATGAAAAGAAATCCCTGCTTCGCTATGAACGTATTGATACAGTTTCTTCTCTCCTCCTTGGTCTATTGATCAATGGATCAATGATCATCGTTGCAGCAAGAGTATTCCATGGAAACGGTGTGGTAATTACCAGCATCACCGATGCCTCGAAAACCTTGGTTCCCCTGGCAGGGCCCGTCGCTGGCTTGCTCTTTGCCGTAGCCTTGGTTTTCTCTGGTGTCGGATCCTCGGTAACTTCCTCGATGGCAGAAGTCAACGTCATTACAGGATTCTTGGGAAAACCTGAAGATCCGAGGACTCTACTCTATAGAGTGGCAACCTTCATTACTGCAATTCCCTCTTTTGTAATCATCTTGATGGGATTGAACACGTACAAGATATTGATCTTCAGCCAGGTAATCCTCAGCATTCAGCTCCCTTTCACCTTGATTCCCTTGCTCTACCTTTGCAGGAAGAAGCCAGTTATGGGAGTCTTTCGAAGTAGCTCGCGTGAATTTCTGGCAATGCTTCTCATCACCGTGGTTATCACCTTATTGAATGTATATTTATTGTATGCCACATTCTCAGGAGGCGCTTAATGTCACCATTTGCCCATATTCTTATTTTAATCGATTGTTCTCCAGCTGATGAGGCTATCATGGATCTCGTCGCGAGACTTTTGGAAGGCTCAACTTCAAAAGTTACGCTATCGCATGTAGTCCATTCCCATACCCTCGATCAGGACCGCGTCCTCAAGGAACAGGCCGATGCCTGCATGGAAAGCATGATTGAACGATTCCGTGCGCTTGGAGCAGGCCCAGTGAATAAACTACTGCTCAGCGGCGAACCGGAAGAGGAACTTGAAAAAGAGATCAACCAAGGCGACTATGATTTAGTGGCCATGGGGACCCACGGCCACACAGGTTTTGGAGATCTACTCTACGGTAGTGTCTCCCGGCATCTGAAACATACGATATCAGTTCCCTTGCTTATGGTCAGAAATACGGAAACAACTTCCGAAACGGCTCACTGATCAGCTTCAATCGTTCCATACAACTTTGGCTATATCTCTTACCAAGGCAACTTTGTTCCATTGCTCTTCTTCAGAAAGGATATTCCCCTCTTCCGTGGAAGCAAACCCACATTGGGGGCTGAGACAAAGACGATCGATCGAGACAAAATGCGAGGCATCCTCAATACGCTTTTCAATAAGGGAAGGATTCTCCAAGGAAGGAGTCTTCGAGGTAATCAAGCCCAGAACGACCGTCTTGTCATCAGGAACAAAACGTAAAGGCTCAAACCCGCCTGCACGTTCAGTATCGAATTCAAGATAGAAGGCAGAGACCTTTTCCTGGGGAAACAGATACTTTGCAATGGGCTCATATCCACCACTGCTTGCCCAAGTGGAATGATAGTTACCCCGGCAAACATGAGTAGTGACTACCAAATCAGAAGGTTTGTTCTCAAGCGCCTTGTTGTTCAGTTCCACATACAAGTTGGCCATTGCAGATATATCGGCATCCTTCCATCCCATTTTCTGTTGGAAGGAGACATCACAAAACATACCCCACGTGCAATCATCAAGCTGTACATTACGGCATCCTTGTGCATAGAGGCCCTGGATAACTGTTTGGTAGGCCTTGGCAATATCATCGAATAAAAGATCCTTATCGGGGTAATAGCGTGTTATCTCTTGTTCGTTTTTTCCCCTGACCAATTCAGCATAGAGTTGAGCTGGGGCAGGAATTGTCTGTCGCGCCCTGCTCTGATCATCCTCGAATTGATGCAGATAGGCAAAATGCTGCACAAAAGGATGATTCACCGCCTGTATCCGACCGGTGACCTGGGCAGAGTCGGCACGGGTGACCTCTCCTTGAAACTTATAACCAGTCTTTGCGGAACACTTGCCTATCCCTTCCATTCCCCACATGAAATCCAAATGCCACCAACTTCGGCGAAACTCACCATCGGTAAGGGAGGAAAGCCCTGCTGCTTTTTGTTTCTTGACCAGATCCGCGATGGCGGAATCCTCGATCGCAGTCAAGCTCTCTCTATCCAAAAGACCTTCTGAAAAGGCTTTTCGCGCTTGTTTCAGGGATTCTGGTCGTAAGTAGCTTCCTACTACATCGGCTCTGAATGGTGCATTCTGTTTCATAGGTATCGTTCTCCCTCTTTGGTTATGGAGTGAGTATAAATATCTTCGATGTTATAGTCTAATACTTTATTTTTATGGTAATCCATAGATCTTATCTATATCTATAGTTTACAGACAGCTTCCAGCCTCTCCAGATATTTAGTCGCAAGATAGCCTGGTTTCAAATCCCTGTGGTGGATATATCCAATTTCTATAATCTGGTCGACATCCAGGGGAATTGAAACAATCTGTGCATCATCAAGACTATGCGAAAGCAATCCAGTGGAAATCGTATATCCATTCAAACCTATCATCAGATTGAAGATAGTCGCACGGTCACTTACCCTGATTACCTTGGCATGGGGAAGAAACGAAAGAATCTCCTCAGAATAATAGAAAGAATTGAACTCCCCCTGGTCGAAACAGAGACAGGGATAGGGAGACAGGTCCTCCAGGGAAACGGAACTGCGTCCTGCAAGAGGATTCTCCCTTCCAATGAAAATATGCGGTTGTGAGGTAAAGAGCGGATGAAACTGCACATGTTGCTCATCCAGGACATTGCCAAGGACTTTTCTGTTGAAATCATTGAGATACAAAAGCCCCAGTTCACTCTTGAGGGTGGCCACTTCCATAATTACCTCATAGGTACGACCTTCATGAAAGGCGAATTCATACTCTTCATGGGCATATTGGGTCACCAATTCGGCAAAAGCCTGGACAGCGAAGGAATAGTGCTGGCTTGAAACCCGGAACCGTTGTTTCAAGGGTGTCCCTCCCAGATATTTTTCCTCAAGCAATTGATATTGCTCAAGAACCTGCCGGGCATATCCAAGAAAGATATGACCTTCAGTGGTAATGGAGATCCCTTTGGGCAACCGAAGGAAAAGAGAAAATCCCAGTTCGGCTTCCAGTTCCTTGATGGAATGGGAAAGCGAAGGCTGGGAGATGAATAATTGGGAGGAAGCCTCACTGATCGAGGCACAATCGGCGACCTTGGTTATGTATTTGAGTTGTTGCAATGTCATGAAAAAATACTAGGGTGTTGCACGCAGTTAGGCAAGTAGATAAACACCTGCTTGCAAGACCTTCATTCACGAAAAAGGTGAAGATCCGGATATTCACCTTTCTTTCGTCTCCACTTTTTCAAATATCCTTCGATCAAACAATCGCAGTAGTTTTCCTTTTTGCCTGGATCTTCCGAAATGAGTAAATAAGAACGAAAACCAAGGAAGCAAGCAATGAAGCTCCTAAATTCGGAGTAATGGCAACACAGGCAACAGCAACATATAGCAATCGCTCAAGAATTGAAATCTTCGACTCTACGATACCCTGCAAGCTGATTGCCACTGACAAAGCAACCACCACAGCAGAGATCAAGGTAACCAAGGTAGTCACATTGAACCCAATTGTCAGGTAGTCAGGATTGAAGGCAAAGGCAAAGGGAAGTATAAAGCCGGTAATACCCAAGGAGAAAGCTTTCAAACTCACCTTCATTGGATTCTCTTCCGCTATTCCTGCAGCAGCATAGGAAGCTACGGCAACAGGAGGCGTAATGGCTGAAATGGAAGCAAAATAAAGCAAGAACAAATGCGCCGACAAGAGTGGCAGGCCAAGCTTGACCAAAGCAGGTGCAATAGCCGTTGCACAAACAATATAGGCAGCGGTCGTAGGAAGACCCATTCCAAGAATTGCACAGACAATCATCGAAAGCACCAACGAAAGTACCAGGGAAGTATTACCCATCTGAACAATAAAATTGGAAAACTTCAAACCAAGACCAGTCAGGGAGAAAATACCTACGACTATTCCGGAGGTTGCACAAGCACTGAGCACGGCACAGAGTGATCGTCCTGCCCCGACAGCGCCTTTGAAAATACCTTGGACAGTCAAGCGGTCCTTGGAGTCAAGCAAACCACAAATGATAATGGTCAACGTTGAATAAATAGCTGCCGTCATTGGTGTGGTACCGAACCCAAGCAAAAGAACCAACAGGACAATGACAGGAATGAACAGTTTCATTCCCTTAGCCAAAGAAGCTTTCAAATCCGGCAAATCAGCTTCATCCAACCCTTTCAGCTGATAACGAACTGCTTCCAAGTCCACCATCTTGAACAGACAGACATAATACATCATTGCGGGAATCACCGCTCCAAGGCATACCGTTGCATACGGGATGCCTGCTACGTCGGCAAGAACAAAAGCCGCGGCACCCATGATTGGGGGCATAATCTGCCCACCGGTGGAAGCAACTGCCTCAATGGCACCAGCTGTTGCCTTGGGATACCCATTACGTTTCATCAAGGGAATCGTGAAAGCTCCGGTGCTTACAACATTAGCGACACAACTACCTGAGATAGTCCCGAACAAAGCACTGGCGATTACCGCCATCTTGGCAGGGCCACCCCGTTTCTTGCCAGCAAGGGCAATCGCGATATCCTGGAAAATAATATCGGCCCCGGAGGCATTGAGGTACGCGGCAAACATGAGAAATAGATAGACATTCGAGGCACTGGTTCCCGTAGGAACACCATAAATACCTCTATCACTGAAAAGGGCCAGGACCACTCGATGCAAGGAGTACCCTCTGTTACCGAACAAACCCGGAATTGAGTTTCCGATAAGTGCATAGATTACAGCCACTATCGCAATGAGGGGAAGAACGACTCCCAGTACGCGCCGAGCTGCCTCCAGGACAATCAGGGTCAATATCAATCCAAGATAAAAAATCTGGTCAGTAATGATATTGTTCTGCATGTTCTGGGAGTATTCCTGGAAGTTCAGGATTACATACAGGCTGACTCCAAGAACCAAGGCAATGATAATCCAGTCAATTACCCTGCACAGTAGTATCAGTTCCTTCCTGTCACTTGCTACATTCGCATTCAAGGGATAATAGAGAAAAACAAGAACCAAGCCGATCATCACATGGTAGGCATAGAATTGAATGCTGGGCAGGGTAAAAATGGTATAATTGCCAACATGTAGCACTATGGCAAAGAGAGAAACAAAGAGAATGACAGCTGATACTATACCCTTATATGTTGGTTCTGCATGTTTCATGTAGGAAGCTCCTCATCGGTGATAAAAGGTTTTTGCAAAAATCCTGCATTGCCCCCGGATTCGGGGAGAGTGCAGGATGTAGGAAGAAACAGAAACTAGGGAATCAAGCGAGAGGGAACCTCAATACCTTGTTCCTTCAGATATTTGATAACTCCTGGGTGCATGGGAATATTGAAATTCAGGGAATTCTCGGGAGTGCAATATTTCAGGCTCTTGTGTACGGCAAGCAAATCAGGATTGTGTTCATAGATTGTCTTGGCAATTTCATATGCATCGGCATCGGAAAGATTTGAAGAACAAACCAGCATATTCCATTCAGAGACAGTCGGAACATCCGCAGTTGCACCAGAATACGAACCCTTGGGCATGGTGGAAGCAGTATAGAACGGGAAGGTATCGGCAAGGAATTTCTGTTCATCCGCACTCAAACCGATAAAGCGAAGAGTCTTGGTTGCTTCCAATTCAGTAATGGCTGCAAACGGAGGGTAGGAAAACAATACGGCGGCATCAACTTGTCCCTGAGATACAGCCGAGGCTGTGGCCCCATGCCCATCGTTGAAAATCGAGGAAGGCTCTATACCCATTTTGGCAAAAGCATTACGAAGAACCCCATCCATTGCCGCACCCTTTGAACCGAGCCCGATGATTTTACCCTTAAAATCAGACATGCTCTTTATATCGCTGTTGGCAAGGGTATACATGGTCATATAGGAAGGATACAAGGGCACAAGACCCCTGACTTTGGTCATAGGCTTGCCATTGGCCCATTTTGCAGTTCCCTTGGACCCCTCATAGAGAGCCGAAGTCATTGCAAAACCAATCTCGGCATCCCCATTCTCAATCATTGCGAGATTCGCGGCTGAACCACCGGTTTCCTCGGAGGTGAACACATACTTCTGGGGCAATGCATTGTTCAGAATCGTAGCAATTCCGCCACCTATCAGATAGAAATTTCCACCGTTTGAACTTGTTCCGATGGAATACCTCTTGGGAGAGGCCGAAGCGCCACCTGATGCTGCAGAATTTTCTTTCTGCCCTTGACAGGGAGCCTGGAACAAAACAAGGACCAAGATGCCCAACACGCACAACGTTTTTTTCATGATAGTCTCCTCATTACAATTTCAGCCAACGAAGTTGACTTATTTTTCATTACACGGGGATCATGAATATCCTAAGAGAACGAAAGGCTTCGCCTCCTCGGAATCCACCACCAAAAACATGTCCACCCGCTGACGCCGCAGCAACATGAATATGGACGAACAACGGACTATCCTTATCTGGATACATCGCGGCCAATTCTTTATCGACAACTTCCCATTCCAGGACTTCTCCCGTAAACCCAACGATTTCACAAGAAGTATGGAAAGGAACTTCAACACATCGAAGAGGAAGTTCATTTTCCACGGGAGCCGCGATCCTGACATTCTTGGCTGAACCAATTGCTCCGATGATATAGACGCTCTTCAGCTCTTGTTTTGCAAGAAAGTCCAGGATGTTGCCCATGATATCGCCCCCGGCGGGAACAATCAATTGAAGCAAATTTTCCATTTTCTAAGCCCTTCCTACATATTTTTCCGCTTGTCCGGCGGCAATGAGAATAGGGTCATAGACTGGAGCTACCGGTGGTGCATACACCAAATCAAGCTCATTGACTTGAAAGACCGTCATGCCTGCGGTAATACAAGCAACCAGTACATTGATCCTTCCTGCTATCGATTCACTACCGAATCCCTGGGCTCCAAGCAATAGCCCAGTTTCTTTGTCAAATACAAAATTAAGGGTGTTCGGTTTCCCTGCAGGATAATAGGAAGCTCGGTCCGCTTTGGTAATAAAGGACTGGACAGCATCATATCCGGCAGCTTTTGCTTCCTTGAGGGAAAATCCCGTTGCAGCAATATACAGATCGAAGACTTTCGTGACCATGGAGCCAAGAACCCCAGGGAAGGTCGCATCCACTCCACCTATAACACTACCGGCAACTTTTCCCATCTTGTTTGCAGTCGTCCCAAGGGGGACATGAACAGGTTTTCCTGTCAGTATGTGTTTCATCTGAGCACAATCACCACACGCCCAAATAGCATTGTCACTGGTTTGCATCCGGTCATTTACTACGATGCTGCCCTTGATTCCAAGTTCCAGACCTGCTTCCCTGGCAAGGGAAGTTGCAGGGAGGACTCCAACTGACAAGATGACCAAATCAGCTTTTGTCTGGATACCATCGGAAGTCTCTACGGCCCGAACAGTTCCCTCTGAACTTAGGATTCTCTCGATCTTTGCACTGAGATGGACAGCTACCCCATGGTCTTCCAATGTCTTCTGCACTGTCTGGGAAAAAGATTCGGGAAGGAATGGCAACAATCTATCCATCGCTTCAAAAAGAGTTACCTTGACCCCAACTTGCGTCAGTTCCTCAGCCAGTTCCAGACCGATGAATCCACCACCCACGATAGTAGCACAGCGAGCACCTTGAACATGCTGCTTAAGCAAAATGCCATCTTCTACGGTTCGCAAGAAAGCAACACCCTGGACATCGATGCCTTCTATGGCCGGCCGCACAGGAACCGCTCCTGTTGCAATGACCAATACTTCATATTGGTAGGTCAGGACCTCTTCTGCTTCCAGATTCCGTACGGTTACCTGCTTGTTTCCCCTATCGATTGATAACACTTCATGGTGGATGTACACGACAATCCCGCGTTTATCTCGCATCTGTTCAACAGAGAAGGAGACAAGTTGCTCAGGTTTCTCAATCAAGCCCCCCACGAAATACGGAAGCCCGCAGGCACCATAACTGATGTATCCTGTTTTCTCGAATACGGTTATTTCCAAGTCAGGATCAAGACGTTTTGCCTTGGAGGCTGCACTCAACCCAGCTGCAGTTCCCCCGATTACTACCATACGTCGTGGTTTTGCCATGGTCGACACCTCTTTTATTGGCGCTTGACGCCGTATTTATCAATCACACCCATTTGGCCAAGCATCTGTTCCAGTTCATCCCGGTGATGGCCCTGATAATCCTGATACGGCTTACGCAAGTGACCGCCTGGCAAACCAAGTATTTCCAAAGCCGACTTGATGACGATTGGGTTGGAGAAAGTATAGAGTTGCTGGAGAAGCGGGAACCATTTGAAGTACTCCTTGCGGGAAGATTCAATGATTTCCATATCAGTCCACGGCCTTGAATAAAAGGCTACTTCCTCAGGAATGATATTTCCCCCGATATTTGCTGTTCCTGTTCCACCGACAGCCAAGGTCGGCAATACAATCGAGTATTTGGGATAATCGCAGCACATGATCTTTACCTTGCCCTCACACAGCCTCTGGACCTGTACCAGCTGTTCCACAGAAGGCATCGCTTCCTTGTCAATTACAAAATTGGGATGGCAATCAGAGAGTTTCTTTATCGTCTCGGGGGTAACCAGAATTCCCAAACGGGAAGGATTGTTATAGATTCCGCAAGGAATGCCAACTGAACTCATGCAAGCATCAAGATGGGCAAATACTGCAGTCTGGGGAATCAATACATAGGGAGGAACGGTAAAGACGACACCATCTGCTCCTTCTTTCTCGCAATATTGGGCAAATTCTATGCTTTGCTCTGTCGTAAAAGAAGCAGCGCTAAAGAATACAGGGATTCTCCCTTGTGTCATCTTGATCACTTCATGGACGATCTTCTTTTTTTCCTCGATACTCAGAAGCGTTACTTCACCTGCGGATCCCAAGATAAACAACTGGGATGTACCATATTTGATCTGTCGGTCAATCAGCAGAGAAAAACCATCGTAATCAATGGCATTGTCTGATGTAAATGGAGTTGGCATGGCAACAAACGAACCTGATAAATTTATCATACTATCATCACTCCTCTCTTCTCTTAAAATTGTCTGGTCTCTTATTACTTGTAAACTGTATCCTAGGTTCCAAGAGCCAGCGACATACTTGGATACTGTGTAACGTATGTTACAAACATCAACCTATTCTTATTGAAATAAAAATAGAAACTGGCACGAAAAATAATAACTAATTCATTCATTTATATAATTTTATACGCATGTAAAAAATTTTATTCCCCAAATTGTGGAACTTGTTCAGCGCTCCAGCATAATGCGAAAAATTTCCTGATCAGTCTCTCGCATTCCTTCACGTCCCAATCTTCCGATACTTTTGATGGTCTGTTCTGTATTTTTTTTGACTAAGCCATCACCGGACAGAAAGACATGGCCATCCGCAGCCATGAAATAAGCCATTTGGGCTGCATCCACAGAAGAGGCTATCTTTGCTGCACAGGAAGCCTTTGCCCCGTCACAAACAATTCCGGATACATTGGCAAGGGTGTTGGTAATCGTAGCTTCTATGACTTGACGAGAGGCCTTGTGCAGATAGGCAATACCTGCACCTGATCCTGCGGAGGCAGAGACTGCCCCGCAATAGGCACTGAGTTTCCCCAGGTTTATTTTTTGGTAGATGGCAATAAGGTTGCTCAACACCAAGGCACGGTACCGACAATCCTCAGAAACCTTCAAAAAGGAGGCATACACTTCCACGGGAAGACACACAGTCATTCCTTGGTTGCCGCTACCGCTATTGATGACTACTGGCATGCTACATCCGTTCATACGTGCATCACTACCAGCAGCAGGCAACGCCTTGGCAAGAACAGTGACATCATTGCCATAGTGTTTCAGCAAGGTAGCTCCAACCGTAGCTCCATAGGAATTTTTCAATCCTTCCTGGGCAATTGCATAGTTGTAGCTGACTTGACGGTCGAGAATGGTTTTCACATCTTCAAGCCGAACAGTCTCGACGAAGTCAAAGATGGTATCGAGGTTCAGGACTCCATAGTCCAGACCAACACCTTCGGCCTTTTCCAGGGTCTGGGAAACAAGTATCTGACCATCTTTTTCGATTCTTCCGATAAAGGTATGGGAATGTACTATCTCCACCAAGGAACTTGATTTTTCTGCACGCATTTCGACAATGATCTGCAGGTTCTCTCCATTTTCAATCAACTCCACCCGGCAGGCATCCTTTGCCAGGAATTCCTTGGTCTCCTGGATGTCCTTTGATGTTACCCCAGAAAGGGTTTCCAGTTGCATTTCTGCATTTCCACCGATTGCGCCAAGGACTGCACTTGCCTCGACGCCCTTCAGGCCTCCTGAATTGGGAACGGTTACACCTTTGACATTCTTGATGATATTTCCGCTGCAACGGACAAGTATGGAATCGGGAAAGACCCCCAGTACTTGGCGAGCTTTTGCCGAGGCATAGGCAATGGCAATCGGCTCAGTACATCCAAGGGCCGGAACCAATTCCTCCGTAAGAATAGCAAGACATTGTGCATACACTCTTTGATCCATGGCAAACCTCCGTAGGTATCCGTCTGGATAGTAGTGCATGTTCAGATATAAAATTGCTATGCAGGAATGCACAGTGTAGGATAGTACCAATATGATATTTTCTTACAAAAAATCCATCTGGTCGGAGATTTCCTCATATACGGTCTTGGATACTTGCAACTTGCGATTCAATATGCGGATGACCCCTTCGTTGCATAATTCGTTGATAAGCTTGCTTGTAGTCACCCGTGCGCTTCCGATGATGGTACTGATTTCATATTGAGTATAATGGGTCGTGAGATTATACCACTTACCCTCTTCCAGGGAAGATTCATCCACAGTGGAGCAAAGCAACTGAAGAATCCTTTGCTTACAAGGATTGAAAACCTGATTTTCGATTTCATGACGCATAATGAGCATCTTTCTCGACATGCAATTCATGATTGCAGTACGAAACAGCTTATTTTCATCAAAAAGTCGATCGTAAACCGAATATGGGATTTTCCAGAGTATGGAAGGTTCCATTGTTTCGGATATCAAGCCGGTACATTCATGCAGGGTAAGCGGGGTTTCCCCAAAAAACCAACCTGCACTCAGGCAGTACAGAATTTTTTCTGCCCCGTCCTCGGCTAGGATGTAATGTTTTGTTCTTCCCTGAAAGACATAATACACCCCGTCCATAGTATCGCCATATTCCAGAAACTTGGTTTTTGCAGGATACGGAAATATACGACAATGGGGTTTAAGCAGTGTTTCCAATTGTTCATTCCGTTCAGCAGGAATGGTGAAACTTGAATTCAAGAAATGTTGCATATGCATGCCCTACCTAAAAGTACAATATCCGAAACATTGAAAACATGCAATTAAAAACAAAGACCTCCGTTTCCAAGCTTTCCAGGAAACAGAGGTCTATGAAAAGAATCTTGATGGACTTGGGTTATTCCCTAGCTCCCAAGAAATCCAGGGCAAGACCACTGGCTACTGTCAAGGCAGTGGGAATTGCACGGTCATCGCAATAGAACCCCGAAGAGTGAATTGATCCGTATGGACCACCAGGAGTCCTGGCTCCCAAACGAATGAAAACACCGCCCACCCTCTCTATAACAAAGGCGAAATCCTCGCCTCCCATGGAAGGAGCATCAAGATGAACAACATTGTCCTTTCCCAACAAGGTTTCACCAACTTGGAAAACCCTGTCGACCCAGGCAGTGGAATTGACCATAGGAGGAACTCCCCGCGTATAGGTAACTGTTGCCGTGGCACGGTAAGCTTCTGCAGTAGACTGCACTATTCGCTTGATGGAATCTTCCACCGAATTCCTGCTGGCAGGATTTATTGTCCGTACGGTTCCCTTGAGCACAACCTCTGAAGGAACAATATTGAAAGCATTCCCACCATGGATGGAACACAAGGAAACAACAACACTATCAGAGGGCTCGGTCTCCCTCGATACTATCGTCTGCAAGTTCTGTACAATTGCACTTGCTACTACAATGGGATCGATAACGGTATTTGGATGTGCCCCATGCCCACCTTTTCCATTCACTACAATATCCAGTTCATCGCTTGAGGCAAGTATGCCACCATATTTAGTGCCAATCTTCCCTGCCTCGAATTCCGGTGAACAATGGAGTGCAAAAGCCCCGTCAACCTTGGAAAAGTCAATGGAAGGATCATTGAGAAATAGTTTTGCTCCAGCAAGAATTTCTTCTGCAGGTTGCACGAATATATACGCACTTCCCGAAAAAGTATCACGCAGATCACTCAGTATCCTGGCAGTTCCAACGACACAGCTTCCATGGACATCATGGCCACAAGCATGCATGACCCCTGGATTTTTTGAGCAATGGGATGCTTTGTCATCCTCGGTGATCGGAAGCGCATCGATATCACCCCGAATAATGAGTATTTTACCTTTTCCGGGTTTAGTTCCCTTTATCTCGATGAATAAGCCAGTCTCTCCCACCCGGTGCATTCTCTCATATACGACATGCTCACGCACATAGGTTTCGAGGAGTTTGCAGGTTTCATATTCCTGCAAACCCAATTCTGGATGTTCATGGATGGTATGCCTCAAATCAAGGATACCAGGAACGATGGATTCTACCTGGGACTGAAGTCGAGTCCTCATAGTGCCACTCCTGTCCAGCCTACACTCTGCAAAATGGTGATAACCACCAGTGCCATCAGAAGTTGGATTGCAATCAAAGGCCATACCCATTTCAAGTATTTACCATACTCAAGTTTTGCAAAACCAAGACCACCCATCAAGGACCCTACGGTAGGCAGAATGCAGTTGGTGAAACCATCACCAAATTGGAAAGCTTGGACGGCAACTTGTCTGGTAATGCCCGTCAAGTCAGCAATGGGTATCATAATCGGCATAACAGCCGTTGCTTGTCCTGAACCGGAGGAGATGAAGAAGTTGATAAGAACATTGGCAATAACCATGAAGTTAGCACCTAAAACCGGTCCAAAATGATTGATGGGAATGGAAAGGTAATACACTATGGTATCGAGAATCAGCCCATTCTTCATCAACAGAGAAATTGCATTGGCAAAGCCAATGATAAAGGCAGCGGGAATAACTGATTGGCAGCCCTTGAGGAACATTGAGACAATGCCATTGAGATTGGACCTATTCAAAAGGCCAATAATCAGGATGACCACAAGAAAGGTTGCCGAAATCTGGTCAGCTTTCCAAGAGAACTTCAAGGCACCGATGACGACACAGACGATACCGAGGGCAGAGGCCAACAAGGAAAAAGTCTGGGCCTTGGATAATTTGCTTGTTCCGATAGTCTGCTCGCTACCACTTCCCATATACTCTGAACGTTCCATACCTTCTTGATAGTTCAGGCTATTCTTCGGGTCTCTCTTTATTTTCTTGAAATAGATCCAAACAAAAAAGTAACTGAGCAAAAAATTGCAGACATTGAGCAACAGACGAACGCCTATACCTGAGAACAAGGGAATATCTGCAATAGTCTGGGCTATGCCGATGGTTGCGAAGTTTGCCCATCCCACATTGAAGCCCGAGAAAGAACCAAAGAAAATCATGGCAAAACCCAAGGCCGGATCAAATCCCATGGCCAAGGACAACGCTACCCCGATGGGAATGAGTACAAGGGTTACGTTTCCGAATACTCCGGTGGCCCCTCCTATGGACATAATCAGCATGATGAAGAAAATTGCGATCTCTTCATGACCTTTGACCGAATTGGCCAATTGCCTAAAGGCAGTGTCCAAGGATTTGGTTTCTTGCAGGTAATACACCGCAGAGCCTACAAACAACACCATGACAATGAGACTTGCCTGGGCCTTGAATCCTGCAACGATTGCCATAAAGATTGCCCACAACCCTTGTTGATGGCGTTCAATGAAATGGAAGGAGCCTGGGACAACACTACTGACCCCGTTCTTTACGACTCGGTCGAAAGAACCAGCAGGAATAATCCAGGTAAGCAATGCGGCAAAAATACAAATCACGAACAGGATAACATACACATTGGGAAATTCACGTTTCGTTTTGTTAGCAACGGCCATTTGACACCTCCAAGTACATTGTTGATTTTTTGTTCTTTTTCATAGAAACCCATAAAAATATTAGGGAATGGTTTTTAAAAAAAGGATATATCAAACGCAACACTGTAACATATGTTACAAAATAGCTGTAATGTATAGAGAATTTTGGAAAAAGTAAGAAAATAAGAACTTCCCTGGACAAAGAAAACAAGAGCAATACAATCTTGCAAGCAAAACTGCATCGCTCTTATTTCTTTATGTATTCGATAGTCTTGGCAATGGATAAAATCCTTTTTATCTCAATGCTTTGCTTTTCCCTGGTTGCTTACCTTTGAAATCTTTGCTTCTATTTGAGAAGGGTCTCCAAGATATTGCTTATGGATAACAGAAAAATTCTCTGAAAACTCATAGACAAGAGGAATACCGGTGGGAATATTTACCTGGGTAATCTCATCTTCTGTCAGATGCTCGAAATACATGACCAAGGCACGCAGGGAATTGCCATGGGCGGCAATGAGAATCCGTTCTCCCGCTGCCATCCGTGGTTTGATCTCTTGTTCAAAATACGGAATAGTACGGGCAATGGTATCCTTGAGACTTTCTGTCAGGGGTAATTCTTCTTTCAAGATATTTCTGTATTGTGCTTGTAAGGCAGGATTCCTTTCGTCCTCCGGTTGCAAGCTAGGTGGCTGGATATCAAAGGAACGTCTCCAGATATGAACCTGCTCCTCTCCATATTTTGCAGCGGTTTCGGCTTTATTCAATCCTTGCAAGGCCCCGTAATGGCGTTCATTGAGCTTCCAACTCTTGATGACAGGCAACCAATCCCGATCCATCTCCTCCAAAGCAAAATTGAGGGTGTGAATAGCTCTTTTTAGATAGGAAGTATAGCATCGATCGAAATCATAGCCTTCCTGCCTGAGAACAGTACCGGCATCCTGAGCTTCCTTTCTTCCGGTATCGGAAAGTTCTACGTCAGTCCAACCAGTAAATCGATTCTCCAGATTCCAGGCACTTTCACCATGCCGTAGCAATACTAATTTCATACAAGTTGCCTCCTACCATAAAGATACTCATATTCTTCCCTTTTGTCAGGAATATTGTCCAACAGGTCGAAAGTATGATATTACTTGCACCCCTTCAATTCGCCGGCATGGTATGTCTCATACACGTCTTTCAAATGAGCCGACAGCTTCAGGTTTTCCGCATAATCCACAGGACAGTCAATCAGGCAAGGAACATCCTGGGTAAAGGCATCCTGTAATATCGGAACCAGATCCTCCGATTTGGTGACCCTGTACCCCTTGGCATGGAAACTTTCGGCAAGCAGGACGAAATCAGGATTTGTGAAATCAACATAACAACTGCGCCCAAAATGATCCATCTGTTTCCACTTGATCAATCCATAGCTGGAATCATGAAAAATGAGTACGACGATTGGGGTATGGATGCGGACAGCCGTCTCCAATTCCTGGATGTTCATCAACAGGCCACCGTCCCCGGTTACGACAAGCACCTTGCGTTTTGGGTAGATAAGCTTTGCGGCAATGGCACCGGGCAGGGCAAATCCCATGGAAGCAAATCCATTGGAAATGAGACAGGTATTCGGACGGAAACAAGGATACTCACGGGCTACCCACATCTTATGGGCTCCTACGTCAGATATAAGGATATCCTCTTCTCCCATGACTTTTCTGGCATCCATCAATATTTTCTGGGGTTTCATCGGAAAGGAAGTATCTTCCTTGTAACAAGCTTCATCCTCAGTTGCGGCATCCTTTATTTTCAACGCCCAGATGCTGTCCTTCACATCGCCTCTTCCCAGCAAGTAGGTAAGCTCATCCAGCGATTCGGGAATATAGCCTACGACTTGGGTGGCCGTTTGATAATATTTATTGATATCCGCAGGCATCGAGGCAATATGGACAATCGTAGTATTGCGTTTCACATTCCAATTCCGTGGGTCGTATTCCACGATGTCATAGCCTACGGCGATGACGGTATCTGCCTGTTCCAGGATGATGTTTCCATAGTCCTTGAGCGGGATGCCGACCGTACAGCAATAGTAGGGGTCATCACAGGAGAGAACACCTTTTGCCATCATGGTATTGATGACAGGAATATGGACCGTCTGCACGAACCTCGTAAGGGCCGCTGAGGCTGATGCCCTGATAGCCCCATTTCCTACAAGCAGGATGGGACGTTTAGCTTTCTTTATAAGGTCATAGGCTTCCAAAATGGTAGTTCTGTCTGCACTCTCGCGAAGCGAAACGGGAACCCGGGAAAGAGGAACATCGTCGTCACTCACTTCCTTTTTTGCAACATCGACAGGAATGGTGATGTGGGTAGCCCCTGGCATTTCATTTTCTGCATATTTAAAGGCCAATCGGACAATTTCTTCCTCTGTCTCAGGATTCAACACTTCTTTGGTTCTTTTGGTTATAGGAGCAAACATACGATTGAGGTCGAGATACTGGTGGGCAGTAAGATGCAATTTATCCGTCGAGACCTGTCCGGTAATGGCAACCAACGGAGCACCGTCGCTATTGGCATCGGTAACTCCGGTGACAAGATTCGTGGCCCCTGGTCCCAAGGTCGAAAGGCAAACTCCTGCCTGCCCGGTAAGTCGACCATAGACATCGGCCATGAAAGCGGCTCCTTGTTCATGTCGAACCGTAATGAATTGGATGGGGGATTCTTGCAAGGCATCCATGATGTCGAGAACCTCTTCTCCTGGAATACCGAAAATATATTTTACGCCTTCTTTTTCCAAGCATTTAACCAATAATTGGGCTACATTCATACTTTTGCCTCTTATACCATTTTTAACATGAAGCGCATTTTACCATTTTGCAGGTTTTTGGTACATGAAAAGACCTAGTGAACAGACGCATTTCCTGATTATTGGTTACCATAGCAAAATTACTTCAAGCTGATAACAGGGAGATCCAACACCCTCAACCAAGGGTAGACAAATTTATCTTGCTTTAGATACAATCAGCAAGGTTGCAAGGAGTATTCCCCATGAATCATTATGGCCGCAATATCGGCCTGAATTATCTGTTTGTTACATTATCTACATTGAATCTCACCCACGGAATCTGGATGATCTATCTGGCACTCAGGGGATTTTCTTTGGTCGAGTTGGGAATACTGGAAGGAATTTACCATATTACAAGTTTCTTGATGGAAGTCCCGACCGGAGCCATCGCTGATCTTTGGGGAAGAAAGATAAGTAGGCTACTGGGAAGACTGGTTGCCGTATTAAGCGTAGCAATCATGTTTTTCTCTTCCAGTTTTCTCTTGCAAGCCCTTGGTTTCATCTTCACAGCCCTGGGAAACAATTTGGAATCAGGAGCAGGTGATGCCTTGGTGTATGACTCCTTGCTTTTGGATGGCAAACAAGAGAGCTATATCAAAGTTGCTGGTAAGCAGGAATTGTTTTACGAGAGCGCTTCCATCATAAGCTTTATCGTGGGAGGCTACCTGGCTGTGCATTCGTATCGCGCGGTTTTTTACCTTACCATGTTTTTCTATGCCACCGCGACGGTCTGTTCTCTCTTTTTCAAGGAACCGGAGTTCATCAAGACCTCGAATCTTTCCAAGCCTTCTTCCTTGTTCTGCAAGATCGCCTCTTCCTTGAAAACCCAAAACCTTGAAAGTCTGGCCCTTTTGAAAAAACAGGGAAGAATAACGTTCTTTATTGTTTTTTCTGAGTCGCTTTTCTGCTTTATTACTGTCTTGTTTTTCTATCTGCAAAATTTTTGGACTGCCAATGGAAAAACGGAATATCAGATAGGACTTGTCTTTGCTGCCAATGCCCTGGTAACTGGCGTGACAGCACTCTTTGCCGCAAGGATTGAACGCAAGATCGGGGAAAAAGGAATACTGACCTTCATGCCGTTACTTATGGTCCTCTGTCTTTGGGGAGTAGCCCTTAGCGAGTATCGTGAATTTTTTTATGTTCTTACCGGATGCATTGGAGGAATCTTGGTTGCCGCTATCGGAGCCTATCTGAATCGGCTTATTCCCAGTGGACAACGAGCCACCATCCTTTCGATACAGAGCATGGCATTCAGTTTCTTCATGATCCTCATGTTCCCTGCAGTGGGATTGATCGGCAGTCATTGGTCGCTTGAATTGGCCTTTGTTGCCATGGCAGTGCTAGCCTCGATACTTTGCATCGCTTACCTATGGGTCTTCAAGCCCTTTTCCCTACCCAGCTATAAGAAAAAAGAGGAATAGCAAATGAACGACATACTTGAAATACTCATCACAGATAGGACAAACGCCGATTTTCTGCATCTGGTAACCCTATTGGATGCGGAACTTGACGCGGCAAACCAGGAAACCCACCAATTATGCAACCAATACAATACAGTGGACAAACTATTATTGGTGGTCCTTATCCTGGTAGAGGGAATTCCGGCAGCCTGCGGAGCGTGCAAGGAATATGATGCAAGTACCTTGGAGTTGAAGCGTATATTCGTAAAAGAGGAGTACAGGGGAAAAGGTTTGTCCAAGAGGCTCCTTGCAGAACTTGAGCGGCAAGGGAAAGAACATGGCTATTCTACAGCGGTACTGGAAACAGGAAAGCATCTAAAAAACGCAATGGCCTTGTACTCCAAGCTCAACTACAAGATCATTCCCAGTTATGGGCCTTATAAAGACATCAAGGACAGTATCTGTATGAAAAAGGAGCTTGATTGATCAAGAGGGAGAAAATCCTTTCCTCTCCAACCCTGATATAAGATACAGGACCATTGGCTACCCTTGTACAGAAATAAAATTTTTACATGGGAATGAAAAACCCACAACATCAACTCTTCATATAATCGATATCCTTCCTCAAGGCTTCCACACTGACTATACTTCTCCCCTTGCAATGCTAGAAGCAAGGAGGCAGGAACATGCGTAGACATTCATCACTCATTCTCTTGATCTGTTGCTTTTCCCTCGTACTTTTTGGATGCAAGAGTACGGAACAGTTACCCCAAGGCAAAATGCAAAAACAACCTAACAACCAAACAGGTACCCCCCCGATGGGACCACCACCTGACAGTATAAAACCAATGGAGCCACCTCCCGAGCGTGGCAAGATGATGACTCCGCCTTCCATGAGTTCCCAGACAGAAATCAACGGAACTGCCAAGGTTACCTATACCACTGACCAGACACTTGCCAATATGACATATACCTCCATGACCCAGGATGAAAACGCCTTGCTAGTTGAAAACGGAGCAAAGGTGAGCATGACCAATGCAACTGTCACAAAGAGCAAGGAAGCAACCTCCAATACAGAGAATAGTGATTTTTATGGCCAGAACGCTGCAATTCTTGTTCGTGACGGTTCAACGCTTTCCCTTTCAGGTAGCACTGTTTCCAGTAGCGCACAAGGAGGCAATGCCATTTTTGCCTATGGCAAGGATTCCCATATCGATATCAAGAACACGAAGATCAGTACCACTGCCAACAATAGCGGAGGGCTTGATTGCGCTGGTGGAGCTTCCATCTCAGGGTCAGGGTTGACTATTGCCACTGCAGGTCAAAGTGCTGCTTCCATTCGAAGTGATCGTGGAGGCGGAATTCTTTCTCTGGAGGGAGGAACCTATATGACTTCAGGAACGGGTTCTCCGGCAATTTATTCCACTGCAGATATCACCGTAAAGAATGCAATCTTGAATGCAAAAACCTCTGAGGCTGTGGTCATCGAGGGAAAGAATAGCGCAACTCTTGAAAACTGTGACGTTACCGGTTCGATGGTCTCAAACGAACATGTCCAGACAATTTTACTCTACCAAAGCATGTCTGGAGACGCTGAAGTCGGCCATAGTACATTCACCATGACCGGTGGATTCTTGACAGGAAAGACTGGTGATCTGTTCTATGTAACCAACACCACCAGCAGCATCAACCTGGAAAATGTTAAACTTTCTCTGGCCAATGGAGTACTCTTGACGGTAAGCGGAAACGATAGTCCCCGCGGATGGGGCAAGAGCGGAGCAAATGGCGGTACGTGTACCTTGACTGCAAAAACCCAAGTTCTTGCAGGAACCATCTCTTGCGATGCAATTTCATCCTTGGATATCTCCCTTACAAACAACAGTTCATTTGTCGGGCAGATTACCAATGAGGGAACAACCAACGTAACACTCGATGGTACTAGTACATGGACTTTGACCGGAGACTCAACAATATCCTCAATAAAAGGAAATAAAGCTCAAATCAATACAAATGGGTATAAACTTACCATCAAATAAGGATGGATGTATATCGATTTGTTCGAATATATGAGGTAATGGAAGGCCCCCAAACAGGCCTTCCATTGTATTTTATATACAACACAAGCAATAATTACCGCAGAAAAGGAACCAAGAGGATCCTATGCTTTCTGTAAAAGAAAGGCTATGAGTATAGCCCACTTCCTCATAACCCTTGTTACATTGGCATATCTTCAAACCCATAACAGAAACAGAACCATTCCATGCAGCTCCGTTTCTTTCTTCATCCTCATTCTCCGACTATTCAAATAAACAAACAGCTCATTTGAAAGACCGTATTGCTCGAACATAAAAATAATTGGCATTCTTACCATAGGCATTCTGCCTACCATCATCGCCGAAAAACTGATCCCAGGAATTGTACATATCATATTCCGAAGAGCTCCAATAGTGGCCATAGCAGAAACTTCCTAACTTAAGTTTTTGTATGTATATCTGATTCAATTCATCTTTTGACGGCAGAAACCAATCAGAATATGTCACGTTATTATATGTTATCTTCTTGTCGGCACATTCCTTCGCCGCAATACTTTCAATTCCCATTTTGGCTACAATAATTGCAGTATTCACCTTCCCCGTTCCTATGGCAGTTGCTGTTACATCTGTTTTTATAGCGGATCCCCATAACCACGGTCCATTATCCGTAGGTGCCGCCTCCAGATACGTCCAGTCCTGAGTCGCAGCATTCGGATTGATATAGAAGATGAATCCTCCCGCTGGTCCAGTATCCCCTATGGCATAGATTTTTTTCTTGGTATAGACACCTACCCCTATCGCCGAATTGACCATCCCACTCTTCACCGTCATCGCCTTGATTGTAGTCGTCGCACTGACTGTTATGCTTCCCCCTGAAGTAATGGCGGAACTGCCGGTCGTAGGAATCGTTGTTCCGTCGGTCGTGTAGTAGATTGTCGATCCAGCAGTACTGGTCATCGTCACCGTCTGGGTACTGCTGAAGGTCGCACTACTTGGACTGAAAGTAGGTATTGCTGCCTGTTCAACTATCACGCTTGTACTTGCAACAGAAGAGTCAATCATGCCTTCCTTGCAGGCAATCGCCTTGATCGTCTTCGTCCCTGCACTGGTCAGCTCGATAGCACTTGTATAGAGAGAACTAGACAAAACAGGGTCAGTCCCGTCAGTCGTGTAGAGAATTGCCGCTCCGCTCGTACCACCGGAAATGGTCACCTGCTTCCCCCCGGTTATGTCAGTTACCGTCACAACCGGTTTCCCTGCCTGAGGAAAGTCTGCTGCCTCCAGCTTGATCGTTCCTTTCGACTCCAGGCTCTTGTAGATGTTCGCCATCTCCAGGGAGGAAAACGCTTTTGTAGTTCCCGATTTGTTGGTGAAGATCAATCCAACCAAATAGTCTCCTACTGGTTTCGTCCCTGTCAGCAATACTGAATTGCCTGTAACAGTTCCCTCTACTGTTTCATTTCCTACTGTGGCCTCGACCTTCTTGAACTCGGGAAGTCCCTCCGGCCAGTTCACCGTAAGGCTGTAGTCTCCATTCCCGATGGTTAGATACCGAAGGACAAAGAAGATTTGGGTCAGTTTATCCGACTTTATATTGACACCGCTTTGCGTTGCAACCTCGGTTATCGTTGCCCCTTCACTGTTCAATCCTTCCACGGAAAACGTCCAGGTCCCGACAGTAAGCCCATCCACCTTGGGGCCATCCACCAAAGAGAGAATCTTGGGTTGCAGGATAGTCCCATCGTTTTTTGCCCCATAGAACCGGATGGAACTAACCGTGGCACTGCTGCCCGGTTCTATGGATTTGGAATTGTCAAAGGAAAGAGACACCGAACCCATGGCATCGGGCTGACTGCAAGAGGTAAGAAACAATCCTAAGACCAGTATCAACAATATGGATATGCAAGAAATTGAATCCTTGCTTATTCTTGTTTGCATTTCTTTTTCACTCCCTTTCATGTTGAACGGCATAACCTAAAGAAAAATATCTGTACCGTTTTATCTATTTTCCAATTAAGTATGTCACAACTTTTCAAAAAAGAAATAGACTGTTTTTCAGATGTGTACAAAAATGACGAGAATTCTTCATTAAACTTACATTAAAAAAACTGCATTTCTTCTTCATATTTGCTGTTTTAAGTCTTTTTCATGTTGAAACAAACTATTTATGTGCTAAATTAATATCATTTTATTAAACATTGTAGTAAAAACAAGCTAAAATGAAATACAAACATCTTGTTCAAAAGGCCTAACAGAAGACATATGTTTATAAAGCATATAAAACTGCTAATTACGACAACAATACAGAGGAAGACAAAGAAAATCAGACCTCTTTCGTTTTATCTTTTTTCAGTTTTTTGCCTGAATGATCTTTCACCGAAACATCCCCTTTGCACCTCATATTTCATCTATAACGCAGCCTTCCGTTTTCTTGCAAAAACTGTGTATAAAACAGCCTTGCCATTATTACCTTTAGGTAAGCGCAACGGTAAACAAAAGAAAGTATGTTGTTGTTTCAGTTGACTGAAAAAAATTACAAATAGGACTTGTTAGTCCACTCCGTCAATTGCTTCGTTCTTCTCATATTTGTATAGCAACTATTTCTTTAATTTGTAATTAATTATTTTAATCCTATTTCTGTTTTCGAAAAAATAAGGATATTCCCCTTGACTAATTAGTCTGTGGTTTTATAGAATAGCTAAAAATCCAACCATTTTGGTAGGATATCCTTTCCTGGGAGGCGGCACCATGATGTCAATGTCAACAACTGATTCATCTGATGGTATGATGTGCCGCTGCGCATAACATACAACAACCTTTGCAAGCAAACAAATTTTCAATTTCGTGAATAGAAACCTTGGGACAAACCAGAGGTATATTCCGATAAAAAGGTGTTATATGAAAAAAGCAATATTCCCAAGATGCGGCTCCGTAAAGGACCGTATGGCAGGCAACCAATAATTCTCTTTCAACCAAAGCCATAAAGGAACAGACAGTTCCTGCCATATCAAAAAACAAGGATATTTTAGTATGAGTACCAACAACAATACATTGCATTTCGAGACTTTACAGATACATGTCGGACAAGAACAACCAGATAGCGCAACCGATGCACGAGCCGTCCCCATCTACCAGACAGCCGCCTACGTATTCCGCGATTGCGCCCATGCCGAGGCTCGATTCAACCTCTCCGATGCAGGCAACATCTATGGAAGGCTGACAAACAGCACCCAAGGTGTATTCGAACAACGAATCGCAGCCTTGGAGGGAGGTGTCGCAGCCCTTGCCGTCGCCTCCGGAGCCGCCGCCGTATTTTATTCCTTCTTCAACCTTGCCCAGGCAGGAGACCATATCGTTTCTGCCAAGACCATCTACGGAGGAACATACAATCTGCTTGCCCACACGCTTCCTGACTATGGAATACATACCACGTTCGTTGATGCCGACCAAAGTGAAAACTTCGAGAAGGCAATACAGCCAAATACCAAGGCTCTTTTTCTCGAAACCATAGGAAATCCCAACGCAACCCTGGCCGATATAGAAGCTGTCGCAAAGATCGCCCATAAACATAAGATTCCCCTGGTAGTCGACAATACGTTTGCCACCCCCTACCTTGTCAGACCCATTGAATATGGTGCTGACATCGTAGTTCATTCAGCCACCAAATTCATTGGGGGGCATGGAACCGCCATTGGGGGCGTAATCATCGATAGCGGAAAATTTGATTGGAAAGCTAGCGGCAAATTCGAGTCCCTCACAAAACCCAACCCCAGTTACCATGGTATCTGTTTTACCGAGGCAGCGGGTCCGGCGGCGTGGATAACCAAGGCCCGGGCAATTCTTCTGCGAGATACCGGGGCTACCCTTGCACCCTTGCATGCCTTCTTGTTTCTCCAAGGACTGGAAACTCTTTCGCTCCGAGTTGAACGCCATGTCCAGAATGCCTTGGAAGTAGTGAACTATCTGGAAAACCATCCAAAGGTGGAATTGGTACGGCACCCCTGTTTGCCGGAAAATCGGTATCATCAACTGTATACCCAGTATTTTCCCCAGGGAGGAATCTCAATCTTTACCTTTAACGTAAAAGGTGGGGAAAAAGAAGCCAAAGCATTCATCGACCACCTGAAGATATTCTCACTCTTGGCCAATGTCGCCGATGCAAAGTCCCTAGTCATCCACCCTGCAAGCACCACACATGCACAGCTAAGCAAACAGGAGCTGGAGGAACAGGATATACAAGCCAATACCATCAGGCTCTCCATTGGCATCGAGCATATCCAGGACATCCTTTTCGACCTCGAACAAGCTTTCGAGGCAATTTAAAGGAGTGTTTTCCATGCCAGTAAAAATTCAGGGTAGCCTACCGGCCGCCCAAACCTTGACCGATGAGAATATATTCGTCATGACCAGCGAACGGGCAATCTCCCAGGATATCAGGCCATTAAAAATAGCCATACTGAACCTCATGCCTACAAAGACCACGACGGAAACCCAGCTTCTCAGGCTTCTGGGAAATACTCCCTTGCAGATAGAACCGACCTTTCTCTGCACCGCCAGCTATCACCCCCAGCATACTGAGCTTTCCTACCTGCAAACCTTCTACCAGACCTTCGAAGAGGTACGGTCTCAACAATTCGATGGTTTGATCATCACAGGGGCCCCGGTGGAAACCAAGGAATTCGAGGAGGTCCAATATTGGGAGGAACTCACCCAAATCCTCGATTGGGCAGAAGATAATGTGTATGCTTCCCTCTTTATCTGCTGGGGAGCCCAGGCAGCTCTCCATCACTATTACGGTATCGAAAAACATGCAGTGGACAAGAAAATCTTCGGAATCTTCTCCCACAAAGTACTTCAGCCAAACAACAAATTGGTCAGGGGCTTTGATGACACCTTTCTGGCCCCCCACAGCAGGCACACAACGCTCTTTGTACAGGAAGTGACAGCTGTTGAGAATCTGGAAATACTCAGTGTGTCCGAGAAAGCCGGCTTGTATCTGGCCACCAGCAAGGATGGCAGGAAAGTCTTTGTAACCGGGCATAGTGAATATGATGATCTGACCCTCGACAGTGAATACCACCGAGATCTGGAAGCAGGAAAAGAACCATCAATTCCCTATAACTATTACCCTGATAATGACAGTTCCCAAGCCCCTTCCGTCACCTGGAGATCCCATGCCAATCTCTTGTTCAGCAACTGGCTGAACTATTTTGTGTATCAGGAAACTCCTTTTTGCATTGATGAGGTAGTAAAGAAAAGAGTATTTTCAAAAGCCTGCAATTCTTGAAGGAATGGGTCGAGGCAAGGAAATCCTTGCCTTGACCTACCGCTTCCCTGTACCTAGAATATGTATCCAGAGGTACTTGAAAATGATTCTACGTGGTTCTTTTTTTTCAACCCAGCTTGAAATGGAAACAGGACTTTCAATATATTTACCCAATAAGGCGCTTATCTCAGAAAGACATCCCGTGATATATCTCTTGCATGGACTCTGCGGCAATAATACCGACTGGATCAATTATACCCTGCTACCTGTATTCGCCGAGCAATATGACGCAATATTCGTCATGAGCGAAGTTGGCAGAAGTTTTTATTCCGATATGAAGTATGGACAGAAGTATTTTTCCTATTGCGCAGAGGAACTGCCGCAGGTAGTGAAAAATGTATTCAACATAAGCGCAAAACGCGAGGATACCTTTGTC
This sequence comes from uncultured Sphaerochaeta sp., assembly GCF_963676625.2. Lineage (GTDB taxonomy): Bacteria > Spirochaetota > Spirochaetia > Sphaerochaetales > Sphaerochaetaceae > Sphaerochaeta. The sequence goes on from NZ_CAXXYB010000008.1 coordinate 500,821, forward strand.
ATAGGGGCTTCCATGGGGGGCTATGGAGCCTTGAAACTGGCCTTGTCAAATCCTTCCTGCTATGGAGGCTGTGCTGCTTTTTCCTCAGCATGCCTATTTCTCAGGGAAGGACTTGAGGCCATGAGAAAGAACACACACGAACAGGATGTTCAATTGTTCGGGAAACAGTTGGTCCTGGACTTCCAGGCAATCTTTGGTCCGGAATACAGATGGAAACCAGAATTCGAGATCTTGGAACTTGCACAAAAAGCATTGCAAGCAGGAAAAGCCCCTTCTCTCTATATAACGTGCGGAACGGAGGATTACCTAATGACGGACAATCGACGATTTTGCAACGACCTCCACAAAATGGACTATCCTTGTACGTTCGAAGAAGCAGAGGGCTTCCATAACTGGAATTTCTTCAACCAGGCTTTGGAAAAATCGTTGCAGTTCTTCTTCCCTTCCAAAGAAGCCTAAGAGATCCGGCACCCTTTCTCTCATCTCCTCCCAAGGAAAAAGGGAAAGGAATGTACCGATACTCAGAGGTTGATAATTTTGATGGATAAATAACAATTCCATTAATGAATGAATATTATTCATTGACATGAAAAACAGATCTCTGTATAGTCGTATCAAACGAGGAAAAAACCATGATTCGCATAACAAAGAAACCAGAGGACCGCAAACAAGAGATCCTCGACACTTCGGCAGAACTCTTCTACACACAGGGGTATGACAAAACCTCCATCAGTGATATTGCTAAAAAGATTGGGGTCTCCCAGGGACTGTGTTATCGGTATTTCTCATCCAAGGAAGAACTGTTTTCGTCGGTACTGGAATACTATGCCGAAATGCAGGCAAAACCTATGATTTCTGCACTCTCAGAACAGGACAAGACCCTGCGGCAAAAACTATACGGGACCCCTACTTTCCTGGATACCGAAAATCCCGATACCTATTATTATAAAATCTGTCACCAGGCCTCAGGAAAAGCAATGCATGACTTGGTTTCAATGAAAATCTGCCAAAAATTGTTTCCCGTAATAAAAAAACAATTGAAAAAGGCCTCAGATCAGGGAGAAATAGCCATTTCAGACCTTGAAGCAACTGCCAGTTTCTGCATCTACGGACAACTGGGAATACTCTTGCATCCGGACCTTGCAGGAAAAGAAAAAATTGAGCGAATCAGAGAGTTCCTTCTTAATCTGCTCGGTCTTGATACAGTGGAGTCTACCTTATGATTTTTGGTAGTGAATTTTCTGCAGAAACAGACAAAACGGCCCTTATTACGGGTGGCACCAGCGGTATCGGGGCAGAGTTTGCCAAAGAGTATGCAAAGAAAGGCTACAACCTCATTATCACGGGAAGAAGAGTGGAGGTGCTTGAAAAGGTTGCCCAGAATATTTCCGATACATATCGCAAGAAAGTGGAGATGATCGTAATCGAGTTAAGCGACAAAATCCAACTAGAGGCCTTTGTCAGCACACTTCTGGTACGTACCGATATTGAAGTTTTGGTAAACGCTGCAGGATTTGGCGTCAATTCACTCTTTGCAGAAGCAAACCCTGACCTGGTAGAAAAAATGATCATTGTGCATGACCTGGTTCCCCTGCGCCTGATCCGTGCCGTGTTGCCATCTATATTGGCAAACGATACAGGAACAATCATCAATGTAGCCTCGGATGGAGCCTACTTACTGCTCCCTCGCAATGCGGTGTATGCCAGTTCCAAGGCCTTCCTCAAGACGTTTAGTGAAACCCTGCATTTGGAATTGAAGGATACCAACCTACAGGTACAGGTACTGTGTCCCGGTTTGACCAAAACCGATTTCCATGAAAAAATGGGAATGACAAAGAAACGCCAGAAAAACCATGGGATGGTCAAGTGGTCCATGCCTGACGAGATTGTGAGAGCATCCTTTGATGCATTGCGAAAACATAGAGTTATTTGCATACCTAAAAAGAGTATCAGAATGTTGATAGCCTGTACCGAGAGAATGCCGAGAAACCTTTTTTATGCTTTCATGAGCAGCCTGGGCAACAGGATGTTCCCGAAAAAGAAAATACAAACCCAAGGGGTTCAAAAAAGAATATGAAAATTTTGAAGGTTCTGGAAAGTCTCGTGCTCTATCCGATTTTCTTTCTCTTGCTGAATATGCTCGGCAATACCATTCCCAATTGGCTTCTTTTTACTCCAAAAATATTTCTGTACGACCAACATCAGATACGTCTCGGTTCTTTTGATATCGTGCTGTTCCTCTATGGATTGGTATTGTTTACCCGTGGGATGATAGCCCTGGCACAGATAACCAAGGAAAACCATCAGGCCAGGGAGAAGGGAGCAACAAATCCGACAAGACTTCTGACCGAGGGAAAATATGAAAGCGTGCGGCATCCGATGTACGCAACTTTCATTCTCTTATATGTGAGTCTGTTTATCCCTACCCGTTCCATCTATGGCTTGCTCATATGTTTGGTGCAGTGCATGCTTTTATATTTCAATGCCAGATATGAAGATAAAAAGGTACTCAAGCCCTTGTTCCAAAAAACGTATGAGCAGTATTGCCAACAAACCAAAAAATTGTTTTTCACGATTTCTGACAAACTATTCCTGGTAACAGGCTTTGCAATACTTGCCATCGGATTCTTCTGCAACTAGAAAGAAAAATAAAGCAAACAAGAAAGAAGCCACCACTTCGGTCTTTCGACTTACATGATGGCTTTCTTTTTTCAAAACAAGACTAGCAAGGAATAGTAGGCTTACTATCAATCCGTTGCTTTTTCATGAAAAATATGGGCTGTTTCAATGCCACGCAAGACACGAAGAACACCATTTGCCAAAGCCTGCATTTCGTTCTCGCCGGGAATTATAGTAACGGGGGCAATCCAACTGACTCTTTCAGCAATCATCCTGGTAAAGTATTCGGAATAGGCAATTCCACCGGTGAGGACGATACGGTCGACCTTGCCGAAACAGATAGGAGCCTCGCGACCGATATTTTCGGCAACTACAAAAGCCATCGCTTCGTAAATCAACTTGGCTTTTTCATCTCCACCAGCAATCATTTTCTCTACGTCCCTGGTATCGTTGGTACCGAGCCAGGCAACGAGACCACCTGAACGCTTCAGAAGCGAAATCATCTCTTTCTGGGTATATTTGCCACTATAGCAAAGTTCAACCAGTTGCGTCTGTGGAATATTTCCGGCCCTGTCGGGCGCAAAGCAACCATCCTCGTCAGGAATGATATCGGCAATCCTGCCGTCGACATGGAGCGAAACAGAAATCCCGCCACCGAGGTGAGAGACTATCAATGTGGATTTACCATAATCAAGGCCTTCATCCGCGCAACATTTTAGAGCCGCAGCTCGCATGTTGAGATTGTGACCCTGCCCACGTCGTCTTATTCCAGGCAAGCCAGTGATTGTGCAAAGCGAATACATCTCGTCAACAGATACCGCGTCGTAGATATAAGCCTTGATTCCGAGCTCTTTCACGATTCTGTCCGCAATGATTGCTCCGAGAATGGAAACATGGGGATCCTGGGGATGGTCGAAGGCAACGTGAATCATTTCATCGTTTATTTCGTAGGCACCGCTTTTAACCGGTGCGATGGGACCGCCGCGAGAGGCAATGGCGGTAAGTTTGCCAAGGTCCTCTCCATGCTCTTCCATGGCCTTGTAGACAAGGTTCAGACGCAAATCAATCTGGTCATAGATTGATTTATACTTCAGAAGATCTTCCAGGGAATGGCTGAGACTTTCTTTCCAAACTTCGTTTTCTCCATCGAAAATCGCAAGTTTTGTCGAAGTTGAGCCAGGGTTGATTACAAGAATACGTTCCATCAGCGATTATCCTCTGAAGCAGCGGCGGCAAGCGCGATGGAATAATACTTCTCATCGGCTCCGGAGCCTCTTGACGTCATGATTACAGGACAGGAAGCGCCGGCAACGAATCCTGCCATTTTCGCTCCTGCAAAGCAAGTGAGCATTTTCCCCATGATGTTTCCGACATGGATATTCGGGGCAAGAAGCACATCGACATCTCCGGCGATTTCACTTGTATACCCTTTGCAAGCTGCAATCTCTTTGTTTACGGCACAGTCAAAGGAAATAGGACCATCGACCAAGCAACCGGAAATCTCGCCGTTTCTGTTCATTTCGGCAAGTGCAGCGGCCTCGACGGTTTCGATCATCTTCGGATTGACTTTCTCCACACAAGTTACTACGCCTACTTTCGGGCAGTCATACCCGAAGCGACGGAGTACGCCAACGGTGTTCTCGATTATCGCCTTCTTTTGCTCAAGCGTCGGATAGGGAACCATGCCTCCGTCAACCGGCACGAGCAACTTGTGATAAGCAGGGACTTCAAAAATGGAGAAATGCGACATGACCTCTCCCTTTGAAAGCCCGTTTTCCTTATCCACGACTGCCTTAAGGAAAATCTTTGTATCGACCTTGCCTTTCATAAGGAAGTCAGCTTTATTTTCTTTTACAAGAGAGACAGCTTTTTTGCAACTCTCTGCGAGATCCGGGACATCATATATGTCCTCAAAGGGAACTACTCTTCGCAATTCGGCAAGGATCGCATCAATCTGAACCTTGTCTCCCACCAATACAGGAGAAACAAGGCCTTGATCCTGAGCCCGGAAAACAGCTTCGAGAGAGTGCTTGTCCGCAGCTGCGGCAAGAACCAGTCGGCAGGAAGATCTGCAATCTTTTGTTTTTTGAATCAACTCTTCAAATGAACGGTATTCCATCTTTTCCCTCAGCTTACCGCATTCATTCCGGCTTTGAAAGCCTCGCGGTTAATATCGATAAATTGGGGTTTCACACAGGCTGCAATAGCAGCATCCCAATTCAAGTCTTCAAGTTTCATCAGTTTAGCCAGAGCTCCGAGAAGAACCACGTTCATGCTTTTCGCCGTTCCGACTTTCGTTGCGATAGCAGCGGCGTCAAGGACATACGTATTCGCTTTTTTCTTGAGAGTCTCCATGATGTTTTCAGGATAGCTTTCTTTTCCAGAGGCAGTTGTTGCCGTCTGGATGCGGTAGTCGTTGACCACTATATGCCCGTCTTTTGCAAGATTCGACACATAACGCAACGCTTCCATCGCTTCGAAAGACACAAGAATATCAGCGCTTCCCTGGCCGATGATCGGGGAATACACTTTCTGTCCATAACGAACTTGGGTGAATACGCTTCCGCCTCTCTGGCTCATTCCATGAATTTCGCTCATTTTTACATCAAACCCTGCATCAACAAGAGCATAGGCAAGTATTTTACTGGCAAGAATTGTCCCTTGACCGCCTACCCCGCAGAGCAGAATGTTTTTTATTTCTTCCATGTTATCTCTCCTCCTTGACGATAGCGTTCTTCGGACAAACCTGGGCACAAACGGTACATCCTGTGCATTGCGCAGTATCAATCGAAGCTTTTTTGGTACTCGGATCGAAGAGAATGGCAGGACACCCCGTTTTGACACAAGCTTTGCAACCGATGCATTTGTCCACATCGACGCGGCAGACGGAATGAAGCGTTCCAAATTCTGATTTGTCATCGGCACTGTATTTTTTCAAGGCACACGGATAGCGGGTAATGATCACTGCAGGATCTGTGAACGACAACCCCCATTGCAAAGTTTCGCGGACTTCCTTGAGATCGAGCGGATTGATTACCCGTATGTGCTTGACCCCGAGAGCCTTTGCGACTTCTGCGATGTTGGTGAGATTAGTCGGTTCCTCTTTAAGGTTGAAACCCGAACCAGGGTTCTGCTGGTGGCCGGTCATTCCGGTGATTCTGTTGTCGAGAACGACGAGCAAAACACTCGAATTATTGTAAACGGCTTCGAGCATGGATGTCATTCCAGAGTGGAAGAACGTGGAGTCTCCCATAATTCCCACGCAGCGCTTTGAGCTTCCCGAAAGAGAAAATACTTTCTGGGCACCATGCGCAACAGAGAATCCACCACCCATGCAGATTGCGATGTCCTTCGGAGCAAGACCATAGCAACCAATGTCCGAAACAGTGATGATGTCTTTCAATTTTCCGAGTTCCTGAAAGAAACCACGATGAGGACAGCCTGCACAAAGAACGGGAGGTCGTTTGGCGGTCTGAATGTCAGAGACATCGATTGTTTGGTGTTTGGTGGAGAGCAAGGCTTCCCTGAGAATATCAGGATTGAGTTCTCCCTCTCGAGGAATTTTGTCTTTTCCCGTACATTTGATGCCTGCGGCCTTGATTTCGATTTCCATTACGGGATCGAGTTCTTCCACCACAATGAGCTCATCAACTTCTTTTGCAAATGCCTTGATTTTTTCCATTGGAAGAGGATAGGTAAAACCGAGTTTCAGATAGGAGGCATTGTCGCCAAAAACTTCCTTTGCATATTGGAAAGCAGCTCCTGCGGCGATGATGCCTGTTTTCTTCGAACCCCATTCGATATAATTGAGTTCTGTGGAATTCGAGTATTCCTCGAGTGCCTTGATATTTCTTTCAACCTTGGAATGCAGTTTTTTGGAAATCTCGGGAACGGGATTGAATTTATCTTTTTTCTCGTAGGGTACAAGAGGCACTTCGGTTCTTCCTTCCGAAATATCGACGATACTCTTTGAGTGGCAGACTCTGGTTGTCATTCTGTAAAGAATGGGCATGTCATATTTCTCTGAGAGTGCAAATGCAGTTTTCATGAAATCTTTCGCTTCCTGGGAATCGGAAGGTTCAAGCATCGCAACTCGGGCGGAACGCGCATAGTGCCTGTTGTCCTGTTCGTCTTGTGAGGAGTGGAGACCAGGATCGTCTGCAGAGATTATTACCAATCCGCCGTTGACTCCGGTATATGCCAACGTGAAAAGTGGGTCAGCTGCAACATTGAGACCGACATGCTTCATGGTGGCCAAGGACCGAGCTCCGGCAAAGGATGCTCCGATGACGCTTTCAAGCGCAACTTTCTCGTTTGGAGCCCATTCTGAATAGACACCACTGTATTTTATCAAGTTCTCAAGAATTTCCGTACTCGGAGTTCCAGGGTATCCGGAAGCATAAAGGACACCAGCTTCCCAAGCCCCTCGGGCGACGGCTTCGTTTCCAGTTAAAAGTTGTTTCAATTTGGTTCTCCCTTATTCTTATTTTATATCTTATATCTTATATCTTGCAAGATAAAATTGATAGTTTATTCCTTTTTTTGCTGGCAAGACCTACCAGGCAGGAAAAAACTTCGCCTGCTATCTTCATCTTGTTCTATCTTCCATCCATTTGCCAAACAGAATTTCCTGACAAATTAGTCCTACGCCATCATTGGTGGCCTTTTCATGACCTCGTATTCTCTTCAAAAAGTTTTTCGAAAGAAAAGGAGAAATCATTTTTATAAAAGAAGGTCGACACCTTCTTGAGGTGTCGTTTTTCCATTGTTCATGGTTTTGATACATTCCATGGCACCAGTAGTAAAGTTCAGTGATCACACTTCCCGCAGTTGTCGCAGATCCCATAAATTTTACAAGAAGGAAGCCCGAGGAGTCGGGAATAAAACTCCTCGGACAGATTTTCTTTTCTTTCAGGTTTCCTCTTCTCGTCTTCTTTGTACTCATTTACACCGACAGACGGAGGATTCCCTTTATTGCCGTTTACCATTACCCATCTTTTCAGAATTAGGCTTCCAGCAAGTACAATTCTTGAATTCTTCTGCAGACAGGGTTCCATTCGCCTCAACTTCTTCGCTTATATGCTTTGCCAAATCTGTGTAAAGACCATATTGATGTTCTTCCACGCATTCTTTGTAAGAAGGATCCTTTGCTTCGAATTTGGCATTCCTTGGAAGAGGAACATCCTGATCCACGAGAATATCCTGGACCTTTTGAATGTTGACATTCCTGATGCTTACGCCATCAGCTGCAGCAACAGCTGCGGCTACACCTGCTGCCTGACCTGTTCCAACACATTGTGGAATGAGGTTGAGCCAGTCGATGGCAATGTTGTCTGCAGACAGATGGCGTCCGGGACAAACAAGATTCTCGACCTTCTGAGGCAACAAAGCTCGGAACGGAATTTCCAAAGGACCGCAATCGTTAAGCTGGCAAATTGTAGAATGCCAGGCGATGACGTCATCAAAGTGATGTGCAAAAGCAAAATCATTGCCGGTCATAACATATTCGCCAACAAGACGCGTGCTGCAACGGCAACCGAGCTGGGGAGCGATATCGTAAATGAAAGCGTTCTTGAAAGCAGTCGGAACAGTCAAGCGGAGATATTCCACCACTTCTCTCATGGTGTTGCGGGTATTCATCTCGGTAGCAGTCTGGTCTTCTATGACACTGCAATCTCTTCCGGCATGCCAGTTATTGACCCAACAGACATCATTCGTGGGACCTGGAAGTGGAACGGATTTGAAACCTGCAACCTTGTCGAGGGTTGTTCTGAGGATTGTAGCTTCCTGGGGATGGGCACTCTTCCATTCATAGAAGTTGTTCCAATCGACTCCACCGATTCTCCAAACAAGCGCTGTGGTACTGGATCGTGTCTCCCCGTCCGCCAAGGTAGCGTAAGGTGCTCCGGTCTGTTTGAAGATATCTCCATCCCCTGTTGCGTCAATGACGGTTTTCGCAAGGATTGCCTTTCGGCCTTCCTTACTTTCGAAAATTACGCCTTTGACTGCATTACCCTCCATAATCGGTTTGACACCGAGTGTATGGCAACAAACCTTGATCTGATCTTTGAGTTCGAGAAGCATTTTATCCATCTCGATCTTCAATTGGTTGGGTTCAAAGTAAATCGACCTGACCAAGCAGGAAGGCTTGGATCCCCCGAAATTGGCGCTTACGCAGTCATGGTAGGCACGGAAAGCGTTGAGGAGGAGAGGATCAGTGCTACCTATTTGGTCGAGGGAAGGTCCAAGGGCAGCTCCGGGAATTTTTCCAAGTCTTGTGAACCATTCCTCCTGGAGGCCGCGAACGAAAGATTTTCCATACCAACTGAGGTCAGGAACCATTATGACGTAACCGCCCGTGACATCGCCGCCCATATACCCGTAACGTTCAAGGAGTATTACACTTTTCGAGCCGGCCCTGGCAGCAGCAACGGCAGCGGAGTGTCCTGCCGCGCCGCCACCGATGACAAGTATGTCGCATTCGTCATAAATCGGAGTTTCTTGTTCTTTTTCAATAATCGTAGTTGCCATTATTCGTTCCTTTTAAAAATTATCCAATGTAGCCAAGAAAAATACAAACCAGACTGCATATTACGATAAAGATAATGTTGGTCATCACACCCTTGGTGAAAATAAACTTGGATGTCATCTCTTCACGACCGAGCAGAAGAGGTGCATATGCAATTGAACCGTTAGTGAGGAATGCGCAGAGTCCGGAAAGGATGGTTGCAATTCCGAGAACGGTTGCAAAGTTACCCCCAGAAGCAAGCTGCATCTTGCATGCAAGAGGAATGCAGATGGCGTTGATCGTAAAGCTTACCGGCATACCGTTGGTGAAGTTCGTGAAGAATGTCGAAATAACCACGCAAAAAATAACCATGATTGGCCAATTCGCATTTCCCAGAATTGGGGTAAGCAGGTTGGAGATGGCAACCTTGATGCCATAGGCATCGGATGCAATGGCACCACCACAGATTGTGAAACAACCAGCTACCGCAACGATTCCCCACATGGTCTTGGTCTGGAGAAGTTTGACGCCGTTGATGAAAGGCTTGCCCTCTCTGTCCCTCATCATGCAAAGAATTGTAAAGAGAACAATCCATACCCAAGTAGTTCCGACTTTATTATAGAAAGCAGTGAAGGCGGATCCTTTGGGAAGAACCAGACTTGCAATGAGAAAGAGGATACCAAAGAACATGAAGCCAAAAAGGATTTTCTGTTTAGGAGTCATCTTCATGTCTTCATCTTTGATGTTGAGATCCGCGAAACGGAACTTCTCGAGGGGCGTAAGGTCAGTCTTCCAGACAAAGCGCATGAAGAAGCCATAGCCAAGAACGAAAAGAACGACAACGAGCGTGGCGCCAAAGAGATAGAGGCCACTGTTGAATTCAAGCCCACTGCCTTCCATGATGCTGCTTATGATAGCGATGGATGAAAGGTGGACGCCCTTGAAGGGAAGAATATATGCACCCATTGCTGAAATATAAACGCCAAGGAGCAATTGTCTCTTGAGATCACTGTCTTTTTCAATCTTGCAGTTTTCACAGAGACCGTCCAAGATGGGGTACCAGAGAAGAAGCATGGCAGTCGGACTGCTTACCAGCGCCGAGCAAACCAGAACCGCAAAAAAAATGGTCATGGTGAGACGCATTGGATGTCCCTGCAATAATTTTATACGCAAGATCTTTCTTGCAAAGACATTGACAGCTCCAGACTCAGTCAAGGCACCAGTCAAGGCCATCACCCAGATGATCTGCTGGATGGTCGTATTGCCGAACCATAGCTTGAGAAGGTCTCCCGCAGAAGCAAATCCACACAAGATCATTGCGAAGAGGCCCATTACGGCAGGCCAGAATATTTCGCCCGTAGTAATTGTAGCGATAAGAACGCCGAAAAATACCCCTAGCATTCCAATACCGACTTCATTAATACCAGCAAAAGGTGGCACAACCATTCTGAACAGGAACATGAAGGCTAGCGAAATTGCTGCCCAAATGTAATACACTGTTGTTTTCTTGGAAATACTGCTTGACTGATTCATTATAAATGCTCCTTTTTTATCCACAGAACAAGTGAAATTGCAAATTGCATTATATATCTTATATCTTGCTAAATGCAAAAATGCAAGCTTTTTTATTTACCAATTTGCCGCCAAGCATAAGAATCGGCAGTTTTCAGGCCCAACTCTACCGAAAATTTTGTTGGAAATATTTGTCTATGACAAGTAAAATTGGCGGAAAATTTGCAGTTTCCGAGTGTAATGCTATACTTTTGGTTGAGATTGCCTAGACATATTAGAAAACCGCACCCAGATCCAGGATGCGGCATTCACAGATAAAACCCAAGAATTAATTTTTTATTTTCCCACCCTTGCAATATAAGAAAGAATACCAGGAGTCATCCGGTCAGTCGTTTTTCTCAGAGACTCGCAAACTCCATCGGCATTGCTTTTCCTCACACAGCCAATCATATTGTCAAAATCCCTAAGGTCATCCTCCTTATGAATTCCTTCGGCGGCATATATGTATCGCAGCAGAAGTTGAAGCCCCTGCATGGATATCATGGTATTGTCGAGCCGGCGGTTTCCACAGGTGTGGTAAAAGACACCGATGAGAAGGTGCACTGAGGTTACCTGCTCTTCTGGTGTTTTTGCAACGGCAAAAGCCTTTCTGTATTTTTCGAGTTCTTCCGCGGTTTTTTCGGGGTCGCTCCGCTTCAGCGAAAGCTTTATTGCTGCACAATGTAAAGTCATGGCCAATTCCTGGATTTCCTCGACATCATGGACGTCCAAAGAAAGAACCGAAGCTCCAAAATTGTTTTTATAACTGATGAGCCCTTCCAGCTGAAGTCTGTTCACCGCCTCTCTGATCGGCGTGCAACTGACACCGATTTTCGTTTGCAATTCGTTGACGTTGATCCTGCTTCCGAGAGGGAAACGGAGTTGGAGAATGTCGTTTCTCATTGTTTCATAGACTTGGTCGACCAGAGACCTTTTATCAAGCATTCCATTTTCCTCAAAATTATTTTATTTCTTATAAGATATATTAAATCAATCTTTGCTAAATATACACTAATTTCTGACTGACCGGCTATACAATCTAGCAAATCACAAGCTAAAAGATTTCTGCATCATGCCCATTGTCTCGCTTACTTTGAAATATCACCGTTCCACCGATATCACCGTCCTCATCCCAACCCTATGTCTTTCATGCTTTCAACCTGCTTTGAAAGAACAGAAAGAAACCAGAATATCCTGAGAAACCATCATAAGAAACTTGAAAAGAACGGCAGGCAATCCCGCATGAATTGACTAATATTGCCATTTAAAGTACATCATACACACTGGCGGTGGAGTTCGCCATTAACCGCTGTTGTTACAGCCAATGACTCCTGTATCAAGATTGATGAATCTTCATACAGGGCAGGTGTCCCTGCTTGAGGCAAGGAACAGTGCATATGCTACAAATATCACAACTTTTCGTTATCATACTTGCCGGTGGTTGGCTATCGGGCAAACTATTTTCCAAACTCAGGCTACCCTCTATCCTGGGCATGGTGCTTTTTGGAATCGCTTGCTCCTATTTCCTTACGTCCCATACTCCTGCCGTTCTCTGGGAAATTGCCCCATTCCTCAAATCCTTTGCACTCATTGTCATCTTGCTCCGAGCTGGTCTGGGCCTCAAGAAAAGCACGCTCAAGAAAGTAGGAAAAACAGCAATTGCAATGTCATTCATTCCCTGTCTTCTTGAAGGAACAGCCCTGACGTTCCTGTTCCAATTCTTTTTCAAATTCTCCTGGCAGGTATCAGGATTGACCGCGTTCATGCTTTCTGCGGTTTCCCTGGCGGTAGTGGTTCCCTCCATGCTGGAAAGTCAAGGCAAGATCTCGGAAAAACAACAGGTAGTTCCCACCATTATCCTTGCAGGAGCTTCGGTGGACAACGTATTGGCAATTACCCTATTTACGATTTTCATCGGTCTTGCCAGAAGCAGTTCCGTCAATGTCCTCAAATCGATCGGCGCGATACCAGTCTCGATTGTCATCGGAATAGCCGCGGGAATCGGTATTGGCCTGTTGCTGACCTTTCTGTTCAAAAAACATTACACCAACATCAGGGCAACGGAAAAAACCCTCATCATACTGGTTTGCGGTTCATTTCTTGTACAGGTAGGCGATGCATTTCATTTTGCAGGCCTGCTAAGCCTGATGACCCTGGGATTCGTCCTGCTTGAAAAATTTGAACCGGCCGCCCATGAATTATCACAGAAGCTATCAAAGATCTGGATATTTGCAGAGATCACGTTGTTTGTGCTCATCGGATATTCAGTTGACATCACCACCGTATTCCAGGCTGGTCTGAAAAGCGTGCTTGTCATCCTCCTTGGTCTGGTTTTCAGATCCCTTGGAGTACTTATCGCAACAAGCTTTTCAGATTTGAATTGGAAACAACGAATTTTTTGCATGATCGCCTATATTCCCAAGGCTACCGTACAAGCAGCTCTTGGGGGAGTCGCCCTTAGCTATGGAATGCCAGAAGGCCAGCAAATCCTGGCAATTGCCGTGGTTTCAATCTTGCTGACCGCTCCCTTAGGCCTCTTTGGCATACGTTTCTTTGGCCCACGACTCTTGGTTGATGACCCCGTTGCAAAAATTGCAACACCTCTCCAAGTTTCTCCACTTGTTTGAAACATTAAGGATTGGACCATTCTATAAATTATACGTATATTCAAGGTACCTACGGACCTTGAGCTTATCCCCCGATTGATAAAGGAAAGAGACCAATATGCAACCAGACTACCAATTTGCCATCGAGCACAGAAAATCGATCCGAACCTATTCAACGGAACCCATCGCCGATAAGACCAGGGAATACCTGATCAACAAAATAGAAGAGATAAACAAGGAAAGCGGTTTGCATATTTCCTGGGTTGATGACGCCGGAGATATCTTTTCCACCTTCAAGAGCTATGGAATGTTCAAGAATGTAGGATCGGTTCTCGTAGTGAAAGGATTGAAGGAGGTCCCTGACCTCTCGGAACGTGCCGGATACTTCGGGGAGCAATTGGTTCTGGAAGCAACTTCCCTGGGCTTGGGAACCTGCTGGATCGCCGGCACCTACGACAAGAAGAACAGCTTGCTTTCTGTCGGGCAGGGTGAGACAATCCTTTCACTCATATCCATTGGCAATATCGCCGATAACCAATCCCTGAAACAAAAAATCATCCATACCCTGAAGAGGAAAACCCTTGCTGTCGAAAAATTCTATACTGCCGAAGGAGTTGTTCCAACATGGTTCACAAAAGGAATCGAGGCTGTCCAAAAAGCCCCCTCTGCCATAAATAGCCAACGAGTACGTTTCAAGTATGGCCAAGAAAAAGTCACGGCCTCCGTCCCCGGGTCCCGGGCAACAGATCCGATTGATATGGGAATTGCAAAGTTCCATTTCGCGGTGATCGCCGGCGGTACCTTTGGCTTCGGAACTGAGGGAATCTTCCAGAAACTATAAAGCCTTCATTGTCTTGGAAAGGTAAAAAGCCAGGTCCTGCCTTGATACGTTTCTGTAATTCTATCCCAATATTCTTCAATACAGGGAATTGAGGTCAAATTTAATTGACATCAAGCCCCATATTCACGAATATTCAAACCTATGACTATCCAAGAAAGATTGAACACTCTTTACAAAAGTGATTCCAGGAGAAACAAATTCCTCCTGGTAATTCTTTGCTCAGGCCTTGCCTATGGATTCTATAGAGGAGTCCAGGACAATTATCTTGCCCAAATAGTTCAGATTTCAAAATTTGAACGAGGAATCGTGGAATTCTTCAGGGAACTCCCAGGCTTGCTCCTTGTATTCATCTTGGCTGCCATGTACCGTTTTTCTGAGTCAAAGGTATTCAAGATCGGGACAGCAATCATGCTTGCAGGAACGTTGGGCTTGCTTTTGGTAGGAACTTCCAAGGTTGTAGTCATCCTGTTCATGGTTGTCTTCAGTACCGGTGAGCACATCACTATGCCAATCAAGAACTCAATGTCCCTCGATATGGCAAAACCAGGAAAAGGTGGAGCCTCTCTGGGACTCATGTCCAGTATCAGCAACGGGGGCAATATCATCGGCTTCTTGGCAGTAACCATCATTTTTGCCGTACTGAGTCACCTTGGAATTCCCGAGAATTCAATAGCCGGATTCAAGACAGTATTTTTCATAGCCAGTTTTCTGCTGCTCGGATCAACCCTCATTGCCCTTACCATAAAAGACCAGGGAAAACCCGTAAAACGAAGTAAAATATATTTCAACAAGAAATTCTCCAAATACTACATGCTGGAAATTTTCTATGGGGCAAGAAAACAGGTATTCCTTACCTTCGCTCCCTATGTACTCATCTTGTTCTATGGTGCCGATACCTCTCTGGTCGCTTTCCTGCTGGCTATCTGCGCAGGATTTGGGATGCTGTTTGCCCCACTCATCGGGAAACTGATCGACCACCTCGGATATAAGTTCATCATGGTAACCGATACCCTCCTGCTTATGGTCGTATGCTTCTTCTATGGGTATGCCCACAGATTGTTCAGCCCGGAGGTCGCCTTTATCGTGGTATGTGTAAATTTCGTCCTCGACTCAATAATTTCCTTGGCCAGCATGGCTTCCAAGGTATATGTGCAGGATATTGCGGATACCCAGGAAGAGATGACCTCTACCATTACCACCGGAATTTCCGTAAACCATCTCATCAGTGTCGTAGTGGCCTTATTGGGAGGCTATATCTGGCAGCAAGTAGGCATCGAGATGTTGTTTACCCTTTCAGGGATCCTGGGACTGATAAATACCCTGTTCGCCCTCACCATCAAGAAACCAAAGCACAACGAACTGCAAGCAAGCTAGAGAAATCGTATCCTTGCGGATTTCCCAAAGACATGAGACACTGAAAGCCATATGAAGAATTCAGTATTGTACGAGGAATTGTTTCCCCTGGAATTTACTAAAAGACTTGGGGAACACCCTATTGGGTATCTTCCCTTGGGAACCTTGGAGTGGCATGGCCTCCAGAACGCCTTGGGTTCCGATCTTATACAAGCCCGGGATTTGTTTGAAGCTGCGGCAAGAAAATTCGGGGGAATCGTATTTCCTCCCCTTTTCATCGGCCCAGACAGCATAGGGCTGGACTCCACCGGGCAACCTCTCATGGGAATGGACAAGGCCAAGGAGACACAGCCCAACCAACAACTTACAGGAAGTTGCTACTGGGTTTCCAAAGGCCTTTTCACCATGGTTGTAGAAGCTATCCTTGCCCAGGCAAAACGAGCCGGATTTCGTTGCATTGTTGCCGATGGCCACGGACCTTCACGAAAGGTATGGAATGAAATGGCAGATACCTGGGAAAAGCAGTTTGATATCGTGCTTGTTTCCGCCTTGCGTGACTTTTCCCCAGGTACCTGGAAAACCCAGATGGATCATGCAGGAAAAAACGAAACCTCCCTCATGCTTGCCCTACACCCTGAACTGGTTGCCTTGGAACGACTTTCGCAAAATCCGGAAGAATGGCCTCTGGGCGTACGAGGTGAGGATCCTCGAACCAGCACCCCTGAATATGGACAAGAGTTGTTATCCTCGACCCTGGACGCTCTGGGAAACAAATTGACAGAACTCGGTATGCTATAATGGTTTTTGCCGATATAGCTTAATGACACAGACAAGGATCTTCTTTTCATGAACAACCCCCTTCCCTCCCAACTGGCCGAAAAATATTGCCAGGCATTACAAGAGTCCCTGGATTTACAGGGTTGTCTCGACTACGAAAGCGAGGGAAAGATATCCACTTCCTATCTCTTCGGTCCAGCCAGGGGACAGATGTTCGGAGTCTTGGTGTGCCTCGATCCAGAAGGAAAGGAAGTCATTCTCAAGGCTTTCTCTGGACAATATGATGGCAAATGGAATATCGAGGGTTGGGTACCTCCTGTCTGTGACGTTGCACGATTCAATGTGGTAGTTGCTCGATACGATAGCGCAATTCATGATTTGACTGACCAAATAAACAAGGCGACAAACAAGAAAACTACGCTCCTTCGGCAAAGACGAAAAGAACTCTCCTCAGCCTGTCTGGCAGAAATTTACGCTTTATATGCATTTCGTTGCCTCAATGGGAACTATACGACCATCGCAGATATTTTTAAAAACCAGCTACCACCTTCCGGTACTGGCGATTGTTGCGCCCCCAAATTACTTAACTATGCTTTTTTGCACAACCTCCAGATAATAAGTATGGCTGAGTTTTACTATGGAGAGACCAATCGATCTCAATCGAAACTCCATAAGCATTTTTATGGACCATGCGATGACAAGTGCAAACCCTTGCTTGCATCCATGCTTGGCCTGGATATCATCTATTGTGACGAGACACTGCTTGTAGTAAACAAGAAAGCAGGTATGCTCTCTGTCCCTGGAAAGGGAGAAGCCATGCAGGATTGCGTGGAAACGCGGGTAAAAAGACTATTTCCTTCTTGCATCAACCAACCAGCGGTCCACCGTCTGGATATGGACACTTCTGGTCTGCTGGTGCTCTGCTGTGAGGCAAGGGCACACCGGAATCTCTCGATTCAATTCATGGACGGTAAAGTCAGCAAGCAATATATTGCCTTACTCGAAGGGGTACTTACCTCTGATTCCGGTGTCGTGGAACTCCCGTTCCGTCTGGATATCGAAAATCGGCCCCGTCAGGTATTTGACGAAGCCCAGGGAAAATGGGGAATTACAAAATGGGAGAAACTCACGGTGGAATACTTCAAGGAAGACCGATTGGCAACCAGGGTACTCTTTACTCCCCAAACAGGAAGAACCCATCAATTGAGGCTTCATAGTGCGCACGAAAAGGGATTGCAACACCCGATAATCGGCGACAGGCTCTACGGGAAACAGGAAGAAGGGCAACGGATGCTTTTGCATGCCTCAAAAATCACCTTTTTCCATCCGGTGACAGGAGAACCGCTCTGCTTTGAAAGCAAAGCGGAGTTCTAGGAAAAATCGTTCATTTTTCAGGAGTTCTCCACTCTGTATCAATCAATTCAACGGTTTTACTGAAGTCATCAATCTTGTACAGAAGGCTATCCAATTTTGCAAAAGAAAGTGGTAGATGATAAATCTGGTTGGGCGAATGGAAATCTGCCCACAGCTCATAGCCTTTGCAAGAAGCACTGAACCCATAGGGTATGGGGTACCGTAATTTTCTCATGGCAGGGTTCGAGATAAAAAGGTAATAACAATCTCCTTCCTTTCTGCACCAAAAATCAAGAGGAATTTCGGAATCAAGAATCGGAGTGATGACATCAAGGACTTTCATAGAATGTGCTTTGAGAGAAGCAAGAAGAGGTTCATATGCCTGATGTTTTACCTGTCCAGGTTCTTTTGGGAATTTCTTGAAATATATAGGGGCTCCCTGGTTTGCCAGTTTCTCCAATACTGCCAGAGAATCCAAACTCATCCATTCGGCATCGCAATAGAAAACTGAGAAATCTTGGTCACCGCACTGCAAGGTCATTCCATTGAAGTGAATTTTTTCAAGCCACTTTCCAGAAAACCACAGAGGTCTATAGGAGAGCAATTCATCAGGCATATGTAACTCTTGCAACTCCCAATAATAATGACTGCTTGGTTTTACCAATTCGGGAGGCAGCTCATCGAGCATCCATTGGTCCTCCAGAGGAAGGTAGACAGCCATCTTTGAAAAAGTTTTTCCTCTTGCCAAATACGTTCCCATCTCTTCCAGATACCTATTAAAAGCAGACAGCGAACCATTGAGCGTGCCATCCGGACCCAGATGCACTGTTGCATAGAAATGATGGGGATTCTTCTTGGAACTATAGGGCATTCCATGCCAGACAACCCTATTCACGCCCCAGGCAAACTGCGCATCGGCTACACATTTCAAGTCCTCGATTTTTTCCTTCCCCAACCCCGGGGGAACTTCCGTATTCGGAACCCATCCATACAAACAGGAAAAGGTTTCGCTGGAAACCACTGGTTTATTCCATATGGCGGCGGCAGAAGCTGCAATCAAGGCAAAATCGGGATCAAAAAGCATGGTCTCTGTTTCAGGTATATCAACAAGAGCATACGCTGCAAGGATATCAGTGGGTGTACCATGGCATTGCATACGCGAAGAAGCCCCATTTTTTTTGCACATATCAACATAGGGCTGATAGAATTGTTCAAGTATTTGGTCTGCAATGCATTTTCTGTAATCAAACCGAATAGCTTGATCAACGTTCAGCATCGCTAAGTACGGTTCAAGGGAATACCCAAATTTTCTAAAGAAATCCTTGAAAATACCTCCATAGGAAAGTCCCTCCACTTCAACTTCCCAGGAATCACTAAAAAAAGATACTGGCCCTTGTTCACAAAGGGTCTTGAAACCATGGGTCAAGAGAAAATCGGCATAGAAGGAAAAAGCCTTGCTGTCAAGATGATTGAGAATGCGTCCAGGTTCCTCGGAATATCGGGACTCCCAGGATCTATTCAGACGTTGCGAAGAAAAGCCATTGAAAGTTCTGCTGGAATACTCCTCAGGAAGAAAATTCCCGCCAAAAGGCCAAAGCGTACCAAAGGTCAAATCACAACCAAGCTCTCGCTTCTTGCATTGATCTTGTGCAAAAGAAACATAGGAGAACCATGATTCATCAAGGAAAAAAGGTCCTTGTCCGGCCTTGGCTCCCGCCAAAGGGAAAACCCAGGCAATCTCAACGCCTCCAAAGCCTTTCTCCTTGATCCAATTGAGTTGTTCCTCAATCTCTAAGTATTCAAGTTCACCTGAAAACCACCACCAACGCAAGAAAGGCTTTGCGCTTCGGACCATAGGGAAACAATTCAAATTCATACATCTCTCCAAAAGTCGATCAGAGAACAGAAAAAGCCTGTTCCAGATCATCAATGAGCGTTTCGGTTTTTTCCAAACCAATATGCAACCTGATCATCGACGGATTGGCCCCTGGAGATGCCATGGA
This sequence comes from uncultured Sphaerochaeta sp., assembly GCF_963676625.2. GTDB lineage: Bacteria > Spirochaetota > Spirochaetia > Sphaerochaetales > Sphaerochaetaceae > Sphaerochaeta. The sequence goes on from NZ_CAXXYB010000008.1 coordinate 520,432, forward strand.
AGGAAATACAAGACTTTCATAACCACCCCAACTCACCCCGATACGAAAATGCCGGAGCCTATTGACTGATTCTTCGATCTTATCACGGTCAGTTGATTTCAAGGTAATTGAGAGCAACCCACAACCTCCACTCATTTGGGATGAGGCCAGATCATACCATTTGCTTTTCGGATGCATTGGATAGTGCACCTGTTCAATTTTTGAATTATCATACAGGAAATCGCAGACAGACAAGGCTGAAGCATAGTGATAGGGTAGGCGGACATGGAGTGTACGCATACCTCTTTGGATCAACCAAGCTTGAAAAGGATCAGGTACATGCCCAATGGGAAGAAATTCTGTCTTGAATATCCTTTCAACGAGGACTCGGCTTCCAACTACGACACCTGCAACGACATCACTATGTCCACCCAAGTATTTTGAGGCCGAATGCACAACAAGATCAATCCCAAAGGCCAAGGGATTCTGATACAAGGGAGTGGCCCAGGTATTGTCAACAATAGAGGTGATGCCATAACTTTTTGCCAGGCAGGCAAGAGATCGTAAATCCTCGACACGCAGGAACATCGAACTTGGGCTCTCCAAATACAAGACCTTTGTATTCTTTTGAATTGCACGCTCTACTTCATCCAGATTTGTTGCATCGACAAAGGTGGCAGATACCCCAAAACGGGCAAGATAGGTACCACAGATATATTTTGCCCATACATAGGAATCATTGGCACAGATAATATGGTCTCCCTGTTTCACGCAGGACAGGATGCTGCTTGCAATGGCAGCCACTCCCGCAGAAAACAGTTTCGCCTGCTCCCCTCCCTCAAGTTTAGCCATCCGTTCCTCAACAGCTTCCACGGTGGGGTTATTTCCCCTTGAATAGAGGTGGGTTTTGGTCTCATCCTGAATAGCTTCTCTTAAAGCTTTCACATTGGGAAAGGTAAAAAGCGACGTTTGGTATAAAGGAGCCGCCACAGGTCGCTCGATATCCATAAAATCATAGGTATCATCCGTAAGAATATTTCCAGGGAAGTCCATTATTAATTTCCTTATATATTAATGATTTATAAAACTTTACACACAATTAGAAATAAAGCAGATCAGTCCCTGATAGGTTCAAAGCTGACGGTATCACCTTCAATCTCAATGCAAATTACCTGGTCGATTTCCTTTTCCCTTCGTGGTGGCAACTTGATCAACCAACTGCTATCGCCTTCACAAGTTGTCCTTTCCTTCAATGAAAGTGGCAACTTATCAGAAAGCCGATAGGCCTTCAAAGGTTTATTGGCAATATTCAGCAGGTAGGCAATTTCCATTTCCTCAAAGATATGAATGTATAATTTACCGGATTTTCCCGTAAAATATCCCCAATCGATGTCATAGGGATACACAGGAATAGGTTTTGTTCCATAAATACTATCCCCGTTGAGTGCCATGAAGTCCCCTACTTCAGACAGGACCTGTAAGCTTTCAGGAGGAATGTCACCATCTCCTGTTGGTCCGATATTGAGCAGGTAATTCCCACCACGGCTCACTATTTTTACCAATGAACGTAAAATTTTCTCAGGACTTTTCCAGTTTTCATCATATTTATTATAGCCCCAGGTACTGTTGATGGTCGCAGGAACCTCAAAAGCCCCTGGATAGGGCAAAAGTGGAATGAAATTATCTCCGGTGGTCATATAGTCACCCAAGCTATGACCTATCCGGCCACTGATCATACAATGGGGTTGAAGTTCCTTGATAATCGTTCGTAGTTCAGTGGACTCCTGTAAAGTCATATACATGGGAGTGTCGAGCCAGAAAAGACCTAAATCACCATAATTTGTCAATAATTCCTTGATCTGGGGAATGCATTTTGCATCAAGATACGAGCGGAAATTCTTGCCTTCCTCACCGATACCATCCTCACAGCCATCTGGATCGTCCCAATCCTGTGCCTGGGAATAATACAGACACAATACAATCCCGTATTTATCACAGGCTTGCCTGAATTCCGCAATAGGATCACGGCCAAACGGTGAGGCTTCAACGCAATTATAGGAACTCACCTTGGAGTGATAGAGAGCAAACCCTTCATGGTGCTTGCTCGTGAAAACAATATATTTCATGCCGGCATCTTTTGCCAACTTGACAATATAATCGGCATCAAAGTGAGCCGGATTAAATTGAGTTGCCAATTTTTCATACTCTTTGGAAGGTATATGCAGATCATGCATAATCCATTCGGCTATATTCTCCGTTTTTTGGTTCTTGTATTCACCGGCAAGCAAAGAATAGAGCCCCCAATGTATAAACAATCCGAATTTTCCTTCGCTCCACCATTTCCCAACATTCTTTTCCATACTATTTCCTATCTGGTTCATGAGTTTTTTCCCTGGATATTTTGCAATTCCAGGCGATCAAGAACGGTAATGTCATATTGATAAATATATTCATGGGCTGCCAATGCAAAAGATACTTGCTTCTTTTCAAGGGCATTGGCGATATCAAGATGATAGGAGATGGTCTTGAGCCATATCCCAGAAACATTACCAAACATATTGGTATAGCAATCCAGGGAGTCAATCAGGGAAATGACAAGTTGGGATAAGGTTGGACTGCCTCCGCATTCCAACAACGCCAAATGATATTTCCTATCGACCGCTATGGAGAAAATTCCTTGGTCAGCAAGGTCATTCAACTGAATCGCGATTGCTTTTAATTTTGCAATTTGTTCAGGTGTTGCACTTTCTGCTGCTCTTCTTATAGCAAGTTGCTCAAGATTTATTTTTATCTCCAACAAGTCCTTATAGTTGACTTTCATCAGTTTCAGTTGGATTGAATCCGCAGAGACCTCCCGTTTGACAAAGGCTCCCTTGCCGATCAAGCGCTCAAGGATTTGTTCTTTCTCAAGTGCACACAATCCCTGCCTGACGGAATTCCTGCCAATTCCAAACTCAATTGCCAGTTGTCGTTCAGAAGGGAGTTTATCCCCAATCTTCAATCCGTTGCGATATATATAACTAAGGATTGCTTCTGCGACTTTCTCGTGTAAAAGATCCTTGGAAATAGGCTCGATTTCTGTATCATTCATACCTTTCCACCTTGTTATTCCTTGACAGCACCTGCGGTAAGCCCCTCGACTACAAATTTCTGCATGAAAGCAAACATAATGGCAGTGGGCAACAATGCACCGACACCCCCAGCCATGAGCACGCCCCATTTAACATCATATTTTCCTATCAGGGATTTTAGGCCGACAGGGATTGTCCATAGATTTGAAGTATTAATGAAAATGGTACCGGCTATCAACTCATTCCAGGCCCCGATGAAAGCAAAAACAAAAACAGCAACGATACCGGGGAACATAACCGGCAATATTATACGCCGAAGACAACTCATCTTAGTACAGCCATCGATATAGGCAGCTTCCTCAAGGGTATAGGGAATACGCTCAAAAAAACTCCGCATGGTAATTACGCAAAAAGGTAGATTGCTTATCAGATAATAGAAAAAAAGACTCAACCTGGTATTGATCAAACCAAGTTTTGCAAAAATCACGTACAAGGGAATGATTACCAGGATTCCCGGTATCATCTGGGTAACCAAGAAAAATAAAAGCATCGCCGTCTTACCTTTGAATCGATATCTGGCTAACCCATATCCACCAAAAATTGACAACATGGTTACACATAGACCAGTCGCAACCGAAACGATGATACTATTTGCAATCATACCCTTATAGTCATACAGATTAAAAAGCTGGTTGTAATTCTCTGTGGTGACTACCTTGGGGATATAGGTGATCTCCTGGGCATTGATTATTTCTCCATTCGTTTTGATTGAGGTAATAATCATCCAATATATCGGAAGAATGACAAAAAGAAGAAATATGACCAAAAGGACTGCCCTTCCCAGGCCAAACAGGAATTTTGTATATTTATATTTCATTAAAAATCACCTGCCTTATTATATTGGGTTACCTTGAGGAAGATGGTTACATACAAGATAAGTGAAACCATCAAGATTACGCCAAGGGCGGAAGCAAGCCCAAAATCATAGCTGGAAAAAGCCTTTGTATACATATAGGACGGAAGCGTCTGCGAATAGTTTGCAGGACCTCCATTCGTAATCACCACAATGAGATCAAAGGAATTGAAAATCCAAATAGTCCGTAAAAGAATTGTCACGATGACTGTTGGTTTGATATAGGGAAAGGTAATCTCGAAAAACCGACGGAGCACGCCGCATCCATCAATATAGGAAGCCTCATAAACCTCCTTAGGAATTGATTGAAGAGAGGCAAGGATCATGATGGCAAAAAAAGGAATTCCCATCCAAATCATTGCAATAATCACGACTGCCAAGGAAAAACCAGGGGTGCCCAGCCAGGCAATCTTTTCAGAAATCAGATGAAATCTGAGAAGTATATCATTGACCACCCCGTATTCCCCGTTAAAAGACCAACGATGCATCAACCCAATGACAAAAGCGGAGAATGACCAGGGAAGAAAGATAATTGCTTGATACAAGCCCCTGAAAGGGAATCGCTTTTGCAAGGCAAGGGCAAGAGTCAGGCCAAGCAAAAATTGGCCGGAGACGGAAAGAAAAACATAAATAAGAGAATTTTTGACAATCAGGGAGAAATCCGATTCAGAAAATAATTTTTTGAAATTATCGAATCCATTGAATTTGATATTACCCGGTGAAGTCAATTTATAGTTCTGGAACGCCATGGTACTGCAGTTGACCAAAGGATATCCAAATAAAAGAACAAGCAGAACGATAGTGGGAAACAAGAATAGGTATGGTTCCATTTTTCGTTTGGTTGCTGGACTTAGCTGCCTGCGGTTATGCTGGTGAAAATGCTTATTTATGAAAACTATCCCCAGCATGCAAAGCAATGCAACCACTACCAGATAGAAAACGATTATTACCATATACCTCACTCCTTTCATTGCCCATTTGAAAATTGTACTGCAGGCCTTCTTTGACAAAACCTGCAGTACCGATACATTGAAGACCTAGAATAAACCCTTGGGTTGTTCGACGGCAGAACCAGGATTTTCTGCAAGGTAGGCTTTCATGCGACGTCCCAATTCCTTGCTTACATTGGTAAGGGAAACTTCTGCTGATTGTTTACCCAACAGGTATTTCTGCATCTCCTCATGCATCGCTCCCTGGTGCATATCCGTATAGCTGAAAGGCCCAAAAGCGCAGGGAACTACCATATCAGGATCATTGAGTTGTTGAACAAAGGCGGCATAAGGACCTTCGGGACCATAGTACGGATCATCCCCGACTGCAGTCTTGATGGGAATCAACCCAGTAAGTTTGCAATATTCAATATTATTATCGGGTCTTGTAAGGAATTCAATGAGCTTCCAAGAGGCTTCTTTATTCGTTGAAGTAGAAGAAATGGAATAGGCATAGGGGGAATTTACCGTATTGTAGATTTTCCCGTCCTTATCGCTCTTTGGCATGGGCATAACCATCCATTGATCGGAAGTCATGTTCTCAAGGCAAGTAGCTGCTACTTCGGAATCATTTATAAGCGTACCTGTCAAACCTCCGCAAAAATTATTTACCATTTCGACAAATCCCCAGTTGATAGCATCTTTTGGCGCACATCCATCAAGATACAAGGCATTCCATCGTTTATAGGCTGCAAGACATTCTGCTGAATCAAATAAGGCAGATCCATCAGCAGCGTAGGCGGAGCCTCCATTATAGCTTTCCATGTATACGAACAAGGGATCAAAAGCACCTCTGGATCCTCTAAAAGAAACACCATAATGATTTTTTGCAGGATCAGTCAATTTATAGACTGTGTCAAAATATTCACTGTAGGTCCAGCCTTTTTTGGGATCAAGCTTCAAACCTGCGTCTTTTGCCCAATCCTTACGTACGAATACCCCTTTTACCATCATGCCATCAGGAATGGTATAGATATTTCCATATAATTCTTTCTCTGCTTTCCAAACCAATTGAGTAACCGTTGAAGCATATTCAGAGGAAGTATTCCCGATATAATCCGTCAGGGGTTCTACCCAACCAGCTTCGGTAAATTGTCCAAGCCAACCAGCCCAGGTAGTCATAACATCAGGAAGTTGATTTGAAGCACCAAGAACGGTAAGTTTGTTTGCCGCATCATCCCAGGGAACACTTTCATAGACAACTGAGATTCCTGTTTCCTGTTTGAATTTCTCAAATGTCTTCGTAAAGTACTCTTGCCGGGTAGGACTTGGAGATACATCGATAAACCGCAACTGTTTTGTTTCCGGTTTTTTCTCTGCAGTTGGGGCGGCCATCAGGCTTCCCGTTACGAAAACCAAAGCACATAGCAATACCAGAATTTTCTTTGACATCAGATAACCCTCCTTAGGCTATAAAAACATCTATCTCTACTATCCAAGGCAACAAGGTGACTTGGGTATAAAGCGAAAAAGAAAAGTGAAGAAGAAACCAATCATATGCATCTTTATTAGAACCAATACTGGGTATATATTCTTGTTTTTCTCAACATTTCTGGCATTACTGGTTCTTTTATAGAACCACTTAACATACAAAGAATATCATAGCTCCACTAATTTGCAAGAAAAACCATCATACTATTTTAGTGAATTGCATAGTTATTTTGATTGGACTCTTCCAGGTAACACAAGGATACCCCAAAATATCCTCGGGAGGTTTCAGCTTGACAAAGTTATTCCCCTTGCCTATACTCGGCTCATATTCATGCGGGGGGACTCTTCGGAGTTGAGAAGGCTGAAACCTGACCCTTTGAACCTGTCAGTTAATACTGACGTAGGGAAGCAAAGTACTGATTCAACTCATACAGCTCCCTACAGGGGAGTTTTTTTTATATTTATTTTTTGAACGCGGGGGGACTCTTCGGAGTTGAGAAGGCTAAAACCTGACCCTTTGAACCTGTCAGCTAACACTGGCGTAGGGAAGCAACCACATCAAGGAACTTGAAATAGGTGCTTACCCTCTGGGTAGGCACTTTTTTTATAAAAAGGAGTATGAGAAGTATGAAACAAGCATTGTCCATCGCGAGTTCCGATTGCAGCGGAGGAGCAGGCATACAAGCCGATCTGAAAACCTTTGCTGCCAATGGAGTCTATGGAATGAGTGTCATCGTCTCGGTGGTGGCCGAGAACACCGCACGGGTAATCGGGGTGGAAGATATCTCACCAACAATGATCGCTGATCAAATCGATGCCATATTTGAGGACATCCCAGTCGATGCAGTAAAAATAGGAATGCTCTCAAAAGCTCCTTGCATGATATCCGTTGCTAAAAAGATCAGGCAATATGCACCGAAGAATGTTGTTATCGACCCAGTCATGGTTGCCAAAAATGGATATTCCCTCATGGATGAGGATGCAGTCGGGACGCTTATACAAGAAATCTTGCCCCTTGCCGACCTCCTTACCCCAAACATTCCCGAGGCTGAAGTGCTCATACAAAAGAAGATACTGACCATTGCAGACATGCAGGAAGCTGCCAAGGCAATATGCTTGATGGGACCCAAGGCTGTCCTTGTCAAGGGAGGGCATCGTATCGAGGATGTTACGGATGTCCTGTACGATGGCAAAAAATTCCATCATTTTTCCGGACATCGCATAGATACAAAGAATACCCATGGCACGGGTTGCACCTACTCTTCGGCAATTGCGGCAAACTTGGCCCTGGGAACAGATATGGTCGAGTCCATACGAAAGGCAAAGGTGTATGTAACAGAGGCAATCGAGCACGCCTTGGAACTGGGGAAAGGATGCGGCCCTACCAATCATTTCTACAAACTCTACAAACAAGGACTTACCCAATAAAGGAATCATCATGCAAACTACCATAGAAAAAGCAATTATAGAGACGCTACAAGCCGTACGTACAAAGAAGCCGATCGTACATCACCTGACTAATTATGTAACAGTCAATGACTGTGCAAATTGTGTCCTTGAGCTGGGAGGATCTCCCATAATGGCAGACGAAATCGAGGAAGTCGAAGAAATTACGGCCCTATCCTCTTCCTTGGTCCTGAATATCGGCACCATCAATGCAAGAACGCTCGAATCCATGATCAAAGCTGGCAAAAAGGCAAAAGAATTGCATCTGCCCATCATTCTCGATCCAGTAGGAAATGGAGCCTCAACCTACAGGACCCAGGCAGTAAAACGAATCCTCGAGGAGGTAGGACCCTCCGTAATTCGAGGAAACCTCTCAGAAATTCGGTGTCTTGCAGGACTTACCTCAAAGACACAAGGCGTCGATGCCTCACAGACCGATAAAGAGACAAGCAGTGAAGTAGCAAGGGAACTTGCGAAAACCCTGGCAAGACAACTGAACTGCATAGTATCCATAACCGGGAAAACTGATTTTATCTCCGATGGAAATCGCACCCTATCCATCCATAACGGACATAGCAGGCTCGCAAAGGTAACAGGAACGGGATGCATGAGTACCTCATTGGTAGGGACTTGTTGCGGGGCGACTTCCGATCTGCTCATGGCAACGACAGCCGGAATACTCTGCATGGGCCTGGCAGGGGAATTGGCACAAGAAGAATGCAGCCAAAAGGGCGAAGGAAGTTTTCATTGTGCCATCCTCGACCAAATAGGAATGTTGGATGCAAAGCAAATTGCAGAACGGGGGAAAATCGATGTCCAATAACAAATGGCAACTATCATCATTCAGTCTTTTCTTGATCTGGTTCGGTGCTGCAATTTCGATTGCAGAGATTCTTACAGGAGGACTCTTATCTCCCTTGGGTTTTTCCAAGGGAATTGCAGCAATTCTGGTGGGCCACCTCATCGGATCGATAATACTCTTTTTTGCCGGGTTTATAGGATCAAGGGAAAGAATGACCGCCATGGAATCCACTCGATTCTCTTTCGGTATCTACGGCTCCTATGGATTCTCGATACTGAACATCTTCCAGTTAGTCCTTTGGGCTGCCATCATGATTGAAAATGGCGCAAAGCTCTTTGACCAGGCAATCGGTTTGCTCTTTGGATATTCCAATATACTATTCTGGAGCATTGCAATCGGAATATGCATTGCAATCTGGCTGTTGGTCGGACTCAAGAACCTTGCAAAAATAAACACCGTTGTCATCGGCTTGTTGTTTCTGTTCTGTATCTTGCTGTTTACCACAGTCATCATGAAAGGACAAAAAGCTGGAACAACGATGCCGGGAACCCTTACCTTTGGACAGGGAGTGGAACTGAATGCGGCCATGTGCCTATCCTGGCTTCCTCTCATCTCTGATTACACCCGTTCTGCAAAACATACCTTCAAGGGTCCCCTATACAGTGTAATCGGCTATTTCATTGCCAGTTCCTTCATGTTCATCCTTGGTCTGGGAGCTGTACTTACCTATGGGGAAACAGATCTCTCACTGATACTTGTATCGACAGGACTTGGGCTTCCCGGTCTGTTCATTGTCTTCTTCTCGACTATCACCACGACGTTTTTGGATGTATTTTCTGCTGGGGTAAGCGCTCACAACCTGAATGGAAAGTGGAAAGAAAACCTATTGGCCTTGTTGGTATGTCTTCTTGCCCTTGTTCTATCAATCCTGGTCCCCCTGGATTCCTTTGAGAACTTCCTGTATTTCATCGGTTCTGTCTTTTCACCGTTGTATGCCTTGCTGTTCACCGATTATTTCATTCTCAAGAGAAAACCAGAACCAAAAAGAAAATGGGACACGTACAATGTAATTCTTTGGTTAATCGGGGGTACTGCTCTATCAAGCCTTGCTGAGCTTCGACAGTTTTGTCGGGACGACTAGCTTGGTCATGTGTTGTACCAGTATTCTTTGCATTCTTGTCAGAAAAGGAGAAACAACATGGAATTTGAGAAAAACCAGATAGATTACTCACTCTATCTGGTAACGGACAGCAACCTCATAGAAAACAGGTCTCTGGAGCGATGCGTAGAGCAAGCGATCAGAGGGGGTTGCACCCTCGTGCAACTCAGGGAAAAAGAACTTGAGTCCAAGGATTTCTTGAACCTTGCACATAAGTTGAAAACGCTCTGCGACCGCGAAGGAATCCCCCTGCTTATAAACGACCGCATAGACATTGCACTGGGTGTGGATGCAGCTGGGGTCCATGTCGGACAAAATGATTTTCCTGTTGCCCTTGCACGAAAACTTTTGGGAAGCACAAAGCTTCTCGGAGTTTCCGTACAAACCAAGCAACAGGCCCTGCAAGCAGAACAGGAAGGAGCAGACTATCTCGGTGTCGGGGCAATGTATTCGACCAATACGAAGAAAGATGCGACATTGGTATCTTTAGAAGAACTTGAAGCCATAACCAATTCAGTCTCCATACCTGTCGTAGCCATAGGAGGAATGAACAAACAGACGATTCCCTGTTGTGCAAAAACAGGAATAGATGGAGTTGCAGTTGTTTCGGCTCTCTTGACCTCCATTGATATCACGGGAACTGCCAAAGAATTGAAAACTCTCTTTCTTGACACCCAAAAAGAATATAAAGAAACTGTCAGAGGTGTGTTATAAGTAAAAAAACATAAAAATAGCAAAACTCTTCACCAAATCAACTGCATCCGTACCCTTTTTCCTTTGAGGTTATGCCCTAGGACATGCTATGATGTGTATAGCCTGCCCTATAGGGAGAGATCGACGAATGAATACCAAGAATCTCGGACCAACCAGATACATCATTCAGTCTGTAATTCTTGCATTGGTAGTTCTTATTTTCCTGGTTTGTGTTGTCTTTGATTCCTTTCTTCAAACAGAACCTCTGCAAAACGAAAAAAATATTTTCCTTGATTCTGGGTGGACCATACGTATTGACGGAAAAACCCTAGCAGAGAATCAGACCTTGCCCTATTTGATCAAGGGTGAGCTTGTAGGCAAGACCTGTGAAGCTTCCCCTTACGCTTCCCCTTGAGTTTCCAAACCACAATACCTGTCTCTCTCTGGAAACGGGAATGACCTCCCTTGAAGTACTTGTAGAAGGAGAATCTCTTTACCGGTTCGATGCTACAGGTTCTCCTTGGATACGTCCGGTCTATGGCGGTGGATACTCACATTTTATCCGCTTGCCAGACTGGACACGGGGAAAAAAACTTGTACTGAGAATGGTATTCTCTTCCAACAATTCCTTTGCGGGACATATTGCTGCACCTGAACTGGGAAGCAAAGCCTCAGCGCTTCTGGATCAGCTGGTTGAATGGCCATCCCTTGTCTTTGGTTATTCCTTCTGCCTTTTGGGGGCCATATGCCGTCGTGGTAGCCTTGACGTTCAGAAAAGGGAAAGGAACGGGACAATCTGTTCTATTTCGGATGGCTAGAAATTGCCTTGGGAGCCTGGGTCTTTACCCAAAGTTGCAGCAAACTCTTCTTTATGCGAAACCCTGCCATTCCCATGAACTTCAGTCTTGCCGCACTCTATCTACTTCCGTTCTTTCTATCAAAGTTTGTCTGTGTTTCCTATCAAGTGGGAAGTACTGAAAAAAAAACTTTGCAACCTATCGATCATCTTCCCCATAGCATACGTTTTTCATAGGAATTCTTCAGCTTCTGGGAATGATGCAATATACGGACCTGCTTATTTATGCAGGAGGCGCGTTGGTACTTTTCCTCTTGGCTTTTTTTATTGCCAGCTGTATTGATTATTCCAGGGGCAACAAAGCCCTTGGCTCCTTCTTGTTAGCCATTTTCATTCTCCTTGCATCAGTCATCAGTGAAGAGTTGCTTCTATTTTTAGGAATAATACTGCGTAATGCCGTTATTTTTCATATCGGGATGTCACTCAGTGGAATAATTCTCTTCTGGCATAGTGCCCAGATTATCAAGGAAGGCAACCTAAACAAATTCAAGGAGAAAATGCTACTGGATATGGCTTTCACCGATTCCCTGACAGGCTTGAAAAACCGGAGTGCCTATGAAAAGAGGATCCAGGGTATCATAGATACAAAGAAAGACATTGAAGTCATAGGGGTCCTGCTCATGGATGTAAACAATCTCAAGAAGATCAATGACTCCTTCGGCCATTCAGAGGGTGACCGGGTCCTGAAACATTTCTCCAAGGAAATTGAAGAGGATGATGCCCAGCCAAGCTGAAATCTACAGGATTGGAGGTGATGAGTTCGTGTGTCTCATCCCCAGGACAACAGAAGAAAACTTGCAACGATTCGCCGCGAAAATCGAAACAAGGAAATTTTCCGATACCTATAGCGTGGCCGTCGGATTCTCCATCTTCATACCCAGAAAAAAAGAAAAGTTCAACAGCATCATACACAAGGCAGACTCTTCAATGTATACCTGTAAGAGCAGGATGAAGCAAACGGACAGTAGTATCTACAATACGTTGTAGCTCGGTCACTGATTATTCTGTTTCAACTTTTCTATCATCAAAAAATCTTTTTCACTGGATTTATTTCCAAGCAATCATTACCTTTAGTAGTGTTAACGAGAAGGAAGTACCAAGTGAACAAAAAACAATTGAAACGCATGCAAACAGGAAAAGGCTTTATAGCAGCCTTGGATCAGAGTGGCGGAAGTTACACCAAAGGCATTGCTCCAGTATGGGGTTTCAGAAGAATTCCTATACAAATGAAGAGCAGATGTTTTCCCTCGTACATGAAATGAGAAAACGAATAATTACCAGTCCTGCTTTTTCCTCAGAACATATACTCGGTGCCATCTTATTTGAGAACACCATGGACCGAACCATAGAGGATGTCTTTACCGCCGATTTCCCTCTGGGATAAAAAAGGCATTGTGCCTTTCTTGAAAATTGACAAGGGAATGGACAGCCATTGAAAATGGGGTACAACTCATGAAGCCCATCCCAAACCTTGACCAATTGCTTGATAGAGCCGTCGAAAAACATATTTTTGGAACAAAGATGCGTTCTGTCATCAAAGAAGCCAACATGAAGGGCATCAAGGATATCGTGGACCAACAGTTCTCACTGGCAAAACAAATTGCCGCAAAGGGACTGATTCCTATCATTGAACCGGAAGTTGATATCTTCAGCAAGGATAAGGAAGCCTCCGAGATACTCCTGAAGAAAGAGATTCTTGCCCATCTGGCAGCATTGCCAGACGAAACGAAAATCATGTGCAAATTGTCCATTCCCACCATTGATGGCTTTTATTCGGATCTGATGAAAGATCCCCATGTAGTTCGGGTAGTGGCATTGTCAGGTGGCTACAGCCAAGTAGAAGCAAATCAGCGTCTGACAAAAAACCCCGGGCTCATCGCCAGTTTCTCACGGGCTTTGGCACAGGGGTTGTCTGCACAACAGTCGAAACAAGCTTTCGATGATATGTTGCAAGCTTCGATACTTGCCATCTTCAAGGCGTCAATTACCTAGAATAGCTAGCATAGTAGGCAAACCCAAGTTGCAATTCCTTCCGGGGAAAAGTAGCTTGGGTTTTTTATGCATCTGCATTCTTTATTGATCACTCCCAACATCCTGGATAGCTCGGCTGCCTGGATAAGATCGACAACAACTCCCTTGAGCTCCAATGCCGAGGGAGAGACATGGATGGAAGAAAACTCACAGGCAGAAAAGTCCACTCCCTTCAGGGGTGTCTGGGAAAAATCAGTCCCGATGAAACTGACTTTTGAGAGTTGCAAATCCTTGAGAGTACATCCACAGAAAAAAGCATCCTTGAAAGATCCTCTTGCAATCGTACAGGTATCAAACTTTACCGCGGTAAAATTTGCCAGATCCAGATTGCAATTCTTCAATGAGACCTGAATCATCCTGCTATCTGCGAAGTTTGCCCCGATGCCCTTTGAGTCGATGAATTCACAAGACCGGAAGAGACTGTCTGAAAAATTCCTGTTTGAAAAATCACAAGACTCAAATCGAACTTCAATGAAAGAAGTTTTCTCAAGCAAAGCGTTCTCAAACGAACATCCAGAGAACACCACCCTGGGGAAAAGGAAAGACCTGACATATCCGCATCACCGAAACAAATATTTTGAAATACCTTGAAGAAACGGAAAGATCCCATTCCCTACAGTTCCTGTAGGCAGACAGAAAAATCAGTACAGGATTCCAAAGAAAGCACATCCAGCGAGAGTTTTATTTTTTTAGCCATTTTTCTACTACCTTTCACTTCTCATACAATTGTATATCCCGCTTTTTCAAGTGCCTTGAGTGCTTTTTCGAAGAACATAGCCCTTGACCAGGATATAATCGGTAGCAAAAGTCGATACGGCAAAGAGAGGTATGGAATTCTCTGCCAGGATATTGGAAAGCTTTGCCAGGATACCGACCAAGGAAAAATCCAGGATTCCGGCAACCTTGAACCCTTTCCAGCCATCATCCCTGGCAAGGGGATTTTTGGGCGCATGGGATACAGAACAAACTACCGAGATTTCTTCAAGAGTCTTCGCAATAAAGCAAAAAGAATCGGTAGTGTCTATTTCAGACAGATTACTGACCTGACAAATACAAAAATCATTGTCCAGTATAGTAAGTTCCATGAAGAAATCTTCCACCTTTATTTTTAGAAAGCCCTTATTGGACGAACCAGGAACATCTCAGTTTTTTCGATTCTTCCCTGCACTCCTGCATAGAACCCTTGGGCCCAGGCTCTTTTTTGATCATACTCTGTAGAAGTCCAATAACCATAACCTATTCCCATGAATTCCCCAAGCTGGTTGGTCGAATATTGCCGGTATAACAGGTCAAGTTCCTCTTGGGAAGGGAGAAACCAGTCAGAATTATCCATTGAGCTCCAAGTTTGCACAGTAAACAGCCCGCGGAGGGCGAGTCTCCCCTATTTGATTGCCTGGCCACTATTTTCTCGGTATTGGATTTTCCGGCCCCGATAGCCGAGGAAGTTGAAGAAGACAACGTTGGCACTCCCCAAGGAAGCATCGTCTGTGCAGAGAAAGGACAAACCTCAAGATAACGCCATTCCGTCGGTTACTGCTCCCTTATCGTAAAACACCAATCCTTTGGCTGGCCCTGTCTGACCTGTCAGGTACGCATTGGATTGTGAAAAGGCAACTCCGCAAGAAACGAAGACCAGGAATAAAAAAAGTGTGGTGTATTTTCCAGTCTGGAACCAATCAATGACTACCCCTAGTCTTCATCGTCATACGAAGTATGAATAACATCAGTATAAATCATATAACCACCCCGTTCCCGTTCCTTGACAGCAAAGGTTGCTATCTCAGCTCGCTTGATCAAGGTGTTGATATCGTCGCCATGTTCGGGAAACAAGGAAATGCCGATACTTTGCCGATACAGTGATATCTTTTTCAAAAACTGTAAAGGGAGTGGAAAATACCTGGTTTAGCTTCTTGGCAATTGCCAGGACATCCCTTCGATTTCGTATCCCGTTGAGTAGGGCAATGAATTTGTCACTTCCCAGTCGACATACCAAATCACTCTTTCTCAATTGAATCTTGGTCCTATTTGCCACAATCTGGAGAATCCGGTCACCGGTCTTATACCCATAGGTTTCGTTGATTGCAGAAAAGTGGTCAAGATCCATGACCAAGAACGCAACGATATCCTCGTTGTATCGAGCTTGGGAGATTGTAAGCTTGGCCTGATCCTGGAAAAAATTTCGGTTTGGCAAACCGGTAAGGATATCCTGGGTGGCAAGAAACGAAAGCTTGTCGTCAAGTTTTTTCTGAAAAGTAATATCTTCAACCGATACCATCGTAATACTTCTGTTCTCCCTTTGCATCGAGCACGGCACGAACAGTATCCCTAACCCAGATTACCTGACCATCGTATCCGCTCTATTTCATAGACCAGACCATGGATAGTGTTGTCTCGCTTGATAATATCCAGCCAGGTATGTTTCTCATCAAGATCATTGAACATGGAAAAATAGTTATCGGAAAGAAGAACTTCAGGGTTCAAGGCATGAAACATGGTAACAAACGTCTATTCAAGGCAAGGAAATTTCCTTCGGTATCGATACGATAGAGACCGGTGGGAACACTATCAAAGAGTGCAACTTCCTCCATTTTGCTCTGAATCTGTGTCAAAAGATTCTCCCTCCAAGCTTTTCTCTTGCTCCATTACGGTACTCAAAACCTCAAGGACCTGGTTGATTTCCGTAGCCGTAGCATTGGGGGATTCAATCAACATTGTCTGCAGGTGTCTATTGTCACTGGAATCAACAGGCTTCTCCAGTTCAGATACGAGAATGATGTATTGGATCGATCCTACTTCCTGTAGTTTTTTCACCATATTCTCAATCGAATAAAAGTCCTTCATATCAGCAAGAGAATCGCTACATCAAAATGGTTGCGTTTGACACTCAACAATCCATCAGCCATGCTATCGACACAAGTAATGGACCGACTGTCTTCTCAAGAATTTCAACGACCGATCGTTTTACTTCAGAGTTTTCCGCTATTGCTATCAGACGCATTGAATCAACCATGTCTAAACTCACCTTCCAAATTCATTATTCCTGTTGAGAGGCTGGTCTGTCAATTAAATCCGTAGGCTAAAAGGAAATTACCACACAGAACCTACATACTTTTACGGGTATCATAAAGAAAAAGATTCCTAGCGTATGCTGTTTTTATCATATATAATCAGGGTATATGGACAAGAAAATACATATTATCCATGTCCCACGTCGATTTGTGACCAACGAATGGGGAGGATCAGAGACTTTCGTAGCCGAAACCTCATCACGCCTTGGGAAAAAAAGGCTACCAAATGGAAATTTTTACGTCCAAGGCACTGGATAAAACAGATTTTGAGCTGTATAGGGACATTCCCATCAGGCGGTTTTTCCTATTTTTATCCATATCTGGGATTATCAAAAAAGTCTCGGTCAATGTTGGACAAAAAGGCTGGCAATCTTTTTTCCTTCTCCTTGATGCATGCTTTGCAGAAAACCAAGGGTATCGATATCATCCATCTGGACACAGGTAAGCGCCTGGGAGGAATTGTTCGATATTGCGCCCGAAAAAAAAACATTCCCTATGTCATTTCCCTGCATGGAGGAAACCTTGCAGTTCCCAAGGAAGAACAAGAGACTTGGACTGAACCTACAAAAGGCACCCTTGAATGGGGTAAAATTCTGGGACTTTGGGTAGGATCCAGGCGCGTTCTTGACGATGCGGCGGCTATACTCTGTGTCGGAAAAGATGAATACACATCTATGATCAAGAAATTTCCCAATAAAAAAGTCGAGTACTTGCCCAACGGTGTGGATATCGAAAGATTTTCAATCGGCAATGGACCTTCGTTTCGAAAACTTCATGGCATTTCCCCTGATAGTTTCGTCTTTCTGACGGTTGCCAGGCTGGATGTCCAGAAAAACCAACTGGGATTGGTCAGGCAACTTCCATCCATACTTGAGAAAATCCCAAATGCCCATCTGGTTTTTCTTGGTCATGTTACCAGTAAGGAATATGTCGAGACCCTCACTACCGAGGCAAAGAATCTTGGGGTATGGGACAGAGTTACCCTTATAGGGGGCATCCCCTACAGCAGCACCGAATTGGTCGATGCCTACCATAGTGCGGATTGCTTTGTACTACCCTCACTGCACGAACCTTTTGGAATGGTTGTATTGGAAGCCTGGGCCAGCGGAAAACCCGTAGCCGTTTCAAAACGGGGAGGCCTCGTATCTTTGGTCTCTGACGGCAAGGATGGAGTATTCTTTGACCCAGAGTCCCCAATTGAAGCTTCTACAAGCATTTCTTCAGTATTATGCAACCTTGCAGGAAATCCGGACCTACAAAAAGAACTCGGGAAAGAAGGCCTGAAAACAGCAACGGCAGACTATAGCTGGGATACCATTACAAGTCGCCTGGAGAAAATCTATAGGAGTATCAATGAGAATTCTTTTTCTTAACACGACCGGAGGCTATTTCGGTGGCGTAGAACAAAACATCGCCTTAGCAGCCAAAGGACTGTCTGACAAAGGGCATATTTGTATATTTGCCTGCAAGAAAAACTCATCCGTTGACCAACAGCTTTTTAATTCGCTGTTTGAATCAACGTGGGAGCTAGGTCCCACTTCCCTGGTTTCAATACTTACTCAGACAAAACCTGAGGTAATCTACGTTCACAAGTTCGATGATATAGGAAGCGTAAGAAGCGCAGCCAAAAACCTCCCCATAGTCCGTATGGTTCATGACCATGACCTCTATTGTCCACGCAAACACAAGTACTATTTCTTTTCCCACGCTATATGCACCAAAAAGGCGGGATTTTGTTGTTATCTTGATCTGGCCTTTCTCGAGAAAGGACCTAAGGGCATCGGTTTTTCTTCTATTGGAACTAAGCTCAAGGAGCTGGACCAGAACCGCAAGCTCGATACCTTGATTGTTGGAAGCAACTACATGAAAGGCGAATTGCTCCGCAACGGTTTTTCTGACAACCAGACAGCCCTACTTCCTCCCTGCGTCGCACCTTTTCCAGAACCCCTGAAAGAACAGCCAAAAAAAAATACAGTACTGTTTGTGGGACAGTTGATCAGGGGAAAGGGGGTCGATACCCTCATCAAGGCTTTTGCCCTGCTGAAGGATAAACTATCTTCTTCCGTGACGCTTGAAATCCTGGGGACAGGCAACGACCTGGGAAACCTCGAAGCACTTGTACAGGAAGAGGAACTATCAAAAATCGTGAAATTCATTGGATGGATCTCGCATGACCGGCTTGTCGATTTCTATGACGGGGCCTCACTTGTAGTCGTACCCTCCCGTTGGCCTGAACCCTTTGGGATGGTCGGGGTTGAGGCTATGCTACGCCAGCGCCCGGTAGTGGCAAGCAATGTAGGTGGAATATCTGACTGGCTCGAGGATGGAAAAACAGGATTTCTGGTTCCTTCGAACGATCCACAGGCTTTTGCCGACAAGATGTTGATTTTGTTGCAAGACAAAGAACTTGCACAAAAATTCGGGAAAGCCGGTTACAGGAAAGCTGAGACACTATTCTCCTTTGACTCCTATTGCGAAAAGCTTGAAAACATATTGATGGGGAAAAGCATATGATAAAAATTGGCTGCCCAAGTTTTGGAACCGATTGCGGACGTTCAGGTATCGGTAGCTATTTCAGGGAGCTTCTAGACCGATTCGATCAAGCTCCCTATTCACAAGACTACTCATTTGAGCTAATAGGGCCG
This sequence comes from uncultured Sphaerochaeta sp., assembly GCF_963676625.2. GTDB lineage: Bacteria > Spirochaetota > Spirochaetia > Sphaerochaetales > Sphaerochaetaceae > Sphaerochaeta. Next base: position 539,515 of record NZ_CAXXYB010000008.1, read on the forward strand.
GAAAAAGACAAAGAATACTATCTTGAAGGAAAGAAAAATATTTCCTGGTACCAAGTTGAGAATGTCGATGGTTCCCCTATGCAGAATTTCTTCTGGAACCAGTTCAAGCTTCCAAAAATCTGCAAGGAACGGCACTATGACCTCTTGTTCCTTCCTGCGGCAAACAGAAGGATATGTGGTTGGGCCCCGTGTCCCATTATCGGAACCGTCCACGACCTGGCAACCTTGCACCTCAAGAACAAATATGATTTCTCCCATGCAGTCTTCAACAGGAATATGCTCCCTTTTCTTATCAGAAGACTGGACAGTATTATAACGGTAAGCCAATTTTCCAAGGACGATATCGTCAAATTTGCAAAAGTGCCCGAGAAACGGGTTACTGTCATCCCCCTCGCGGCAGATAGCAAACGGTTCTACCCAAAAAAAGACAGGAAGGTTATCAAAGACAGGATAGCAAAGAAGTTTTCCATAACAGAGCCCTATATCCTGTACATTTCCCGCCTTGAACACCCAGGGAAGAACCATGTGAACCTCATCAAGGCTTTTGACCTTTTTCGCCAGGAAACAACTATCCCTTACCAGCTTGTTCTTCCCGGTCCAGACAAAGAACGCTCAGAGGAGATTCATACTGTTGCCAAGGCCTCTCCTTTTTCTCACGACATTAAATTCCTGGGTTTCATCGATAATGACGACGTAGCAGATCTGTATAGGGGTGCGGAATTGTTTGTCCTTCCCTCCTTCTTTGAAGGCTTCGGATTGCCCGTCTTGGAAGCCATGGCTTGCGGGACTCCCGTCATTACTTCCGACGCTGCCTCGCTCCCTGAAGTAAGCGGTCCCCATACCCCTCATTTCCCTCCGGATAGCTGTGAACAAATGAAAGCGGCAATGAAAAAGGTATTGGGCAGTAAAGAAACCAGGAATCTGCTCTCCGAGCAAAGCCTTGCCTGGGCTAATTTATATTCCTGGGATAAAACAGTTGCACAAACCCTGAGCGTCTTTGACAATGCACTGAAACAAGGCAAAAAAAGGTGAGTAGTATGGATGCATATGTAATTATTGTGGCAGGTCCATCAATTCCCCGTGCAAAAAAGTTCGCAGAAACCTTGGCGAAAAGGCTTCCCAAGGCAATCGCTGTCGACTGTCATTCATTTCTGCCTTCAGGTAAAACCCCTGAGGAAGCTTCCCTTCTCCTCTCTAAAGAGTATCTTTTGCAAAAGATAAAACAAGACTATACGGAACCCTTCCTTATCATCTACAGCGACAACATCCTTTCCAGGTCAGCCTTCAGACAGATTGCAAGCCTGAAAGTATATGTCGAGGTTGATGACCTTTCTTTAACCTCCGAGGCCCTCTTGCATTACAAGGATTCGAAAAAGATAGCAAACCAATCAGGCAAGGGTACAAAAAGTGAGGTAGGGCTCTCAGCGGATATCCAGAGAATTATCAGCACCAATCAGGAACGTATCGAAACTGAAGTATTCTCCTCAAAACCCTATGCAGATATTGTCATTGAACAGGATGAAGTAGCAGAGGAAGCCGTCATCAGCATTGTACGATACATCCAAAGGACAGATCCGCGGGAAAACCAAAAAAAGCTTTCTGAGGATGAACGGGAAAAGAGAATCCTACAGATGGAAAAACAGCTGGAAAGTTCGATTTTCAAAACCAGAAAGGCAAAGGTCAAGCGAAAACTCTGGACCAATGTCATCAAGGCAACCTTGGCTGTCAAACGAATCATTGACATCGTCGTATCCCTTTCGGCCTTGTTGCTCCTCTCCCCCCTCTTTGCCATTGTGGCTCTCTGCATCAAGCTAACCGATGGAGGATCTGTCATCTATGTCCAGACACGCATCGGAAAACAGGGAAAACCCTTTCCCTTTCCCAAATTCCGTTCCATGGTCATAAACGCAGACAAAATGAAAGACAACCTACTAGGACAGGCAGAGCGTAAGGGCGATGTCACCTTCAAAATGAAAAAGGATCCCCGCGTTACCGGAATCGGACGCTTTATTAGACGATTCAGTATCGATGAACTGCCCCAGATATGGTGCGTGCTCAAGGGGGATATGTCCATTGTCGGTCCCAGACCTCCCGTCCCAAGGGAAGTCGCCCTCTATACCCAGGAAGACCGCCGTCGACTGGAGGTCACTCCAGGCCTTACAGGAATCTGGCAGGTAAGCGGAAGATCGGATATTGGATTTAAGCAACAGGTTGAGTTGGATGTCCTGTACATCGAAAGCCATGGCTTCTGGCTCGACCTCAAGTTGATCTTCAAGACCATTCCTGCCGTACTGACAGGAAAGGGAGCCTATTGATATGGATAAACCGAATGCTGGCGTATTCAACCTCCTTGGCATACCCATTCTCAATATAACCATGCAACAAGCTCTCGACCTATTGTTCTCATCCCTAGGCCCCCAATCGAAAACCCAGGAAATTCACTTTGTAAATGCCCATTGCATCAATGTAGCGGCAAAACAAGCCCAATATCTTGAAATATTACAGAATGCAAAGGCAATTTTTCCCGATGGCACGGGAATAAGGAAAGCCGGTGATACACTGGGAACCCCGATTATCGACAATGTCAACGGAACTGATATGTTTCCTTTGCTCTGTGAGCGTTGCGCAGCAGAAGGCAAGACGCTCTATTTACTTGGAGCAGGGCCGACAATAGCCCAGAAAACTGCCCAATGGGCAAATGACCATGCAAAAAAAGCTATTGTTGCAGGCTATCAGGACGGCTTTTTCTCCAAGGGAGAAGAACCCAATGTGATTTCAAGAATCAATGCTTCAAAGGCTGACTTCCTGCTAGTTGCAATGGGAGTGCCCCGTCAAGAACTCTGGATCCATGAACAGAGGGATCTTTTGACTGTACCCGTCTCCATGGGAGTCGGGGGCTTGTTTGACTTCTATTCAGGCTCCATAGCCAGGGCCCCTACCTGGATGAGAAAAATAGGAATCGAGTGGGTTTGGCGTTTGATCATGGAACCTAGACGCATGTGGAAGCGATATGTTATCGGCAATGCTGAGTTCCTGCTTCGAATTCAAAAAATCAAACGAACTAAAAGGGAGATCAACAACCAATGAAAGCTATCTGTGATTTTACCAAAATCCCCCTATTCCAGACCAATGGGGAACCATTTGAGCATCCTGCATGCTTTCTCCCAATCCTGGGAAAGCCCTTTGTACAACATATCATTGAATATATCGAAAGATCGGGTATTCACGAAGTATTGATTTTTCTTTCTCAATATGCAGATGAACTGGAACAACTTATTGGGGATGGCGAACGATGGGGAATTTCCATAACCTATTCCCTGCTGAAGAAAACCACCCAGATATCCGAGCGCATAATTACCAGCGAAGCAATCGCCGAGGATGAGTTGTTCCTGTTTTGCAACAGCCTGCAGCTTCCCTTTTTTTCGAAAAACCATCTTCTGGAACCAATGCGTTTCAGCGATGAGAAAAGCGACAAGGACCTTTTATGGAGCGTATGCACGAAAGCTATCCTGATTCAAGGAACAACCGAGGAATTGCAAGAGACCAAGGTCTTCTCCTTGGATGTCTGCTCTGCCAATACCTATTTGGAGTCTCTTCACAAAATTCTTGTCAGAAACGGAGAAGGCCTCATCATGATGGGGAAAAAAATCCGGGAAGGAGTATGGACTGGACCAGGTACAAAGATTTCCCCTTCTGCAACAATAGTGGCTCCGGTCTATCTTGGGTCCCAGGTAAATATTAGTTCCAACTCAATTGTCGGTCCCGACTGTGAAATCGGCAATGGCTGTATCATAGATACTGAAAGCAGTGTCATAGGCTCCTCGGTGTTCGCAGGGAGCTATATCGGGAAAAGCCTCTATATCAAGGGATGCCTGGTAAACCAGAACAAAATTCTCAAGGCAGAATTGGACACAGTCTATGCTGCTACCGATGACTTGTTGTTTTCCTCGGTGGAGAGCAACCTACCAAGTGGAACCAAGTTCAAGGCACCTTTTTTTTCGCGATTGCTTGCCTTGGCACTCGCTCTTGTTACTTTCCCGGTATATATTCTGCTTCTCTTATTCCAAGCCCTGGCAGGAAACAAGCCCCTGCATTCAGTTACAATAATCCCCATACCCCAGAAGCTAACTGCAGAAACCCTGTTCAAACCTTTTTCAAGGGAAATCAAGGTTCTTCGAAGTCGATCAGAAACGCAGGGCATTCTATTAAAGCATTTACTGTGGCATCTAATTCCCGGCTTCTGGACAATTGCCTGCGGAAAGGCCAGGTTCTTTGGGACTCCATGGAAAACAACAGAAGAATATTCACATCTTACCAAAGACTGGCAAGGACTTTACCTGCAATCAAAACCAGGAATCATCTCTGAAGCCGATATCCTCTACTTTCAGTATCCATCCGAGGAAATGCTCTTTGCTTCAGAGATGTACTACAAGGTTATGGATACCCCTCGTTACAATGCCAAGCTACTGGGAAAATACCTGAGACTGCTATTTTCCAGAAGAAACGACTAGCTCAGTTATATAACTGCCATAGCGACAGAAAATCTTTTGCTTCACGATTCCAGTCAGGATCAGATACTTGCACATTGCCCAACAGGCTGGCCAGCTGTCGATATAGTTGTTCACGCGGATAGCGCAAGGAAAACTTTCCCCTTTTGAGGTTTTTTACAACATTTCGTAGCAGCTTCTTTTTGGTATGCTGTTCGCTTTCCCTGATGAAATCATCATTTGCATAAGTACTCACCGATGCCCAAGACTTCCCGGTTCGCTTCGATTCCACGAACAGAAGGACAGAAACCCAGTAGTCTGCAATATAAAGAAGATCATCGAGCTCATTCTGACAAAGAGGAAGACTATCGGGACGAAGCTTGAAAGTCACTGCCTCCTCATACAAGCTTTTCAGCTCATCAAGGTTTTCAAGATTCTTCTCTTTCTTCAGGCTCTTTACCCTTTTTTGCCGTTCAAGCAACGATGGAGTATAGCTCTCGGCCTGTATCAAAAGACTATCCCCAAAGGAGAGCGTACATTTTTCCCTATTCCTGCGAATGAAATCAGGATCAGGCATTTGATGGGAAGGATCGAGAACCAAGGCACGGGCTTCCAACATTGCCTGCAGAAGACCTGATCCCCGGTTTAAAAGAAGCCGCAGAGCATCAACCTGAGGCAAGGGTTCAAGCAAATAGGACGGTGCATTGGCAGTGAGTACTTTCTGGTCTCCAAGTAGCACCACATGAGCTTGCAAAAGATCCTGGTACATCAACTGGCGGGGAAGATGCTTGATATCGTTGATTGTCAGGGGTTTTCCGATATCCACTTCAATGTTGAGCATATGCTCATATTTCTTGGTAACCTCAAGCACTTGAAGAGGAACTTCCATAGGCTTTGTCACGACCAGGAATAGATCGAAATCATTATAGAGTGACTCGTTACCCTCTCGAAGGACACAGGCCCCGTCTCCCCTTCCGTAGCCACCTCCGAGCACAAGAGCAACGAAGGTAGAGATCATTGCCTGGCGAACCTCTTCTGCCAGGGCTCCAAGGGTTTTTTCTATGAAAGCATTGAATTCAGTTGATCCTTCCCGTGCATATACCATTGGTAGTTTATCCATTGTCCATACCTTTTTTCCTTAGTCCTTCCTTGAACCCTTGTCTTCTTCCTCTCATCTGGGAAAAACGCAAGGCAAGGGAATAGCCGAGCAATCCAGTTTTTTTATGCTTTTTTGCATACGATGCATCACTTTTAACCTGTCGAAGATACGGAAGAAGGGAATACCTGAGATATGAACGTTCCCACCATGACCAAGTAAAAATCTGGGCATCGGCTTTTCCTTCGCCCTGCTGTCGTTTCCACAACTGTGCAAGGGTGTAGTTATGGGAATGGTAAACCCGCGATTCTGCTGCATACGCTATGGACCAACCCTTCTGGCGAGCCCTCCAGGTCCAGTCAATGTCTTCCGAATATTGCAGGTCTTCCCTGAAAGGCATTTTTTCCCAACATTCCCTCCGTATGGCCGAGGAAGCCATGGAAAAGCAATGCTTCCAGTATTTTTGCCTTGATCCATCACCAAAGGTATCCTCGGTATCCTTTGCAAACAGGGGAAGGCAATCAGGACGGGGCATCTGCCTTGAAAACACGGCGGCGATTGAATCCTCGCTAAATCCTGATACCAGGTTCTCCAGCCAGAATTCATCAACCGGGGTGCAATCGGAATTAAGGAACACGACATAGGGATAGGCAGACTGTAGGGTTCTCATAGCCTCGTTGAGGACAGCACCGGGAATATACGTCCCGCCAGGAACCCTATGAACGAAAAGAGTATAGGAAGAGAGAATATCCAAGGTACCATCAGAAGAATCATTATCGAAAACATGGACTTCGCAGGCATAGGTCTGACGCCCCAACATTTGCAGGGTCTGCTCGATAAGATGCCGATCATTATGAGACCGGACCACTATCGGGATAGGAAGGTTCATATCTTCTTTTCTGTTTTCTTTGGTATCAGGCAACGATCTATCTCCTGTTTCATCAGCGTATAAAGATCATCCAGACGGGAAGGGTTGGTATCCAACTCGACATTGGAGGAAAAAGAAGCCGTTGAATCGATATCCAGGGGGGAATAACCATGCATACCGGCTATGGTCCGTTCACCCATGTGACTAGGCACAATCAAGGCTCCGGGATTCATCAGAAAGAAAAGCTTTCCGTACCGCTTGTCAGGAAAATCCACGCCCCATTCATGCATAACTGAATCTTCCAGGATTGTCCCTTCCTTGACAGACTGCAAGACTTCCCTGATTTTCTGCTCAGCTCCATCAGTGAGAAACCAGAAGCGTGCCATGGTGGAATCGTAGACAACGGCATAGTCCTTGCCAAATTTCAAGCCAGCACTGTCAATGATTTTCTTGAGATCAAAATTTGTGTGGACATCCGTCATTCCATGATCGGAGAAAATGAAAAGTCTCACTTCCTCATAGTTTTTTTGGGCGTCAGCAAGGAGGGCGCGGATTTGCTCTTCATACCACTGAATTTTCTTGGTCACCTCTGCATGGTCCTTCCCATACTGGTGCAGGATTGCATCCATGGAAGCCATGTACAAATAGGCAAAGGAACAGTTCCTCGACTCGTCCTTGATAACCGCAGAAAGGGTTTCCAGGTTCTCTATCTCCGGGGCCTTCCAGTTGGCAAGAAAGAAATCCACTTTGTGGTCGCGGGCATAGTCCATAATTGTCGGGCTTCCACTGTTTATTCCGCCTTTCTGATACAAATCCTTTTTCTCTGTATAGTCAAAATAGTGCAACAGACGGAAAGGCATATTATAGATATTGAAATACCCAGTGTACTTAAGCCGTCTTTTGATTATCTTCCCGGCAACGGAACGAACCCTGTTCCTACTTGACAGTGCCTTGGGAACAAGACGCATCATCTGGATAAAAGGAGAACCCTTGAAAGGAGAATGCACAGGATCATAGGCATAAAAAGAAAAATGGCCATGGGAACGAGGAAGCAAGCCTGTGAGAATAGTAGGATCACAGGTGGCACTATATCCAAAGATGGTCGTCAGAGGCTGTTTATGGATGAGTTCATCATCAAGGAACGAATGACTCTTGAGTATCTCCCAGCCAAGTGCATCTATGAAAATACAAAGGCTCAGGGATCGTTTCTTCTTCATTTCCTGTGGCATCTTTGCTTCCTTTTGTTATTTCTGGGTAAATGAGGCCAGGGCTTCTTCCTCGGTGTTGAACACCTCAATGATCTGGTGCAGGCGAACCAATTCAAACAGAACCCGAACAGGTTTGGTTACGTTGCACAATTTTACATCACCACCCTTCTGGTTCAATTTTTTTAGGCAGAAAAGAAAAATACCAAGCCCTGAACTGTCAAGAAAGGTTACATTGGATAGGTTGATGACAATATTCATCTCAGTGTCAAGATAGGGTTCAATGGCAGCCTTGAATTCCTTGGAATTGGCTGCGGTCAGGGTTGCAGACTCCACTTCTATGACAGTGGTTTCGTTTTCCTTCTTTACAATCATGGGTAATCCTCCGAGACAAGTGTCTTATATACATATTTATACCATACATATACCAAGTTTTGTGGAAATAATCATCCCCCGGCACATAGTTGTCCATTGCATCGGGGACTTACCCGTTTTATAGTAAAGCATGGAAAAGGTGGGTATCATCATAAAACAACAGAGAAAACTGATTCTTCTTTGGATCTGTCTGTCACTGGTGCTGTTTTCCTGCAACGGCGCAAAAGTAGAACAACCTACGCTCACAGTCCATACCGCTGCACCTAATGTATTGGTTGTTTCTTTTACCGACTCCTTTAAGCCAAATACCTTGGCAACGAACCCCTTGCAGACGAAAAATTCAGACTGGGTAGTCAATGCAATCCATCCGGACAAACTCTATATACAAGAGGAAAGCGTCGATGAACTTCCCAAGACGACAAAGGGTTCCTACCCTATCGAAACCCGATATTCAGTGTATCTTGTCCTCGAGGCTCCCTTGCAAAACAACAAGGTGTATTCGGTTTCGGGCCCTTTTGGCTCGACTTCCTTTACCTTCGATGACAAGACCATCTTCTGTGAATCGATAAAGGTAAATCAGGAAGGTTACCATCCCCAAAGCGGCATACGCTATGCGAATCTTGGGGTATACCTGGGAAATGGAGGGTCTTTGCTGTTTTCCTCTGACCCTGAATACAGGGTGCTCGACAAGGAGAGCCTGAAAGTAATCTATACAGGGAAAGCCGAGTTCAGGGGAGACGATACCCAGGTAGCCAAAGGATTGGTAAGCTCCGGTGAATATGTATATAGACTTGACCTATCAGCGGTTCCTCCCGGTGGCCCCTATGTAATCCAGCTTGAAGGTTGTGGAATTTCCTACCCTTTTGAGATTTCCTATGCAGCGGTGGAAAGGATTGCCTACACCTATACAAGAGGATTGTACCACCAACGCTGTGGCATTGCCCTGGAATCCCCCTACACGGAATTTACCCGGGAAGCTTGCCATACAGAAGTTGGCCTTACCCGCAGCCCTTGGTCCGCTTCCGGAAAAATCGAGGTTGATCCAAGGACCCCGATGATTCCGATATCCGGAGGATACCACGACGCAGGAGACTTCGATCGACGCCCGTACCATACGATCGTCCCAATTCTTATGCTTGGTTACTACGAAGCCTTCCCCGACCATTTTATCGATGGACAGTATAATCTGCCGGAATCGGGAAATGGGTTGCCGGATTTTCTCGATGAAGCCCTTTGGGGCCTAAAAATCTGGGAAAACCTCCAGATACTTGATGAACGGGACCATCAGAGGGGGGGAATCATGGCCGGTACCGAAACGAGCGGTCACCCCGAATATGGAAAAACCAATGCAGCTTCCGATTCCCTTGTCTATGGAACCTGGGCCGTATCCAACGAGATCACAGCCTATGGAGCAGGCATGATGGCACAGGCGGCCAGGTTGCTGACCTCCTTCCCTGGATGGGAAACCAGGGCCCAGGAACTCTTCGACCGGGCAATGCTTGCCTGGAATTATATCGACAACACCATTACTGACGAAGGGTTATTATACACAGAAACCTCAGAGACCGCCGATGTACTCTATGCTTCACTGCAATTATCCCTGGCTCTTCCCTTCTTCGAGCCTCAGTCGAAAACCCTGCAGGAAAAACTACAGACCTTGTTTGAAAAACTGGCAACCAGACTGCTACTGGAGGATGGGCAGTGGCCTGTACAATACCGACCAGGTAATGGATACGCCCAAATCCAGACGGTACATTTCAGCAGTTTTCTTCTCTCTTCCGATCCCTTTGACCCAATTCTTGCACAAAAACTGCAAGCAATTGTCCTAAACCAGGCCAAGACAGGTGGATACATGGGATTTGACATGGAGAAAGCCCTCTATCCCCAAGGAGCCACGAAAACCTATGGATGGGGTTCTGCAACCGCCCAGGGAAGATATGCAGACGTCTATGCCTTTGCTTATAGGCTGGAAACAGACCCTGCACTAAAGCAAAAGCTATTTGACATCCTGTGCCAATATGGAGACTATGATCTCGGTCTCAATCCACTGGGGAAGAGTTTCGTGACAGGGCTGGGATCAGATCAGGTCCAGAGTCCGCTTCAACTTGACTCCTGGCATACCAAGCATGACCTGGGACTCGGAAATGTTCCGGGAATCTTGATATATGGCCCCTCAGAGGAACGCAGTGGAGCGGCTTATCAGCAGGTTGTATCGAATACCTTGTTCCCCGCATGGGACGAACTTCCCCTGCAGAGACGATGGACTGATGGCTGGTCCCTGGTGAACAACAACGAATTTTCGGTATGGGAAACCATGGTCTGGAATATCTGCCTCTATGGGGTACTGAATAATGCCTCCCTAGGAGAATCAACCTCTTTTTAGCAGGGCCTTCAGTACTTTTGGCAACACAAAGAATGCATTGAGATAATACTCCACCCGATAAATCTGTGCACAATAGGATTGCCAATCCTCTTTCCATCCAACAACATTTCCTCCAAGATGGAACTGGGTTACCCCTCGATTGCTCATATCATGCAACATACCAAGAAATATTGTCTTCCCTGGACTATAGGTCTTGAAATCAGGATCATATCCTATCAAGAGGCACCAGCAACGAGTCTTGGACCGCAACGCATACAAGAAGGCGATGTGCTTTTCGCCAAGGTCAAGGAAATACAATACAGGGAAATTGGAAGCTGACCATATGCGACTATAGTTTCTTAATCTTGATTCATACACATCAGTATCGACCAACGGACTTTCCTTCATCCATTCATATTGCCAAGTTTTTCGCATCAACTGCAAAAACTGCTCTTCCCTGTCGGCATAGGAAAGCTCATCAAGAAGGCCAAGTTCGAAAGGGCATAACTCAGGGATGATCCCAAAAGCCTTGACCATCCGTTTTTGTTGCTTAGTGATATCATGCATGACGTGCGTAACAATCCCGCTGTCCCGGAATGATTGGTTATCATTGATTTCCAGTATCGGGTACTCGGCTTCCACCTTGACCGCCCACCGGGATATTGCTTTGGGAAGTTGGGGAACCAGGTCTCTTGGTGGAATCCGATGCCAAGAAAGGATATCGGCATCGGTAACTTTTCGTATTTCCTTGCGGAAATTGCGTTTTGACAGTAATTTCTGGATGGTATAGGGTAAGAGATCAGGAACATGGATAAAAAAACAATTCTCCATGAAATACAGATCGTCGAAGGCAATCAATTCCTTGGGATGACCGAATCTCTCCTTGTTTGCATACAATCGAAATATTCCATACCCAACAAGTTTTCGATCGTGACCCTTGTAGATGCCAAGCAGGAATAGTCGACATTGATCTTGTACAGCTGTCTTCCACCAATTATGGGCAACAGAAAACAGATGGAAAGGGGAAAGCGAATCCCCAATCGTCTCTTCCAGCTGGGAAACGCTGGCCTGAGGAAGCTCCCAGGCCTCTTCAGAGTCCAAAGCCTGTACAGAAATGGAAAAAGTATGCAAATCCGGTGCAGCCATTGCAAATGACTCAATAATTCCATGCCCTTGCAAGAGACCAAGTCTTCGCCTTGTTTTTTGTTGTCCCTGCAAAGAATGGAAAGTCAAACCAAACAAACAACAATACCGATAGGTCTCCAACTCCTTCGCCCCCAATTTACCATGGGCACGCAGGCTGATTGTATTTGCATTATCAACCAGTACAAAAAAATCGGTTCGACCCTTTGCAGAGAGAAACTGCTGGATCCTGCCGATCAAAAATCCATAGAGTTGTTTTCCCCGTACCTCGCTTTTCAAAAAAGTATCGAAGATATAGGCTTGTATAGGAGAACAGAAAAGAGAATACCTATCATTATCTTCATACAGATTCATGGCAGTCGTTACCCAGGCATAGCCTACAATGTCCTTGTTTGGATCAAGGAGCAGATAACACAGACTATTTTTCAAGAATCGGCTGGTAAAGAGTTTCTTCCCTTCTTCCTCGTCCTCCATTTTCCGGCATCTTGCCATTCCATCCAAATTCTCGATCGTACCAGGTACGACTGAATATCCAGCAGGGGAAAAAGCCTCGTCAGGTTGCACAGGAACCTTCAGAAGACTTGTCAGGGAATATTCAAACACACCCTTACCGATATGAAGATGCCTTGCCAGTTTTTCGAAAGTCGCAAGTAGACCTTTTTTTTTCTTTTCCATCATTTCTTTTTTTTAAGCAGGCATTTGACCTTCGAATGCAAGGTATTCCCATAGAGCCTGAGATGATAGGAATTTGTGGACTGTTTAGTCCAGAGTTTTTTATATTCCAGATACTCTCCTCCGAACTCCAGCAGACTATACCCACGCTTGATACTATCCTGGATAATCTCGGAAAGAATGGCATTGCCCGGGGACCATTGGGAATACTCTTGGTTGTAAGTTCCGAAAAGCATGAATATACTCCCCTCCTCAACTAGGTTCAACTCATAGGCCAATAGAGTATTGTCAGCCTCCAACAAACAGATATCAAGCAACCCAAGAGGGGCAAAGGTTCTGGCAATACGGCAATAGAAATCGCTCATTTTTGATGCAAGATTACCATGTTCGGTTAGATATTCGGATTGCCAGCTTCTATTATAAAGATCCAGTATCGTATCCAACACCTTCTCCAGTCCATACGCTTCAAATTCCTCTGGGGTTCTCAGTCGCGTAAATTGGTAATCGGGATACTGTTCCTGCAACAAGCGGGTATAGCGACGAATTTTCTTTCTATGCCCCTGGGTTCTTCCCGTAAGATAATCATCCCAGGTAAGGTCCAGGTTGAATTGGGGTTGTTCATTGAAAACCTCAAGTTCATAGGTGAGTTTCATGCTGTCCAAATCCATTGCCAATTCTTCCAAGTCCTTACCCATGGGGTCGAGCTTGTAGAAATCATAATAATCCACATGAAAATCAAAAGAATTCCTGAAGGTTCTCAAGGCCTCAGCCATTATGGAGACATTTTTGGCAAGAAGGGGAAAAATACGCTGGGAATTGTACTCAATTGTCCGAATGACAGTATGAGGCAGGAATCTTCCGGGCTCATCCAATTTACTGAATAGCCCGATTGCCTGGAGAACTCCTGCAGGGTCATAGAATCGGCAGGGAACCATCTGGATGTTTTCCCCATAAACAGAAATACCTGTTTCAATCCATTCCAACCTGCAAAAAGGAGTTTTATAGGGTAAGCTAAAAAGTAATTCTGACCAATCCCTTCTAAAATCCTCATCAAGAGGCCAAGGAGCCAACTCTCCTTTCAATCGGAGAACAGGGAATTTCTGGTTGCGAGGTTCCATATATTCCTCTCTTCATAATTAGTTTTGCATAGCCCCAAAACCTGATGGCAATACGTATTGTAATTATCATAACATAGATTACAATAATAACATGAAGATTTTGGTAATCTCGAATCTATACCCACCGTATGTCCTTGGCGGATATGAGATCCTATGCGGTCAAGTGGTAGAATATCTGAAAAAACGCAACCACGAGGTGCATATTTTGACCTCAGACCATGCAAGTCATCTTTCAGAAGGCAACATCCACAGGGACCTTCATCTTTTCCAACCCTTTGACCAGATAGCTGGTTACCAGCGGAAAGATAGGATACGTGCAGAGAGTTACAATAGCATGATTACTAAGCGATGCATCAAGGAAATCAAACCAGAAGTCATTTTTATCTGGAGCCTGCTTCGGCTTACGCCCTCGGCGGCAAGGGAAGCGGAGAACTCAAGAATTCCCGTAGTCTATACGTTCAACGACGAAAACATCACCAGTTTTCTGGAGCACCGCTTTGCACTATCCCCCAAAGCCTTTGCCCATTGGTTTCTCGACACCTTCATCAATCCAGAAATAACCCTGAAAGGGCTGCAGTTCAAGAATACAACCTGTATCAGCAAGGTGGTGAAACGAAATCTCCTATCCAAAGGGGTTTCAATTGCCAATTCACAGGTTATCTACCAAGGAATTCCCCTAGAACAATTCCCTCCAAAGAGTGAAGCTTCCCTGCACAAACCGATAAAACTTCTCTATGCAGGGCAACTGCATGAATATAAGGGAGTCCACACGTTGATTTCAGCTCTTGCAATCCTCCATTCAGACAAGACCGTACCACCCATATCGCTCACAATTGTCGGAAAGGGTCCACCCGATTATACAAAACAGCTGGAGGAAATAGTTAAAAAGCATCAGCTCAATGTGGAGTTCAAGGGCTTGGTCCCCCACGAGAAGATGTCCTCGGTCTACACTGATCATGATCTCTTTATATTCCCTTCAATCTGGGAAGAACCGTTTGGGCTTACACACCTTGAAGCAATGGCAAGCGGACTCCCTGTCATAAGCACAGCAAACGGGGGCCAAGGAGAATTTCTTCTCGATGGACAGAATGCCCTCACCTTTCTTCCTGGCAACGAAAAAACCCTTGCAGATCAAATAAAGAGGATACTCCAGGATCCTGTATTGTTTACCAACCTTGCCAAGGCTGGACAAGCAACTGCAATTTCTCAATTCTCCTTCGACCGCTATATACAGGAACTAGAAGCCCTGCTTGCAAAGGCAATGCAATCAAGAGACTGATACCTACCCGATACTACTCATCCTTCAGTACAAATCGTGTTTCGTTGATGGTATGGGAACGCCTTCGTATTGCTTCCTTGGTATAGGAATGAATTATCTGCATTCCCCTTCCATGGGTATTGGAATCATTGTTGAGCAGATCGAAAAAAGTGTCCATGGAATCTTCTTGTGGAGGAAGGGGCCATTCATCGGCATTGTCCCTAAAGGTGAGGGATATATCCTGACCATATTCAACTTCAAGGCAAATGACTTCGTTTGATTTACCTTCCAATCCATGCTGGACAATATTGCTCAAGAATTCACTTGCAATCAACCTGCACTTGAAAGCCTGCAGATCACTTCCCCCTGTTTGCAAAACAAACGATTCGCAGGCGGCAGAAGCCTCATCGACCGCATGTAGGTTTGAAAGAAGTTCATAATAAAATCGCTTTGGATTTTCAAATTGAGGCAACGCCTGGAAGGATACAAAGGTAAAATCATCATTTTTAGTGGTAAAGCCTTCTTCGTCGATGGTACGGTAACAGTCATGGGGAACCATGATGCAATTGGAACCATGATTTTCTTGTTTGAGGATTTCCTTGAATCTGGAAAATCCCAATTGTTCATTCTTTGCATTAAAACATTCAAACACCCCGTCGGTAAGGAGGCAGACCGTATCATCATACGAGAAAGGCAGGACCTGCACCGAGGATTCATCATAGACATGATCTGCCATCCAACCAAGGGGAATATCACCTTTTTCATCAAGCAGGGTTATCAATGAAGTTTTCTGGTTGATCACCATGAGGGGAGGATGCCCGGCATTCAAACTGGTAAGGGTCATTTCATTGAGATCCACCAAACAATAGCACATGGTCATGTAGTTGTCATTGAACAGACGTTTACTCAAAATACCATTCAACTGGGTAACTACGGCAGAAGGTGAATTACTATCCTGATCGCTTCGGATAACCATGTTGAAAATTGATTTTACGGCAGTCATCGTCAGCGCAGCCTGCACTCCATGACCGGAAATATCGGCAATATAAATTACATATCGGTTATCTTTCAGCTTAATGCAATCAAAAAGATCCCCGCCAATTTTTGTCCAGGGTTGATAATTTGAAGAGAACAACAGGTTTTCATGAAGCTTGAACCAAGGGGGAAGGATATAATTCTGGATTGACTGGGCGGTATCGAGATCATCCATGATGTCCTTGTACAATAACTGTAGCTCAGTCTCGGCCTGATGTCTTTCAAGAGCCTCAGAGATGGAAATGGCAAACAAATTGTACATATCCATCTCTACATCCGACCATATCCGTTCATTGATACAGTCACTGATGGAAAGAAATCCAAAAAATGAATTCTTGACGAAAAGAGGCAATATCAAAATCGATTTGATTTGTTCCTTTTCCAATAAAGTCCGGGTAATGCCAGGATCAAGGGTACGTACGATTACGTTGCAAGGAATCTTTTTCCCAAGATCTTCAAGAAACTCCCTGATAGTATCGCCAGGGATTGCAAGGGAACCAGAGAAATCAATCATAGCTTTATAGTTTTTTGAAACCCATATGGAATGATTGTTGACATATTTTATTTTATTTTCTTGGTCAAAGACATTTGTATAGCAACAGATGCAACTTACCTCAGTTGCATTCCCGAACAGTTCAAAGGAATGGTCGATTGCCTGTTTGAATTCGCTAGATTTGAGTAATTCCTGTGTCGAAAGGGCAAGGGAATTGAGCAAGGTATCCCTCAGTTTCAAGTCTTGCTCGAGTTTGACCCTTCTAGAAATATCTACGGCGATGCCCCTGAAACCCGTGATGTTACCATAATAGCTGATAGGGGAAATTATCAGGTTTACCATGAAGAACTGGTCCCTGCTGTTCTTCATCCAGACATCATCGGAAGTCATGGTTTCACCAGCCTCTACCCGTTTGAGAAGCTTCCTGATATGCTCAATTTCCGTCGAGGGGAAAAAATCAAATATATTCTGGGGAAGAAAACCATCAGAATCAATTTGCTTGAAAATTTCCTGAGTTCTTTGATTGAAGAAGGTTACCTTGTAATTCTCGTCCAGTTCAATGATCAACCCGGGAAGCATGTTTGCCATCTCCATGAACTTCTGGTTGCTTTTCTGGAGTTCCGTGTTCTGCAGGCAAGCCTCACAGGCTGTTCCCAACTTCTGATTGATTGGTCGAAGAGCTTCTAGGATGTTTTTTTCAAGAGGTTGATCCCGGGTATAGAGAATAAGGATGCCAACATTGGAGAGACTCATCAGATGATACGTACCGCTATCGCCTGGAATGGAAAGGGTGGCAGTATCATCAGCAATGGTATAGTGCAGTAGATTCTGCATAAGTTCCATAAAAGAACCGTTTTTCTCAATATTCCGGGGAATTGAATATGCTATTGTCAAGGGAGATACTTGAGATTCTTTCTTGTTTATCAGAATTACGGCACCCTTCGTACAATGAAGTTCCTTCATATACATGGTAAAGCTTTTCCCGAGCATTTTCCGCAGATCCAGGGAATCCCCGATGGAAAGCAGGATGCGATAACAAATAACGTCAATTTCCTCTCTTGTCATGTGGTATTTCCCCTTAGAATCAATCTAGATACACAGGCATCACTTTCGTAAGAACAATCCCCTCACAAGGTACCTGGGTGTTCTTCAGACGAGCAAGCGACTGGCAAATCTGACTTGGTTTCAACATATCACAGGCTGTCACATAGAGAACCGTATCAGCATAATTGGCAAGGATCTCGGAATCAACGGTAGCTCCCACAGGAGAACCTTCGATTATGATGATCGAATACCTTTGTTTCAACTCCTCAATAAGTTCTTTCATTCTGGAAGACTGCAACAGGTCAGGGATGACAGCATCCCCTTCCCTGATGATCATATCGACCCCGGAAAGAGTTGTCTGGGTAATGATATCTTCCCAGTCAGTAACTTTGAAAGAAAGATATTCCCCCAACCCCAATCCTTTTGTTGCCGGTTCCGTTTCCATTTCTTCTGTCAGCCTATAGGGTTTCAAGGGAGAACCACTGTCAGTCTTGCGTATCTGGGCATCAATCAACAACACATGCTCATCCTGACGACCGAATACCGTAGCAAGGTTAATCGCAAGGGTGGTTTTTCCTTCCTTGTCCGCGGTACTGGTAATAAGGAACGTTGCCCCTGGCTTCGGATATTTCATCCGTAAGGGCCTGGCTAGAATCCTATACCGTTCAATATGTTCGGCTTCCCTGTCTTTTCCAGGAAGCAACAATTTTGTATTCCTTACGAAGGGAAAGGTGGCAAGTATCACTCTGGAAAGTTTCTGCCTTGCATCCCCAGCCGACTTTATCCGTTGGTCGATTACTACGGTTATAAGCAAAATAGTGAAACCAAGCAAGAAAACAAGGAAGGAAACGGCTAATGCAATAAGCTTCCTATTGGAATCCTGAGGAAGCAAGGGTACCTCGGCATCGGAGATGACATAGAAATCAGAGTGGTCTTCCTCTGCAACTATATTGAACTGAGTGAGTACTTTTTCCAGTCCTCGGGTCTCTGCCTCCAGTGAGGCAACCCTTCCGGTAAGTACAATATAATTTTGGTTTATTTCAGGAAGGTTTATATAGTTCTTGCTCAAGTAGTCATACCGTTTCTGGTCAACTTCATATTCCATTTCCAACTTGATGAGTTCAAGTTGATTATCCAACAACATGACCCTGACAAGTTTCAAATACTCAGAGGAAGCAACGCTATCCCCACCCCCTACGATTGTCATGGACCTGACTTTTTCAGTCTCGGCCTTGAGTGCTTCAATTTCCGCAGAATAGGTATGGTTTGCAACAAAGAAATCATAGTTGAACTTTGCTGCCTCATATTCTGAACGAGTAATCATTCCACGGACATATTCATTTTCTGCAATCCCATAGAGGGTATTCAACCGTGCTTCCTCAATGGGATTTGTACTACTTGCCTGTATCTCATTGATTTTCTGCGCAATCTGTTGAATCTTGTTATTTGCCTCATCGGAGGTAAGTCCCCCAGCCCCTGCTTCAGCCTTGCGTTTTTGCTCTTCAAGATCGCTCATATTGGCGCTTTGGATGGCATCC
Organism: uncultured Sphaerochaeta sp.; assembly: GCF_963676625.2. Classification (GTDB taxonomy): domain Bacteria; phylum Spirochaetota; class Spirochaetia; order Sphaerochaetales; family Sphaerochaetaceae; genus Sphaerochaeta. The sequence goes on from NZ_CAXXYB010000008.1 coordinate 558,209, forward strand.
TGGATTTTCTCAACTCTTTGCCGATAGATTTCAACTTGCTGTTTGTTCTTATCCAGGGAAAGCTCCAAGTCCACCAGTTCCCCGGCATATTTAGGGGCTTCTGTTGCGATATCCCTGATATTATGCAATTCAATAAAATCATTGAAATCTGACTTTGCAGTTGCCAATTCCTTGGTAGCCGATTCAAATTGCATTTTGAGAGTCACCAGGCGATCCTGGATTTCACTACTGATCAGGCTATTGTTATTGGAAAGAAATATTTCCCGAATTGTATTTGCCAGCAGAGCAGCTTCCTGGGGGTCCTCGCTGGTTGCCGAAATGAACATCAAATTGGTATCCCTGGCTACATCGACACTGATCGAAGCGCCAATCTGGTCGAGGGTCCTGGTTATCGACAACTCTCGCCGAAGCTCTTCCAGATTGGGAAGGGTCTTGACCATATTTACCTTGTTCCAAAGAGAAGTATCGGAAGTGGCCTGCTTGACCAACCCTGCTCCCTGTTCATAGGAAAGTTCAGTACCTTCCCCTACACTCTGGAAAATCTTGAAGGTATCGGGGACATAGGATTCAATTGGCTGATAAAACAATACCGTGGTGGATTCATACTTCTGGGTACCCAACAGCAGAGCTGAAAGCACACCCAAGAGCAAGGCAAAAACACAGATAAGGACAAGCCATACCCATTTCTGGCGGAGAGTCTTGAGAACCGTTTTTAGCTCAAGCGGTAACTTGAACTCTTCTTGTTTCAAAGCTGTTTCCTCAGCCATATATCAAATCTCCTTTGAATGCGCTTTCCTTGCGATTTTTCCGATAATTGTCTTCTTCATTTTTTTATCAGTAAAGAACTCCCAGAAAATGACAACATAGGCAAGACCACCGGGTATAGCCTTTATTATCATATCCCACACAGAACTGACTGAATAGAAATATTTTATGGTAAAACCGATACCTACCAGGGCAAGGCCTGGAAGACAGGCAGGTAAAAACACTTTCGACAAATACCAATAGGCAGGAAATTCATACTCTTTCGCCACTTTTGATAAGGTGAGGATAACATTGTTCACAAAACTGGAAATAAGCGTCCCCAACGCTATGCCGACAAGCCCGAGAGGCCTTACGAGCAGAAGACTTGATCCAACATTCACGATAATGGAAAACACTGATACCTTGGCGGTAAACTTCTGGTTTCCGGTCATCGTCAATACATTTGAGGCTATCAATTCAGGTATGGAAATCATGAAAGAAGTCATCAGCAACAAAAGGGGAACGGTTGCTCCCGTGAACTCTGATCCGACCCAGAAGACAAGGAGCTCTTGTCCAAAGACATAGATGGTCGCAGTAAGAATTACCCCGGTTGCCATGATGTATTTGGAGAGGTCAAGCAGCAAGAATCGTATGGAATCATATTCTTTCTTTTCCTTGAGTTCGGAAATCAACGGAGTAAGGACATTTACCAGTTGCTTTGTCAAAAGAAAGGCATATTCGGAAATCTTGATGGCAATGGAGTAGAGACCAACCAAGGTCAGATTCAAGGTTATCTGGATAATGATGACATCTGTCTGGAATAAAACCAAGCCGGCAATGGTTGTCAGAAAGGAGTAAAAACTGAAGGATACTGCCTCACGAAGATATTCTTTCTGTACTTTTTTGGGGGAAATCGAAAGGTTGGCAACTTTTTTATAGGCCAAGAGGAAATATAAAATATTTTCCAACAGGAAGGAAACACAATTTACGATTGCCAGCCAAACGACTCCCTTCCCTTGACTGAGCACCACATAGGCGGAAGAGGCATAGAGCAAGGTACCTATGGTCTGGATAATGTTTATCTGATAAATCCGTTGTTCCCCGAACAAGATTCCCTTGAAAAGGCTCAGGGGAATCTGGATGAGGAGAGACCGTAAACCAAGGATCAGCAGGACAGTCACAGCGATCCCCTGAAACGGTTCCGGTATCGAGAAAACCTTTGCATAGAAAAAGGAAAAGCCTCCCAAAAGAATCATTCCGACTATCGCGACAAAAACATAGACAAAGAAAACCGTACTGAGCATATGGTTTCGGTACTCAACTTCACCCGAAATCTTTGTTTCCCCTGTCCATTTGACGACACCGAGCCCAAACCCGAAATCAAGGAGGGAGAAAAACCCGATCAGGGAAAAGGATAGAGTCCAGAGCCCATACATATCCTGGCCCAGATTCCTGATAATAAAGGGAATGAGCCAAAAAGAGACCACCATGGAAAAAAAGAACCTGATATAGTTGGTGGCGGCATTGATCGTAACTTGTCTGGTCCGGGACATTTGTGTCATTGTTCGTCTCCCCCAAGGCTAAGCAGGTTTTTCTTTTTCTGTATTTTAATGCTGTAGATAAGCGATTGACCAAACCCTACAGCAACAACAAGCTGGTATAAGACCGTAGACTGCCGAATTACCCATTCATAGAACCCTATCAAAAACAGAATAAAGAACCCTACTGCCAGGGCCAACAGCAAGCGTTGCTCCAGACTTTTCCAAGAAAGGCCATAAAATACCATCGACAATCCAAATAATACAGCAATAGCAACGAAGGCGTACATACCGCCGTATCCCATTTCCGCCGCGGTAAGCAAATATATATGATGGGCGACACCTCCCTGTTCCTCATTCCTCATTACCTGGAAGTTTTCCCGGTATTTTTTCACATCGGTAAGCACCTGGGAATACTGATTCAAACCCACACCAATCTTGAAGTCATCCGCCATCATGACAGCAGCTATCTTGAATTCATCGCGAGCTTCTTCGCTCGATTCCGGGGCATTGAGAAAACGGTCGATGACCGTATCCATGACCATCAAACCACCGAGGACCATACAGCAAATAAGGAAAATGATGGCAAAACGCATATGACCCGTCATTTTTGCCTTATGGCGTGCAATGATTATGGCACATACCATCGCTCCTGCTGCCGTAACCATTCCAGTTCTCGAACCGGTGGAGAGGATGGCAAAGACAAGCCCAAGAGAGGCAAAAAATCCCAGGATAAACTGGATTTTGGAAAGTTTGCCATCGAAAATAACCCACGTCAGCAGAACACACAAAATGATGAGGGCAAAGGAAGGGACCGTGTTGGAATGATCGAAAAACGCATTTGTCCGATATATACCATCAAGATATTTCTGTTTAAAGGATATCGCCCCGAGAATCCATCCAGAAGCTATATAGCCCTGCATCAAGGCTAGGATGGAATCATGATCATAGTCTTCCGTTGCAAAGAAGTTTATTACGCACCAATACATGAATCCCATCCTGAACAACTGCCAGATAGCAAACCATCCGTAGATCTGGTACATGGATTTCTGAACATTTACTATTGCAAATATAAAAAATGCAAACAGAGGGAAAAAGAACCTCGGACGCCAGACAATCTTGCTTCCCGTTCTCAGTAGCATACCAAGGGCGAGTCCCATGGCAATGAGGTCTGCAAAAGTCACTTCGAAACCCCTGACAGGTCCCCTATAGAATTCCATGGACATGATATTTATGCTGAATTTCGACCCAAAAAGAAAAGAGACAATCATAACGGAAAAAGCTAGTCTCTTGAGTAGCTTTGAAAAGGCTGTCGCCCCGGCAATGACAGGAACTCCGAGAACAAGGGCAAAGGTAAAAATTACATACTTCATATCTTGTTGAATCATAGCATGGAATACCTGCAGGACGGTAGAAGCTTTTACCTGTACGACTTATTTCCTTTCCTGTTGTGATATTCCACATTCCATACGATACTATAGGGGTACCAATCCACTAAAAAGGTAGATCAGCGTATGCATATCATTTTATTGTCAGGCGGTTCAGGCAAACGGTTATGGCCACTTTCCAATGAAGCTCGTTCCAAACAATTCCTGCCCATTTTACAGGGAACTGATGGAAAACCAGAATCCATGGTTCAACGGGTATACCGCCAGATCCAAGAAGCAGGCCTTGGGGACAAGGTTACCGTTGCCGCAGGCAAAGCCCAGCATGATTCTCTCAGGAATCAACTTGGGAACTCAATAACCATTGTCCTGGAACCTGAACGAAGGGATACCTTTCCGGCGATTGCCCTCTCCTCGGCCTATCTATCCTGGGAAAAACAGATTCCCCTGGATGAGGTCGTGATAGTCCTCCCCGTCGACGTTTATGCCGATCTGGAATATTTCAAGACTCTCGGGAAAATGGAAAAACTGATAAAACAGGGTTTTTCCGATCTGGTCCTGATGGGTATCGAACCCGACCATCCCTCTGAAAAATATGGGTACATTGTACCCGGGAAAAAGATCAACGGCAATCAATCAGTCAAGGGATTTGTCGAGAAACCCGAAAAAACAAAAGCAGAGGCACTTATTTGCGAAGGAGCCTGTTGGAACGGTGGTGTATTCGCCTTTCAACTGGGATACCTGATGAATATTCTCGCCAAGCATACCAAGGCAACGACGTATAGTCAGCTATACGAGACCTATTCGTTGCTGAAAAAAATCAGCTTTGACTATGAGATCGTAGAAAACGCAACCTCCATAGCAATGGTTCCCTACAAGGGAAAATGGAAAGACCTCGGAACCTGGGATATCCTTGCAACAGAATTGGGTCCCGGTTGTCGGGGCAAGGGATTGATAGCGGAACCTTCGGGAAGTACCTTTATCATCAATGAACTTGACATTCCCATCATAGCCCTGGGAACGGATGATTTGGTAATCGCTGCCAGCCCTGACGGTATTCTCGTCACTTCACCTTCAAAAAGCCCGGTTCTCAAGAAATATGTCGATACCATAAGCACCAGCCCTCGCCACGAAGAACTCCTGTGGGGGGAATATACAATAATCGACTCAACGGAAACTAGCGAGGGGCCAAAAACCTATACAAAGAAAGTACTGATGGCTTTGGGAAGTTTCAGGGAATTCTCTTTCCATAAAGGTTCCGATACGGTAATCGTTGTTGTCAAAGGAGAGATTGAAATCCAGAGATATGCAGAAGGAACACAAAAAATGGTCCCCCTGGATACCTTGAGAATCAAGGAAAACGAGGATTTTGCAATCCGTTCAATCAAGGACAGCATCTTTTTGGAAGTTCACAGGGAAGTTTGAGAACAAGTCCAAGGAACCCTATTCTATCTCCACAACCTTGATCATATTAGTCCTTCCAGAACTCCCCACGGGAACCCCGGCGGTAATCACAACAGTCTCCCCTTTGGAAACAAAACCCTTTTCCTGCAGGTAATGAGGGGCATAGTCAAGCAACTGATCCACTGAAGACAAATCCTGAATCAGTATGGGATTCACGCCCCAGGAAAGAGACAATCGCTGGACCGTCTCGATTTTCGGGGAAAAGGCCAGGATCGGAACACTTGGCCTGAATTTCGCTATCAAGCGGGCCGTGCTGCCTGAATGAGTAAAACAAGCAATAAAAGAGGCCTGGATGGCCAAGGCAAGCTCCCTGGTCGCAATTCCGACAGCTTCTGTCTTAGTTTGCTTCTTTTCCAGTTTACCATGCTCCAAATCATGAATCTGATTGAGGACAAGTCGTTTGAACTCATCGCTTCGTTCCGTCAAGGCAGCTATGCGTTTCATGGTTTTCACGGCTTGGATAGGATATTCCCCTGCCGCTGTTTCACCAGAAAGCATAACTGCACTGGTCCCATCCAATACGGCATTGGCAACATCATTGGTCTCTGCCCTGGTAGGTCGGGGATTATGCATCATTGAATCAAGCATCTGGGTCGCGGTTATCACAGGTACCCCGGCAGCAAGACATTTACGAATTATGGATTTCTGGAACAAAGGCACTTCCTCTGGCAAAGCCTCGACGCCCAAATCACCACGGGCAACCATGATTGCACTCGAATGCTCGATGATAGCGTCGATATCCGCTACCGCCTCGGGTTTCTCAATCTTCGCAATAATGGGAATTACCCGTCCAAAAGTCTTTTGCATATACGCCTTGAGCGCAATGATGTCCTTGGAACTACGCACAAAAGACAGGGCAACATAATCAAGTTTATTAGCAAAGGCAAAGGCAAGATCCTTTTTATCCTTTTCAGTAAAGGAACTGAGATGATGCAAGGGAATTCCCGGAAGATTCACACCCTTGCGAGGAAACAAGGTACCATCCTCTGCAATCGTACAAAGTATATCCTTGCCCACGACAGAATCGACCGTAAGGGAAATCAAGCCATCATCTATACGGATTTGGGATCCCTTGCTCACTTCCTCATGCAAATAGGGATAATCAATGCTGATTCTATCCTTGGTACCCATGCACTGTTCGGTGGTAATGGTAAGCTTATCGCCTCCCTTGATTTCAAACGAAGGTTCAGCGAGCGAGCCTACCCGTATCTTGGGTCCTTGCAGATCCTGTACTATGGCAAGAGGAATTGCCAAGGCTGCCGAAGCTTTCCTGGCCATATCGTGGCGAGCCTGTTGCTCATCATACGATCCATGGCTAAAGTTCAAACGTATGATCCGAACTCCTTCGATAATCAAGGTCCTGATAATTTCATAGGTATTGGATGCTGGCCCTACGGTGGCCACGATTTTGGTGTACAGTCCTGGTTCACTCATCGTTTTTGCCTCTTATGCCTTATCATCCATCTTTGGGCGATGGTTGTAAAGTTCATTGCAAAAATTGGAAGGAAGATTGATTGACATAATATACCGAACGGTATACAGTAAAGCTATGGAAAACAATCGCGAAGCCCTACTTCAGACAGCCTTGAATCTTTTTTCGGAAAAAGGATACAGCTCTGTCGGTGTACAGGAAATAGCAGACAAAGTAGGAGTCGGGAAACCAACTCTGTATCATTATTTCAAAAACAAGGAAGGCTTGCTCCGTGCCCTGTTTGACTCTTACCTTCTTGTAGATTTTCCCCAACTCGAAAAAGCCACGGAACGAAAGGATGACATTCCCTACACCCTTCAAGCCGTTGCCCAGGAATTCTGTTCCCTTGCCATGAAGAACCCCGAATTCTATTGCCTGCTTATCCATCTTTTTTATTCCGGACGTAAGGATGAGGCCTATCTTGCCACCAAACCCTATCTCGATCGGCTGGAGAACATGATTCTCCAGGTTTTTGAATCTGCAGCATGGCAACTGGGAAACATGAACGGCAGGCAGAATCAATTTGCCCATAGTTTTCTTGGTATGGTTTTTGAATATGCCTTTTCCAATCTCCAGGAAGGAAAAAGCTTGCAAGAAAAGGATATCAATCAGTTGATTCACCAGTTCATGCATGGAATCTATTCGTAAAAGCGTGATCGTGCATTGATTTCTGCAACAATGAATATATGGCCACCCCGGTAATATACCTACCGGTTGGTATAAGGAGAAAGACATGAATACATCTTGGTACGAAACAGCTTGCTTTTATCACATGAATCCACTCACTCTCTGTGGGGCTCCCCCCTACCAGGATCATTGCCTGGCCTATCGTCTCAGCAAGATAGAACAGTGGCTGGATCATCTTGTGGGAATGGGGTTCAACGCACTATACCTGGGACCAGTTTTCGACAGCCTCAGCCATGGGTATGATACTACCGATTACTACACCCTCGACCCAAGACTCGGAGATAACCAGACCCTGGTCAACCTCATTCATACCTGCCACCAGAGAGGTATCAAGGTCATTCTTGACGGAGTCTTCAACCATACCGGGCGTGAATTCTTTGCTTTCAGGGATATAGAAAAGAACAAGGAAGAGTCACCCTATAAAAAGTGGTATCGAAATGTTTGTTTCACTACTGAAGGCTTTACCTATGAGAATTGGAGAGGCTGCGAAGAGTTGGCAGTCTTCGATTTGACCAACAGCGAAGTGCAAGACTATTTGTTGTCTGTTGCCCAATTTTGGAAAGAACAGTTCCATATCGATGGCCTTCGTCTGGACTGTGCCGATTCCCTCGACCTGGGGTTTTTGGAGGCACTCCATCGACAGGTAAAATCCAACGATCCCGATTTCTTCTTGCTCGGGGAGGTCATCCATGGGGATTACCGAGAACGAGCAAACAAAAAGATGCTGGATAGCGTCACCAACTATGAACTGCACAAGGCACTCTATTCTGCCCATAATGACCACAATCTGTTTGAACTAGCCTACAGCGCCAACAGGGAATTTGGCCCAGAAGGAATGTATAGGGAACTATCTCTCTATAATTTCGTGGATAACCATGATGTCGACCGATTAGCAAGCAAATTACAGGACAAACACCATCTATTCAACATCTACACCCTGCTTTTTTCCTTCAAGGGTACTCCTTCGGTATATTATGGCTCGGAATGGGGCATCAAAGGCAAAAAGTCAGGCGATGACGATCGTCCACTTCGGCCCAGCCTTGAGGTTTCCCAGATACAGAAAGGAAATCAAGATCTTTTAAGTCATATCCATGGGTTGATTGCCCTGAGAAAGGAACATGAAGCCTTGATTTTGGGTGATTATACCCAACTTTATCTACAGAGCGACCAATATGCTTTCAAACGAGAAACAAGGCAGGAAAGTATCTTGGTTTTGACCAATGCCGCGGCTACTGAAGCAACCATTACCGTTCCCTCTGAAAAGGAATACCACTACCTTTGGGGCTTGGATTGTTCTTTCAAACAAACAGACACTCTGCTCATAGCAACCTTAGCTCCCTTCCAGACACTGTTGCTTGGTTCCCTATAAAAGAAGAATCACCCATATAGGTGATGGCATAAATACCCTATAAGAAGCAGAAGAATCCTCCAAGAAAGCGATTGGATCACAGGTTTTCCCCCAGTACCCTTAGCTATGGGGGAAACACAGTATGGGACGACGTTTTTACGGGGATTGCTTAATTGTCCTGGCGGCAATTCTCATTGCCGCAGGTTCCTTGCTAATGGCAAGAAACCTAGTCGTTGATAGCTCTACCGATGCCTTCATTCCACAAAAGGCAGCAGTCGTGGCCGTCAACAAGAAAATTGAAAAACAGTTTGGCTCCATGGATTCCATGGTAGTAGGAGTCCTGCAAACCAACAAAACCACTATTCTCACGCCCACTGCCCTGTCCGTGATCAAGAACCTCTCGGATACTTTCTCCGCCTTGGATGGAATCGATTCAGTTCGGTCCCTCACCAATATCGACCATCTGCAAGGTGGTTCTGACGGTATAGAAGTAGTACCACTCTTCCAGGGAGATACCCCTGAAGAACTGCAGGGAATGGAGAAAAGAATAGAGCAAGGGAAGGAGATCTACGAGGGAACCCTACTATCGTCGGATAGAACCCTTGCCTCGATCATCCTCCAACCAAACACCGGACTCTCAGGGACAGATCAGAACACCCTGCTCAGGAAAGTACAGAATATCCTTGCCACCCAACCAGAAGAGGGACTTTCTTTCTCTTTGGTGGGCCTTCCTGTAGTCAAGAACCAAATCAACAAGAGTCTGGTAAGTGATCTTGCAATCCTTGGCCCTGTCGTCGGATTTCTGATCATCCTTGTGTTATTCCTTTCTTTTCGTAGAATTGCCGGGGTGGTACTTCCTCTCTTGAGTCTTCTTGTCTCGGCTTCCCTTATCATGGGAATCATGGCCTTGAGCCACAGCACCTTCACTATGGCAACCATGTTGGTCCCGGTGTTGCTGCTTATTGTCGGAAGTGCCTATACCATCCACGTAATGAGCCATTTCTATGAAGAGGTCGACACTTTTTCAGGAATGCTTTCCCCAGAGGAAACGGATACGATAATAAAACGTGTGGTACACAGGAACCGACTTCCTATCATTATGGCCGGGGCTACTACGGCAGCAGGGTTCCTGGCCCAACTCACCAGTCCTCTTGCCCCCTTCAGATCCTTTGGATATCTGAGTGCACTCGGGGTCATACTCTCCCAGCTATCGGCTTTATATTTGCTCCCCTCCTTGTTGCGGTTATCCTACCCAAAAGGAATCAAGGCAATCCATTTGAAGAAAAGCAAAAGCTCTTCCTCTTTCTTTACAGCACTTGAAACCATTGCCAGAAAAGGATCAAGGCCCATTGCTCTTATATCCGGCTTGCTGCTTATAGGCACAATCCTCCTCCTTCCGACAATCAAGACAGGAACCAATATGCTGGATTTCTTCAAGCCAAATAGCAAACTCGTGCAGGACACCAATGTATTCAACGAGAAAATGAACGGAAGCAATATATTGACCGTGATGATCAAAGGAGATGCGCCCTCTTCTGTCCTGAATCCTGGTTTTCTTTCTTCCCTGGAAGCTTTCACTCTTTCCCTTGAAAAAAACCCATTGGTCGGGAATGTCCAGACCATTTTGCCGTACCTAAAACAGATCAATGCAATCTATAACCTGGATACCATTCCCTACCAAAAGAAAAATCAAGATCAGGGAACCTTTGATTTCTTTGGAGGATCTTCTGCTCCACCAATCTCGACACCCATCTCTTCTTTGCCGAAAGAAACGGGAAAAGTTCAAGATCCCCAGACTTTTTATGAAATACCCACCGACCCCAAAAAATACGGACTCGAAACGACGGCAGACCTGCAAAACTTGATTTCCCAGTATCTGATACTTTATTCAGGCAACCTCTCGGGCTATATCAACGATGCCCTGGAACCCGATGCCACCTTGATAGTCATCCAACTTCATCCCTGTGATACAAAAAACTTGCGAATAATCACCAAGGAAATCACTGGTTTCTGGCAAACGAACTTGAGTGCGGGTTGGACTCAGGAGACGGGTGGAGGAGAGGCAATAAGCCTCGCCTTGACTGATTTGGTTACCAGATCGCAAATCTATTCCTTGATTGGGGCCATCCTTATCGTCTGGCTGTTGGTAAGTCTTATGTTCAAATCACCCCTTGCAGGCTTGCTGGGCATCGTCCCGGTTGCTTTTGCCCTCATCGGGATATTTGCTTCCATGGCTCTTCTTAAAATCCATCTGGATATCATTACCAGCCTGCTGGCATCCCTGGCCATAGGTATCGGGGTGGACTATGCAATACATCTGCTAGCCGCTTTCAAACGTGCAGATACTTCTCGATCGCTTGGAGACTCCTTGCCAGACATTCTGGGGACTACCGGGAGAGCCATCGTAATAAATGCCGCTTCCGTATCCCTTGGATTCAGCGGCCTGCTTTTCAGCCACTTCATTCCCATCCAGCAAATGGGCATTCTGTTCTGCATCTCCATGCTCTTTGCAAGTCTATCCAGTCTCACTGTCCTTCCTATGCTTATTATCCGGACAAATCCCTCATTTCTTACAAAACAACAAACAAGGAGCAATCCATGAAAAACTTCAAACTCAGCAAAAAACTCGTGCTTGTCCTGTCTTGCCTTCTGCTCGTCACCTTTCCGGTTCTAGCTGAACAAACAGGGGCCTCAATCATGCAGAAGGTCCAGGAAGCACAGGCTTCCACCACTTCCGCCCTGGATATCAAACTTACCTTGCAGGAAGAGAATGGCAGTGCAAGGGAACGTCGCCTGCAAACCCTGACTAGTGAAAAAGATGGATTGACCAAGACCTTGACGGTCTTTCTCTCTCCTTCCAGTGTGAAAAACACCAGATTCCTTACCCTCGAGAACAAAGACGGTAACGATGACCAATGGATATATCTCCCTTCCCTGGGAAAAACCAAACGGATAGCTGCCCAAGAGGGAGGCGGGTCCTTTATGGGAAGTGATTTCACCTATGCCGACATGGCTTCTACTACCTATACCAAAGACCAGGCAGTCCATACACTCCTTCGAGAAGAGGATGCTGGGACCTACCATTGTTATGTAGTGGAGTCGGTTCCTACCATTTCGTCCGAATACGGCAAGACCATAATCTGGGTGGACCAAACCACCTTCTTGCCAATTCAGGTAGAGTTTTATAAAAAAGACGAAACCTCTCTCCTCAAAGTCCTCAAAACCGAAGAGATTACAAAAGTTGGCAACCGCTGGATGACAACCACTCTGGTGATGACGAGCCTGGACTCCCAACACAGCACTCGCATTGAAATCTTGCAGGCAAAATACGATATACCCTTAAACGAAGGGTTCTTTACGCTTTCATTCCTTGCTACAGGGAGACTATCATGAAAAAAACAATACTCACGCTTCTTGTAGTGTTCACCGTCATGGCTTCCCTTTCAGCCTATGATGACCTGGGCAATCTTTTTTCCGATTCCTCACAACCCTTGGCAACTACCACTCAGCAGAGGGGAATCGAGGGCAACGGTACCGTTGCCTTCTCCCTTGCTGGCTATCCTTCAGATGGGGCAATCGTTCCCCAACCTCTACTCACCCTCAATCTGACAGGGAATACCCAAAAAACTTCCGTAGCCCTTTCCTTGGATTCTTCTGAATCCCAGCCCATAACGAACCTCTCGCTCTCAATCTATGAGAAGAATGTCCGAATTGAAGCAGGATTGCTTACCAAGGAGTGGGGGCGCGGGCGATGGAGTGCATGTAGTCGATGTACTCAACTCCCTCGATTACAGCGAAGGAATCGTCGATGACCTTGCTTCCATGAAAATCCCGCAACCAATGATCATGACGACAGCAACCTGGGGTAATACAACCTGGGAGCTCGTATATGAGCCGACGTTCACCCCGATGAAAACAGCACAAGAAGGCCGTTGGTCGCTCCTGCCTGCCGCATTTCTTTCCCCTGGAGGTGCTCGTGCGACAATCAACTATCCCAATACCGCAAACTTCGATTATTCGCAGTTCGGGACCCGACTCAAGACAGTTTGGGGACCAGCCGACCTGGCCTTGCTGTATTTCAATGGATTCTATAGCCAACCTGGCTATAAGAACCTTACCTATGATGTAAGTGATCCCTCAGCTCCCTACGTTACGAGTGTCGACATTCAGTATACCCGGGCCCAATTATTTGGAACGGAAGCCACGATAATAACCGGGCCCTTTACCTTCATGCTGGAAGGAGGATATTGGTTGAGTGAGGATGGAGAGGGAACTGATCCGAGCCTGTATAACAGCAAATGGGTATATGAGGCAGGTGTCGGTTTATTTCTTTTCGGTACTCAAGCCTATGCCACAGTCATGTACAATGGACAGTGGATAGAACATTTCGACCAAGTCAATGCACTCTACGGTGATGTTGATATCTATCAGGCCTTTGCAGGCAAAGCCTACGGAAATACCCTCACCGCTGCCCTATCCCTTCCCTTGGTTCGGGAAACAGTGAATATACGATTGGCCCTTACGTACCAGGTAGAAACAAAGGGCTATGCATTTCTTCCCTCCCTTTCCTATTCTGTCAACGACAATGTATCGCTTTCTGTAAAAGGTAGGGTATTCGGATTGCTTTCTGGTGATGAAGACAGCGTTTTCAAGAGCTGGAAAAACAATGACTCCTTGACGATAAAGCTTTCCTATCTGTTCACGCTTTGAAGAATGGACCACGTGTGGTAAACTGGAGCGAAAAGGAGCCACACAGTGTTCATAATCGGGGATATTCTCTTGTTTACCACCACTTCCCTGGTCTTTTCCATCACCTGTCTCTGTATCTTGCTCCATGTACGTGCCCGTGACCAATATACCCGGGGATTCCTGACGGTATTGATTCCTCTCTGTCTCCAGATGTGCCTTACCCTACTCATGAGTTATATTTCCAGGGTATACGGCCCAGATCAGTTGCAAGGAAAAGCCTATGAAACGTTTGGGCTCTGCTTTACCTTGGTCTCCATTTTTCTTACCACTGCCCTTTTATCGATGATGAGTCGGTATCTTATGGATCTCTTGCCAGCAACCCAAAACCAGAAAAATCTGGGGAACAGGATATTGATGGCAATCATATTTCTCTTTCTCATCCTGAGCCTCTATTTTATCATAGAAAAAAGCAAGGGAGACTGGATCTTGGCAATGGAGCTTACCTTGCATTACCATTTCTTCAGTGGAAGCATGCTCATGGTCATCCTTGGAATCACAGCTCTTTTTTACCAGAAGAAAGCCAAGGGAAGAGAACAGGAGTTGTTGTTGAGGGGAATCAGCATTACCTTTCTTCCCCTGGTACTTACCTTTCCCCTGGATTTGATTTTTTTCAAGCACCATGCCTTCAAGCTGGCCTACTTGAGTTTTTCGGTATTTGTCGTGTATCTCTATTTTTTCATCAGCAGAAGGTACTTCCAGAATTATGAGGTACCTTATCAACAAATTACCATCCAACAGGAAGTCCTTGCCTCACATGGAATTTCCGTACGTGAAGAAGAGATCATACGGTATCTGGTCCAAGGCAAAACCAATAGGGAGATCGCCACTGCCTTGTTCATCTCGGAAAATACAGTCAAGACACATATCAAGAATATCTATGCAAAATTGGGAGTCAAGAACCGGGTACTCCTGTTTTCACTACTCAATGAGCACTCTGTCAAGTAGCTTCATTTCTAGAGGGAACGTCTTTGTACTTCCAACTTTTGCATCCCTACAGTAAAGACAATGGCAGTCAAGGTTGTCGACAGGAGATCAGCAAAGGGAGCTGCAGAAAGAAGCCCATCCAATCCCCAAAGCTTCGAGAACACCAAGATGGCCGGGATAAGGAAGATCACCTGCCTGGAAAGGGTAAGGAACATTGCAGACCTGGATCGTCCGATTGCCTGGAAAAAGTTCGATCCTATGATCTGGAACCCGATCAAAGGCATGAACAGGAACCATCGGGTCAAGGCAAAGCTTCCAAAATCGAGCAACGCAGGGTCACGATTGAAGAGAGCTATCAATTGCCGTGGAAACAACCTGGTTATCAAATAGCCAATGGTCACGAGTATTGTTGCCGACACAATCGCAAGTTTTGCCGCCTGCTTGACCCGATCGAATTTTTTTGCCCCAAAATTATAACTGATAATGGGTTGCACACCTTGGGTGAGGCCAATGACAGGCATGATAAAAATAGTCTGGAGACTATTGACGATGCCCATTGCCGAAATGGCCATATCCCCACCATAGGCCAACAGGGTCTTATTCAGGACTACATTGAGCAAACTGTTGGCAAGTTGCATCAAGAACCCGGGCATTCCAAGGCTGACAATTCTGGAAATAAGCTCTTTCTTCGGCTTGAGATGGGCAAGACGAAGTTTATTCCGGCTTCGTTTTCCGAGAAAATATGTGACTACCCAAATAGTCGAGAGGGCCTGGGAAAGAATCGTGGCAATGGCAGCACCTTTCATTCCCATCCTGAAGCCATAGATGAACAAGGGATCAAGGACAGTATTCACTCCGGCTCCCAAAAACATGGTCAACATCGCTATCTTGGGGTTGCCATCTGCCCGTATGAAATGATTCAACCCCATGCTCACTATCTGAAAAGTGGATCCCAGAAAAATATACCGCATATATTCGAGCGCATAGGGCATGACTTGCTCGCTTGCCCCAAACAGGGAAAGGATACGAACAAGAAAGATTTCACCAAATATCTGGAACAGAATGCCAAAAAGCACCAACATGCCGAAGGCGTTCCCAAGAATTTGTTCCGCCTCTTCCTTGTTTCCCTGTCCCAATCGGATCGAAAAAGGGTTGCTCCGCCAACTCCAAAGAGAAGTCCCACGGAAATGAGGATGATCATAATGGGAAATCCGATGGTAATACCGGCTATTCCATACGACCCCAAATCGGGACTGTTTCCGATAAAAATGCGGTCAACTACATTGTATAGGGCATTTACCATCATTCCGACTATCGCAGGGACAGAAAACCTTACCAATAATTTTGATACCTTTTCTGTCCCGAGGGGGTTTACGTATTCCATTTCAGTTGTCTTCCAATCCTTCCTATAGAAGGGTACCTATACATGAGACCTTTCTGCATAAAACAGAAGGCAATCACTATTCCAATTGCTTTGATTATCGATGTTACTTTCATTGAAAAACCATTCGATAGTATTTTCCTTGCACAGAAAAAGAAGAATATCCCATAATTCCAAGGAAAGTATCACAAAATATATTGGGAAAACAGGGGAGAGTCAATCTGTCAAAGGTGCTTCAGTTCCTATCCTGTCCAAGCTCTTCGGTTAAGAACCACTACCTTTGGGTTATAGCGTATACACCTATGATAAATAGGAAATTTGACTATTAAAAAGTGCAAAACAGTCCCTGACATGACCTTTTGTGAACTTAATTTTCCATTCTTCCCTTTATGCCATATAAAATTCCTTGAACTTACCCCCCTTGCGACACCTTTTGAATGGGGGTATACTTTTCATAACGTTGATATTGATCAAAGGAGAATAATATGGATTCCAAGTATTCTGAATTACTGAAAAGCAAAATGAATGCAACGAGCTACAATAAGCTTACGGCACTCAAGAACAACAAGGTCATGGACTTTGTAGGTCAATTTGCTGAGCACTGCAACCCCGCCACCATTTACGTTTGTGATGATAGCAAGGCTGACGAAGAGTATATCAAGGCCAAAGCTCTTGAGCTTGGCGAAGAGTTCAAGCTTGCAAAGAACGGACAGACAATTCACTGGGATGGTTATGGGGATCAGGCTCGTGACAAAGTAAATACGAAATACATGGTCTACAAAGAAAATCTCGAGAAAATGAAAACCCTCAATTCCGTTGAATATGAAGAAGGAAAGGCAGAGATCATGGGTATCTCCAAGAATATCATGGCAGGAAAAGATGCCGTCGTGAAATTCTTCTGTGAAGGCCCTGCTTTCTCGGAATTCACTATTCCTTGTGTCCAGTTCACCGATTCCTGGTATGTCGCCCACTCCGAGGCAATCCTCTACAGACCTGCCTACGAGCATTTCAAGGAAATGAAAGACAACGACGACAATTTCTTCAAGTTCATCCATTCAGCCGGTGTACTTGACGAACGTGGTTGCTCAAAAAACCTCGACAAGCGTCGTATCTACATGGACAAGCAGAATAACATCGTATATTCAATGAATGACCAATATGCAGGAAACTCCGTTGGATTGAAGAAGCATTCCATGCGTCTTGCAATCAACAAGTCAGGAAAAGAGGGATGGCTCTGTGAGCACATGTTCCTCATGGCTTGCTTGAATGAAGATGCAGGCAGAAAGACCTATTTTGCCGGTGCCTATCCATCAGCTTGCGGAAAGACTTCCACTGCAATGATTCCCGGTGAACAAATCGTCGGTGATGACATTGCCTATTTCAGAAACATCAACGGTGAATTCCGTGGTGTAAACGTCGAGCAAGGTATCTTTGGTATTATCAAGGACGTCAACGCTGAAGATGATCCCGTGATCTTCGACAACCTCATGCGCGATCAAGAGTTGATTTTCTCCAATGTATTGCGCGGACCTGACAATCAGCCGTACTGGCTCGGTTCGGGGCTCGATACTCCAAAAACTGGGGATAACCACTCCGGTGCCAACTGGTTCGAGGGAAAAACAGATGCAGCAGGAAACAAGATTCCTGTCGCACATGGCAATGCCCGTTACACCATGAGACTCGACTATCTCGAGAACTATGACAAGAAAGGCTTTGAGGCCAAGAAGGGTGTAAAGGTCGATGGTATTCTCTATGGTGGTCGTGATAGCGATACTTGTGTTCCAGTGGAGGAATCCGCATCCTGGGAAGAAGGTATCCTGATCAAGGCTTGTACGCTTGAGTCAGAAACCACCTCTGCTACCCTTGGAAAGGAAGGAGTAAGGAATCCCAGCCCGATGGCTAACATGGATTTCGTATCCTATCCCCTTGGCGAATACACCATGAACAACATCAAGTTCGGAAAGAGTGTTGACAAGGCTCCAAAGGTTTTCTCCACCAACTATTTCCTCAGGACCAAGGAAGGTAAATTCTGCACGGACAAGCTTGCCAAGAAGGTCTGGTTGCACTGGGCAGAAGGACGAATTCATGGCGAATACGAAGCCTTGGATACTCCTACCGGAAAAATCCCTCTCTATAAGGATTTGAAGGTCTTGTTCAAGAAATACCTTGACCTTGACTACACAGAAAGTGAATACACCTACCAATTCACATTCCGTTGCACCAAGTGGATCGAGAAATTGCAGAGATCAACCGCATATTTCAAGAAGATGGATGCCAATTGTCCTGCCCTTATCTTTGATGCCTGGGCCAAGACAATCGCCAGAATCGAGAAAGCCAAGGCTGATTTCGGAGACGAGATCGAACCGGGCAAGTATTCTTGCTAAGGTAGTCTTTTCCTATACAAAAGGGTTGCTTCCAGGAAATCTGGTGGCAACCCTTTTATTATAGTTTTTTGATTCTTGGTTTGTTATCAGGCCTTTGTATCCGAAAGGATTTTCTTGCAATTCGGACAGATACCGGTCAAAAAAAAGGTATGGTCCTTTATGATAATGTCATTTTCCTTTTCATAGGTACAAAGAAGTGGTTGAAGACTGCATCCGCCAAGGTCCAAAAACCGATGGCACTGCTCGCAATGGAACCAATGATGATGGCAAGAACCCTCTTCCTCCATTGCTGAGTAATAACGCTCGGTCCCGTGCTCATTGCAGTGAAGAATGAAAGAGCTTGCAAGCGAATGATCCTCAAGATAATGAAGTGTCCTGTAAATTGTTACGGGGTCACACTGATCGCCTACCATATTTGCAACTTCCGTGGCTGAAAGTGGTTCTGTCGACCGTTCCAATATTGCAAGTACTGCTTTTCTCGCCTTGGTCATCTATTCCCCTCCTTTCAAGATTTCTTTCTGCGTTGCACCAAGAATTTACCTATGGCAACCCCGAGAAAAATTGCACCCGCAAACACCACGACCATGGCACCAACAGGCACATCCAACGCCCAGGCGGTGGCAAGGCCACCAACAGAGAATAGCATGGCATACAGCGTCCCGAGAATCATCATGCCTGACAGGTTCCGAGCAGAGTATCCGGCAGTACCTGCAGGAAGCGTGAGCATGGCGATGACCATGACAATTCCAACGAAAGTCTGTAGCAAGACTACGGCAATGGCCGTAATACTCAGGATAAGCAAAAATACCGTTTGCGTAGGAATTCCTCTTACCTGAGCAAATTCCTCATCAAAGGAAGAAGCTTCGATCTGGGGATAAAATCGCCAAGACAGAAACACGACGATACAATCGAGAATGGCAAGCATGACCAGATTTTGTTTGGATATCAACAGGATATTCCCAAATAAATAGCTTGATGGATCGGTATACCCCGGAGTCTTCGCCATGAATAAAACTCCTATGCTCATCCCGATTGCCCAGATTGCGTTTATAACCGTATCCTCACGCTGCTTGGCCTTCAAGGAGACAAAACCGATGATACCGGCAGCAAGGACTGCAAAGATGATAGCTCCCACCAAGGGTTGGAGACCGGGAACCTTACCTGTCACCGAAAGATACAACGCTATCCCGATACCACCAAGCACTGCATGGGAAATTGCCCCGGCAAGCCCGGCGATACGCTTTACGGTTACAATAGCTCCCAAGGCACCAAAGAGAACAGAGGAGAGCAAACCGGCAAACAAGGCATTTCTGAGAAACGGGAAATCAGGATTGACCAACGCGGTGAAAAACCCAAGGAAACTAGTCATCGAGGGCTCCTTTTTGGGGGTTCTCACACATATCGGCGGATAGCTCCACTTGGTGGAGTACACGCAATACTTTTCCTCCATATAAATCCTCGGGAGCATCCGCTGGTTCCAGGACATGCTGGACAACCGTATGGGCCGAAGTCCCTGAAAGATGGTGGCCACCAATGCAAAACACCCGATCGGTAAGAGAGGAAACCATACTCATATCATGCGTGACAATAAGAATGGTCGTTTTCTTTTTCAGTTCTCCGAGCGTTGCGAAAAGACGGGTTTCACTTTCGCTATCCATATTTGCAGTCGGCTCATCGAGAATCAGCATTCTGGGATTTGCAACCAAAGCCCTGGCAACCAGGACTCTCCTACGTTGGCCACCGGAGAGAGCACTATAGGGTCTGTCAACCAAATCCGAGAGTTCCACCTGTGCCAGGGCCCTGAGGGTTTGGGGGTCATCCTTTGGTTTCTTTCTGAAGGAAGTAGAACGGACCATTCCCATTCTGACCACCTCTCCCACGGTAATGGGAAAGGTAGGATCGTAGGTAACATGCTGGGGGACATAGCCTATCTGGTTTCGGGCATATCGAGGATTTTGGCCAAAAAGCTCAACGGTGCCCCCCGAGGGTTGTTCCAAACCCAGAATCAATTTAAGTAGGGTGGTCTTTCCTGACCCATTGGGACCAACCATCGCAATGAATTCACCTTCATGGATATGAAAATGTACATCCGCAAGGACTGCCAGCGATCCATAGGAAAAACCTACCTGGGAAAACCGAAGTACTACCGCAGCTTTCTCCAAAACCTCCTGAGAGGAGGTAGGAGAAGCCAAATTCCTTTCATTCATGCCTATACATTACCTTGTAGGTTCCAATGCGGTCAACAAGGAATTGCCAATCAGGTGAATATTATCCAACCAGTTCTCGGCCAGGGGATCGAGGGAAACCACTTTTGCACCGACAGCTTTCGCTACGGTCTCGGCGGCATTGACAGGGAACTGTGCCTGTACAAAAATGACCGCCGCCTTGTCGGCTTTCGCCTGGGCAATGAGTTGTCCCAAGGCTTTTGCCGTAGGTTCCTTGCCTCCGGTCTCAACTGCTTCCTGAATCATTCCAAGATCATCGAGTAGATACCCGAAAGCAGGATGATACACAAATACCGTACGGCCTTTCAAAGGAGCAAGACTTGCTTTCAACTCAGTAAAGGTCGTTTGGATATCTGAAACAAGTTCTTCATAATTCTTTTCCAGAAGGGCTTTATCTTGGGGAAGCAGGGCAACAAGGGAGTCCTTGATATGGCCGGCAAGGACTAAAGAACCTTGCAAGCCAAGCCAGGTATGGCGATCGATCTCCGTACCTTGGGGAACATCCTCCCCGCTTTCCTCTACATGGTGCTCAAGATATCTAAGATTTACTCCCTCGGTACCATCAATCATATCCAACTTGGGATAGAGCGAGGCTATCTTGGGTTGCAAGGATAGCTCAAAATCTGTTTTTGAAAGAATCCAGCAACTGGCCTTTGCCAACTGGGTCATCTGAAGAGGAGTAGGTTCATAGGAATGGGGGTCCTGCCCTTCCCCGACAAGAACCACAACATCCACCAAAGAGCCCGCTATACGGTCTACAAAGTATTTTTGGGGCAGGATGCTCACGGCTATCATGGGTTTTTCAGAAACCGAGGCAACTTCTTTCGTTCCATTGGCAAAGAGCCCAGGAAGGACTGCCAGGAAAAAGCTCATTGCAAGTACTATTCGAATTTTTTGTTTCATGACTATTCTCCAAAATAATGATTTGTGAGACACACTATACAATCGCGGATTTAAATTTGCAAGTCATTTGCATTTTTTATACAAAAAAAGATACTTCCTGCCTACCATTCTAAAATACCTTGGGGAATTCTTATAACTAACCAAACAGAACAGTTTCTCAGGGAATTCTATTTATTTACCTATTTTTGCATGTATGATTGAATGCATCTGAGAGTAAAAAGAGAGGCCTCGCCCATGATACTGACATTTTTTGAAAAACACCCAATCTTGGAACCAGATACCTTTATTGCCCCGAGTGCAGATATCATAGGGGATGTCACCTTGAAAAAAGGTGCTTCCGTGTGGTACCACGCAACGCTTCGTGGCGACGTAGCTCCCATTCAAATAGGACAGGGAACAAATATTCAGGACAACTGCGTCATTCATGTATCAAAAGCTATTCCTACGGTCATCGGGAACAATGTCACCGTGGGGCATGGGGCAATTCTCCATTCCTGCACGATTGCCGATGGTTGTCTTATTGGAATGGGAGCCATTGTCCTTGATGGGGTTGTCCTTGAAGAGGACACCATGGTAGGAGCAGGAGCCTTGGTTTCCCCTGGCAAGACTTTTCCCAAAAGAAGTCTTTTAATCGGCTCCCCTGCCAAGGCTGTCAGGGAGCTTACCAATCAAGAAATCGAGGAAATGCATGAAAATACACGCCATTACCAAAAAATGGCGCTTTTCTTGCTAGACTCACAGAAAAATTGCTAGATTACGCTTCGTTTGCTTTTTCAAATACCTTTATTGCCTCATTGGAACCACCAACGACTGCAACATCACCTGATTTGAGAACCATGTCGGGAGTTACCTCGGAAATAGCCTTTTCGTCCCTTATCACTACGATTATGTTCAAGTGATATTTCTTACGGAGATTCAAATCGGCTATGGTCTGTTCAGTAAATTTACTTGCAAGATTGATATTGGCAATTGAAAAATCCTCACACAATTCAAGGAAGTTCAAGGTTCCCGTGGAGGTCAGGGAATGAGCCAGCCGGGTTCCCATTTCTATCTCCGGAAATACGGCTTCGGCGCCGATTCTTTCAAGGACTTTTCCATGGTCAATGCTTGTTGCCTTCGCGATTACCCTGGGAACTCCCAATTCCAGGACTCCCATGGTTACCAGGATATTTGACTCGACATCCTTGCCGATGCATACAATAACTGTACCGCAATGGGAGATCCCCGATTCCCTCAGGACATCACGGGTTATGCTCTTGACTGGATAAATATTGGATATCTGATCTTTGATGGCATCAAGTTTTTCCGTTTCAATTTCAAGGACTACGACTTCTTTTCCAGCCTTGGCCAGTTCAAGGGCAAGGGACGTACCGAACCTACCCAATCCAATTATTCCATAGGAATCTGCATTAAATCCAGGCTTCATTATCATATCTCCTTAATCAACCAATAAATACCGGTTCATCCACATATTTCAGAACTGATTCCTTGGCACGTAGACTTGAGGCTATCGTAAAAGGTCCAAGTCTTCCAATGAACATAATAAACATTAAAATCACTTTTGAGAATGGTCCAAGGAAAGGGGTGATGCCCGTAGACAATCCAACCGTGGCAAAAGCGGAAACCCCTTCAAAGGAAATCTGCAAGAAAGAAAAGTGCCCGGCTTCTGCGATTGCAATCAAGAAGACTCCCAGGATGACAACCAACAAGGCAAGCAAAAATACCTGGAAGGCCTTGATGATACTTTCATTGCTGATCCTACGTTGGAAGGCGGACGGCTCACGACGGAAAATCATACTGCCGAGACTGATAAGTATGGCAAAGGCAGTAGTTGTCTTGATACCACCACCGGTGGAACCGGGGGAAGCCCCGATGAACATCAAAATCATCAAGAAGAATTGCCCTGGTTCAGACATCTTGCCAATGTCTATGGTGTTGAAGCCAGCAGTACGAGCTGTCACACTCTGGAAGAAGGAGGAAAGTACATCAGTATGTTCAAGAAAAAGAAACACCAAGGTTCCCAGGACAATCAAGACAGTATTCATCAGCAGGACTATCCTGCTATGCATGGATAATTTCTTCCATTTGCGATTCCTGGCAACATCGGAAAGGACAAAAAAGCCCGTGCCACCGATAATGATCAAGAAGGCTGTCGTGAGGTTCATGACAATATTCCCTCGGTAGCCTGTCAAGCTTTTGTACCCTCCCATCAAATCGAACCCTGCATTGTTGAATGCAGAGATGGCATTGAAAGCTGCATGCCCCAAAGCCTGCAACGGAGGATAATTTTTCCTGAATACAAAATATTCTATGAATGTTCCCGTGACTTGAAAAATCAAGGAACCAAAGGCTACTGTCCTCACTACCTGCGTAGTGCCCTTCAAGGACCCCAGGTTATAGGCTTCTCGAATCACGCTTCGCTTGGAGATTCCTATATTCCATCCAAGCAACATGGAAAAGGATAAGACAAAAGAGGCAAATCCCAAACCACCTAGCAGGATCAATAAAGCAATGACGGTGCGACCAAACAAATTGAAGGTCGCTGCTACATCCAGAGTAACCAAACCGGTAACGCATACGGCGCTTACGGAAGTAAACAAGGCATCAAGATAATGTATGTGTATACCAGGGCGATGAGAAAAAGGAAGGAAGAGCAACAAAGAACCAAAAGCTATAATTGAACAGAATCCAATAATAAGGTATTGGTTCGGCAATAACGATTTTTTTTGTTCCAATCTCATAATGGCAACGATTCTATCATACGCACCCAAATTCAGCAACTCTACCCCTTTTTTTTCGATATTGAATAGAAATACTGTTGTTTGCCTTATGGTGATTCTCGCAGTATATTGAAGACATGACAAAAGAAGGAGACTTTACATGTTAGATAAAACAATTGTGAAACTGATAAACGAACAAATCAACAAAGAATTCTTTTCTGCATACTTATACTTGGATATGGCCAATTTCTATGCCATAAAAGGTTTGATAGGATATGAGAATTGGTTCGTCATCCAGTCCCAGGAAGAAAGGGACCATGCCTTGCTATTCAAGACCTATCTACTGAACAACGGACATGCCGTCGAATTCGGTTCCATCGCGGACCCAACCAAGAAATATGAAAACTTCAAGGCTCCCTTGGTAGAATCTTTGAAACATGAGCAATATATCACATCATCGATCAATGCAATCTATGATGCAGCCATGCAGGTCAAGGATTACAGAACCATCCAATTCCTGGATTGGTTCATCAAGGAACAGGGAGAGGAAGAGAAGAATTCCGAAGACAACATCTTGAAGTATGACATGTATGGTTCGGATGCCAAGGCTTTGTATTTGTTGGATCAAGAACTCAAGGCCAGGGTATATGCCCCACCAACGCTTGTTATATAGCATATAATCACGAATACACCCCGTTTCAGATTTGAAACGGGGTTTTTCTTTGAAAGACGGGAATCGTTATAAAATTCCAATGAAAAGAAACCAGACAGAAGGATTGTTTTCTTGACAGGGCTTGCTATCCTATTGAAAGAGGTTACCTTGAAAACAATGTATACACCTACCTGGGATCTTCCCAAAAGAATGCTCTTCCCCTATAAAAACAACAATCTCACTTATTTTGTCTTTGCAGAATTATATAGGGAGAAATCATGAAATTCATTCTCTCCCTTGCTTTCAAGAATCTTTTTAGGTACAAGCGACGTACCCTTATTACCGCCATTTCCATTGCAGTCGGCTTGATGACCTATATCCTGGTTGAATCCTTGCTCGTGGGAGCTGAACAAGAGTCGGTCAGGAACTTGAAATGGTACGAGACCTCCTCGGCCAGGATCTACCGGCAAGGGTACTGGGACGAACGCCTCCAGTATCCTCTGGACAAGGCTATCAAGGATCCTTCCAAGGTGCTTGCCTCTCTGGAAAAAAATGGATGGAAGGCTACTCCTCGCACCGTCTTTTCCGCCGATATGATACTCTATAGTGACGACTTCAGTGAGGATGGCAACCTACCGGTGCTGGTTACGGCCATCGATCCAGAGAAAGACAACCAGGTTTTCCATTTCGCCGACACTCTAGCAGAGGGCAGGTTTCTCAAGCCAAGGGATGAGAACGGGATACTCCTCGGCTCCTGGCTTGCAGAGGACATCGGGGCCAAGGTAGGCTACTGGGTCACGCTTGTCACCCGGGGTAACGGAGGGTTCTACGAGGCTATGGACATGCAGGTAGTGGGCATCCTAAATTGTCCGAACCCGAACGTGAACCGTACCCTGCTGATGATGGACATCAAAAGTGCGAACGAACATCTCGGTATGGAAGGCAGCGTAACGGAACTGGATGTATTTATTCCCGATAATAAAGAGCTAGGCAAGGCAATCCAGGACATAGGGACAATAGCCACTTCAGTTGATGGACAATTGGAAACCTATAGTTGGAGTGATCTTGCCAGGGATTATCTGGCTGCACTTTCCGCTGATAAAGGAAGCTCCTACCTCATTCTCTTTCTGGTCTTCATCATAGCATCTGTCGGTATTTCCAATACGATGCTCATGGCCATGCAGGAACGAATTCGTGAATTGGGAATGATGCGTACCTTGGGAGTATCAGATCAACAAATCCGTTTAGCTTTTCTTTTTGAAGCCGGAGGTATCGGCCTGATCGGCTCGTTATTCGGGATCTTGCTCGGTATTTTGGGCAACATCTATCTGGTACAGGTCGGTATCGATTTTGGCTGGATGATGAGGGATTTCAATATCGGATACAGAATACAAAGCATTTTTCGGGGAACCTGGAATTTCAGGACCCTCCTTTTCGCCTTTCTTTCAGGAATCATCCTCTCTATGTTCGTAGCAATCCTTCCTGTAAGGCAAGCTTTGCGTAAAGACATTCCCTCCTGTCTGCATCATCAATGACGGGCCTGCAGGTCCCTGAATGGGTGGGATAAAAAATTCCTTGACATTTGTACTAATGAAATAATACAATAGTACAAAAGGAAGACGGACGTGAAACCTATCAATGAACCAAAACTCGATTTTATCCTGGATTTCAAGAGTGGGGTTCCTTTCTATAAGCAAATCATTTTTCAAGTCGAGATGGCAATTGCCGATGGTCGGCTCAGCAAAGGGGAACAATTGCCGACGGTACGGAGTCTTGCCGTAGACTTGAGTATCAACCCGAATACGGTGGCACGGGCCTATAATGAGATGGAAATCCGGCAAATCGTCGTCACGCAACAAGGCTCAGGAACATTCATCAGCGAGCGAGAGATCAATATCAATGCCATTGAAAGAGAAAAAATCCTCACCCAACTTACCAGAACCTATATTACAAAAGCAGCCTCCTATGGTTTTTCCCTTGAGGAAATCCAACAAAATATCCAGGAAATGGGAACAGATTTGAAACTGAAAGAAGGAACCAAATGAACATCTATAGAAAAAAAATCAATCGTATCATGAATTCACCGGCTTTTACCTTGAAAACAGATTTCCGATATGGGGCCGTGTCTTTCTTGCTCCTTGCCCTTTGCATGGCTCTCGGGGTTTGGTTACAGTCTGTTGTATTTCCCTATATAGCAATCAAGGCCATCCTGCAATTTTCTCTTGCCATCATTTGCTCAGGCTTGATTCTGGCCTTTTTCCCCATGTGGGCAACCTCAATCATACTCATTATCTTCCTCTGGCTCTATGTATTGGGTTCCTTTGGTCTGGCCCTGTATCCCATGGCTATCTGTGCAAGTCTGGGTTTGCTGCTTTCTTCTTCCATTCAGTTGATTTATCAATGGGATAAGGTCATTGTACTGCGTCTCGGCAAATTCAGGAAAGTACATGGCTCCGGCCTGTTTTTCTTGATCCCGATAGTTGACAGGATTGCAGAATCCATTGACATGAGAATCAGGGCAACCGATTTCAGCGCCGAAAAAACCCTTACCAGCGATACCGTTCCTGTTCATGTCGATGCCCTTGCCTTCTGGATGATCTGGGATGCAAAAAAAGCTGTCCTTGAGGTAGAGGATTATACGGAAGCAGTCATACTCTCCGCCCAGACAGCCTTGCGCGATTCCATCGGTAAGCATGAACTATCTTCATTGCTCTCTGAACGGGAGGAGCTGGGCAAAGAGATCCAGACTGCCTTGGATACGAAAATCAATCCCTGGGGAGTCTCAATACTTTCCGTGGAGATAACTGATATCATCATTCCCAAGGAACTTGAGAATTCCTTGAGCAAACAGGCTCAGGCGGAACGGGAAAAACAGTCAAGGGTCATCCTCGGTGCTGCAGAAGTGGAGATTGCCAAGAAATTTACCGAAGCTGCTGCCGTGTACGCCAATGACCCGATTGCCTTGCAACTCAGGTCCATGAACATGATCTATGAAGGAATCAGAGAAAATAATTCAATGATGTTGATTCCCGCCTCCATTCTTGACCATATGGATATGGGTTCTGTATTGGGCACAGCGGCCTTGCAAAAGATCCAAGAGACAAAAGAACAATCAAACAAGAAAGCCGAAGGAGTTGCCAATGATCAGCGTTGAGAAGGTATCGAGAAATTACAAGGCCGGAGAAACCGTAGTCAAGGCATTGAAACAGGTTTCCCTCCAGATAAACGACGGTGAGTTTCTTTCCATTGCAGGACCTTCAGGATCAGGAAAAACAACGCTACTCAACCTCATAGGTTGCATCGATGCCCTGGATGAAGGAGAAATATACATCGATGGAAAACCAGTCACAGCCATGGGGAAAAATGAAAAGACAATCTTTCGCAGGACCAATCTTGGTTTCATTTTCCAGACCTACAACCTTATTCCCGTACTTTCGGCTTATGAGAATGTGGCTTTTGTACTTTCAATACTGAATATTGCTGAACCGGAGATCAAGGAAAGAACCTACGCCATCCTCAAAGAGGTTGGACTGGAAGGAATGGAAAACAGAAGACCTAACAGGCTTTCCGGGGGACAGCAACAGAGAATTGCCATTGCCCGGGCTTTGGTAAAGCATCCACAGATAATCCTTGCTGATGAACCTACGGCAAATCTCGACTCAAAGACAGGAGAGGACATTCTCAAACTCATGAAGGATATGAACAAGAAATACAAGACAACCTTCATTTTTTCCACTCATGACCAAATGGTAATGGACTACGCCGATAGATTGGTTTGGCTTCATGACGGTAACATACTACGTGATGAAAGGAGAAAGTAGGTGAAATTCATCTTCTCGCTCGCACTAAAAAATCTTTTCAGATACAAACGACGTACCCTCATCACTGCTTTCGCCATTGCCGTCGGATTGATGATGTATATCATTGTAGATTCCATGCTCATGGGAGCAGAACAAGAATCGGTCAGGAACCTGAAATGGTATGAGACCTCCTCGGCCAGGATATACCGGCAAGGATACTGGGACGAACGACTCCAGTATCCTGTGGACAAGGCTATCAAGGATCCTTCCAAGGTGCTTGCCTCTCTGGAAAAAAATGGATGGAAGGCTACTCCTCGCACCGTCTTTTCCGCCGATATGATACTCTATAGTGACGACTTCGGTGAGGATGGCAACCTACCGGTGCTGGTTACGGCCATCGATCCAGAGAAAGACAACCAGGTTTTCCATTTCGCCGACACTCTAGCAGAGGGCAGGTTTCTCAAGCCAGGGGATGAGAACGGGATACTCCTCGGCTCCTGGCTTGCAGAGGACATCGGGGCCAAGGTAGGCTACTGGGTCACGCTTGTCACCCGGGGTAACGGAGGATTCTACGAGGCCATGGACATGCAGGTAGTGGGCATCCTAAATTGTCCGAACCCGAACGTGAACCGTACCCTGCTGATGATGGACATCAAAAGTGCGAACGAACATCTCGGCATGGAAGGCAGCGTAACGGAACTGGATGTATTTATTCCCGACAATAAAGAGATAGACAAGGCAACCCAGGACATAGGGACAATAGTCACTTCAGTTGATGGACAATTGGAAACCTATAGTTGGAGAGATTTAGCCAAGGACTATCTTGCCATTGCCGAGGCGAAACGAGGAGGATCTTCCACCATTCTCTTTCTGGTATTCCTCATAGCAGCTGTCGGTATTTCCAATACGATGCTCATGGCCATGTATGAACGTATCCGTGAATTGGGAATGATGCGTGCCTTGGGGATGTCAGACAAGCAAATCCGCTGGGCTTTTCTCATTGAGGCCGGAGGCATCGGTTTGATAGGCTCCCTTGTCGGGGTCTTGCTCGGGATACTGGGAAATATCTATCTGGTGAACATAGGTATAAATTATGGTTCGATGCTTCGCGATATTGATGTTGGATACCGAATCCAGAACATCCTTCGGGGAGCCTGGAGCTTCAGATCAATCATCGTAGCCTTTGTCTCGGGAATCGTACTCTCGATGATGGTGGCCTGGATTCCGACAAGAAGGGCCCTGCATATGGATATCCCTTCCTGTCTGAGACACCAATAGGAGGTTCCTTCCATGGCTATGAAACTTACAAAGATTGCTTTCCGTAATATTTCCAGGAATATACGACGTTCAATCCTCTCCGGCTCAGCAATTGCTGTTTCATCAATGAGCATCATCCTGCTTTTCGCCCTGCTTGGAGGTATGCAAACCGATATGGCAAACAACCTGAAATCCTATTACACCGGGGAAATCAGGATACGAAATACTGAATTCGAAAAATATGAACGATATAATCCCTTGCACCTGGGAGTCGACTGGAAAACAATACAACCCATACTGGACAAAAACCCCTCGATAAAGGCGGCTACCGCCAGGATCAATTTCCCGGCAAGCATGTATCTTGGGGAAAACAACCAGGCGGTACAGGGAGTCGGCGTTGATTTTTCCCGGGAATCGGACTTTATTGATTTCCCATCGGTACTGAAGGCAGGAAAATTGCCGGAAGCAGGAAAAAATGAAATGCTTATGGGCATCGCCCTGGCCAAGGAGTTGAACCTATCCATCGGAGACAAGGTGACTCTCCTTTCGACTACGGCTGCCAGGGGAAGCAATGCAATAACCCTGACTCTTGTCGGAATCGCAGCTTTTCCCGTAGCTTCGCTCAATACGACCACCCTATGGGCTCCCTTGGACCGCATACAGCACTTTCTGAAGATGGATACCTCTGCCCAGGAAATACTCATCAACGTCAAGGAAGGAATACAGGAAAGGCAGGAAGCGCTGACGATACAAAAAGAAATCCTTGCAAAAACCAATGTGCAAACCGAGGTGAAAGCCTGGAAGGACATCAACTCCATGTATGGACTATTTGAAATGGCCAATGTCATTTATTATTTCATTGGGGCTTTTTTCTTGTTCCTTGGCAGCACGGTCATCATCAACACTACCATGATGATCATCTTTGAACGGATGCGAGAGATAGGCACCCTTTCTGCCTTGGGCATGAAAGGAAGCGAACTCACCTTGCTGTTCTTTTTGGAAGGTTTGTTCATCAGCATAATCGGGGCAGGAATAGGAGTGCTCATAGGAACGGGACTGGTACAATATCTTGGAGTGGTGGGAATGAATTTCACCGATGCCATGAGTGGCATAGACCTGGAGATTTCCTCAATCCTCTATCCTTCCTTGAGCCTTGGCAAAATAATCTTGATTTATCTGTATTCAGTACTCATTTCCTCGGCAGCAACATTTATTCCATCCCGTCGTGCTTCAAAAATCGAACCTGTGGAGGCTCTCAGATATGTGTAGGAACCAATGCTTTTCCAAGCCAATTTTTCTGATTACCGTTCTTTTGCTCCTCTGTATCCCTACTTCGCTCTTTGCCCTGACAGCAGAAGAAATCATCGGAAAAATGGATTACAATACCCAATACAAGACCAGCTATTCGATAGGCTCCATCCAGACAAAGGACAGATTTGGACTGAAGACCAGCACTTTCAAGGCTTGGTCCCAAGGCAATGCTGAATCCTTGATCGAATTTACCAGCACAGCCGAACAAGGCCAAAAAATATTGAAAACCAATGATAGCCTGTATCTGTTTTATCCTGATGCCGAACAATTGATCAGGATGCAGGGCTCGGCTCTCAGGCAATCCTTGCTCGGTTCCGATGTATCCTATGAGGATATGACTGAGGAAAAAGATACCCTATCACGCTATACAGCTACCCTTAATGGCAATGAAATCTACAAAGGAAGACCTTGTTATGTTATCACACTGAAAGCAAAAACCAGATCAGTTGCCTATCCAATCCAGAAAATCTGGGTCGACAGCGAAACTTTTCTGACTTGGAAGGGAGAGTATTCAACCAAGGAAGGCCGATTGCTCAAGGAGATGGAAACCCTTGAGACCATGCAAGTAGGAGAAAAGGTCGTTGCCTCAGAGTCCAGGATCTCTGACAAGATGAAAAAAGACTCCGAGACCATCATGAAAATCGAGAGCCTTGAAGTTGACATTCCCCTGGATAAAAACCTCTTTTCCCTGGAGAACCTCACATGGTAAAGAAACTTGGTGCATATCTTTTATTATTGATGACCTGTTCCCTGTTTTTGCTCGGAGCAGCGGAAAATCCTGTGGTAAAGCTCAATTTTTTTCCCATAAGTACGTATTCGCCCTCCAACAATTCCTGGCTGCTGGGAATGTCGAATTCAGGTACCTTGTCCATCAAATCCAAGAACTCAGGAAATGTCAGGGGAGAGATTGCCCTTACCTATCCTGCAGCAACTGCGGAGGACTATATTCAGCGTGCTTTTCTGAAAGCTCGTTTCCCGTCATTCAGGCTGACTCTGGGAAAAACCCGACTCTCCTGGGGAGAAGGGGCACTCTTCAATGCAGGCGATGTGTTGTTCGGAAGTTCGGATATCGCCGTTGACCTCACACAAGAGGAACTCAGGACCAAGACAGATTGGCTAGTCAGTGTGAACATTCCTCTCGATGCCTTTTCCTTTATTGAGGTGGTAACGATGCCTCCAAGTGATGGAAATCTGGAGAAAACATCATTTGGTGGCAGGTTTTATACCACTATAGAGGGTTTGAAGGTTGAAGGTGGCTATGCAAGTATCGAACGATCCAACGTACGCACCCAAAAACCCTATGTAAGCGTGCAAGGCAATATGGGAGCCGATTGGTATCTTGGAACTTCCCTCAGCATACCCCAGACAGGCAATACCACCTGGGATATCAGCGGAGGATTGTTTTACCTTAAGTATCTGCAAGAGAGCAAATCGCTCTCAGTGCGTCTGGAATTTCTTGCAAGGCCTTTGGGAACTTGGGCTTTTGGCCCAGTTGCAAACGATAACTCCTGTGCCCTGTTGATCTATCCAGAGATAGTATATGCCGCAACCTCTTCCGTTTCCTTTTCCCTACGGTCGATCTTCTCGCCCCTGGACCTCTCTGCCATGACCACCTTTGCAACAAGCTGGAATGTATTCGAAGGGTTTACACTCGCCGGATATCTTAGTACCAACCTAGGGGACACAGGAGATTTGTTCGTCTGGAATTCCTTGTATGCCCTGACCTTTTCCGTAGGGGCTTCCTGGATTTTCTAGAAAATTGGTCAGTAAATAAGAATGATGGCCTACCGAAGAATCTCCCCATTGGTGGAAATAGTTACCAGTGCAAGGGGAATAATCTTGTCACAAGCCTTCAGGGCTTCCTGTACTGCATAGGACAAGCCCCCGCAACAAGGAACTTCCATCCGCACGACAGTGATGCTCTTGATATCATTCTGCTGGAATATTTCGGTGAATTTCTCGATATATGAAGGGCTGTCAAGTTTCGGGCAGCCTATGAGAGTTACCTTGTCCTTGATAAATTTCCTATGGAAATCCCCATAGGCATAGGCAACGCAATCGGCGGCTATGAGCAAGTCACTTCCCTGAAGAAAAGAGGCCTTTGGAGAGACCAGCTGAATCTGGACAGGCCATTGGGAAAGTTGGCTTGGTACCGACGCATTTGGTGAGGCAATTTCTTTTTTCCGTGTAGGCTCCTTCAACACCTGCATGCGAGATCCCGGACAACTGAAACCTGTCGGTTCTTCCTGTCCTACTGCTTCATGATCGAAGGCAGGCGCCTCACGATTTTCAAAGGTTATAGCCCCAGTTGGGCATACGGGAAGACAATTTCCCAGTCCATCACAGTAATCTTCACGGAGCAAGGTAGCCTTTCCTTCAACCATACCAATGGCTCCTTCCTGACAGGCCGAAGCACATAAACCACAGCCATTGCATTTCTCTTTGTCTATCTTGATCATCTGCCTAATCATTACCAATCCTCCATTGTCTATTTTCTACACCCATGCTACCATACCCAAACTATATATTATGTTGTTTTTCCAACAAATGAGGAGTTTATGGAATATTTTCCCCTACCTGGCAACTGCTTGCTGTTCAAACAAGTATCGGAGAAGGAACTACCCTTGCTCCTATCCTGCCTGCAACCCAGAAAAGCAAATTTTGCAAAGGATGCAACACTTATCCATGAAGGCGATACCGTCAAGGAAGTGGGAATCATACTCTCGGGTTCCCTGCAAATAGTGCGTAACGATTTCTGGGGAAACAAAACCTTGGTTTCGCGATTTTCAGTGGGAGATTTATTTGGAGAAACCCTTGCCTGCTCAGGAGAACCGAGCCAAATCAGGGCCATCGCAGAAGTTGACCTCCAGGTATTGTTTCTGGACGTGAAAAAGATCATTACTTCATGCAGCAATAATTGTGTGTTCCATACTAAGCTCATCGAGAATATGGTTACGATCCTTGCAGAAAAAAACCAAATGCTCATGAAAAAGATGGCCCATATAACCAAGCGAAGTACCAGGGAAAAACTATTGTCCTATCTCAGTGAGGAATCGATCAAAGCCAACAACCAATCCTTCGTTATTCCCTTCGACCGACAACAACTCGCTGATTATCTTTGTGTCGAGAGAAGCGCCATGTCCAATGAATTGAGCAAAATGCGCTTTGAGGGGTTGTTGGACTATCATAAGAATGGCTTTACCCTGA
Organism: uncultured Sphaerochaeta sp.; assembly: GCF_963676625.2. GTDB lineage: Bacteria > Spirochaetota > Spirochaetia > Sphaerochaetales > Sphaerochaetaceae > Sphaerochaeta. The sequence continues at coordinate 592,359 of NZ_CAXXYB010000008.1, forward strand.
AAGAGATCGAGAATAATGAATAGGAAATGGCAAGTACAGTGGCATTGATCCTTGCATCGTCTGCACTTGCTGTTCTAGTGTTCTATTTTCCGTGTCTGGTCATCAACTCTTCCCGGTGCCTTCGATACGTAATGATCGGACCATCACCGACAAGCAACCTTTCTCCGGATTTAAGACTTGAAGATGAAGGTTTTTGTGTGATGACTACTCGCTTATCCTGCCGCTCTATACGCTTATTTGCAAATTTTCCAAAGAATGCAATGAAATTATTCACTATCCGCAGACGGCTCAATTTGCAATAAAACCGGATATAGAGAATAGTATTCTCTTCATCGACAGGAGCAAAATAGATGAGTATCATCAATTTGTCCGAGATATGGTTCAACCAGATATTGGGAAACAGGAACCCAAGATATATCTGCTTGACTGTGCAATCTTCGGGAGGCTTGGGCTTCTGGCCTTCATCAACCTCATTGTTGGCACTGGTTTTGAGCAGAGTTCCGTCAAATTCAACCTTTGGCCCGTTGACCACGGTCTTATTGCCCTTTCCAATCGTATTGTAGTGCACGATGGGAACGTGCACTACGTCGAGTTGATTTTCGATGCACCTGGAATAATTGGCATTCCAGAGGTCAGGAAACTCACTATAGGAAAAGGAATCATCAAGCTGGTCATGGAAAAACGGAACAGAGGGCGTAGCCTCCTCGCTTTTTCCATACCAAAGATAAATAATTCCCATTTCTTCCTGTACTGCATAGTGTTTGACATTATACCGAAAAAGATCTTCCTTCGTAGTTCTTCCGAGGGCAGGAATTACCTTGCAAGTTCCTTCAATATCAAATTCAATGCCATGGAAGGGGCAGCGAACATGGGATCCGACCAACTTGCCGGCACTCAGGGCGGCACCCCGGTGGGGGCATTGATCCACGACACAACCGAGTTTCCCCTCCTCATCCCTGAAGAGGACCAATTCAAGATTCAACCGTTTCACAGCACAAAGAACACCTTTTTGTACAGATTTTGAGGGAAGAATTGCATACCATTGGTTTGGAATCATACGACACCTCGGTTAGTTGAAATTTTAGTTCTGCTCGTTACCGACCCAGTCCTTCCCTGTTCAGGGCTGGACCTGGACCGGAGGCTCTACGATATCAAAAGTATCACAAATTGTTTCCAGGAAAAACAACCTTATATGCTGGATATCAAGACCTTCGTCATACAGGCCGAGGTCTTCTCGTTCCTGGGCATAGACAAACCCATGCAAAGGTCCGAAGATTGCTTTCGTCTCATAGTCTTCCTGCATCTCGCGCAGGGAACATCCCAGTTGCAAAGACAAGGAGCGCAGATCCTCCTGTTCCAGGGAGACTACGAAGATCAAGTCCTTTCCTCTCTTTACACTCATTGCGTAGGGAATGGAAACCAAATCTTCTCCACTCAGGCAACGCGGATGGTTCAACAAGGTACAGACCAAGTCGCCACATTTCCAGGTTTCACCTTTCATGACACCATCCTTATTATCAGGAAGTGAATGCCAAGACAACGTATCGATCGGTTCAACAGTAACAGCATCTAATAACATATCGGGCTCCCAAGGATAGGGTATTCTCGAACCCTACCTTTTTGCAAGTTTTTTTTCATTGACCGGGAAAGATTGGTATCTTATCGTATTCGTATGAATAATCCAATAGGAATGGCCTTGATTGCAACTTTGGGAACCTGGGGAATGACAGCCCTCGGGGCTGCTTTGGTTTTTTTCTTCAAAACCATAAAACCACATATACTGAACAGTATGCTTGGTTTTGCAAGCGGGGTCATGATCGCTGCTAGTTTCTGGTCGCTTTTGGCACCGGCAATAGAGATGTCCCAGGAGGGACCTCTTGGTGCACATTGGGTCGTGGCCATAGGATTCCTTGCCGGAGGATTTTTCCTCTGGGTAAGCGATCAATTATTACCTCACGCCCATATTGGAGCAAAGAAAGGTGAAACAGAAGGACTGCCCTCTCATCTCAAGCGAAGCATCCTTCTTGTCTTTTCCATTACCTTGCATAACATTCCAGAAGGCCTTGCAGTAGGGGTTGCCTTCGGGGCCGTAATAGCAGGAAATCCCCAGACACTTGCCAGTGCCATCGTAGTGGCAATCGGAATCGGAATACAGAATCTTCCTGAAGGAGCTGCAGTCTCCATACCGTTGCGTGGCGAGAATATCAGTCGTGCAAAATGTTTTTTCTATGGCCAAGCCTCGGGGTTCGTTGAACCGATTGCGGGAGTTCTGGGAGCTTTGCTCGTCACCCAGGTAAGACCAATCCTTCCCTATGCCCTCGCCTTTGCCGCAGGGGCAATGATATATGTCGTCGTTGAGGAATTGATCCCTGAGTCACAAGGCAACAACCATCAAGGCGCACATTATGCTACCATTGGATGCATGATAGGGTTTACCGTAATGATGGTACTGGATGTTGCCCTGGGCTAGACTCTCTGCAAGAGATTCTCTATGGTCAGATTTCCCAATGAAGCAATTCCATGGTCCTTGACTTGCAAGGCTATGGCTTCACCTGCTGTATTCTTTTCATTGGCATTGATATTGTCCAATCCATACAATGAAAATACAAGGTCTTGCACCCGCATATTTTCCAAAGGTTGCTTGGGAATGAATTCAGTATGACCATTGTTGGTTGGGGTAATGAAGCCCAGCTGGGAAAGAAGATCCAGAAAGCCATACAACCGGTTATCGGGAATGGCAAGCCTTTCGATGATTTCCTTGGTGGTCGTCGAACCAGATCCCTTACGGAAATTGCTCCCGATGAGCATCATGATATTCATTCCTTCTGACAATTGCAGGGCAGGGCTCTGCGGTAATCCCTTGAACACTTGTTTATCTGGTCGAAACTGATGGACATAGGTCAATTCTACGCAATAGAAAACCACGGTCCAAAAATAGTAGCACCAAAAAAGAAAAATAAAGATAACAGCAAAAGATCCGTATATCACGGAGAAGTTTGTTGCCATTCCAGTCAACTTGGACATAATCCTGCTGAAGATATTAATCAATATCAATCCAGTAAGAGCCCCGATTGCAGCTGAGGAAAAATGTACTTTGATATTCGGGACAAAATAGGAGAGCATAAAAAATATTGCCCAGACTATCAACAAGGGGACTACGATACCGATGACCCTTGACCAACCCTCGACCGATAAACCCAGTAATTTGGAATACCAGGAGTTCATCAAGGATTGGACACTGATGTACGCTGCCGCAAGCAAACAGGAAATGATAAGGAACGTAATGAATCCCGCGAGACGAGTAAGTGGTTTCTTGTCCTGCGAGGTACGAAAAATCTGGTTTATCACCGACCAGACCTTGTTGATCAACAATACCATGGTAATAAGGAAGGAGATCAAGCCAACAACACCAAGACTGGTTGCATTCGCCGTATATTTTTCCAACAGAGAAATCAACTGAGTTCCTGCATTAGCTCCAAAAAGTTCCGTAAACCATTGTGAAAGAAAATCAGTGACCGGTTGCAGTACGCCAAAGGCACCAAAAAACGTAAAAATAAACGTAACACCAGGAACCAAAGCCATCAAGGTCGAATAGACCATACTGGAAGCAGATTGAAAAACATTATCATGCAAGGACTGATTCATTGCCACTGAAGCCAGATTCACGGCGGACATAAACTTGGCTTTAACGATTTTAATAATTGCCATCTATCAAATTCTCTTTTTCAACCAAGTATACAAATATTGCATGGTCTCTTTTCGTGAAGTTTCATTAAGTATTTCGTGTCTTCCGTTCTCCACGAGATGCAGGGTAATATCGGAAATGCCCATGTCCTTGTATAAATCGTATACTTTTTGAACTCCCTTGCCATAATTGCCAACAGGATCCATACTCCCGCTGATGATAAGAATTGGAAGATCCTTGGGAATTTCCCGGGCTTTGTTGACATCATTCGCATATTCAATGCCCTCAAGCATATCCTCATAGAATTTTGAGGTACATACAAAACCACACAGAGGATCATCAACATATTTTTTGACTTCCTCAGGATCGCTGCTCAACCAATCAAAGGAGGTGCGGGCATCGGGAATTCTCTTGTTATAGGAACCAAAGCTCATCTTGTCCATCATCGTATCCTGGAAATACATGCCATTCTTCTTTACATGATGTCGTGCAATCATCTTGCCGATTTTGCCAAGCACCCCCATGGAACAACCTGTTCCCATGACAATGACCCCATCATACATATCAGAATGCTGGACCATCAAGGTTCTTGCCAAAAATGACCCCATGCTATGGCCCATCAAGAACAAGGAGGTATTGGGATAATCCGAGGCAATGATGTTGGAAAGTTCAAAAGCATCCTCTGCAATACGCATCCAACCATCTTTTTGTGCAAACCATCCAAGTTGTTCCTTGACTTTCATAGCTGTCAAACCATGTCCACGATGGTCCTGTGCATAAACAGCTATCCCTTTTGTGTTTAGATACACTGCAAAACGATCATATCGTTCGCTATATTCGGCCATTCCATGAAGAATATGCAATACCGCTTTCGGAGCCCCTTGAGGCAACCATACACGATAATACAACATGTGCCCGTCACTACAGGACAATTCCCTGATGTCAGACATCGACAGCCCTCCTAAACGATTGCAATTTTATATAATTCCCGTATCATAGTAACAGTAATATACTACACCGACAAGAAGCTTTTTCATACATAAATCAAATTACAAATGAAATGTAAAGTATGATAGAGTATTTGCCATGGATAGATTGCTTTTCAGCTCAGATTTACATGGCGGTACTTCGAGTCTTATATCCCTATTGGAAAAAGCCAGTACCTTTCAAGCACAGAAAATTCTGCTTGCCGGAGACACTTGCCCGACAGAGGGTGGCACCTTCAGCGAAATACTGAAAACCAGTACGATTCCTCTGCTCATGGTAAGGGGAAATTGCGATAATCAATATACATTTCAATCAGCAGGATTGAACCTTCCCCCGGCTATCAGAAGAGTTTCTTTTGCCGGGCGTACCATCGTACTCATCCATGGAGATGTATACATGCCTTCGACCGTACTGGATTTGCACGAACATGATATCCTTATCAGTGGGCATACCCATTGTCCTTCCCTTTCGGTAAATGCAGAAGGCATACTGAGGGTAAATCCCGGTTCCCCAACCTATCCAAGAAGCAGATGGGGAGCAACCTATGGCTTTCTCGATAATGAGCGATTGGAAATCAGGGATTTTTCAACAGATAGCCCCCTTGAGGGCCTTCGTTATTATTTCAAGCCACGCAATACATAATAGGCATCCAAGAGCCTGGCCAACGGAACGACCCGTGCACGAGGATGGTTACTCGTCGAATTTACCAACATCTGCTCAGGAAGATTTGCCACAAGCTCTTCTTCTACCAGTAGTTGGTCTATTTTCATTTGAAGGGCCCAGGCTTTTTTCCCCCACGCGGCCATCTGCTTGGCGGTTACCTCATACCCTTCAGTTGCCGAGGCAAGACTTGCCAAGAAAGAAAAGGCCCTGTCTGTATACAGTTTGCAAGGTTGTAAAAAGAGAGGACCATCAAAGAAAGGAAGAGAAAACCAAGGACACAGCCCCAGTGATTCCATCGCATATCGATAATCCTGGCAAAAGACAGCCCATTTTGCAATCTTTCGTTCTTGACCTCGATGATAATGAACCCCCTTCAGTAATTCTGGGATGACAACGGTATCATCACCGAGGGAGGTAAGAAGCGCCTGTGCAGGCAAAGCCCGTACATCAAAGGGAGCCAAGGCCTGTCCATTTACCTGGTAGGCATATTCCTGTCCCCCATATTGGAGAACCAGTGCATCCAACGTATTTGCCAGTTGTTCCCCTGTTCCCTTCTTATAAGCGATGGAGTCGAGGAGATGCAGATAGGGCTGCGCCGAAGTGGCTTTCCCAAGATCAGGAAGAAATGGAAGGGTTCCCAAGCCCCTGGTCTTCCTTGCCCAGGCAAAGATTGCCCCGACAGAATAGTAATCCAATCCCAGCAAAGAACACCGTTGCATAAGATCTGAGACACTTCGGTAATCAAATAACTCAAGGTTCGCCCCCAAGGCAAGAGCCAAGGAGAAATCAGGAAGAGGCCCCTTTTTCGAAGAAACAGTCTTGAGGGGACATTGCGCACATCCTTGCTCCACTGGTTCCAAATCATAATCACGGGGATAGGAAGCGAGCGCCCAGAGCCTGCCATCAGATCGAAGGGAGAAATCATCAACGGCTGCCCATCCAAGGGAATTTGCTTGGTTTATAAGCGTAACTGAGCCTTCCTGGGCTATCATATTTGCTACTTTGCTGTGTTTGAAGGCTCTTTGATAGTGATGCATTGCCGTTCCTAATCGTTTGGGATCATACGCGCCCCTTCCCGAGATTGAAGAAGAGAAAGTAATGTATTTGATGTTCTTCAAACCGAAAATGGTGCCCACTCCCCCTCGTCCCGTATTGGAACCATCGATCCAAATTGAGGCATAGGGAACCTGGTGCTCTCCGGCAGGACCAAGGGCAATGCTTGTATTCCCCGGAAATTGCGAAGCCATATCCGAAGTCGTATAGTCATGGAACTTCTCTGCATTGGAAAAAAGTACCGACTGGAAATCAACCGATAATCCGGACAACCTCCTGAAGCGTCCTATAATGACTATAGCCGAATAGCCACAACCATACAGAACCTTTGCCAGGGCACCATTACAGAAATTGACTGATAATCTTTTTGTCAGCAAGGAACGGGTAACAAGAGTATAGGAATCACAACAAGCCAAGGAAGTATCGCAAGCGGAGCCTGCGGCGATGACAATGGGATTGCCACTTTCATAGGCTTGACTATCAAGGTTATCATAATGGGCATACTTGTCCCAAAGTCCGAGCGCAAGAAATCTACCCCCAAGCAAAGACTTGGATTCTTCTTCGCCCAAAGGAACTTTTTGCCAGGTCTCTTGGCTTACATCTACCAGCAAGAAGTAACGTTGGCGATAAGGAAACGTAATTGGTTGCTTATGTTCCATGGAGTAAAATGTATCCACTGAAACTCGGCCTGTCAATGTCGCCTACCAATAAATGATATATCGGTGCCAGATATAACCATTTGACTATTTTTCATAACCTGTTGTTTGTCTCTCTTCAAGGCTTGTCTCTTTTCCCTTGTTAGTTGGCTTTTCTTTGAAGTATTATATCTTATATGAAAACGATCAATGTCACAATTGATGGGGAAACCTTTGAGGTTCCCATCGGGACCACGGTTGAAGGGCTCTTGTGCAAGGCCAAACTCCTCGATGGGGATAAGGAATGTTCCTATTTCGACAACCCCTACATAGGATCTTTGGTCAACCATGAATTGCACTCCTGCTCAAAACCCTTGATGAGCGAATGCACCTTGGAGCCGGTGAAACTGTTTGGCGATATGGGCAAGAGGATGTATCGGCATACCCTTTGCTATTTGCTCTGCAGTGCCGTATCAATGCTCTATCCTGACAGGAAGCTGGTAATCGGACACTCCCTGGGCGATGGTTATTATTTTAGTTTCGATGATGAATACACCTTGGAATCAAGCGATATTGAAACGATAGCCAACACCATGCATAACCTGGTTTCCCAGAACCTACCCATTGAATTGGTTACCCTACCTTACAATGAGGCCCTATCCTATTTCAATGAAAGGCAATTCAAGCAGACAGAAGCCTTGTTATCAACCCGCAATGACCCGGTGATTGAACTCTACCGACTGCTTGGGTATCTGGATATCTCCTATGAACCCTTGCTGGGCAGAACAGGACTTTTGCAAGTCTGGGAACTCAGGCCCTATCAGGAAAAGGGCATGCTCTTGCGATATCCGCGATCCTATGACTTCCAGCAATTGGATACTTTCAAGGACAATCCTCTTTTGTTCTCGGTTTTCAAGGAGTACAAGGCTTGGGGAAACATCCTCGACATCCGGTCCTTGGGGCAACTCAATACGATGGGTAACCAAAATACCATTGGATCCTTTATCAGGCTGGCCGAGGCCTTGCAACAGAAAAAGATTGCGAACATCGCCGATCAGATAAACAACCGTGGAAATATAAAGTTTATTTTCATCGCCGGACCTTCGTCCTCCGGGAAAACTACATTTGCCCATAAACTCTGTACCCAGTTACAGGTCCTGGGAAAGAAAACCATCAAGATATCCCTCGACAATTATTATCTGGATACGGATCTTGTGCCCAAGGATGAAGAAGGCAAACCAGACCTCGAAGCCCTGGAAGCCATTGATGTAGTGCAATTCCAAAAAACCTTGAATGACCTGGGCTCGAGCAAGCCGGTTCATCTTCCCCTCTTTGATTTCAAGACGACAACTCGTGTCTATGAACCTGACGAGGCAATCATGGATAAACGGACGCTTCTGGTCATTGAAGGGATTCATGGAATGAATCCAAAGCTGATCAGCAACATCGACAAGGATATGGTATACAGGATATATATTTCTGCTTTGACCCAGCTGAATCTGGATGACCACAACAGGATAAGTACCACTGATAACCGATTGATCAGGCGTATAGTCAGGGACAACAGGACGAGGGGAACGAATGCAGAAGCAACCCTTTCCATGTGGCCGTCGGTGCAAAGGGGTGAGAACCGGAATATTTTCCCTTACCAGAATAATGCGGATATCATGATAAACTCAGCTCTCGATTATGAATTGGGCGTTTTGGCACCCTTTGCCCAACCTCTTTTGAAGATGGTCAAGCCTTCACAGGAAGCGACCTACGAAACAGCAAGAAGGCTTCTTCGATTCCTGGACAATGTAAATCCCATTGCAAGCACCCTGGTTCCCCAGGACTCCCTGCTCAGGGAATTTATCGGTGGTAGCGAATACAATGTCATTTGAAAGATGAAAAATTAGTCAAGATATAGTAAAGGCGGCAAAATTGCCGCCTTTTCGTCTATTTCAAGTATTGTAAATATGTTTGTACTCGTCAAACAAATCAGAAACCTTTGACTTGCACTTTCCGCATTGGGTCCCATAGTCCGTCAATCTTTGCAAATCTTCCAGAGTCTTGGCTTCCCCGCTCTTTACCAATTCCTCTATCCTGACATCAGTGACATTCATGCATTCACAAATTACCTTGGCAACATTCTTTTTGAAAGGATTATCCCTTCCCTGTTTTTCCAGATAATCATCAATGGCAGCCCGCAAGGCCTTATCCCCCAATACAGAACAATGGAATTTATGCTCAGGAAGTCCTCCAAGAGCTTCGGTGATCATATTGGGAGTCATATGGTAGGCTTCATCCAAAGTCATTCCAATTGCAATCTCGCTCATCATTGAAGTACTGGCAATCGCAGAGGCACAACCATAGGTCAACCAACGCAAATCAATGATAGTATCATCCTTTACCTTGATAGCCACTCTCATCTGGTCCCCACAAGCAAGGGAACCTACCTCACCGACGCCATCTGATTCGAAGTGTTCTTCTTCTTTCCAGGTATTCCTGGGATTCATGAAATGATCTTTCACTATAGGGGTATATACCCATTGACTCATAAAATTATTCATCTTGTAGATAACTCCCTTAATCTCTTGATAATCGGCGGCAATTTTTCCAATACATACCGGACATCATCTTCTGTATTGTAATGTCCGAAACTGAACCTGATCGAGCCATGGGCAAGTTCAATATCCAGTCCGGAAGCAAGCAATACATAGCTGGGTTCCAAAGAACCGCTGGCACATGCACTTCCTGTCGAGACTTCTATTCCATCCAGATCGAGATAGAGAAGAATGGATTCTCCCTCTGCACTCGGGAAAGAGACATCCAGGGTTCCTGGCAGACAATGTTCTGGGTTTCCGTTTATTACGACATTCGGAATCTTCTCAAGTATCCCGACTCGGAGCATCTCTCTCAGATGCCAAAGTTTTTCCCTCTCGTCTACAAGGTGTTTCTGCGCCAACTCAGCGGCTACACCAAGTCCCACGATGGAAGGAGTGTTATAGGTGCCTGCACGCTTCCCGCCTTCCTGATGACCACCATGAACAAACGCCTCGAAAGGAGACTTGTTCTTCACGACCAAGACACCAACTCCCTTGGGACCATAAAACTTATGCCCAGAAAGACTCATGTAATCAACATCCATATCCCTAAGGGAAACGGGAATTTTCCCGATGGCCTGCGTAGCGTCGGTGTGCATATAGGCACCGGCAGAATGGGCCAGGGCGGCTATTTCCTTGATCGGTTGGATCGTTCCTGTTTCATTGTTCCCGGTCATTACAGAAACCAGGGCAACGTCATCCCCTAAATAGGCTTCAAGTTTTTTTACATCGACCAAACCTGTGCTATCCACAGGCACTTCATCAATCAAATACCCTCGGGCCTTGAGAAATTTTACTGTCTCGATGATGGAAGGATGTTCTATGGTTGTCGTAACAATCCTATTTCTTTTGGCACCCAAGTCAATTTTATCCCTGAAAATATTAAAGACTGTATTATTTGATTCACTTGCCCCACTGGTAAATATAATTTCCTTGGGATCGCAATCGACAAGCGAAGCCACTTGGGACCGTGCCTGTTCTATCGCTGCTTCGGCATCACGGCCATAACCGTGCATGCTCGAAGCATTTCCAAACAATACCAAAGCATCACAGACTGCCTGTATGACTTCGTCCGCCATACGGGTCGTCGCATTATTATCCAGATATATCATCTGATTATCCATTATAGTATAACCTCATTGCAAAAATACTCATGCCTGACCCTAGGGTCAAGCAACCTACCTCTTATGTTACAAAGATATCGCAGAGCTCTTTGTCATTCTCATCAGGAGGGCAATTTTTGCTGTGAATAAGACGAAGCATCCTGTTAGGAGAAAATCTTATATGGTTCTCGGCTGCCCATTGCACATAGGAACAGCTCGAAGGAAGATAGGCAGAAAACATCGCACGAAGATAGTTTACTTTCTTGCAACGGGTACTTTGGGAAAATCTTTGGGCATATACCTTGCATTGTTTGGTCTCAGGATCAAAAAACTCGCACCAAGAATCTAGATCAATGACCAAGACATGCCCATAGACTGCTTTTTCATGACAACAGAGACCGCAACAAGAACATTTCTGCTCCCATGGGGTCTGGCAGGCTTTACACATGGGAAGATCCTATATCCATGGCATTCAGCTTAGCCTGTATTGCCTGGTTAAGGGGAGGAAGTACCGATAGCGCCGAAACACTGGCAAAGCCTTGGGTAATAGCCTGGAAATCCGTTCCTTCCGTCTCGCATTTCTGCACAGGAGAAATCCCCCCCTTCAGGGACAGGACAATGGAAGTCCCAAAACGAACATCCTTGGTATCGAATATCTTTTGGTCGATTTTTTCTTTTTGCTCCACGGCATCATGATAATCAAGATGGCTCATCCTGCTTGCCTTCCAATTTCCGTTCCAATTTGGGGGCACATTGATATTGATGATGGTATCAACGTTGCAAAGGGGGAAAAAAGCTGAAAGGTGGTCAACCAGGAACTGGGCAGTCTTTACAAAGGGGAAAATGCCCTCAGAATCCTTCATGCAACTGATGGCGATGGATTTCATGTCCATCAAGGCAGCTTCGCTTGCAGCGCCTACAGTGCCGGAATAGAGGATATCTGTGGAGATGTTGTAACCATGGTTTATGCCGCTGATCACAAGATCAGGAAGCCTCGGGAATAAATTTCCCTTGCGGGCATAGAGGATGCAGTCCGAAGGAGTTCCACTGCAATGAAAATGCATCGAAGAATATTCAGTGACAATAATTTCACCACGAAGCGTCATGGAATGGCTGCTTGCACTACGTTCATGGGAAGGGGCGCATACCCATATCTCATGACCTGCACGTTTCAAAACCGATTCAAGGACCGCAATTCCCTCGCTCTGATATCCATCGTCATTTGTCAGTAATATTGTCATGTATTGTCTGAGAACACAACCTTCGCACAACCGCCACTCTGGAAAATATACCATCGTGGATGGAAACCGAAAATATGCTCGTATTCCTCCAGACGGTTAATATAGCTTGGAAGTGACTGTTTGCTCAAGAGGACCATTACATTGCCACTGAACCCATTGCAGATCAATACCGAGCCCAAACAGCCTGAAGTTTCTGAGGCTCTCTTTGTCAACCAATCGACTTCAGGACAAGTAACCTCGAATAAGTCACGGAGCCCTGACTGCACCCTATTCATGGTTTTTCCGTAAAGAATCGCTTCTTTTTGGCTTAAGAGGGTTGCTGCGTCATTGGTCAAGCGTGACTCCATCAAGACATATTCACAAATATGACGGAAATCTTCATCCAAGGGGATGATCCTGGCCGATAATTCACTTTCCGGGAAATCCCGGATAAATCCACCTGGTTTGAATTCCTTGAGCTTTGAAAAAGCTATGTTCGTGGCTTTCCGCTTCAAATTGATTTCCTCACGCATTGCGTTCGGGGATATCTTGCTATCGACAATGAGGGCAATATACTCTTCATTCGTATCCGAAAAAGGAAAATCTATTTCCTGGAAGGTAACATGCTGCAGGTCAAAGAAAAGTACTTTGCCACGACTTCCGTTTATTATCGTCAGAAGATCACTGATTTTGCAGATCTCGTTGTTGAATACGGTATTTGCCTGATAGGCAATACGGATAATGGAAGGAATGCTTAATTTAAGATCCAAAAGGGTATCCAAGGCAAGGCAGACTCCCAAGGCAAGGGAAGTACTGATCATTTGGTTATCGCTTAGCAGAAGAGGGCCCTCTACGGTAACATTCAACCCAGAGAAAGAAACTCCTTCATTGGAAAGAATTGCAACCACGCCCTTGATGTAATTTCCCCAACGATCCTCTTTACGGAATTTGATATTCCCGAGGACAAAGCGTTTATGATCATTCAAGGTAGCATTGGAAAGCCGAACAAGTTGGTCATCCCTGAGTGATATGGCAACATATAGCAGAGACTCTCCAGTGCCCTCAAGGGCCCAGCCTTTGCACGCGTCTGCATAACACCCGAGCAAGGTGCAGGCACCGGGCACTTCAACTACTACCGATGGTGTTTCGCCGAACTCATTTTTATGCTGAATGATTACGTTATCCATGCCCCAACCTAGTTTTTATGCAGTAATTTTAGGATACTTACCGCCAGAATGCAACTAAAAACCACTAATTGTAGAAATCATCATCGTATGAACCTTCCACACATCTTTTCGCAACAACTATACATGCACCAATACAAGTGCACTATATAAGCAGAAAGCCACCATATCGGTGGCTTTCAGATTTCTGCAATGGATTATTTCTCCAGTCCGTATCTTCTCTTGAAGCGTTCAATACGTCCAGCGGTATCAACCATTTTCTGGGTACCGGTAAAAAACGGATGGCAAGCAGAACAAATTTCGACTTCAAGATTCTTTGATGTCGTCTTGGTCTTAATTACGTTGCCACAGGAGCAATGGATCTCAGCAAGCTCATAACGGGGATGAATTCCCTTTTTCATAATGATTCCCTCCAGGAATATGTATTTTCCGCTGATAATACAGCAGACAAGTTTCTTTTGCCGTCTCCGTACTAATAACCTGCAGAATTCGTAGGAATGCCTGTATTTATTGAACGCAAGAACGCCTCATTATCCTTTGTCTTCCTAATTTTGTCAATGAGGAAAGGAGTCATCTCCTGGTCGTCCATATCATTGACTGCATTCCTGCAAAGCCAAATCCTGGCGGCCTCATCGGCTGGCAACAAAAGGTCTTCCCGTCGGGTACCACTTTTCTTGATATTGATTGCGGGAAACTGACGCTTATCAGCCAGTCGTCTATCAAGAATAATCTCATTATTTCCGGTTCCCTTGAATTCCTCAAAGATAACCTCATCCATTCTAGATCCGGTTTCGATCAAACCTGTTGCAATAATAGTAAGACTTCCGCCAAATTCAATATTTCTTGCAGCTCCAAAAAATCTCTTGGGCTTATGCAAGGCGTTGGAGTCGACACCACCACTGAGTATCTTTCCGCTGGCAGGCACCGTTTGGTTATAGGCACGGGCAAGTCGGGTAATCGAATCAAGGAGAATTACTACATCTTTCTTGTGTTCGACCAATCGCTTGGCTTTCTCAATAACCATTTCCGCAACCTGGACATGTCGTGAAGCCTGTTCGTCAAAGGTGGAGGCAATGACCTCTCCCTTTACATGGCGACGCATATCCGTTACTTCCTCAGGGCGTTCATCTACCAATAGGACCATAAGAACCACATCAGGATAATTCGTGCTAATGGAATTTGCCATCTTTTGCATGAGGACAGTCTTACCGGTACGGGGAGGGGCAACGATCAAGGAACGTTGGCCCTTTCCAATCGGACAGAACATGTCGATGATTCTGGTAGACATGTCTTCGTCAGTTGTCTCCAACCGAAGTCTTTCATCCGGGAAAAGCGGGGTAAGGCTATCGAAGGGTGCCCTCATCTTGGCAACGATCGGGTCATCGTCATTTACCTTGAGAATTCTCAGGATGGCAAAAAAACGTTCGGTGTCACGGGGGGTTCTTACCTGGCCGTATACGACATCGCCAGTTTTCAGACTCAAGGATTTTACCTGCGCAGGAGAAACATAAATATCTTCCAAACCAGAGAGATAACTATTATTTGAAGAACGAAGGAAACCAAATCCATCAGGAAGGATTTCAAGAGTACCTACACCTACGATCACTCCACCCTTGGCACTATGGACTCTAAGTATCTCGGCAACGATCTCTTGCTTACGCAAATCCAGGATACCCTCTGCATTCATGCCTTTTTCAATGCCAACTTTCCGCAAGTCTTCAATACACATGGAAGCATAATCATTTACATTGAGAACAGGAGCCTCTGGATGTTCTTCAATATTCAAATCATTGAGGGATTCATCTTGTTGGTTTTGTCTCATTCCGCGATTTGGTTGATAGGCTTGGTTCTTCTGGAAATTTGCACGTGGATGCTGACGATTCTGTTGAGGTCGTCCAGTATTTCGGTTATTGCCATAGGTTGAATTATTCTTTCGATATTGATTTTGATTGCTTTGGGTACTGGGCTGACTACTTTGATTATTCAGGCTATTTGCATTATTTGCGCTATTGTTCTGGTTGTTGTTCTGATTATTGTTCTGGCTGTTATTTTGATTACTGTTTTGATTATTGTTCTGGGAATTTGAATTGTTCTGATTGCTTGCATTATTTGTGCTATTTGCATTACCAAAATTGTTTTGCATGGCAGAAAGGCTCTGATTGGAAAATTGTTGGGGTTCTCGTTCACGTTCTCTTTCGTTGGAAGTCTGCTGAGTCGAATTTTCAGGAACACTTTGCTTGGAACGAGAAGCAACACGTTTAGCCGAAGGAATCTCCGTCGTTGCAAAATCAAGTTGGGGTTGTTCTGTCATGGCAACTTCTCGCCCTTGCTTGGTTTCCTTTTTGGGGGGTGGAGCAACAGCTTTTCGAGGACGCCCCCTACGCTTCTTTTGCTCAAGATCTTGTGCAGCAGGGGCAAAAGGCTCCACTTTCTCTTCCTTAACCAGAGGTGTTTCAGAATTTTTGGCCATTACTTCACTCTTTTTTCGAGTTACGCGACGTATGGTTTTTTTTACTGTTTCCTGGACGGAAACTGCCTTTGCATCATTTTGATCATTCATTATTTCTTCAGAAGACATAGGATAAACTCCAGCGGAAAAGTCTGCTTGCATCAATACCCGACGACATTGCCGTGGTACAGTAGCATCACCTGTTCCTAATCATAAACATATTGTTAAGAATGCGCGGGAATATTAAATGAATATTCTGACAATGCAATTCCCGCTGTTTGTTAGTATCTTAAATATATTGCCACTTTCGCACAGTGTCAAGCAAGTCATCTCCCTTAGTATAGAGAGAGGCAAGAATAAAGGAAATAACTGTTGCCTTACGTCTTACCGATTCTCTTCCCCAAGAAGAAAGTTGCACTTTCACTGCCTGACTTTCCCTATTCTGTGAAGAAAACCCAAACCAAACGGTACCGATTGGGTTCGTCTCGGTTCCTCCTGACGGTCCGGCAATTCCGCTTATGGAAAAGGCAATATCACTTCCTGAAAGCAAACGCATTCCTTCCGCCATCTCGATTACGCATTCCCTGCTCACCGGTCCTACAGAATCGAGGGTTTCCTGCCTGACCTTTACAATAGCCTGTTTTGCTGCATTGGCATAGGTCACCGCCCCACCCCAGAACCAGGAGGAGCTACCACTTTCGTCTGTCAAGAGCTTGGCTGCATAGCCACCAGTGCAACTTTCTACACAACTTACAGAAAGCTGATTTTGTTTCAAGAGGTCAGTGAGAAGATCAACAGGCAAAACATCACCGGGAACAATCAAGGAGGGACCTACCAAGGCTTGGAGACGTTCGATCATCTGAACCCTGGCCTCATGGGTTGCCCCAACAAGGTACAAACTGATCTTCAAGTCCTGAAAACGGGTTCCCCATTGGATACCTTCCTGGGCTACAGTTTGACATAGCTCTTCAAGCTTTGCCTCTGCAATCATGAAAGTTGAGTATTCATCACGGGAGAAATCATCATGCCCACGCAATTCGGCAAGCCAAGGCAATATCTGATCGAAAAACATCGGGTCCATCTCCCGGGGAGGTCCAGGCATGGCAGCACAGGCTACCAAACGTTCCCCTACAGGGAAGAATCCCTTGAACCCAGGAGCAGTACCGTTTGGATTCGAAACAGGTTCAAATCCTTGGGGAATCATGGTTTGCTGTTCATTCGCGCCCCAGATTCGCTCGCCAATTCGTTTGTAAAGTGTTTCAAAACACTCTTGATTTCTCACCAAAGGCACTCCTGCAATGGAGGCCACGATACTTCGGGTCAAATCATCACTGGTAGGACCAAGTCCGCCGGTAAGCAATATGACATCACAAGTATCGATGCATTCGCGGATGACCAGATCAATCGTTCCATCGTCTGGAACAATTACCATACGGTCTATGCGATATCCCAATTGCGTCAATTGCGAGGCAATGACCTGGCAGTGCTTATCCGTAATGACCCCACGGGTCAATTCTGTCCCTATTACAAATACCGCAACACTTTTATAAAGCATGATCAGTCCTTTTTCTTTTTTCCAATAAAAGAGAATACCTTGTACAAGAGCCCTCCAAGAAGAAGGATCAAGGAGAGATAGACAGAAACATAGGCAAACCAATCATCATATTTCGTGTAGACCGTCATGCCTTGGGATTCCTGTGAATAAACAGGGACATCATAGATATGCCATCCTACTGTAAACGGTTCCATTGGATCGATGATCTTACCCTTGGGGTCGACCAGGCAAGTCATGCCGCTATTGGTTCCCCTTACGGTAGTCCTGCGGTTCTCGACAGACCGGAAGACAGCCATGGCTAGGTGTTGCATCTCTGCTGACTCGGCTTTTGACCAACCATCATTGGTCATGTTGAGAATAACATCGGCACCATTGCGTACGAATCTTGCATTCAAGGCACCAAAGACATCCTCAAAACAGATGGGCGTAGAGAACTTGACTCCTTGGTCGGTCGTAAAGACAACCGGGTCATGGCCAGTTTCCCACCAGTTGTAGTCATTTGCCAATAGAAGGTTATACAACCACGGCAATTCCTTCTTGTAAGGAAAATGTTCAGTAAAGGGCACTAGATGTTGTTTTCTATAGGTGTTCTTGATCTCACCGTTTTCAAAGAAAATGACTGTATTGTAATCCTTGCGATTCCACGTGCCATCAGTCAAGAGTGCCGGTTTGGAAGGATCATCAATAACCCCTTCAGGATTACCGGTGAGCAAGGGTATGGGAAGCGATTTCCCAAAATCGACAAATTCTTCGACCAAAGCGGAGGTTTTCGGATCAGAGGGATATTTCTCATGCCAGGAAACAGACGGAACGAAGGCGGTCTCCGACCAGATTATCATATCAGGTTTTTCTTGCAAGGCCTCCAAGCTCAATTTTCTCAAGGTATTGAAATTCTGCTTATAGGTAGTATAGCCACCCTTCCAGGTATCGGCACTATGCTGGACCGTCGCTACCCGCCAGGTTCGATCGGGCTTCTGATTGTTCCAGTAATGAATGCTGGCAAAACCAAAGATAAGGGAAGCAAGGACAAGGACTCCATAGACCAGGACATCTACCAAATGGGTTTTTATATAATCAGTGAAGGACGGAGCTCTCTTGTGATAATACGTACAAAGCCAGTTGCCGATAAAAGTCTGGGGGAGAATCATCAGGAAGGTAATGCCCCACACCCCGGTTATGGAAGCAATTTGTATCAGGGGAAGGTATTGATAAATGGCATATCCCAAAGTTCCATAAGGGTACCCGGCAAACCAAGATTGACTGATGTAGGTATATGCAACCCAAATTATTGACTGGGCAAGATATCCATACCGTTTGAACAGTTTGTCAGCGGCCTTCAGACAGAGAAAAGCTACCATCAATTCAAAGCCCTTGATAATCGGAGCTATCAAGATTGCCAACGGATGGAAGGCCTTGAGCCAATAATTGAAACATATATAGAACACGAAACCGAAAAGGAACCCATACAAGGGAGTTAATTTCCAGGTCGTATTCCTGATAATGGAGAAAATGGGAATCAAGGCAAAAAATGCAATGAAGCCCAATCCGTTCTTTGTGGCAAAACCGGGAAAAGCAAGCGAAAAGACAAAAGCGGTTACCACCAAAACAAGAACCTCAGAACATACTGTCCTGAGGCTCCGCTCTTTTTGCAATTCAATCAAGAGAATTTCTCCTAAACAACAAGAAATAATTATTCATTGACTGGTTTATTATCGCGTAAGTCCCAGACATAATCCTTGAGTTCCTTTCCTGGACGGAAAATAGCTACTCCATGGGTTTCAACTGCAACAATTGCCCCAGTCTTTGGATTTCTAGCTTTTTCACGTCCTTTACGAGTTCGTACTTCAAAAGTACCGAATCCACGCAACTCAATAACTTGGTCGTGCTTTAATCCTTCTTTGACTTCCTCAAAGAACTCATCAATAATCATATGGATATCGGACCTATTCAGCCCATGCTTTTCATGAAGACTTTCGATTATCGCTGCCTTCGTCAACTTAGGTTCTGCCATGGTTACTCCTTCAACTCATCTTTACAAAATACAAGTTAATGCCGGCAATACCATACCGGCAAATAATTCCCAGGAAACTTGATTACGCCTGAGCGGGGGTCTGGTCCTTGTTCAGCTTGTTAAACTGGGCATGAAGCCTAGCTTTCTTCCGGCTGGCAGTGTTGCTATGGATGATGCCCTTGCTTGCAGTGGAATCGAGCAACTTGAAGCTCAATGCCATTGCAGAAGTGGCAGCGTCCTTGTCACCGGCAACAATGGCAGCATCAAACTTTTTGATTGCAGTGCGCATAGTACTCTTTGCAGCACGGTTCCTCATTCTACGAACGCTATTTTGCCGCTCTCTTTTTTCAGCAGACTTATTAATCACGTAGCACCTCCAAACATATTACCTTGAATACGTATTTTCATTCTTGAATTATAATGTTGTCAGTCATAGCCGACGGTCTAACAAAATATCACAGACTCTAAAATCGGTCAATACAATGCTTTATATCAATTTGACAAAAATTCGCTTGCATACTCCTCCGTTATCTCCCACCTACTGTTTTCTTCATTGAAAAAAACAGCACTGCACGGGATGGAAAGCATCCTTCCCTCCGAGCCTAAAAGCGATAATTTTTTCGACAGAATATTTACTTCGGTTATCTTCATCATATCATAGCCAACTTTCAGTTTACTTCCTTCTGACGGATATTTCTGCTTTTCCTCTACATAAAAATCAAATTCATAGGAAAGACAGCAAAGCAATCGACCACAGGGGCCTGAAATCTTCATGGAATTAAGAGAAAGGTTCTGTTCCTTCGCCATTTTGATTGATACCGGGTTCAATTTATCAGTAACACTATGGCAACAATAATCCCTCCCACAAACAGCCAGCCCACCAAGAACTCGACTTTCATCGCGAACTCCTATCTGGCGAAGCTCAATCCTGATCCTGAAAACTGATACCAAATCCTTGACCAATTCCCTGAAATCGACCCTAACATCAGCAGTAAAGAAAAATATTATTTTTGCTTCCCCGAGCAAAAAATGGGAAGTTACAAGTTTCATGTCAAGTTTATGGAGTTTTATTTTTTCACGGCAAATTTTCATTGCCTCATTTTCCTTGGTGGCAAATTCCTGATACCGGCTCAAGTCAGAGGGAGTCGCCAATCTATCAATCCAGACGGTATCGCCTGAAAGCGCGACCATATCCGAAGGGGCATGGGCCGAACAACCCGGGCAGGAACTGCATTCATCTTCATCAGGATCTTCACTCCATTGGATTGTTGTATCCTGCTCCACAAGGACTACCTGGCCATTTTCATCCAAATCACCAGTTACCGAAACCTCCTCCTCAGCAACAGGGGAAGCACAGCAACCGCTCTGCAGGCATGCACCCTGACATTGATCATTCCCCTTCTCATAAGGTTTCCCGATCTTATCCGCATTCGCAACAACAACCCCAAGGTCCAAACCATATCTGGTAGGAGCTACCACAGAGGTCCCTGGATATAATACAGAATCCCAGGCACATATCGAAATTTCATTGGAGCTGGGGTTCTTGACCAAATATATATAGGCAAAAGCAGGCCTGTTTTGCACAGGTGCACTTTCTGATGCCCTTAAACGATCTTTTTTCATGCAAATCCTTTGCTCGCAAGGTCCGGGCAATTTTGTGTTGTGATTACGCTACCACGAGTAACCAAAATTGTCAAACCGTATTCAATAACATATAAGTATTTCTATCTGATTGAATTACGTTTGACGATTACAAAACCCCATGGTATATTTAGCTTTACAATCGCACATGTGGGAATCAACCTCAAGGAGCCAGTATGCAACTGTTTGATACGCACGCTCATCTCGGGTTGCTCCATAATGAAAAAATGGAACAACTGTTGGCTGTCCAACTTGCAAAACTCAAGTCGGTCAAACACATCGTCAGTATTTGTAACAGCCTTACTGATTTTGAAAAGACCTATGCCAATCTGGAAAGCGCCGCAGAAATATTCCATGCAGTGGGAGTATCTCCGACGGAAGTTGCCAATCCAGGCAGGAACTGGGAAGAAAAAGTCCTGGAATTTGCTTCTTTGCCCAGGGTTGTCGCAATAGGGGAGACAGGTCTCGATTACTTTCATATGTTTGGTGGAGATAAATCAATACAGATTGAACTGTTTCTACGACATCTGGATATTGCAAAACGCCTTGATCTACCGGTAATCATCCATAACAGGAATGCAGGTGAAGACTTGTTGAACATCCTGAAGGAAAAACTCCCCCCAAAGGGAGGCATTTTGCATTGCTTCGGGGAAGATTGGGAATTTGCAAAAAAGGCCTTGGATATGAACCTTATCTTTTCTTTTGCCGGCAATGTCACGTTCAAAAACAGCAGGTCAATCCAAGAGGTAGCCAGAAAATTACCTGCCGACAGATTGGTTATTGAAAGCGAAGCTCCCTTCATGACTCCCTACCCCTTCAAAGGAGAGAGAAACAAACTGGCCTATATCCTTGAGACGGCAAAAGCCTTGAGCGAAATCAGGGAAACCTACCTTGAAGAGCTCTGCGAAACCCTTTATGCTAACAGCCTGAGGGCATTTTCCCTTCCAAAGGATGTATGAACGAGAACTCTTTATATCACAACACAACAGTAGGCGACACAACCATCAAGGGAAATATTTTCCTTGCGCCCATGGCTGGTTTTACCGATGTCCCTTTTCGTTCCCTTTGTATCGACGAAGGGGCTGATCTGACTTTCACCGAGATGGTAAGTGCAGAAGGACTCTCTCGTGATGGGGAAAAAACCATGGACTTGATGAAGCGTGCGCAAAACGAGCAACACTATGCCATCCAGTTGTTCATGGGTTCCCCAGAGCCCCTCGAAAAGGCCTTGGAGCGTTTGCTTCCCTATAACCCGACCTTGATCGATATCAACTGTGGTTGTCCGGTACCCAAGGTAACCAAGACGGGAGCCGGTTCAAGCATCATGAGAAACCCCGAAATGATTACAAAAATGGTCAGACTCATTGTCGAGACCGTTTCCATACCGGTATCTGTAAAATTCAGGACTGGCTGGGACGCGGACAGTGAAAACTTTCTCGCCTTTGCACAGGCAGCCCTCGATGGAGGGGCTTCCCTATTGACCTTGCATGCAAGGACAAAAGCACAAGGTTATGCCCCTTTTGCACACTGGGAAAAACTCACGGAATTGAAGAATTACTGCGTTTCCCATGGATATCAGGTTCCAGTATTTGGCTCAGGAGATCTTTTTACCGCTTCCGATGCCAAGAAGATGCTTGAGCAAACGGGTATTGACGGAGTAATGTTCGCCAGGGGAGCAATTGGTAATCCATTTATTTTCGTCCAAACCAAAGAATTATTGGCAGGACAAGATTTGAAGCCTATTTCCCTCGAAAGGAAAAAGGCCATTATCCTCAAGCATCTTGACCTGATGATCATCCACTATGGAGAAAAAAGCGCTTGCATGCAGATGCGAAAACATGCTTGCTCCTACCTAAAGGGCCTTCCTGGCATTGGACCAATAAAACAAGCCTTCGTAAAGGCAACCTCAAAACAAGACTACTGCCAGGCACTTGAAATGCTTGGAGGTACTTGTTGACCTCTCAACAACTAAAATGGTATTTTTACCTATAGTAAAATTCACGCTAAGGAAATGCAATGAGAATACTAGTGTTGGGTTCAGGTGCCAAGGATCATGCCATTGCATGGTGGTTCTCTCAGAGCCGTTTGATAGATGGATTATTTGTTGCCCCTGGAAACGTAGGGACAGAATCAATCGCAACCAATCTGACAATCAATCCCTCATCTCCCGAACAAGTATACCAAGCCTGTTTGGAAAACACCATTGATTATGTCTTTATCGGAACGGAAGCTCCCTTGTTTACCGGGGTAATCGACTACCTGAATGAGCGGGGCATCGACACGTTCGGCGCTCCAAGCAGGGCCCTTAAGCTTGAGGGAGATCGAAACTTCTCCAGAACCTTTACCGATCGCCACAACATTCCGACTCCCAGCCACCATGTATTCGACAGCAAAGCGCCTCTTTCTGATTATTTGAAACGACATGTCGGTGAACGATTTGTTGTAAAAAGCAATACCATTGCTCCTAGCAGAATCATGCTTGATTCTTCCGACTATGACTCTCTCATGGCCTTTGCCGATTCGTTGCTTCCTACCGGTTCCTTGATGCTCGAAGAACATCTTGGAGGCCTTCCTGCAACATTGACCCTTCTCTTGGACAATAACGGATACTTGATGCTTCCTCCTTCGAGCGATTACATGAAAGCCGGCATCGGAGGACTTCCAACAGGAGGAATGGGTTCGATTTGCCCTGTCCCCTTGCAAGAAGACGTCCTGCATTCCATTATCGAGACTATCATCGAACCAACCTTGTATGGCCTGAAAGTAGAAAGAATGGCTTACAAGGGAGTATTGACCATCAGCATCATCATTACGAAGAAAGGCCCTATCCTGGTTGACTACCACGTGCGTTTCAATGACCCCGCTGCCCAGGCAATAGTCCCACTTATCCGAACAGATATCATGGACATCCTTGCGGCAATGAAGAACAATACGCTTTCCGAGATTACCTTGGAGGTATCGACAAAATCCTCCGTTGCCTTGGTAGTGGCCTCACAAGGCTATCCTGAGGAACCTTTGGTGGGCAAGGAACTCGAACCAATTCCTGCGGCCTTGATGCTCAATGCCTTCCAGGGACAACCCTTCTATTTCTTTGGGGGTGTAAACAACTTGAACGGGAAATTACTGACGACCGGAGGAAGATGTGTTACGGTAGTCGGAATCGGAAAAAATATCATGGATGCTAATAAAAACGCCTACTCGGGAGTAAAATTCATCTCCTTCCCTGGAAGTTGGTACCGACCTGATATCGGAAATAGTTTCTTTGAAAACTAAATATATTTCAAAATAAATGCTCACTTACGATATTTCATGTTGCATATAAGTGGACGGCTACCCTTTTGGGTGGCCGTTACTTATTGTAAACAACAATAAAAGAAATCTCAAAAAAATCCCTTTTGGAGGTAATACGAGGTTTTCAGTGGTGTATAAAAACCAGGAATGTATGATACTTGGAAAGAAAAAGAAAGGGAGAATAGCAGGATGCCCACCAATCATTTATATATCCTTTGGACAAATGACAATCTTATAACTGCAGAAAACATGGTCATGATGTACGCCATCAATGCAAAGAAACATGCCTGGTGGCAAGAAGTGACCGTGATTATCTGGGGTGCAACGGCAAAGCTCGTCGCCGAAAACAAGACCATCCAGGAATTGATAATCCAAGGCAAACAAGAAGGAGTGGTTTTCAGTGCCTGCAAAGCCTGTGCTGCGAACCTTGGAGTTACCGAAACACTCCTGGACTTGGGTATAGAAGTATTGTTCTGGGGTGAGCCACTGACAAAACTCCTCAAGAACGAGGAAAAACTTCTTACCATTTAAAACCAGGAGGAGGAGCGTTTCATGCATCAAGAAATAATGGCAATCGGTGGATATGGAGAGACTGACAAGGAAAATGTCTTCGTGTATCAAGCAGAAGACAAAGACTGCTGGAAGCTTCTGGACTCCATACAAGCAGGAAAAAACCCTTCCTACCTTTGTTTTGGAACCCAGGACATCCTGTATGTAGTCAATGAACGAAACCAACCGATGCATCAAACAAGCGGATTGGTGAAAACCTTCAGTCTGCCTAAACCAGGATTACCGATGCAAGAACTGGGAAGCATCTCTTCCTTCGGGGATGACCCTTGTTTCCTGACACTGGATCCCCAGAAAAAGTTTTTGCTTGCCACCAATTACTCAAGCGGAACGGTCGTAATCTATAGCCTGACAGAGTCAGGGATACCTGACAGGGTCGTGCAACTCTTGCAATTCTCTGGAAGTGGACCCCATCCGACCAGACAGCTGGTTTCCCATCCTCACAGCATTCTATTTGACAAGGAGGGGACCTCGCTCTATGTTGCTGATCTAGGAACAGACCAGTTGCATCATATTGCCTGGAATCCAGAGGAAATCCTGCCTTGCACCCCCATGGAAAACATTGCCATGCCTTCTGGTTCCGGTCCTCGTCTTATCAGGTTTTCCCCTGATGGGAAAAGCCTCTACGTGGTCAATGAACTGGCGAATACCGTATCTTTCCTTGAAAAAGAAAGCGAAGCTATCTCACATACTTTTTCAACCTTGGAAAATCCTGTTTCAGGTGCCACTGCCGCTCATATGGAACTTTACAAGGAAGCAATCATTGTTTCAAATAGAAAAGCCAACACACTCTGGGTACACACTTCAATTCAGGATACCTGGCATGCTTGCAGTGGTGACGGCCCCCGATTCTTTGCCCTCGAGAAAAACCGGTTGTTCCTTGCTTACCAAAATTCTGATTTGATCACAACCTGCAATCTGCAAGAAGATTTTTCCCTGTCAAAGGAAAAGGAACTGCTGAAAGTTCCCAAACCTACCTGCATTCAGTTTTCAAGCCATTGATAAAATTGACGGCTACCTCACTGAGATAGCCGTCAATTCATTCATCGATCATTGTCGTACAATCTAGAGGGAGACAGTCACTCCCATGCTACATTGAAGATCCTGGCGGAAATTATCAAAGGTCTTGGTTGCCTTGGTGTAATCAGATCTCACAATCCAATCAATCTGGGCATATACTTTCCCTGAAAGCCAGGATACCAAATCCTTAAGTTCCCGCTCCCCTGTCAAGGTTGCCGTATAGGTATGGTAAATAACATCACCGAGGAACAGTGTCGATCCATAATTTGCATAACCTCCGGTTGTACAGACAACAGTATACATATCGACTTCCCCATGCAAAAGGGCTGAAAGTGAAAACCCGATTTTACCCAGGGACGGCACCCTATAGGAATTCCCCCATTCAAAAACAAGGGTATCGCCACCATAAGGGAAACCTATATAATCAAATTTTTGAGTATACCAATGGGAATTTCCACTGGCTTCAAGCCCTGCATACCGTCTGCTCATCACGAAATCGATGCCATCTCTCCTATAAAGACAGGGAAGCGTCATGACTCCTTCAAGATATGTGGAATATATTCCTTTTCCTATAGTGGTTGCATATTCAATTCCGGCCAGAGCGCCCCAAGCCGTCGATTCTGAATCGTTCTCATTGGGAGCCACTGCCTGGTCCAGACAAAATTGACCATACACATTCAACCCGGGCATTGCGGTATAGCTTACCTCAAGATGGGCCAAGGCATTGAATTTACTTCGCTCATTGAGATTGTGGTATATGAAGGCAGGGTTAAGGAACCTGAAATCCAGAACCGTATCCTTGTACATGACATTTTCGCTCACGGCAATCGTGATTTTATGAAGTGGGCGGAACTCCAACCGATGGGACATCATCATACGAAAAAATTCATCATCGCTATAGGAAGTGTCAAAGAACATATCGACCGCTTCATATTTGAAATACTCGGAGACTACCGTGAAGCGGGCATATTCTTGGAAGTCGACATGGTTATCATAGACAAAATTCCCGATATGGGAATTCCCCCATTCGAGCTTGTCCCTGCCCATGGTAAAATTCCATTGACTCCCTCCAACTGAAATAATCGCCCGCTTGGGCCATTGGAAATCAAAATCCCGGCTGGGACCAATCAAATTATTTGAGAAGGCCTTGGTATATTGGGAAAGGATGGAATCACCGTCGACAATGGTAAGCGAAGTATCCTCGGTCAAGGCTCCGACCAGAGAATGTCCACTCTCGCCCAAGGTTGAGAGTTCATCATCATACCGGGCAATGCCGTATCCATATTGTAAATCACAATAAGTATAGAAAAAATCCGAAACTGCCATATCGAGACGAAGTTTGGCCAAGGGTTTCCTGTCTACGAATCCATATCCCCAGTCTTCATAGGAGGTAAAGCCATCGGAAACGTCGGTATTGGAATGTGCATAGAACTCCCCGGCAAGATCAAGATACACCCCACCGGAAAAACCATCACCAAAAGACCACCGCACAGGAGCCTCGAGGTTAGAAGCAATTTGGTCGTACAATTGTTTTGTAACACCAGAGAGTGGCTGTCGTGAGGCAATGGAGAGAATTGCCCGCGCCTCGTTCATGGACCAGGGCCTGGAATCAGAAGGAGTCCCAATACCCAGGACCAAGTACAAGTCATCCATATCTGCATAGACAGGTGAACCAAGGGGAATTATTTGTTGTTCCTGGACAGCTAGGATACCAACCAGAGGTAAAAGAATCAGCAAAACTACACACATTACTCGTTTCATGAAAAGCTCTCCTCAGGGAAATAGCGAAAAAGACAAAAAGCAGGGAATAAAAAAACCTGGTTCCAGAGCCTGAGGGCCAGGAAACCAGGTTCTTCTCATATCCTAGATATGATACGTCACACCCAAGGTCAGTTGTACATCCTGTACGGTTGTACCGGAGACATTGCCATAATTGCCGATATGGATATAATCCACTTGGCCAAAGGCCTTGAGCCAAGGAGTAAATTCATAGGAACCATTCACACCAATGACCAAGGTCTGGGAAACGCTATCACGGTCGGAGACGTCCCCTGCATAGTTACCGAGGCTGCTATCGGAAGAAGTCGGGGTAACGGCAATGGGAACCCCATCACCAACCCAATGCCAGATAGTAAACATATCGAATACGCCATGAAGCATGAAGAAGCCATTTGCCTCCACGTTCCATTTGCCATACTGCTTTACCCCACCATTGAGATTGAAGACAATGGCATCATTGCCATAGGCATAACCAAGGTACTGCGAATTATACCGAGTTCCGCTATGATTGGTAAATTCCCTGATAGCAACGACATAGTTCAAACCATAAGCATTGTCAGATGCTGAATCAGGATCAGTATCCGAAGAATACCGAAGATACAGATACGGATCCGTATAGGCAAATTCAAAAGATGCATGCCCCATGAGATTCCCTATCGGTTTAATTGCCTTCACCCCGGCAAGAAAACCATAGGCTGTAGGCAAACCAGAAACTGTGTCGCTTGCCACAGGTTCTCCTGGAAGTGCAAATTCATCCACGACCATTTGCCCATATACGTTGATACCCCTGAACGGGGTATAATCCAATTCCAACCCCAACAGGGAGTTTGCATTTTTCCTGATATAATAATCGTGGAAAATCATGACTGGATTAAGAATTCGAAGGTCCAAGAGATTTTCTTCGCTCTGATACATGATGCTTTCTGTCAGTACCAAGCCTACCTTGTTATTGAACATACGCCATTCAAGCCTATGGGCCATGAACATATAGAGTCCTTCAAGAAGATCATCCTGACCTGTCCCTAAAATCACACCATTGGTTGGAGAATCACTAATATACGAACTCGGATGAGGGAAGAACGAAGTTACGAACGTATACTTGTATTTTTCCCCGAAAGCAGTAAAACGGGCCATATTATGATATTTCAGGTTATCCCCCACAAAGAGATTCCCCGATTCTCCTGCACCCCAACTCAGGCGATCCCGGCCAAGCTGGAAGGTCCAGTAGTCGCCTCCCATGGCAATGAAGGCCCGGTAAGGCATATTGAAGTCAAGGTCTGTTAGCGTGGCAGGAGACATAAGTATCAAATTTGTACTGAAAGCTGTTGCTCCAAACCCATTCTCAAGGGTATAGGAATTGCCGACAGTGAACTCAGAATATCCATAAAAGTTATCGGAAGGCCAAGTTTCCAAACCTATGGAGAGCATTGGCTTCTGGCTGATATATCCACGGTTCCAATTTTCCCTTCCGGTAAAGTCGGTAGTATTCTGGTGAGTATAGGTTTCAAGATTTGCATCGAAATTCCAGGACAACCCCATTCCTTTTGTCTGCATCTTTGGCTGGATATCCAATTGCTTTTCAATATAAGCATAGGTATTTTTTGTAGCCCCCGAAAGCTTGCCAGTATCAATCTTTTCCAACATCAGCAACAATTCAGCTTCGCTGTAAGGGCCTGTCGTGGAGGGCAGGGACATTCCTTGATTCACATAGAGGGCAGAAATCGCTTCATACACATCGCTATCCAAACTGAATATCTTTTGTTTGTTTGTATAGGGAGAAGCTACCAAAAATGAACAGCTCACTACCAATAACAGGGTAACCACAAAACAACGCCTCAACTTCATACGAACCTCCGAATAAAACCAGTAGAAGACATATAAATTCACATTCTCTATACAAACATGAAATTTACATGAGTACTATATCATTTATTTTTTATTTCGATAGATATTCCCCCTATTTTCTTTTGAAAAAGCCAAGAAAAATACGCTATGGGGAAAGATTTTTCTTTTTTATTTCTTTCAGCCTATAGCGTATGGAGTAATTCACCTAGTTTCTTTTCATTTCTTTTTCCCTGATCGCAACACCTTATAGAGGAGCCAAAAGCGAAAGCTCATCAGGTACGACCACAGATTCCTCGGGAGTAGCGGCAACAGCCATTTTAGGAACTTCATAATGAGCAAGCCAAAGGCTCTGGTCCGACTCAGGGTTTGCCACAAGAGCAGGAATGGAGACCATGACCATATCTTCTCCGACAGGCACCTTGAACTTCCTTGTAAAGGAAATCTCATTCCAAGCGGAATCTGTATAACTTATCGTTATCGAATGTTTTTGATTGGTGGCAAGCACCTTGTCCCTGTCGCGGGCCGCAAGCTCAAGGACTTCCTGCCGGTCCACCTGAACCTCCACGATTGGCAGGGCCTTCAATTCCTGACCTTCCAGGGTAATCGTCTTGTTATCCAGCAATATGGTATGTTGTCTGCCGACAAAGTACATCAATATGCCAAACAAAAGGAGAACGGTCAAGGCTATGCCACGAACCAGAAAACGTTTATTAAATTGTATTTTCATCAGTTTTCCTCCTGGTCCGCAGCAAGTTGCTGTCCGGCAAAACCCAAATCACGTTTTTTGCGTACTTCATAGAGTACCAATGATACCGTGATGACACCGTACGATACAAAAACCCTGAAATACTCGCCAAGTTGGGCCTGTCCGATCAAGTTTTTTCCTGCCATCGGAGAAACAATGAACATCAGATGAAATAGGATTACACCAAGGAAAACATTTCGAATATTTGCTTTGCTTACAGAAGCCCCTCCGACCAAGAGGGCAGCAACACTGAACATACCAATCTGGGAATGGCTGTTATAGGTATTCAACGTACCAATATTCTGCAAATAGATAATCATTCCAAAACCTGCGAAAACAGTTGAGATGACAATCGAAACAATGCGGGTATGTTCAACCCTGATACCTGCGGCACGGGCAACTTCCATATCCTGTCCCACCGCTCTCATATCCTGGCCAAGCTTGGTTTTCTTGAACCAGAGAACAAAGAAACAGAGTGCAGTTATGACAACGATGGTTGCCAACGGAATAGGTATCCCAAATATCTTCACAGCTACCAAACCATCCAAGGATTTACGGATTCCTATCAAGTTTACTGTATTGCGAACACCATAGCCTCGGGGAAGGATCAAGGCAGCGGATCGTATGGGAATGACCTTTCCCATGCCATAAAGCACAACCAATTGGTAGATACCATTCATGAAAAATCCAATGATATAGCTGGTAACCATCTCACGGCCCTTTGCCATATTGAGAATCTTGCCACACCAGACTCCAAGCAATATGGAAATCGGGGTGGAAATTATCATTGCAAGAATCATTCCAGGAATGCCTACCACTCCCCAGTCACTGATAAAGATCAAACCGATCTGTCCGGCCATGGCGCCAAGGACCATTCCGAAATTCAAGCCCATGCCAGCCAATATAGGAATCAATAGACTGACAATCAAAAAAGAATTCCGGGCAATACGAACCACGATTTCACTTATCAAATAGTTTGCGGAATATCCGCTGAGTGGGATACCAAAGGCACAAATTACCAGAAACAGGATAGGTACTGTGTTATTTCCCAAGAATCGCACGACTTTTTGGGTATTGGTTCTTTGGAGTTTCATCGTGTTGCCTCCGTTTTTCTTGTCAAGGCGTATAGGATCATACCATTTGAGACGACAATCCTGATTACCTCCGACATATCGGTATGAATCATTGAGTTCATAACCGATGGCGTCATCGTAAGGATACCCTGAAATAAAAATGTTCCTACGATGACATTGGTAATGGAAGCTTTATTTACTGAAGCTCCTCCGATAAGAATTGCCGAAACGGCAGGCAAGGCCATATAGAAAGGTCCCATATAGAGCTGGATAAATCCAAAACTCTGTTGATAAACTAAAATTCCAATAGCCCCCAGCCAGGTAGACATTATGACGCTCAAGGACCTCACCTTATCCACATTGATTCCGCTTGCCCTGGCAAACACAGGATTTGACCCCACGGCTGTCATGGAAGTCCCTGTCTTGGTATGCAAGAAAGCCCACATCATGAAAGCAAGGATTGCAAAGAACAATAGCATTCCGGTGGGAATTGATAAGTGTTGGTTTACTTTGACAGAAAGAAAATCGTTGAGTACATGCAAATAGTAACCTTCAGTGGAAATCGTAGTACGCAAACCTGTACCGCTATAACCCCAGACCATCGTAGGATTACTGTAGGGAAGCAATAGCCACATGATGCACATAAAGGCAACCGAGGAAAAGCCAACATAGGTGGCAATCATCATTTCGCCACCTTTGACCCGATTGAGCAGTTTACCGTAGGCTCCTCCAAGAATGATTGCGAAAGGGGTGGCAAGAAGGATGGCCATGGCAAACGAAGCACTTCCCGTAAATCCCAATTGCATGGAAATCGTAGCACCCAAAAGCCCTGCGATAATTCCCAACGGAAGTCCAAAATTCAGGCCACAACCGCTATGGATCATGGGAACCATGGCCAATACCATAACAGCATTCATGCCAAATCGATTGAGAGTATCAGAAAGACTGGTACTTATCTTTACCCCGACAAAAGGGGCCAGGATAAAAAGCAACAACAGAAATAATCCAATGATAATTCGGGGCAACCCGAATGATTTTATTGCTGATTTCACCGAAGAAATTAGACCTTCTTTGCTCATACGACACCTCCATTGGCTTTTTCACTCTTCTGTCCAACCATCAGGAGGCCGAACTCGGCACTGTCTATCGTGGCAGGAAGTATTCCATTCACTTTTCCATCGGAGATGATGGCAATACGGTCACAGATAGTCCTCAATTCCTCCAATTCAGAAGAAATCATTACTATCGTGGTCCCTTGTTCCTCGTTGTATTTTCTCAGGGCTTGCAACACCAGGGATTTCGCACCGATGTCAA
Organism: uncultured Sphaerochaeta sp.; assembly: GCF_963676625.2. Lineage (GTDB taxonomy): Bacteria > Spirochaetota > Spirochaetia > Sphaerochaetales > Sphaerochaetaceae > Sphaerochaeta. Next base: position 624,764 of record NZ_CAXXYB010000008.1, read on the forward strand.
TTCCCCTGGTCGGTTCGGAGACAAATAATAATTTGGGAGCAACTACGAAAGCCTTCGCAAGACAAATTTTCTGTTGATTCCCTCCGGAGAGTTCCTTTGCCTTTTGCTTCGTACCGGTACACTTGATCTCAAGTTGCTTCACATACTTCTCTGTCTCTTCCTGGATCATCTTTTGATCTCGCCATTTGATTATTCCCAGGTATTTTCGCAAGAATTTCTCCTGCACCTGCATGGCAGTAAAGGAAACATTCCATTCCAGGGATTCATCAAGTAGCAAACCCACCCCACGTCTATCCTCGCTCACGAAAGCCATTCCTGCATCCAGGAACCTGCGCGGATCGTTAAGGAGTATTTCCTTTCCCTCGAATTCAACGTGTCCTCCTGCGGGAAACAAGCCCATGGTTCCGTTTGGGATACCCAGTTTCCCTTGCCCTGCCATTCCTCCTATTCCAATTATTTCTCCCTTGAAGACATCAAGCGAAACATCCCTGACTACTTCTCCGGGCATATCGACCCAAAGATTCTTGATGGAAAGAATTGTTTCCTTGTCCTCATAGGAAAATTTTCGATGCTGGGCCAAGGAAGTATTGACTTCCCGTCCAACCATCCAACGGGCAATTTCGGAAATGGCAACACCCTTGGCAGGTCCGGTCTTGATGATCTTCCCATCCCGCATCACCATGATGGTATCGCAGACATCGATAATTTCCTGTAACCGATGCGTAATAAAAATAATGGCAATACCTGCTTCGGATAAGAGGCGCATCGCCTTCAATAAACTATCGGCCTCTTGCTCGGAAAGAACGGCTGTGGGTTCATCCAGGACAAGCAATTTGATACCTTCCGTCTCTCCCGAGGCTTCCTTGCTGAGTTCTCGGGCTATCTCAGTAAATTGCTTATGGCCTACAGGCATCTGGGAAACCAACATTTCAGAGTCGAGTGTTACGCCAAGCCGCTCAATTGCCTTTCGGGAAATAGTGTCCATTTTCTCTCGATCAAGCGTGTTCATCCTATCTCCGAACAACTCCGAGAAAATGTTATATTTCAGAGGTTCACGATTCAACAAGATATTCTCTGTCGCCGTAAAATCAGGCAACAGGGAAAATTCCTGATGAACCATCCCAATTCCCGCCGCCAAGGCATCGATAGGGGTCTGGAATACCACCTTCTCTCCCGAAAGCAGCACATCACCACCAAACCCACCTGTTTGATGGATTTCATCCATTCCAAAGAGAATTTTCATCAGCGTTGACTTTCCGGCACCATTTTCCCCGACCAGACCGAGGATTTCACCCTTCTTGAGTGTAAAATTGACATCACACAAGACTTGGTTTCCAAAAAAGTCCTTGCTTATATGCTTCATCTCTAGCAAGGGAGCTTCTGTTTCATTCATGTTACAATTCCTTTCGTTCCGGGCGAAGAAGCTTGCATTCTTTTCAGACAACCCTTCCAATTATGCAAAGCCTCTTAATCGCCACAAAGGGGGAGCGTACTACACTCCCCCGTAAAAACATTTTTTGTAGAATTATTTAATGGAAAAATACTTTTCTGGAACTACGATATCTGCATTTCCCATAAAGCCTTTGCCCATGATGTAGGTATCCTGATAAATCAATACATGATTTTTAGCACGAACACCTGTGTTGACATCAGAATAGAAAGAACCATTCCATTTGGCTCCTGGAGTGAATTTATTATACGCCTTCATCAAATCCGAAAGCTTCAGCAACTGACTTTCGCCCTTGAGCACGTTGATGGCATGCTGGCCAAGACCGGCAGTAGTGGTATAACCATAGGAGAAAGCCCAGGTACCAAAACGACCTGCACCACCCTTGGCAATAATCGCAGATTCAACTTTCTTCAGGATAGCTGTGAAATCACCAGCCTCTGCAGAAAGATCAAGACCAAGAGCTCCTGGATAGCCCATCAACGGACTGGGGAGATCGGCTTCAATGAAATACCCACCATAAGCAAGCAATTGCTTGAGCAAGGGTTCAGTATGGGCATCATTGGTGCAGAAGAAGGCTGCTTTCTGGCCATACTGCTCAATCCAAGCAGGAACTTTCTCGAGGATGTACTGCTGGGCACCGGCAACGCCGACATCACTGGTAGGATCGGGTGCGGTTTCCATGACAAACTTCATACCCAAGTCTTCACAAGTGGCTCTCATAATCGCAACACGACGGCTCATGGTTTCATAACTGAGATGTCGTGGGAAGGAAATATGGACAAACGTATCGCATCCAAGTTCATGTGCAGTATGGATGATAAGGTACCCACGGGCTACAAAATCATTATTCACTGCCAAGTCAGCGGCACTCTGGATTACACCAGGATCCTCATGTGCTTCACCAGCAATGCAAAGGACATCGGATCTTTTTTCCTTGACACGTCGAAAAGCCTCGGTGGTACCGGGAACAGCCTGATTTACAACGATAGCCTTCATCAAAGGATCATCGGCAAGGCCAGAAATAACGCTGATCGTCGTCTCTGCCTCATCCATGAAGTTATCGGGATAGGTTACATGCTGAATGATACCACCATCTGCAACAGATCCATATTCCTTGATCAAACGTTCTGCACCACGAAGATCGTCCTCTGACTGGGAAACAGTTCCCGTCACGATTCCTACATGAAAAGCAGGAGCTGCTGCCGTTGCAACGGGGGTAGTACCGGGAGTTGCTTCCTTGCTTCCATTTGCAAAGGCAAATCCACTGACCATGGCAAAACAGAGCATCATAATAAGCGTCTTTTTCATAATCCACCTCTCTTTTTTGATAACTTCCATTATGATATGCAAAAGAAGAACCATGCAAGAAAAGAATGAATTATTGGAACAATTTTATTGGATATTGAACAAAACAAGAGGGATCTGTTGCAAAACATACAACAAATCCCTCATTAGTATAGTAAAAATAACAACAATACCGATTTCTATAAAGTAGCGGTTGCCTGTTGTCTTCGTACCTCATACAAAAGAATACCTGTGGCTACTGATACGTTCAAAGAGTCAATATGCCCTGTCATGGGAATCGATACGAGCATATCACAGAGTTGCTGGGTCAACTTATTCATGCCTTTCCCTTCACTCCCCATCACCAGAACTGTCTTCTTGGGGAATACCGTCTTATGGATGACTTTGCCTTCCATATCGGCACCATATACCCAGAAACCATTGGCCTTCAAATATTCCAATTCCCTATTGATGTTCGTCACTACCGATATCGGTACATATTGGGCAGCTCCCGAAGAAACCTTGATTACGGTTTCGTTTACCTGCACGCTTCTTCTCTCAGGTATAATGACCAAACCAACGGAAAACTGATCACAAGAACGAAGTATTGCCCCAAGATTCTGGGGGTCAGTCAATTCGTCGAGCACAAGAACGATAGTATTGTCATCCTCTCCAAGTCCCTGGCAAAATTCCTTGACAGTAAGAGCCTTGGCCCTGGAAGTGTTGGTCCTTGCCCCACCAAGATCAAGTAGAGCCCCTCTATGATCACAATCAGGGGCCATGCGATCCATTTCAACACTTGCTATTTTCTTTACTGCTACCTTTCCGGTAAGCATGGCTTGTCTTTCCAAAGCAGATGTATGGCCACCCATGCCACGACACAAATAAAGTGTCGAGCCTGCAGGGGCCTGTTTCAAGCTTTCCTCAATTGCGTGAAAGCCAAATATTTTCTCACCCATTCTCTTCTCCTAACTACAGATTTTCGAAGCTTACTTCATTACTATAAAAAAAGCTACCACAGAATCCTGCAGTAGCTTTCCTGTCAATCCTCGAAAGGAACGGGTTTTGGAGCAACGTCTTCACCAAGGGCCTCAGACAACTCCTGCATAACCTTTTTCGCTTTCAAACTTAGATGTTTGGGAACCTGAACCAATAACTTGATATACATATCCCCACGATCGGTTGAATTCAATTTGGTAACACCCCGTCCCCGAACCCTGAGCATCTTCCCGCTCTGGACCCCGGCAGGAATGGTTACCTTGATATTCTGACCATCGATCGTAGGCACTTCTATATCGTTGCCAAGGGAAGCCTGGGTAATCGAGATAGGAATCTGACAAAACAAATCATAATCCTGCCTGACAAAAAACTTGTGGGCTTTCACGCTGACATACACATACAAATCGCCGGTTGCACCACCATTGGCACCAGCATCGCCCATACCACGCAAGACTACACGGCTTCCGTTGTCCACACCGGCAGGAATTGTAACCTTGACCTTCTGTTGCTTTCTCTTCAAACCCGTACCATGGCAGTCGATACAAGGATTTTCAATGACCCTTCCGGTCCCATTACAAGTAGGACAGGTACTGGCAACAGAGAAGAACCCACTGTTTCGCCTTACTTGCCCGGCACCATTGCAGGTCGGACAAACTTTGGTTCCCGAACCGCCCTTGGCTCCGGACCCATGACAAGTATCGCAGGCAACCTGATGAGAGAAGGCAATTTCAACCTTGGTCCCAAATACGGCATCCTTGAAATCAACATCTATGTCATAGCGCAAAGAAGAACCCACATCTGGGGCACCTTGTCCCCTAGACTGGGAACGCGAGGATCCCCCGCCAAAGAAAGAACTGAAAATATCCTCGAAACCACCACCGCCACCACCACCGAAAATATCACTGAAATCACGGTAGACATTCGAGTAATCGTGTCCGGACCCATTTGCACCATCAATTCCGGCAAAGCCAAACTGGTCGTAGGTCTGACGTTTCTTTTCATCACTGAGCACCTCATAGGCCTCGGTAGCTTCCTTGAAACGTTCCTCTGCTTCCTTATTACCTGGATTCCTGTCCGGATGGTTGGCAATAGCGAGCTTTCGGTAAGCCTTTTTTATTTCATCCAGTGTTGCTGTCTTTGCAATGCCAAGCACTTCATAATAATCACGTTTCGCCACGGTGCGACTTCCTTCGAACTAATGTACTTTAGAAACATCATGTCGGCCTATAGCCGACATGATGAAAAGCCTTTTACCCATAGTAACCTGTTTACGAAACGTTAGTCTACGACTTCGTAATCAGCATCTTCGACACCGTCTTTACCGGTATGCTTCTTCGGTTGCTCTTCCTTGGGTTCAGAAGAAGGTTGTTCAGGTTGTGCACCCTCCGCGCCCTGGGCGGCAGAAGCATTCTTATACACTTCCTCGGCCAGTTTATAGGCTGCCTGTTGCAATGCTTCACTCTTTGCCTTGATTTCCACGGCCGTAGCACTCTGGTTGGCAAGGACAGTCTTCAATTCAGCAAGGGATGCATCAATCTTGGACTTGTCTTCGGCACTGATCTTATCCCCGTAATCCTTGAGGGACTTCTCAGTTGAATAGGAAAGGCTGTCTGCTTCGTTACGAGCGTCAATCCTTTCGCGTTCCTTCTTGTCTTCCTCAGCATGAGCCTCGGCATCACGGACCATCTTGTCAATTTCGGCATCACTGAGCCCTGCAGAAGCCTCAATACGAATCTTCTGCTCTTTACCGGTACCCAAGTCCTTTGCGGAAACGTGGACGATGCCGTTCGCATCGATATCGAAAGTCACCTCAATCTGAGGTACCCCACGTGGAGCGGAAGGAATGCCGATCAAATCAAATTTACCCAACGTCCTGTTCTGGGAAGCCATTTCACGCTCACCTTGAAGGACATGGATGCTAACAGCCGTCTGCCCATCCGCTGCAGTCGAGAAAATCTGGCTCTTGCGGGTAGGAATGGTGGTATTGCGTTCGATCAAACGAGTATTTACGCTACCAAGGGTCTCGATTCCGAGAGAAAGCGGGGTAACATCAAGCAACAGCACGTCCTTGACATCTCCACCAAGAATACCACCCTGGATGGCTGCACCCATTGCAACGACTTCATCGGGGTTTACTCCCTTGTGGGGTTCTTTCTTGAACAACTCACGGACAGTTGTCTGAACCGCGGGAATACGAGTGGAACCACCGACCAGAACGACTTCATCAATGTCTGCGGCGGTAAGGCCGGCATCGCGAAGGGCGTTGCGTACGGGAGTCTTGGTCCTTTCAATCAAGTCAGCAACCAATTGTTCAAAATGAGAACGGGAGAGAGTCATCTGAAGGTGTTTTGGGCCTGAGGCATCTGCGGTGATGAACGGAAGGTTGATATCGGTGCTCGTTGAATTCGAAAGCTCAATCTTTGCCTTCTCAGCTGCTTCCCTCAATCTCTGCAAAGCCATTTTATCACTTGTAAGGTCAATACCATTGGACTTCTTGAACTCAGAAGACATCCAATCAATGATTCTCTGGTCAAAATCATCACCACCAAGGTGAGTATCACCATTGGTAGACTTTACTTCAAAAACTCCATCGCCCAGTTCAAGGATGGAAATATCGAAGGTACCACCACCAAGGTCGTAGACAGCAATCTTTTCTTCCTTGCTCGCATCCTTGCCAAACCCATAAGCCAAAGCGGCAGCGGTAGGTTCATTGACAATACGCTTTACATCAAGGCCAGCAATCTTACCGGCATCCTTGGTTGCCTGACGTTGTGCATCATTAAAATATGCGGGAACGGTGACAACAGCCTCGGTAACAGCCTCTCCAAGGTAATCTTCGGCTGTTTTCTTCATCTTCTGAAGAACGGCAGCAGAAATCTCCTGTGGTGAATGAGCCTCACCCCTGATGTCAACCTTGATTTCCCCTGAGGGTCCGGCAAACACCTTATACGGGATTCTTCCCAATTCAGAAGGAACCTCACTATATTTTCTTCCCATAAAACGCTTGATTGAATACACAGTATTCTCAGCATTCGTTACCATCTGGTTCTTTGCAGGCTGCCCAACAAGGCGATCACCTTTGGCGGTATAACCAACAACAGAAGGAGTTGTTCGTTGTCCTTCACTGTTTGCGATAACCATGGGATCATTGCCTTCCATTACTGCGACGCAGCTGTTAGTAGTGCCCAGGTCAATACCAATTATTCTTCCCATTTTATATATCTCCTCTCCTAAATATCCATCAATCTAAACAAGATCTCTAAACCTTTGCCCTTAAAGTACTCATACTAAATCAAATCGTCAAACGTTTGGCTTGCCAACTTTCACTTTTGCAGGCCGCAAAATACGTCCATGCAATTTGTACCCCGTTGAAAAATCCTCCAAGACAGTCTCTGCCGACAAGGAAGGGTCTTCAACGACCATGCAAGCCTCATGCTCTTCAGGATTGAACTCCTTTCCTTTCGCATCTATCTTCTCGAGTCCCCAGTTTCGTTCGAGAATCCCGTACAATTGAGAACTTACCATCAGTACGCCATCATGAACCTTTTGAAAATCCTTGGTTGATTCAGCAGCCTCGAGAGCCCGGGTAAAATCATCAAGCGGTTGTAGAAGATCCTTGATAAGATTTGAATTTGCGTATTTCACCGCTTCATCCTTATCCCTGATCAAACGCTTACGAAAATTCTCAATTTCAGCACGATCACGAAGCATCTGGTCCTTCATTGAAGCCAACTCAGCCTCTGCGCTATCGACCTTGGCTTGTAAGGCTGCAATCTGAAAATCATTTTGTTCAGCATCCGAAGAAGATGCAGTCTCTTCGGAGGAAACATCATCTACAATCAGTTTCTCTTCTTCTTGTTTTGCATCTTTCTTTTTTTCTTTCATATCCATTCAATTCCCCAATTTTGCATTGCATTTGACCAAACAAAAGCACATGCATATTTGTATGCCCGAAAACAGGAATACCCTATTCCCGGGCCAATACTGTTTACCTTGATTAAAAAATAATGAGTAGCCCACCCCGGGCATGACGATAACATACATACGGAAGATTGGAAGCGTCAAGTATTTTTCTCGTCTTCCTCATCGAGATTGATAACTTCTTCATCTCCTTGGGGAATAAATTCAACCCAAGATGAAGATTCCTCTACCTGTGGACTTTCCAGAAGGTCTTCGATTTCCGTCAATTCCTCAGGGATTTCCTCGGTCTCAGGGATTTCCTCAGTCCCAAGGATCTCATCAGCCTCTGGGATCTCATCAGCCTCTGGGATCTCATCAGCCTCTGGGATCTCATCAGCCTCTGGGATCTCATCAGCCTCTGGGATCTCGTCAGTCTCAAGGATCTCGTCAGTCTCAAGGATCTCGTCAGCCTCAAGGATCTCGTCAGCCTCTGGGAATTCTTGTATGGCTTCGGTGAGCCTTTCAAATTCCAAACTTTCCTCTGGAGCCAATTCTTTGGCCGCTTCCAATCGTAAAGCCAGTTCATCAAGGAATTGTCGTACTATCGCCATCATGGAATGAAAAGCCTTATCGGTACGTCCTACGGTTTGGTCATATAGCTCTTCCATCTGCTTTGAACAAGTCAAAACAAAAGAATCCAAGGAGGTAGACACTTGTTTTTCCGAACTTGTTTCAAGTTTTTCCAATTTTTCCTTGATTTCGACAACCACCTGCTCTGCTTGAGCCTGCAGATCCTCAAGCTCATCATGATGTTCCTGCATTACCAAGGAAGCCTTTTGCTGGATTTGCCTCATCTGTTCAGCATGTTCGGCAACGGCGAGAACGCCATCCTTACGCAATTCTTCCAACTGTTCATTTCGTTCGGATACAACTGCCAGGGAAGCTTCCTCATTTGCTTTCAATACCTCGGAATGAGAAATAACCCGCATTTGGTTTCTTCGTTCAGTTTCCTGTACTTCTTGCTCATAATTCTGCAATTTTTCGAGGGAAGCGGATTCCAGACCAGAAATATCTTCACGAAAAGCAGATAAGGTAGCCTTGGCCTGAAGAAGGGAATCCGAAAATTCCTGTCTATAGGAATCAATATGTCCATCGAAGGTCTCCAGGGTAATCCTGAATCGTTCAACACGTGCAATCTCGTCATGAACCTCGGCAATCCGTTGTTCTGCCTGTTCTGTAGTGGTCCCAAGCTGAGTCAAGACCTGCCGATAACTATTGAGTACTTCCTGAAGTTTGGTCAGGTCATCGCTTCGAGACTGCAAATCATAGATTTGTTCATCAATCTTATGTAAAAGTTGCGTTGATTCTTGAATCTTGTGGTTAATCTTCTCCTCAGCCTGCTGAGAAGTTTCCCTGAACTGGGATTGCACCGATTCAATCTCCCTTGCATATTGTTGTTGACGTTGCTTGCTCAAATCATAGCGACGGTTTCTCTTGTCTTCCGCTCGAAGCGAGAAAATTATGACCAGTGTCAGGATGAAGAGTATGACCGGCAATAACAATTCCATAGTGACCTCCCATCAAATCAAAACACGAGGGAAGAAAATTCCTCCCAGGAACGAACAACCAAATCTGCTTTTGGAAAAATTCTTCTCGAGCGAGTTAGCAGGCAAGCATACATGCCTTCCTGTTTTGCCCCCAGGACATCTTTTTCATAACTATCCCCGACATACAGGATTTCCTGGGGTTTCAGAGCCATATGTTCCAGTAAAAAATCAAAGGCCTTCTTACTTGGTTTCAAATACCCGCTATCCTCGGAACTTATTGCTATGTCGACAAAGGTCTCTATCCCAAGAGTTTTCAATTTCCTGGCAACCGGAAAATCACTGAACACCCCGATGGCCATCCCCTGGGCCTTGGCTTTTTCCAAGGCTCCCTGCAACCCCGGGCAGGGTTTTATCGAAAGAAACGATTTCTCCCATTGTGCATAAAACTGTCTATCAACTTTTCTTCTGATTCTTTGCAAGTTGTCAGGAGTAACAGGATTGCCAATTTTTTCAAGGATAAGGCTTGCCTGTCGAGCAAGCAAGCCTTCCCTATCGGGGGGATCAGTCGCAACCAAGTCCTGACTGGCCCTATATTCCTGGCGAACAGAATTGAACAGCAAACCCAGCCGAAGCGAAGGAAAAGCTGTCTTGATCATGCGCCAGTTGAGCATTCGCTTTGGATAAAGGGTACCATCTATATCAAGCCAGATGGCCTTTATCCCTTGGTCCTGCAGAAATCCCATCTCAACCTCGCTTCTTTTGGGTATTGTTTCGCTCTTTTTTTGCGGAACGTTCACGCGATTTTCCAAAAGCAGCCTTGTTTCCGGGCTTCGTGCTCTTTACCTTGGCAGTGGCCTTTCCGCCGGTAGCCTTTCGGGAAACAGCTGTCTTGATCGGCCCATCGGGAGAAGCTACTTTCGCCGGTCTATCATTGAGGGAAGGATTTCTTCTTCGTTCCCGTAGGTCAATTTCGATCGGTATGAGGGTAAATCCAAGATCCCTGCGAATACAATTCTTCAGATACTGGATATAGGCCTGGGGGAAATCCTTGTCATGGTTTACAAAAAACAAGAATTTGACAGGCATCGCGCTTATCTGCGTCCCATAATATACTTTATAGTGGCCTACGGCTCCTCGAGGAGGTTGATAAGCTTCACCCCATCCCTTGAGAGCTTCATTCAGAGTCGAAGTGTCGACGCGCTTGTTCAATTGCTTCCAGACTGTCCAGACCATATCGAGCAACTTGCCGATATCCTGCCCATTCTTTGCACTTATGGAACACATAGGGGCAAAGGCCAGCACAGGGAACAGGAAGCGTACACGGTCCTTGATCGCTTCAAGTTGGTTTCCGACACCTGCAAGCAAATCAATCTTATTGAGCACCAATACCACGCCTTTTCCTCGGCGAACTATCAATGACGCAATTTTCTTGTCCTGGTCTGATAATCCCTCGATGCTATCAATCATCAGCAACACGACATCGGCATCCTCGATGGTCTTGATGGCGCGGTTGACCGAATAATACTCGACATCTTCCTCAACCTTGCTCTTACGCCTGATCCCAGCAGTATCAAGAACAGTGAAATCCGTGCCCTTGTAATTGAAGGCACCCCTGACCACGTCACGGGTAGTACCGGCAATATCACTGACAATAGAGATGTCATCACCGACAAGAAGGTTTGCAAGCGTACTTTTCCCAGTATTCGGTTTTCCCAGGATGGCAAGCTTAAGTGTGGAGACCTCTTCAGGAGCATCAAGCAAGCTTTCCAGTTCCAGCATTCCCAAAAGAGTTTCCTCAAGTTCCTCGATTCCAAGTCCATGAGCGGCCGATATGCCGATGACCCGCTGGAATCCGTATCCATAATACTCCCAGATCAAATCATCTCGGTGAGTATCATCAATCTTGTTCACGACAAGGACAACCTTATCAGAATAAGGCCTGAGGCGCTCGATGATTTCCCTATCTTCAGCCGTGACTTCCATGCAATCCATCATGAACAGGATTACATCACTTTTACCGAGCAATCCGTAGCTTTTTTCGGATACCAGGTCGTCAAGCCCTTCCCTTTCAACTTTTATGCCACCGGAATCCACCAGGATAACCGGATGGTTTCCCAATAGCCAGCGTTCGGGAATGGGATCACGGGTAACCCCTGGGGTCGGATCTGTGATCGCCCTGCGTTTGCCTATCAGTCGATTGAAAAGAGTCGATTTGCCCACATTGGGCCTACCGATTATTACGATGACGGGAATCTTGGCGACAACTTTGTCAACCTGTTCGTTTTCCGTCTCAAATGGTGGTGAAATGATCGAATCGGTCATGCATCCACTCCCTTATATAGGTGGTAATTGTAAGATATGAATCCATTTGCATCACGGTCTCGGCAAGTTCTTGAGCTTCTTTATAAGAAACATTACGAAGAATCTTGCGAACCTGCAGGATGCTTTGGGGGCCCATACTGAATTCATCCAACCCTAAACCGGCCAACAGCACGGAATAGAGCGGATCGGCAGCCATTTCACCGCAAAGGCTTACGGGAATATTTTCCTTGTGAGCCTTGTCAATGATCATCTTGATGGAGCGAAGTACTCCCGGATGCATTGGCTGATAAAGATATGCAATCTTCTCATTACCTCTATCAACAGCAATTGTATACTGGATAAGGTCATTTGTGCCAATCGAGAAGAAATCTACTTTTTTTGCCAGGATGTCGGCACACATCGCTGCAGAGGGAACCTCAATCATTGTCCCGACCTTGATATCGGGGTCAAAGGGAATATGTTCTGTCCTGCATTCCTCTTTCACATGTTCAAACAAATGCAATACAGCGTCCAGTTCTTCGCCCCCGCTTATCATCGGAAACATTATCTGTAATTTCCCATACATACTGGAGCGGAGCAAAGCTCTCAACTGTATGGTAAAGATATCCTTACGGGAAAGACAAAAACGTACGGCTCTCCACCCAAGGATGGGGTTCTTCTCATCTATGCCCATACCCTTTACGATCTTATCCCCACCGATATCAATGGTACGGATGGTAACCGGTTTTGGGGACATCGATTCCACCACTTTCCGATAGGCATTGAATTGCTGTTCCTCGGAGGCACTGTCATTGCTATCCATAAACAAGAATTCGGAACGAAAGAGACCAATTCCCCCCGCACCATACCGTATCGCATTCTCAACTTCCCCGTCAGTCTGTATATTGGCTTTCAGGGAAAGTTTGTGGCCATCGTTCATTTCAGTTGGAAGGTCGACCATTTGCAATAATTCAGCCTCATGTTGCTGCCACAAGGCAAACCGTTCATTCAAGTTCTGCGCGGCAATCAATTCCGGCCTGACATAAAACTCCCCATAGTTTCCATCAACAATCACTTCATCGCCGTCATTCACTTTCGCCGCGGCATTTCCAAGAGCCAATACTGCAGGAATGCCAAAAGCTCGAACGAGGATGGCAACATGGCTTGCCCTTCCTCCTCCATCCAAGGCTATTCCCAACACATGGGTCTTGTCCATCGCAAACAACTCGGAAGGCATGATGTTGTCGGCAACAAGAATGACATCCTCTTCCAGAGTTGAGATATCCTGTCCATGGTTACCGCTCAGAGCTTTGACCAAGTGAAGTCCCACATCCTTGAAGTCGATCACCCTGTCGCGCAGTATTGCATCCTCAGAGGCCTCCAGAAGCGATACCATGGAATTCGTGACAGTATCAACAGCCCACTGGGCACAAACAAGCTTGCTTGAGATTTCAGATTCAATCTGGGAGAGATATTCAGGGTCGGAAAGCATCATCATATGGGTTTCAAGTATTTCTGAAGGCAGAGAGGCAACATCAGGGCCTCTGTGCTGTTCCAAGTTCTCTTTTGCCTTCCTTACAGCAATTTCAAAGGCTTCAAGTTCGCTTGGAAGGGCCTCTTGAGAGATGTGATGTTTCTCCGCAACCAACTGGGAATGGATATGTAGCAAAGCTTTACCTTTGGCAAGTCCTTCCGAGGCCGCAATTCCATTGAATATCCTCATATGTAATGTACTATACGGAGTTTATCCTCCCATGTAAAGCTGGAAACAAAACCCTGTTCACACTAGAATAGATGCTATGAACAGGGAAAAAGAACAAGATAAAACCGCTCCATCACCAAAAAACAATAAAAATAAATTACTGATCGGTTGGGTTAGCTGGTTGGTCTTCAGCATTCTTCTGGTTGCAATAACCAGCCCTTCCATACTCAAATCGATTGAAGCAAGCGGAGTATTGGATTTGAAAGCACAGAGTTCCGTTTTTGTAAGCAGTTCTGCTTTCAGAACCGTCGATGCGTGCTTTGTCTCTTATTCAGGAGAATTTTCCCTGTACAAGCAAAAACAAAAAAAGCTGGGAGGATCGGTGTATCACGATTGCATCGAAAGCCTGCTTGCAGGTCCTGATTATAACGCCCTTGCAAAAGGAGCCATTACCTATATTGCACCAAAGACTACTCTTATTGGGCTCACTCTTTCCGATGGAATCCTTTTTATTGACCTCTCAAAAGAATTTCTTAATAGCCCCGATTTTGCCAAGGCGTACAAACAACTGGAATTGACAGCCACGGATTTCAGTAAAGTCGAGAATATCGTGTTATTGGTTGAAGGCAAGGAAGTGACTATGCAAGAAGGACATCAAGTCTAGCCTTGAAAGTCTCCATATCCATACCTTTGGAAGGCTTGAGCAATGCAAGAAATTCGGTATTTCCCTTATGTCCGGTTATAGGGCTCTTTTCCAAGCCATGAATCCCAACCTGTTCATCCTCAAGAAGTGAATATACAGTAGCCATTACCGTCTTGAGCAAATCGGTATCCTCAACAACCCCAGTAAATCCCTGCTGGCCCTTGGGAAGTTCAAACTGGGGCTTTATCAACGAGACAAGCCATTTGTCACGGCAGAGTTGAAGAATATGGCTGGCAGCTCCTCCTATTGATCTAAAAGAAAGGTCGCAAACGGCCCCTGAACAAGGAGGATTGAGACTGTCGAGGAACATGATATTTTGCTTTTCATAAACTAAGACCCTATCATCTGTCCTGAGTCTCCAATCAAGTTGATTATATCCAACATCGACGCTATGAACCAAGGAAGCTCCCCGTTGCAACAGGCAATCGGTAAAGCCTCCGGTCGAAGCCCCTGCATCGAGCATCACCAAGCCTTTGACAGAAATTCCAAAAGCCTCGAGGGCATGCTCAAGCTTGAAACCTCCCCTGGAGACATAGGTATCGAAGGTAAAGGATAGCTCACTCTCTATTTCAAGCATTTGTTTAGGATCAGTTGCAAGGATTCCATTGGCATAGACATTCCGACAAGCTATGAATGCCGTCAATTGATCCTTTGAGTATTGGCCATATTGTCTGGCCAGAAGCTGTAGCAAGGGAAGCCGTTTTTTTTTCATCAAAGAGCAAAACTACGGGTAAACCGTTTAATGGAAACAGCATTTCCGGTTTCTGTCTCAATCGTCACACATACACCCTGCAAAACAGGAGGATGGTCAGCGATTTCACTTCGAAGTGGCATCTGCGTCATCTGTTTGGCTATGGAAATGCCCGGATCCGAACCAATTACGCTCTCACTCGGTCCACAAAGACCAAGATCAGTAATATACGCAGTTTTATGGGGAAGTATCTTCTCGTCCGCAGTCTGAACATGGGTATGGGTACCTACAAGGGCAGAAATCTTTCCATCAAGATACAAGGCCAGGGCTTCCTTCTCCTCAGTATTCTCGGCATGAAAATCGACAAGAATCATTGGGGTCTGCTTTTTCAATTTCTGGACCTGGTCCATTCCAATCCTGAAGGGACAATCAATCGATATCAATTGCTGTCTTCCTTGCAAGTTAAGTACCGCAACTTTATGACCTTTACAATCAACGACAGTCGATCCATGACCAGGAGCCTGAGGTGGATAATTTGCCGGTCTAAGCAATCGAGATTCACTATCTAGATATGGCAACAGGTCTTCCTGTTGCCATATATGGTTGCCACTCGTAATGACATGAACACCTAGGGTAAAGAACTGTTCCATAAGTCGGGCAGAAAGACCAAAACCATTGGCAGCATTTTCACCATTGACTACGACCAAATCTGCGCGAAAATCCTTGACCAACGAACCAAGTCCCATAAAAAGCGCCCTGCACCCAGGTTGTCCGCAAACATCCCCAAGCAACAGGACAGTCAGTGTTTTTGAATCAGACACTACAAAACCTACCTAGCGTATTCTACTACACGCATTTCACGAATAATCGTCACCTTGATCCTGCCGGGATATCGCAATTCAGCCTCTATTCGGCTGGCAATTCCCTTGGCAATATCTTTGGCACCATCATCGGAAACCGTATCATTGTTTACCAGTATCCTCAATTCCCGACCAGCTTGGATTGCATAGGCTTTGTCTACACCGGCAAAACTCTCGGCAATCTGCTCAAGGGATTCAAGACGTTTGATATAATTATCCAAAGTTTCACGTCTTGCACCAGGACGTGCAGCACTGATAGCATCGGCAATCTGAACAATGACAGCTTCCAAGGTTGTTGGTTCTACATCATTGTGGTGAGCCAGAATTGCATTGACGACCCGAGGGTCCTCACCAAGTCGCTTGGCCATCTCAGCACCAAGTTCAGCATGGTTTGCATCACTTTCAGTCTCAATTCCTTTTCCAATGTCGTGCAAAAGTCCGGAACGCATCGCCAACTCACTGTTGGCACCTACTTCACTGGCAATCATACCAGATAAGATAGCAACTTCCTTCGAGTGATTCAGAACATTCTGGCCATAACTGGTACGGAAATAGAGCCGTCCCAAAGCACGGATTGTCTCCTGGCCCATATTATGGACACCAAGATCAAATACGACCTTTTCGCCTTCGTCAGCAATGATTCTTCCAATTTCTTTGGTTACCTTGTTTACAACTTCCTCGATTCGGGCAGGATGAATTCTTCCATCCTGAACAAGTCGTTCAAGCGATACCCTGGCAATTTCCTTGCGAACTGGATCAAAACATGAAATGACAACGGCCTCTGGAGTATCATCGATAATTACATCAACCCCAGTCAAAGTCTCCAAGGTCCGGATATTCCGTCCTTCTCTTCCAATGATACGACCTTTCATCTCATCACTGGGGAGGCTTACCGAGCTGATAGTAACATCACTGGTAACTTCAGTAGCCAATCGCTGGATGGAACCAACGACAATATCACGCGCCTTTTTATCGGCAGTGAGCTGAGCTTCCTGTTCAATCTTGTTGATCAAGAGCTGCCCATCTCTTTTTGCGTCATTTTGCATAGCCTCAATGATATTTGCCTTTGCTTCCTCGGCAGTCATTGCAGCAATACGCTCAAGTTCGCTTATCAGGCTACCTTCCTTGACGGAAATTTCCTGTTCTTTCCTTAAAAGACTTGCGTCTCTATCTCCCAGTTGCTTTCTGATAGCATCTAATTCAGTTTGCTTATGTTCAAGATTCTCTTCTTTTTGAAGAAGTCTCCTCTCAGAACGCTGCAATTCACTCCGTCTTTCCCTAGCCTCGCGTTCTTGCTGTTGTTGCTCTTTCAACAACTGATCCCGAGTCTCAAGCAAAAGCTCTCTGCTCTTTGCTTCAGCTTCCTTTATTGCTTCCTTGTTCAGTCTAACAGCTCTCTGTTCAACCGAGGTAAGCTTAAATTTCGCATACAGCCAACGGCATAACCAACCTAAGACGATACCAATTAAACAACTAAGGAGGATGATTAGTATAACATTCATATACCACCCCCTATTGTAATGTATCAATCATACGAACGGTTTTGCTACTTGTCAAGGCTAACTTAATCATAAATCTTTACCATAAGTATAGAAGTATAAACAATCTGACAAACTATTTTGACTATCTTCTGCTTTCTGGAAGCTTATGACAATATAAAAAACCGCTGTCATGACAACAGCGGCTTCACCCCTAAGGGTCTAACAATTTTGAAGGTACGAATAAGGGGCTTATTTAACCTCTTCTGCACTCTTCTCTTCTGCGGCGGCTACAGGCTTTGCAGCCTTCACCTTTGCAGGTTTTTCATCGGCTTTTTTCTCAGCTTTCTTTTCAGCTTTTTTATCAGCCTTAACGGTTTTTTCAACCAGTTCAAGGATGACCATTTCAGCAGCATCGCCGAGACGGTTGCCGGTCTTCAGGATACGGGTATAACCGCCCTTCCGCTCAACAAACAAAGGAGCGATCTCTGTGAATAGTTTCGCCAAAATAGCCTCATCAGTGATATCCTTGCCAATAGTACGACGATTATGTACATTATCGACCTTAGCGCGGGTAATCATTTTTTCGGCCATTCTTCGAACTTCAAGAGCCTTTGCCTTGGTGGTCTCAATCCTCTCGTATCTGAACAGGGAGGTCACCATGTTGCGCTTTAAAGCTGTCCGCTGGGCGGAATTTCTACTTAGCGCATTGAATCCAATCCTATGCTTCATTCTCTTCTTCCTTGTTCCCTGGGACTTTAACTGCAGTTTTCAAAACACTGTAGTCCGTCATCCCGAGGCTGAGATTCCATTCTTTGAGTTTGTCTTTAATCTCAGAGAGGCTCTTCTTACCGAAGTTCCTCGTCTTTGCAATCTCTTCCTCAGTCTTTTTGGTCAAGTCACCAATCGTTCTGATGTTGGCATTCTTGAGACAGTTGCTTGACCTCACGGTCAGCTCCAATTCCTCAACAGAAGTACCGAGAATCTTGCGAACCCGTTCTTCTTCTTCGTCAACTTCGTCATTGTTACTGATCAATGTCTCGTCAAAGTTTATGAAGATCTGGAAGTATTCCTTCGCAATCTTCGCAGCCTCTGCCAAGGCATTCTGTGGAGCAATTGTCCCATCGGTATAAATCTCCAATGTCAGTTTATCATAATCACTACGATATCCAACACGGGTAGGTTCTATCGAATACTTAACGCGGGTAACCGGTGAGAAAGTCGCATCAATAGGGATCGTCCCTATTTCCTCGATATATTTCTCGTTGATTTCAGACGGGACATAGCCCCTTCCAAGGTCAATCTGGACTTCCATTTCAATGTTGGCATCATCCATCATCGTAAACAGAACCAAATCTTTGTTGGTGATCTCAACCTGGTCACGCTCGAAGTTTGCACCGGTAATAATGCCGGGGCCCTTACACTCAATAAGGAGATTAGTCCCTTCTGAGTCCTCGGGCATCTTGATCTGCAGTTTCTTTAAAGCAGCAATAATATCGGCAATATCCTCACGGACACCCGGGAGCTGCTCAAATTCACTGGAAATCATATGCGGAACACCATCTTCATTGAAGCTGGTGAACTTCACGGCAGTGACGGCATACCCCTGGATAGATGAGAGAAGTACCCTTCTGAGCGTGTTGCCAATAGTGGTACCAAAGCCTCTCTCAAACGGATAAGCTATAAATTTCCCAAAATTGGATTCAATTGTGCTATGTTCAAAGGTAATTCCCTTGGGCTTCTTGAAGCCCTTCAGAAGGTTTTTGCGTGCCATGGTTACTCCTTATCTGGAATACAACTCGACGACCAACTGTTCGTTAATCTTTTCGAGCTCGGTGACTTCACTTCTCCGAGGAACAGCTACGAAGGTACCCTTCATCGCATCCACATCCAACGCAAGCCATTGGCAAACACCGGATTTGGAATATTCCTTCAGGTTTTCTTTAATAGTAAGCATCTTCTGTCCACGAGGGCCAACGGAGACAATGTCGCCGGGCTTGAGGCGGTAAGAAGGAATCGTTACTCTTTTACCATTAACCTGGATATGCCCATGGTTGACCAACTGACCAGCTTCACTTCTGCTACTGGCGAAGTGCAAACGATAGACAACATTGTCAAGTCTGCATTCAAGCAACATAATCAAGTTTTCACCAGTCTTTCCGGGGATTCTTGATGCTTCGTCGAAAGTCAGCTTGAACTGCTTCTCGAGCATGCAATACGTCCTCTTCAGCTTCTGCTTCTCACGAAGCTGAATGCCATAGTTGGTCGGTTTCTTGGAACGGGCCCTTGGGTCCTTTCCAGGAAGGCCTGTGGCCTTGGGATCATTCATCGGACATTTGCCGGAATGACATCTTTCGCCCTTAAGGAACAATTTAGTCCTTTCGGCTCTGCAGTATCTGCATTTCGGTCCTGTATATCTTGCCATATAATTCTAGCTCCTAATCAGACTCGTCTGCTTTTACGAGGTCTGCATCCATTGTGCGGAATGGGTGTAACGTCACGGATAGACCGGACTTTCAACCCAAGCACGCCCAAAGTACGAATTGCACTTTCACGTCCAACACCGGGACCCTTCACGAATACATTGACTTCCTGAAGGCCAGAGTCCATAGCTGCTTTAGCTGCTTTCTCTGCCGTGGTCTGTGCTGCATAAGGAGTGGACTTCTTGGCACCACGAAACCCGAGTCCGCCTGCGCTGGCCCAGGAAACAGCATTACCGTTAAGATCGGTAACGGTGACAATGGTATTGTTGAAGGTTGCCTGAATATAGACATTCCCTTCATATACCGTCTTCTTCACTTTGCGCTTTGTATTAGCCATTTATTACCTGCTCCTTATTTCTTCTTAGACGCAACGGTTTTCTTCTTACCCTTGCGAGTACGAGCGTTGGTCTTGGTCCTCTGCCCACGTACTGGAAGACCCTTACGATGACGAAGACCGCGATAACAGCCAATGTCCATAAGGCGCTTGATATTCAGGGCGACTTCTGTGCGAAGACGTCCTTCTACTTTGTACTCTTCCTCGATAACCTTACGAAGTACCGCAAGGTCGTCGTTTGAAAGGGTGTTGATACTTATATCGGGGCTGATCTGTGTCTTTGCACAAATGTCAGCGGCCGAAACCCTGCCGATTCCGTAAATATACGTTAAGGCAATCTTTACTGCCTTGTTCGGCAAATCTACACCTGCAATTCTCGCCATTCATGGCCTCCTGAATTTCACTTATAGAGTAGGAAGGCTTCCGCCGAACCCTGTCACCTCTGTCTCTGCTTGTGCTTGGGATTCTCACAAATGATACGGACAACCCCATTCCGTCTGACTACTTTGCATTTGTCACAAATCGGTTTGACACTTGCTCTTACTTTCATGTTTCTAGCTCCTAAAGCCTAAATATGTTTCGACTTTTTGCTTCCCACATTGAACCCATCATAGTGGTGCATTTTCATAACGCCTTCAATCTGCCTCATGGTATCAAGGTCTACGCCGACGAGGATAATCAACGACGTACCGCCAAACAGCATTGCCACGGATGAAGGAAAGCTAAATAATTTCTGTACCAGTGTGGGAATCAAAGCAATGAAAGCCAAGAAGATTGCACCGGGAAGAACAACTCTGTTAAGTACCTTTGTAAGATACTCTTCAAGTTTTTCGGATCGTACGCCTGGTACGGATCCACCGTTCTCTCGAATCTGTTTGGCCATCTCGACCGGATTCATAGTCACCTGTGTATAGAAAAAAGCAAACGCTATAATCAACAGGGCGTAGATGATCAGATAGGGGGCACCCTGAGGACTAAGCCAATTGGCAAAAGTGGCTAGCCACTTTACCTGTGGTCCCAAAGTAGTCGCAATCTGCAAAGGAAATGAAAGCAAAGCGGAAGCGAAGATAACCGGGATTACATTAGACGGGTTGAGCTTTATTGGAATGTAAGTACTCTGGGCACCATACATCTTTCGGCCTACAACGCGTTTAGCATAGTTCACGGGAACTTTACGAACACCTTGTTCTTCATATACAACGAGAGCGACGACTACAATGAACATAATAAAAACAACCAAAACGACGATAGGATTCAAGGTACCTGCTGAGACACTCTTGAATAAAGTCACCATCGCTTCGGGAATTCTTGCAACAATACCGGCAAAAATCAAAAGGCTAATACCGTTTCCGACACCAAACTGAGTGATTTTATTTCCGAGCCAGACCAATAGCATGGCACCGGCAGTAACCGTAAGCATTGCAATAAGTGTAAAGGGTACGATCCCCATGGTCAAAACGCCGGGAATAGAATTCGCGTAAATCGTGACCACATATGACTGAATCAGACAAACGACAATCGTACCATATCTGGTGTACTGCTGAATCTTCTTCTGTCCAGACGGATCTTCTGCCAGTTTCTTCAGAGCTGGTACTACTAACATCAGCAACTGAAGAATAATCTGAGTACTGATGTACGGCATAACGCCAAGCATGAAGAGAGAGAAGTTCGCAAAAGCACCACCAGAGAAAAAGTTCAAGTATTCGGTTAAACCAACACTGGAACTGTTGCTCTGGGAAAGAAAATACAGTTTTAGAACTTGGGGATCTACACCTGGAATAGGAATCACGGCCCCAACCCTGCTGACAATCAGCAGGCCCAAGGTTATGAAAATCTTCTTCCGAAGATCCTTCATTCTATACATCTCAACTAAGGAGTTTGCCATAAAGCCCTTCTTTGTTATCTGATTTCGCCACCCGCAGCTTTGATCTTTTCGATCGCGCTTGCGGAAACCTGCAACCCGTCAATGATTACTTTTTTGGTAAGCTCACCGTTACTCAGGATTTTTACCTGAACACCGAAACCCTTTACCAACCCAGCGTCCTTAAGAACGTCAAGGGTAATCACATCACCGTCTTCAAAGTTGGCGGACAGAACATCGAAGGATACAATCTGATAATCCTGCTTGAACTTAGCATTAGAAAAACCCCTGCGTGCTACACGGCGATACAGAGGCATCTGGCCACCTTCAAAACCAAGACGAACACCACCACCGGAACGCTGGTTCTGTCCATCATGGCCCCTACCGCAGGTACGGCCTTTTGAGGAAGCACCGCGGCCAACGATAGTCTTTTTTGTATTGGCACCAAACGGTGCGTGAATCTGTCCCATCTTACATCTCCTCGACTTTCACAAGGTGTGATACAACACGAACCATCCCAAGCGTTGAGGGATTATTGTCTTGCACAACCGAGCTATCAATCTTGCCAAGTCCAAGAGCCTTTACAGTTTTACGCTGCATAGGCCTGGATCCAGCAACACTACGGACCAAGGTAATTTTGATCTTTTTTGCGTCAGCCATCGGATTAACCCCACATCTCGCTCAGGGATTTACCCCTGTTCTTTGCCATACTCTTTGCATCAAAAAGATGCTCGAGTGCATCAAAAGCGGCCTTTACGGTGTTAATCGAATTCTTGGAACCGAGGGACTTGCTCAGGATGTCATTTATACCGCAGGCGTCACAGATAGCACGAACAGCACCACCGGCAATAACGCCAGTTCCAGGTACTGCAGGGCGAAGGAGGACACTTGCGCTCTTGTAATTTCCAATAATTTCGTGAGGAATGGAAGTCTTCTTCACAGGAACTACAATCATATTCACCTTAGCACGATCAACGGCCTTGCGAATAGCTTCGGTGACATCGTTGGCTTTTCCAAAACCATAACCAACCTTGCCTTTCTGGTCGCCTACAACAACCAAAGCCGAGAAGGAGAATCTCCTACCGCCCTTGACTACCTTAGCAACACGATTCAGCTTGATCAGCTTTTCGATGTATCCATCGTTCTTGTCTTTATCCCTTTCTCTAGATCTTTCCACAGTTTCCCCCTAGAACCTAACGCCGGCTTTGCGGGCGCCATCTGCGATGCTCTTGACTATTCCGTGGAAGAGATAGCCATTACGATCGAATACACATGTGTCAATATTCTTCTCGAGCATTCTCTTGCCGACGACTTCACCAAGCTTAGCCGCATCTTCAACAGTATTTTTCAAGCCTTTCAGTTCTGCTTCAAGGCTGCTGGCAGCAACCAAGGTTGTACCTGCAACATCATCAATGACTTGAATATACATGTGGGAGTTGCTTCGGAAAACAGTCATTCTCGGCCTGCTTCCAGTACCGGAGAGACTCTTACGAATATGATGCTTACGACGTATAAGCTTTCTTCTCTTATCGATTACTCTGTTCATCTCTTTTCCCTACTCATCATTTCTTTGCAGCAGCGGACTTGCCGGCTTTACGACGGATGATTTCATTCTCATACTTTATGCCCTTGCCCTTATACGGTTCTGGACCGCGAAGAGATCGGATTTCAGCACAAGTCTGGCCAACAAGCTGCTTGTCGATGCCACTGATGGTAACCTTGTTTGGGTTCTCACAAGTAGCAGTAATCCCCTTAGGAAGAACAAATTCGACCAATACGGAATATCCCAGGTTAAAAGTCAGCAAATTTCCCTTGAGCTCGGCACGATAACCGACACCGTTAATCAGAAGGGTCTTGGAATAACCTTTGGAAACTCCGATGACCATATTGCTGACCAACTGGCGATACAACCCATGAAAACTATTGCTTGCCTTGGATTCGTCCCTGTTTGTCACTTCCACTACATTGTCCTTGAGTTCAATAATGACTTCAGGACGATAAGCACAGTTGAGTTTGCCTTTTGGGCCTTCAACATTGACAATACCATCGGCAACAGAAACTTTAACCCCTGTGGGTACTGCGATTGGCAATTTTCCAATTCTGGACATTCTTTACCACCTTACCAAATCGTGCAGATCAGTTCACCACCGATCTTATTTTCTGTAGCCTTCTTACCAGTTATTACACCGGTAGAAGTGGAGACTACCACGACACCATGTCCATTATATACACGTGGCATATCCCGATAACCGGTATACACACGACGGCCAGGGGTTGAAACGCGTACAATCCCATGGAGTACTGGACTCTGCTTCTCATCATACTTCAGGAAAACACGAATGAAAGAAATTCCATCCTTGGTTACTTTCTTGAAGTTCTTGACGTACCCTTCATTTTTGAGAATCTTCACAATCTGAAGTTTCATCTTTGAAGTGGAAATATCTACTTTTTCATGCTTCGCTTGACTAGCATTCCTAATCTTGGTCAGCATATCAGCAACTGGATCACTTACAGCCATTTTTCTCTCCTACCAACTGGATTTGGTAACACCAGGAATCTGGCCTTCACTTGCCAATTTGCGGAAGCAGATCCTGCACATATCGAACTGGCGCATATAGCCACGGGGTCTGCCACATATTCTGCAACGGTTGACTTTTCTGGAACTGAACTTGGGCTCCCGATTGGCCTTTACGATCAATGATTTTTTTGCCATATGTCTCCCACCCTTATTTAGTGAAGGGCATGCCAAGCTTTTCTAGCAGGGCAAAGCCTTCTTCATCGGTCTTCGCAGTCGTCACAATGGCGACATTCAAACCGCTGACACGCTCAATCTTGTCGAAGTCAATTTCAGGGAAAATAATCTGCTCGGTAATACCAAGGGAGTAGTTTCCATGTCCATCAAAAGCATTAGCCTTAACGCCTCTGAAATCCTTGACACGAGGAAGAGCTATACTAATCAGTCTCTCCAGGAAGAACCACATGTTGTCGCCACGCAGAGTTACCATAGCACCGATTTCTTGCCCTTCGCGAACCTTGAAGTTGGCGATGGATTTTCGAGCCTTGGTCTTCAACACATGCTGACCTGTAATTTGTTCAAGTTCCTTGACAGCAGCATCGAGAAGTTTCTTGTTAGAAATAGCTTCACCGACACCTACGCTGACTACAATCTTCTCAACTGTAGGAACCTGCATCTTTGAGGTGTAACCACGTTCGGCAAAAAGAGCGGGAGCTACAGTCTCAAGATATTTGGTCTTGAAATTTGGTATGAACTTTTCCATTAGATCACTTCCCCGGTTTTTTTTGCAAAACGGACTTTCTTTCCGCTCTCATCAAACTTGTACCCGATCCTGGTTGCTGAACCATCACTGGTTACATATGCAACATTGGATACATGGATCGGAGCCTCGATTTCCATGATGCCGCCCTTATCCTGCGGATTTTTCTTCTTCATGGTCTTTTTGACCATGTTGGCACCCTGGACGACGACCCTTTCTTTCTCTAGGTCTACCTTTACGATCCTGCCGGTCTTACCTTTGTCTTTTCCAGCAAGAATCTTCACGGTGTCGTTCTTCTTAAGCTTCATGTGCACACTCCTACAACACTTCCGGCGCGAGTGAAACGATCTTCATGTAGCCATTTCTGAGTTCTCTGGCAACTGGTCCGAAGATACGCTTACCGCGCGGGTTATTGTTGGCATCAATGATAACGCACGCGTTATCGTCGAACCTGATATAGGTACCGTCAGGTCTGCGGTATTCCTTCCTCGTACGAACAATGACGGCTTTCATGACATCGCCCTTCTTAATGGCGCCATTAGGCAGTACGTTCTTTACGGCTACCACGATAATATCACCAACACTGGCAACATAACGATGGCTTCCACCAAGAACTTTAATACACTGGACCTTTTTGGCTCCACTATTGTCCGCTACATTCAAATAACTTTGCATCTGTACCATAACGTCTCTCCTGGTTTACCGAGCACGCTCGACAATCTGAACGAGACGCCAGCACTTGTCTTTGCTGATGTGGCGGCATTCAACAACACGAACAGTGTCACCGATATTGGCCTCGTTTTTCTCATCATGTGCCTTCACCTTCTTGGTGGTAGTCACATACTTCTTGTACAGGGGGTGCAACCTTCTTGAGGAGATGGTGACGACAATGGTCTTGTCCATCTTATCACTGACCACCTGTCCAGTAAAACTCTTTTTATTCGTTTCCATCTAATCGCACTCCCTTAGTTAGCTGCTTTCCGAATTCCGAGGGCATATTCGTGGATGATGGTGTTCACGCGAGCGATATTCCTTCTGGTTGTACGAACAGCCAACGGATTCTCAACATGCCCAAGAACTCTTCCCATCCGAAGATCCAGAAACTCCTTATGGAGCTGCTCTTTCTTCTCAACCAATTCGTCAAGGGTCAAATCTTTATATGAATTTTTCATAATTTACTCCACATCCCTTCTGACGACAAACTTCGTCTTGATCGGAAGCTTTGACGCTGCAAGCGCAAGGGCTTCACGAGCCAATTCTTCAGTGACTCCGCCCATCTCAAACATGACAGCTCCAGTCTTGACAACTGCAACCCAACCTTCAGGAGCACCCTTACCATTACCTTGTCTAGTTTCAGCTGGCTTCTTGGTATACGGCATATCAGGGAAAATCCTGATCCATACCTTACCACCACGCTTAATGTGACGGGTCATAGCAACACGAGCGGCCTCAATCTGGCGGTTTGTAATCCACTTGGGTTCAAGTGCCAGCAAGGCAAATTCCCCAAATGCAATAGTAATACCACGGTGGGCAACACCATCAGTGGTACCACGCTGTTTCTTTCTGTATTTTACTCTTTTTGGACTAAGCATGGCCTACTAACTCCTTGCCTCGACGCCATCGGTCTTTGCAGACTTTCTTACGAGCCCACCAGCGTCTTCTTTGATTGCATGTTCGTAGATTTCACCATTGAACACCCATACTTTGACACCAATGGCACCAAAGGAAGTGTGCGCTGTTACAAATCCATAATCAATATCGCTACGGAGAGTATGAAGAGGAACACGACCTTCCTTCATCCATTCGGAGCGTGCAATTTCAGCACCACCGATACGGCCCGAGCATCTGATCTTTACACCTTGGGCTCCACTCTGCATTGCCTTGCTAACTGCCATTTTCATTGCTCTGCGGAATGAACCACGGGCAACAAGTTGTTTGGCAACGTTAGAAGCAATCAGCTGGGCATCAGCCTCTGGTTTCTTGATCTCTTTGATCTTGATCTGTACTTTCTTGTCGGAAAGTTTCTGGAGTCTTGCCCCTAGCTTTTCAACATTGGCACCCTTGCTACCGATAATAATACCGGGGCGACTGGTGGTGATCACGATAGTAATACGCTGAGGTTTACGGATGAATTCAACATCTGAAATCTCGGCGCCTTGGACTTCTGGACAACCAAGTAAAGCTTTTCGCAGCTTCAAATCTTCGTGCAGTGTGTCCGCATACTCCCTCGGATCCACATACCATTTGGACTTCCAAGTCTTGTTGATTCCAAGGCGGAGTCCAATCGGATTTACTTTCTGGCCCATTTATTCCCTCACGCTTGCTTTTTCGTCAACAACGACGGTAATGTGTGACATCCTCCTGAGGAGAATATCACGTCTCCCATGGGATCTCGGCCAAACTCTCTTGAGTCTCGGGCCCTCGTTAACCTGCAATTCCTTGACAACAAGATTTTCTTCATCGAGCTTCTTGTTCTGGTCAAGTGCATTTGCACAGGCAGATTGCAGAACCTTGAGGATTAAACGAGACCCCTTCTGGGGCATCGCCTCAAGGATTGCAACGGCTTGGGCATATGACTTGTTTCTTACCAGGTTAGCTACAGGACGAACCTTTGAAGGAGCAACCATCAGATACTTCGCTGTTGCTGAATAACCTTTTTTTTCTTCCATTACTCTACCCATCTCGATTAACCAACCTTCTTGTCGGAAAGTGCATGACCGCGGAAAATACGGGTGGGGGAAAACTCACCGAGTTTATGCCCAACCAAGTTCTCAGTCACATACACTGGAATCCAGGTCTTTCCGTTATAAACGGAAATTGTGAATCCTACCATTTCAGGGATGATCGTAGAACAGCGGGAATAAGTCTTGATCATCTGCTTCTGATTAGTCTTAAGAGACTCCTGAATCCTTTTATAAAGCTTCTTCTCAATAAAAGGACCTTTTTTGATTGATCTTGCCACTTTCTACTCCTACTTCCGCTTCTTAAGGATGAATGCACCGGAAGGCTTCTTCTTGGAACGGGTCTTTCCACCCTTAGTCGGCTTACCCCATGGAGTTACCGGATTCCGTCCAGCTGCAGTCTTACCTTCACCACCACCATGCGGGTGATCGATCGGGTTCATTGCGACACCACGAACCTTTGGCCTTCTACCCAAGTGACGACTTGCACCTGCCTTACCAAGGCTAACATTCATGTGATCTTCATTACCAAGCTGCCCGAGGGTAGCATAGCACTCGCCGAACACCATGCGCATTTCACCGGAAGGGAGACGAAGGGTGACATAATCACCTTCCTTGGCCACTACCGTTGCACCTAAACCTGCAGAACGAACAAGCTGTCCGCCTCTTCCAAGAGTAAGCTCAACATTATGGACCATAAGCCCAAGGGGAACGTTCTTCAAAGGAAGGGCATTTCCACTAGAAAGGGGAGCAGTTGGTCCGGAAATAACCGAAGTACCGACTGTCATACCTTTTGGTGCAATCATGTAGCGCTTTTCACCATCGGCATAAAATACCAAAGCGATGTTTGCACTGCGGTTCGGATCGTATTCGATAGTCTTGACGACACCGGGAATACCATATTTGTCGCGCTTGAAATCGATAGTTCGATAAGCACGTTTGTGGCCACCGCCTCTACGGCGAACGCTGATGCGCCCAAAGGTATCACGTCCAGCATTTTTGCTCATGCCGGTTGTAAGTGACTTCTCTGGCTTGCTGACAGTCAGCTCGCTGAAGACCAAAGTAGTCTTCTGGCGAAGGCCGGGAGTATTTGGCTTGTAAGATTTAAGAGCCATTTTCCAACTTCTCCTTATACGCCTTCGATGGCCTGGATGGTATCACCCTTGGCCAGGGTTACGACAGCCTTCTTCCAATCACCGGTATTTCCAAGGATGTTACCACCCTTTCCCCGTGAATATTTAGGCTTGCCTTTTACGATCATTACATTACACTTCGTCGGTTCGACCTGGAACAACTCTTTGATGGCTGCCATGATCTGGAACTTATTACAATCCCTGTGAACCTTAAACGTGTATTTCTTTACTTCACCTTCCCGAGCGATATTGGATTTCTCACTCAAGACGGGTTCAATGATAACTTGGTCTGCTCTCATTTCTGGTCCCCTTATTTGTCGCCGTAGAAATCATTAAGATTTTTCGCGGCGGTTTCCAGAACCAAGACCTTTCTTCCATACAGGAGTTCTTTTGCAGAAAGCCTATTGTAGGAAAGGACGTGCAGGTACGGAATGTTCTTCGCAGCACGGCGCATCATTACATCGTCATCCTTAAGAATAAGAAGCGTCCTTGTCTCGTCCGTTATAAAGTTCTTGATAATGGATGAGAGATCCTTGGTTTTGCCGGATTCCGGAGTGAAATCCTCAACAACGATCAGACGTTCCTCCTGGACACCCAGGGAAAGAAGGCTCTTCATTGCAAGACGCTTCACCTTCTTGGGAAGGACATAACTATAATCACGCGGCTTAGGCCCGAAAATGGTACCACCACCAACCCATACCGGGGACTTCTTGTCACCGGCACGAGCATTACCTGTACCTTTTTGTTTATAAGGTTTGGTATTGCTGTAGTTGACTTCAGCGCGACCCTTCGTGCATGCAGTACCGACACGTCGGTTTGCAAGCTCATTGTTTACAGCATAGTAGATCGTTGCGTCGTTGACTTCTCTATTAAAGACTTGGTCATTCAACTGTATCGTTCTAACTTCACTGCCATCGGTAGAAAAGACTTTGGTTTCCATATCTCTAGCCCCTACTTCTTTATCGCTTTCTTGACGATGACGACACTCTGGGAGGGACCAGGGATTGCTCCCCTTACCATAAGGACCTGCATCTCTTCATCGACCCTGACGACTTTCAGGTTCTGTATAGTCGTTTTCTCAGTACCCATTCGGCCAGCCATGTGGTGACCCTTGAATGTGCGGGCAGGAGTAGATGACATAGCAGTACCGCCGATGTCACGGTGAAACTTCGAACCGTGGGTTGCACGTCCACCAGAGAAGTTGTGACGCTTCATACCACCGGCGAAACCTTTACCTTTAGAAGTTCCTGTGACATCAACAAATGTGATATCCTTAAATATATCCACGCCCAACACTTCGCCTACCGTGACTTCTTTTTCATAGTCACGGAACTCTATTATATGCTGCTTTGGTTCACAGACACCTGTGAATTGACCAGCATACGGCTTGGTGACAGTGCTTTTTTTCTTGTCTACGGAACCGAGAACTGCGGCCTTATAGCCATTCTTCTCTTCAGTTCGGTCTGCGACAACAACATTGCCCTCAATTCTTATAACCGTCACGGGTGTGAGCCTGCCTTGCGCATCAAACACCTGTGTCATTCCAACTTTTTTGCCGATAAGCCCTAACATCTCTTACCTCAACTCTCTTACTGTTTAATCTCTACATCCACACCGGCAGGGAGCTCAAGCTTCATGAGGGCATCCATTACTTTCGATGTAGGATCCAAAATGTCAATCAACCTTTTGTGGGTTCTCATCTCGAATTGTTCTCGGGACTTCTTATTGACAAAGGGCGATCTCAGGACAGTGTACTTATTGATACGGGTCGGGAGAGGTACCGGACCAGAAACAGTAGCACCAGCCCTAACAACAGTATCTACGATTGCTTTTGAGCTTTGTTCAACAAGCTCAATATCAAAGCCTCTCAACCTAACTCGGATTCTTTCTTTAGCCATTATTCCTCCAAAAATCTGGCCTTGCCACCGTCAAAATTGATGATGGCAAGACATTCGTCAACAAACTTACTCGCTGATTTCCGTAACCTGACCAGAAGCAACGGTTCTTCCACCTTCACGAATTGCGAAGCGGAGACCTTTGTCCATGGCAACAGGGTGGATCAACTCTACGATAATGGTAGTGTGGTCACCAGGCAGAATCATTTGCTTGCCTTCTGGCAAGGTTACTGTTCCGGTGATATCAGTTGTACGGAAATAGAATTGTGGGCGATAGCCACTGAAGAATGGTGAGTGACGACCACCTTCATCCTTGCTCAGTACATATACGGTACCAATGAACTTCTGGTGAGGATTGATGGACTTTGGCTTTGCCAAGACCTGGCCACGAACAACATCCTTCTTGTCAACACCACGAAGAAGAGCACCAATGTTATCACCAGCCTGACCTTCGTCAAGAAGCTTGTTAAACATTTCGATACCGGTACAAACAGATTCTCTGGTATCCTTGATTCCGATAATCGATACTGGATCGTTGATCTTGACAATACCGCGTTCGATACGTCCAGTAACAACGGTACCACGACCGGAGATGGAGAAAATGTCTTCGATTGGCATCAAGAAAGGCAAATCGACAGCGCGCTCTGGAAGTGGAATATAGTTATCCATTGCGTCGAGCAGCTCGTCGATGCACTTTGTGCTTTCGGGATCGTCAGGATTGGTCATTGCATTGTAAGCGGAACCACGGATGATAGGAGCATTTGCGCCATCAAAACCATATTCGGTCAAGAGGTCACGCATCTCTTCTTCAACGAGGTCGATGAGTTCAGGATCATCTACCTGGTCACACTTGTTGATAAATACGATAACACAAGGAACACCAACCTGGCGAGCGAGCAACAAGTGCTCTTTGGTCTGAGCCATTGCACCGTCGGTAGCAGCAACAACAATAATTGCTCCGTCCATCTGTGCAGCACCAGTGATCATGTTCTTGATGTAGTCAGCATGTCCCGGGCAGTCTACGTGTGCATAGTGCCTATTGGTTGACTGGTATTCGACGTGCCTGGTGTTAATCGTGATACCACGGGCTTTTTCTTCTGGAGCATTATCGATCGCGTCATAAGCAAGAGCTTTGTCGCCGAACAACTTTGCACAGTGCATGGTAATTGCAGCAGTAAGTGTAGTCTTACCATGGTCAACGTGGCCGATGGTGCCTACGTTAACGTGTGGCTTCGTCCTCTGAAATTTTTCTTTTGCCATCATTTCCTCCTTGTGACTTTATTATCGTCACAATCAAAAAATTAATATGTGCTCATAAAGGCCCCAAAGCCTTTACCATTTCCAATGAGACAAACTAATTTTTGAGGATACAAATGTTAAAAGAGATTCCAGAGGTCGGCAAGCACAGCATATACCATCTTGTCGACTTAGTACAAGTTTTAAAAAAACTTTCTACTGCCTGAAACCACCTTATCATTGCATCAGCAATAATCGGTTTGGCTCTACATAGCCTCGCATAGGCATACCTATTGCGACACCTTCTGCAATATATGCGAAAATAGGAATTCATGTCAAGCGAATGATGATAATTCTATTAAGATAAAGAAAAAACCGGTCATCTTTATCAGATAACCGGCCATTTATGCATAAACAAAATTTACCAACGGTAATGACTGAAAGCCTTATTGGCCTCTGCCATTCTGTGGGTATCTTCCTTTTTCTTGAAAGCAGCACCAGTGTTGGCATATGCATCAAGAAATTCAGCACCCAATTTTTCACTCATGCTATGACCATTACGGTTACGGGCAGCAGTAATGATCCAGCGCATTGCCAAGGCTTCACGGCGATTGTCGCGAATCTCGACAGGAACCTGGTAGGTAGCACCACCAACACGACGACTCTTTACCTCAACCATTGGCTTGACATTCTCAAGAGCCTTGAGGAATACATCAAGAGGCTTCTCGCCGGTCTTCTCGCCCATAGTAGCCATAGCCTGATAAATGATTCTGGTACTGACGGATTTCTTTCCGTCGACCATCATCCTGCAGATGAATTTTTCGACCACGGTACTTGAGTACATCGGGTCCGGTAATACTTCCCTGACGGGAGCAGTAGTTCTTCTTGACATTTCTTACTCCCTTATCAAGCTTTTGGCTTTTTAGCACCGTATTTGGAACGGCTTCTCTTACGATCGACAACGCCCAAGGTATCTTTTGCACCACGGACGATGTGATAACGAACACCAGGAAGGTCCTTGACCCTTCCACCACGCAGCAACACTACAGAGTGTTCCTGGAGGTTATGTCCGATTCCGGGGATGTAAGCTGTTACTTCGATTCCATTGGAAAGACGCACACGTGCGACTTTTCTCAGGGCAGAGTTAGGCTTCTTTGGAGTAACGGTCATGACCCTAGTGCAAACACCGCGCTTCTGGGGACAACCGCCAAGGGCTGGGGATTTTGTCTTGTTCGCGACAGTCTTCCTTCCCTTTCTGATCAGCTGATTAATAGTAGGCATCTTATCGACACACTCCCTTTTTATTGTCTGATCCACCACTTCTCACAAAGCAGGGACCTGTGCCGTCCAACGGACAGCACATCTATTTAAAATCCGTACCCAGCATGGACGCAATGGCGTGTTATATAATGAAAGCCAATGGGAAATGGTTGCGCCAACAGGCGCAAAAACCATTAATCATCGAACGAATCATCCACATCCACCGCATCACCTACGGATTTCATATCACCGATATCTTCTACGTCGAAGTCATCGTCATCAATCATCTCCTGACGCCTCGATTCTTTCACTGCATCAACCTTCTGCTGCAGCACAAGAAGCTCTTCATCCTTGAGTTTTACATCCCTGTATTTCTTCATTCCGGTTCCGGCAGGAATCAAATGACCGATAATTACGTTTTCTTTCAAACCACGTAACTCATCTTTACTACCAGCTATCGCTGCATTTGTCAATACCTTGGTGGTCTCCTGGAAGGAAGCAGCCGAGATGAAAGAGTCAATACTTAGCGAAGCACGGGTAATACCGAGCAACAACGGACGGGCCACGGCAGGTTCTCCACCTTCATTCATGACACGTTCATTCTCCTCAAAGAAACGGAATTTATCAACCTGCTGTCCATGAATAAGATTGGTATCACCGACATGGACGACTTCAACCTTACGCAACATTTGCCTGACGATAACACCAAGATGCTTATCATTGATATCAACGCCCTGCATTCGGTAAACTTCCTGTACCTCATCTACCAAGAAGGACTGCAAGGAGTTCTCCCCGAGGATATCCAGAATGTCATGCGGATCGATCGAGCCATCACACAAGGGCTCAGCGGCCTCAACAGGATCGCCATCACGGACCAACAGGTTCTTACCCATCGGAACCATGTGCTTGTACTCATGTTCATAGGCATCACGTACAATAACTGAGCGCTTACCCTTCACAATCGGACCAAAGCTGACAACACCGGAAACCTGGGCAAGGATGGTATTGTTCCTGGGCCTTCTGGCCTCGAACAATTCACCGACACGGGGAAGACCACCGGTAATATCCTTTGTCTTTACACCTTCTTTCAGGAGTTTTGCAAGAATATTTCCCTTGTCTACCTTTACATTATCATCAATCTGCAAGTAAGAACCACCAGGCAGGAGGTATACGGCCAAGGTTTCACCCTTTCCATGCTCCTGCGAAGTAATCTCAATACGAGGTTGCAAGGATTCAAGGCTGTGCTCGGTAATTTTCTTCTCAATGTTACCAGTTTCCTCGTTCACCTCTTCAAGCAATGTAGTGCCTAACTTGATATCAACGAAACTGGTATAACCGCCTTCTTCCGCGATTACCGGCTCACTGAACGGGTCAAACGAAACTATTGCTGTCTGAGCCTCTATATACTGACCACTCTTTGCCAAAAGTTCAGAACCGGTCTTGATTACTTGGGTAGTTGAGTGACCAACCACGAAAATCCGGCCGCCAAGGAACTTTACAGAACCATTCTCCAGTGAAAGCACTGGCGCTCCATCCTTTTTATAGATGGGTGTTCCCTTTCCTACGACAGAACCGTCTTCCACCAACAACTCATCATAGGAGTCCTTGGTTATCTCGGCATTGACACGGAAATATTCAATATGGCCCTTACGGGTAAATACATCCAGACCATCGGAAACGCGAACTACCCGGGTACCGGAAATTGTGCCGAGAACAACTGGATAGTTGAAAGTCAGCTTACTTTCCTCGGAACTCGTGGAAGCAGTACCACCAACGTGGAACGTACGCATCGTAAGCTGGGTACCAGGCTGTCCGATTGACTGAGCGGCAATGATGCCGACAGCTTCACCAATGACGACGGTACTGTTGGTTGCAAGGTTACGGCCATAACATTTCTGGCAGACACCATGCTTTGCCTCACAAGTGAGAACAGTCCTCAACAATACTTTTTCGAGACCTGAATCCTCAATCAACTTGGCAACAGGTTCGGTAATCTCAACATTTGCCTTGACCAACACTTCATGGGTGAAGGGATGCAATACATCTTCAACAGGGCATCGTCCAACGATTCTATCAGCCAAGGATTCAACGATTTCATCGCCATCCTTGATTGCAGAACGCCAAATACCATTGATGGTATGGCAATCTTCCTCATTGACAACAACATCCTGACTGATATCGACCAAACGACGAGTCAAGTAACCGGCCTCTGCAGTCTTCAAGGCAGTATCGGAAAGTCCTTTACGGGCACCGTTAGTGGAAATGAAGAACTCAATGATGGAAAGACCTTCCTTGAAGTTCGACTTGATGGGGAACTCAATGACATCGCCGGAGGGCTTGGCCATCAAACCACGCATACCACCAAGCTGTCTGATCTGGGTCTTCGATCCACGGGCACCGGAATCAGCCATCAAGAACAAGGGGTTGAAACCATTCTGGCTCTTCTGCAACTCGCTCATCAATTCATCGGTGAGCTCATCGTTGGTCTGCGTCCATACCTCAATGACTCGGTTGTATCGTTCTTCCTGGGTAATATGGCCCTGGCGATACTGGTCAAGGATCTTCTGCTGTTCTACATTGGCCTTTTCGACCATGCCCTTCTTTGCATCGGGAACAATCATGTCGGACAAGCCAATGGTAGCTCCGAAAATCGTAGCATACTTATAACCAATATCCTTGATGGAATCGAGCATCTCGACAGCCAAGGAATTTTCCCTGGTCTTGAGGGTTTCCCCGATGAGTTTCTTCAATTCCTTGTCACCAAGACAGGCATTCTGGAAAGGAATACCCTCAGGGAGAACTGCATTGAAGATTACACGCCCAGGAGTAGTCTCGACTTTGGTTCCATCAGGGAACCTATAGCGAATCAAGGCATTATAGGAGAGAGCATCGGCTTCAATAGCCATTTCCAACTCTCCGATATTGTCGTAGAAACGACCGGTACCCTTGGCACCTTTCATTTCCCTGGTCAAATAGTTGATTCCAAGAACCATGTCCTGTGAAGGATATACAATCGGCTTGCCGTTTGCAGGGTCCAAGAGGTTGGTTACCGAGAGCATCAAGGTCCAGCACTCAAGCTGGGCAGCATGGGTCAAGGGAACATGGACAGCCATCTGGTCACCGTCAAAGTCAGCATTGTAGGCATGACATACAAGGGGATGCAACTTAATGGCCTTTCCATCGACGAGGACAGGATCAAAGGCCTGAATGCCAAGACGGTGCAACGTAGGTGCACGGTTCAGCAAAACAGGATGTTCCTTGACAACATCATCAAGAATGGACCATACGGCATCAGTTTCTTCCTCAACAAGGCTCTTTGCCTTCTTGATATTGTAAACGACACCATCTTGTACGAGCTTCTTCATGATAAAGGGCTTGTACAATTCCAGAGCCATCTTCGAGGGAAGACCACACTGGTGCATTCGCAATTCAGGACCTACAACAATTACTGAACGTCCTGAATAGTCAACACGCTTACCAAGCAGATTCTGTCTGAAACGACCTTGCTTGCCCTTAAGCATATCGGAAAGACTCTTCAAAGGTCTGTTTGAGGCTCCCTTGACAACTCTCTTTCTCTTGGAATTATCAAACAACGCATCAACAGCTTCCTGCAACATCCTCTTTTCATTACGGATGATGATATCAGGGGCATTGAGCTTGACCAAACGATCAAGACGGTTGTTTCTGTTGATAACCCTACGATAAAGATCATTGAGGTCACTGGTCGCAAAACGGCCACCATCAAGCTGAACCATAGGTCGCAAATCAGGTGGGATGACAGGAATCACGGTCAGGATCATCCATTCAGGGCGGTTGCCACTGTCACGGAAGTTTTCACAAACCTCGATTCTCTTGAGCAAACGCTTGTCTGCCTTGTCTTCCTTTTGGCGCATCTGCTCACGAAGCTCACGGGAGAGTTCCTCAAGGTCAAGGTTCATCAAAAGTTTGCGAACCGCCTCGGCACCCATTCCTGCCTCAAATGAATCGCCATACTGGTCACGTGCCAACCAATACTCCTCTTCACTGAGAAGTTGTTTGATCTTGAGATTGGTATCGCCTGCATTGATAACTACGTATTTCTCATAATACAGGATGCTTTGCAATGAATTGCGGGAAATATCCAGCAACATGCTCATCCTGGAGGGAACTGAACGGTAATACCAAATATGGGAAACAGGGGCGGCCAAGGTGATATGGCCCATTCGTTCACGTCGAACCTTGGTGTTTGTTACTTCTACACCACAACGATCACAAATTACACCCTTATAGCGGATAGATTTAAACTTTCCGCAATAGCATTCCCATTCCTTGGTAGTTCCGAAAATCTTCTCGCAAAACAAACCATCCCTCTCGGGCCGGAGTGTGCGGTAGTTTATCGTCTCGGGCTTCTTCACTTCACCGTACGACCAATCCTTGATCTGCTCCGGCGAAGCCAGCTTTATCATAATGCTATCGAAATCCTGAATTTCCTTCATCCGTACTTCTCCTGGTTAATTGAGGGAGCCTTTCGACTGCTTTGCAATCAACTCTTCATCTCGTTCCGTCAAAGGAACCTGCTTGCCCTTGGAATCGTACACAGCCATATCCAAAGCC
Source organism: uncultured Sphaerochaeta sp. (assembly GCF_963676625.2). GTDB lineage: Bacteria > Spirochaetota > Spirochaetia > Sphaerochaetales > Sphaerochaetaceae > Sphaerochaeta. The sequence goes on from NZ_CAXXYB010000008.1 coordinate 662,430, forward strand.
AGACCACGGATTTCCTGCACCAACACGTTGAATGCTTCAGGCATTCCTGCGGTAGATGCCGGTTCTCCCTTGACTATGCTCTCATAAATCTTTACACGGCCATTCATGTCATCACTCTTGATGGTAAGCAATTCCTGCAAGGTATTGGCAGCCCCATATGCCTCGAGGGCCCATACTTCCATTTCTCCGAGTCTCTGTCCTCCGAACTGGGCCTTACCGCCAAGAGGCTGTTGGGTTACCAGGGAATAAGGACCGGTGGAACGAGCATGCATCTTATCATCGACAAGATGGTGAAGCTTAAGATAGTAGATATACCCGCAGAATACAGGATTGACAAAAGGAACACCTGTCTGACCGCTGTACAATGTGGTTTTGGAATTCCAGGGAAGTCCTGCCTCAACCATCTTTGCTTCAATCTGATCCATCGATGCACTCTGGAAAACAGGGCTCGAGTACCATTCGTCAAGTTTGACAGCCGCCCAACCAAGCTGGGTTTCCATCAACTGACCAATATTCATTCGGGAAGGAACGCCCAAAGGATTCAAGCAAACATCAAGAGGAGTGCCATCTTCCATGTATGGCATATCTTCCTCAGGAAGAATCCGGCTGACAACACCTTTGTTTCCATGACGTCCTGCCATCTTATCACCCTGACGCAACTTACGCTTGGTAGCGATAAGAACCTTGACAGTCTCTTCTACACCTGGGGGCAATTCATCGTTATTGCTTCGTTTCAGCCTCTGGATATCAATGACCGTACCTTCAGTTCCATGAGGAACCTTCAGGGAGGTATCACGTACTTCCTTGGCTTTTTCACCGAAAATCGAGTTCAATAACTTGAATTCAGGAGTCGTATCGCTCTCACTCTTGGGTGTTACTTTTCCAACAAGAATCGATCCAGGACGAACCATCGTACCGATTCTGACAATGCCATCTTCATCAAGCTGCTCTAGCATTTTCTCGCTGGTATTGGGAATATCGCGGGTGAGTTTCTCAGGACCAAGCTTGGTCTCACGGATATCAGTAGAAAATTCCTTGATATGGATGGAGGTAAAGATATCATCCCGTACCACACGCTCACTGATCAAGACGGCATCTTCGTAGTTATATCCATTCCAGGGTACAAATCCAACCAGAATGTTTCTGCCAAGAGCAAGCTGACCTTCCTGGGTTGCAGGACCATCAACCAAGACTTGTCCTTCTTCCACATGTTCACCATAGGAGACCAAAGGTTTCTGGTTGAAACAGGTATCCTGGTTAGTCCGTTGGAATTTCTGGACTTCATAGTAATCAACCTCGCCTTCAATCTCACAGACATCTGGCTTGATGATCACTCTGTCGGCGGCAACATAATCAATTGTACCGGCACGTTTTGCCTTGATAAGGACACCACTGTCGTAGGCAGTCTTTTCTTCCATTCCTGTTCCTACACGAGGGGTTTCCGGGAAAACCAAGGGAACTGCCTGACGTTGCATGTTCGAACCCATCAAGGCACGGTTGGCATCGTCATGTTCAAGGAAAGGAATCAAGGAAGCGGCAACACTTATTACCTGTTTCGGAGAAACGTCCATATACTTTATATCCGTCGGAGGTTTGGTGGAATAGTCACCACTGCGCCTTACAGGGACCTCTTGGTCACGGAAGTGACCATCTGCATCAAGTTTGGCAGAAGCCTGGGCAATATAGTATTTCTCTTCATCGTTGGCATCAAGGAACCGATACTGCGTGGATACTACGCCATTGACAACCTTTCTGTAGGGAGTCTCCAGGAATCCATGTTGATTGACCCTTGTATAGTTTGCCAAGGATACAATCAAGCCGATATTCGGTCCTTCAGGAGTCTCGATCGGGCAGATACGGCCATAATGCGTATAGTGAACATCACGGACTTCAAATCCGGCACGGTCACGGGAAAGACCACCAGGTCCGAGTGCATTCAAACGCCTTTTATGGGTAAGTTCCGCCAAAGGATTGACCTGATCCATGAACTGGGAGAGCTGGCTACTTCCAAAGAACTCTTTCACGGCAGCAACAATAGGTTTGATCGAAATCAAATCCTGTGGCTTTACGCTACCGGTTTCAAGATTCATTCTTTCCTTGGCAATGCGTTCCATTCTAGCAAAAGCGCTCTTGAGTGCATTCTGCAAAAGCTCGCCGACAGAACGAACTCGCCTGTTTCCCAGGTGATCGATATCATCGACGTTCTCTTCACGAATGAACACTTTGATCAGGAAGCCCATTGTATTGACGATATCGCCAGAAGTAAGGACGGTCAAATCGGTAGAAGCATTCTCTTCTTCCTCTTCCGTACCGGAACCAAACTTTTTATTGAACTTGTAACGGCCAACCGAACCGAGGTCATAACGACGGCTGGAAAAGAACATATCAGGCAAGTCTTTCTCGGCACGTTCGATGGCAATCATTTCACCAGGCATGAGAACACTGAAGATAGGGCTAAGCACATCTTCCTTGGTTGGTTCATCAAAACCCTCACGAGTATATTTTGCATCTTCGATTTCAAAACAGTTGAGAATGATATCGCTATGCAAGGAGGACTCGCCTTTGAGATTAATGAGTTCAAGGGAAGTTATCTTCAGACCAAGCAGTTCATCAATTTCGTGGGCATGGAGTTTATCGCCGGCACGAAGAACTTTCTTGTTCTCCCCTTCAATCATTGCATAGACATCCTTGTAGATATATCTATTTTCCAAGCTGGACTTCAAATCGCTGTCGTCAGCGAGTTCGATAGTCTCACCCTTGTAGAATTGCTCTACTATTTTCTCACGCGTATCAAGACCGATGGCACGAAGGAACAATGTTCCCAGTATTCGCTTCTTTCGGTCTATTTTCGTAAAAATAAGATGTTTTTTATCATCAATTTCAAATTCAAGCCATGATCCACGATAAGGGATGATTCTTGAGGAATAAACACCCTTCTCGTTGGAGAAGATAACACCGGGGGAACGGTGTATCTGGCTAACAACAACGCGTTCTGCGCCATTGATGATAAAGGTTCCACGGTCGGTCATCAGGGGAATATCCCCAAAGAAGATTTCCTTTTCCCTCATCTCACCATTGGAGAATTCGAGACTTATGGTAACCTTGATTGGCACACTGTAGGAGCGGCCCTTTTTCTTACATTCGGTTTCTGAGAATTTGATGTTATCAAAGTCTATCGTATAGCCTTTATAGGCAAGACGCATCTCACCGTTTGGACTATCGATCGGAAACGTCGACTGGAACACTTCTTCCAAGCCAAACGAAGGATCAGGTCCGAGACCTCTCCCGAAACGTTCAAGCTGTAGGAATCTCTCATAGGAATCAAGCTGGATCCCGATGAGGTTGGGCAGTTCACAGACTTCTTGGAAATCAGAACCGATGTACGTGCGTGTTATGGATTTGCCTTTGGCAACCATCGTGTACCCTCCAGAGTCATTTGAGAAACAGACAGAATCCTCCTTAGACGGGAGGAAACGAAAGACACAATAGGCCACCGGTGTCTATCCGGTGGCTCAGTCATTCGGGCTTACGCCCGCTTGCAAAAAACAAGGATCGGGGACAGACCCAAAAAGGGCCGATCCCCTTTCAATAGCCTATTCAACAGGCTTGATCTCTACGGTGCAACTTGCAGCTTCGAGCTTTTCCTTGAGGGATGCAGCATCAGCCTTGCTTACGCCTTCCTTAACAACCTTGTCACCAGCTTCTACCAAATCCTTGGCTTCTTTCAAACCAAGACCAGTAATTGCACGGACTTCCTTAATGGCAGCAATCTTTTTAGTAGGATCACAAGCCTTGAGGATAACGTTGAATTCAGTAGGTTCTTCAACAGCAACGGCAGCTTCGGCAGCAGGACCTGCGGCAACAGCAGCGGCAGCAGCCGTGACACCAAACTTTTCCTCCATCATTTTAATCAAGTCAGCGACTTCCATGACGGACATTTGAGCGATAGATTCCAAAATTTCTTCTTTAGTAGCCATATTATCTTCTCCTTATATAATGATATCTTCAGCACAGTCATAGCAGGTTACGAGTGAAGACTAGAACTGTGTTTAGTTTTCTTCTGCGGGAGCAGCTGCTTCTGCAACTGGTTCACCATTCTTTTCGACGTACGCAAGCAAGGTAGCTGCGAGCTTCTGGACAGGAGCCTTCATGGTACCCATCAAGGAAGCAATCAATTCCAGCTTGGTAGGAAGCTTGCTGAAAGCCTCAACCTGTGAGGGATTCAAGAACTTTCCGTCAAGCATGGCACCCTTGATCTGGATAGGCGAACCATCCTTGGAGGCCTGGAACAAGTCCTTGGCAACCAAATTGGCCACATCTCCGCGAACCAATGCAATTGCAGTAGGTCCGATGAGTTGATCATCAGCCTTATTATCAAGTTGCTCAAGAGCAATCTTAGCAAAACGATTCTTTACGACACGATAGGCAGCATTCTTTTTCAGGAGAGTCCTGCGCAATGTCGTAATCTGTTCCACAGTCATGCCACGGTAATCAGTAAAGATATACCCTGAGTATTGAGAAAACTCATCCTTGAGAGCCTTGACTGCTTCTTCCTTTGCAGGTGTAATACGAGTCTTATATTCCATGGTTTGCTTCTCCTATTATACCGAAGCCAGCATATCTTTCACTGAAACCTGGACACCAGGGCCCATCGTTGAGGAAAGTGCTACGCTTACGATAAAGTCAGCTTTTGCGTCTGCAGGCTTTTTACGGACGATTTCCTTGACAACAGCTACGGCATTCTCAGCAACCTTGGCATAATCCATGGAAACTTTACCTATAGGAAGGTGAATGACATTTGTCTTGTCAGAACGGAATTCAACACGACCTTTGGTCAATTCAGCAAGGGCTCCCTTCAAATCAAAGGTAACCGTCTGGGTTTTCGGGTTCGGCATCAAGCCTTTACGACCGAGAATAGGACCCAAGCGACCAACATCCTTCATCATATCAGGAGTAGCGACTGCTACATCAAAATCCAGCCAACCACCGCGAATCTTCTCAATCAAGTCATTGTCACCAACGAAGGCGGCACCGGCATCAAGAGCTTCCTGGGCTTTTTCACCTTTGGCGAAAACCAAGACACGCTTCTGAGCGGAAAACTGATTTGGAAGAACTACAGTATCACGAACACTCTGGCTTTTCTTGAGGGACAACTTTACAGAAAGCTCAACAGTTTCGTCGAACTTTGCAAATGCCATATCCTTCACCAGGGCAGAAGCTTCATCAAAGGAATAAAACTTCTCACGGTCAACTTTCTTAATACTTTCTCGATAATTTTTTCCGTGTTTCATCTTATTGCTCCACCTCTACACCCATACTGCGGGCTGTGCCTGCAATGATCTTCTTAGCTGCCTCAATGTCATTTGCATTGAGGTCCTCCAATTTAATCGTTGCAATTTCGGTAAGCTGGGCCTGAGTAATCTTGCCAGCCTTGACTTTGTTCGGTGTGCCGCTTGCAGTCTTTAGCCCCAGGGCCTTTTTGATGAGGACCGAGGCAGGAGGAGTCTTCAGTATAAACGTGAAGCTCTTGTCTGCATAAACGGTAATGATGACGGGAAGAATCAGTCCAGGTTCATAACTTTTGGTTTTCTCGTTGAACTCTTGAACAAACTTTGGGGCACTGACACCATGAGGGCCAAGTGCGGGACCAATAGGTGGTGCCGGCGTAGCCTTCTGTGCAGGACACTGCAACTTAATTACTGCAGTTACCTTTTTCTTTGCCATGTTTCTCTCCTTAAACGCGAGGACCCTGCCTGAGTTGGCCGATAATCCGGGTTCGCGCTGGTAATAACGCCTGTCATACGATCAGGCTCCCACCCCATTTCTGAGGGAGTAATGCACGTACAAAATCGACGAATGTAAAAAACCTAAAACAAAATCCAGCGTGCTTCGTCAAAGACAACGCTAGATAATCTTCTCCACTTGAAGAAACTCAACCTCAACGGGTGTTGATCTGCCAAAAATCCCTACACTCACTCTCATGCGAGCTTTCTCGAGATTGACTTCTTCAATGACACCGGTAAAAGAATCAAAAGGCCCTTCGATAATGCGAACTTGCTCACCAATGGAGAAAGTCTGCTTCGGCTTAAAGACCTTTTCGGCGGGAAGATCACCAGTTTTCTGGAAAATTCCCTTAACCTCTGCAGATGAAAGGGCTTGCGGCATAATGCCATCGGTAGGAGTCACAAAACCTGTGACTCCTTGAATTCTCTTAATCTGGGAACACCAAGTTTTCCAACTGTTTTCCGGCAGGTCGAGCTCGACAAGAATATAGCCAGGGAGAATCTTCCGCTTTACATCGCGTTTGACTCCATCCTTGACTTCAACTACCGTTTCGAACGGAACTTTGACATCGGTACAAATCATATTAAAATCTGTATCTGTCTCTCGCATTTTATTAATGATGCGCTCAATCTTCTGTTCGTAACCGGAATATGTGTGTACTACGTACCAGCCCTTTGCCATGACACCGTCCTAGAAAATCAATAATATACCTTTAAGAAGGATGAAGTCAACCAACCAAAGGAAAACGGCTACAAGAGCAGTTGAAACCAATACGACCTTAGTGGAAGAGATAACAGATTCGCGTGAAGGCCAAATTACTTTTTTCAGTTCCAAACGCGATTCTTTGATGTACTTGATTAACTTCTTCATGTAAAGTCTCCTTTGGAAAAAATCAAGAAGCAGACAGGCCAGGAAGGACTCGAACCCTCAACATCCGGTTTTGGAGACCAGCGCTCTACCATTGGAGCTACTGGCCTATTTGCTTCTCGATAAAAACAGCCCTTACGGACTTATTTAATCTTCGTTTCGCGATGCAACGTATGCTTGTGTTCGAACGGACAATACTTCATCAATTCAAGCTTTCCTTGCGTGTTGCGCCGATTTTTCTCGGTTGTATAGTTCTTTTGCTTACACTCGGTGCACTGCAGAGCAATTTTCTCTACTGGACCTTTCTTTTTTGCTTCACCCATAACATGCTCCCCGGCGAGGTACGCCGTATCTTCATTCCCTAAGCGACTTAGAAAAAAAAAGAGCCCTCGAACGGATTTGAACCGTTGACCCCCACCTTACCATGGTGGTGCTCTACCAACTGAGCTACAAGGGCAGTAGTGCATGGACAGTCCTAGCCTAGGCAAGTTCCCTGTAACATGCAGAAGCTAACTTACCAGAGCCAGTCCTTTTTGTCAATATACATTGACGACTTTCCCAGGATTCCTTCAGCTTATTGCCCATATATTGGCTATCATATATAGTTTCAATTGTTACAACAACCTTTCGCAAGGAGTTTCTTATGAAGGATGAGTTAAAAACCAGGTTCGGACACACTTCAGAAAGTATAGCCCAGGATTTTGCAGAACATCTGAAATATAGCGAAGATGCCGATGTATATCATACCACACAGGAAGGAAGATACACGGCCTTGGCCATGACTATCAGGGACAGGATCATTCACCAATGGGATAAAAGTCGTAAGACACAGCGGGCAAATGGTGTAAAGAGAGTATATTATCTTTCCTTGGAATTCCTTATGGGTCGTGCAACAACCAACAATATAATCAACCTGGGAATCGAGAAGGAAGTCAGGGAAGCCCTTTCTGGACTAGGTTACACACTCGAGGAACTTGCCGACGTGGAACCCGATGCAGGCTTGGGAAATGGTGGACTTGGGCGTTTGGCTGCCTGTTTTCTGGATTCCATGGCCACCTTGGAAATTCCTGCCTACGGTTATGGCATCCGATATAACTACGGAATCTTCAGACAACAAATCAAGAATGGTTGGCAGGCAGAACAGCCAGACAATTGGCTGAGAGACGGCAATCCCTGGGAAATCCATCGCCCAGACGTAGTCTATCCCGTCCAATTCGGTGGTGAAGTGCAAGTCATCAAGGAACACGACCGGGACAATTTCAAATGGATCGGCTCAGAACTTGTCACCGGAGTTGCCTACGACACTCCGATAATCGGCTATGGTTGCAAAACAGTAAACACTCTCAGACTCTGGTCTGCAAAAAGCCCGGAAGAGTTTAACTTCCATGAATTCAATGACGGCGATTACACAGAGGCCGTGAGGTCCAAGATCTCAGCGGAAAATCTCAGCCAAGTCCTCTACCCTAACGATACCTTATATATGGGCAAGGAACTCAGGCTCAAGCAACAATATTTCTTTGTGGCATGTTCCTTGGCAGATATTGTCAGGCGATTCAAACGTCAGAACCTTGATTGGTCACAATTCCCAAAATTTGCAGCTATCCAGTTGAATGATACCCATCCTTCTCTGGCCATTCCCGAGATGATGAGAATTTTGCTTGATCAGGAATACCTTGATTGGGATGAAGCCTGGAGCATTACGCACCAGATGATGGGCTATACCAACCATACCTTGATGCCTGAAGCTCTCGAAAAATGGAATCTGCCCATGCTGCAAAAAATCTTGCCCCGCCATACACAAATCATATTTGAGATAAACCACAGATTTTTACAATCCGCCGTGTCCTATTTCCCCGCTCCGCCCCGATATGCTTGCGAAAGTCAGCATCATAGAGGAATCGAATCCCAAACAGGTCAGGATGGCAAATCTTGCAATAATCGGAAGTCATAGTACCAACGGAGTTGCCCAACTTCATTCCGAGCTTCTCAAGACGGAGATGTTTCCCCAATTCAATTTGATCTTCCCCGGTCAGTTCAATAACAAGACAAACGGAATAACCCAACGGCGATGGTTGCTTGATGCAAACCCCGCACTTGCCTCAAAGATAACTGAAGCAATAGGAGATGGTTGGATTACCGATTATAGCCAGATCTCCCGTTTGGCTCCCTTTGCCAAGGATGCAGCCTTTCTGAAAGATTTTGCAAAAATCAAGAGGCAATGCAAGGTCGATGCCGCCGCTTTCCTAAAAAAGGATAGTGGGTTGATCATCGACCCCGATACCATGTTCGATGTCCAGGTAAAGCGCATCCATGAATATAAGCGTCAATTGCTCAATGCACTGAATATCATTCTGATCTATAATGATATCAAGGCGGGAGGGACTGCCACGAAAGACATGCCTCCGATGACTTTCTTGTTTGGCGGCAAAGCCGCTCCGGGTTATGTCAACGCAAAGCTTATCATTAAGTTCATCAATAACCTGGCCAAGGTCGTCAATGCGGACGCTCAGGTAAACAAGCTTCTTACTGTTCAGTTTATGCCAAACTACCGGGTTACCATGGCAGAGAGAATTATTCCCGCTACCAACCTTTCCGAGCAAATCTCCACGGCAGGAACCGAGGCTTCAGGAACAGGAAACATGAAATTCATGTGCAATGGAGCACTGACTATCGGTACCATGGATGGTGCAAACATTGAGATCGCACAAGAAGCAGGGGCCGAGAATCTGTATATATTCGGGCACACCGAGGAAGAGATTTCAAAACTCAAGGGTACGTATGATCCCTACTCTTGGGTCAGCAAGGACCCCGAAATTAAAAAAGTCGTTGATTTATTCCTCAGTGGCTATTTCAACGTCAACGAACCCGGAATTTTCGACCCTCTTCAAAAGAGCCTTTTTGAAAACGGAGATAAGTATTTCCATTTTGCCGATCTCAGGATGTATGCAGATACCCATGAAAAGGCAAGGAATCTCTATAAAGGGAATTCAAGCGAATGGAACCAAAAGGCAATCCTCAATATTGCCTCAAGTGGAAAATTCTCCAGTGATAGGACAATCAATGAGTATGCTACGGATATCTGGCATATCAAACCCTGTCCGGTCGAGAAGGATTTGGATAGTGAAAGTGCACTTGAGGATGCTGCAAAGAGAAACTGATACAGCCCCTCAAGAACAAGGCCTCTTCTTAAAGGAGAGGCTTTGTTATGCCGAATCCATCCGAAAATGACAGACTATCATCATCATGCTTAAAAAATGCGAATATTTCGTCACGGATAGACTCCCCAAACCTTTTCAAGAACAACAGTTATTAATTAATGATTATTTCTATGCCCGAATTGACGCATTTCTATCATCCAGCAGTAAAAACTGATATATTTTTAGCATGAAAAAGTTTTGGGATAGAGTCATGGCCCTTCTGGAATCTCCTTCCGTTGTCGAATTGGCAAGAAGCCTTGAAGTAAACAGAAGTACACTATCCAGCTGGATTCACAATGATAGGCGCCCTCCGATGATCACTGCTATGAAAATTTCAGAGCTAACCGGAGTCAGTCTTAAAATGTTGGAGTACGGTCTTGATTGGGATTCTCAGGAAGAAGAGGAGGACGACGAAGTAGCTGAAGGGATATCCCCACTTATGAAATCAGTTCTCCAAAATATAAAGGCCTTGGATACAGAACAACTCGAACTAGTCCAGACAATTGTGGATTATCTAAAGACCAGCAAGGCAAAGACCAAGCAATCCTGAAGCCTCTACCAAAGGCCGAGGCTTTTGAAAAAAGAATCAAGAAAAGGAGAAATCAAGGAAAAAACAGGAGCCAGTATCATTGCCGGCAAAAATTGCCTGTCTTGAATTTCTTGATGTCCAACAAACCAAACCCAATCATGAGAAGCAATATGCCTCCTACTGCCGAGAGTTCGTTTATTCCACCTTCTCCAAGAATAGGTGAAATGAAACTCCCTGTAAGCGTAAAAAATCCTTGATATACCAAAACGAATAAAGCACTTGCGATAACCCCGGGACCATAGGCAGCACTGAGAATAATTGCCATACACCCGTCCATCACCGACTTCACCATAATGAGCTGGTAGTCACCTGTCGTTCCTGCCTGGATTGATCCCACCACGGACATTGCCCCTGAACAAAACAGAATGGAGGCATTCAGGAATCCCAAGGCAAAGTTCGAGGCCTTCTGCTCATTGTTCCCATCTTTTTTCCCCAATCGTTTCTGGGCAAAAGCCCCCAAGGCAAGAAGACCTTCCTCGATATGGAGTGCATACCCGACAAACCCTCCCAAGACAACGGAAAAAAGCAGTATCAAATACGAACCCGTCTTCAGGGCCATAGAGACCCCTATGACCAAGGTAACCAAGCCAGCCGAGGCAAAAACAACCTCTTGATAAGCAGGTTTGATCCGATCCCTGAGCAACAACCCCAAAAGAGATCCCAATATAACTGCAAGACAATTGAAATAAGTGGCAAACATAATGGATAGGAGTATAATACCTTAAACGCAATGAAACAAGGAAAACCCATGCAAAACATACTGCTTGCAGCAGGGCTTGCATCGAGAAGCAACGGTGAAAAGCTATTCCTTCCTGGAGAGGAGAGACAATCATACAACATGCGGTGAGAGCCTCCCTGGATGCGGGATTGGAAACCATTGTCGTCACAGGATTCAAGCATGAACAGGTGGAAGCCTTGTTGGCTCCTTTTCAAGGGGATACCTTGCATCTTGCCTTCAACCCTGACTTCAGCCAGGGACAAGGGTCGTCGACCCTCTGCGGGGCAAATGTACTCAAGGAAGGTGAACCTTTCCTCATATCCCTTGCCGATATGCCCTTGATTGAAAAAAACCATTACCAGTGGCTTATCAAAAGATTTGGAAAGGCTGAGGCCCTACGCCCCAGCTTTAAGGGAAAACCCGGGCATCCTGTATTGTTGAAGCCAAAATTCAAACATATCATCCTTCAGCAAACGCCTATGTTTACCATGAAGGAATTGCTTTCCTCCTACCTATTAAAAACCTGTAGCGTAGACGACGAGGCATATGTTTGCGACATCGACACGTTACAGGCCATATAACAAACTTTCAAGAAATCATCAAAGCGGCAACTAGCCTCGCGAAGCGGACCAAATTCCCGGATTGAACCGATAAGCGAATGGTATCGGATTCTTGGAAATCCCCGGCCAACAATTGGATGGAAAGCGGATTCTCCACCAATCGCTGAATGGAACGTTTGATTGGTCGTGCACCAAAATCCGAGTCGAAGCCATGCTGGAAGATATCGTCAACCACCTGTTCGTCCCAAGTCAGCGTATAACCTTTCTTGGACAAGCGCAAAGCCAATTGGTCAAGTTGCAATCCAATTATCTTTCGAATCTGTTCATTGCCCAAACTCTCAAACACAATGATTTCATCAAGTCGATTGATGAATTCAGGTTTGAAAGAGTCGTGAATGATCGACAATACAGCTGCAGAGCCTTCCTCATGGCTTTTTGCCTGCAATAGTTGCTGACTTCCAAGATTGCTGGTCAGGATGATCACGGTATTGGAGAAATCCACGACCCTCCCCTGTCCATCGGTAAGCCTTCCCTCATCCAGGAGTTGCAGAAGTATATTGAAAACATCAGGATGGGCCTTTTCGATTTCATCGAACAAAACTACCGAGTAAGGACGTCTGCGCACGACCTCCGTCAATTGTCCCCCTTGGTCATACCCGACATATCCGGGAAGGCGCTCCAATGAGCCGGCTGACCGAGAATTTCTCCATATATTCGCTCATATCAATTCTCGTCAAAGCCTTCTCGTCATCGAAAAGAAATTCTGCAAGTACCTTGGCAAGCAAGGTCTTGCCGACTCCGGTCGGCCCTGCAAAGAGGAAGGTACCCAAAGGACGATGTTCATCACCGATTCCAGCTTTATTTCTGCGGATGGCATTGGCAACTGCCTTGATGGCATGATCTTGCCCCACTACCTGGCGAGAGAGAATTTCCTCCAGATGCAGGTATTTCTGCACCTCACTTCCTTTCATCTTTGCAACAGGCACTCCTGTCCATTCACTGACTATTCTCGAAATATCATCCTCAGAGACCTCTTCACGTAACAAGTTGCCTTCCATCAGTCTGGACTTCTGCCAATTTTTCACTCTGCTTTTGGATATCCCGCATTAAAATCAGGGATTGATCCATGCTTGATCCGGGCAGCTTGGGCTAGATCCCCATCCCGTTCTGCGCGTTGTTCCTCTCCCTTGAGCTTTTCAAGCAGGGCTTTGTTTTCCCTGAGGTTTGGCAATGGCCTCCCGTTCATTATCCCATTGCAAATGCATGGAATCACGTTTGGTTCCCAAGTCACCCAATTCCTGTTTGATCTTCTGGAGACGAGAAATACTTGCCTGGTCGGTCTCCCTTGCCAGAGCCTGTTGTTCAATATTCAATTGGAGTATCTTCCGCTCAATCTGGTCAAGTTCAACCGGCTGACTCTCTATTTCCATTTTCAGCTGGCTTGCGGCTTCATCGACCAAGTCAATAGCCTTGTCAGGAAGGAATCGGTTCGTAATATAACGGTTGCTTAGGGTTGCTGCGGCAACCAAGGCTTCATCCTTGATCCTGACTCCATGGTGAACTTCATATCGTTCCTTCAACCCACGAAGAATCGCAATAGTATCCTCTACCGTAGGCTCCTTGGTAAATACAGGTTGGAACCTTCTTTCCAAAGCCTTGTCAGGCTCTATGTATTTACGGTATTCATCCAATGTCGTTGCCCCGATCGCATGCAACTCTCCCCTGGCCAAGGCTGGTTTGATCAGATTTGAGGCATCGGTGGAACCTTCGCTTGCGCCTGCTCCGACAATTGTATGCAATTCATCAATAAATAGAATGACTTGGCCTTCCGCTTTTGTCACTTCCTTGATTACGGCCTTGAGACGTTCCTCAAATTCACCCCCTGAAACTTTGCCCCAGCGACCAAGGATCCTACATCCAAGGATAAGATTCTTTTGTTCTTGAGAGACTCAGGGACATCACCACTGGCAATACGTAGGGCAAGCCCTTCCACTATTGCAGTCTTTCCTACTCCGGGTTCACCTATAAGGACAGGGATTATTCTTGGTTTTTCGTGAAAGAACCTGCATGATTCTCCGAATTTCATCATCCCTGCCAATGACAGGGTCAAGCTTTCCTTGCCTGGCAAGGGCAGTGATATCCTTGCAAAACTTTTCCAGTGATTGATACCTGCTCTCAGGGTCTTCGCTGTTTATGGTTTGATTTCCCCTTATCGATTGCAGTGCCTGCAAAACACCATCCTTGGTTATTCCCAGACTTGTCAGGGCCTTGCCCGCAGCAGAACCCATCTTCTAGGACAGCAAGCAAAAAATGCTCGGCACTGAGATACTCATCCTTGAAATCCACAGCAATTTTATCTGCGGCATAAAATTCGTTGCCAAGGTTGCCCTGAAAGTGAACGCTGCCCATTGGTTCCATAGACCTTGGGCAAACGGGAAATCAGTTCCTGTATCTTTGCCTGAACTTGTTTCGAAGGAATTCCCAGTTTGTCAAACAAAGGTGAAAGCAATCCTTCCTTTTGGGAAAGCAAGGCAAGCAATACATGTTCTGTTGTAATTTCAGCATTGCCATTTTCATTGGAGATCATGTCCGCGTCCTGAATTGCCTGACGCAGTTTAAGTGTCATTTTATCTAGATTCATTTAGTTCCCTCCTCGTTATACGACATAGGGCAACGGAGCCCTGCAAGGGGCCCTCTCTTGTACCTAGTTAATATACAAAAATAAAAACCAACCGGCTATAGACGGGGAATGACTGAATTCCCATTTGGGTTGGTCTTGAAGAATTCAAGATAGTTACTGATCAGTTCCTTGGAAAGAGCCATGTCAAAGGTATCCAGGAAAGCGACCTGAAAGCAGCAGGATTCCAGCAAAAGCAAAATATGATCAGCGACCTTGTTGATCTCGCAAGGAAGAATATCGCCATCTTTTATTCCTGCACGTAATAATCGTTTGAACAAGATAGTCAGTTTCGCCGTACGCCTAAGCACGATTGCGTTGAAATCACGGCCTTCCTTTTTCATTTGGAGCATGACATCGACCAAAGAGGTCAATTCTCCTTCATGGGCAGAAGCCGAATCCATGATATCAGTGCAAATCAAGTTGATACGATCTATATAGTTTTCCGTAGTATCCCAGGCATATAAGGCAAATTTGGAAAACATTCGTCCGGTAACCAATTTCACAGCATAATAATAGATTTCTTCCTTATCCATGAAATACTGATAGATTGTTGGACGCGAAATTCCGCATTCCTGTGCAATAAGGGAGAGGTTGGAATCTCGATACCCTTCACGCGCGAACACCTTCAAGGCAGTCTGCAGTATCTTTTCCTTCCGTTCCTCATGATCAATTTTCTTGGGCATGCTATAGAATCACCCTCCCTAAGCATTGAAATACTATTGTTACGCTACAATATATCATTATACTGTAAAAAACACTACATTTGCAAAGAGGAATTCATTATGGTTTTGCTTATACTTTTGGCTATTTTTCTTGCATTGATTACCATTGCACTTATCAGGACCCTTTTCCTTCGGGAAAGCAACATATCCAAAAAGCCTCCCCTACAGATTCCCAAAAAACGAAAAGGCCATTGAAAAACTGCAAAAGGCCATTACCTTCAAGACAATCAGCAACAACGATACGAACCTGGTGGAGTGGAAGGAATTCGAACTATTCTCAACGTATTTGCAGGAAGCCTTTCCCCTTTGCTCAGAATCCCTTCAGATTCCTTCTGAGTCCCCTCATAATTTAATCTACGGTTTGAAGGGACCGATACAAAAGAGAACCTGCGCTTTTGACAGCTCATCAGGATGTCCGTTTCGGCCCCTTCCCTCGGAATGGGAAAGAGATCCCTTTAGCGGCGATCTTTCAAGACTTTATATGGGGAAGAGGGAGTTTTGATTGTAAATTGCAACTTATCGCAATCCTTCAGGCCTTTGAGGAAATGCTGCAATCAGGCCTAAAACCAAAAAGAACCTGGTATGCAGCTTTTGGATGCGATGAAGAGGTAAATGGAGGAACCAGGGGAGCTAATCTGATCGACAGCCATTTGGGAAAATGGGATTGCACTTCTCCCTTGTACTGGATGAGGGAGGGGCTGTAGCCGAGCGATACATCAGTGGAGTCACCCGTCCCATTGCAGTAGTGGGAGTAGCAGAGAAAGGATATATGGGATACTGAACTTTCTTGCAGGAAGGAAGCCGGCATTCCTCGACACCAACCTTCCCAACATCCCTTGGAAAGATATCCAAGGCAATCAGCAGGATAGAAGCAAAACGACATAAGGCAGTCTTTACCCAACCTGTCAAAAAGATGCTCGAGAACATCGGGAAGGAATCACCTTTCTTTTCTCTTTCCTCTTTTGAATCTTTGGCTTACCAAGCCACTACTCACCCGGATATTTTCAAAAGCCCCTACCCTCAATGCGGTAATGAGAACAACCAGCGTTCCCCACCGTAATCAAGGCAAGTGACAAGAACAATGTAATAGCCTTGGAAACCACTGCCACGGTAAATTCAAGACTGCTCTCTACGGACAATGAGAAAAATATGGTTGAATGGATCAAGAAGACAATCAAGGATAAGGATATCGCAATCAAGGTTACCCGTTATGACGAACCTTCAAAAGAATCACCTATCTCTGGAGAAGCTTTTGAGACAGTGAAAGAAACAATCAAGAAAATCTTTCCCGAGGCGATCGTAACGTCCTACTTGATGCTGGAGCCACCGATGCGAGGAAAATACCAGGAGCTCTCTTCCAATGTCTACCGTTTCACGCCTGCGCAGATGGATAAAACCGAAATAGCCAGGATGCATGGACCAAATGAACGAATGAGTACAGAAAACATTTCCAAGGCGGTGCAGTTCTTCACTGAATTATTGAATCAATGGTAAGAAACTGACAAGGGCCCTGCATCCTATGCAAGGCCCGTTGCTGTACAAGAGAGGCATTGCCTCTTCGTTAGTTGTTTTTGATTTTCACTTTCAATTTTCTTAGGTTGCTCCACTTCCTGCTTTGGAAGGGTAACCTTCAAGATACCATCGGCAAATTCACCTTCGATACCTTCTCATTGACATCCTCTGGAAGCGAGAACGAGCGCTCGAAGCTTTGGAAACAGCGTTCCTTTACCAGGGACTTTCGACCTTCCTTCTCTTCCTTGCAAGTTTGCTTGGAGGAACTGATACGAAGGACATGCTTTTCCACATGCACGTTCACATCCTCCTGCTTGTACCCAGGAAGCTCAGCTTCAAGGATATAGGAATCATCCTTTCTCAGTAATTGTCTACCGGTGGAACTCTGGAGCTGGTAATGCCCCAATCACCAAAAAGTTGTCAAACAAGGAATTGAAACCTGAAACCATTGGATAATTGTTGTCGTTCTTTACAAGATATTTCATAGTAACACCTCCATGTGTTCATTGTAATATAGGGTTCTCGGCCTTTCGGCTTACGTAGATATATATGCATTATGCGTGCCAATTTTATTCAGAGTGTTTTATATACCATGTAATTCATTATATTGATTAGAATAATAACAATTTCCTCATTCGCTGAAAATCTATATTTTTATATGGGTTTGTCCTTTTTGGGTCAAAGAGGCCTGACCTTTACCATATCACTGTACAACTGGGTCATTTTGATCCATGCAGATGCTGGTCACTGTTATTTGCGGTCGAAACTTACCCAAAAGGGTAAAACCAATCTGCAAGTCCCTTCCACGAGAATAAAAAACCGACGGCCTTCAGCAAGTCGTCGGTGGAGTCTTAAAATCAACAGGCTTATACCCTACAAGCTATCGCTCATGGTCGCAACCATTATGGCTTTGATCGTATGCATCCTGTTTTCTGCTTCGTCAAACACGACGGAATGAGTGCTGCGGAACACTTCGTCAGTGACCTCAAGTTCCTTCAAACCATATTGTTCGTTGATTTGCTTTGCCACTGTGGTATTCAAATCGTGGAAGGAAGGAAGACAATGCTCAAACAGTACCTTTTCATTGCCGGAAGCTTTCAAAAGATCCATGGTTACCTGATAGTCCTATGAGCAAGGCAATCCGCTTGGCAGTCTGATCTTCCTCTCCCATCGACACCCAGATATCGGTATAAATGATATCGGCACCCTTGACGGCCTCATAGGGGTCAGTCGTAACTGACAGTACACTGCCACTTTCTTTTGCAATGGGTTTGAGTTCTGCCATCAAGGCCTCACTGGGAAAGAGTTCCAAAGGAGCTCCGATGCAATAATCCATGCCAACCTGGCAGCCCCGATCATGAGGGCATTGGAAACGTTGTTTCCGGCCATCACCGATATAAGCCATTTTCATCTCTTGCAGAGGCTTTCTGGTATGTTCCATGGCAGTAAGGAAATCAGCAAGTACCTGGGTAGGATGATCATCATCAGTCAAACCATTCCACACGGGAACCCCACTGAAGGATGCAATATCCTTTACCAGTTGCATGGAAAAACCACGGTATTCAATACCATCGTACATTCGACCCAATACCTTTGCGGTATCTTCGATTGATTCTTTCTTACCCATCTGGCTATTGGTCAAAAAGGTCACATGGGCACCTTCATCAAAAGCGGCAACTTCAAAAGAACAACGGGTACGGGTTGAGGTTTTGTCAAAAATGAGGACAATGTTCTTTCCTTCGAGCAACTGCCCATCGACTTTTTGAGAATGGTCGAGTTTTTTCTTCTTGGCCTTCAATTCCTTTGCAAGGTCAAGCAAATACAAGATCTCATCGCCTGAATAGTCCTTGAGGGTCAGAAAACTGCGTCCCTTGAGACTTATCTGTGATTCCATACGTTCCTCCATTGTTCTTGAGTAGATAGATATTACATAAATATACAATATTTGTCAAGTTTTTCTGTAATTTTATGCATATTTTGCCTATGTTTTGTATATTGATTCAAAAAAAATAAACCTCCCCGAAATACTTTTCGGAGAGGTAATATGGATCCAAGGAAAAGTTCTATTTATCTACCAAGACAACTTCACCATTCTTATAATGCGAAGCAACATAATCCTTGACCTTCTGGCCCCTGAGAGCCTTTACCAGGGCAACCACTCTTGGATCATTCTGGTTACCTTCCTTGACAGCCACTACATTTACATAGGGGCTATCGGCACCCTCGACGAACAAACCATCACGAGTGGCGATCAATCCTGCCGGGATTGCATAGTTACCATTGATGATGGCACCATCGACATCCTGAAGTACCCTGGGAAGTGAAGCCGGTTCTATTTCATGGAACTTCAAGCCTTTCGGATTCTTGGCAATATCGAGAGGAGTTGCCTCAAGACCCGCAGAAGCTTCAAGAGTTAGCAAACCTGCGCTTTGCAGCAACAAGAGTGCACGACCTTCATTCGTAGGATCATTGGGAATGGCAATTGTAGCTCCGTCAGGAAGTTCTGCAACGCTCTTGTACTTTTTGGAATACAAGGCAAATGGTTCTACATGGATGCCGCCGGCACTTGCCAGGTGATAACCACGTTCCTTGTTGAAGGATTCAAGATACGGAATGTGCTGGAAAAAGTTGGCATCGAGCTCACCGGATTCCAAAGCCTCATTCGGTGTAACATAATCGGTGAATTCCTTTATCTTAAGGGTAATTCCCTGGGCGGCAAGATCATCCACCACCAAATTGAGAAAGGCCGCATGAGGCTCAGGAGTTGCCCCGACGGTAAGGATCTTTGATGCGGTCTGCTCTTTTGCCCCTGCAGCAAAGGAAACGGAAATACTTAACAGAAGGACTAGTAAAATAGCCGATATTTTTTTCATATACATCTCCACCTATTGAAATTGATTATATAAAGCCCCTTTTCCTGGGACAAGAGTCTGACAGGAAGGGAAACAGAGAAAAATTTAACGTTTTGCCAAAAGTCTGGCGCTGATCTTGTTGCCTATTACCTGGATGATCTCTACGAGAACCAGGATAATAACGACAGCAACAAACATCACATCACCCCTGAAACGCTGATATCCATACCTGATGGCCAAATCACCCAAGCCACCACCACCGATGGCCCCGGCCATGGCCGAATAACCAATAAGGTTGATAATGGTCAAGGTAACTCCGCTGACCAAGGAGGGCATGGCTTCAGGAAGCAGTACTTTCCAGACTATTTGCCAATTTGTGGATCCCATAGCACGGGCGGCCTGAACGACCCCCGGATCCACCTCCTTTAATGCAGACTCGATCACTCGAGCTACAAATGGCGCTGCTGCAATGGACAACGGAACGATAGTAGCGGCTGTACCGATACTGGTTCCTATCAATAAACGTGAGAGCGGAAAAAGCAAAATCATGAGAATGATAAAAGGAAAAGATCTCAGTACATTGACGATTCTGCCCAAGACATTATTCAAGACAGGATGTGGAATGATCCCTCCCTGCTCTTCACTTGAGGTTATGGAAAGGAGTATCCCAAGAGGAAGTCCAAGCAACAAGGAAAAAACCGTCGAAAAGAAAACCATGCTGAGGGTCTGCAATGTCGATTGACTTACGAGAATCCATAGTTTGCTCATAATTGATCCTCCTCTACGATGACATTCTCTGACCGTAAGGCATCCAGGGCTTTCTGCTGGGTCTCTGCATCACCACTTATATCGACTATCATAGTACCAATTTCCTCATTCCCGACTTTTTGGACTCCACCTGCACGGATATTGAACTCTACGCCCAGATCACGGGAAATCTTGCTGAGTATTGGCTGATCGGTGGAATCCCCACGAAAGCGTAGGGTATAAGCACCTTTTTTCTTGGACCATTGGACCATTTTCTCATTTTCTTTTTCTGACTCGTCGACACCAATGAGATGGGTAAGGAAATCTTTTGTTACTTCACTTGCAGGATGGGCAAAGATATCGGTGACTTTTCCTTGTTCCACCACTTTTCCATCCGTTATGACGGCAACCTGGTCACAAGCATCCCTGACTACTTCCATTTGATGGGTTATCATTACTACAGTCAATGCCATCTTTTTTTGTATTTCCTTGATCAAGGCAAGAATGGAATGTGTGGTCTGGGGATCAAGGGCACTGGTAGCCTCATCACAAAACAGGATATCTGGCTTGCAAGCAAGTGCCCGTGCTATAGCCACTCTCTGTTTCTGACCACCACTAAGCGTGCTGATAGGGGCATGTTCCTTCCCTTCCAAGGATACCAAAGCCAGCAGTTCTTGCACCCGATTATGGATAGCCTCACTGTCCATCCCAGTAATTTCCATAGGATAGGCAATATTCTCGGCAGCATTACGTGATGAAAAGAGATTGAAATTTTGGAAAATCATGCCTATTCGGCGTCTTCTTTGGATCAACTCTGGCTTGGGAAGATTATCTACACGTACTTCATCATAATAGACTTCACCTGCATCGGGATATTCAAGCAGGCTGATAAGCCTGACCAAGGTTGATTTCCCTGCTCCGCTTCGTCCAATGATTCCAAAAACCGTATTGGAAGGAATGGTGAGGCTAATGCCATCGACCGCATGCAGAGTTCCATAGGATCTTTTTAGTTCTTTCAATACTATCTGCATAGAAATTCCTTTCAAAAGTTAATTGCATTCATCATAGTAAAAAGGAATAGCTTGGACAAGTGCAGAATGGCGAAAAGCCAGGAAAGCCTATGATTCCCCTTGGTATCAAAGGATATTGGTAAGGAATAAGATTGCCTAAAGACGACAAAAGCGCACCAATGGTGCGCTCCTGTACTATATAGAACCTATCTCCGAAAAGAGATAAAAGGGCAAAGAAAAGGCCCGGCGACTACCTACTCTCCCACGGACGAACCGTAGTACCATCGGCGTGAGAGTGCTTGACTTCCGTGTTCGGGATGGGAACGGGTATATCCACTCTGCTATGGTCACCGGGCCAGCCAACACTTTGTAACCCGAACCATAGGTTCGGATGACCAGACTTGGCTTCCACGAAAGAAACTGAAAAAAGATCTATATCAATCACATCCCCTGTTGGGGACGGAAAGGGCAAAGAAAAGGCCCGGCGGCTACCTACTCTCCCACGGACGAACCGTAGTACCATCGGCGTGAGAGTGCTTGACTTCCGTGTTCGGGATGGGAACGGGTATATCCACTCTGCTATGGCCACCGGGCCAGCCAACACCTGGGAGCCCGAACAACTCGTTGTGTTCGGACGACCGGCCTTGGCTCTGGGCCTCGGGACTGGAACGATGATATGGTCAAGCCTCACGGATGATTAGTACCGGTCGGCTGAACGCATTGCTGCGCTTACACCTCCGGCCTATCGAACAGGTCATCTCCCTGTTTCCTTCAGCCCGCATCGAGTGCGGGGGGGATGTCTCATCTTGGGGAGGGCTTCCCGCTTAGATGCTTTCAGCGGTTATCCCTTCCGAACGTGGCTACCCAGCGGATGCCGTTGGCACGACAACTGGTACACCAGAGGTTCGTCCACTTCGGTCCTCTCGTACTAAAAGCAGAACCCCTCAGACATCCAACGCCCATGGCAGATAGGGACCGAACTGTCTCACGACGTTCTGAACCCAGCTCGCGTACCGCTTTAATTGGCGAACAGCCAAACCCTTGGGACCTGCTCCAGCCCCAGGATGCGATGAGCCGACATCGAGGTGCCAAACCTTGCCGTCGATATGAACTCTTGGGCAAGATCAGCCTGTTATCCCCGGAGTACCTTTTATCCGTTAAGTGACGGCGCTTCCACGCGCTACCGCCAGATCACTAAGACCTACTTTCGTACCTGCTCGGCTTGTTTGCCTCGCAGTCAAGCCACCTTGTGCCTTTACACTTGCCAGATGATTCCCAACCATCCTAAGGTGACCGTCGCGCGCCTCCGTTACTCTTTGGGAGGCGACCGCCCCAGTCAAACTTCCCGCCTGGCACTGTCCCCGGCCCGGATAACGGGTCGGGTTAGAAAATTGGAAAGGGAAGGGTGGTATTTCACCAGCGGCTCCGCACAGCCTGACGGCCATGCCTCGCGGCCTCCCACCTATCCTACACATCCCTGTCCAAGTCTCCATGCCAAGTTGAAGTAAAGGTTCACGGGGTCTTTCCGTCTAACCACGGGTACCAGGCATCTTCACCTGGACTTCAATTTCACCGGATTTCGCGTTGAGACAGCGCCCATATCGTTACACCATTCGTGCGGGTCGGAACTTACCCGACAAGGAATTTCGCTACCTTAGGACCGTTATAGTTACGGCCGCCGTTTACTGGGGCTTGGATTCGCTGCTTCGATTGCTCTGACAACTCCTCTTGACCTTCCAGCACCGGGCAGGTGTCAGTCCATATACTTCCCATTGCTGGTTCGCATGGACCTGTGTTTTTGGTAAACAGTCGCATGGGCCGTTTCACTGCAACCCCCTTGCGGGGGCCATACTTATCCCGAAGTTACGTATGCATTTTGCCGAGTTCCTTAACGCGAATTCTTCCGTGCGCCTGCGCATTCTCAGCTCGCCCACCTGTGTCGGTTTATAGTACGGGCCCCCAGAGCCTATCCTTAGAGACTGTTTCTCGGCACGACGACTACGCGCACTTCGACCTGCCTAGACAGGTCTCGCTCACGGCTCGCCTCGGCACCCGGATTTGCCTGGGTGCCTCATCGGCTCGCCGCTCCGGCAGGGACTACCGTCGCCCTGCTGCGTTTCGCCCTATGCGTCGTCCCAATCGGAACTCTGGGAGGTGCTGGGATGTTGACCAGCTTCCCATCGACTACGGCTCTCGCCCTCGCCTTAGGGGCCGACTAACCCTTGGGTAGATTACCTTTACCCTGGAAACCTTAGGCTTTCGGCGGACGGGGATCTCACCCGTCTTTTCGTTACTCATGCCTGCATTCTCACTTCCGTCCCGTCCACGGGGGCTTCCGCCCCCGCTTCTTCCGTACACGGAATGCTCTCCTACCGACAGCATCAAGTGCTGTCCCGCGGCTTCGGTGGCGTGCTTAGCCCCGTTAAATTATCGGCGCATGACTACTCGACCAGTGAGCTATTACGCACTCTTTGAAGGGGTTGCTGCTTCTGAGCCAACCTCCTGGCTGTCTGTGCAATCATACTTCCTTTCCCACTTGGCACGCCTTTGGGACCTTAGCCGGCGGTCTGGGCTGTTTCCCTCTTGACGATGGCCCTTATCAGTCACCGTCTGACTGCTGCATATTGTATCGCGGTATTCGGAGTTTGGTTAAGCTCGGTACCCAGTGACGGGCCCTCACCTATCCAGTGCTCTACCTCCGCGACAGTCCGTGCAACGCTAGCCCTAAAGCTATTTCGGAGAGTACCAGCTATTTCCAAGTTTGTTTAGTCTTTCGCTCCGAGCCACAGCTCATCCCAACCCTTTTCAGCGGATTTAGGTTCGGCCCTCCACAGGATTTCACTCCTGCTTCAGCCTGGCCATGGCTAGATCACTTGGCTTCGGGTCTACCGCACGCGACTGAACGCCCTGTTCAGACTCGGTTTCCCTGCGGCTCCGGGACTTCTATCCCTTAACCTTGCCGCATACGGTAACTCGCAGGCTCATTCTACAAAAGGCACGCCATCACCCCTTCGGGCTTTGACCGCTTGTAGGTCCACGGTTTCAGGTTCTCTTTCACTCCCCTCCCGGGGTCCTTTTCACCTTTCCCTCACGGTACTATGCGCTATCGGTAGCTGCCGAGTATTTAGCCTTGGAGGGTGGTCCCCCCAGATTCCGGCAGGATTTCTCGTGTCCCGCCGTACTCAGGTTGCGTGGCCATGCAGCCGAAAGGGTTTCGCGTACGGGGCTTTCACCCGCTCTGGCCGGCCTTCCCAGGACCGTTCCGCTACCCTTCCGGTTTTTGACTGCACGGGGCAAGCCCCCGCCACGCCCCTACAACCCCGCGCACCCGAAGGCACGCGGTTTGGGCTCCTCCCCGTTCGCTCGCCGCTACTGGGGGAATCTCGTTTGATTTCTACTCCCGCTGGTACTTAGATGGTTCACTCCCCAGCGTATACCGCGGACACGCTATTTTGTTCACGTGCCCGCGAATGTCATCAGGACATTCGGGTTACCCCATTCGGATACCCGCGGATCAAAGGGTATTGGCCCCTCCCCGCGGCTTTTCGCAGCTTATCGCGTCCTTCCTCGCCTGGCAGCTCCTAGGCATCCTCCGTGGACCCTAATTTCACTTGACCATATCATTCTTCCAATCCCTACGCTTGTCCTGTCAATAATCACCAATGCTCTGGAGGCAAGGGGATTCGAACCCCTGACCCTCGGCTTGCAAAGCCGATGCTCTAGCCAGCTGAGCTATGCCCCCGAATAAAAAAGGGCGGGGGAAGGAAGAGAAGATCTTCGACGGCGGCGCCCCTGGGGGGCGTCTTGTTCGCAGGACTCTCACCTGCTGGCCAACGGCCTTGGATTGCGGTCCGGGGCTGTGAGAGCCTCGGGCCTGCCTTTCTTGTCAGAAAGGAGGTGATCCAGCCGCACCTTCCGGTACGGCTACCTTGTTACGACTTCACCCCCCTCACCAGGCGTACCTTCGGAACCGCCCCCCCTTGCGGGTTGGGCTGGCGACTTCGGGTACCCCCGACTCGGATGGTGTGACGGGCGGTGTGTACAAGGCCCGGGAACGTATTCACCGCGCCATGCTGATGCGCGATTACTAGCGATTCCAACTTCATGGAGTCGAGTTGCAGACTCCAATCCGTACTGGGACCGGCTTTAAGCGATTCGCTCCGCCTCACGGCCTCGCTGCGCTCTGTACCGGCCATTGTAGCACGTGTGTGGCCCAGGGCATAAGGGCCATGATGACTTGACGTCGTCCCCACCTTCCTCCGGTTTGTCACCGGCAGTTCCGCCTGAGTCCCCACCTTTACGTGGTGGTAACAGGCAGCAGGGGTTGCGCTCGTTGCGGGACTTAACCCAACACTTCACAGCACGAGCTGACGACAGCCATGCAGCACCTGTATACCGGCTGCAAGCAGCTATGCCCTTTCAGGCATATTCCGGTATATGTCAAGCCCTGGTAAGGTTTCTCGCGTACCATCGAATTAAACCACATGCTCCACCGCTTGTGCGGGCCCCCGTCAATTCCTTTGAGTTTCACCCTTGCGAGCATACTCCCCAGGCGGTACACTTAATGCGTTAGCTTCGGTACCGAGGGTCAACCCCCCGCCACCTGGTGTACATCGTTTACTGTGCGGACTACCAGGGTATCTAAACCTGTTTGCTCCCCGCACCTTCGCGTCTCAGCGTCAATACATGGCCAGATGCCTGCCTTCGCCATTGGTGTTCTTCCAGATATC
>NZ_CAXXYB010000009.1:0-309720 GCF_963676625.2 uncultured Sphaerochaeta sp.
TATTGAAGCCTTATAAGCCGATAAGCAAAAATTCTGACAAGGATTCTGATAAAAAAGCAGGAAGATTGATAGGAACAGTGGAACGTATTACCATGCTTGTCCTTCTATCCGCCGGACAGTATTCGGCAATAGGATTGGTTGCTGACAGCAAAATCCATCGCTAGATATGACAAGATAGCGCACGAATCCGAATTTGCAGAATATTACCTACTGGGAACTTTATTAAGCACATTGATAGTGATACTTGCCTCATTCATTTTGAAATTACCTGGAAGGAGTATGTAGGATAACTGTTCATCATATCATTTTTGGATTTCGACCATATTCTTTTTTGACGGTTATTTGCATTATTTGCCAGAATCCTCGATAATGATCTGTTTTTGATAAAAGATCACACATATTCTCATCTCAAATTACGATTTTGCCCTGAAGTTACGCAAGGATCCCTCTCGCTTCTTGGGAAAGAAGATATTCTTGCGTTCTCGAAAATCCATTGAGGACAATCTTGATTTTGGGAGAAGGATTCAGCTTAAACAAAACTCCTTGAGAAAGAACTTCATTGTATCATTTGGATACTTTTATTTCCCCATTTCGAGTTTCCAACGTAATTGATACAACCGGAGAGTTTCCGATGATGCCGGCAACCTTTGTATCCGAGACACTGAGCTTATCAGAAAATGAAGGTTACAATAGACCCTTCCTTGGTAGTGGCCGAAAATGAAAATTCAAGTTGCTCAGGAACCTCCAAGGTAAGCCCTCCATTTTTGGAATAGGCTGTTAGGTTTCCCAAAATTTCATTGAAAGAGATTTGTATATTTCCTTCACCGGAAGCTTCAAAGGAACCTGAACCCAAAATACCAGAAGCAGTCAAATTGCCATTCCTTGCAGTATATATCATTGCACCTTGGGAATCACGAATCGACGTATTTGCATTTGTGGTTTGTATCTGTATTGTTTGGGCGTCTAAGTTCCTGAAATTCAACAGTCCGTTTGTACTTTGGATTTTCACCATGGATGCAGTAAGCTCAGATCCCTCCATTTCCCCATTTGTTGTTATAACAGTGATAATGGATGCTTTTATATTGGACACTACAAGTTTTCCACTTGTGGTATCGGCACTGAAATCGTTGGATAAATGCAAAGGAACCCTGGAATCTATCGTACCGCTTGTAGAATGCAAGAATAAACTTCCAGTATATATTTGGGGTATATACAGCTCCACATATGATTCAAAACCAGAACGAAGAGGCCGCTCCCCCCTCTGTTATCCGTAGACCACTATTCCCTACAGAAATTCTTGCATAGTATTCTTTCTTATTCTTGTTCATGTATTCTTTCAAAAACAAGTTTTTCATTTTTGCTTTCCAGAATATGGATATCATCCTCATCATAGTCCAGGTGTATGCTTTGCATAGCATTCATATCGAAAGTCTGGATATGTACCAGTGTAGGTATCTTTGCATTGCTGCATCCTGTTAGGTGAACAACGAGAAAAAGGTATGCGACAGAAAAAGAAAATAGGCTACGTTTCATGAATCATCTTCCTTTGTATGTAATTAATTGAACCGTTCATTCAATTTTTATATATTTTTTTACGGATCTTTTTGATCCGCATTATGACACTTATATACTGTAAGCGTGAAGCAAGTTATCCATGCATACTTTTTTTGCTATTTCAGCTGTAATATCTTTTTGTATATCAAAAGCATCATTGGTGATATGCATACCCCACCAAGACATAGTTTCGATTATTACCTGGGCAGTATATTCAGGATACTCAACTTGGCGAAATGTTCCACTTTCCCCATAGTGAGTGATATAGGATACTATTTGACGATAAAATTCCAGACGATACTCTTTATAAGAGTGTATCAAATTTCCTAAATCATCAGGATTCTTTTCAATGAGCAAGCACCCTATTCCATATTTTGAGATTACATCATAGGCATCAGACAACATTTGTTCAAAGGGATAATCCGCTATATCGACTAGATGAGAGGAGAAAGTTTTCATGTTCCGTTCAAAAGCTTCCTTTATCTCATTATCCAAGGAATCAAACAACTCTGATTTTATCGGTAATTCAAATTCTTTCGTAATAAAAGTAGGTTCAACGGTTCCCTTGAGGATAAAATTGAGAATATCTCTCTTTCCTGTAAAATAGACATACAGCATTCCTGTTGATAGCCCAATTTCCCTTGCGATGTCTTTTATTTGTGTTCTTGAGTACCCTTTATTGATAAACAGGTGACTGGATGCATCAAAAATCATTTTCAATCTGTTTTCCATAGGACCTCGTATTTAATTGAACCGTTCATTCAATAGAATTGTTAAACTTTTTTCTTTTTTTTGTCAACATGTATTCCAAGCTAGAATAATTTTGAATAATTTTCATACCTGTCTCTCTCTCCAGCAAAAGAATCAGTGTTTAACGTTCAAAACCAAACTCTGAACTTTCCTACAATTTTCTTGATTTTTAAGTGTATCAAAGTCATCATCAATACTATACATATCTTGAAATCAATAATGGAGGGACCCTTATGATACAGTATTTGCCTTCATATGATATTGAAACGGTTCGTTGCCTGGAAGGAGTACGTAGCATAGCTGCTCATCATATTCATTTTGGAATTCCTGCTACGTTCTTTGTAGTCGGAGAATTACTGGAAGATCAGCATTGGGCAGAGGAATTAGGCCAGAATCCTTGATAATGATTTGTTTTCCATACAGAATCATACGTATTCGCATCTCAAATTACAATTTGGGACTGAAGTTACCAAAGAATTCCTTTTCCTTCTTGATGAAGAACTTTCAAAAACCAATTCCTTGATCGAAAAGACCTTCAAGCACACACCAACGGGATTTCGTTCCCCGATGGGATTTCCTGACGGCTTGAAAGGTGAAGATCAAATTCTCAAGGTTCTTTGGAACAATGGCATCCGCTATGTCAGCTCCAAGGCAGTAGGAAGACATGGAACCATCCCTGCCTCTTTGTCTGATTCCTTTTACTACGATGAAGAAGACATACTCCATCCCCTTCTGGAAATTCCCGTACATGGGTGGCATGACAATGTATTGAAAGGATACAACTATTGTCCCATGCTCTGGCCTCCACTCTATACTTGGAGTGCAATCCTCACACCACCTGAGACTCCCCAGGATGAATTTCTCATCTATAGAAAATGGTTTGAGGAAGCCGAAAAGATGAAACTCAGCCATTTCGGCCCTATTTTCCACCCTTGGGCAGTCTATCGGTTCAACCAGAAGGCAGAAACCATCGCCCTATTGTTGAATTACATACAGGAAAAGGGAATTCAGACCAATACCTATGAAGGATTCAACGAATTTACAAGAAAAAATAAACCTATTTAAAAAAATAGGTTTAGGGTATAAAAGAACAAGTCATTAATATCATTTCATCAAATAGAGAATTCCGTTTATCATCCCAAAAAGGGAAATAAAGGAAGGAAGGATCTACCTTGCTTTTTTCTTCTCAAGCTTTTCTTGCTTCTTCTCTTTCGGGGTCTTCAAAGGCTTTTTCTTTTCATCTTTTTTTGCATCTTGCGATTTTGACATAATAGGATACCTCTTTCAAATATATATACGACATAATGATCATAAACACATGTACGCCATAATACAACCTACATTTGTTTTTGCTTTGCCAAATTTTCATCTTTTTTTGCAAAAATCTATAATAGCCGGTCTTTTACCATTCTATAGGCAAGACTATATCCCTCTCCCTCTACCTTGATTCCACATATCTCACGCAACCCATGTTCTATGGTATCCAGTCGAAAATATGCAGCCCTGCAGGTTTGGGCCAGTAGTTTGGATAAGGTAGTTTTTCCTGTTACCGGTAATCCAGAAAATATAAAAAGTGTAGGTTTCATGTACATCTTATAGCTTTGGGCCTTTTCCTTTCATCAGTTTTTATAGATCAGTCAGAAGAACAGTGCCTAATCTTCACAATAGCAACCATGACAATATTCGATTCAGTTTAAAACAGTTGCCGGTAACAGGTTCCTAAAATCTCGATTTCTCATAATTATAGGGAATACTGGAGCCAACCACAACATCCTCTATTTTTTCCAGTATCAACCAATCATCCATATTGCCTTGATGATCAAATGCCATCGGCTTCATTTCCTGGATGTCAGAAAACTCAACCAGGCATAGACATTTTTTGTGCCATCGTTCTTTCTGTTTTTCTGACAAATCCAATTTGGATTGATTCTTTTCCATCACTCCAATTATTTCCGCGTCTGTCAGCTTAGTATAGTTTTGGACTGTCTTCACTGTTGCACTGGCTGAGATCAAGAGAGAGCCTTTTTTCATAAAATACAGCTTTTCATGTTCCTGTACACGACTATGCGGTATCTTTCTTCCGGCTGCGCCTCGAATAATCATCGTTTTTCGACCTGAAAGTATTTTTTCAAGCACTTTTTCCTTGTCATCGCAATACACAAGATGAACCATTTTGGTGCTCCTCCTTTAGCCTATGCAGTATACCTAACCCACGTTCATTTTCAATACAAAGAAATATTCAAGTACAGTCTTTTATTCTTATGGCCATGCCAATCATCATATTCTGAAGTGAAATACATCCGTGAATGAATACTATACACACCGTCCTCTTCAAATCATTTGCTGTGCTGCCATTTTCACGTTTGCAGACCATCCCTACGACCTATCTGCTTGAGATCGAGAATCTGGACACATTTCGCTCCCTGGTCATCTTGCACCAAGCCAAACACCTCCAGGGGCCATTGGGTATATAGCAAGGAATAATACCGTGACAACATGTCAGGAAACAGCACGGTTTCATACAAGGCAGTCTCATCCTCAAAGGAGACAAAGCACATGCTCTGGCCATCCTTGGTAAGCACTTCCTTCTGGGTAACTTGCCAACCTATCAACGTCACATGGTAGTTCACATAACGGTCGAGGTCACAGGCCCGCACTCGTTTTATCGGGACCAGGAATTTTGACCAGAGTATCAAGGGGTGAAAATCCCTGAGGAAGCCCAGGGCATCATATTCCCTGTGCAATTCATCTTCGGTTCTCCTGATTTTAGCTTGTATCACCTTTGTTTTTGCAACAAATATTGGTTCTTGCTTCGCAAAAAGATCACCCTGCTCAAAAGACTCAGTCCTGCGACGGGTAACCAGAAGCCGTTTGAGTTGTTCGCTTCGAGGTAAGCTGGGTGCAAGTGAGTCACACGTGCCGGCAGCAACCAAGGCAACCAGATCATCCCGACAAACCGATACCCTTGAAGCTATTTCTTCCAAGGATGCATACCTACCCCCACGTTCGCGTTCTTGCACAAGAGATCGCATTGCCGTATGGGACAGATTGGCTATGGCCATAAGTCCGATGACAAGCATCTGATTCTCTGCATGGTATCCCACCCTGCTTTTGTTTATATCCGGACCACTGATTACCAGTCCCATTCTTCGTGCCTCGCTGATATAGGCATGAGGACGGTAATACCCTCCTTGGTTGGTCAACACCGCTGCCATAAAGAATGCAGGATGATGGACTCTAAGATAGGCAGATTGAAAGGAAACCATTGCATAGGAAGCCGAATGAGGCTTGCAAAAGGAATATCCATCGAAAGAGAGCATCATGGCCCAAACCTCCTTGATAGTTGCCTCCTCTATTCCATTGGCTTGGCACCCTTCAAAAAATTGACGTTCATAGCGAGCCAACTTTGCGCCCCCGGCCTTCTTGGCTATTACCTTACGAAGTGCATCGGCATCGGTTTCGTTGAAATTGGCAAGAGCCACGGCAGTTTTGGAAACATCCTCCTGATAACAAAGAATTCCATAGGTCTCATCAAGGATATAGGCAAGCCTGGGATGCAAGGGATTCCAGGGTTTGCCTTTCAACCGATCGACATATTCAGCGATAAAACGATTAGCTGCCGGTCTTATAATGGAAGAATGGATGATGATATGTTCAAAATCACCCCTTCCGGTCTTCTTCTGCAATTGTCGCATTGCAGGGGATTCAATATAGAAAACACCCAAAGAATCGCCACGTGCCAAGGCCGCGATGGTTGCACTATCCTCGGCAGGTTTCCAGGTCTGCTCATCGATGACGATGCCATCTTCTTGCAAGTTGGCCAAAGCATCACGAATAACTGCAAGCGAACGATTTCCCAACAAGTCTATCTTTACGAATCCTGCAGCCTCGGTACCCTCTTTTTCCCAGGCCAGCAAAGGATATCCCTCGCGTGAATGACCAACAGGGGCATAGTGGCAAACAGCTTGCGGCGTTATTACCAATCCTCCGCAGTGCATGGACAATTCCTTGGGAAGCCCTACCAATTTTCTGGAAATTGAACAGATATCCTGCCATAGAGGATCAGGGATGGCCGATAATCCCTTGGTGAACAAAACCCGTTCGGTGCGGGTGATTTGGGCATCGTCGATGCCATAGGAGCGCGCAGTCTCCCGTAGCGCCGAGCGAAATCGAAAACAATTATGGTTGGCCACCCTGGCACAGTGATCCTGCCCGAATCGATTGAACACTGCCTGAAAAATACCATCGCGCTCATCCCAGGCAAAATCAACATCAATATCCGGGGGATCGAGTCTGGCCATTGATAAAAAACGCTCAAAATAGAGATTATAGGCAATGGGATCAACATTGGTGATATTCAGGGCATAGGAAACAATCGAAGCTGCACCGGAGCCCCGACCACAAGTCCTGCTGCTCATTGACACGATGTCGTGCATGACCAAAAAATACGCGGCAAATCCCTTTCTCTGTATGATATCCAATTCATATTCAATTCGTTCCAAAACAGCATCGGACAACTCCCCATAGCGCTTTTCGGCACCCAGGAATACTCGTTTCCTCAATTCTGATTGAACAGTAGCACCAGGGGTCGGATAATCGGGAAATGTGAGCTCTCCTGAAAAAGGGCTGGAAAGACACCTGTTAGCAACTTCCTCTGTTGCCGACAAAGCCTCCGGCCAGGAGGCAAAGGCTTTCTGATAGGACTGTTCATCCAACAGAACCCCTCCCTTTCTTTCCTGATCTTCCTCCAAAAGGGTCCCTATCGTCTTTCCCGTTGCAACCGAGCGCAATACCCTATGAACCGACCTGTCTGCTTCCTCCAGGAAACTGGCATCCTCGAGGGCCAGCAAAGGAAGCTTGAGACGGCGCGCAGTAGGAATGGAAGACAAGGAACGAGGGGAAATCGCCGCATAGAGATAGGCAGAGGTACCACTAAGACGTTCAAGAATTCCAGGAATAAAGGAAGCTAGCACCAACCCCTGGGAATCCTGGGCAAGGGAGGCAAGGCAGTCAGGGCAATCGTCTTTACTTTGCTCGGATAAAAGCTCGCATAACCGGGAAAAACCCTTGGAATCCTGAACAAAAGCAAAGACAGAACCTTCCCTACAGAGAAGTTCAGATCCCGTAATCAACTTGATACCTACCTCGGAAGCTGCTTCCAGACAAGCAGGAAGGCCATAGAGATTGTTCCTGTCTGTTATGGCTACGGAGGTGCATCCCTGGGCAGCCAGGGCCTCGAACAATCGAGGAACCGAGGCTGTCCCCCATAGCAAGGAATAGGCGGAACGTACGGCAAGTCGGCTAGACACGAAAAACCGCCGCTGCATGGGTGAGAATGGCAGGGCCAAAACGAACTCGGGTAGCATCGACTGCTGATTGCAGTCTTTCGTCTTTGGTAGGACCTTCCGGAACAAATAGGTCAGGTTCCTTCCAGGCAAGGGAAAGCCCTTGCAGGGAAAGATTGAAAGCTACTATACGAACCCTACGGTTCATGGCTTGCGTCGTAGCAGACCAACCGGCAACAATGAGCTCCTGATCCAGGACCCATTGCCCCTTGGTCCTCTGAAACGCTTCACTAAAGGCCCCATCGCTCCAAGAGAGGGAAACCTTCACGATTGAACATCCCAGTCTATCTTTACGCAGGGATAATCCTGCATCCTCAAAGGCAGAAACAATTGCGGCACGAAGCAAGTCAAGCTCACCTATCGGTTCAGCAAAATCAACCCTGCGAAAAATCCTGCGTTGGCCCAGGGTATGGGAATCCAGGGTGGAGAAATCCAATCCCCTGGCAGCATCCCTGAGCGATAGTCCCCGTTTACCCAAAAAAGCAACGACCTGTACATCATCCAAGGCGGCAATTTGCCCAATTTCCTTGATACCTGCCACTGATAGCAACCTACCGATGGAAGAACCGACTCCAGGAAGCAGGGAAACATCCTGTCGAGAGAGAAAAGCCGCTTCCTCGCCGTTCCGTATCTGGGTAATCCCGCAAGGACGAATAGTCCTGGTGCCTATTTTTGACACCAACTTGTTTGCAGAGACTGCTACTGCGGGTTCCAGGCTCAGTTGATCATGCATTTCATTGCGAATCCGTACTGCACAATCGACAGAGGGGCCAAACAGTCTGGAAGTTCCTGCGACATCCAGATAAACATGGCCTCCTGAGTCCTCCTGTATCGTAGGGGAATACTGGAGGGCAATTTTCATTATCGCAGCATTGGCCTTCGCATAGGAAACAGTATCGGGGGGAACCAATTGCAGGGAAGGCAATAAGCGTATCGCCGTGGCAACGGGCATTCCCGAACGGACACCTTCTTCAAAGGCCCTACGGGAAGGAGTAATGATGATACGGCGAGAAGTTCCCTCCTTGGCTATTGCAAAAGCAGTATCGGCAAGGAAAGGTTGCTTGGCAATGGCCACGGCGGCAGCGAAATCAGTCACATTGATATGGATGATGGTAGCCTGTTCTCCTTTCATGCCTTCGTTTCCTTTGGTTCCAAAAGAGATCGCAATCTCTGGGCATTTTTTACAGCCTGACCACGACGATGATTATTGAAGTAGACCACTACCGTGCCAGATCCAAGGGCCAGACCCCGGACTCGCTGTACAATGGACAAAAGTTCCCGATCAGAATAGAGATAATCGTAACGGGCGGCAGCATCGGATCCCCACCAGGCAGCTTGGTTCCTTCCATGCAGGCGAATATAGGCCAAAGGAGCGGTTGAAACATCCATAAGGGGAGGATTTCCCTGTATTTGAGGAAGATCAAGGGAAACAAAGGCAACCTTCAGGGACTTCAAGGCATCGAGGGTTCTGTTATTGTACCATTGGGCATTACGAAATTCGACAGCCAGGGGAATTCCCGGAAAAAATCGAAGAAGTGCATCCAAATACCGGCGTTGATCTGGTTCATAATGAAAGGAATACGGAAATTGGAGCAATACGGCCTCAAGGGAATCTGTATTGAGAAGTGGTTCAAGGGCAGAACGAAAAATCGTGGCCTCCCTTTTCCAGTTTGCAGGATCGATGCTATGGGTAAGGGATTCATGGGCCTTTATGGAAAAAACCAAAGAGGGAGCTTGCTCGTGCATGGCCTGCAATTGATCGGCTACAGGCATACGGTAGTAGCTGAAATTCAATTCAACTGTCTCAAATCTATCAGCATACAGACTCAGGTATTCACTTGCCTTTGTCCCTTCCGGATAAACAGGACCAACCCATTCTGTGTAGCTATACCCTGATGTACCAATCAATATATTTGCCATAATTCTGTTTTACTACATATATGTTAAGTAATCAAGAGAAAGACTATTCATTGCTCCCTGTCGAGGGATTCTTTTCAACCAACACATTTGCATGAAAACCAAACAGCTATTTCTTTCAGGATAATCTTGAATTCCTTCAGTCCATATTCAAAACTTATTTATGGAAATTGCTCTCTCAACCCTTTCTTCCAGGAAAAGCTTGCCACTGCGTTTTTCTGTTAGTACCATTGAGACACAAGGAGAAATTCAGGTGAAGGCAATTGAGGAGAGAAGAAGCATTCGTACATATACGAACCAAAAAATTGCAGATGAAACAGTTTTTCAATTGTTCGAAAGTGCAAGGCTTGCTCCCTCTGGAAGCAATTCCCAACCTTGGCATTTTTTGGCAATAACAAATCAGGAAATGCGAGAGAAAGTGGCAAAAGTCTCCCATGACCAGAAGTGGATGCTCAGTGCCCCGCTTTTCATTGTCTGCATCGCCAAAATTGAATCGAATACAAACCTATACCTTGATGAGACATCTCCCGAATTCAATCTCAAACGAGGAATCCGTGACACTTCGATAGCTGCAGAGCATATTGTCCTGGAAGCAACAAGGCTGGGTCTGGGAACCTGCTGGGTCGCTTGGTTTACCCAAACAGAAATAAAGACTTTGTTGAATCTTCCCCCTGATACCTATGTAGTTGGTATTCTCACTGTAGGATACCCTGACGAAAAGCCCGCACAAAGAAAAAGAAAAGAGCTTTCGGAAATACTTCATTACAATACGTGGTAACAGTATCTTCTCCAGCTAGGAAGACTTGTGCTTTTAGACAAGCATCTCTAGTCAATGACATAAATACTTACAGATTTTTAACAGCTCTTTGACAAAAAGGGCAAGTCACCCCCTTGTACCTTATCTTGCATCTGGCTACTGTTAATACAGTATAAAAAAAGGAGAGTCCGTTAGGACACGATGGATACAATAAAAAAAATTGATAGGTTACCTACCAAACAACTATATTTGCTTGTTTGTATTCCTGCTATTGCCATCCTTCTTTATTTTATTACCCAGGATGTTACCGTGCAATTTGCACAGACTCTTGAATTCATGTTTCTTATGCTACTGCAGACTTCTCTTTTTTGCCTGTTACTCAACATGCAATACCAGTTAAACACTTTTCGGATAGAGAAACCAACAAAACTTGAGTTCTTCCACCTTACAAGCGACATCCTTTTCAATAAAGAGTTTCTCAAGCTCAAAAACTATTTCCACCATAGCAACCATACCTACGACCATGTCGTCCGTGTTGCCTATATTTCCTATTCCATTGCCAAAATCCTCGGACTTGATTACAGGGCAACTGCAAGAGGTGGCTTATTGCATGATTTCTTCCTGTATGACTGGAGAGAACGAAAGGCAAGCGACCTACGAAGGAATATGCATGGAAAGGAACATCCTCTCATTGCTTTGGCAAATGCCAGAAAAAACTTTTCAGTAAACGACCTTGAGGCAGATATCATTGTAAAGCACATGTTTCCCAAAACGCACGCGCTTCCTAGACACAGTGAAAGCTTTGTGGTTTGTTTCAGTGATAAAATAGCCGCAAGCTATGAATATCTCTCTCATCTTTCTCATCCCAAAACGCACACTATTTCACGCTGAATTTGAACTAATATAAGAATTTGCGAAAATAATGCCCTGGAAGGACTTGAAAAAGCCTCTCTCAGGGCATCCATTTTCTGCAAAATACGCGTCTATTCCCTATTTTCTTACTATAAATAAAAATATATTCATTATATTTTAAAAACTGACAAATATTTTGCTTATATAGTGTATAATGTTTTTAGTTACTTATATTTACAATTGTCTTCCTGCACAAATCATTTCAAATTGGGAAAATTATGAAAAAAACACTTTTACTCGTGCTTGTTCTCTGTTTTTGCACGTTCTCTATGTTTGCCTCCAAAAGTTGGTTTGGAGTTGAAGGCTTCGCTACACGTAGTGAAGAAACAACGACCTATACTGTAGTGGGAATAGATTTTGACCAAGATAGTACGGCAACCCTTATGGGCGTAGCTGTCTCAGGTACTCTCTTCCCAAGCGAGAATTCACCCATTGGACTAGGTTATCAATAGGCGCCGGTAAAGTAGTCGATGCCACACATGGCTCTACGCAAGAAGATGTTTCTGATTATCCCCTGACTTGGAGAGGTTCCCTTTCCTGTCAATATAGTGCTGATTTTACAGAACAACTTTCACTGCAACTTGGAGCAGGAGTCTTGTATGAGTCGATTACCAGAGGAGCTGACAGCGATAACTCACTGGCTGTTGTTATTAGATATAGCACATTCAGCTTCATCGCCAATGCCGATTTGTTGTTCCATGTATCAGATTCCCTCGCACTCTTTGGAGGCGTAAGCGTCGCAACTCCCCTAAGTAGCCAGGCAGAAGTCACCAGCGGAGACTTCTCTATTGATTCTGACGTAACTGTTTCTGGCTATACCGTTCTTGGTAAACTCGGAGTGGCTCTTTCCTTATAACCCTGAGTTCCATTGACAACGCTACCTAGCAGGTATGCCAATGGAAAACTTTTTCAACATTCTTTAGTGAATAGTCAATTTTGCCCTAGCCTTCCTTCAAAGGAAGACGAGGGCAAAATCTTTATTTGAAATATAATCAGTTTTTAATACTATGTACAATTCATAATTTGTATCTTGTTCTGACATTCCTAGTATCCTTCATACCATGTACATCTCTTACCCAAAGTGGTTTTTCATTCCTTGCAATCTGTGTAGGATGGGATATGATACAGATAAGACTTTTCAAGGAGTAGTGCTTCCTATGGCAGAAAGAAAACAGTGCATCGGTATATTCACGGCCTCGTTGGACGATGCCTATCAATCGACAATCTGGCATGCCATAGAACAAAGTGCAGAGGAAAAGGGGTTTGGCTCAATCTCTTTTCTTGGCTCTCGCCTTGGTTCTCCCATTGCTTCGGAAGCTTCTTCCAACTTAGCCTACCATCTGGCAAACAAGCGTAATATCGATGGACTCATCATCATTTCCTCCTGCCTTGAAACGTTCTTGACTTCAGTGGATCTCAAGGCTTTCTTCGCTTCATGGGCCGACCTTCCCCGGGTCTCCATAGGTATGAGAATTCCCGGGATGTCCGATGTCAGTGTTGATGAAAGCAAGGCTCTTACCCAAGTAATGGAACACCTCATCGACGAACACAAGCATACTCACTTTGCCTTGATTGGAGGCCCAATTAGCCATGACGAGGCCATCAGCAGGTTGAACACTTGCCTGACAATCTTGAAAGAACGGAATATACCAATCGACCAACGTTTGATAGTCTCAGGAACCTTTACCCAGGATT
This sequence comes from uncultured Sphaerochaeta sp., assembly GCF_963676625.2. GTDB lineage: Bacteria > Spirochaetota > Spirochaetia > Sphaerochaetales > Sphaerochaetaceae > Sphaerochaeta. The sequence goes on from NZ_CAXXYB010000009.1 coordinate 12,931, forward strand.
CCGGTATTCGCGCCGTAGAACTTCTCTGTGAAACAGGCCTTTTTTTTGATGCCCTCGTTTGTTTGAATGATCAAATGGCGCAAGGAGCCTTGAAAGAACTGAATAGAAGAGGAATAAGAGTCCCTGAGGATGTTGCCCTCATCGGATTTGATGGAATTGAAGCCTCCCTGTATACCTTGCCTCCCTTGACGACAGTTGGGCAACCCATGCGTGAACTGGGAACTGCCGCAGTCAATATCCTGGAACGTTTGATGAAAGGGGGAAAAGAGGAGCATCTGACCTTGGAATGTACCGCTATCTTCAGGGAATCGTGCGGTTGCAAACCACGATTCCGATACACTCCCGATCTGCAGGAAATACCTCAGTATGCCAGTCTTGCTGAAAAAAAGGCTATCGATGAACTTATAAATTTAATAAAGGCAAATGATTACGATGGCCTGATCATTTGCCTTAATCATGCTATCGACACAACAGGAGCAGAACGTGGCTCACTACCACGATGGTATGAATATTTATCGTTCATTGAGCATCAATGCAGGGAATATAACCTAGCGGACAATCAGGCGATAACCAATCTCATGGGAGCAGCCAAGGCTTTCACGGCTGAAAAAATTGAAAGGCACCAAGCCACCAAACGGATTTCAGCCGAATCATCCTTCGAAACCTTACGACGAGTCAGTGCCATACTCGCAGGAGCTTTTGAACTTTCAGATATGTTTGCCAATCTGAAGAAAGTATTGAAAATGTTTGGAATAGACCGAGGATACTTGGTAGTATTCAACAAAGATAAAAACAAGACCAAATTATTGATGGATATAGAAAAAGAAGCAGAGACGGAAGCTTCCCTGCCCCAAAAATTCAATCGGACAAACCTGCTCCCTTCCTCTGTGGGTCATTTTTGGAAACAAAGACAATGGATTTTGATGCCACTGGTATATAATAGCGAACCCCTGGGATACCTGATTGTCCCAATCGGAATAGAGATTCCGGCCTTATATGACATCCTGCAAGAACAAATTTCCAGTAATCTGAAGGGAACCCTGCTCCTTGAACAAATCAGGTCACATGAAAAAACACTGTCTCAACAGGTTACCATAAGGACAAAGGATCTCATAAGTACTAACAAAGAGCTTTCCGCAGAAATAAAACGAAGAAGCGAGTTGGAAAAGGAAGTTTTGGAAATTTCCAACCAAACCATTGAACGCATCGGGCAGGACCTACATGATGATCTCTGCCAACACCTATTGGGAATTTCCTTGCTGGTATCCTCAGTCAAGAAAATTGCCATAGATCATCAATACATAACTGTCGATACCCTGGAAAAAATCAGTGCGCTGCTCTCGGAAGCAATTACCAAGATCAAAACGATATCGAGAGGCATGCTTCCCTTTGAAATGGAACCCCATACTTTTTTGCAACGCATTGAAGCCTTGGTTGGGGATACGCTTCGTATTTCCCATGTAAATGTACATATCAATGCTGATCCTGACTTTGAAATAGAGGATGCGAATGCTGCATTGCACATTTTCCATATTATCCAGGAAGCCTTGAACAATGCCATCAAGCATTCCCATGCACAGAGTATCGAAATTTCCCTGATACACGAAATTGCAAGTGATGGGACAATATATAAAGTTGCCTCGGTGGTCGATGATGGCATTGGGCTACCCAAGCAAATCAGGGAAGGAGGCTTGGGCCTTCGAATCATGCACAACCGGGCCAGCATGGCACAGGCACAATTATTGATTGATTCATCAAAAAAAGGGACAGCTGTACGTGTTTGCATAGGGAGGCAGGACAATGGGACAAAAAATTGAATTCATGGTCGTTGATGATCACCCACTTTTCCGACAAGGACTGGTGAGCGTCATAGAAAACTATGAACGTTATAAAGTCATCGGTGAAGCAAATACGATTGATGAAGCCATAAAGATTGTCGATGCCCATCCGCCACAAATTCTTCTGGTGGATATTTCCCTGCATCATGAGAATGGTCTGGAACTAGTAAAAATAGTGCACAGCACTCACCCTACTACGTTTCAACTAGTCGTTTCCATGTACGACGAGATCATCTATGCCTCAAATGCCCTGAAGGCAGGAGCCCAAGGATATGTCATGAAGCAAGAAGCTCCTGAGACGCTCATGCAAGCCATTGAAACGGTGCTCAATGGAAAAATCTACCTTTCACAATCCATGCATGAACGCTTGCTGGCTTCACTGATTTCCCAGGATACAAAAAAACCACAAGTTGATCCCATTACCCAACTGAGTGTCCGCGAACTGGAAGTATTTCGCCTGATCGGGCAAGGTTTCGGAGTTTCTGAAATTGCCTCCGCCCTGAATCTTTCAGGCAAAACCATCAATGTCTATCGTGACAATATCCGTCACAAATTATCGATCACCGACGCAGGAGCCCTTCGAAAATTCGCAATCAAATGGATGCAAAGCCGAGAGATGTAAAAGATTTTTACCTAGGACTAATGTCCTAGGCAAAGTCTAGGCATATGGCTAATGGCGTCCACAAACTTTCGAGAGTATTCTTTATTCAGGAAGTAACGATTTTAGGGGGGACTTTCCTTGTGTATATACCTGGAAAGTCAAGCAAAAAGTATTCATATGCCTTTTAGGCACATGCAATAAGGAGGATTCTACATGAAACGTGGTTTTAGCTTCTTGATGGGTATTATGCTGATCGCTTGCATCAGTATGCCACTGTTCGCCAATGGTACCGCGGAAAGCGCGACTACAGGGCAAAAGGTAATCAATATTTGGAGCTTCACCGATGAAGTACCAAAAATGCTTGAAAAGTACAAAGCCCTTCATCCCGACTTTGGATATGAAATCAAATCCACTATCGTTGCTACTACGGATGGAGCTTATCAACCAGCCCTTGACCAGGCTCTGATGAGCAGTGGTTCAAATGCACCGGACATCTTTTGTGCAGAGAGTGCCTTCGTCCTGAAATATACACAAGGCGATGCTGCTCAGTATGCTGCCCCGTACAAGGATCTTGGCATCGATGTCGATACACTTCTCAAAGAAGCCGACATAGCCCCCTACACAGTGGAAATCGGGACAAACCCGAAAGGACAATTGGTTGGTTTGGGATATCAGGCAACTGGTGGAGCTTACATTTATCGTCGTTCCATTGCAAAAGCTGTTTGGGGTACCGATGACCCTGCGATCATCAAGACAAAAATTGGTCCAGGTTGGGATAAATTCTTCAAGGCTGCAGCTGATCTGAAAGCCAAAGGATACGGAATTGTCTCAGGCGATGGTGATATCTGGCATGCAATCGAAGGCAGTTCCCCGAAGGGATGGATCGTTGACGGTAAACTGTACATTGATCCTACTCGTGAAGCATTCCTTGACCAATCAATGATGCTCAAGAAGAATGGGTATGAGAATGACACCAGAGATTGGACTGATGCATGGTATGGCGATATGAAAGATGCCAATCCAATGAAAGTCTTTGGTTTCTTTGGACCTGCTTGGTTGATCAACTACGTCATGGCAGGCAATTCCGGCGGCACAGCTCCTGGTGAAGGGACCTATGGGGATTGGGCAGTATGTGAACCTCCTGTCGGATTCTTCTGGGGTGGTACCTGGGTTCTTGCAAATAATAACAGCAAGATCAAGAGTGTTGTCGGGGACATCATCAAATGGATCACTCTTGACAGCTCAAATACAGGTCTCCAGTATTATTGGGCAAACGGGACCCTTAACGGCCCTGGTGGCACGAAAGACACTGTAGCTTCTGGTACCGTCATGAAAAAGTCTGATGGGAAGCTCCCCTTCCTCGGTGGACAGAATATGTTTGACGTGTTCGTACCTGCAGGAGCTTTTGCAACTGGCAAGAACAAGAATCAATATGACGAAACCATCAACATGTATTGGCGTGACCAAGTCCGTGAATATACGGCTGGAAATAAATCAAGAACCCAGGCTATTGCTGACTTCAAGCAACAGGTATTGGATAATCTCGACATTGCCTCCAAATAAGTATTTTTCGAAGCCGAGGGAACCCCTCGGTTTCGATACTTGTACGGAAGACTTCAGACAAAGGCCAGGTAGCTGGCCTTTCTTCTGAAGCAACAGACAATTATCTTGCGTAAGGGCGGATAATAAACTCGTCTTTCTCGTATTTCTGGAGGCAAACACCTATGAAGCAACATAAAAGTATCAACTACGCGAAATATGGGTATATCTTTTCCATCCCTTTCGTACTGACATTCTTGATTTTTTCCTTATACCCCTTGCTTTACACTACGGTAATCGGTTTTACCGACTTAAGGGGCCTGACCAAGACATCAATTCATATCTTGGACAATCCATTCGGAAATTTTCAATCAATCTTGCAAAATCCGACATTCGTGAAATCACTCTCGACGACTTTTATCATTTGGATCATGAATTTCATTCCCCAGATAGTTCTGGCACTATTGCTCACCGCCTGGTTTACCAACAGGAGTCTCCATGTAAAGGGACAAGGAATGTTCAAGGTCTTGATCTATATGCCGAATATCATCACAGCGGCAACCATAGCCATCCTGTTCTACAGCCTTTTTGGATATCCAAAAGGACCGGTCAATGACCTTTTGATGCAACTTGGAATTACCAAGGCACCCCAGAACTTCCATCTCCAGAAATGGACGGCCCGGGGAGTCGTTGCCTTCATCCAATTCTGGATGTGGTATGGAAATACAATGATTATCTTGATAGCAGGGGTACTTGGTATCAATCCTACGTTATTTGAAGCTGCCGAAATCGATGGGGCTACGGCTACACAGATATTTTTCAAAATAACACTTCCAAGATTAAAAACCATTTTACTGTATACATTGGTAACAAGCATGGTCGGTGGGTTGCAGATGTTCGATATTCCCAAACTTTTCTTGCTGGGAGGTCCTGATAATGCAACTCTTACTACCAGCGTATTCATTTACAATCAGGCTTTCAGCGGAAGTTATCTGTACAATCGGGCTTCAGCTGCAAGCTTGATCATGTTCCTTATTATCGCAGTACTTTCCTCCTTCATGTTTTATCTCTTAAGGGATAAGGATGCAGCGAAGCAAAAGAAACAGGCACGGGAATTGAAGAAAGCACTAAAAATGGCAGAGAAGGAGGTGGCAGTATGAACAACAGCCTGAAAGTGTCACGGAATATCAGCAAGACAATCATTTACATTGTCTGTATCTTTCTTTCATTCCTAAGCCTTTTCCCCTTCTGGATTATGTTCATGAATGCTACTCGTTCTACTTTTGAGATACAGCAGAATTCCATAGGACTTTTTCCCTCCAAATTTTTCATGAGCAATCTGCATATCCTTTCCGGTAAGAGCTTCAATGCGGCAAAGGGATTTATCAATTCCATGACTATTTCCAGTGGAGCAACTTTATGTGCAGTTTATTTTTCCTCATTGACTGCCTATGCCTTGGTTGCCTATAGCTGGAAACTAAGACAGCCGTTCTTTACGTTCATTCTGGCTGTCCTCATGATTCCTGCCCAGGTATCAAGCATCGGATTCTACCAGTTCATGTATCACATAAATCTGACGAACAATTTTCTGCCCCTTATCTTGCCTGCGATTGCTTCTCCTTCGATGGTGTTTTTCATGCGCCAATATCTGGTGGCCAACCTATCCTTGGATATAGTCAACTCAGCAAGAATCGATGGAGCTGGAGAACTCTATATTTTCAATAGAATTATTCTGCCCATAATGAAACCAGCTGTGGCAACCCAGGCAATTTTTACCTTTGTACTGAGCTGGAACAACCTTTTCTTGCCTCTTATTTTACTTACGGATAGTGATAAATACACCATGCCAATCATGGTAAGTCTCCTTAGGGGAGATATCTATAAAACAGAATATGGTTCAGTTTACCTAGGATTGGCTCTGACTGTCCTGCCTCTATTCGTAGTTTATTTCATGCTTTCAAAATATATCATCGCAGGTATTTCCTTAGGTGCCTTAAAGGAATAGGCGAAAGTTTTCTTCAAGGATTGAATAAAGTGAAGGTGGAAATTCTACCAGCCACTCTCAATCCTATAGGAATCGGTACGATATACATTCATATCTCATATCGCCTGGATGACACGGATACTTAGTGAAGGGAGTTGGCTCTATGCAAACAAATAGGGAACGGGCTGTTGAACTCGTTGGAAAGATGACATTGGAAGAAAAGGTCGCACAGCTTTGTGCTGCCTGGCTCGAAATAGCAGAAGACGGAAGTTTTTCACTAAAGGAGACTTCTTCTTTTCAAGATTGCCCAAAATTGGAAGGAACTGATGTGCTTGGCCTGGGGATAGGGCAAATAACCCGTCCTTTCGGAACCCAGGCAAAAGATCCTCGTTCTATTGCCAAGGGAGTCAATGAAATTCAACATTTTCTGGTGACAAAGACCCGATTGGGAATCCCGGCGATGTTGCATGAGGAGTGCCTTACAGGGGCTATGGTCATGGGAGCCACTATCTTTCCTTCAAGTCTCAATAGCGCCTCGAGCTGGGATATCGATTTGGTGGAACGGATTGCTACGGTGATCCACAAGGAGTTGTCTTCTCTGGGAATACATCAAGGTTTGGCCCCTGTCCTGGATGTTGCCCGGGATGCCCGTTGGGGACGAACAGAAGAGACTTTTGGTGAAGATCCTTATCTTGCAGGAAGCATGGGTATTGCCTATGTAAAGGGACTTCAAGGAGTTGAGCGCAAACCAATAGCTACTCTCAAACATTTTCTTGGGCATTCGTTCAGTGAAGGCGGACGAAACCATGCTCCTGTTCATATGGGACTGAATGAGATGCTCAATACGTTTGCCCTACCCTTTGAGATGGTAATAAAAGCAGCCAACCCCGGGGCAATCATGCCTGCTTATCATGATATTGATGGTCAGCCTTGTTCCAGTTCCCGTCGTTTACTGACCGGCCTTTTGAAAGAAACCTGGCTTTTCAGGGGTCTTGTCGTCGCAGACTATGAAGCTCCCAGTCAGTTGTTTCATGACCACCGGGTTGCTTCCAATCTTGCTGAAGCAGCTGCTCTTGCAGTTCATGCAGGAATGGATATCGAACTTCCAGGCAGTACTACCTTCAAACCAGGTTTGGAGCAAGCCATTCATAAGGGAATACTTCCAGTATCAGAATTGGATGAAGCAGTCTGCAATGTACTGATGGAGAAATTCCGCCAAGGTCTTTTTGAAAACCCGTATATTGAAGTGGAAAATATTCATCTCAATAATCAGGTAAGCCATGACCTTGCCGTTGAAGCTGCAACCAAATCGATTGTACTTCTTAAAAATGATGGCATTCTGCCACTTTCTCCTACAGGAACGATAGCAGTGATCGGGCCCTTGGCCAATCATCCATATGCCATGTATAACGGATACTCAGCTCCCATTCACCTACAAGGTTTGGAGGGAGCAGAGAATACCCTTCCCCTTCGTGCAAAGACCATCAAGGCAGCAATTGAGGGACTGTCAGGTACAGCAACTATTTTATATGAACCTGGTTGCATGATCTATGAAAACAAGATAGAACGGGCCGTATTCTTCCCTGGAGATGTATCTGAGGAGGATTTGAAAAACACAGAAAGGCCCAGTACTGATACCAGTCGTATTTGCAAAGCAGTCGAAGTTGCCAAAAAAGCAGATGTCGTCGTGCTGGTCGTCGGGGATATCGTTGGATTATTTCAACGGGGAACGGTCGGAGAAGGTTCTGATGTTTCCTCTCTAGCATTGCCAGGTGTACAGCAGCAACTCGTTACAGCCATTCTGGAAACCGGAAAACCAGTCATTCTTGTCTTGGGGAGCGGACGTCCCTATGCCTTGGGAGAATTCAATGAGAAAACGTCGGCCATTTTGGCTACCTGGTTACCAGGGGAAGGCGGAGGGGAAGCCCTTGCAAATCTGCTGTTCGGGAAAGCCTGTCCAAGTGGCAAGACTCCATTATCCTTTCCTCGTTCCGCAGGGGCCCTTCCCTATGCGTACAACCATACGCCAAAGGCAGCGGGATTTCCTAGACAACGTGAATTCGGTGCGTTATATCCATTTGGCTATGGTTTGAGTTACACCGATTTTTCCTATGGAGATTTCAATATAGACAAAAAAGAACTATCGACTGAGGATGAAATCAATATTTCTTTGACCGTCACGAATATCGGAAAATGTGCAGGTGATGAAATTGTACAACTCTATGTGCATGATTCATTTGCCTCAATTGTTCGTCCGGTAAAGGAATTGAAGGGTTTTGCCAGGATTTCCTTGCAACAAAAAAAGAAAAGCATTGTAACGTTTACCATACCATCAGATATGCTTTCCTTTGTTTTTGATGGAATAAACAGAATTGTTGAGCCCGGCACCTTTGAGCTTATGATCGGAAAATCTTCTGCCGATATAATCTGGAGACAGGAAATTACAGTTACCGGGACAACCAGGGTTTTACCGTATGACTGGAAGTTCCAAACTCCGGTCAAAATTCAGTATTGTTAATTAGCTTTGAGTGCATCCTGGTGAGGATGTCCACCCTGAAAATCAACGATTACCTCCGTTGGATTCAGGGTGGTTTTATGTAGGCTTATCATTGATTTATATATCCTGGCTGCAAAGGTTCCCTTATCAACAGAACATCCAATGTTTCGGATTGTCAGCCTCCTGCTGGAACTCTTCCAGAAACTTGGCTATGTGATATCCATCAGTTGTTGCATGACTTACTGTCATGGAAAGTGGCATGAGCAATTTACCATCCTTCTTGTAATATTTTCCGGCTTCAATGGAAGGGAAAAAATATGTAGGATTCTGGGTCTGCAAGGAAAAGGACTTGAAGGAGACCCAAGGCAAAGTCGATACTGTATAACTATTGACAGGAGGATCTGGCTTTCCTAGGACTCCATGAACACCTGCATATCGTTCAGTATCCTGTAAATAATTCTTGTAGAACTTCGTAAAGCTTGCATCAAAGGAAGTCCATATCAACGATATAGTAGTATCATCCGGATGGAAAAGGGCATACATTGGGGTAAGAGTATCCCAATAGCCGAGAATATCATCTTTATAGGCAATCCTGAATTCCTGATATCTATTGCAAATCAAAGTTGACAGATAGAGATAGCAAGGAAAAAAATTTATCCCTTCCTTCTTCGCAGTTTCCCTAAGTATTGTCACATCAAGATCTACCGACACTGAATAGCCAGTGGGAGCCATCCGCGAGAAATAATAAAACATCTGTATTCTTGGTCAATTGGGTTGAACGTACTTTCAGCCATGCTTTACCACCATATTTCTTACCAATTTCAATTGGTCCTCAAACTGCGTTTTTAAAAATCCCAACACAGGTGCCGTTGCAATTACATTATCAAAGAAATATAGAAGATGAATGGCAAGCGTTTCACTATCTTGTACCGAAAAAACACCTTGTTCATACCCATAGGTCAGCAATGAGGAGAGCATCTCAGCACCAGCTTTGAATCGTTCTTGAAGGAACACATTTTGATCAGGTTCCGTAAAGGAAAACTCATGAATTGCATAGTAAAAACCATTGTCTTTTGCAAGGAAAGCTTCTCTCTGTTTTTCCAGAAAGCCATCAAACAACAAAACTGCATCAATATTTTTTGAAAGAGCTTCAGACAATTCCTCACTACTCGAATCTCGATCATCAATAAGCAGTTCAATAAATATCTCTTTCGTTGAACCAAAATGACGATATAACCCACCTCTACTCATATGTGTTGCCTCGCACATATCTTGCATGGTAACCAAACAGTATCCTTTTTGGGCAAATAATTGTTTCGCCACTTTCTTGATTTGTTCTCTGGTGCAATCACCTTTTGTAAGCATATCTACCACCTATATAAACGACACTATTGTCGCTTATTAAACGACATGCGTGTCGTTTTATCAAGTAAGTTTTATGCCGTTTTGCTTATTCAATTCAAAGTTTGAAGGAATCTTTACATTTTTTTTGGTTTTAGCTGCATAGTTGTTCAATAAGACAATTGCAATCATTTCCCATACCCTATTGAAATTTTGCAATTGTCTCACCAAATCAGAAAACAAGTATTTTCCTTAATCATCAAGAAAATAACTTTTCATTGGCTTTTCTTTCTTTCCTGCAAATAGGTGCGAAGCAAAAGAGGCCAATCACTCTGGAAAATGGTAAATCCTCGGTCCAGAAGCCACCCCCAGTGTTTTTCCTGCCCCTCTGCAATGGCACTACGGTCGTCATGTCCTGCACATAGATTGATATCGTCGGTCAAAGTCAGGGTATTTACCCATAGAGCCAAACCTTCTTTCTGGAGGGAATGCAAAAAAGAGGGAGCGACCACAGCACTTTGCTCTGAGTTAAACACGATTTCCACTGCTACCTTGTTTACGTTATATTGATTGGCCAGTTCCCTGTCTTCCGGCCTTTTTATAATCGGCATATACATTTGATGCAGACCAAAATTTTCAAGATATTGCAACTGAGTTGCGACAGGAGGCGATTTTAGAATAATTTGATCAAACATTGCATGATCCTTGAGAACGGGAAAAAGTTCTGGCCAGAAATTCCAGGATCTATCAAGATTGATCAAGCATCGTCCCTTGAAATGTTCCAAGACAGCATCCAAAGAATTTATACACTCTTTTTGGGGCTTTCTGAACGTATAACTCAGGTAATGGGTGTTTTTCATCTGTTCTGCAGTCATTGAAAAAATATCCTGATCAAGATCCAAGACAGAAGGTATTTGTTCATCATTGAGAACAAAGAATTGATCATCCCTTGATTTTACTACATCCATCTCAATGATATCAGCGCCTTGGACCAAGGCATTCTCAAAAGCTGAAATAGTGTTGGGAAATATACTCCCTCCCCAACTTCCCCTATGGGCAGCAATACGTACTTTTCCGTCTCCAACAGGATTATCCATAGTTGACTCCTCGTAGAATTTGCCGGGAATCATGCTTGAGAAGATGCTCGATTCCCTTGTTCTTTTAATACTAGCGGAGCCCAGGAATATAGGCAATCCAAGGAATTTGATCTTTTGTGACACGCCAAGAAACTTAAAATTATGTAAAAACAGCTATTTTCATTCTATGAAAAAAGGATCATCCCCTATTTCTGTCTCTCCAAGAATTCGGATGTCATGCTCCAGCAAAAGCTCGGCACATACGCCATTACCTGCAATGACTTTTCCCGAGAAACTACCATCATAGATTTCTCCATGTCCACAGGAAGGACTTCTTTCCTTGAGTATGGCAAACTTGCAATCCAAGAGCTTGGCCAGTTTGAGACAAGCCTGGGCTCCTTTTTCAAACGGAAGGGTAACATCAATTCCGGAACGGGAAACAACAAGTCCATCCTTGCGTTCCGAGGGTTCCCGAGGTGTAGCCAAACCTCCATACACTTCCGGGCAAACAGGAACCAGGTGATACTGTTTTTTAAGGGTGCATACGTTCTCATTGGTCTTATCCGTACCGTCATAACGGCAGCATATACCCAAGAGACAGGCACTGACCAATATTGTTTGTTTTCCTTCACCACTGCTTTCTTGAGTTTCTGTATGGTTCATTTCAATATCCTTTTCTGCTCCATTCTACATAATGCAATGTCTTTTTTCCATACAATTATTACGTAGGCATACCATAGAAAACAATAAGCTATCAGCCTACCATTTTCACCTGGCAACCAATAGCCTATTATTGAGTTCTATAGTTCTATAGAATCAAGCATCCACTGAATTTCTGCTTCCAATCTGGTAATCGTCCTTATGTGCAAACATAAAGGAAACGGTTCTCGGTTTATTCCCGGTCAGTTTTTCAAAATCGTCAGTGAAGGAATTCATTTTCCCCAAACGTATGGCTTGGGCGAAGGTGACCATTCCATCACTTGAAAACGGAGCCGGGGAATCTTTCTTGAAATTACCATCAGTTGTCCTGGGTACTCCCATTGCATCAAAGGCTGCATACATAGCTTCATCAGTAGTATTATTGAGAGTAACGTTCATTCCTGTTTCCTTGTTTCCCTTTGAGACAAATTCGGCAAGAGTCAACAACTCAGGTCCATTGATATTCAAGACCGCCTTATGCAAATCAGTCTTCAAAAGTGCATAGGCTGCGGCAATTGCACAATCCTGCCGGGAGATATACGCCATTTTACCTTCTCCCTGACAACTGGTCATAACTCCGTTGGAAGTCAAGAAACTGGTAACCATGGCCTCTGCATACTGGGAATTTCTCAAGAAAATATAATCAAGCCCACTTTTTTCAAGATATTCTTCGGTAAAGGCATGATCGAGCTTCTCAATACTGGGATTCTGGGGGTCTCTTGCGTTCACCAACGAGGTATAGACGATCTTCTTCACTCCCGCCGCCTTGGCTGCCTCAATTGCTCTCTTATGCGCATTCTGTCTTTTTTCACCTACAAAGGGAGCTGAAATGATCAGCATGACGTCGCCACCGGCAAAAGCCTTTTCAAGACCTTCCTCATGGTTGAAGTTTGCAACCCTGGCATCAAAACCTTCCTTCAAATACCCTTCTATTCCTTTCTCGATAGGGGCCGTGAGAATTAGGTTTTTCTTATCTACAAGTTTAACGATTTCTCTTACGACGCGACTACCGAAATTTCCATCTGAACCAGTAATAATTATGTTCTTCATAATTTGACCTCCAAGATCTAGTTCTAATATACCTATTTTATATAGATAAAAATAGAGCGATTAATCTTATGAAGAGCATAAGAAATACTTATGGTTTCTTATAATAGGAAATAACTTCATCAATAAACAATGGTAGGCATGGGTTTTGATTTCCCTTACGATAGGCAAGACAAAACTCTGCATGGTGATGGGTTTTGGCAACATCCAACATACAGATAGTTTTATCAGGAGTAATGACTTCTCTGGATGTCAAGGCAATTCCTTGATTAAGTCGGACAGCAAGGAGCATTTCTTCAAGGCTATCGACTTCTTTTATTATATGGGGAACTATTCCATCTTTTTCAAAGGCTTTGAGAAAATCCAAATAAAACTGACTGCCTACATTCTTTGAAAGAGAGATTATATCTTGATCTGCAAGTTCACTCGCCTGAATCATGGATTTTTTTGCCCAAGGATGTTGTAGGGAACAGACGACACAAATCCTATGCTTCATAAGCACTACGGTGCGAATGCCATCCTTGTCCTTGAAATCGTTTGCAATGCCAAACGCTACATCCAAAATTCCTTCTTTCAGCCCTTTATATCCATTTCCAAAGGTAATTTTCTTGATATCAAGCATTACTTTGGGGGCTTGCTTTTTAAATATTTCCGCTATTTTCGGTAAGTCATGTTCTTCCATAGGTCCAGTAACACCTAATCGTAATCTACAATCTTGATTCTCAGTTGCAAGCAACCTAACTTGTCTTTCTGCTTCTATGCACGCTTCATAGATTACTTTGCAATGTTTATAAAAACATTGTCCAACCTTGGTAAGTACAGGTCTATATCCGTTCCTATCAAACAACAAGACATCAAGTTCACTTTCCAATAAACGTATCTGTTGGCTTACCGCTGATTGTGAAATCTGGAACAGGGAAGCAGCTGCAGAGAAACTCCCCTCTTCGACCGTCGAGATAAACAGTTGTATTTTTCTATCCAGCATGAATGTATCCATTACACAGACTTCCCTTTATCTTGATAACCTTATACTTCCCTATTTTACCCTACAAGTAAATAAATAAATCTAAATCTTTGTTTTCATTTAAACAGCATTCTGAAAAATAATAAGAAAACACACAAGGTTATTATGATAGAGAGAAGAATTACTTGGACAGAAAGATATAAGACTCTTCTGTGTACATCCAAAATTCTAGATTCCAGTTTCGGTCCTTTGCAAGGAAACCAATAAATCGGCATTATCCTGTAAAGCAGGATTTATCATGGCATACATATAGGCAGTTTTACCTTCGCAGTCCTGCAAAGAACAATCGGCTCCCATCTGGAGCAATAAACGTACTATCTCAGGTTGCATGGATGATTCAGATGCGTATATGAGTGGAGTCCTATCTGCATCGTCTTTATCATTTATTGCAGCCCCATTTTGCAATAAAATCGACAATACTTCCTTTTGCGTGTTGAAAGCTGCAGCATACATGAAAGCAGTGGCGCCCCAACCATCTTTTTCTTCCACTATTGCACCTCGTTCCAACAAGAGGGAAATGATCTGGGGATGTTCGTTGTACTGTGCGGCGATCATAAGCAAGGTCCTATCTTCTTCATCTTTAGCGGAAAAATCTGGATCTAATTGCATAAGCATATCAAGGATTTCGCAAGTTACATTATGTTGAAGGGCAACCATGAGAAGTGTCTCTTCCCTGCCATTTCTTGTATGTATATCCAAACCTGCTTCCAAGGCTTCAGTAACCTGCTCAACCGTGGTATCTGGAGAAAAAGAGATCATATTCTTTGATTTTTTACTCATGCACCTGCTTCCTATTCATTCTTCTGCTGAAGAATATCATGTTCCTTAAAATGAAACCACTGGGCAAAAGAAGGGATTGGCACAAAGAATTGTTTCATACAAGAGATAAATTCCTTGCAGTTCAAATCCTAGAATATTACTATGAATCAAAAGAGGCTAGCATGTGTGACACAATGGTAAGAATTGAGAAGGATGTACGGTTTTTTGCAAAGAATTCAGATAGGGATCCAGGAGAACCCCAACTACTTTTGTATTGCACGGGAACGGAAGGACTTACCAACGCGACTCACCCAGAACACAAGGCATACTATGAAGACAAGCAATACCAGTTGCTTCAAAAAGCAGCAAGTATGTACGCCTCCCCCTTCAAGGCCTTGATCAGTCGCCCTTCCTGGATGTGGGGAGCGGAAATGGGCATAAATGAATGCGGCGTAGCCATTGGTAATGAGGCTGTCTTCTCTCGCTCTGCCGTTGATCACAATGGATTGCTAGGTATGGATATTCTTCGTCTTGCCTTGCATAACAGTGCAAACTCAATGGAAGCTGTTTCAATAATTATTGATCTCATAACCAAATATGGCCAAGGTGGAAATGCAAGTTATTCAGGTCACTTGAGTTATCATAATTCGTTTTTGATACAAGACCCTCAGCAAACCTATATTCTGGAAACAGCAAATAAGCGCTGGGCCCTTAAAAAGATCGATTCCTATGCTTCGATTTCCAATGGGTATACGATCGGTACCGATTATCAGGATGCAGATACACGAACCTTGGCAAAACATTGCAATTTCAAGCATAGCCATGCAAGTCCTTTGCATCTATTATTTACCAAAGGCAATGAACGCCAACGTTTCACCACTTCCCAGTTGACCCAAGTGGAAGCTTCCTGGAAAGGCCTTCGCGATATTCTTGTTTCCAATAAAGGATCTGCAGGAACCCTTGAACATTCAATGCAATCAATCTGCCTTGATGCCAAAGGCTTGGTTGCATCGCAAACCACCTCTTCAATGATCGTGGAATATAGAGATACAGCATTTTTGGTTTGGCTTACTGGTTCGCCCTTGCCCATCTATCATCCCTTTATTCCTTTTACCCTTTCAGAAACACAATTTGCTTCCAATCCTTTTGCCTCGATAACCCAATCCTATGCTTTCTCCAAACAACGCATCGACCTTACAAAATTGGTCATGGAGGGATCACCTCAAGCAAGGGAAGCAATAGCCAAGCTGGCCAGAAACCTGGAAAGCATCTTCGAATCCAAAGTACGAGAACCTTTTCTGGAGAACAATCAAGCTTCCTTGGATATTGCTTGCAATGCGTGTTTCACCATGCTTGGTGATCATGATAAGGCAGTACAAAAAATCTTGGAAACACTATAGCAAAAGTTGCATCACCCTTTTTTGAAAGAATGAATCGATTTGGAGAACTGGGCAAGGTTCACTCCAAAGTTCAGTTTTCTGCATTATTCAATCGATACAAGGGATGCAACAATCCTGTGGGAGGATATAACTTTTCACCTATTTTCTTGAATCCAAGCCTGAGGATACAAGTTCTTGAAGCTGCATTATCACTATGATGACCACAATACAAGGCTTTTGCATGCAAAGTGGAAAAAGCATAGGTAAAAACTGCTTGGGAAGCCTCTTGGGCATATCCCATATGATGAAACTGAGGAAGCAGATAGAATCCGAACTCAAAAGCCCCTGAATCCTTGGTATATGGACGTAATCCACAACTTCCGATGAACTGTGAAGTCCCTTGCAAGAAAATTGGCCAATATTGCACTCCGTAGGTCTCTTTATTGAAGATTTCTGTATTCAATCGGGTACGGATTTCTTCTTCAAGGAAGCAACCGGTCGCACAAAGATATCGAGTTACCAGAGGGTTTCCCCATAAGGCAAAAGCATATTCATATAAATCTTCTGTCCAGATTGAAAAAGAAAGTCGAGGGGTGTTCAACCAATATTTCTGCATAAAAAATTCCTTATTCCCTAAACAATGAAAGAAAGTTCTGACTTCTTCAAATGTCAGTTTTGCTCGTTGTCATTATTATTTTGTTGTTCCAAGGTTCCGTGTTGCCAATACACTGGTTCGATACTCATTCACATAGGTCAGCGTCAATATAAGAACTCCTCCGATTATCTGGCTATTCCCCAGGTTTTCCCCAAGGAATAATACACTGAGAAAAATTGAAAACAGTGGTTCCAGATAACTCAGGGAAACAATTTCCACTGCCTTGAGTTTTTTGTAAGATAGAAAATACATCGGATAAGCCAAACCAGTATGAATAATGCTCAAGATGAGCAACGAAGCCAATTGGCCTCCTGCAAGATGCAGAACCCTTGAAAAAGAACCGTGCATCAATTGATACGGCAAGAGAACCAAGGAGGCCCCAAGTAATTGAATGAAAGTTCCATACACGGTATCAACCTTGCTAAATATAGGCGAAAGATTGATCTTCTTGTTCATCAGCACGATATAGGCATAGATGATTCCTGAAACACAGGCGAAAAAAATACCCTTGAAAGAATTTGGTCCGGTCTTGATACTTGTATCTATCAGGAAATACAAACCAAGGAAACAACCTAGTATCGAGAAAAATTGAAGCCTGGTAAGTTTTTCATTCAGTACATAGGGAGAGAGAATCATTACATAGACCGGACACATATTATAGATAAGCACTGTTGTCGATATCGAGGTATTCTCGTATCCCAGAAATAAGGCCGTCCAGGCAAGGCCGATACCCATGCCACTTACAATATACGGTATGAGAATTTTCACTCCCGTCTTGTTTTTTCCTTTTCTCAAGAAAGAAAGAATCCCCAGGACAGGAAGCGCAAGGAATGCACGAAAAAATGCAAGTTCAAATGCCGATAATTCAATATATCTCGTAAAAAGTCCTATGCTACCCCACAGGAGCATACATAATGACAATATCAATCGCATCCCTATTTTTTTATCCTGCATATACACACCTTGAATACGTAGTATTTATCTGAGAAGAGGAAGACTTCCCGTAAGCTTATTTATTTTCTTTTTGTTGCCACCTAGGCAAAGGCCCAAATAGTGCAAATCTTTTTCCGAGACAGCATACATTTTCTCAATATACACTGAATAGGTATTTGCGCCTTGTGCAATATCAGAAAAATCTACAACAAAAACATCGTCATAATTCTGTTTATATACCATTGTTCGTATCTCCTTGAGATACTCCTGCGAAGCTTTCAAAATAGGAATGGGTACATTGGTAATTCCTGCATGAAATTTTCCGTCACTGTCTTGTACGTCGACATCGACGAGTTCAGGGAATTTTTTCCCCAAAGTCATTCCAAAAACACCGGCAGTATTTGCAATGAGACCAAGAGGAAGGTCTTCGGCAAACACCATGACAATTTTTTCTACATTCAATGACATCATCTTATGAGATCCTCAACTTTTTGGACACTTATTTTTTAAGAAAAATCTGTCTATACTGATTTGGAGTAAGCCCAATAAATCGTTTGAAAGTATTTGCAAAATGACTTTGGTCATTAAATCCACACGAAAGGGCAGCAGTTATAGCCGTATTCCCTTCTTGCAGCATTTTTTTTGCCTTCTCAAGCCTGACATTTTGCAAATATCGGTAGGGTGATACTCCCATTTTACGGGTAAAACTCCTTATTAAATAGGATTTGGAATAGCCACAAATCCCTGATAGTTGGTCCAGACTTATATTCTCTGCAAAATGGATATCCACAAAATCTTGCAGATTCTGAAAGTCTGCAACATCCTTGACCGGATATTGCATATTCTCATTGCAGAACTGCAAGATCAACTGCTCAAGCAGGACATATAAAGCCTCTTCCTTTTCCAATCGTTGCGCCTTTTCTACTATGAGGTCATACAGCTTCGATAAGGACTGGGCAAGATCAGGATCGATTACTACGTTTTGCGTGAAATAGGGGTGCAGCGTTTTCCCCGTAATTTCATAGGCATAGTGTTCCAGGACCTGCATATCTATATTCAAGGCACGGTAATCAAGGGGAATTATGCCCAGAGGAGCACAAGTATGGTTGTCCTCTGGATTGAAAAGAATCAAATTCCCAGGTCCCAAGGTATACTCAGTTCCCTTGCATTGCAAATGCCGACATCCATTCTCTATGCATCCAATGACATAAAAAGAATGGAAGTGATTGGGAAATTCCTGTATGATTCCTTGCAAGGAATATGCTTCAATAAGCAAGTCCTCATCAAAATAGATATGTCTCTCTTCACTCATGCAACTTCTTCTCTTTGGTTGTGTTCGTTACGTAATTGTGTTGCATGATATAAGAAATGTAAAAAAAATTCTTGTACGATAATGAACAACGCATCATGTACTGGATTCAGAAATCTTGACACAGGGACCCGTTCACAAAACAGTACTGATCATTACCCATATCCGTATGATCAGTTTCTCATTGCAAGCTTTATATCCTCAAATAGAATGGGAGTATAGTGTATTCTTTCTACGCTTACGCAAAAACTTTGGGAAGAGTAATCCTTATATGCCGGATTCCCATGCACATGTCCAAAAATATTTGCATAGGGCATTGTATTGCATATATAGACTGGTTCATGTGAGAGAATATAAAAATTCTCATAGAGTATCGGCCATCTTGATACCTCAGAGAATCCTAGGGTACGCCATTGCAAAGGAGTCCTCTGCTGGTCATGGTTCCCCATTACCAGTACTTTTTCTCCTTGCAACATGGAAAGGATTTCTTTTGTGGTTTCTTCATCTCCTTCAGAGAAATCCCCAAGGACAAACACGGTATCCTCACTTTTGACAATTTCATTCCAACGAGCAATGAGAGCAGAATTCATCTCCCGAACTGAAGCAAAGGGCCTATTTTCATAACGTAAGATTCTTTCAGAGCAGAAATGAGTATCGGATATAACGTAATTCTTCCCCATTATTGGCTCCTTACTCGATCTCAATGAATTCGAGGGCATTTTCTATTTGGGCAAGACCTGAAGGGCCATGAGATGATCTCCATTCATGATGATAACCGAGACATCGACAAGACCAATGTATATTGTCACGGTCAAATGACTGTCTATAATGGACATGTCCGAACAAAGCGTATCGTACAGGATACTTCTTATAAAGTATTTCCAACGCTTCGCTTCCGAGAAAAGCATTGAAATATCCCCAATCCTTTTGATCTTCGGGAACTGTCATCTCTCGAATCGGTACCATGTGGGTAACCATGAGAAAATTTTTAGCCTTTTGTTGCATCATCATTTGTTTTTCCAGCCGATGCAAAAAGAAATCATTTTTCGCGATATTATCCGCCGTCCATTGATTTTTTAAGGAGTCCTGCCAGATTCTTCCATTTCTCTTCATCTGAGAAAATTCTTCCCTGTTATAATTGGAGGATCCAAAACTGTAGTCATACCAACCAATGTCGCCGATGACAACAGTGTTCCCGATGGCAAACGGATGGCTGCATAAACAATGGCTGTCTTCACAGAATCTAGAATAGATTTCTTCAGTCGGTGCCAAAGCAAAATTTTCGCTCCAGAGATCATGATTCCCAGGGACAAAAAGAACCTGGACCCCACTTCTTGATTCAATGGCATCTACTGTCGACAGAGTGATTTTGATATTCCCACTGATATCCCCCGCCAGCACTAATAATTGAGGATGGTGTTCCTTGAGGCATTGGACAAGAGAACCAATGATATCATAGGAATTATTAACATCAACATGGATATCGGAAATCATGGCAACTTTCATGTATTCATTCCTTTTATAAGATGACAGGCACAAAAATGACCGGGAGAGACTTCAATCATACTGGGATTTTCCTCAATGCAACGTTTTCTACAGGAGATGCATCTTGTATGAAAAGGACACCCGGAGGGAGATCTTGAGAGACTGGGAATATCTCCTGAAATAATCAGGTCTTCCTTTACCAGGTCAAACGCATCGACAGAAGCAGAGAACAATGCCTTTGTGTACGGATGCAAGCAGTGCTGATATATTTGTTCGGTTTTCCCCATCTCAACCAGACTACCCAAATACATTACTCCTATACGGTCGGAAAGATAGGAGACAACTTGAAGATTATGGGAAATAAATAGATAGGTCAAACCAAATTTCTTTTGCAAATCCTGCAACAGATTCAGAACTTGAGCCTGCACAGAGACATCCAAGGCAGAAACCACTTCGTCACAAACCACAAAGGAAGGATTGAGTATCAAGGCAATTGCTATCGCAACCCGTTGGCGTTGTCCTCCTGACAATTCGCGTGGCCAACGATTCAGATAGGAATCATCCAAACCTACCTCCTTGAGTATTGAACATACCAGTTCCTTTCGTTCTTGCGCATCCTTTCCAATTTTATGAATCATCAGCGGTTCTTCCACCAGCCATCCAATTCTCTTTCTGGGATTGATTGATGAATAAGGATCCTGAAAGATAATCTGATTTTCTTTTCGCATGGCTTTTTCTTGCTTGCGATTCACTCTGCCCTCCTGAAAATTGGTGTACCGCACCGTACCCGAGGTAGGTTCCAGAAGACGGACCATCAATTGACCAAGAGTTGATTTTCCACATCCTGACTCTCCTACCAGACCAAAAGTCTCTCCTTGTCGTATGGAAAATGAAAAATTACTCACTGCCCTGACAGGTTTATTCTTTGTACCCTTGTATTCTTTCACCAATTGGTTGCATTCCACCAGAATATCATTTTGTCTCATTGTTTTCTGCTTCCTCAAGATATAAATGGCAAACTACCATATGTCCATCTTTCATGACTGCATGGGGATTTACGTTTTTGCAAAAACTCATTCTTTGTGTACACCGATTGTAAAACTGGCACCCAGACTGAGGTCTGTTTTCCAGGGAAGGTACAATTCCAGCGATTGAGTCAAGCCTTTGATCCTTTTTACTATAGCTGGGAATTGAACCCAGAAGTCCCTTGGTATACGGATGCAATGGATTATTTAGTATCATATTTACCGGCCCATTTTCTACGATGGTTCCTGCATACATGATATTCACATAATCACATAAATGGCTCACCATCCCAAGGTCATGAGAAATAAGCATTATGGCAGTTCCCAATTCCTTATTCAACGTTTTCATCAAGCTCATTATTTGTTTTTGGATAGTGACATCCAGGGCGGTCGTGGGTTCATCGGCTATAAGCAAGGGAGGATCATTGATCAAGGCCATGGCAATTATTATCCGTTGGCGCATTCCTCCTGACAACTGGTGAGGATAACAGGAATATAAACGCCCGACATCAGGCAATCCTACTTTTTCCATCATGGACAAAGTCAATTCCCGCGCTTGTATCTTTCCCAATCCATGATTGCGACCATTTTCCTCGATTTGTTTTCCAACCTTTACCAAAGGATTCAAGGCTGTCATAGGTTCCTGGAAAATCATTGCTATCCCCTTCCCTCGCAAGGTATTCCATTGTTGCTTGCTTTGAGAAAGAAGTTCCTTTCCTTCAAAATAGATTTTTCCTTTTCCGATATGTGCCGACTCCGGTTGCAAGCCCATACAAGCTAAGGCTGTCTGAGTTTTTCCGCACCCAGATTCCCCAACAAGGGCAAGGATTTCTCCTGAATGTATTGTTAGGGATACATCTTGTACTGCATGGCAAAATCTCTCTTTGATACGATAATCGAGATGCAGGTGCTCAATTTCCAAAATAGTTTTTCTTTCCTTTTCCATGATGCACATCCTATTGCTGGCTTATAGTTTGCAGGCCATCCCCAAGCAAATTGAATCCCATGACCAATAGCGAAATGGCAACAGAGGGAATCAATACATACCACCATGCTTGCAAAATATAGTTTTGGGCTTCACTCAACATTTTTCCGAAACTGGGATTTGGAGGCTGCATGCCCAGACCTAGATAACTCAGCCCTGCCTCACTCATCACTGCACTGGCAAAACCAAGGGAGGCTGTCACTAGCAATTCCGGGACAATATTGGGAAGGATGTGCAAAACCAGGATACGAGCATGCGAAGCGCCCCTTGCACGCGATGCTTGAACAAATTCAGCATTTCTATATTTCATGAACCCGCTTCTTGCAATCCTGGTAAAACGAGGAATGGACATGAGCCCCAAGGCAAGAACCGTATTTTGCAGGCTTGTTCCAAAAACCGCTATAATCATCAAGGCAAGCAAGATTCCAGGAAAAGCCATTTGCGTATCGATTAACTTCATGATAACTTCATCAGTCTTTCCCCCGAAATATCCAGACAGCGCACCGAGAGGAGTCCCCATCAAAAATCCAAACCCAACCACCAGAATACCGATGAGCAGAGAAACCCGGGTACCTACCAAAACCCTTGAATAGATGTCCCTGCCCAATTGATCAGTACCCAAGATATGGGCAGTTGTAGCCCCTTGCAATTTATGTGCAATATCAATTGCATTGGGATCATAGGGCAAATAGAAAAACCCCAGGATCATCAAAACGACTACGGTCATTACCATATAAAAACCTATGGCAAAATTTATATTGGAAAAATATCCTCGTATGAGGGAATTGCTCTTCATTGAAAACTCCTAAAGAAGACGAATCCGGGGATCAATCATGGAATACAACAGGTCGACACTAAAATTGCACCCAACCACAATACAGGCTAGATACATTACCAAGCCCTGAATGAGAGGCAAATCACGGGTTGCAATGGAAGTTGCTATCAGCTTTCCAATTCCCGGAAGTGAAAATACATTCTCGATAATGATACTTCCTCCCAAGACGTCAGCAACCAGCATTCCGAATATCGTAATTACCGGTATCAATGAGTTTCTCAGTACATGGCGTCGCAAGACCGTATTCTCATCAAGCCCCTTGCTTCTCGCCGTTCGGACATAGTCCAATTTTTGTTCCGAGATGATGCTTACCCTAAGATAACGAATCAATACAGAGGAAGTTCCAAGGGAGAGGGAAAAAGCAGGAAGGAATAAACCTTTAAGACAAGCCAGTGGATTTTGGGACCAGGAAATGAATCCAAGGGAAGGAAACCAGCGAAGCCTGACCGTAAAAATACTTATCAACAAAATACCCATGCAGAAGGAGGGAATCGATAACCCTAGCTGAGAAATCAAGGAGAAAGGAACTATATACTTGGCTTTGTCTTGTTTTGCAAGCCAGATACCTATCGGTAATCCGATTAGAATTGTAAGGACCAAGGTAAACAAGGCAAGCAAGGCCGTTACCGAAAAACAGTTTGCAATGATACTAGATACAGGTTTTTGGTAACGAAAAGAAATACCAAGATTACCATGCAAGGCACTGTCGACCCAAGAAATATATCGTTCAACCGCTGGTTCATCCACATGCATGGTCTTTTGCAAGGCTTCAATTTGGACTGGATCGGCATCTACTCCCAAAATTACGAGCGCTGGATCCCCTGGAAGAATCTGAAAAATCAAAAACGTAATTATCGAAACCAAAAACAACGTAACGATAAAACCAAGTATCTTGCGAACATAATATCTCATGAAAAAGCGCTCCTTCCTGGTAGAACAGGAATATCCTCCGATTCTACCTGGATAAACCAGGCAGAATCATTGGAAAACCTTCTTCTCTACTCTTCGAAATACAATTTGCTGAGATCCATGAACCCGACTGGATAGAAAACATACCCCTTCAAATCTTTTCTGGCAGCGACGGTCAGATTTGGATCACAAACGTAGACGGCAGCAGCATTTTCGGTAAGGATCTTCTGGCATTCCTTATACATCGATATCCTTGAGGCATCATTAGTCTCGACTTTTGCCTTTGCAATCAATTCATCGAAACGGGCGTTGGAAAACTTGAAGAAGTTCCTTGGATAGGTCGTTGTATACCTGCCAAGTACTGAATCAGGATCCAGTTTTCCGGTAAGTCCGATGATGGTAG
This sequence comes from uncultured Sphaerochaeta sp., assembly GCF_963676625.2. Classification (GTDB taxonomy): domain Bacteria; phylum Spirochaetota; class Spirochaetia; order Sphaerochaetales; family Sphaerochaetaceae; genus Sphaerochaeta. The sequence continues at coordinate 37,254 of NZ_CAXXYB010000009.1, forward strand.
ACTGGTATTGTGCCTTTGCATAGACCTGATCCAGCCAAGTAGCCCATTCTACTGGCTGGATGGTAGCCTTTATTCCGATGGCAGCTAATTGCTGGGCAAAAATCTGGGCGGTATCGATATGTGATTGATAATTGGAAGGCACGGTAATGGTCATTTTGAACCCATTCGGGTAGCCAGCTTCAACGAGTAATTGTTTTGCCTTGGCGAGATCATGTTTATAATAACCGGATAGGGTATCATTGTAGTACATTCCCATTACTGGACTGAAGTTCGAATCCAATTTGGTTGCATACCCACCAAAAACTCCATCAATTACATCTTGCTTATTCAAGGCATAATTGACTGCCTGCCTGACTCGAACATCCGAGAAAATTGGATCCTCATTGTTCAAGGCAAAGATTTGGACCATATTCTGGGGAGAGTTGTAAATAGTATAATCAGAGCTGAGTTGTTTCGCATCCTCAGCCGTAATGGAGGCAAAATCAAGCTGTCCTGATTGCAAAGCCGAAACGATTGCGGACTCATCGGTCATGATGTAAATTTCTGCTCGCTTGACCTTGGGCATTCTGTTTGTGTCATAATAGGCATCGTTACGTTCCAGGACAATCCGTTGCCCAGGAGTATATTCCACAAACCGATAGGGACCAGTCCCGACAGGATGTTCGGCTTGGTTGATATACCCTTCCGGTACGATGGAAATTGAAGTCAAGGAAAGGAAGGCCGCTGAAGGCTCAAGAAGAGTAATTACAAACGTATAGGCATCAGGGGCATTGATATTCTTGATCAATGCGAATTTGCTCGATACAGCCTTTTCCCCACTCATTCCAGTCAAATTGTTATAGGTATATAATACATCTGCACTGCTAAAGGGTTTATCGTTATGAAACAAGACGTTTTTTCTAAGCTTGAAAGTATAGGTAAGACCATCAGGAGAAATAACGACACTTTCTGCCAGCCCAGGAATCATCTTCCCGTTCGTATCGTAAAGCATCAATCCTTCAAACACATTATGGAAGATTGCCTCGGTATCGGTGGCAGCCGATTTCCAAGGATCAAGGCTATCTGGTTCTGACCCGATATTGGTCCGGACCACCGAAGGCACTGTAACCTCATTGGATTTCACTTCCTTCACTCCTGTTGCAGTGAGGGAAGAGATTGCCAGGGCAAACAAGCAAACTACTATCAATAACTTTTTCATCTAGAACTCCTAACTGAATTTCTTCTCTCATTACATGAGATTTTCATAAGACATGATCATGATCAAATATCCCTTGCCCAATAAGCGAAGGAATAGTTTGAATCGATGAAAGGATATAGGGATGATTCAGTTCTTCAATACCTGCAATCCCAACGAAATTGAGGAGGCAACTGTGCATACCTATCTGGGCAGCACCAAGAACGTCATCATAATAATTATCCCCGACATACAGGCATTCTTCACTCTTCCAATCTTTGCATTTGATGGCATGTTCGAAAATTCTTTTATCTGGCTTTTCAATCTGCACTTCACTTGAGATAACAATCGGGTCGAGAAACATATCCAATTTTGTTTGGGAAAGGATGGTACGACAACCAAAATCCCAGTTTGATATCAAGCCGACATCAATGCCTTGATCCTGCAATACTTTCAATGTCGGGAATGTCCAGGTATAGGGAACCCAGGAAACGGAACGAAAATCAGAAAGATGTTCCTTGAAAAACGTTTGATCCAGGGAAACTCCTTGCAAGAATTTTGCAATGGCTGAAAGATATCCACTCAAGGAATTTTCTGATTTATTCCCTAATTTTCCGGGATGGTTTTTCATATATTCTTTATTTGCCAAATGGTAGGCAAGCTTCACGTCTTCCAAGGAAAAAGTATATCCAGCCCGCTCAATACAAGAATGGAAACTTTCAGGAAGATTGTTTTTTATCAACGTAAGACCCAAATCAAAAAAGACATGTTTAATCAAAAATAGTACCCTTCACTTTGTTGCATCACTTAATGACGTAAGAACACTTTTCATCAACATCTTGCATCGATTGACCAGTAAGTTCTACCGAAAATCTGTAAGGATATCATTAAAAAAGTATGAGCGTCTTTAACTGGAGATATGCATTTTTTGCTGAAAAGGTAATTCAAAGGAACTCGTTTTTCAGTGAACTACCCAATCCTGCAAATTCTACGAAACGGTGACATCATTATATAAATATGATTTTCCAAAGCAATTCTATTACCCCATACCTTTAGGTTTTCAGTAGCATTTAGAATATAATTATTGAAAGTAATCTTCAAAAAACACATTCCCTTATCTTTCTCAACATAGTCATTACTTTCTCTTTTAGTATATTTATATAGCTATATGTATGCTATCATTCACGCGGCGTATCGACAAAATGATTATTCTTAAAATTATTCGGCCAATCACTAGTACAACCCCTCATTAGTCGTTATTATTTTTTTTCGTGCGTTGAAAAGTTTTTTCAATTTTGCAACAATCCAATGTATTTGACGGCACTATATTTATTGTTTAGATATGGAAATGCATTGGAAAGACTTAATATTAAAGGGCTAGATGACAATATCTAGTACAAAAATTTTTATGGAATAGAAAGGAACAGGGAATGAACGAAATTTTATACAAACAGTCGAACAAGTATTATCTTGATCGCCAAAATGAAACTGAATCCAACTCAAGAAGCTATCCGAGAAAGTTCCCATTTGCCATTAAAAGCGCCAAAGGCTCTTATCTTGAAGACGTTGAAGGAAATAAATATCTGGATTTCCTTTGTGGTGCCGGCACCCTGGCCCTTGGTCATAATGATCCCGAAGTCAATCAATCAATGATTACTCTCCTTACCAATGATGCACCTCTTCATACATTGGATTTAACAACTCCTGTAAAAGACAGATTTGTTCATACCCTCCTGAATCTATTGCCAGATGAATTGAAAAACAATGCAAAAATACAATTTTGCAGCCCTTCCGGAACAGATGCTGTCGATGCAGCTATCAAGCTCTGCAAAACAGCTACAGGACGATCCTCCGTCATTGCATTCACGGGAGCCTATCACGGCATGGGCCATGGAGCTCTTGCTCTCACAGGAAATCTCAGTGCCAAACAGAAAGTCAATGCCCTGATGCCCGACGTACATTTCATGCCATATCCCTATTCCTACAGATGCCCGTTTGGTCTTGGGGGAGAAGCAGGGACCGATGCAATTTGTGCATATTTTGAACGCGTCCTGAAAGATCCTGAAAGCGGCATAACCAAACCGGCCGCAGTTATCCTTGAAACCATACAAGGTGAAGGAGGGGTCATCCCCGCCCCCATCAAATTCCTGCAAACCGTGCGAAGAGTTACCAAGGAACTGGGAATTCCCATGATCGTTGATGAAATTCAGTGTGGTATTGGCCGTTCAGGAAAATTCTTTGCCTTTGAATATGCAAACATCGTACCTGATGTCATTTTATCTTCCAAGGCTATCGGAGGCTCCCAACCGATGGCTGTGGTGATCTATAACAAGGATCTGGACCTTTGGCAACCTGGTGCCCATGCCGGTACGTTCAGGGGAAACCAACTGGCCATGGCTGCAGGTACTGTTGTCATGGAACGCGTTTCCCAGCCAGAATTCTTGCAAGAAGTCTTGGAAAAAGGTGCAATCATCGAAAATCGTCTGCTTGCCCTCAAGAAAGAAGTATCCATTCTTGGCGACGTACGAGCCAAGGGGCTGATGCTTGGTTTTGAGTTCATCGATCCCAAGGGAGAAGCAGATGCATTGGGTTCATACCCAGCCTCAGGCGATATTGCAGCCCAAGTACAGCATGAATGCTTCAACAACCATCTTATTATGGAAAAAGGTGGTCGATACGGCTCGGTCATGCGATGCCTTTGTGCCCTCAATGTTTCACCAGAAGAAATACATATCATGCTCGATATTTTGGAAACAGTCATTCGAAAGGTAGATGCTGATGCAACAAACTGAGACCGAAACTTTTTTTCTTACATCAGAAAAGAAGGACAAGGCAAATTATCAAACCATGATGGAACATACCATCATGGCTATTCTTGGCTCTCTGGGGGATTCGAAAGCTTATTCAGGAAAAACTCCACAAGAACTCAAGGATTTGCTTCAATCCCAAACCTTGCTCCCCGAAAAAGGCTTGGGGTTTGAGGCTGTATTGCAACAAGTATCGAAAACGATATTGCCCAACCTTCTGAGAACTTCTTCTGACAGCTACATGGCTCATTTGCATAGCCCTGCCCTTTTGGAAAGCATTGCTTCTGAGCTCATACTATCTACGTTCAATCAGTCCATGGATTCCTGGGACCAATCCCCCATCGCAACCGAGATTGAAATTGCTACAATTTCCCAACTGGCCGGACTCTATGGATTCGATGGCAATAGTGATGGCGTTTTTACTTCAGGAGGAAGCCAATCCAACCTGAGTGGAATCACCCTGGCGAGGGATTGGTATTGCAGTACAAAGCTTCACCATGATGTCAAGAAAGACGGACTCCCCCCTTGCTATGGAAAATTCAGGATCTATACTTCAGAAATCTCCCATTTTTCCATGGAAAAAAGTGCTCATCTTCTGGGCCTTGGATATAACGCCGTCGTCAAAGTCCCTGTTGATTCAGCTTGCAAGATGGATGCAAAAGCGCTTGAAAATCTTATTCAAGTTGATATGAAACAAGGTCTGTTGCCCCTATGTGTCGTCGCGACCATTGGAACCACTGATTTTGGCAGCATTGATCCTATTGAAAAAATCAATGACATCTGCAAGCGGTATAATCTATGGCTCCATGCTGATGCAGCCTATGGTAGCGGTCTCATCCTTTCACAAACCTATGCTTCCCGTCTGGGACCTCTTGGGCTATGTGACTCCCTTACCATTGATTTTCACAAGATGTTCTTGCTTCCTATCAGTTGCGGGGCTTTTCTGGTGAAGGATGGAAGCACTCTAGAAGCTTTTTCCCTGCATGCCGATTACCTTAATCGTGAAGAGGATGAGGAAGACGGGTATACAAACCTCGTTGGAAAATCCATGCAGACAACCAGACGTTTTGATGCCCTGAAAGTGTGGATGGCTTTCCAGACACGGGGAAAAGACGGCTACGGCCAAATAATTGATACATGCATAGAAAATGCAACGTATCTCTATGAGAAACTATCTGATAATCCAGCCTTTGAGGTTGCAACCAAGCCTGAAATAAGTTCGGTTGTATTCAGATTACGTGCTTCCTGTGACACCAACAAGAAAATCAGGAGAAGCCTACTCCTGGACAAAGGTGTGGTTATCGGACAAACAGTGTATGCAGAAAAGACCTTCCTTAAATTCACTTTGTTGAATCCCTTGATCAATCATCAAAAACTGGATTCCTTGATTGCATTGATAGAACAATTGGGAAAAGAAGTCTAAGATACGATACAGAAAAACAAAGGAAGTTTTGTTTTTATCAGGAATCTTCCTTTGCTTTTATGCTTCGACACACAATGAATGATACCAGTACGTTTTAGGGCCCCTTAGCGTTTTTTGGGTAAATCAAAATAGTATTTCCAACTATCAATTCCTTACATGAAAATAATTAGCTATTTTTTACACTTCTTTTACAGGAATTATTTACATATCTTGCACATAGGTCTACTATAATTGTCGAACGTTTACTTTCAAATTGATTGTTTTATGATACTGTTCATAGCAGTCCTTACCTTAAGAAAGGAGAGGGATTATGACAATGCCACCAAACCTGATCCTTGATTTATTTTCCATAATTCCACTTCTGTTTACCATCAACATGGCAAATCGGCATCGACTGCAAAATCCTCGAAATAAATACTATGTATATACTTCGCTCACAACGATTGTCTTGCTTCTCACAGAAATATTTTCATTCATTTTTGTTGAAAAAAATCAATATTCCTTTGTAATCTTACATAGATTGATGAATACCATAGGTTTTTCACTGAGCCCTGCAGTACCTTATTTTATATTGTATTTTGTCCTGACCAAAGAATTATCTCCCTTGATAAAAAAACTTCTGAGATTGCCAATTATCATAAATTGCATTCTCAGCGTACTGAGTTTCCAGACGGGATGGTTGTATTACGTAAATGCAAACAATGAATACATGAGAGGTCCTTTTTTCCTGTTTACGACAATACTCTGCCTTCTTTATTTTGGCCTGGATGTCTTTTGGATATTGCAATCACGATACACCTTTGACAAATTGGACCAAATCTATCTTTTCTTGATAATCCTGCTTCCTTTGGGAACTTCCTTGATCCAAATTGCCAAGCCCGAAATCCTTACACTCTGGGGGGGGATTTCAATGACCCTTCTCTTGTTTTATATTTTCACCCTTGAACTTACCTTTGAATTTGACAATCAGACGCAAGTCAGGAACAGGGAAGGCTTCGAAAGGGAAATGCAAAACATGGCAACCAAGAATGCCACTATTTTTGTATTTGACCTGAACAACCTGAAAAAAACCAATGATTTCCATGGACATAAGGCTGGTGATACCCTTCTGTTTGATACGGCAAAGATTATCGAAAGCATTTTCCTTGATTATGGTTTCACTTTCCGCATAGGAGGCGATGAGTTCTGCGTAATCTGTAAGCCTCTACCAGATAATGAAGCCAAACGACTTCTATCGAATTTGATGGAAATAATTATTGAACGCAACACGGAATGCCTCATCCCCATTGACCTTGCCTATGGATTCACAAATTACCAATTCAAACAGGATCTCTCAATTTTCACTGCCTTTGCCAAAGCGGATAATGCAATGTATGAACAGAAAGCAAAATACAAAAAGATGTTGGAAAACAATAAGAATCAATAAATTGCAGGAGTACATGCAACTCAAATTTTAATTAAAATGGCGTTGCAAACTTTCATAAGAAATTATCTGAAAAAGAAATAACTGGAAAAGTCACTATTTTAACGCTGATTGTCAGATATTTCGGATTTAGAAAATCTTTTTTATTATTTTCATATTTATCTACATTTTGTTATTTTATTTGCATACCACTATACATTATCTCTACAAAGCAGTATTCTTTAGGAGCTTTAGATTATTGTGTTGCAACTCGTTCGTTACCCTTTTTAAGTAAGTATGTAAGCGTGCGTTTCTGAATCGCTTCCGCAAACAGGTAAAAGTTCAAGACAGCCCAAACTAAAAGCAATATATGTAACAAACAAGCCTAGGCTTGTAAAGGATGCTTTTATGGCAAAGAAAATTTACGTTGGTAACATGAGTTACAACACGACCGAAGACGATCTCAGAGACATTTTTACCCAATACGGTAACGTACTCAGTGCAACTATTATCATGGATCGTGAGACCCGTCGCCCCAAGGGGTTTGGTTTTGTAGAGATGGAAGAGGATTCTGCAGCTGATGCAGCTATCTCCCAGCTTGACGGAAAAGAAATTGATGGACGCAACCTTCGTGTTAACGAAGCAATTGCAAAACCCAGAAACGATTTTTCAAGAAACAGGTATTAGTCCTCGATTCTTTAAAAGTTAATATTTCATGATTCAGAAACGTAGCGGAGCCAGTAATGGCTCCGTTAATATTTTCCAGTCCTAATACGATTTTTTTCATCCTTTGGAAACCAATGATATTTCATTGATTACATGCATCCTGTCAACTTATACTGGCTCTTTTGCATTTTGGCGATTACCTTGGCCTGACCAAAGTGGACGTCCATCGATATTCCTGAACTGCCAACTTTTCCCATTTGAATCCACGGCAATGACTGAGAAATCATTCTCGTACAAAAATCCAGTCACCTTTGCCTGAGCTCCTGAAGAAAGCTCGATACCCTTGGGATATATGATTTCATAGTTCCCCAAATGCAATGAATATTTTTGGGAATCAAATGTGGTAAGAAACCATTCACCATCAGAAAGGGAAAGAGTACCTACCAATGTCCCTGTTTTTCCTAATCGAACATAGTCGCTTCCTTTCAATTCCGTCGAAGCAAACAAACCTGAGGCAAGCAAAACCAATACGACCAACGCCAATAACCTTTTATTCATCCGAACCTCCAAATCTCTTGATACAGTTATTTTTGCATCAAAACATGGAGTTGATTGACGAACATAGTAAAGATTAGGTAAAGGAAATGATAAATAGGGTCTTGTGTTTCCCTACATCAATCTGGACATCAATCGTCCAGCCATGAGCCTCCACGATTGCCTTTACAATCGACAACCCCAATCCACTCCCTTCTGTTTCCCTTGCTCTGTCCGAACGAAATAGACGATCAAATATTCTGGGAAGAATGTCCTCATCGATGATACCATCGTTTTCAACAGTAAAGGATTTTGGTAGAAAACCTTCCTGTCGTTCCTCACCCTGCACAGAAAGCTTCAGAATTCCCTTTTCGCCATAACGCAATGCATTGGAAACGAGATTCACCCCTACCCGTTCCAAAAGATCAGGGTCAGCGACAATAGTACCGCCTGGAACGGCAAGAGATAGAGAAATGCCAGCTTTTCTTGCCTCTTCATCGAACTGGCCTGCCAAATGGCTAAAAAAAGAGCTGAGTTGTATTGATTTTGCATTTGGTTGAAATCCCGGGGATTCAATTTTGGTAAGTAGGGAAAGACTCTGCACCAAAGTTTCTAGTTTTCCGGTCTCAGATAGCAAGCGATTGAGACGGTTCTCATCTGGAATGAAAATACCGTCTATCATAGCTTCCAATTGTCCTCGTACCACGGTAATCGGGGTTCGAAGGTCATGGGCAACATCGGCAGCCCATTGTCTTCTCAGTCCTTCTTCCTGTATGAGATTCTCCTGCAGGATTCCCGAAGCCTCACTGATATGGCGGAATTCCACCACAGGACAGGTTGGTATCGAAACATTGCGATCTCCTTCTGCCATTCGTTCCAGGGTATTGACCAAGGAGGAAGCTTGCTTTTTCAAAGGTCGCGAAAAGAACCAGGCAAAAAGAAAGGCCATCAAGGCTGCCAACAAGGAGCCCCAAACCAATAACCATTGTGCCGTACGAAGAAGTATTCTGTTTGAATCCAATTCCGTGAAGGAAGGCATCACTGTACTATAACGGAGGGCAAGTGTCCCATCAGAAAGTTTTATTTCAAACCACTCCTTTGAATCCATCATCATATTCTGCAGGAAATTCCTGCCCATCCCTGCTCCTTCCCCTTTTTTGAAATAGTAAAGGATTTCACCACTTGGGGAAGAAACTACCAGCAAAGAAGGATTGTAAGGCAACCCTTCCAAGGCTGTTTCTATATCTAGGCGAGCAGCTTGCTTGCCTTCTTTCTCCAACGTCAAGGCAACCTCTGAAAGCCTATCATTGATAAAACCATGAAGAGCTTGCGTTTCGGACGTATGCCAAGATTCCAATATCCTTCCACTTCCAAAATACAAGAGAAGGGAAAGAATGATGGAAAACAATAAGAGGGAAAGAAGGACAAGGCCTAACATTCTTGCAGTCAGGCCTTGCAATAGAGTTCTAAAGCGTGAAATTTTTTGTCGTATCATAGTGTTTCAGGTCCTTCATTTGGTTCCCCAATGAATTTGTATCCAAAACCCCGAATGGTCTCTATCCAACCCAACCCACCTAGCTTTGCCCGTAAATTCTTGAGATGAGTATTGACCGTTCTCTCAGAACCATCATGGGAATAATCAAGGCATTCCCCAAGAATACGCTCTCTGCTCACAAGGATGCCTGACTTATCAGCCAACCAGGAAAGGATCTTCCATTCCACGGCAGTCAGGTGAACCGGGGCTCCATCAAGAAAAACTTCATGGGAAGCACTGTCAATTGCAAGCAAATGGCCTTCTGTTTTCCAGAATTTCACTGTTTGCACAGTAGGTATCTTGCCATTTGCCTGACCATCCTTTTCGACTCGACGAAGAATAAGTTGTACCCTCAATACCAACTCTCTCGGAGAAAAGGGTTTTACTATATAGTCTTCGGCACCGAGTTCCAAACCTGTTATCCTATCACTTTCCGATTCCCTTGCAGTAAGAAACAAAAAAGCTACGCCAGGTCTTTGCGACCGGATTTTCTTGGCAAGTTCAAAACCATTTCCATCAGGAAGCATTACATCAAGGATACAGAGTTCCGGCGGTTTGAAATCAAAAGCCTCCAAAACTCCGGAAACCCGATCAAATTCCTGTACAGTATACCCCGAGATCTCGAGGTAGGCCCGTATGGTTTCCCTGATGCTGTCATTGTCCTCAACTATATATATCATGCTACAAGTGTACGCTGAGTCTTACTGGCAGGCAAGTTGAAAACCTTACCAAGAGCCATCGAATAGCTTTCTTTACCTAATCTTTACCGACTCTTCCTCCTGTCTGTCTAAAAACTCCCTATACTCAAGACAACCCTAACCGAGGAGCATTTCTATGCGAACAAAAAATCATTTAAAGACAATCATGGCTTTAGTTTTACTGGTAATCCCGACATTCAACCTTTTTGCTTGTGAAATGAGCTTCCATTTAACCGGTCCCCAATATTCGGATACAAGGGTCTTGCCGGGATCCACCATCTCCCTTCAACAAGGGGAAATCTACAATTTGGAAGTTGAATTTACAGAAGACCATCGCAATTGTACCGTACCGGCTGAGGATACCTTGTTTTTGGTTGATGGATCAAAATGGAAAACCTCAAAAACTTCTCTTGCCTTGGTCCTTGAACATGAAATCAACTGGGTTGAGGAATCACGCTATATAAATACGAGTATTCTGACTTTTGAAGCCAATAAGGATGGATCTACGGTCCTGGATATCCTCAGGGATTGTAGGAAGGGAGGCTATGATGAATCGATTACCTTTATGGTTGACTAGGTTGAAGAAACCGGCAAAAGTCAGGCTTCTCGTACAAATAGGAATATTTTTGGGAGCTTTACTTCTCCCTGTGGGTATCTTCCACTTGATCTGTCCCTTCGGAGGAATCGAGACGTTGACCCGTCTTTTTGCACAAGGACTATATATTCCGAAAACAGGGCTACCCAATCTTATCATTCTTTCAGCGGTCCTGTTGACAACAATTCTTGTTGGCCCAGTATTCTGTGGGTGGCTTTGTCCTTTGGGAAGCATACAGGAATGGATTCGAAGTCTTGCAAAAAAGATAGGCATCAAGCGGATAGAAATTCCTGAAAAATTGGAAAAAGTACTTTCCTTGTTGAAATATGTACTCTTGTTTCTCATTCTCCGTGCCACCTTGCTCTCGTTCAACCTAGTCTTTCTCAAGGTTGATCCCTATTATGCACTATTGCATTTCTTCACAGGTGAAGTAGCCACTGCGGCACTTATCCTCCTTGCGGTCGTTTTGATTGCTTCCTTTTTTCTTGATCGTCCCTGGTGCAGATTTCTCTGTCCGTTAGGAGCAATTCTGGGACCATTGGGGAAAATCAGTCTTTTCAAGGTAAGGCGGCCTTCCTCAAAATGCATCGGGTGTGGAGCCTGTTCCCGCGCTTGTCCTGTAGGACTCAACCCTGATAAAGAAACTACTGTTACAAGCAGCAAATGCATACGCTGTGGTCTTTGTGAGGTCTCCTGTCCGCCGAAGTTGAAAACCTCAAATCATTCTTTCAGAATTTTCCTTATTACCGCCCTGTTGTTGACAGGAATCTTCTTTACCTCCCAATTGTTTGCGAAAGGCGAGAATACCGCACAAGAAGGCGTCACAGCCAGTCTTTCAACCTTTGTACCGAAACCCCAGACAACCATCGCAGAACTTGCCACAGGAACAGGAAACACCCTCTCGGGCATCTATGAATTGCTTGCCCTGCCCGATTCAGTTGATCCGGCAACGGACCTTGTTGATTTGGAAGATGAGTTTGAAGACAAGACCTGGAATTGGATCCAGGAAAGACTCAAGCATGACCTATAAATAATTTTTTAGGTTTCCATCAGCAGAGCAGGCTCAGTGTAAGGCCAAATAGAAAACAGACACCGAAAAGACCATACATGCTGGAAACAACTTGCATGGAAGAAGATTTTGTCTTTGCCGAGAACCCTGATTTCTGTAGGAAAAGCAACTGCCACAAACTGAAACCAACGGAGAATAGAGTCGTAACGACCAGCCACAGGGGATACACCTTGACCATTACAAGCACTATCCCCAACAAGTGCGCTGCAATCAACTCTCCATAGAGCAAGACTGAGGCCTTTCGTTCCGTCAAGACTATTGACAGTGTTCTTCGTCCAGCCTTTCTGTCAGCGTCCATATCGCAGGTATTGTTTACACTGAGAATCAAGGCAACCATAAAAAAGAATGGCAGGGAAGAGAGAAAAGCTTCACTGTCAAAAAATAGGGTTTGCACATAGAAAGAGAGCAAGAACAAGGCTGTACCCAGAAAGCCTCCGGCAAACAATTCCCCCAAAGGAGTCCGAGATATAGGAAAAGGCCCTCCTGTATAGGAAAAACCAACGACCATACAAATAAAACCCAGGGGAATCAATTTCCAACTGGTAAGAAAAGCGAGCACCAAGCCCAAAATACCTGCCATCATAAAAAGGCCAAGGGATATCAAAAGAGCCTGGAAAGGCTTGACCCCATCATGGACAAGGACCTTGTCTTGTTCCTTGTTGTCCTCTTTGGTATCCGTTCCGTTTACATAATCAAAATAGGTATTGAACCCGGTTGTTCCCATATCTACAAACAATACGGCGAACATCATTGGCAACCCAATTTTCCAGGACCATGTACCTGTCCTGTAAAAAGCATATAGGCTTCCGCTAAGAAAGGTTACCAGGCTGACAAGTTTTGTCCTGACCTCAACTATATTATTAAATTGTTTTATATTCATATATCCTTCTCTGATTTAATGGAGAAATTCCACCAAATCCCAAAGATTTCCATAGAGATCACTGAATACTGCCACCGTTCCATATTCAGCTACCTTTGGGTCACGGATAAAAGTAATTCCCTTTTCTACCATGCTATGATAATCTCGCCAGAAATCATCCGTCGAGAGAAACAGGAATACCCTACCCCCGCATTGGTTCCCTATAAAGGATATCTGTTCTGGCTTGGAGGCCCTTGCCAGCAACAACGTAGTCCCAGATGAATTGGGAGGTGCGACTACCACCCATCTTTTGTCTTGCTCTGGTTGGTAGGTATCCTCTACAAGGGTGAATCCCAAGATATTCACATAGAAATCAAGAGCCTCATCATAATCCCTGACTACAAGCGCAATATGGGCAATGGATTGTTTCAAAGTAGTTCACCTCCTGACATCTTTCGAATGCCATACCATAAGAATAGATGCAACGAAAACATGTCCTATCCCATTTTCCTTTTTTCAAAAGCCGAATAAAAAAGCATAGCTATCAGCGTAAAAAGATAGGGAATCGCAAGGATGAAATCAGAGGGAAGGTTGAAGGCTCCCTGGGCATAATTGCCAAAAGCCTCAGAAAGGCCAAACAAGAAGGAAGCGATCAATAAGCCTAGGGGGCTTTTATTACCCAAAAATATAACGACCAAGGCAATCCATCCCTTACCAGCGGTTATATTCGGAACAAAAGCTCCAAGATTCAAGGTAAGCAGGGAACCACCGAGACCACAGGTAAATCCCGAAATCAAAAAAGCAAGGAACCGATAATGATTGGCTCGTATCCCCAAGGAAGACAAGGCCTGGCTGTTCAACCCAGTTGCGCGAAGTCGAAATCCAAATACGGTTTTCTTAAGAATGATATAGCCGAGGAACAACAAGAACCAACTGACATAGACAAAGGCGGAATAGCCAGAAAAGAGAGCATTCAATATCGGAATATCCTTGAGAAAGGGAATGGAGAAAACAGGGAGAGAAGGAATGGTGTCAAAGACAACCACTCCCTTGTTCTGGAACAACTTGAAGGAAAGAACTACAGTAAAACCCGAAGCAAAGAGATTGACCGCCAGTCCGGTAATAAAGACATTGGATTTCAGATAGAGGGTTATTGATGCCATCACTGCAGAAAGAGCCATGGCGCTCAAAATCCCCCAAGCAATTCCCTGTAATAAGCTTCCCGTATAATACGTACCGATGATTCCAAAGAAAGAACCAATGAGCAATAGTCCTTCCAGAGCAATATTCAGCATACCTGTAAGTTCCGTAAAGAGCCCTCCCAAGGAGGCCAGCAACAAAGGAGTCATAACCAATATGGCACTATGAAGGATTGAGAGGGTTACGTTCATCGTGAGCCTCCCTTTGGATGGAAAAGATGCAACAAGACTTCACTGGATACCAGGAAAAAGACAAAAGCCTGAACAACTGAAGCAAGTTCAAACGTAACATCAGACTGAATCATGGCATTTCTGGCACCTGATTCGATATACGAAAAAAAGATGGCGGCCGGGATTACCGCAGAGGGTTTGTATTTTGCAATCAAGGCAACAGCAAGGCCATTCCATCCCATACCTGTCGAGAATTCCTTGATACAAGCATAATAGGTTCCAAAAATTGCCATTCCTCCACCAAGCCCATAGAAAGCCCCGCTGAGAAACATTGGGAGCACTTCGTACCGCCTGACATCGATGCCACCATACCTCGCGAAGTTTATATTGTTTCCGCAAAGTCTCAGCTCATATCCACTTTTTGTCTTGAATAAATAGATTTGTACCAGAACCACTGCAAGTATTGCCCAGAAAAGTGCAGAACTTAGATTGGAAGGTTGCAAGATGGCCTTGAGCCTGAAAGCCTCAGGAATCTTCCTTGTTGCGATCAGGTTTGTAGAGGTATCCATAAAGGGACCTGCAATCAAGTAATTTATGACAAGCAAGACCGCATTGGAAATCAGAAAGGAAGTAATCATCTCGCTCGTATTCCATTTCATACGGAAATAACCAGACAATCCAGACAAGAATCCGGCGGTCAAGGCTCCAATAAGCAATGCCAAGACTGCCCCGAGTATTCCCAAAGGTTCAAAAAGAAGAGCACAAAGCGTTGCTACAAAACCACCTGCATAAATCTGGCCTTCTCCCCCTAGGTTGAAAGTTCCCCCTTTCATGGCCAGCGATACGCCAAGACCTCCGAAAATCAAGGGAATGGCCCCGTTGAGCATATTGCCCAGATAATACATATTTTGCAGGGGACCGAGAAAAAAATAATGCAAGGTCTTCCCCGGGGTTTTACTCAACCAAAAAGAAAGGACTACTGCGCCCAAGAGAGAAATAGCGATGATAGTGGTCATTCCCAAGGCATCTTCAAACCACACCTGAAGATTTTTTGCTTTTCTTTTATTCATGGAACACCTGTTGTTTTATTCCCAGCATATAGGCCCCCAATTCTGTCTTGGTTATGTTCAATACCGCCTCTTCATCCAAAATTGCGGCAACAGAACCTTGATGAAAAACGATGATGCGATTGGCCAGTGAAAGAATTTCATCCAGGTTGGAAGACAAAAGCAAGATTGCTGAACCTGAATCGCAAAGCGCAGTTATCTTTTCATATACAAATTGGCTACTTGCCACATCGAGCCCCCAGGTTGGTTCCGAAAGGACCAGATAATCGTGGTTTTGTTCTATTTCCCTAGCCAAAATTACTTTCTGGATATTTCCACCTGAAAAAGTATCAAGATTTCTTGCAGAAGAACCTTTGACAGAATACGCATCCAAGACTTTTTTTGTCTGCAACTGTATTTTATAAGTATCGAGAAATCCATAATGAGTATACTTTTGCAAAGAATTTACAATGAAATTTTCTTGCACCGAGTTTTTTTGGGAACTGCCAATCATCAATCGATCAGAGGGAACATAGGACAACCCATTCTCTCGTAATCGTCGGGCACCTAAATTGGTGATATCCTCTTGGTTATGATAAATTTTCCCTTTTGTTACAGGAAGAAGTCCGCCAAGAACATTTTCCAGTACGCCCAATTCGTTCTTTCCGACACCTACAAAACCAAGGATTTCATTGGAATAAGCAGTAAAGGACAAATCCGTGAGCAACGGTTGTTCCTGCGAAGGACGCATCACCGTTATATGATCAAAGCGTAGAATCTCTTTTTTGGGTTTAGTCGGAACGCAACGAAATCGATGCATCTGAATATCCTTGCCCATCATCAGATTGGCAAGCCTTTGTTCATCGACATCCTTGGTTTCATACGTACCAATCAGTTTTCCTTGACGCATTACTGCTACCCGATCTGAGAATCGTTTTACTTCCTGGAGTTTATGGGTAATGAGAACAATGGATTTCCCTTGTCTGGTAAAGAGTTTCAAGGTCTTGAACAAGGACTGGATCTCTTGTTCAGCAAGAATTGCCGTAGGTTCATCAAGAATTAGGATGTCTATCTTGCGATAGAGCATTTTCAATATCTCCACTTGTTGTTTCTGACCAACTGTAAGATTCTTTACCAATTCTCCTGCATCAAGAGAAAAATCATGCTCCTTGATCAATTCCTCTACTTTTTTCTCGGCGCTTTTTTCATTAAAAAAAACTTTATAAAAACGAGGCTCGACACCTAAAACTATATTTTGAGCAACAGTAAGTTCTTCAATCAACATAAAATGTTGATGTACCATTCCAATTTTCAAATGATTCGCGATAAGCGGAGAATATATCTTTTCCTCTTTTCCCCATATCTTGATCACCCCAGAATCTGCTTTCTCCATGCCATAGAGAATTTTCATCAAGGTAGTTTTTCCAGCTCCATTTTCACCGGCAAGGCATAAAATCTCTCCTTTGCGAAGCGAAAGATTCACGCCATCATTCGCTTGTAGGTCATTATATCTTTTGCTGATGTTACAGAGCTCAAAGGCAAGATCCACTATACGTACTCCTTGTGCCTATCGGTTATCTCTACAAAATTAGAGAGAAGGCACCGTATAGACAATCTTTCCTGCATGAAAATCCGCCATGAAAGCATCAAATTTTGTCCTGATGGATTGCGGAAGGTTTTCCGTATAGGCAGGATCGGCGGAAATGAAATCAATATAGCCTTCCTGTATCCCGACAGTCGTTGCCGTGCCGTAAGCTACCTTGCCTTGCAACACATCCCCAAGTATTTCTTTTGTAAGTTTTTTCTGTTCCATGATTCCACAACCAACCACCATTTTGGGAACCGCACCATAGGAATTTGTGTTGGGGAATACTATATAGGCCCCTTTTTCACCAGCTATTTTGAACAAACCCTGGTCTGCCCCACCTGATAGAGTCATGAATACATCAACCTTGGCCTCAATCATACTCAAGGCCAGTTCAGCTGCCTTGTTTGCATCATACCAATTCCCTATTACCCGAAAATCAAGGGTAATATTCGGATTTACCCTATGGGCTCCATCCAAGAATCCCGGAATTATCTGTTTATTCAACAAGGGAAATTCCTGTGCAGCAATAAACCCTATTTTCAAGTCACTGTTTGCATACGGTAGGGAACTAGTCGTAACCAGCCCCGCAAGATATCCAAGGAAATAAGATTGTTCATATTGGTTGTAGAGATACGTTCGTATCTGGGGATTGCCAGCAAGTTGCGCATCCGTAATGACAAATTTCTGATTCGGAAATTTCTTGGCAATACTCTGACTGATATCAGAAAGCGAAGGGTTGGTGGTCAAGACAATATCATATTGTCCGGTAGCCACCAGGGAGGTCAATTGTTCTTCCCATTCAGCCTGGTTGAAGCCTGCCTCATATACCTTTACCGTCACGCCTTGATGTTCCGAAGCAAATTCATTTGCTCCCTCTGCCATTGAAATATAGGGAGGACTCCCGGCAAGGACCCCGGGAATATAGACCAATACAGAAAGGGAGTTTCCATTCACTACTGGTTTTTCAGCATTCCCCGTAGCAAAAACACCAACGGTTACAAAAAGAAGCAAAAAAGACAACCATATACTATTTTTTATAGACACTGTATGCATAGTAGATATTCCTTTAATAGTATAAGACCAAGGTTTTATACATATGGTCAATGATACGTAGATATAACCTCTTGTCAACAGTGGCGACCAGTTCATACATATTCAAGGATAGTACTTTTCATGACCATAAAAGAAAAAACGCAAGTATCACCCTATACTAGATAGTCTTGAGTTTCTGGTATGTTGCCTTATAGACTCCGAATAGATCGTCATAGAGATTCTTCACTCCAGGGTCAGGAACATACCAATGAGCTATGGTAACCAAGTTTTGTGAAGCCTCGGCAAGGGACGTAAAATGTCCTGTAGCAGTCTGTGCAATAAGCATATCCCCGACCAATTCTGCATCGGTAAGGGAAGGAACAAGGACTTCCCTTCCGGTAATATCAGCCTTGAGTTGGTTCAGGAAACCACTATGAGCAGGTCCCCCGCTCAATCGCAATTCCCCTACCTCTGCTCCCAGGTCTTCCATTACGGTGATGACATCACGTACGGCATAGCAAACCCCTTCGGCCACGGCACGAAGCATTTCCGGTCTACCTGTATCCAATCCAAGTCCGTTAAAGACACCTCTGGCATCAGAATCCCATATGGGGGCACGTTCCCCACAAAGATAGGGAAGAAACACCAATTTATTGCAACCCGCTTTGGCCTGGGCCATTTCACCGTACATCATATCATAGGAACTATCGGTCAATCCGAACGTGGATTTTGCCCAATCAAGGGCCTGACCCGAGGAAGAAATAAAACCAGATACATTATAATAGGGATGTATCGGATGCCGATACGCCATCAATCGATCATCTCCCAAGGGTTTTGCCGTACAAAGATTAATTCCCTCGGAGGTTCCTGATCGATCACAAACCCGTCCAAGGGCCACAGTTCCAGTTCCCAAAATCGAGACAAAGAAATCTGGAGCCCCTACATATACTTTTGTACCTTGCTTCAGTCCCAGACTCTTTTCAGCCAGGGACGAAACACTACCCAAAAATTCACCAGGATAGCAAAACGAAGGAAATTTGGAGATATCCAGCCCCAACTTCACAAGAAGGTCCTCGCTCCAATACCAACGTTCAGAACCTTTTGCATGGATTATCGTTTTAGGTACACCTGTCAAAAGATAGTTGAAATAATCATAGGAAGAGAGAAAATATTTTGTCTTTTCATAAATTTCTGGTTCCCTCCGATACACATACAGAGCTTTTGGAAGAGAAAAACTCGCATCCACGAAGGAAGCAGAGAGTTTTGAAACTATTCTTGATTCCTCATCAGCTCGATGCTCATTCCATAGTCTGGCAAGGCCTGTCTCACAGACAAGCAATCCATCTTTTATTTGTGGAGCACCATACACGGGAACCAACGTAGGTCCATTGCCACTTATTACTACAGAATCGACCTTATCCAACGGAGGAAAGGAAGAACAGAGAGCCTTCAAGGAAGAACTCCACTGGAGGGGATCAATCAAATACCCCTGGGACACAATCTTGGCATGATTCAAAAAGCATAGAGCTCCTCGATCATCAAACAAGGCAGCTTTCAATGTACTTGTACCCACATCAATAGTGAAAATCATTGGTCACCAACTTTTATCAATACACGATAGGTAGTTTCTTGCAACGCAGCTTCCAAAGCTTTTGCAACATCCTGCAGGGGAAAAATATCACTGATCAAATCCTTGACCTGAACTTTTCCATAGGACAGGGCTTTCACTGCCAGGGAAAAATCCAATTCACTTCTTCCCTCACTGCCCGTAATTTGTATTTCTTTCCGGTGAACGGTATTCATATCCACAGGGAATATAGGCGTATCATCATAGGAAGTAAAGATATTGACTTTGCTTCCGGGACACAATACTTGGAAAGCCATTGCAGAAGCAATTTGCGAGGAACTGGTGATAATACACCCCTCCACACCATATCCCTGGGTAAAATCAAGAATCTCCTTGATGCATTTCTCAGGATTCGAGGCATCAAAGGCGGCATCAACCCCCATTGAAGTGGCCTGGGATAATCGAGTCTTGTTTATATCCGACACCAATACCCTGAGGCCCATGGACAAAGCAGCCTTTGCATGCAACATCCCCATGGTTCCACAACCTATGATAAGGAGGGTTTTACCTAGTGAAGCATCTATTTTGGCAAGTGAACGAAGACAACAGGCAAGAGGTTCCGCAAAGGTAGCCTCCAAAAGGGAGAAAGAAGGGGCAATAGTAAAAACCTGCTCTGGCTGGACTGCAACATATTCACAGAAAGCTCCCAACAGTTGACTTCCTATCTTGTGACGATTTTCACAAAGATTGGTATTGCCTGTTCGACAGGACAGACAACCATGGCATCTCGTTACCAAATCCAAAACTACCCTATCGTGTACTCTGTGGTCAGTTAAGACTTCAGAACCAATCTCGACTATTTCCCCTGAGGCTTCATGACCAGGCACGATCGGATAACAAATTCTTCGGCTCCCGGTAAACAAGCGTTGCTCCAGTGTGCAAATACCACAATAGGCAATTTTAACCATAATCTGGGAAGGTTTGAGAGAAGGATACCTGATATCTGAAAGTTCAACATGGCGAGGGCTGGTTATAGAGGCACATTTCATCACAGCATCTCCCTGAATGCAATTCTATACCATTCATAAAGGATTGTCTCTCTATTCCTTATCAGTCAAATGACAACAGGCAGGATATCCTTTGTAATTATTAAAAATTCACCCAGATGTAACTTCATTCCATTTTCTGCATTGCAACTCCTTCTAAAAATCTCTATTCTCCTTTATATTTAATTTGGATTCAATTGGTTTAAATCTTTATTGGACAGTTCAAGATTTTTGGATTGCAATTTAGAAAACATTGGCCCTATTATTAGATGCTCACACAAAGGAAATAATAATGATCTGCACCGTTTATATATATATTGGAAGTCTCTCATGAGGATATTGCTTACAACCGATGGGTATGTTCCCATGATAAATGGTGTAGTGACCTCAGTCTTGAACCTACGACAAGAATTGATTAATCGAGGACATGATGTCAGGATATTGACGTTATCCACCAACGAACACTCGTATACTGAAAATTCGGTGTACTATCTGGGATCTTTTCGTTTTCCCATTTATCCTGATTTACATGCCACTATGCATATGTCTTCTTCTTTTATGAATGAAATACTTGCCTGGAAGCCGGAGATAGTGCATTCACAATGCGAATTCTTTACTTTTAAATTTGCCAGACGCATAGCTTCAAGATCTGGAGCTCCCCTTATACATACCTACCATACCATGTATGAAAGCTATGCCAAATATGTAAAGTTGAATGAACGGATGGGAGATATGGCTGTTCCCCGGTTCTTGCACAGCCGCTTGAGGAATGTACAGAGAATCATTGCCCCGACACAAAAAGTTGCGGATGCACTGAAATCCTATCGCTTGCACGCTCCTATTTCCATCGTTCCCACCGGCATTGATCTTTCCAAATTTCTTCTCAAAGACCCTGAGGAAACCAGGGAGTTGCAAAGAGCCAATCTGAAAATCAAAAAGGGGTCTACGGTCCTTGTCTCTGTCGGACGGATAGCTCAGGAAAAGAATTCCGAGGAACTAGTGCGAAACATGATACCCTTGGTTGCCTGGAATAAGGATCTGGTATTGCTTTTCGTAGGAGATGGACCACAAAGGCTCTATCTTCAAGAACTAGTTCGTTCCCTATCTTTGACTGACAATATTCTTTTTTCAGGAATGGTCAGCCCAGATAAAATTGCTTCGTATTACCAAATGGGAGACATCTTTGTAAGTGCGTCCGAAAGCGAAACGCAAGGTCTTACCTATATAGAAGCCATGGCAAGTGCATTGCCAGTTGTCTGTCGGTTTGATACCTGTCTTACCAATGTCGTTACAGAAGGATACAACGGCTATACCTATGATGAAAATCATGAATACATTACAGCGATAAAAAGAATATTTGAGGACAAGGAATTGGCAAAATCTCTTTCTGTCCATTCCCTGGAAGTTGCAAAACAAATATTCCAGAACTAGATTCGGGGAAGAAATCGAAGGTATCTACCTCCAGTGTTTGGAGCAATCCAGAAGATAAAACAATTCAGGCAGCCAGTATTCCAGGCTGTCCCTGCTATACATTCCATTCAAGAATTTTATTCAGAAAGGATTGCAATTCCTTGGTCTGTGGGGCTAAAAAGATTTGTGAACTCTCACCACTCTCCAGAATTTTATTACCGCTGAGAAACACTACCGTGTCGCAGGCATTTTTTGCAAAGCCCATTTCATGGGTAACGATAATGGTCTTCAAACCTTCGCC
Organism: uncultured Sphaerochaeta sp.; assembly: GCF_963676625.2. GTDB lineage: Bacteria > Spirochaetota > Spirochaetia > Sphaerochaetales > Sphaerochaetaceae > Sphaerochaeta. Next base: position 59,375 of record NZ_CAXXYB010000009.1, read on the forward strand.
TTGCAGTTCCCTGAGCATATCCAATACTTCAGCTGTATATTCAGGATCAAGCGCCGAGGTTGGTTCATCCAAGAGCATGAGCTTGGGTTTCATTGCCAAGGAGCGGGCAATGGCAATCCTTTGTTGTTGTCCTCCCGATAACTGTGAGGGAAATTTATGCTTTGTATCGCTCAGTCCAAATCTATCAAACAAATGCTCTGCAGAGGTTATTGCCTGTTGACGATCAAGCCCAAGGGTATGGATCAGGGGAAGCGTAACATTCTCAAGGGCAGGCAAATGTTCAAACAATCCTTTGCTCTGAAACACGAAGCTTATGTCTTTCCTGTATTCAATCAAGTCCTTTTCGTTGAAATTGACTTTTTTTCCATCAAAGCAAAGGGATCCGGAATCTGGGGCAAGAAGTCCCCCAATAATTCTGAGCAAGGTGGATTTGCCTCCTCCCGATGGCCCAATAATTGCCACGGAGGTAATTTCCTGTGAGAAGCAGACATTCTTCAAGACTACGGTATTGTTAAAGCTCTTGGTTATATTGTCCAACTCCATTCTCATGCTTATACCTCCTTTCAAACATTCTCGAGAGCATTGATACACTGAATGTAAGGACAAAGTACAAGAATCCTGCAAACAGATAATTTTCAAACATCCTGAAATTATCCGCTGATATTTCTTGGATCGACTGAGTAAGTTCAATTACCGCAATCACGGAAAGTAAGGAAGAATCCTTGATGATCGAAGCAAATTGTCCTGCCAAGGCAGGAAGGATTCTTGCCATGAGGACAGGAAAGGTAATGAGATGGAAGGTTTTCAAAGGAGAAAGACCAATTGATTTTGCTATCTCGAATTGTTGGTCATCTATGCTCTCCATACCCCCTCGAATGATTTCCGAGATATAGGCACCTTCGAAAATGGACAATATCGTTATTCCAGCTATCAAACGATTGTTCCATCCCCAGGCTGAACCTATGATGTAATAAAAAAAATAGATCTGGACCAAAAGAGGAGTTCCTCTTATCAACTGCACATAGGTTTTGCAAAAATAGCGAAAAACTAAAAAGGAAGATTTCTGGCCAAGAGCCGAAACAGAACCGATTGCCAGGCTGAAAATCAGACTTCCCAAGGAGATGACAATCGTCATGAGAAAACCTTGCAGAAGACGATGCCTATAGACCAGTAAAGTCGAAAAATCCAAATGTAAATCTATAGCTCTCACTGACCACCAGACAAACCCGACGAACAACAAGATGACTATGCCAATACTCACAACCTTGTTCAACAAGGAAGGAGTATCAGTTTTATTGGTCTTCATTTCTGCTCCGTAGAAAAGAACCAGGGAAAACCCAAGGTATCAAAGGTTTGTTTTTCTTTTGCCAGATATTTTTGGGTCAGCCGTTCAAATCCCCCATTTTTCTGATAATCGACAATGAAAGCATCTATTGAATGCAACAAATCAGTATTGCCCTTTTTTACAGCCATTCCCCAGTTCTCACTATTCTGGAAAGGAATGAGAATTGCCCTGGTGGTATCCTCATTGACCTGACTTTGCCGATAAATGGTCAACTGGTCATAGATAAAAGCGTCTGCTCTTCCTTGGGTAACTTCCGTTACACATGCATTCTCTGACGAAAGAGCATTGACCTGGGCGTTGGTCAGGTATTTTTTTGCATAGACATACCCGGTGGTACCTTTTTTTACATCCACCACAATCCCCTCTTTGTTCAAATCATCATTTGTCTGTACTTTTGATTGCTTGTTAACCAATAGTGCAAGATAGGAATGAGCGTAGGGAATTGAAAAGTCTATAACTTCGCCACGTTCTGCAGTAATGGTCATGGAAGAGATGACAACATCAATTTTTCCGGTTTGCAAGGAAGGAATGAGACCATCCCAGTTTGTATTGACAATTGATACAGGACGCCCCAGATACGAAGCAAGATCTTTTGACAGGTCTACACTCACCCCCGAAGGGTTATCCTTTGCATCCTTTGTTTCAAAAGGAGGATAAGCGAGTTCCATACCGACCACCAGAGCAGGAGCCTGTACACTTTCTTTCTGTTCGTTTTTTGTACAACCGATAGTCACCAACATGAGTCCGCTCAGCAACAGCAACAACCATTTCTTTTTCATGGATTTCCTCCAGGACCTCAAGAATACGAATATCCAATGCTTTCATAGGATTAATAAAATTGGAACTTTTCCATTTTATAAATCCTATCCAGAGTAGGAAACCTGCAACTCTTGAGTATGTCCCCATTTCTTGACAAATATCCGAGGAAAGCAAAAAAGGACTGCAGGCAAGAAAATTGTCACTCGCCAGGTACCTCTTTGCACTCTTTTCAGACTCCAGGAATTGGATTCCTTGGTAAAAAATATAATCTTTTACTATACAAAATGCAAGGTGTTTTCAACACGTTGCTTTATTTTTTAAAAAAGCAAACCTAAAAAAATCCAAACAGGAAAAAAAGAATACTGATTTTTCAGTATTCAATATCAGGTCCTTTCCATGCATTTGATATAGCATAAAAAGAGACTCATTCATTTTCCTGAGCTTTTGATTTCTTAGGATTGCTTTAATGATTTAGGCATAGGTATTCTTGAACCCCCACCTTCCCCAATCCAGATTTTTTACCTGGTGAGGATTTGTTTGAGAAATTCCTGAGTCCTGACTTCCTTGGGAGATGTGAACATCTCTGTTGGTGTCGCTTCCTCAAGGATGATTCCCTCATCCATAAAAATAACACGATCTGCCACTTCCTGGGCAAACCACATCTCGTGCGTCACGACTATCATGGTCATGCCATCTTTTGCAAGTTTAGTCATGACAGCAAGTACTTCTCCGACCAATTCAGGATCCAAGGCACTTGTGGGTTCATCAAATAACATTATTTTGGGGTTCATTGCCAAAGCTCGCGCTATAGCCACTCTTTGCTTCTGCCCGCCTGACAACATAGCTGGATATACATCCGCTTTTTCCAACAAGCCAACTTGGTCAAGTAATTTTTCTGCAGTTTTTCGTGCTTTTTTTCTTATCCATTTTTTTCACTTGTACCAATCCTTCCATGACGTTACTTGCAACTGTCATATGGGGAAATAAGTTAAAATGCTGAAAAACCATTCCTAGTTGTTGTCTATACTTAATCAGTTGTTTTTCCTGGTTCTTTATTTGCTTGCCCTCAAGAAAAATCTTTCCTTTCTTGGTCTTTTCCAGAAAATTGATACAACGAAGCAAGGTGCTTTTTCCACTACCTGAGGCACCTATGATTACGACGACCTCTCCTCTCATCACTTCCATTGAAATATTTTTCAATACGAGAAGATCACCGTATTTCTTACTGAGATTCTCAATACGAAGAATTGGCTTCTCAGTTTCCGGATTTTCCACTGGCACTTTTTTAATACTCTTTTTTTCAATCACGGTCACTCACCTTCAATTTTGTCTCTATTCGATGCATTACAAATGTCAACACACTCGTCATAATCAAATACCAAATTCCTACAATCACGAACATTTCCATGTACATGAACGTCGAAGACCCCATCTGTCGTCCTTTGAGCATCAGTTCAGGGACAGCAATTGTCGAAGCCAGGGAACTATCCTTGAGTGCAATGATCAACTGATTGCCCAAGGAAGGAATAGCTCGCTTGAAAGCCTGAGGCAACACGATTCTTTCCATCGCCTTCCAATGGGTCATGCCAATGCTTTTTGCAGCTTCCAACTGTCCATAATGGATGGATTGTATGGAACCACGGAAAATTTCCCCTATATAGGCGCCATTATGAATTGCCAGGGCAATGATTGCTGAGGGAATCGGCGCAATGGTAACTATGGAGGTCAGCCCGTAGTAGATGATAAACAACTGGACCAGAAGCGGTGTTCCACGTATCAAAAATATATATGCACGACATATGCTTGAAACCGTTTTGTTCTTTGCCAGTCGCCCCAAGGCGACCAACAAACCAATTACCAGCCCAAACAATACGCCGAAAAAAAGTTATTTCCAGCGTATAGGAGGCTGCTCCCGCAAAAAGAAAGAACTTTTGGGGAATGACACTTAAATCCCAAGGGAAAATATTCATCGACTACTATCCTTTTTACTCATGGGAGATATCTTCGCCGTTGAACCACTTTGCACTTATCTTGGCCATGGTTCCATCTGCTTGCATCGCCCAAAGAGCAGTATTTACTTGTTCGCGCAAGGTATCGTCCCCATCATGGAAGGCAATGCCCATTTTTTCCGAACGCAATACTGAACCGACAAGCATGAGATCTTCTCCACCGTTGAGTTTACCTATTGCATTCAAACCTACGATACGGTCAGTCAAGACCCCATCCAGACGTCCATTCATAAGTTCCATCAAAGTCTGGGTATCATCTTCATAGAGCTTGGTTTCAACTCCGAGTTTTTCGGCGTCTGCTTCAAAAGTGGTCCCGGTAACGACACCCACCTTGGAGTCTTTTTTCAGATCTTCAGGTCCTTTGATGGCACTGTCACGTCTGACGATCAATTGAGGACCGCTGTAATAATAAGGAATGGAGAAATCAACAATTTTCTCTCTTGCTTCCGTGATTCCCATACTTCCAAGAATCGCATCATACCTTTTTGCCCTGAGGCCTTCGATTATGCCATCCCAGGCAGTAGTCTTGTATTCCATTTGCTTTCCAAGTCGATTGGCAATCTCCTGGGCAACATCAACATCAAAACCTACGACAGTTCCTTCGTCAGTAAGATAGTTAAAGGGAGGATAGCCCCCGGAACCAGCAAAAGATATTGTTGTGGGTTCCGTTTCTTGTGTCCCATTTGCATATACCATAGGGACGAAAATAAAGCTCATCACGATAATCGACACCAATACAAACCACGTTCTTTTTGTGTGTTTCATATTTACTCCTTAATTTTGTAGCTTACGTGTATTTTAACATTATATATAGATAATATACAAGGTAAGTTGTCCTATTTCTTGCTTTATATATATTTATATATTATTATACATTTTTATTAATACTTTTTAATATGTTTATATTTTTTTATTTTATAAATATTTATATATTGTTTTTTTCTTATTTTTTGTTATAATTTATAACATGGTAAACAAACCTTCAAAATCAAAGATAATCCCTATTAAAAATAAAAAAAATGGTGTCACCTATCTGTATAACGACCAATACTACTGGGATTCTGAAAAACAACAGACAAGGCATAAAAGGGTGTGTATCGGTAAAATTGACAGCAAAACAGGAAGACAGATTTTCAATCAGAAATTCCTTGCCCTCAAAGCCAGAAAAAACCCAATTCAAGGTGAATTTCCTGTTGAAATAACCAGAATTGGACAGGTTATCCTATTGGAAAGAATTGCAAAAACACTAAAGCTTCCAAAGATTTTGAAAAGTACTTTCAAGGATAATCTTGACCGTAAAATCCTTGCCCTAGCTTTCTTTTGCACTTGCGAGAATTCTCCCTTGAACCATGCAGGGAAATGGTTACAAAGCCATGGCTTGGTATCCAATCCTTATAAAATGACAGAAATACAGGACATACTTCAGACCATCACCAAAGAATCAATACTTATGTTCTTTGAAAAATGGGAGAAAATCCTTGAAGGCAACAAGGAGAAATATGTATATGACATCACAAGCATTGCATCGTACACCAGGCATAATCATTTCCTGTACTATGGCAACAACAGGGACAAGGAAGCCCTTGAACAAATAAATTTGGCAGTTACTAGCAGTAAATATTCAGGAATTCCTCTCCGATATATTTTTCTACGAGGTAATTTGATGAACCTTGACGAAACACACACAACTCTTTACCATTTTCCACAGCAAAATAAAGATGATTGTTCATTTGTTTTGAATAGAATTTTTTATTCCCCGGAAAGCATTGGCTACCTTATAAAGAATGAATATAGCTTCATGATCGGTATTCCTTCAAGGAGTAAATGGACAGGTCCCTTTATCAAAAATTTCCGTAATGTTTTGGAGAAACAGGAATCCTTGACTGATTTCAAGGAGAAAACCATACAGTACCATACAACGCGTTCTATTACTGACAACAGTACCATTCATTTGTTCTTTGATTCTCAATGGAGAAGAGAGCAAGAACTCAACCTGGAGTTTCTTCTTGAAAACTGTAAGGAAGAGTTGGTAAGCAACCATCCAATCGAAGAACATCGGCAACTGTATGAAACCTATTTTGAAGTCAGAAAAAATCCTGGTGGTTCTCGAAAAATCATGAGGAAACCTCATTCCTTGCAGTTATTCTCTCAATCCCAGGCCGGATTTTGGGTAGTACAGACCAATTGCGAAGAAGATCCAGAAAAAATCTTGAAAACCTACCAAATCCGCAATGAAATAGAACGAAAATTCGACAACCTCAAAAATGAAGAAGATTGTATATATCTGCAAGTCCATGATCCTGATATTTTCGAAAGTCGTCTCTTTATACAGTTCATTGCCCTTATTCTTTCTTCATCACTGCAGAACTCTTTGGAAAAGGATGGTTCATTGTCTTTTCTTCAATCCTATGAACAAGTTCTCAAGGAAATGGAGTCCTTTATCAGAATTTCTGTTTCGAGGCCTCCCGAGGATGTTTATACGACACCAACGGAAACTCAATTGCTTCTCTCAGAATCCTTCGGGTTCGTTTTGCCGAGGAACAAACCTTAAAGGCAGCAATACTGGCAAAGGCAATGCCTTTTCATCCCTTTTAATGTAATCTTTTTCTCCCAAAATGGATTTATTTATAAGGGGTAATTCCAAAGTGGCTCATTTGGGGATGAAAAACACACGAAACCATAGGGACAGAACCAAGACGAGATTACACAATCTTGTCTGTCTATCTTTTCTCTTCCCCTTTTTATTTTTTGGTTGCGGAAGTTATCATGCACCCCCTACCCCATCCTTGTCTCTTGAACAATCCCTTTGGACAAGCCCACAGATTTCCGATGCAGAGCATAGCAAGGTATTCTTTATTCCAAAACCCAAAACTGTTATCTTTGAAACAAAAGATATCGATACGGACCTGCAGTTTCTTTTTGACGATTATAAAAAACCAACCCCAGAAAATGATAACGATGTGGAAAAATTTTCTGCTCAAGTCCCAGAACTAGGAAGCTATGTCTTGATCAATCAAAAAATAATTCCCTGACTTTGTCCCAAACTATGAATATCCTTACATACTACAAATATTTTATACTAAACTGAAGAGACTCATATTTTTTATCCTTGTTTTCTTTATCTCCATTTCCTTTCAAAAAATGAATCTATCAGGATTCAAAACCAGTTCCTTTCCTATTCTTATCGTTAATTAAAACATCTCTTTATTGTCTAATATTTTTTTGTATATATAGCAATTATTACTTCCCCTAAAATATATCCATTACCATTTAGGCATTCCTAAACCAATCAAATAATAAAATAACTTGACGTGCATCAATTTTATCACAAAGAAAATGTTTTTGTTCTTTACTTGTAATGCACACTGTGTGTATTTTATACTCATGATACTAAGTGTTTACACACACTATTTCACTGGAGGCATTGACATATGGGACATTCTTCACGCAAACCATGGATAGTAATTGCCGTGGTATTGCTTGCAACAGGAGTCATGGGTTTCATGATCCCACGGATACTTATTGATAATGATATAAAGAATTATGTTCCCCACAACCTTCCTTCGTATGCGTTGTTGGAGAAATCGGATGCAATCTATGGCAGTCAAATATTGATGGATATTGCCATCGATACTACCAATACGACTATCCTTACCCCTGAAGCTATTGATCTGATCAAGAAATTGACTACGGAAATTGAAAATCTTCCTGACGTTGATAGTGTACAATCCTTGACCAATGTCGATTTCATAGCAGGTATTGATGGCGGCATGTCGGTTGGACCGCTGGTTCCTGATGACTTTGCGGGAACAGATGAGGAACTTCGTACTTTACGAAAAGATATTGTCGACTGGCAACAAATGTATGACAAGATTATTATGTCCAGTGATTTGAGAGGCAGCCAGATCATCGTTACGATAAGTAAGGATATAACTCCGGAGGAAATGGATCAGCTTTATCAGGAGACAACAAAGATTATTTCTGACAATTCCATTCCTGATCTGACAATACGTCTTGCAGGAGATCCTGTTCTATCACAGAAGGCCAAGGAGTACATGAATACAGATCTGGTCGGGTTGATCCCTTTGGTCTCCCTGGTTGTCTTGCTCTGCCTGCTTTTTTCATTCAGGAATCTTGAGGGAATGCTCTTGCCTTTCATAACCGTCATCGTCAGTACCGTCTGGACTGTTGGGTTGATGGCCTTGACGGGAGCGCATTTCACAGTTGTATCCAGCTGTCTTCCGGTAGTGCTCATCGCTGTCGGTTCAGCCTATGGCATTCATGTCATGAACCACTACTATGAAGCTTTACGCAAAGAATCCACAACGCTGACTTTCCAGCGTCATAGGGAACTGGTCCTTACTTCCATGAAAAAGGTTCGGGTACCGGTTATTCTTGCAGGTATTACTACTATTGGTGGTTTTATTTCAACCATCACCAGCCCCATTCAACCCTTGAAAACCTTTGCCATATTCAGTGCAATCGGGGTAACCATTGCATTGGGACTTTCCTTGTTTTTCATACCTTCCCTTCTTTTGGTAAAACCCTTGGGTAAGGTAAACAGAGATATCACCAAACATAACAAACCAGTGGATAAGGATGATTCCAGTACCCTGTTTGCAAGAAATCGCTGGCATGAAACCGCAGTTGGAAGCCTCTATTCCTATCTTACCGAAAGAAAGGGCCGAATTGTTATCTTATTCATTCTTATCCTGATGATTTCTTTCTGGGGTATTTCGCGATTGAATGTAGAATCATCAATTATAAATTATTTCCCGGAAAGTTCACCTATCCGTACCGATGCAAAATTCATTGATGATAATTTTTCCGGTACCAATAGCTTCAGTTTCATCATTCAGGGGCAAAATCCCGGAGATCTTACAAATCCTGAAATCCTCAAGGACATGGATGATCTTTCAACATACCTATCCAACAAATATCCACAAATCGGGAAGGTTGTCTCATTTTCTGATTTCATAAAAAGGATGAACAAGGTAATGCACTCTGAAACCGCTTCAGGGGAACTGGATTCACAAGACATTGAGGATGACCAAAGCTCTACTGTTGATAGTTTCTTTGGTTCAGAGGAAAGTGCAGCCACTGTCGATACTAGTGGAACAGATAGTTTCTTCTCCGAGGAAACACAAGAAACCACTTCCACAAAAAAGGATACCTTTGTTGCTTCCTCAATGGACCTTGAGAGTCCAACCAGCATACAACAAGTAATGGATCTCTTCGATCGCTCTTTCGCTGAAGCAGGTGGCGGCAAAGTAACTGTTGACCAATTCCTGGATGCAATGAAAAAAGAACTGAACTACAATGGTGCAGCTTACGATGAGATTCCGTACGACCTTGAGAAGTATCCTGTCAATGATCGGCAGGAACTCAAGAATCTCATCGCCCAGTATCTTTTGCTCTATTCCGGATCATTGGATCAGTTCTCTGACAATGCCATGCAGCCTTCCCAGGCTCGTATGCAAATCCAATTGACAACCCATAAGACCAAAGTTGTCGATGATATCATCAAAGATGCAGAAAACTATGCAAATCTTCACTTCCCTCATGGGTATACCCTCAAGGCCTATGGATTTGCCGAACTGGAAAATTCACTGACCTCCATGATTACCCAAAGTCAGCTTACCAGCCTGCTTCTCGCAATTCTGGCAGTATTCTTGATTCTTACCCTATATTTCAAGTCACCGGTAGCAGGAATCATTGGTGCCATCCCCTTGATTCTCTCAATTCTCATCAATTTTGGGATCATGGGATTGGCCGGCATCAATCTCGATATGGTAACTAGTCTCATTGGATCCATCGCCATTGGTATCGGTGTCGATTATACGATTCATTTCATGAGTGATTACCATTATGAGCGGCTTCTTTGCGATGACTTGAATACAGTCACTCTCAACACGTTGGCTACCACAGGAAAAGCCATTGTAGTGAATGCAGTTTCAGTTGGTCTTGGCTTCTTGGTCCTTTGCCTTTCAAGGTTTGTTGTCTTACGGTATATAGGACTTCTGGTTGCCGTGGTAATGCTTACCAGCTCTGTTACCGCAATGACCATCCTTCCGGCCATGCTCAATGTATTCAAGCCAAAATTCATTTCCAGACCGATTAGGACAAAGCTCAACCGAAAGAAGTCGAAATAATCAATAAAGTATCGAATTCAGGGGATTTGCATCCTCTGATTCGAACCATATATATAAAGAAGAACAGACGAAAAGTTTGTTTCAGGAGTTGTTATGAAAACAATTTTCAAGGATCGGAAAAAATGTATTTTTGCTTTTTTCCTGGCTGTGGGGATCTCTGTACCGGTATTTGCCATGACAGGTACTCAGATAATGCAAAAAGTCTACGATGTAAAAGAACCTAATTTTACTCATTCTGCCATACAGATGGACTTGATCGATGCAAACGGGACTACAGAAACCAGAATGATGGAACAATGGGGAAAGGAAGAAAATGGTCTGGCTTCCACAGTCATGGTCTTCAGAAGTCCCGCCTCTGTCAAAGATACCCGGTTCCTTCAGGTTGAGAATGAGGGAAGGGCTAATGATAAATGGATTTATCTCCCTGCGTTGAGAACAACTCGCCGCATTGCCTCCGCTGAAGGTGACAAATCCTTCATGGGTACCGATGCAACCTATGATGATATGGAAACTCGAAAAGTCGAGGCTGATAATCACGAATTGCTCGGAGAGGAAAAAGTAGGTAGTTACGATTGCTATAAGGTAAAATCTGTCGCCAACGATCTATCTTCCTCCCAATATAGTTACCGTATTTCCTATGTTGAGAAAGAAAGTTTCGTTCCGATAAAGATTGAGATGTTCGATAAACATGAGGAACCTTGCAAGGTCCTGACTGTTGAGAAACTTGCCCAGCAAGATGGTTATTGGATTCCCTTTGTTGACCTCATGGTTGATTTGAATAGTGGGCACTCAACCAAGCTTACCATTCTCAAACTGCAATTAGATAATCCGATTAGTGAAAAACTCTTTTCAACCAGTTTTCTCAAGACTGGCAGAGTTTAATTTTAGAGGTACTGAAATACAATGAAAAATGTTAAAAAGTCTCTTATTTTTTGTCTAGTTGGCATCATTCTTCTGCAAGGCAGCCTTGCTTTTGCAGATGATGATTTCGGTTCCTTCTTTGACTCAGCGACTTCTGTTGAATCCTCATCTTCTTCCCCTGCCCTGGCCTTCAGTGGGGAAACAAAGATATCAGCTCGTGCTTGGTTAGCTGAGGATAATAGCTTGAACAGCAACTCTGATTTTCGAGCTATGGATGCCACTTCCTCAGTCAAACTTGATTTTTCCTATGAGGGTACTGCAAGTGAATTGAAGGGGAAATTGCTCTTTACTACCGATTCCACGAATATCATCGATGAATTGACGTATAAAGCATTTCTGGGAAATTTTGTTCTTGAGGCAGGAAAATCAAAGATCGTCTGGGGACGGGGTGACAAGCTCCATGTATTGGATTTGTTCAATGCAAACGACTATTCAGATTTTCTTATCCCGGATTACCTGGATAGAAGAATTGCCGAAAACATGGTGCATTTGACTTGGAATATGCCCAACGATATGAGCCTTGAAGTAGTATGGACTCCTACGATGACTGCCGATACCATTCCAGCTAGCGGTGTCTGGACTCCTTATGCAGCAAAAAACTTGACTGACCTGGGAACTTCCTATGTAACGAATCTTGCCAAGACTGCCTATACCAATGCATATACAACCACTTATGCTACTGTATATGCAGCAACAGGTGATGCTACCAAAGCAACATCTGCCGCAGTTTTGGCAGGGACCTCAGCCGCTTCTGTTATAAAGGAAACCTATGGCAGTGCTTCTGCTTTATTGCCTGACACCAACACTTTGGAATATAGCCAATATGGCTTGCGCTTGACGGGAACCTACGGACCGGTGGATTGGGGAACAGAATACTATCTTGGCCATTACAAGACTCCTTGCGCATCTTATACTGCCGATTCCACGGGGATAACTGATTTGGATTTGAGCTACGACCGTTTGCAGGTCTTCGGCATTGATGGTGCAGGAGTCGCTGGAATGTTCAATCTTCGAGGTGAATTGGCGTATTATCTGACCGATGATACCGAGGGTACAGATCCTTCAGTACATAACAATAGCATTCAATGGTTGGGAGGTTTTGATATCAACCTTCCCTTCAATGAGTTGAATCTCAATGCACAGCTCATAGGCAGTTATATCCTAAGTAACGATTCCATCACCTCTGCCAGTGACGTGGATTATAATTCAGATAAGCAGTACTTGAACGATAAGTTGGTTTTGCAATTATCCGATAGCTACAACCATGAGAAACTCAAGCCTTCCATTGCCCTTATCTGGAATATTGAACGTGAGGACTTGATCGTGATGCCGAAAGTTGAATACCAAGTTGCCGATGGTTTCAAGGTCATCGCAAGCGGTGCCTTGTTCACCTCAAGTGATAATGGTGAATTCAAAGCCTATGAACATAATGATTTCATAGAGTTCACTGCTTCCTATACGTTCTAGATCTCTTTGGATCAAAAGAGAGCCCCGGGAGTATTTATTTCCGGGGCTTTTCCATATCCTGGTCAGTAAAATCAAATTCTTTCAATTAGTTGCAGCCAGATAATGCTGGATAAAAGAAAATGACTCATCCAGAAAATCATTCGGCGAAATATGCAAGGCAATGCACAATAAATCATTATCGGTATCAACACTCTGAATAAAACTATGAATCATCGTTATGAGAATGGCAGCGGTCTTCTTGGAATTCTCAATATGCCTGATACTTAAGTCCTTCATACCGTCCTCAAGATACTGGGTAACTTTTCCGGTCAACTCATTTGTAAGATTCTCACATTTCTTGACTATGGGATGGGAACCACCCAACGATCGCACGCAATTGGTAAAGTTAGGAATGAATTGAAAGTTCCCGGCATCGGCAAGATACAGATTCCTGTAAGTCGAGGCTAAGGAGATGAGCCGTTTAATGCCCGTCGTCTCTTGCCGTTCATTTTTTTCAGTTTCACTCAACAACTGTTCAAGTGTCTGTATTGCAAGGGTAAGCAGGATCTCTTCTTTATTATGAAAATAAAGATATAAGGTACGTCGACTCAAATCGGAATCCGTAGCAATTTCATTCATTGTTGTCTGTATGAATCCCCGTGATTGAAACATTCGTTTTGATGCATCAAGAATTTCCATTACCCTATGTTGACGATCTCGAATTCTGCGCTCAACTATTCCCATCTGCCTACCTCAATACTTATATGTAAGTATACCATAGAGTCACTGAAAACTCAAATAAATGTATTGTTTTTTATTTTTTCACTTCTACATATTTCTATATAATTAAATGTTTTATTATTTTTTTCAATTACATTTTTGCTATAAATTTATATCGTGCATCTTAACAAAGAAAAAGCAATTCCTGAAAGATTTTTTCTTTCAACTGCAAACTCAATAGTGCACAAATTTCTTTTTTGGATTCTTCATCTTAAAATCTTTTATAATATATTTTACTATACCGTTTTCGGTATAGTATTTATTCTTTTGAACCAATGGGTAATGATTTCTTATCGAGACTTAATGATACAAGCTGATATCCGCCATCCTTCACTACTTCCCAGACAAACGTAACATAGGTGATTTCCAAGTCATCAGTATTTGACAACCTGATGGGCACACTGATTATATCCTCCTCTTTTTTTGCAGCAGAAAGAACAAACCCCTTTTGGGGAAGCAGGGAGGCAAGTATATCATTAAAGGATTTCGAAAACCCATATCGCATATCTTTACTGACATATCGCTCAAGCCAATCGACAGACCAATTTTCACTGAGAGCCTGGGCTGTCAAAGTTTCAACCTGACCATTTTTTTGTGAAACCAACTGCCCAATTACAGGATCAGCGGGAAAAAGAGGATTACCATAGGTAACCGAGAGCCGGGTGCCCAACGGAGCACCACTTACCAATGAGACGGAAAAAATACACATGCAAACTGCAATGAATCTTCTGATATCCATAGCTATGGGTGTATTCTATACTAAGTAATTTGTCAAACCTTACTTTACAGGGAAGCCCACCCTGACATACTATCGTAGATATGAAAAGCCAAAAAAGTCAGCTTCTTTCGAACCTTTTTGCCTCCTATGACCTGAGGATTCGCGATCCCCTGTGGAAAGATATTTATCTGAGCAAGCCTTTCAAACAGCTATATCTTTCACCCAGTGTCCAAAAATTAGGAAGGATCAAGCAACTGGGCCCTGCCTTCCACTTATATCCTGGAGCCGTACATACCCGACTGGACCATAGTCTGGGGGTATACTATGTCAGCCATCTCATGCTGGTTTCCCTGCTCAAGCAAGCAATCTCCTCTGGTTCAGATGTTTTGATGACTGAAGAAGGAATGAGGACCTTTCTCTGTGCTGCCCTACTTCATGATATCGGTCATTTTCCCTTCGCCCATTCCTTGAAGGAATTGCCTTTGAAAAGCCATGAAGCCCTTGCCGCGGAACTGATTGAAAATGAAGAAATACTTAGGACGTCAATTGTCAATGCTGGATGCAATCCTCAGGCTGTCGCAGATATAATCGATACAAAGAGATTCTGCAAGGACAAGGAAATACTGCTATATCGTGCCCTTCTTTCAGGAACCCTTGACCCTGACAAGCTGGATTATCTGAACCGTGACGCTTTCTTCTGCGGGGTTCCCTATGGAAATCAGGATGTTCCGTACATTACGGCAAATCTCTTGCTTCATGACAACAGAGCTGCACTACCGGTCCAATGCGCCGGATCAGTGGAACACATCTTGTTCAGTAAATACCTGATGTATCAAAATGTGTATTGGCACAAGACCAACCGTGCAGCGACGGCCATGATCAAGAAGGCTCTTCTTTGTGCCTTGGATGACACGATACTATCTCCTGAACAATTGTATATCTTGGATGATGAGCAATTCTTTGCACTTCCTTCCCAGTTTGCCTATGCTCCCTTTGAATTATTTTCACGAGTCCAGGATAACAATTTCCTTACTTGTACTTTTGAGGAAAGTTTTGAGAAAGATCGCAGCCTTGATAGCTGTGCCAGTTCATTGCAAGGCAGAGGCGAAATGGAGAACGCTCTCTATACAAGATTGAAGGCTACAGGATCCTATCCCAAGCTGAAACCATTTGAGGTAATCATCGATATTCCTGAACCTATTTCGTTTGAAACAGATATTTTACTTATTCAAGAGAATGGCACAAGCATACCTTTCGGTGAATATGATACGCTTTTTTCTACAGATATCGGAAAGGTCTTTACAAAAAGCCTCAGAAAAACCAGAATCTTCACACCCTCATACATTGACCGGCAAGCGGTGCTTAAGGGATTGGAGTCATAACAGGCATGGAAGAAGAAAAAATTTCCTATCTCACTCTTATCAATGGAGACTTACCCCCTTGGGTGAGACGCTTCATCAAACAAACAGGAAAAACCATCAACGATTTCTCCATGATCAAGGAAGATGATTCAGTCTTGCTTTCGGTCTCTGGAGGGAAAGATTCCCTTGCTTTGGCCTTGGCTCTTTCCCTTCGAAGAAAATGGATGCCAGTTTCCTATACCTTGAAGGCATTGATGATCAACTGGATTGAACATCCCATCCCTGAAGAGTACAGGGAAAAACTGGCCAGCTATTTTCAGGCCCTGGATATTCAGTTCACCATTGTCGATGAGTGCCAGTACCCGCCCTCTTTCAAGGATGAATTCAACTGCTACCTTTGCTCCCGGAACAGACGAAGAATCATGTTTGAATATTGCCAGCAACATGACATCTCCCTGGTTGCCATGGGACACCACCTGGATGACCTTGTAGAAACTACACTGATGAACCTTTGTTTTAGGGCAAAGTTTGCCACCATGCTTCCTGTCCAACCATTTTTTGAAGGAAAGATACACATCATCAGACCAATGATTGAAATCCATGAAAGTGTGACCAAAAGACTTGGAGAGATATATGATTTACCTGTCGTGAAGCCTGTTTGCCCGTACGACCAAACCAACATTCGTTCCAAACTCAAGCCAATAATCTCAGAATTGTCACACATAGACAAACTAACCAGGGAACATATCTTCAATGCGCACTCTTTTACCTCGCCATTGTAACTATAATCGGATTATTTTGGTTTACATTTTTGTGGTGAAATGCAAGAATCAAACCAATTTAGGAGGACACGTACTTGATTAAACGTTTTTCGCTTGTCCTCATAATCATATTCGGCTTGGCAAGTTTTACGATCCAAGCCTCAAGCAATATAGATCTAGGTGATTTAGGCTTGCAAAATTCACTCTCAAGCATTATTGAGGGATCTGCCACGTCTGATGGTACGTTCAGTCTTGCCCTGACTCCTGAAATAACAATTGGGTCCTTCGCCATTCAATTCAATCTCAAGATAAAGGGAACGTATGAAACCGATCCCATTGATTTGAATTTTGATTTCAGTGGTTGGGCACCTCCAGCAAAAGAAGAAGGCCAAACCAATGGGGCCTATATAACTTCTGTACTTAAGCAATATAGCTCTTTTGTCCAATATGCCCAATTGGGACAACGTTACGATAAACTTTATCTTAAATATGGAAAGCTTTCAGGAATCACCATTGGGGACGGAGCCCTGATCAATGGTTTCTTCGATACCTCGGTTTCCATCCGTACTGCAAAACCTGGTTTGGATATCATGATTGACGGAACTTTGTTAGGCATTCCTTATGCTGGCTTTGAATTTCTTACCAATGATGCCTTTGACCCTACCTTACTTGCCTGGAGAGTCTATTCACGTCCCTTTTATACATATTACAAGCAGGGATTCTTATCGGAGATCGAGACAGGAATCTCCTATGCAGAAAATCCTACCAGTACGTATATTGCTGCTTCCAGCGAAGCAGATGACCTGGTATCAGAAAATCGCAAACTCATAAGCATTGATTTCGGATTACCCCTCCTTTCAAGGGATGCCTTGAAGATGGTTTTTTTCACGGATGTTCTTTTTCAGAGCCCCGACAGTCTGGTTTCTCAGCCTGGGATAGCAACCCGTTATGGGGTATGGGGCCATTGGAAGAGTCTGTTCATCTTCAATACCAGTATTACAGTTCCTCATTCCGGAGTTTATTATGCAGATTATTTTGATTCTGGATTCGAGGAAAAAACCTATGCAGAGTTGTCTGATAGTATCGTTGCCTTAGGTACTGAGCGAATTGACGCTCAACTTGCAATTAATTTTGCCAGCAAGGGAGCTTATTTCTCAGCTAGATTGAGAAGTGATTATTCCGAGGGAACGTACTCAAATTATCGTTTTTATGCAAATGCAAGGATAGACAAACGGTTATTCAATATTGTTTCGCTGGACTTGAGTTATGAAAAGCTTTATCCTACAAGTACTGGAGAAGGTTTTTTTGCTGGTCTGGTTACATTACGCAATGTCGAAATTTTAGCAACCAGTGTAATTAATATAAAACCTTACGCCTTTGATGTTGGCCTCAAAATGGTATTTGATGGAGAAGCCAGCTATACTTTGCAAGTTGAAACTGCGGTGAGGATATCTATCCTCTGAACCTAGATGAGGGAGAAGGTATGAATTGGTTCTTAAAAAAAGTTGGGTTTTCCCTTGTTTTATTGATTGTATTGCTCCCGTTGTCTGCCAGTGATTTATTATCAATAGGCGATGGGGATATCGGAAGTTTTCGAATCTATGACAGTCAGGGCAATAAACAAGAAGTTACTGAACAAGTTGCTTCACGGATAGGTAAGGGTTGGATCATCAATAATCCGGAAACCCCGGTCCTCATCATCACTCCAGCGGGCACTATAAACCTTTTCGAAAATACTATACTGATTACCGGGGATTTTTCCTCTACTAACCAAAACCTGTATCTTGTACAAGGAAAGGCCACCTTTGCTACCAACGAAACCTTCAAGGGAACTCTGCAAGTTTCTACACCGGTATCACAGTTCAAACTGCAAGGAAAAGGTGAGATTTTTGTAATTTCCACGGATGATGAAGAATCAATAACCTCCTTTGGGGGAGATGTCATAGCTCTCAATGGACTCAGTCATGCGCGGACCATGGTCAATCCATTCGGGAAATTGTATATGGATGATCCCCAGCGTTCCGTAAAAACAGTTCAGAATGGATATTATCTTACCTATGCAACCTACCCAGACCTTATGCTCGCCAAGCAACTTGTAAGCGATTTGGCCAGTACAAAGGTTGCTCCTGTCCCCAGATCTGCCAAAGTATCGGTTCTTGTCCCCAAGATTCCCAAGAAACCTTCAAAGCCAGGCCTTGTCATCATGCCCTTGGAGATCCCCTCCAAGCCTTCGGTACCAACCTATACTACAACGATTGCCGTTGCCCCCGCTCCCCAGATTCTCAGCGTGGTCGTAAAACCACAGGCTAATCCCCTTCCCCCCTCCAAGATCAAGGTGAGCAGTACTCTTATACCGGTTTCTCCCAAACGTATCGTCATAACGATCAGACCGGTTGCCCCCCAGCAGATTACAACTATTACTTCCGTGATCTCAGTACCGGAGACTATTCCTTCAAATCCTCAAGGAATTACTGCGACACCGGCCCTAGCGGAAGAATCTGTTATCCAGCAAACTTCCACCCTAACGATGACAACCTCAGGGACACAGCAACCCGCAATTCTTTCGACTGATGATGATAAGATTTCTCTTGGCAGTTTTGGAGCGAAGACAATATATGACTTTACCTATGATGGAACAAACGGAAATGCAATTTCCCATTCTCTTTCGATCAGACCATATATTTCATATAAATCCTTTGCGCTTGAATTGAATGTAAAAGCCAGTACTACTGATTTTTCTACTTACTCTTTCAATTTCCAGGCTTCTCCATCCGGAGCCTTGGAAATCCTATCCTATGGCGCTTCCTTTGTTGAGAAATTACGGTTTGGTTATCACTCCTCACCTTTCTATCTTGCTTTGGACAACTCGGAACCTACCGATTCTGACTTTACAAATCTTGTGGCTCCTTCCTTTTACAATACAGAAAAACTACGCTTTTATACCAAAGCATCTCTTTCTGGCTTCTCCCTCATAACGACTTTTGACGACTTCAATATGGCAGGATTGCTAGATAGCAAGAAACAATATGGATCAGTTGCCTTCCAATATTCAGGAAGTGAAAATTATCCTTTCCTCATGTCACTTGGCTCTCTTCTTGAATTTGCGAACACACCTTCAAAGGCGATAAATCTTTATCCTTTCCTATCGTTCAAGATTCCAGTAGTGAACAATAGGAATCTGCAACTTGGCATCATTGCAAATGCAAGCAGTTACCTTCCTGCATACCCAACGTATGATTTCTCGCAATTCTTCAATCTTACCGATCTTTTCCCCAACTACTTGATCAACGCGGGACTATCACTGAATGCAGGGGCCTTCTCTGCCTTGACTCTCGTAAGCATCGACAAAGGTAACAATAGAAGTCTTTTGGTAAATGACTTTACCGATAGTTTCAGTACAGAAACGGACTCAGATTTCAATATATTTTCCAAAATCAGCTTTACAAACAATAATTTCAACCTGAATCTGCTCTGGAATGTTCCTTTTGCACAGAACTTTACCCTTACTACCCTTACTGCGGACTCTTCAAGGAAGGCCGATCTCAGCCAGATTTCCATTGCCTTCAAAAATGATAGTTTTGACCTTTCTCTGGGTATCCAGCAAATCGGAATCATCGATTCCATTTCTTACTTGATTGATGGATCTGAAGATATCCTGTCGCTTTTTGGCGGAAAATATGCTTCCTCGTTCATTTCGGCATCTTACACCCTGGGACCTGCCCAGATAAAGGCAAAGGCTTCCTATCCAGTAAGCAGCACTTCCTTGACTGTACCAAAACTAGTCTTATCGGCAATCATTGATCTAGGAAAAAAATTCTGACAGGAACAAGGGCCTTCGGGCCCTTTCCTTTTGCCCTTTTTATCCTTTCATGGTACATTAGGCATATGAAAATCCAATTGCTCGATCCAATAGTTGCCCAGCGCATAGCCGCAGGAGAAGTAATCGAAAGACCAGCTTCTGTGATGAGGGAATTGCTTGATAATGCAATCGACGCAAATTCCACGTCCATCATTGCCAGCATCACGGAAGGAGGCCTTGAGGAAATCACGGTCCTTGATGATGGAGAAGGCATAGAAAAGGAAGATCTCCCTTTATGCTGCGAAAGCCATGCAACCAGTAAGGTAAGAAGTTTCGATGATTTATATAACCTGAAAACCATGGGTTTTCGAGGAGAGGCTTTATATAGTATCGCTGCTGTTTCCCGCATTACGATTTCCAGTAGCTTCCATAAGGAACCTGCCTTTTTTGTTACCATCGACAACGGGAGGAAGCAACAAATCCTACCAGGAGGACCTACCCAAGGAACAAAAATAACCGTGGAAGGGCTATTCAAGGAAGTTCCTGCAAGACGGCAGTTCTTGAAACGACCATCTACAGAGGCTACGATGTGCAAGAACCTTCTCTTGGAGAAGGCCCTCGCTTTCCCTGAACGCTCTTTTAAATTCTATAGTGACGGACAACTCAAACTCGAACTACCGGCTACTGGTAAAAAGCAGAGAATCCTTGATGCCCTTTCAACATCCCAGAACATTGTTCCTTCTGAAATGTTGGAGCTTTTTGACAATGCAGGTCGATTCAGTTTGTATGCCCTTGCCTCATCCCCAGCCATATTCAGGAGTGACCGTTCCCATATTAAGATTTACGTGAATGAACGACCTGTCGAGGAATATTCCCTTGTCCAGGCTGTCACCTATGGTTATGGGGAGTTGCTTCCCGGTGGATCTTTTCCCTATTGCTATCTCTTCATCACGGTCGATCCTACATTGGTGGATTTTAATATTCATCCAACCAAACGGGAGGTGAAGCTCAGAAACAAGGCTGAAATTCATCACCAAGTTGTTGCAATGATCTCCAGTCAGGTAAAAAGGACGATTCCTCGCTTGGTAAAGGAGCTGGAGGAAGCTTTGCAACCTGAGTTGGTATCATCACCCAGTAAAGGCTATGAGGCAGCCTCAGGGCCTTCCTCGTTCTCTGGTAACACTATTGCACGTCATCCCCAGGGATCTACTTCTCATGCCATTCCCTTTCAAACCGAATACAAACCCAGTGATCCCCAATGGTTTGCAAAAGCCAAGGAAGCTCTCTTTCAAAAAGAGAGCCATATGGACATGGCAACCGACAGGCACTCAGAAAAAGAGGATATATGGACCCTTCAGGCAAACGAACCCGAGTATATCTACATCGGGCAAGCTTTCAATCTATTTCTTCTCGCCCAAAAGGGTGATGAACTGTTCTTGGTAGATCAGCACGCAGCACATGAGCGAATACTGTTTGATGAAATCAGGGCGAAAAAAGAAGTACAGGCTCTGATCATTCCTGTTGAATTTGAGGTCTCAAGGGATGTAGATATGTATCTGCAGGAAAACCTGGATATATATCTTAATCTTGGAATAAAACTTGAACGTACTGCTGATCTTCTCTGGAAGCTTTGGACAATTCCTGCCATGTTCAAGGAGATAGAAAAAGAGGTTGTTGCGTTTGTACAAAACCATACGGGAGATAGTGCTGAGGTTGAAAAAGGACTCTATGCAATTGTTTCCTGTCATGCTGCGATAAAAAGCGGGGATGTATTGGACAGGACTACGGCACAGGCAATACTGGACAAGGTTTTTGCTATGGAAGATCCGTGTTGCCCGCATGGAAGAACGTTTGTGATAAGACTGAACAAACAAGAATTATCCCAGGCAGTAGGAAGGACCTAGAGTTCATACCAATCGACAATCGACCTGTTGACTGTGTCATCATAATACCCGAGGATCATTGAGGAAACCTTGGCCCATTTTTTGGTCAAAACCTTCAAGTCTATCTCGGGTCCTACGATCTCCCCTTCAAAAAGAGAATTTTTCTCTTCTGATAGCAGATTTATGGCATAGGATAGATTATCCGAAATATGTACGATTCCTGTTTTCTTGTCATAGACAACTGTGCGTCTGGAAGGAGCAACTATGTCCTTGCCTCTATTGACAGTAAATTCCTTCTCCAACGCCCTACCATCTTCTCGAATCATCCAAAGATGCCAAAGACCATCTTGAATATGCGTCCCCATCTCTTTTGCAAGGGATGGATATCCGAAATAAACAATGTTGTCAATTTCTTTTTTTTGGGCTTCAAAGTTCCAGGTATCCAGGCCATCAGGAGAAACGACTTGCATCTGGAGTCTTTCTTCTGATCCCACATCTTCCGTTTCTACATAGATACTGAGATTTTCATAGGAATCCAGGACTGTTCCGCTTTTATCATAATGAGTAACAGTACTGACAGAATGGATTTCCGAGATAAGGGAAAAAGGCGTTCGGCTACAAGAAAGGGCCATCATGGCCACAAAGGCCATGATAACTCCCATTGCAATCCGTATTCCCGGATCAGAGTTTCTTGGCTTCAAGGAAAGACCTGACAGGATTTGCATAGGCATTCAGCGCATAGCGCCTTACATCTTCGTTTACATCCTTGAATCGTGCAAGGAATTTTTCAGTATCAAAGGAAGCATAGGAATCAGTAAAATCGCTCGTCCCTTCAAGATAATCATATGCAAAACAATTGGTAGGCCACAACTTGTAGTTCAAATGAATTTGACGATCAACTTCCTTGGCAACTTCATCGGAATTCAGATACTCCCCTTGGATGGGTTTTCCAAAGGCAATATGAATATTCCCCTTTTGGCCTTTCAGTCCATGGAAAATACTGATGATGTCCTCATACTTCTTCTTGGTACGCTCACCTCTCCGTATTCTGTCGACCTCTTCTTTCGATTTCAATACATCGCAAGGATCATATTCATAACTGACTGCAACCGGTACGATATGGCAACCATTTATGACTTCATTGAATTTGATTCCCTTTGGCTTTTGTGATAGATGCAACATCTTGATGATAGCGGGAGTAGTATTATCCAAACCATCCTTGGATCGTCCGCTTTTCTGGGCTACCCAAATTGATTTGTTTTCCTCTACGATCAACTCAACAAAATAGGCACTCAACCGAATGGATTCAAGGTATTTCTCACGCATAGGAAGAGTGCGTTTGACTGTCACGCCTCCATTGAGCTTGAACATATCCGTAACAAACTGATTGGTAAGCAGATTATCTCCTATGGCCATTTCACAAATCATTCTATCACATTGAATCAAGGCATAATCTATAAGGGCACAATCAAGAACGATATCCCTATGATTGCTCATAAAAAGATACGCCTGTTCTTTTTCGATATTTTCACTCCCGGAAGTAGAAAACTTGCATACACTACTTTTCATAATTGCCGGAAGAAAAATCCCTGCAGTAATCTTACGCTGAAAATCATCGTAGGTTTTTACCTGCGTGAGCAGTTCCATGATATATTGTGCATATTGTTTTGTTTGATCAATCTGTTCAGGAATATCATTCTGGCTCAAGGAAGCAATCATCCTTTCGATACCTGCCCTATTATTTAAAACTCGAGCAACAGCATCTGTAAGATCCTTCCCTCTATAGGGGCCAATATCTTTGTAGTTATCCAAATCCATATTTAACTCTTTTGTGCGCCCAAAATAGATTTAATATACTGGCTACGCTCCCAACTTGAAGGATCTGCAATCCTCTCCTGGGCAAGTTTTCCATTGAAATCGACTATATGGGCATATTCATGACGATCCATCCAAGCTTCGAGCTCACTCGTCATCTTGGAAACACTGGCAAGACCTTCCTTAAGCAGAACCGAACAAACCTGCACGGATTTAGCGCCGGCAAGCAATTGCTTGATTACCGTTTTCCCATCATGAATACCACGTGATGCGCAAATATCATAGTGAAGCTCAGCGCTCATCAAGGCAGTCCAACGCAATGACTGTGCATATTCTTCTTCAGAACTCAACATGGCGGCAGGAGCCATTTTCATTGTTTCAATATTTATATCAGGGCTGAAGAAACGGTTGAACAAGACTACTCCATCAATGGATAACTCGTCCAGTTTCCATAAAAGATTCGACAACGAAGAAAAGGAAGAACCCATTTTCAGGCTCAAAGGAGCCTTCGTCTGTTTTCTGGCGGCTTTGACCAATGAAAGATACTCTTTCTCTATGGCCGTGCCGTCAACTTCCCTATCAGCTGCAACAATATAATGGTTCAGCTCTATTGCATCAGCACCACAAGTAACGAATCTATTTGCATATTCAATCCAAGCTCCATTCTTTCTGCAATTTATAGAAGCAATGACAGGGATGTCCAAGGACTTCTTTGCATCTTCAAGCAAGGTAAGATAGGCATCGATCTCACGGTCCATACTTGCATTCTTGACAAATTCATATGCATCAGAATGAGTAAGGTAGGCTTCATTCTCTGTTACCTTCAAATCTGAATCATTTTCAATTTGTTCCTCGAAGATCGATTTCAAAACTACGGCTCCGATTCCGGCATCTTCACATTTTTTCAAGGAATCAAGCGAGGTTGTCAAAGGACTGCTCCCAGCTATAATTGGGTTTTTTAAGGTAAGTCCAAGATATTTTGTCGACAAATCTACCATTATTTAGTCCTCCGGGGAAATATAAATTACTTTTCGTTATAAATAGCAGAAAAAGTATACCACAAAAAAATATTTTCCTCTACAACAGTTAAAAACATGCATAAGAATTGCATTTTGACACAAGCACTGTACAGCTTACTTTTTTTGACCAATACTAGTTGCATAAGGAAAAAATAATGAAAATTGCAATTAGGTATTTTTCAAAGACGGGCAATACAAAGAAACTTGCCGAAGCCATAGCCCAATCTGTAGGTGTGGTTGCACAATCGATTGAAGTACCAATCGTGGAAAAGGTTGATGTGCTATTTTTGGGAAGTTCTGTCTATGGAGGAACCGTAGACCCTCAAATTCGTTCATTCCTGTTGAATCTCAAAAAGGAACAAGCTGAACTCCTTGTCTATTTTGGTACCGCAGCATTGCTTTCCTCCTCGTACAAAAGTGTAAGAAGAATCTGCAGAAAACAAAATCTGAATCTCAGTGAAAGAGAATTTCATTGCAGGGGGGCTTCCGGAAAGCTTCATAAAGGAAGACCAAACAAGGATGATATACAAAAAGTTGCTGAATTTGCAAAATCTTTTTTAACGGAAAAACATTAGCAACAAACAAGGGTACCGAAAAATCGGTACCCTTGTTTTGCAAGATTTTATATCCCAAACAAAAATTACAGAATATAAGGAATCCTGAAATTATGGGATTGATAGACAACAAAGGTCTCTACTTCCGCGATATCGTCGATCTTGTCCAATTCACTCTTGAAAAAATCCAAGAGTGAAAGACCTTCATCCTCTGCAAGTACCAACTGAACGATCAAATCATATCGTCCAGTTACGACTGCAGCAGAAATAACTCCACGGAGTTCAGAAAATTCCTTGGCCTTCTTTTCAAGATCCAAAGTTTTAAGCTTTACACCCATCATGACCACCTGTAAGCCAGGAATCGATTCAGGGTTAACAAGCCCGGAAATCTGCAGAACTCCCTCATCCATGAGTTTATTCACACGTGCTCGCACAGTATTCTCGGTAATTCCCAATTCATCAGCAATGGCACTGAAAGGTTTTCGCCCGTCACGCAATTGCTTGATTATTGCTTTGTTTGTCTCATCCATCTTACTTTTCATTATTGCCTAACCATTATTTCTTTCGAATTCCTTCATGAACTGAGCAAGAGCAACAACGTCCTCTTTCGGCAAAGCATTATACACACTTGCCCTCAATCCACCGACAGACCGATGCCCCTTCAAACCAAGCATGCCCTCTTTCTGGGATTCACTAACAAATTTTTTCTCTAACTCTTCATTCGGAAGGCGGAATACAATATTCATTTTTGAACGATATTTTGCGTCAACTGGACTACGGAAAAAGTCGGATCCATCAATTGTATCATAGATTAAGGAACTCTTTTCCTTTGCCCTCAAAGCCATTCCCTGGGCTCCTCCATTCTTCTTGATCCAGTCAAGCATCAATTTGACACCCCAGATGGAGAATACAGGAGGAGTATTGTACAAGCCCTTGTCCTTACTATGCAACTTATAATCCATGTAGGCTGTCATATTGGGATTCTGTCTCTCCAACATGGATTTCTTCATGATAATAAAGGTTGCCCCTGCAGGTCCAAGATTCTTCTGGACACCGCCATAGATCATGGAAAACTTTTCCACCGGAACGGGTCGGGAAAGAATATCACTGGACATATCCCCGATAAGTGGAACATCTCCTGTGTCAGGGAAATCCTGCCACTCGATTCCTCCGATAGTCTCGTTGGAACAAAGATATAGATAACTACTGTTCTTGCTAGGTTTTACCATTGCAGGATCTGGCAGGGAAGTGAACTTATTGTCCGTTCCATCATAATAATAATTAACATTGCCAATCTTAGCAGCATCCTCCCCTGCCTTGTTTGCCCAAGTACCGCTCTTGATGTAATCGGCAACGGTTCCAGGACGAAGGAAATTGGTTGGAATCATGGTGAACTGCAAGGTAGCGCCACCGCCCAAAAAATAGATGTCATAGTCATCGGGGACATTCAAAAGTTCCTTGAAACTGGCAAGGCACTCATCATACATGTCCTCAAAAAGGCCACCACGGTGACTTGCCTCAATCATGGACAAGCCCTGTCCATTATAATCGACAATCTGGTCACGTATCTGCTCCAGTACTTCGACGGGCATTACAGAAGGGCCGGCAAAAAAATTCTTTTTACGTTCCATTAGATCTTTCCTCCATTCTTGAGTTCTTCAATGATTGCAAATGCCTCATCACCAATGCGAAGCAAGTTTTCATTGCTATTTGCACCTACATGCGGCGTAAGGGTAACATGTTCAGCCTTGAGAATAGGATAATCAGGAGAAGGGGGATCAGAAGGATATACATCCGTGCAATACCAGGCCACAGAACCATCGGCAAGAGCAGAAACCATATCCTCGGCATCTACACACAGGGCACGACCAGTATTGATGACAACAGGAGTTTTTTTACAATGGGATATAAGGGCCTTGTTGACCATACCTGTGGTTTCATCGGTAAGAGGGAGATGCAACGAGATATAATCAGCATTTTCCACTGCAAGTTCAGCTGTAGTTTTCATTTCGGCCAAAGGTGATGAAGCGACATATTTATCAAATGCGACGACAGTCATGCCAAAAGCCTTGGCCCTTTCCGCTACACGACTGGCAATATTGCCAATTCCAAAGAGACAAAGGGTTTTCCCGTTCAGTTCAGTGCGTTTCACATTCTTCAACCATTCACCATTCTTCATTCCATTATGATAGGTTACCAAATTATTGGGAGTGCTGAGCATCAGCGCAAATGCCAATTCCGCAACAGCTATTGCAGAAGATTTTGGAGTATTGCGAACAATGATCCCCTTGCTCTCGGCATAAGCCTTATCAATATTATCGATACCTACGCCACCACGAATGATCAACTTAAGAGCTGGGGCTTGATCGATATATTCCTTTGTGCACTTCGTTTTACTTCGAACAAGTACGATGGCAGCTTCACCAAGACGATTTTTATCTGTTGTCACCTCACCAAAGGCAGCAAGACGAGTTGTCAACGATGCATCAAAAGCGTCAGAAATAAGAATTAGCATGTTTTTTCATTCCTCTCTTTCCAGTTCTTCATGGGCTCAAGTCCATGATTAAGGTACTTCTTAAAAGATTGTACACTGAAATAGTGGTTTTTGTCCAATTTTTTTTCTATTAATTTACGTATTTATAAAATTTCTTTCTAAATGTTACTGGATAATCAGAATTGATTGTTTTAGGATTAATTGAATACTGGCTGAAGAATAAAAAAAGGACCGCCGAATAAAATTCGGCGGCACCGTTGATTTAGAAGCTTTTCGAAACATGCAACTTGCGCACTTTCTTCATCTGTTTGCGTGCAAGGGCTTTCTTTTTCCTATTCAGGATAGTGGAGGGCTTCTCAAAGTACTCCCGCTTTTTCCATTCGCGGATGATACCTTCTTTTTCAACCATGCGTTTAAAACGTTTGATTGATTTTTCCAAAGGTTCATTGTCGTCTACTTTTACATATGCCATATTAATTCTCACCCCCCTTCCCGATTACTGGGTCCAAAATGCTTAATCAGCTTGCCGAAAACAAGCCCTTCTGTCAAGTATATTCCCAGGGAAATATCGCGTGATGCGTTATTTCCCTGAAAGTTTATCCGCTTCAGTCTTCAAATCAATAATGGTCAATTGCAACGTTGATTGATTCCTGAAATAATTTCTTCCAAGACGAAAAGCTACGTCCACCACTGAACCTTTATCAAAATCCTTGCCTACCCTATCTCCTGCTTTCCAGTAGACAGCAGGCCATTTATATTGGCCAAAGGCAAGAGTAAGGCGAACATGTTGTGCCCCACCCTTGTTGTTATTCATAAATTGCATATCTTCAATGACAGCACCTTCAAGCAACAATACCAGAGGAGGATTTTTCTCACCATAGGGTTCAAAAAATTCAACTATCTTGATAATGTCAGGCGTCATATAGGCTTGGGGAAGAGTGCAATCGATGGAAACCGTTTCTTCTTCCGTTTCCAGGCAATCCATTTGATCTATCTCTTCATTGACTCTTTTTTTGAAAATGGCAAGATTCTTCAAATCCATCGAAAATCCACCGGCACAGACATGACCGCCAAAATCCAAAAACAAGTCGCTGAACCGAGAAAGAAACTCCCGTACATTGAAATCCTCGGGGCTCCTCATCGAAGCCGACACCCGGGATCCCCCAATGGTAGCCAACACCAATGAGGGAACATTGAATTGTTTGAGCAACCTACTTGCCATTACCCCGGTAATACCTCTTGAAAGAGAAGAATCCTCTACGACAACCAGTTTTGAGCCAGTGCTCTCAAAACTATCCTTTGCCATAGGCAACATCCTGTCCCAAGCCTCTTCTCCAAGTTTTTGCCGTTCCTTGTTCAACCGGATCAAATCCCCCGCCAACTCTTCAGTCCTGGACAAATCCTGCGACAAGAGCATATCAGCGGCAACCGAAGGCTTTCCCATTCGGCCGCTTGCATTGATGATTGGGGATATCTGCCAAGAAATATCACTGGTAGATAGTTGTTTTCCTATAAGATTCTGCATTGTAAAGAGAGGAAGCAAGGCTTGCCGAGTACCGGCAGTAAGTACTTTCAGTCCGTGACGCACCAATAACCGGTTCTCATCCTCCATCGGCATCAGATCAGCAATCGTTCCGATGGCTACCAGATCAAGAATGGCTTCATACCCGCTATCAAGAATCGGATATTTTTTCATGCAATAGGCATTGAACAGCGTATAAAGCACTTGCAATTCATCTCGTCCATGCACGCTATATTTCATTGCCCTGCTCATATTGGAAAGGGCAAATAAGCCCTTACCTTTTATCACAGGCATGACATTTTCCATTTCAGGGCGCATATCCACAAGATGGATATCCACGGATTTTCCAAAAGCCATCCGTAACTGAGCCAGTTCCGACGAAGCGTCAAGAACGAGAATGGGAACATCACAGGAAAGGAACTGCAAGGCTTTGCTCTGTGAAGGAGAAAGTAATCCTGGGTTGATTTCCTCTATTACACGGTCAACTTCCAGCAAATTTTCAATCCTGATAGCTTGTATGATAACCGTATCATGCCCTGGCTGGGCATGAAGCAAGATACAATCCTCATGATAAAAATCTGTCTGGCTGAATCTCAATGCCCAAACAACCTTTGCCGCTACCCCGCAACCGGCCAGATGACTGAACGGATATCCGCAACCAGGCACTTTGGGATCGATAATAGCCAAGGCAGGGGGAAGTGCCTCTCCACTTATATGGTGATCCAGGATAATTGTATCGATACCAAGCGTTCTGGCATGTGCTATCTCATCATTATTTGAAATACCACAGTCAACAGTCACGATCAACGTCACGCCATCGGAGGCAGCAGCCTCGACACCATCCATGGTCATTCCATAGGGCTCATCCCCTTCTGGCAACTTGTAGGAAACATCCACGCCAAGTCGCTGGAATTCCTGGACCATGAGGACCGTACTGGTTATACCGTCGACATCACGGTCGCCGAAGACCCTGATCTTCTCTCCTTCCGTGATAGCACCATTGAGCCTATCCACCACCTCTTCCATATCGTCGAACAGAAAAGGATTGTGAAGAAACGTCAATTCATTCTCAAGAAAGAACTTAACAGTATTTCCTTCTGTCAGCCCCCTACGGGCTAGGATGGAAGCACACAATAAATCAACGCCATACTGTTCATGCAGATGTTTGACGTCCTGTGAAGAAACCGGACTCTTTTTCCAAAACATATATATACAACCTTACAATAAATATTCACATTACATTCAATCAGAGCTGAGATTGCAGAAGCCCTCCTGCAAGGGTCTTCAAGGCTTTCCCACTCACAATGGAGGCATACCGAAGCAAATAGTTCTTTATTCGCTGGGTAGCCGTCTCACTCAATTCAATAAAAACCGCCAAGATGAAATCCAAAGAAGACGTCAATAAAAGATATCTTCTTGCTCCTGGTGGTAATTCCATCCCTGAATCCAATGTAGCACAACCAGAGCAACAAGGTGCAGATAATTGAGAATTGAATGATAGGATTTCATCCTTATCATATATTCTATCACAAATCGGACATCGTTCAAGATTCGATTGCAACCCACAAATGGCAATGAGCTTCCAGATAAACTGGATGAGTATTCGATTTGCAAGCTCACGATGAGAAACAAGCATATCCAGGGCCTTGCTGAGAAGCGCATATTGTTCTGGGCTGTCGCCACCATTTGTATTGAGGATCATCTCACAAAAAAACAAGGCAGCATAGGTTGAGCCCAGATCGGAACGAATCTCATCATGCGTTGCAACAACCTGAACATCACTAAGGGTATAACTCTTTTTGACTGGATTGAAGTAGAGAAAGAACTGGCCATCAAGAAAAACCTCGGCTTTTACGGCCTTTACCGATTTTCTGGCCCCATAGGAAACGACATCTATCAATCCAAAATCAACGGTGAGCAATTTCAGTTTGCGATGCAGTTGCCCGTACCGTTGGCTGTGCACGACTATTGCCAAGGACGATACGTTCCTTTCCATTTCTCCTCCATTTTTTTTGAGATTAGTTGTATACAGACAAAACGTCAACTGGTTGGAAGAATTGTACACCTGTGATATTCTTTCCCTCATGAAACGTCGAATAATGGTATTGATTATGCTTGTATTCCTTTTGGTTCAAGCTTATTCCTTCAGTGTCCATCCATATGTACACGACGAACAGCCTTTTGACAGTGAACAGGAACTCTCAAAAATGGATTTTTCCAAGCCGTTGGCGCAAAACCAACTTGACTGGATCAATACATGCACAATAAGTCTGGTCACGATAGGCCCCGGGGACCAGCTCTACGCCTGGTTCGGACATAGTGCAATAATTGTATCCCAACCCAACGGCCAAAGAGTCATGTATGATTATGGTATCTTCGATACAAGCCAAAAACATTTTTACCTTCATTTTGCCCAGGGTAGAATGCTCTACTCAGTTTTTGCAAGCAATGCCGACTGGAGAATCGATGACGCCATATCAGAAGAGAGAGATGCCAAGGAAATAGAGCTCAACCTTACCCCAGAAGCAAAATTCACCATGATTCGTTTTCTGCAAAACAATGCCAAGCCTGAAAACAACACATACCTGTATCATTTTTACAAGGACAATTGTGCGACCAGACTCCGGGATATCATCAACGCAGCAACAGGAGGCCAATTCAGGACCTGGGCAGAAAACAAAGAGGCAGGGGGAACCTATCGAAGCCTGACTGAACGAAGCATGGCCCATTCTCCAGTGATATCATGGCTTTTGAATTTTCTCCAAGGTCCGTCCATAGATTACCCCTTGAACCATTATGAGGAGATGTTTCTTCCTGAAAGTCTATTTCAAGGAGTACAAGATTTCACCTATGCAGACGGAACTCCTCTTGCCAAGAAAATTATGATATTGAATGACACTAATGGAAAAAACATCCGATTCATCCCTTATACAAAGAATGTAAACTATGATGCTGCCTTTGGTTTTGCAGGTTTAATCTTAGGGTTGTTGAGTCTATTCTTGCTGAAACACGGAGAGAAACACCTTTTGAGCAGAAGGTTATGGGCCCTCTTCAACGGAACTATCCTGTTATTCTTGTCGGTAATAGGAACCCTACTCCTATTCATGATGACCCTATCCAACATGGACATGACCTGGTTCAATGAAAACATCGTCTTCATCAATCCATTCCTTTTCATTGGTTGTTTCAAGGCCTTTTCCCTCTTCTTCAAACAGGAGAAAAGTACAGGATCCTTGCTGCATACCTATAAGATTTTTTCAGTTCTGACAGTTATCCTTGTTGTTGCCAAGGGACTTTACCCGACTCAGTTGATCCAGGATAACCTCAATATCATTCTCTTCTTGCTACCTATGTATCTTGTCGGATTTGCCGAAAAGAACCCAAAGTTTTCTTCAAGAAAGTAGCAGAGTTATTTTTTTCCTGAATGAATCAAGGACGGCCTTTCAAGGAATTGGAAAGAGCAAAGGGAGCCAGGGGAGTCAGACCAAGACGGCTGGCTATCAATCTAGCCGGAAAGGCATTCCTCTGCTGATTGAAAAAATTCGTTTCCTCGTTATAGTTTTCGACGGCCCTCACCAAATTGGTTTCGCATTCATACATCTTATCGAAGTAGGGGTCATAAAAGACATAATCAGGACTGATGAAAATCTCTTTTTGGAGTTCGGAAAGTGCTTCATCAAGCTTATCATAGGCCGCACTCAGATTTTCTACCGTATCGTCCTTATGATAGGAAGCAATGGCCGAGATAGTCTTTTCAGATACTTCTGTACTTCCAAGAAGGGAAGCCAACCGACTGGCATACGTAAATCGAAGATCAATCTGATCAAGAGCTTCCTGCCGGGCAGCCTCGGCTTTTGAATTATAACGTGCAAGGCGCATTGCAGTTGAACGATCAATCACCAAAATAGCAAAAATTATCAACAAGCAAACAACCGCAATGCTAATAATGGCACTGCGGCGATTTGGAAAGAACGGTGTCTTTTTAGGGGACAATTTTTGTTCCCTTCCCTTCATAAAGGGACCCGTAGAGGTGTTCAGGATCTGTAATCAAGCCTGTATTTCCCGTCGATCGTACAAAATCCACGATAGCCTGAACTTTTGGAAGCATACTGCCTGGGGCAAAATGACCTTCCTTGATATACTGCTCGGCTTCAGCTACAGTTATGGTATCAAGGTTCTTTTGATTGGGTTTGCCATAATACAAGCAGACTTTTTCTACGGCCGTGGAAATGACAAACAGGTCCGCCTTCAGTTGTTTGGCCATGAGAGCCGCTGCAAGATCCTTGTCAATTACAGCTTCCCTACCTTGCAGAAAACCTTGTTCATCTCGAACCACCGGAATTCCACCGCCGCCACCTGCAATGACAATGACCTTATTGTCCAAAAGTGTCTTGATTGTTTCTATCTCGACAATCGCTTTCGGTTTGGGACTTGCAACAACACGACGATACCCTCTGCCAGCATCCTCTACAACTTCCCAGTTATCATGTTCCGTATGGTAATTTGCATCTTCCAATGACATAAAAGATCCAATTGGTTTGGTTGGTTTTCCAAAAGATGGATCGTCGTCAGAAACTTCTACTTGGGTTACCACGGTAGCCACTGACGGATGAAGACCTGCTTTATTGAATTCGTTGTCCAAAGCCATCTGCAACTGATAACCAATTGCCCCTTGGGTATCCGCTACACAGCTATCCAGAGGCACTGTATGGAGAATGGAACGAGAAAATTCAGCCCGAAGCAGGATAAAACCAACTTGAGGACCATTTCCATGTGCAATAACCACCCGATGTCCGGCTTTCACCAGTTTTACAATATGTTCGGCTGTTTTCCGAGCCGCTTCATATTGAGCCGATACCGTTACATGTTTTGAATCTTCGATCAATGAATTTCCGCCAATGGCGATGACTATCAGCTTGCTATCCATAGCTAGTTTATCCTTTGATATTTGCATATTTTATCTTCAATATGAATATCATATCACAACTGCAACAAAATGCAACACTTTACTTTATCACTTTTCCAGGTTTTCTTAACCGCTGATTCATTTGACCACACACGGTATTTCGTATAGACTCGATCGACAAGTGAAAGCTCATGATAAAGAAAAGAATCCAGGACTCGGAAAAATATCCAGGCAGGTCATTCTATTCAGAAATATCAGGATTCAAGACTGATTTCATATTTGCAGGAACTAGATAGCGGAAGGGATTTCGTATCTACTTGATACTATTTAGTGCTCTAGATACTTTCCTTCCTTACAAAGTTTGATTACTTTTATGGCGGGAGGGAGCAAAATCCTCCCAAATTTGATTTACTTTTATATAATAAGAACGGAGGCGCTATGTCTGAACAGGAACTCATGCCCATCGAGCAACTGCTTCCCAATAATTTGTTTATTCTTCCAGTTACAGGCAACCCTGTATTCCCTGGATTGTTCACACCCCTGATGATCTCAGAAACTCAGGATGTCGATATTGTAAACCAGGCTATCAAGCATGGTGGTTTCCTTGGATTGCTTCTCGTCAAGGATGACTTTGAACAAGATGAATATTCGAAGGATAATTTGTATACCGTAGGAACTGTTGCCAAGATAGTCAAGAAAATCAAACTTCCTGATGGTGGAGTCAGCATTTTTATTTCCACTCTCAAACGGTTTGAAACAAAACAATATTATCCGAGCGGCCCTTATTTGGTCGCCGAGGTTTCGTACCTTGAGGATATAGAGGACGAGCCAGAGGAACTACGTGCCTGGACTCGTCTCCTTCTCACGGAAATGAAGCAATTGACCAAAAACAACCAGCTTTTCAGTGAAGAGATGCGGCTGAATATGGTCAATATCGATCATCCGGGTAAACTTGCCGATTTCATCTCGAGCATACTCAATGTCGACAGAAAGGAACAACAAGGAATCCTAGAGACTCTTGTGGTCCGTAAGCGTATTGAAAAAGTTCTGGTCTTTATCAAGAACGAGCAAAACATTGCCCAGGTCCAGGAAAAAATCCAGGCCAGGGTAAATCAGAAAATCGAAAAAAATCAACGAGAATATTTCCTTAGGGAAGAGTTG
Organism: uncultured Sphaerochaeta sp.; assembly: GCF_963676625.2. Lineage (GTDB taxonomy): Bacteria > Spirochaetota > Spirochaetia > Sphaerochaetales > Sphaerochaetaceae > Sphaerochaeta. The sequence continues at coordinate 94,780 of NZ_CAXXYB010000009.1, forward strand.
AAAAGCATCCAGTCAGAGCTGGGAATGACTACCAATCCAAAAGTCGAGTTGATCAATCGCCTCAAAGCCAAATTCAAGGGCCTTCCCCTTCCCCAGGAAGCACAGGAAACCGTTGACCGTGAAATGGCCCGTCTGGAGGCCATGGATCCAAGCAGCCCCGAATATTCGATTAGCAGAACCTATCTTGAGATTATTTCCGACCTTCCCTGGAAAGAGCCAAAAAGCGAAAACTTCAGCATAGAGTCGGCAAGGAAGATACTTGAGCATGATCATTATGGCTTGAAGGAAGTCAAGGATAGAATCCTGGAATTCCTTGCTGTACGAAAGAAGAAAAAAGATACAAAAGGCTCAATCATCTGTCTTGTAGGCCCTCCTGGAGTCGGCAAAACCAGTGTAGGAATATCTATTGCACGTGCACTCAAGAAACAATATTTTCGTTTCTCTGTCGGGGGCATGAATGACGAGAGTGAAATAAAAGGACACCGGAGAACCTATATCGGCGCAATGCCAGGAAAAATCATACAGGGCCTGAGGATTACCAAAACCAAGAATCCAGTCTTTCTTATCGATGAGATAGACAAGATGGGAGTCTCTTATCAAGGTGATCCTGCCAGTGCCTTGCTTGAGGTCCTTGACCCGGAACAGAACACCACATTCAGGGATAATTACCTGGATATTCCTTTTGATGCCTCCGAGATTCTCTTCATCTGTACCGCAAATTCCTTGGAAACCGTTCCCCGTCCGTTATTGGACAGAATGGAAATCATTGAACTCTCCGGGTATACCAGCCAAGAGAAACTAGCTATCGGAAAAAAATATCTTGTTCCTAAGTCCTTGGAAAAACATGGACTTTCTAAAACGGATATCAAGTATTCCCCTGCTATGTTACTTAAGATTGCCAATGAATATGCCAGGGAGGCAGGTGTAAGGAATTTTGAGAAAGCCTTGCATAAAATCAACAGGAAAGTTGCCCTCATGATCGAGGAAAACCCTGAAACCAAACTCCCCTTGGTTATTGATGACAAGAATCTGGAGACCTTTTTGGGACAGCCCATATTCCTTGAGGATGAAATTCTCAAGGCAGATAAGCCGGGTATGGCAATTGGCTTGGCTTGGACCAGCATGGGTGGGGATACACTTATCATCGAAGCCCAGAACATTCCAGGAAAAGGCGAGCTTAAGCTTACCGGACAACTTGGCAATGTAATGCAGGAATCGGTAACTATTGCCTATACGTGGATAAAGGCTCATGCCCAAAGCCATAAGATCGATAAATCCTGGTTTGAGAATAATTCAATACATCTTCATGTACCCGAGGGAGCAACTCCCAAGGACGGTCCTTCGGCTGGTGTAACCATGACTGTTGCCCTTTATTCTTTGATCACTGGACAAATCATACAGAAGAATCTTGCAATGACCGGAGAATTGTCCCTCATGGGTAAAGTAATGCCGATCGGAGGCTTGAAGGAAAAGGTTTTGGCAGCCAGGAGAAACAAAATTGACACCATTCTTATCCCGCAGTTCAACAAACGTGATCTGGATAAGTTGGATAGCAATGTCAAGGAAGGAATTACTTTCCATCCGGTTGGAACCATTGAGGAAGTTCTTTCCTATGCCTTCCCTGATGATGATAAACGTGTTGCCATGCAGCCAATCGACCAACCTGTAGTCAATGCCAATGAATTGGCTTCCATCTCCGCGGCTGTTGCAAAGGCTGTCGGGGAGGCTTTGCGTGAGCGTTGAATTACTCAGCCCTGCCGGGAACTTTGAAAAATTAGCCGTTGCCTTTCAGTATGGAGCCGATGCGGCCTATATGGGACTTTCTGATTTTTCTCTTCGGGCCAATGCGCATAACTTTGGTGAGGATGACCTCGCCAAAGTCATTGCATTGAAAAAGAGAACAGGAAAGAAACTCTATTGTGCAATGAATATTCTGTTTCATGAAGATCAAATCGAGAATCTGAAACAACAATTACCTGAAATCAAGAAATGGCCATTCGATGCATTCATTATCAGTGATATCGGCTTGGTCCCTTTGATCAAGGAAGTTTTTGGCACTTCTGTCGAACTTCATCTCTCCACCCAGGCAAGTTGCATGAATAGCAGCAGTGCTTCCATGTATTACCAAATGGGATTTTCACGGGTTATTCTGGGAAGGGAAACTTCGTTGGACGAAATCAAGAAAATCAAGGTAGCTGTTCCTCAATTGCAACTGGAAGTTTTCGTACATGGGGCAATGTGCATGGCTTATTCAGGACGTTGCCTACTTTCCAGCTTTTTGACAGGTCGCAGTGGCAACCAAGGCGATTGTTCCCACACCTGCCGTTGGGATTATCAACTTCTGCAAAGCGAAAATCTTGTTTTGGAGGAAAAGCAACGGCCTGGGACGTATTATCCTATCAGTGAACAAGATGGACATACTACTATCCTGTCTTCCAAGGATCTTTGTATGATTGACCATATCCAGGATCTGTTGGATGCTGGTGTAGATGCCCTGAAAATTGAAGGAAGGATGAAAAGTTCCTATTATGTCGCCGTAGTCACCAGAGCTTACAGAAAGGCACTGGACGGGGATTCCAATTGGAAAGCCTACCGAGAAGATTTGATGAATATCAGTCATAGGGAGTATTCCACGGGTTTCTTCTATGGACACGGCCCTGTTGATCCTGCCATGGGAGAGTCCATCGACACCAGCACCCAAAGTGGATACCTTCGGGATTATCTTTTCTGTGGGTTCATCAAGGACGAAGTAAAGGAACATGTCTGGTCGTTGGATCTAAAAAACCAGATCAAGCTCGGACAAACTCTTGAATACCTTGGCAGCGAGGTTCTGAAACTTGAAGATGATGAGTTTGTCTTGCTTGACGCGGAATTCCAGGAAGTCTTTCAAGTCGATCATGGCAAAGTACAGTATCTGAAAACAGAAAAACCAATCAAACAGGGATATATCATTCGTCGCGAAAATAAGGCATAGGATATCGTATGGGCAAAAGAATCGTTTGGATTTTACTTTCGGGAATGTTCTTTCTTCAACCGATTTTTTCCGATGGTATTACCGATAGCTATGCGTTCCTCAAGGATATACCCCTATTCATCCAGTTTGTCGATGCCACAAGAAACAGTGGAGATTTTCAGAAAGCCAATCAGCTGAGAACATCCCTGCTTGCCCTTCCTGATAAAACCTTGGACAAATATGAACAAGCAGCCCTGGAAATAAGACTCGATACGATGCTATCCCGAATGAGCCTCGACCTTTCGCCCAAGCAGCCATCGTTTGCCAAAGAATTGCTTCAGGAAGCTTTGGGCAAGACTCCCCTCCTGAATAAGGATTCCTTGTTTTCCTATTGTGCCTATGCAGATATTTACTCTATCCAGTATCTGATAGATTCCAATCTATCCAAGGGAATCGCCAGTGCAAAGGAAATAGGAAAAGCCTACAAGGAGTATCCCAATGAAACAACGGTCCTCCTATTGAAGGCAAACAGCTTGCTTTATACACCTTCCTTTTCAAAAAACTCGGTAAAGAAAGCTTTGTCGATGTTTCTCGAATTACTCAACCAAACCAATATTCTTCTTGCTCCCTGGGACCAGGCATCACTCTATAGTGGTCTGGGAATTGCCTGTTATAAGCTTGATGACTATGAAAATGCAAAGGGATACCTTACCGCGGCCAAAGCCATGTACGGGTTTGACAGCACCATTGATGAATACCTACAAAAATTGGAGACACACATATAATGCTTTGGCTATCACTTTTGTTGTGCCTAATCGGGATTTACTCACAAATACTCTCATTGGCAAACAAAAAACGTCTTACAGAACTGAGCTCAACTGAATCCTGTGCAAGAAATCCCTTGATCAGCATAGCTATCCCAGCCAGAAACGAAGAAACAACGATAGAAAATTGCCTACGTTCCTTTATGGCTCAGGATTACAAAAATCTAGAAATACTCGTTCTTGATGATGATTCTTCTGACTCCACTGCCCAAAAAGTGCTTGAACTGCAAAAATTGGATAGCCGTATCATCTATATCAAGGGCAAGCATCTCCAGACAGGCTGGAAAGGAAAAATCTATGCGATGCAACAACTCTTTGAAGCAAGCAACGGGGAATTTCTACTCTTCACCGATGCTGATACGATACACTCTCCCCAGAGTGTTGGTTATGGGTTTCATATCATGGAAAAGAATAAGGCTTCCTTGCTTAGCGGTTATCCTCTGCAACGAAGCAAGAATCGTTTCACCCTTGCCCTGATCAGTGCCATGGTATTCAACACTGTCCTGTTCATTCCTCTCCGGTTCCAGGAAAAATTGCAAAGCTCCTTCTATGCCATGGCAATCGGGCAATACCTGTTTGTGCGGAAAGCCTCTCTGTCAGATATAGGTGGTTTTTCCCTTATCAAGGACAATATATGTGATGATGTCATGCTCGCAAGGGTATTTGCAAAAACCGGCCATAAGCAGATATTTGCCGATATGAAGAATGTGGTTTCCTGTACGATGTACCATTCCTTTAGTGACGCTTTCAGGGGCTATGAAAGAAGTATAACAGGAGTCGTAAAGCAATCACCTTTCACTTTTCTTGCGATATTGATTGTTGTCATACTACTTCTAGGTTGTGTGTTCGCCGTCCCTGCCGCTATTTTCATGCTTGTATATTCTCTTGCCCACCCAGAACTACTGATGCCTGCCCTTCTTTTGTTTTTGGGATCCTTTTTGCTTTTTGGTTCATGGAATCGCATGGCCTTGTTCCATGGATTTCCCAAAAATATTGCAATCCTTGGCCCGTTTGTCTTCCTTCTTGTCATCGTAATGTACCTCCATGGTTACTATCGCAAGGCAACAGGAAAGGGATTTACCTGGAAAGACCGAAAAATTTAATAATAATCATCAAATGAGACGCTTATTTTAGGTTTATCTCTTGCACATACGAAAAACCATGCTAAAATACAGATAACCTAGACCAATGGAGGATTCCATGACTATTCACGAGCAAATCGTTGCACAGTATGAAACCTACCTTGCAGAGAACCAGAAGTTCTCTGAGAAAGGTATAAAGGTGTCGGCAGCTAGAGCCCGTAAGGCACTGGCCGAAATCGCTAAACTTTGCAAAGAAAGAAGAAAGGAAATTCAGGACGAAAAAGCTGAATAGTACTTATGCTTCAAGACTAATGGCGTCCCGTTTGGGGCGCCTTTTAATACTGGAAGACATACCTTCGATTTCAATGATTTTTTCCAAAAAAAAACCTGCCCCCTAAATTGAGGCAGGCAAGTTTTTAAAAACTGTAGGAAAATGTCTTTAAAGGAAGGATTTAAGCAAGGCCAGATGTTTATTGCCTTTCTCCAATTTCTCCTCAAATTCGATTTTCTTTCCCTGTTCCTTGGCAATGGCCTCTTCCTTGGCATTGTTGATGAATTTTTCATTTGAAAGCTTCTTCAATACCCCTTCGAGACTCTGTTCATTCTTGACCAATTCAGTATTCAATCTATCAATTTCTTTATCAATATCAATGGCTTCACGCACGAATACATAGGACTCATATCCTGTGCCTGCAACAGGGAAAGCCCCTGTGACATCAACAGAACCCATAGTATCAATAACCAATTCACCAGCATTGATAAATGAGGCCATAAGAGTTTTTTCTTCTTCAAAGAAAGCATTTCCCATGAAGTCCTTGTCGCCTTTGATTACAACCCTGATTTTCCTCTCAATGGGAATTCCCAGTTCACTACGAACTGCGCGCAGGGAGGTAACGGCTTCCTGCATACGAGAAACCAACAAGGCTTCATTTCCAAAATTTCTTTCTTCCATATAGGTAGGATAAACACTGCTGATCAGACTCCCGCTGACATTGGGAAGTTTCTGGTAAATCTCCTCAGTGATAAAACTCATGAAGGGATGCATCAAACGCAGTGATTCGGCAAGCAAGTCCAGAAGCAAAGTCACAATCTGGTCTTTCTCTGCCTGATTCTCACTATAGAGACTGTGTTTGGAACTTTCTACATACCAGTCACAGAAATCATTCCAGAAGAAGTCATAGATAGCCTGGGCACCGTCATTGAACTTATATCCCGTCATTGCTACCTGGACTTTTTTCGTTGCCTCATTGAGCTGGTTATAAATCCATTTATCCATGGTAGTCAATGAAAGTGAATGAACATCCAGTAAATTTGCACCTTCCAGGTTCATCAACAAAAATCGGGCGGCATTCCAAATCTTGTTTGCAAATCTGGAACCCATCTTGAAGGAATCCATATCAATTAGGATATCCTGTCCCTGGGTGGCCATATAGCAAAGGGTGAACTTCATGGCATCGGCACCATATTGGTCGATAACATCCAATGGATTTATTCCATTACCCAAGCTCTTCGACATCTTCCGCCCTTGCTTATCCCTGACCAGTCCAGTGATATAGATATCCTTGAACGGAACCTCCCCCAAAAACTCAAGGGAAGACATAATCATCCGGGCAACCCAGAAAAAGATGATATCATAGGCGGTGACCAAGGTGCTGGTAGGAAAGAATTTTGCAAGATCAGGAGTCTTGTCAGGCCACCCAAGGGTGCTGAAAGGCCACAACCAGGAACTGAACCAAGTATCCAGTACATCCGTTTCCTGGTGAAGGGCAGATGATTTACACTTTGGGCATACAGTCGGATCCTCTCGTGCGACAATCATTTCCCCACAATCCTCGCAATACCAGACAGGAATGCGGTGTCCCCACCAAAGCTGACGACTGATACACCAGTCTCGAATATTTTCAAGCCAATGGGAATAAGTATTCTCCCAACGCTTGGGGTAGAAGGTAACTTCGCCAGCCTTCCAGGCTCCAAGGGCTTTTTCAGCCATACCCTTCATTTTGACAAACCACTGGGTGGAAAGATAGGGTTCGATGACAGTGGAACATCGATAACAATGCCCTACTTCATGGTTATGCTCGACTTCCTTGACCAATACACCAAGAACCTTCAAATCCTCGACAACCAAAGAACGTGCCTCAACAGCACTTATATTACGGTATTTTTCAGGACAATTCTCGTTAAGGGTTCCATCGGGATTAAGAACATTGATAGTCGGAAGATCATGGCGTTTTCCACATTGCCAGTCATTCGGATCATGGGCAGGGGTTATTTTCACCATACCGGTCCCGAAAGTCAGGTCAACGAAACTATCGGCAATAATGGGAATCTTTCGATCGGTAAGGGGAAGGTCAAGCATTTTTCCGACAAGTGCCTTGTACCGTTCATCATCTGGATTCACGGCAACGGCGACATCTCCGAACATCGTTTCAGGTCGAGTGGTCGCAACTGTTATATATCCAGACCCATCGCTGTAGGGGTAGCGGATATCCCACAATTTACCCGGCAATTCCTTGTACTCGACTTCATCATCAGCCAAGGCCGTACCACATTTCGGGCAATAATTGACCAAATATTCGCCCTTGTAGATCAAACCACGCTCATAAAGGGTTACGAAAGCTTCCCGTACAGCCCTACTCAAGCCTTCATCCATGGTAAAACGTTCATGTTCCCAATCACAGGAACTACCTATCTTTTCTAGTTGGCTCTTGATGATATCATGGTGTTTTTCCTTGACTGCCCAGGTACGTTCAAGGAATTTGTCGCGTCCAAGGTCCTGACGACGAAGTCCCTCTTTTGCTATGAGCCGTTCAACGATATTTTGGGTAGCTATACCTGCATGGTCAGTACCGGGAACCCATAGGGTAGGTCTGCCATTCATGCGATAATACCTTGCAAGAATGTCCTGGAGGGAATTATTCAGGGCATGACCCATTATGGAGAATTCCTGTTACGTTCGGCGGAGGCATGACAATGGTAAAGGGATTCCCTTCACCTTCGTTCGGTCGAAACATTCCATTTTCCATCCAGACCTCATAGATACGATCCTCAAAATCCTTCGGATCATAGGCCTTTGGCAATTCGACAGCCTTCACAATACGCCTCCTGACAGCATAAAAATATTGGACTTATAGTAACAGAATCAGAAAGGCTCTACAAGTAAGTTGTAGAGCTCTTCATAAGGGGTAAATTGCTAATAGGGACTAATTATCGAGTGGTTTTACTGCCTTGACCTCAAGTTTCACAGCATATCCCATGGAATCCAGATGCTGAACTATTTGCTCCAGGGAAAAGGAATCAAGAGTAACCTCATTAATATCTGAAACTTGCCTGACATTAGCACTATCAATCGGAGTAGAGACTCCTGGAAGAATTTGCTGGGTCTGTTGTCCGTTGGTTCCGAACAGTACGAAGGCGCCAATGAAAACTACGACAAAAGCTGCTGCGGTGGTTATCAAGGCTGGAACAAGTTTGACCTGGATTTTCTTTCGAAAGAAACTCATTTTCTTGTTCGCAGGAAATCTACTTTTCTCAAAATATGCGAACACCCTATCCTGTCTTGGCTGGATATCTCCCAGAGGAAGAGCTGCTAATGCAATTTTTTCATGCAAGGAACGCAATTGCTCCAGCCGTTGCTTGCAAGCACTACAATAACTGAGATGCTCTTCAACTTGGGTTCTCCAAGGTTCTGCCAATTCACCATCAAGAAAGGTATTCAGCAATTCATCATCGACACACATAGGCTACTCCTGGTTGAAAATGGACTCAAGCATTTTCCGTGCCCGGTACACTCTCACCTTCACATTGCTTTCGGAAATATGCAAAACCTGGGCAATCTGCTTATAGTCCATATCAGTATATTCCTTCATCACGATGACAAGCCTGAACTTCTCGGGAAGCATATCGATTGCATCCTGGACTTGCTTGCAAGTTTCCTTCTCCACCAATACTTGAGCACCATCTTTGGTGTTCGAATGCGATGACGGTAACTTCTTCAGCTTTTCCACCATCCCCTGTTCTCGCGCCTTACGCTTAACTTGGTTGATGGCAAGATTCTTCGCTACCCTGATAAGCCAGTACTTGGCATCGTCAATGGTAGCAAATTCCATTCCCTTGTCAAAAAATCGGATGAATGCTTCCTGGCAAATCTCTTCGGCAAGATCCTGATTATTGGTGACATGATATACTACACGCATCAATACCGGGAAAACTTGTTCATATACTTGCTTGAACGCACGCTCATCGTTGCTTTGTATTTCCATAACGTTAACAACTCACTGGTAACCAAGTTACATCTTTTTTTCCAAAGTAGGCCCAGCGGCTGTATCTTTGACAAGAAACCCCAACGCATCCAGCTGCAACCGAAGTGAATCAGCCAACGGCCAGTTTTTTTCTTCCTTTGCTTGAGTGCGCTTCTCAAGCAAGGTAAGTGCTTCAGGGTCACTGACAACCAGGTCCTTGGGAACTGCAAGGTTCTCAAGATCAAACCCAAAAATTTCATCGAAATATAGCAACAAAGAGTACTTTTCATCAGGGAGAAGGGCATCATCCTTAAGTACACCCCAAAGATCGGCAAGGGCTCGTGGAGTATTCAGATCATTATCGATATGTTCATCAAAGGTAGCAGCATGGGCTTTGGCGGTTTCAGATTCCAGGACGACTTTCTGGGCTCCTTCCCTCTTAAGGGAAATACACCGCTCAAAAATATTGGACCTGGCTGTCTTGGCAGTATTCAAGGATTCAAAGGAAAATTTCAACTGACTTCGATAATGACCACCAAGGCAGAAATATCGATAATCCATAGGGTCATATCCTTTTTTCCGAAGCAAGTCCAAAGTCAGGAATTCACCTTTGCTTTTGCTCATTTTCCCGGTATCGTCAAGCAAGAATTCGCCATGCAACCAGTAGTTGACCCATTTCTTTCCTGTCGCGGCTTCACTTTGGGCAATCTCATTTGTATGGTGAACAGGTATCGCATCAATCCCGCCACAATGAATATCAAATTCCTCACCTAAATATCGCATACTCATCGCGGAACATTCAATATGCCAACCGGGAAATCCACGTCCCCAGGGAGAATCCCACATCATTGCCTGGTCCCCGAATTTACTGTTTGTAAACCAAAGTACAAAATCCTTGCTATTTTTCTTGTTGGAATCGCTGGATACATCTTCCCTGACAGCAGTGCGAAGACTGGAAAGATCAAGTCGTGCAAGTTTGCCATAATCAGGAATGGAATCAATGCTAAAGTATACATTGCCTCCGCTTACATAGGTATGGCCACCGACTTCCAGCCGCTGTATCAGTGCAATCATGTCTGCAATGTGGTCAGTCGCCTTGCAAACCACTTCAGGTCTTATTATATGCAAGGCATCATAATCCTTGAAAAATGCATCAGTATAGAATTGAGCAACCTCCCAGACCGTCTTTCCGACTTTATGGGCCATTTTCCCGATTTTATCCTCACCTTCATCGCCATCACCGCTAAGGTGACCTACATCGGTAATATTCATTACATGCTTTACAAGATATCCATCATGTTGCAAGGTTCTTTTCAAGATATCTTCAAAAAGAAAGGTCCTCAGGTTTCCGATATGTGCATAGTTGTATACCGTAGGACCACAGGTATACATCCCAACTTCTTCCTTACTGATCGGTTTGAATTCTTCCAGACTCCGGCTCATTGTATTGTAGAGGGAAACAGACATTCAAAACTCCTTTGGGTTGCTCGCCCAGATAAAAGAGGATAAGATATCCTTATGGCTATCAATGTACGCAATAGTGGTGAAAAAATCAACCTTGAAGAATTATTGGAACAGGGAGTTTCCCTCTCTGAACATACCACCATCCATACCGGTGGTAAAGCTGATTGGGCTGCCTATCCTTCCGATTTTGAAGAATTGCGAGCCCTTCTGGACTTTGCCAAAGAACAAAAGTTACCGGTTACGATACTGGGAGGAGGCTCAAATAGCCTCATAAGTGATGAAGGTATAGCTGGATTGACCATTATTACCACTCATCTTACCAGATTGCATATCTCGGGGGAATTGTTTTGTGTACGCTGCGGACTCTCCCTGGACCGTGCCATAGACAGATCAATCGAAGCAGGTCTATCAGGATTGGAAAACCTGGGAGGCATCCCTGGCACCATCGGCGGGGCGATCTGTGGCAACAGCGGGGCAAACAAGGTACAGATAAGCGATTTGCTCTACTACGTTGACTATATGACCCTGGATGGAAAATTGCACAGGATGCAGACCCATGCTGATGAGTTCTCCTATAGACATTCCCCCTTCTCAGGCAGTGCAGATACGATACTGTACGAGGCAGGATTTCGCTTGATTCCTACAACCCAAACCTCAGATGTCCGACTTCGAAAGGAAGAAGCCAAGAAACGACGGAAAGAAGATGGGCAGTATGACAATCCAAGCCTAGGGTGTGTATTCAGGAATCCTGCAGGAATGAGTGCAGGAAAACTCATCGAGGACTGTGATCTCAAGGGAACTCGTATTGAAGGTGCGGCCATAAGCAATCGTCATGGCAATATCATCACCAATTTCAATGGCAAGGCCACTTCCCAGAATATCCTTGAGTTGATAAATCAGGTCAAAACAGTAGTAAAGCAGAAACATGATGTTTCTCTTGAGACTGAAATCCAATTCATTGGCCGATGGTAGTTTTATAGGAAAACCCCAGGGATACCGTTTTTCCCTGGCTATGGATTACCTTGAATCCAAAAGCCCCCCTTTTCAGGGGAACTGAATAGGAAAGTGTCATACATGAGCCTTTCTTTCCAAAAGAATATTCCATTGCGGCAATTTTCAACACAATTGTAGGAGAGAGACTCTCTTTCAAGGACTTTCCCTTTTTCCGGTTCCCAGAGAAAGTTACGGAAAACAAACAAGTTTTTCCCTTTCTGTCGTTTCCTACTTGGAAACAATAGGTGCTTTTCGCCTTGAAATCCCCATTCAGACAATAGGTGGAATCTTCAATTCGGGAACCATACCAATACCAGGAACCATATACCAATTTCAAACTGGTTTTCTCCAAAACATTTCGGGTTTCATATTGACCACCGAAAACAGGTAACTGTCCATATCCTAGCTGCTGGGAATACATTGCCGTCATCCCATATTTTTGATACTTAAGTTCAACCCTGAGATTTCTTGGATATGGACCATTACCATAGGAAATTTTTAAGGTACCCATAGGAAAGCATACTAGATTGGAGATGCTAACCTGAACACCGGAAATTGGAGTATAGACCATTTCGCCATAGAAGCTTGTCCCAAATCTTTGCAGGGATAGATTCACTCCCAATCCTTTTTTTGCATTATTCCCGTTCCATTGAGTCAGATATTCTGTATTCTCGACTTGCAAGGATTTTGCCCGAGACCAAGAAAACAGGTGTAAAGCTGTAGTATCCTTGAAAAACCCAAAGCCAAGAACGGAGGGTCCCTTTTTATCCAATAGACTATTGGTTGCAAATATATACAAGTCTTCATTACGAAGGGAAAGACCTGGATACTTACCCAAAAAAGAACAAATCTCGCTTATTTTTGCCATCGTATTTGGCCCGAATGCAAGCTGTCCAAAATCTGTATCCAGAGTCCCTTCAACCGGCACGGAAAAAGCAAAATCCTTTTTTCCATCCCAGGAGAAACCTGCTTTCCAATGAAAATCCTCACTATTATTTTCAACTCCAATTGTATATTGGGTATCATACGGCAAAAGTGACAGGGAAATATTCTGGCTGGCAAAGGACACGAATACCAGAAGCTGGATAAAACCCAATAGCAATCGTTTCATAATGCATAGAGATATCAATTCTGATGTTTTGCTTCAGTTGATTATTCATCATAATAATGTTTTAATGTCGGGGTAGAAAAAATCATATGAACTTTTTTGATTCAATAGAGGAGACTTTCATGGTAATTCTGACCTTGAACTGTGGCAGTTCATCTGCCAAGTACCAAGTATACGATTGGGAAAACAAGGATATTCTGGCTGTTGGTGTCGTTGAACGCATTGGCCTGGAATATTCGACAATTGAGCACAAAGCTACGGGCAAAGAAGAATACAAGACAAAATTTTCTTCCCCTACCCATAAGGAAGCTATCGAACTGATTATCAAAATGTTGCTTGACAACGAATATGGTGTCATAAAGAGCCTTTCTGAAATTGGTGCAGTGGGACATAGAGTCCTGCATGGTGGCGAATTGTTCAAGAAATCAGCCTTGGTAACCGATGAGGTCGTAGAGCAGCTGAAGAAAGTCATTCCCCTCGGGCCTCTCCATATGCCTGCAAACATCATGGGAATCGAAGCAGCTCGCAAGGCAATGCCCAACGTCCCTCAGGCAATCGTCCTGGATACCGCCTGGCACCAGACAATGCCACCTGAGGCTTTTATGTATGCAGTTCCCTATGAATGGTATACAAATAACAATGTACGTCGCTATGGGTTCCACGGAACCAGTCATCTATACTGTGCAAAGAGAACAGCCGTACTTCTCGGCAAAAAGAATGAAGATACCAATGTCATTATTTGTCACATAGGAAATGGAGCATCCGTATGCGCCGTGAAAAATGGAATTTGCATTGATACCTCCATGGGACTCACGCCCCTTGAAGGCTTGGTGATGGGAACTCGTTCAGGGGATCTTGATCCGGCAATCCTACCCTATATGATGCAGAACACAGGCATGTCCGCACAGGAGATGGATACCACCTTGAATAAAAAGAGCGGGCTGGTTGGAATCTGTGGAATGAGTGACCGCCGCGATGTCTTGAATGCCGCAAACAAGGGCAATGAAAAGGCTCAGCTTGCAATCAATCTTGAATGCCACAGGCTCAAGAAATATATTGCCGGATATGCCGCCTTGCTGGGTGGAAGAGTCGATGCAATTGTCTTCACCGCCGGTGTTGGCGAAATGGGTGGACATATCCGTAAGGGTGCCTGCGTAGGATTGGAAATTATCGGGGCAAAGCTTGATCAACATAAGAACGATATTTGCCATTGTCGCAATGCAGAATTCGAGATCAGTACCGATGACTCACAGATAAAGATCTTCGTCATCCCCACTGATGAGGAATTAGTCATCACAGAAGATGCCTTTGCCTTGATGAACGGTACCTACGATGTCCACACAAATTTCCATTATACCTTTGAGAAAAAAGAGTATGTAAACAAAGGTCGTGCACGCGATCTGGTAAAAAATCTGCAGAAAAACCCTGAACTCAAGGAAATTATTGTATTGCCAAAATAATTAACTTTCTCATCCATAAACAAGATAGGCGCCTATATAGCGCCTATCTTGTTTATATCTTTCTTTAATTACAAATATTTATTTTATCTTGATACTCAATCCTCTCTATTTCAACAATTCCTTTATTCCCCCAAGGGAAGAGAGGACTGCAGTTGCCTCGTAAGGCATATAAATCACCTTGTTATCCTTGCCCTTTACCATTTCTCCCAAGGTATCGATATACCGCATGGCTACCAGATATTGCGTATAGGTATCATCTGATCCAAAGACTTGCTTGAGGAGCTTGACGGCCTCAGCTTCGGCTGTAGCTCTCTTTATCCTGGCCTCGGCTTCACCTTCTGCCCGTTTTATCGCGCTTTCCTTGAACCCTTCGGCTTCCAGTATCTGGGCTTGTTTCTGTCCTTCCGCTATGAGTATGGCTGCCCTTCTGTCTCGCTCGGCACGCATCTGTTTTTCCATCTGCTCACGGATTTCCTTGGGAGGATTGATATCCTGCAATTCAACGCGATTAACCTTTACTCCCCATTTATCAGTAGCCTCATCCAGGATTTGGGTCAACTTTGCATTGACCGTATCACGACTTGTAAGGCTTTGGTCGAGTTCCAATTCGCCCAGGACATTGCGCAAGGCTGTCTGGGTCAGTTTTTCTATTGCCATAGGAAGATTGGCAATTTCATAGACAGCTTTCATGGGATCGGTTATCTGGAAATAAAGCAGGGCATCGATCTCGACATTCACGTTATCTTTGGTGATGACATTTTGCTTGGGATAATCATAGACCTGCTCCCTCAGGTCAATCCATTTCGTGTTGATGACACGACTGAGTTTTTGGCCGTCTTGACTGGAAAGACCGATACGCCAAGGAATGGCTCTTGCCTTATCAAGAAACGGCCAGATAACCGTTACTCCGCTATTCAAGGTCCTATGATACTTTCCCAAGCGTTCCACAACCATGGTCTGGGCCTGCGGGATGATTTTCAAACCCATGAGAAGAGAAAGCAAAACAAAGACAGCAATACCTATAGCAATTATGATTGCAGGATTCATATGTCTATATCTCCTTTTTCAGAACAGTGGCAGTCACTCCACTGATGCTCTTGATAATTACGACCTTTCCTGTTTCCAAGTCCGTTCCATCAAGGGTTCGGGCCTTCCAATTTTCCCCACCGACTTTTATTCTTCCTTCATTCGCTACATTATGAATCGGTTCGATTACAATCGCCTCCCTACCGACCAACGCTTCAACCCCACTTTTTTTCCCATCTCCCCTATAGCTGAGAAGCAAGGGACGCAAAAGCAAGATACTGGCAAGGGAGCCAAAGGCTAGAAGTAATATCTGAAAAACTGTTGTCAGATCCAAAGCCGCTCCCAAGGCGGAGAGAAGACACCCCAGGCCGACACTCATCAAGTAGAATCCCGGAGTGAATAATTCAAGGACAAAGAGTACCAAGGCCACGACAACCCAAATTTGCCATATAACCATAGTGCACCTCCGCTGTAAGTATAGCATTGCGCTGAGTCAAATTCCAGCGAACTGCCACCTCACAGATCAAAATGGAAAAAATGAAAATCAAAATCCTTGTAAATATAAAAAATGTGTTAATAATAGGTTCAATCTCTTGCTAAGCAACCATTTCCCGTACTAGGGTTAAGCCATGAATACAATTCTTGTAGTAGATGATGATCAGGACATCCTGAAATTGGAAAGTTTTAATCTCTCGGCCAATGGATACAAGACTCTTTCCGCCGAAAATGGCAAGGAAGCCTTGCAGGTGCTTTCCTCAGAACAGGTAGACGCAATTATTCTCGATATCATGATGCCTATCATGGATGGTTTGGAGACTATCAAGGAAATACGGTATGGCCTGCATAGCAATATCCCTATTATAGTGGCGTCCGCAAAAGGAGATGAAAGTGACATTGTAATGGCTTTGGAGCTTGGTTCTGACGACTACCTGACCAAACCCTTTAGCATGAAGGTGATGCTTTCCAAGGTCAAGGCAGTCCTGAGAAGAATGCAAAACGCCAAGGAAGCAGTAGATATCGTACGGATCAACGAATTGATGATGGACGTACAGAAGCATACGTGCACGGTACATGACATTCCCGTTGAACTTACGGCTACTGAATTCTCGCTCCTTTATTTGTTAGCCTCCAATAAAGAACAAGTATTTACCCGGGCGCAAATCATCAATAAAGTCAAGGGAAGCGATTATCCTGTAACCGATCGTTCCATTGATGTCCAGATTGCTACGCTACGAAAAAAACTTGGCGATGAGGGTAACTACATCAAGACTATCTGGGGAATTGGCTATACGTTCAAGGAGAGCTGAAGTGAAAAAACAACATTCACTCCGTTTCATTTTGATTCTCACGACCACCAGTCTTTTGGTAACGGCGATTTTTGCCTGTGCCTTGGCTTCAATTCTCCACTTCAGTGCCTCTGAGCTCAAGAGAGAACAGCAACGGTTGGCCAGTCATGCCCAATATCTTAAGGAAGCAAATTTGGATTCTGACCAACTCAAGATCTATGCAACCGCTTTTTCCCTGAGAATCACCATTATCAAGGATGATGGTGTGGTAATTTTTGACAATTACATTGATCCCAAGAACCTTGACAATCATCTTTACAGACAGGAAGTGAAAGATGCGTTCGCCAATGGAACGGGAACGGCAATACGTTCCAGTGCCAATGCGAAACAACAATTTCTCTATGTGACCATCCTCACCGATTCCAACCAAGTTATACGGGTAAGCAGGGAGCTTTCAGTAGTCAAGACCTGGACGAACGAATTCCTTTCCGAACTATCCTTGATATTTCTCTTCCTCTTGATCATTTCCAGCCTGGTGGTCATATTTATCATAAATCAATCAACCAAGGCTCTGGAAATACTGACAAATACTGCTTCGGAATATAGCAAAGGGAATCTGTTTCACCACTCCACCGTCGTTGGACCAAGGGAATATACGATTCTCTCGGAAGCACTCAATGGAATGGCCGTAAAACTCCAACAACAGTTCATGCAACTTGAAAGCGAATCATTTACATACCTTGCCATTTTCAACGCCATGGAAGAAGGCATTGTGTTGATAGACAGAAATTTGCGAATTCGTATTTCCAACAACGCTTTTGACCGAATGTTTGCACACAATTCAAATGCGGAGGAAACTCCCCTTACCCAGTGGATATTCAGCGATGAAGTAAAACTCGCAATTGCCAATGCTTTTTCGGGGAAAGGATGTACTTCCTGCTCCATAACCAAATGTCCCGAGGGAAGGGACTTAAAATACTATCAGGTGGCTTTGGCCCCCGTAGAAGAAAAAAATGGTACCATGATCTCCCTTGTCCTTACGTTTGGAGATGTTACCAAGACCAGGCAATTGGAAATGGTGAGAAAAGATTTCGTAGCGAATGTATCCCATGAGTTGAAAACTCCTCTTACCTCAATCGGCGGGTTTGCCGAAATTTTGGTAAACAACCAGGCAGAAGGAAAACAAGCCCAGCAATTTTTGGAAATCATCTTCCAAAATGTGAAACAGATGCAACTTATCGTGGAGGACTTGCTTTTACTTGCCTCCCTGGAAAATGAAGAAAAAACCATCGCTCTCCTATCGTGTTCGGTGGAACATATCATTGAGGAGAGTTTGAACAGATGCACCTACAAGGCAAATTCAAAGCAAATGATCATTGAAACCAAGGTGCAACGCAAGCTTTTCTGTCTTGGCAATGAAGGTTTGCTGATACAGGCCTTGGTCAATCTGATAGTCAATGCAATTCTTTATAGTGAACAGGGAACAACCATCTCGATTGTTGCCGAGGAAGTCGGGCAGAGTGTCGTCTTCAAGGTAAGTGATCATGGTTGTGGCATTGCCCAGGAAAATCTTGAGCGAATTTTCGAACGGTTCTATCGCGTCGACAAAGCCAGGAGCAGAAAAGAAGGTGGCACGGGATTAGGCCTTTCCATAGTCAAACATATTGCCACGATTCATCATGGCACCATTGAGGTCGAAAGCATTGTTGGGGAAGGTTCCACCTTTACGTTGACCATTCCTCAATGAATATCGTCCAAAATTTTTTGAAATTGCGCCAGAAAGGAATCACCTTCAGAAGAAGGTGTCGGCAATTCCAGCTTTTTCTCTTCACTATCTTGTTCGTTTTGGAGAGCTTTGTCAAAGAAATTGGTTGCCTTTCCCTGAGTAAAGCCCTCTTGCAGAATCATTTGCGCAGTATCACCTACGCGTTGTATCCTTTCCAGATCGCTTTCCTGATCCAACAATATTTGCCTGATTTGTTTCTGGGTAAGCTGCATTGCAGGCAATTGTTCTTTTAACAAGAAGAGAGCGGCAAACCGCGCCATTGTTTTTCCTTTCTTTACCCCTGCTGTTTCCCAGGTATCCCAAAAGAGATGCTTGGGAAAAATCAATATTGCATCCCCATACTTTTCATAGGCACGGATGGCAAGCAATCCATCGGGAATCAGTACAAGACTGAAAGCACTGAGTCTTGAAAGAAATTTTACCTGGCCATGGGAAGTATCTGCTCGTCCGCTATAATACCGTGGGTTCTTGCCTGACAAGTCCAGCCTGCACAAAGTATAGGTATTCTCATCAAGATCGACGCCGAAGACAAAATGCAATTCTTTTTCTTTCATGTGACAAGTATATATCGGAAGGTCGGTATGGACAGTTATATAAAAAATCCACCTTGCAACCGTTGTTCTCTGGTGGTAAAGTTCATTCATGCGCAAATTGGTTCCCCAAATCATAGAAAGTCTGAATCAGCAGGATTCTTGCATAGCCATTACCGGTAGCGGAGGCAAGACCACCTGCATGATTGCATTGGCTGGTGAATATGCAAAACAGGGGAAAAGTGTGCTTCTTTCAACTACCACAAAACTCATGTTGCCTAAAGACAAGCAATATTCATGCGATAGTTATTTTCATGATGCCTCCATCTTTTCCCATAAGCCAAAACCAGGGGAACGGGTGTTCTTTTATCATGAAGGAATCAAGGCTATAGCCCCTCCTCTCGAGCAACTGGAAAGATTATTGCCTCTCTATGATGTTGTCTTGCTCGAGGCCGATGGCTCCAGGCAACTTGGGTTGAAACTCCATACAGAGAGAGATCCGGTAGTTCCTTCTTTTGTGACGGCTACTGTTGTCTTGGCTTCTTTTGCAACCTTGGGCAAGTCCTTCAAGGACAATTGCTTTGGCTGTGAATTATTTTTCGAGGATTTTCCTGAAAAAGATGTAGAGCTTGAGACTTTTCGAAAACTTCTTCTGCATAAACAGGGAATGCTGAAAAAGATAACTCAGAGCGGATTGGTACTTTTCAATCAGGTCAACGATTCTCAGATCGAGGATTGCAAAGCCCTGGCAAAAACTGTTTCGATTCCCCTGCCCTTGTTTTTCGGATCTTTGCAAACCAATACGCTTTATTACAGGAAGGATGTATGAGTTCATCAGTTTTTTCAAAAGCAAATGCATTACAGCAAGAGCAAAAGCCTTTTGCCTTGGTAACAATCGTAGGAAAAGAAGGTTCAGCCTCAAGAGAGAATGGAAGAATGGTGGTCCGGAGCGATACCCATTTCTGGGGTACTATCGGGGGTGGCGAAATGGAAGCCTTCGCCCTGGAAAAGGCTGTTTCCCTCTTCAGGGAAGATAAAGAGTCCTGGATAGGAACTTTTGAAATCAAACAGGTAAACGGACAGATTGCAGGAAAGATAAATCTTTGCATAGAGCATATCAAAGACAATGCGGATACGGAACTGTTCGCCCTTGCTGCAGAAAAGGAAGCTTTTCATTCACCTTTCGCCTATATCATGACCCTTGACGGTACAGAACGAAAACGCTACTTGGTCGACAAGGAGGGAACATTGTATGGAAAGCCCTCTTCCCTCCTTGAATCCTTGGCCAAGGATACCCTGCAAACAGGCAAGGGCAAGCAACTCAGAATTGAGGATACCACCTATTTTGTCGATGTGCCCCAAGGTTGCACCACTCTTCTGCTTATCGGTGGGGGACATGTCAACCAAGCCATCGCTTCGCTTGCAGACACCTTGCAAATTGAGGTACAGGTTCTGGAAACCCGAATGGAATTCGCCCGACAAGAACTCTTCCCAAAAGCTGGGAATATCGTTTGTACGCCGACTATCATGGAGGCTTTGCAAGCAACTACCATTACAGATAATACGTTCGTTGTCGTTGCAGCTCATGCGTTTGGAGACAAGGAGGCTTCCTATCTGCTTTCCACTGAAGCCAGATATATCGGCATCCTGGCCTCTTCGAATAAGGAACGAGCCTTGAGATCACATCTTTCCCTCCAAACCAAGGATGAAAAACGACTATTCAGTCCCATTGGCCTTGATTTGGGTTCAGAGAGCCCTGAAGAGATTGCAGTCAGTGTATTGGCGGAAATCATGAAGGTACGTTCAGGAACCTCTGGCAGCAGCCTCAAATACCAAAATAGGAGTCTGGTTATCGTCCGAGGTGCCGGGGATCTTGCCACCGGGGTGATTATCAGGCTAGTCAATGCAGGCTACAAGGTATTGGCTCTGGAGACTGACAAACCTACGGTCATTCGCTGCACGGTAAGTCTTGCCCAGGCAATGTTTGACAAGACCACCACAGTGGAAAATATAACCGCGGTACGTTGCGAGAATATGGATAAGGTATTTTCAATCATCAAGGAAGGAAAGGTCCCTATTCTTGCCGACCCTGAAGGCGAGGCCATACGGCAACTGAGACCACTGTGTGTCGTCGATGCAATTCTGGCAAAGAAAAACCTGGGAACGACAATGCAGGATGCTCCTTTGGTAATAGCGTTGGGGCCTGGCTTTACGGCGGGGGAAGATTGCCATGTAGTTATCGAAACCAAACGGGGCCATACCCTGGGAAGTATCATTACAGAAGGGAAAGCCATTGCCGATAGCGGAATCCCCGGAATAATCGGAGGATTCGGTGCAGAACGGGTAATACGCAGTCCTCAGGCAGGTATTTTCCATTCAGATAGGAAACTGGGAGATATTGTCCAAAAAGGAGATTGCATCGCCCAAGTAGATGACCAACCTATTTTGGCAACCATAGATGGAATGCTACGTGGACTTCTCAATAAGGGGCTTCCTGTTACAAAAGGATTCAAGGTAGCCGATATCGACCCAAGGGGAAAAGAGGCGCAATTCACCACTTGCAGCGATAAGGCAAAGGCAATAGCAGGAGGAGTTCTGGAGGCACTGGATCATTTTAAAAATGGGTTATGATACTGATTTACTGAAAGACAATCCTGTTCTTCAAACCACAATGATCACCCTCTTTACAAAGGAACTGAATTTACAGATTATGTGCCTATGAATATCCTGAGGCGGTATGTTCATACATACAGGACGCCTTTTATCCTTGCAATCATCGCGGTTGCCTTGGAGTCATTATGCGACTTACTTGGCCCCACCTTCATGGCAAGAATCATAGATGAAGGAATACTGAAGAACTCCATGGAAGCTGTCTACCATTGGGGTCTTTTAATGCTTTTTATCAGTGCCCTGGGAGCACTGTTCGCACTAAGCCGTAATTTTCTTTCCAGCAAGGTTTCGCAAGCCTTTTGCGCTGATCTTCGCCATGACCTGTTTTCCAGTATTTTACATCTCTCCATACCCAGCTTTAATACTCTGGAAACCGGTTCCCTTATTACTCGTATGACAAGCGATGTACAGCAAGTAACCCAGGCCGTCAATGGAACAATGAGAGTTTTCATCAAGGCTCCGGTAACTACTGTAGGCAGTATTATTCTATCTACGATGCTCAATGCTCGTTTGAGCTGCATCATCTATGGTATTGTCATCATTCTGTTTCTTTTGATTTATCTGGGAATGCACATTTCCTATGACCGATTCACAAAATTGCAAAAGGCATTGGATGCAATAAATAGCCGTGTAGAGGAATATCTGCTCTCAGTACGTCTGATCAAAGCTTTTGGCACCTATACAAATGAACAAGCTAAATTCGAAAACATCAACCAGCAGTTGCAATTCGATAGCGTACAAGCACAGATGATCATTACGTTTCTCACCCCTCTGCTAAGCTTCATAGTAGGACTCGGAACTTTGGGAATCCTGCTGTTGGGAAGCAAGCTCTTTTCCCTTTCCTTGGTCAATGCCGGGGATATCACGGCATTCACTGTTTATATCACCCAATTGCTTGGGTCTATATTGATGATGACCAATGTCTTTAATATTCTCATCCGTACGAAAGCCTCCCTCAAACGTATCGAGGAAGTCTTCAGCAAAGAAGCACTTAGTGAAATTTCCCAGACCAATTCTGATATGCCGCCTGTAACAGAACTATCTTTTTCTCATGTAAACTTTTCCTATGTAGGTCAAAAAAATTCAAAAACCCTCGAGGAAATTTCTTTTTCCATACAATCAGGGCATAGTCTTGCCATCATCGGCCCCACCGGAGCCGGAAAATCGACTATCGCCTCTTTGTTATTGCGTTTCTATGATGTACAGGAAGGCAGCATCAGAATAGGGAATACCGATATCAAGGATATCGACAAGCATAAGTTGCGCCAAGCCATAGCCTTCGTAAGCCAAGAACCCAGCCTTTTTTCAGGTACCCTTGAAAAGAACCTCACCTGGGGCAAGAAAAATGCAAATAAACAAGAAATGAAAGAAGCCCTTTTTTTAGCGCAAGCTCTCTTTGTGCAGGATATGGTGGACAAAGAACAAAGCCATATAGGAAGTGGAGGAGCCACTCTTTCAGGAGGTCAAAAACAACGCATTGCCTTGGCCCGTGCCTTACTGAAAGACAGCCCCATCCTTTTACTTGATGATACCACCAGCGCTTTGGATACAATCACTGAAGCAAAAGTACGCACTGCCCTTCTGTCCCATAAAGAAAACAAGATACTCATTTTCATAACCCAACGCTGTTCCCTGGCTAGCAAAGCCGACAATATCCTGGTGTTGGAAAATGGAAAGCAAATGGGCCTGGGTACCCATGCACAATTGCTTTCCAATTGCTCCGTCTATCGGGAGATCTTTGTATCCCAAAATGGGAGGGAAACTCATGGCGCAAGCTGAAATTCCCAGAATTGACGGAAATCGAGTCGGTGGAATGAACCGTTTCGGCTCCAATTTAAAACCAAGAGATAAAAAGCATACCTTGCATAGGCTTTTGCAGCTGTTTTTGAATTATCGTCGTACCCTGATTTTTGCCATTTCACTCAGCTCCTTTTCTGCATTTTTTACCGTAGCCATTCCCTATCTGGTCGGAAAAGTCTTTGATACCTTTTCTGCGACGACAAGAAGCGTCGATCACCAATTGCTCAATCGATTATTGTTGGCTCTTTTGGTGTTGTACATAACCAATGCTCTGGTAACTAGTCTCAGCCATTATTCGATTTTAAGGATTTCCCAAAAATTGGTGAAAAGCCTACGCTCACAATTCTTTGCCAAATTGCAGCGGCTTCCCCTTGCCTTCTTTGATACAACCTCCTCTGGGGATACCATGAGCCGTATTACCAATGATATTGACATGATCAGTCAATCGCTTGCACAGGCAACAACTCAATTGCTTGAAAGTTTTTTGACACTTTTAGGCTCCCTTTCGGTAATGTTCATACTCAATGTACCGCTTTCCCTTTGTATAGTATGCTGTGTTCCCTTTGTATTTCTCCTGACCAATTTCATCTCTCATAAAAGCCGATCCTATTTTCTTAGCCAACAAAAGAACCTTGGGCAAATCAACGCACTGGTGGAAGAGAGCATCCAGAATCTCAGGATTATCAAAGCCTTTTCCAAGGAGGATGACATTGACAAGGAATTCTCTCAGCTCAACTCCCGGCTATGCAGTTCAGGGACTTCTGCACAGACATATGCAGGCCTCTTGATGCCACTGATGAATGTGCTGAACAATTTCACCTTCGCTATAGTAGCCATAGTCAGCGGAATGCTTTGTACCAAGGAGGGGATGCTGATAGGAACAGCCATAACATTCCTTACCTATTCCAAGCGATTTGCTTCCCCCTTGAATCAAATGGCCGGTTTATTCAACACCATACAAGGAGCCCTGGCAGGAGCCGAACGGGTTTTTGATGTGCTTGACCGTTCTGAAGAAAAAACCGATGAGAAAGATGCAATTGCTTTGACCCATATAGAAGGAAATGTTGTCTTCAAGCAGGTAGATTTTTCATACGATGCACAAAAGCAAATATTATTTGATATTTCTTTTCAAGCCCAAAAGGGACAAGTCATCGCCTTGGTAGGTGAAACCGGATCAGGGAAAACAACAATCGTAAATCTACTTACCCGTTTTTATGACGTGGATAGCGGATCAATTACCTTGGATGGAATTCCCATCCAGCATATACGACGGGAAAGCCTCAGGCATTGTTTTACGGTAGTATTGCAGGAAAGTTGCCTATTGATGGGAACCATTGCCGATACCATCCGCTATGGCAGACCTGAGGCGACAGACGAGGAAGTTCTTCAAGCCGCACGACTAGCTCATGCGGATCATTTCATACAAAAACTTCCGCAGGGTTATCAAACAATGATTGCACCTAACACTCAACTCTTGAGCCTTGGAGAAAGACAACTGCTTGCAATTGCCCGTGCAGTGCTCTCCAATAGCCCGATTCTTATCCTGGATGAAGCAACCAGTTCCGTGGACACAAAAACAGAAAAAGAAATTCAGATAGCCCTGACGACCTTGATGGCAGGACGCACTAGTTTTCTTATAGCCCATAGACTCTCGACCATCAAGGAAGCTGACCAGATATTGGTAATTTCCCAAGGTAGAATTTGCGAGATGGGAAATCATGAGACCTTGATGGCACAAAAAGGACAATACTATGAAATGGTGCAAAGCCAAGGCGCTTGGTAAATAAGGGATTGCAACTAGTCCGCTCAACTATTTCTGGATTCTCCTGATAGGAAAATATAAATAAAGCTGACCATTTTCTTTCGGACTCATATATTCCTGCACGGCACCTACAAGAGAAAGCCCTTGCCTCGAGATATAGATAAGTCCCTCTGAAAATGCCAATTGGTAATCTCCAATAATTTTTATCGTTAAATATTCAAAAGCAGGAATAGTCCATTTAGTCCAGGTTGCCGATGCTTCTTCATTGTTACCCACTTGAACCCCAGCCAGATACAATCCCTTTGTGAAATGATCCTCCCAAGGTAAAAATGATACAGAAAAATCTGACATAGCACCCCAGAATCCCAAGAGGTTGCCTTCAGCATCCTTACTAGCCAATGATGAGATCTCATCAAAATGCGCATTCGCACTAGCCCAGACTGTTTGCACCATATCCTTGCCATCTTGTGTGGAACCAAGTTTTCCGATCACGGAAAAAGATGGCTTCGTACATCTCTCAAAATTCATTCAAAAGCCTCCTGCTGGTAAACAAAAGTAAATCTTAGGTTCATCACCCCGGTTATAGTACCTCTTGCAAGGATATCAATTACAGAAAAAATATTGAATCTTTAATTACAAGTATAGAATATCTGAATCCCACTGATTAACAATACTTTTTATTCTTTTCTTTATAATTATTTACATAGTTTCCATTGCTTTTTAACTGACATGCGACATCTCCTGCCTGCAACTCATAACTATTGAAATAATATGAAAGAGATCCCTATGGAATTTTTGTAAAAAAATAATCTTTTTTTGTCTTTATCTTCAAATTAATTCACCTTGAAAATAGTATTTCTGGTAGTACGGAATACTGCTTTTTTCAAGTGCTTTGTAATGCCTTTCAATGGTCCGTTGCAGTTATTCATTATCTGTGTTATAATTAGGTTACAGCGAAAATGTTAATGCCTTTTTAGGGGATAGCGTAAGCAATAGTATTGCTTGCAAAGTCGTGTCCCAAAAACAGCCCGAAATGTACGTACCGTGCATTACCTCCAAGGAGTTTTTCTTATGCCTTTTTCAGAATCACAACAACAAATCATCGATCGTTTCGATACAGTCATAGATCATGCCCATTGGCACGATTGGAAATGGCAGATCAAACATTGTATCCGCGATATAGCTACGTTTGAGACCTTGTTGAATTATTCCTTTCCCGAGAAACAACGAAAAGACATTGAAAAGACCATACAAAAATTCCCCATGTCCATCACCCCGTACTATCTTTCACTGATCCAAGTCGACCCAAATGAAAACGATTCCATCGAGAATGACCCAATTTTCAAGCAATCGGTTCCCTCAGTACAGGAACTGAAAATCATGGATTGGGATATGAAAGATCCTCTTCATGAAGATATTGACAGTCCTGTCCCCGGGTTGACCCATCGTTATCCTGACAGGGTTCTCTTTCTGGTCAGCAATACCTGCGCCATGTACTGCAGGCACTGTACCAGAAAACGAAAAGTCGGGGATATCGATAGCATACCTGATCGTGAACGCATCGAAGCGGGAATTAAATATATCGCTGACCATAAAATTGTCAGGGATGTCCTGCTCAGCGGAGGGGACCCTCTTCTGCTCAGTGATGAATATCTTGACTGGATCCTTACTGAATTGAGAAAAATAAAGCATGTCGAAATCATACGGATCGGTACCAGGGTTCCAGTTGTACTTCCTTATAGGATTACCGATGAATTGGTAGCCATGCTCAAAAAGCATCACCCTTTGTTTCTCAATACGCAATTCAATCATCCCCGTGAAATGACCGACTCTTCCAGAAAAGCGCTGGCAAAACTTGCTGATGCCGGTATTCCTCTGGGAAACCAATCAGTATTGCTCAATGAGGTCAACGATTGCCCTCGAATCATGAAATCCTTGGTGCATAAGTTGGTACAAAACAGGGTACGTCCTTACTATCTCTACCAGTGTGATCTTTCCGAAGGACTTTCCCATTTCAGGACTTCCGTAGGAAAAGGCATAGAAATAATGGAAAGTCTGCAAGGTCATACCAGTGGGCTCTGTGTTCCTACCTATGTCATCGATGCACCCGGAGGTGGCGGAAAAATTCCGGTAATGCCCAATTATCTCATTTCCTGGTCCACCAACAAGGTCATCCTGCGCAACTACGAAGGTGTAATAACTACCTATCAGGAACCAAGGACCTACGTTCCCACCACGTGCGATCGAAATTGTGAGAAATGCAGCCTAGAACTCAAGCTCCAGGATGCCGATGAATACAAGGCAATAGGAATAGAGCGACTGCTTTGCGATTATGAAGAGAGTTACTCCATGACTCCCGAGGGTCACGAGAAAGCAACTCATGGGTATCAACAAGAGGAGGCTGTCATTGTATGATGTAACACTCACGCTTAGTGGAGCCCTGCTACAGCATGGACATAATAACAGCCGAGTATATCTTATGGATATCCACGATGCAGACCCTCTCACGCTCATCGGCGAAATGAGTAGTCTTGCAAAGAAGAATGGGTACGGCAAGATTTTTACGAAGGTTCCGAAATCAAAGACTGAACCCTTCCTGCAGGCAGGTTTTTCCAGGGAAGCCTTGGTCAAAGGACTTTATGGCGGTCAAGAGAACGGTTTGTTTCTCAGTAAGTATATGAATCCTTCGAGGGCCAATGAAGAAAACAGCTTACAATATGCCAAAGTGCTTACCATGGCACAGGAGAAAAAATACGCAACCTTGGCCCCATTGAAAAAGGGAACGAAAATCAGGCTTTGCACATTGGAAGATATTCCACGTATGTCTTACATATACAAGCAAGTATTTTCTTCCTATCCCTTCCCTATTGATGATCCTTCATTCATCGAAGCCTCTCTTAAAGGCAGTACCGTTTTTGCGGGAATCGAAAAGAACGGAATGCTGGTTGCCCTATCCTCGGCCGAATGTAATTTTGCACAAGATCATCTGCATGCAGAAATGACCGATTTTGCAACGTTACCTGACTTCAGGGGAAACGGGTATGCTTCCCATCTCTTGCGTTTTCTCGAACACGAAACCAAAAAAAGAGGAATCAAGACAGCCTTCACCATTGCCAGGGCAATATCAAAGGGAATGAACATTACCTTTGCCAAGTCCGGGTATGTGTACGGGGGAAGACTCAAGAACAATACTGATATAGCCGGTACAATTGAGAGCATGAATGTCTGGTACAATGATTTGACGGAAAAAGCCGTATAAACTTTTATATATCCTACCCCAGAAGTTTTAATAACCTCTGGGGTAGATTTTGCGCTACTACTACATAGCCAATTTACCACATAACCTGATCAAACTAGCGAATCTCTATGATTTTCCCTGGGTTCATGATCATCTGGGGGTCAAAGGCTTTCTTCAAGGTACAGAACAAATCATATTCGGCATCGGGGATTACTTCCCTGAGAAATTCCCGTCGCTTGATACCTATACCATGCTCACCGCTAATTTTTCCTCCTAACTTCCCTACGATAAAGGCATAGAGTTCTCGCAATAGCTTTGGTTCGATATCATGCCAATGCCCAAGGGTAGTCTTGGGGTCTTTTACTATCGTCGCATGGAGGTTGCCGTCGCCTGCATGCCCATAGCAAGGAATGGTCACCCCATATTTTTCGGACAGTCTGGTAAGTTCCGGCAATACCTGGGGAATGAATCCAATGGGAACCACGATATCTTCCAAGCTCTGGACAGGACTATAGACCTTCAAAGCCTCGGCAATGTTTCTTCTCACTGCCCAGATACGCTCTTGGGTATTCTTGTCCTCTGCAATGTAGACTTCCATCGCCCCGTTTGCCTCACAGATATCCCCTACTGCCATCAACTCCTGTTCCACCTGCCTATCATCGGTACCATCAATTTCAATAAGCAACATCGCACCGACACCTTCAAGAGGCAGTGTTTCATTCAGATAAGTACAGGACATGTCCAGGGAAGTCCTGTCCATGAACTCCATGCTTGTAGGTATCAGTCCCTTTTTCATGATCACCGAAACGACTGCTATTGCTTCCTCTGGAGTCTTGAACGGTACAAGAAGATCGGATTTCGCCTTGGGCATTCCCAAAAGCTTGATCGTTGCCTTGGTAATAATTCCCAAAGTCCCCTCCGACCCTATATACAGTTGTTTCAAATCGTATCCACTGACATCCTTGGTTACCTTTCCACCAAGTGTAACTATCTTGCCCTCAGGGGTGACCACTTCCAAACCCAAAACATACCTACCGGTAACGCCGTATTTGACAGCCCTTCCCCCTCCAGCATTCTCGGCGATATTACCACCTAAAAAACACGTTTCGAGACTCATGGGGTAACCGGCGAAAAACAACCCATGGGAAATAAGCTGATTGTTCAATTCATTGGTAATTATTCCAGTCTCCGCGGTCACAGTCAAATTGCTCTCATCGATTTCGAGAATCTGGTTCATTCTCTCCACGGAAAGGACAATTCCCCCAAAAATGGGAATTGCTCCCCCGGAAAGCCCTGAACCGGCACCTCGGGGAGTCACGGGGATATGCAACCGGGTAGCCAATTGCATAATCTGGGCTATTTCCTGCGCTGTCCTTGGTTTGACCACCACTTCAGGCATATGTCCATAATCAACGGCGGAGGTCTCGTCATGTCCATAATTTTCCATTCGTTCCAGATCACTGATAATATTGCCCTTACCCACAATCTGTGACAGTTCTGCAACAATTTCTGGGGTTATCTTTGTATATGTATTCATTTCTCTCTATCCTGTGTGCCAAGGCGCCTTAGCAATTCTGGGATGATTGCAAACAGATCCCCGACTATCGCAAAATCGGCAACCTGAAGCAGATTTGCATTTTCATCGTTGTTGATAGCTACAATGCACTCCGCAGTTTTTATTCCTGCCAAGTGCTGGACTGCTCCCGAAATGCCGATACCTATATACAGCTTTGGAGAAATCGTCTTTCCCGATAACCCAACTTGATGTGGATAACTTTTCCATCCACGATCGACTGCATCGCGAGAAGCTCCGACCTGGCCACCGAGACAACTTGCCAGCTCGTCTACCAGATGAAAATTGTCCCGCTTCTTCAACCCTCTTCCCCCGGCAACCACAATATCAGCTTCTTCCAAGGAGACTTCATTGCCGATTTCTTCACGAGTCGAAAGAACTTGCACCCTCTTGTCATACCAGGCAGGATTCCATGTGATGTGGACCAATTCCCCTGTCCGTTTTTCATCCTTGGCAAGCGCCCTGCAGGACTTTGGCCGTACTGTTGCCATCTGGGGTCTATGATTGGGAGTCTTGATGGTAGCCATGATATTCCCACCGATGGCAGGGCGTGTCTGCAAAAGATTTCCTGTTCCCTTTTCAATGGCAAGTTCCGTACAATCGGCGGTAAGCCCCGTCTTTATCCGGACTGCCAGATAGGGAAGAAGGCTACGTCCTGTAGTTGTTGCCGCACTAAGCAATACTTGCGGTTTATATTCACTGATCAAATACGCCAGTACGTTGGCATACGTTTCGCATACAACATCACCAAGACAAGGATCCTCTACATAATAGACGATGTCGGCACCATGGTGAAACAGTTTCGACAATTCTGCTTCTGTACACTTATTTCCCAGGATGACCGCACATAATTTACAACCAACTTCATCTGCCAAAGCCCTGCCTCTTGCCAGCAATTCAAAGGAAACATCCTTGAGTCTCCCCTCATGTTGTTCCGAAAGTGTCCATATATCGTTCATTTGACTTTCCTCATGGTCAGCAAATCCTTACTGGATAGGAATTGCAGCAGTTCATCCACGGCACCCGGTATGGCTTCTTCCTCAGAAGCCGTCACAACCTTACAGGATCTGGTAAGTTTGGGACTCTCAATTTTCACTACCCTGGTTGGAGAACCCAACAGTCCAAGATTCGTGGAATCAAGATTAAGGTCCAAGGCTCCCCACAGAGGAATATCCATGGCCATTGCTCGTTTTTTCCCCCTTAGTGTAGGCAACCGGGGAGAGGCAATCTCCTTTACTACCGTCAAAACAGAGGGAAGCATCGCCTTTACCTTTTGATATCCTTCCTCCACCAAACGTTCCGCGACAATATAGGTGTCAGTCAACTCTTCGATAGCAGAGGTATAGGTTACCAGGCTCATGGAGAGCCAACTGGCAAGGCCTGGTCCAACCTGACCGGTGTCTCCATCGGTAGCTCTCTCCCCTGCGATAACCAGATCAACATTGCCAAGTTTTTTTATTGCCTCTGCCAGCGTATAGGAAGTAGCCCAGGTATCGGATCCTCCAAAAGCCCTATCCGATAGATGCACTGCATCATCACAGCCCATGGCGATGGCTTCCTTGAGCACCTTTGCAGCATTGGCAGGTCCCATGGTAAGAACGGTAATTCTTGCACCCGTTTTTTCCTTGATGCGCAAGGCTGTCTCCAAGGCATAGAGATCAAGGGGATTTACTATGGCATCGGAACCAGAACGAATCATGGTACCGGTTTCGCGATCCATCTTGACATTGCTGGTTTCCGGAACTTGCTTGATCGGAACGACTATATACATGTTTCCCTCCTCCAATTCACTGACCTGAAAGCGTATGTTTCAGTATCCTCTTCAGGTATGGTAATATATTTTCTGAAAAGAACTTGCTATCTATATTCCTACCAAAATTCACATAAGTCCCATTCTTTTCGTGTCTGGTTCATGAAAAGAATTTTCAAGGCAATGGTCGTCAGGCTTTGCCACCATGAAGAAAAACCAGAGAGAAACTGCAGATTTGGGCAGCCAGCTTCCAACATGATGCAATCATAGCATCGGTTATTATAATTGGCAATTTCTAAAAATATTTTTCATATACATCAAATTTTTACTAAAACATAATTTTATTTTTTCTTGACAAAAGATAACTTGGAGCCTCAAAATCATTCATATACACGGCAATTTTCTTCCACTACAAGAAATCACAAATCAAGGAGAAGTTCAATGAAAAGAAATGTAATTGCTTTCCTGCTCATTTCACTGCTTGCCACCGGTACTTTGTTTGCAACGGGAACAGTCGAAACAAGTTCTGCCGATTCCGCAAAAAAAACAGTTTTGCAGTTCTGGACCTGGCGTCCTGAGGATGTTGAGTTCTACGATAACCAGATTGCAAAATTTGAAACTGAGAATCCTGACATCCAAGTGGTACAGACTGCCTATAAGAACACAGAATACAATACCATATTGGCAGCTTCCCTCTCAGGAGGTTCAGGGCCTGATGTCTTCCAAGGTAGGGCCTACGGCGGCTTGGCCACCTATGCTGACTCTGGATTTCTGGAACCCTTGGAACAATGGATGCCTGAACTCAAAAACTACTCGGCAACTGCTTTGTTGGGAGCTACCTCACCAACGGACGGCAAGGTCTATGGAAGCCCTGCGGTAAGCCAGACCGTATTCATGTATTATAATATCGATGTATACAAGAAACTGGGACTCTCTGTTCCCAAGACCTGGGACCAACTCATCGCCAACTTTGATGCAGTTGCAAAGGCAGGTTACACGGCCCTGGGCAACGGTGCCAAGGATGGTTGGACCCTTGAGACAATGCTGGGAGGCATGGGACCCGTCTTCTACGGCGGAACAGACTTCTTCAATGCAGTTGTTACAGGAAAAAAGAATTTCCAGGATCCATCTTTCATCAAGATGGTGGAAAAGATGAAATCCCTTACTGCCTATATGCCCAAGATGTACATGGGTATTGGGTATGATGATATGAGATCGAACTTTATTAATGAAGTCTCACCTCATTTGATCGCAGGCTCCTATGAGGCAGCCTATTTCAGGGCACAAAATCCAAATCTCAACTTTGGCATCTTTGGCATTCCTGGGGAAAAGGCAACAGATCCTGCCTATGTCTCAGTATATGCAGACATGAACTTTGCCATGAACGCCCATAGCCAGAATAAGGAAGCTGCCGTAAAATTCATGAAATTCCTTTCTTCAAAGGAATTCGGGAAGTCAATCGTCTCGGACATGAAGATGGTAACCTCTGTACCAGGGGTTGATGCTTCCTCCGATCCGTTCATCGCCCAGGTCCTTGAGCTGCAGAAAAATGCAACTCCATATCTCTTCCTTGTAGGTTTTCGGTATAACCAGCCAACAGGATCTTCCTTGTGGCAAGCTGCCGCACAAGGAGTAATGGCAGGAACGATTAGCCCCGCCGATGCTGCAAAGCAAATTCAAGATGGAATAGCTTCATACTACAAGCCTTTCCAGAAATAGATCTATCCTAGGGAAAAACCATACAGGCCTGTTGAAAACTACCTGTATGGTTTTGAATCTTCATATAAGGAATTACCATGAACCAACGCAAAATACAGAAGGCCTCGTGGATTGCCTTGTTCATTACACCGGCTTTGTTGGTTGTGGGGATATTCATCCTCCTTCCTCTGTTTTTGACGCTCTATAACAGCCTTTTTTCCTGGAACCAGCTTATCAGAAGCGATTTTGTCGGACTGGATAATTTTCATAAGCTTCTTGGCTCCTATCCTTACAAGGAACGATTTCTCAATGCCTTGGGAAACAACCTGACATGGTTCGTATCCACGATGCTCATCCAAAATTCCTTGGGCCTGCTATTCGGCTATTTATTAAGCAGGAATATTCCCTTCGCCCAAGTATTCAAGAAACTTTTCTTCATCCCGGTTCTCTTTTCTATAGTTGCTGTCGGTTTCTTATGGGGTATCTACCTCAAACCCTCCGGGCTCTTGAATAATTTCTTGCAACTCATAGGACTTGAAAATCTGCAACGCGCCTGGCTTGGTTCAGAACAACTGGCAACCCCTTCCATTATCCTGGTAAACATCTGGCGCTGGGTTGGTTTTCCCTCTCTTGTGTTCTTGGCAGCCATTGACGGGGTACCCCAGGAATGCCTGGAGGCCGCTTACCTTGAAGGCGTCGGGGAATGGAAGCTTTTCTGGAAAATCATATTTCCCCTGATTATCCCGGCGATTACCATCATTACGGTTCTTACAGTCATAGGAAGTCTCAATGTCTTTGAACAAGTGTATATCATGACAGGTCTTGATGGTGCTCCCAACTATTCGACAGATACCATCGGAACTTTATTTTACAGGACGGCCTTTGGCTCCGTAGATGCCGGGGTACCTTCAATCGGGATAGGATCCGCCATCGGGTTGATCATTTATTTGCTTACGTTTGCAATTTCCTTGGTCTCTGTGTTTTTTACCAAGCGAAAGGAGGTCCAGTTATGATAACCGATTTCCATTACAAAGGAGCCTCACCTGGCAAACGAATATTCATCACTGTCATGATCATTATCATGTGCCTCTATGGAATACTTATCATCTACCCTTTATTCAATATGTTTACGTCTTCTTTCAAGACCAATAGAGCCATTCTCTCCACTCCCTTCTCACTTCCTTCCGAATTCTCTTTGCAAAATTTCAAAACAGTCTGGATTGACAAGGGATTCTCCCATTTCTTTTACAACAGCATCCTGGTTACCCTGGTCTCCATGTTTTTTGTCATTCTATTTGGATCAATGGCTGCCTATGGGATTGCCAGATATACGTATAAGGGAAATACACTGGTCTACATGCTTTTTCTCAGCGGCATCATGCTCCCCTTGAAAGCGGCAATCATTCCGTTATTCCTGATTATCAAGAGTATGGGACTCATTAATTCACGCTTGTCTGTCATCATGATTTTCATGGCAATGGGACTTCCTTCCACCGTCTTCATACTCTCGGGGTTCATGAAATCTGTTCCTGTTGAGCTGGAATATGCCGCCAGAATAGATGGTTGCAATGATTTTACCATCTATTGGAAGATTGTCATGCCCATGGTAGCCCCTGCCCTTGCCCTGGTTACCATCTACAATGCAGTACCTATCTGGAATGATTTCTTCTTTCCCCTGGTCTTTTTGCAATCCAATGCGATGAAGACCCTTCCTGTTGGATTAAGTACCTTCTTTGGACAATATAGCACTAATTGGAACCTTCTCTTTACAGGACTATCCATCGCAATTCTGCCGATGTTGATACTATATCTTTTCATGTCCAAGTATTTCATCAAGGGCATGACAGCAGGGGCAGTAAAATAAAAGGAGTCCTTACGTGAATTCTATGTTACCAACCACCGAGCAAAGAAATCCTGCTTCCTATAAAATCGATACAAAATCTACGTTGGAAATTTTACAGATCATTAACAATGAAGATAAAAAAGTACCTGTTGCCGTGGAACAGATGCTCCCGACAATCGCAAGCTTGGTTGATGATATCGTTGTTTCCTTCAATGATGGCGGAAGATTGTTTTATATTGGGGCTGGAACCTCAGGCAGACTGGGCGTCCTGGATGCCTCGGAATGCCCTCCTACGTTCGGGGTTCCTGTCGATATGGTGCAAGGACTTATCGCCGGGGGGATTCCTGCCTTGACCTCGGCTGTAGAATCAGCTGAGGATGACTTTGAAGCTGGAGTCACGTCCCTCAAGGCAAAAGGCTTTTCCAAGAAGGATGTATTGGTAGGAATAACGGCTTCCGGGCAAGCTCCCTACGTAATAGGGGCCATGGTTTATGCGAAGGAACTTGGTTCAACGGTAGGGGCAATCTCCTGTAACGAGGAATCACAAGTTTTCTGCTATGCAAAGCATAAAATCTTTCTCTCAGTGGGTCAGGAGATCATAACAGGTTCGACTAGGATGAAATCAGGGACTGCGCAGAAATTGGTACTCAATATGCTTACAACTGCAGCCATGATCCGTATCGGAAAAGTATATAACAACCTTATGGTGGATTTGATGCCCCTGAATGCAAAGTTAGTCGATAGGGCAAAACGACTCATCGATGAAATTACCGATTGTGGACCGGAAAAAGCGGCAAAGCTGTATGCAGAAGCCAATGGAAACGTAAAGATTGCCATAATAATGTCCAGTCTGCAGATTACGGCATTGAAAGCAAGCGAATTGCTTGGAAAGAATGCGGGAAGTATCAATAGGGTGCTGGATTCCAGGAAAATCCAATAGGCTTGGGTTCCTTTTCATGTAGGCTTTTTCCACATAACAAAAGGGATTCTAACTGTAAACGGTACAATCCCTTTTTTATCTCTCTAAGTTTTTTTTAAAACAGTACTACATAACCAACAAAGGCTTGTCACCCTTTTTTTGAACATACCCTATGATTGGGAATCCCGTCTTCTTGCTATAAGCCAATCCATCTTTTTTTGGCATGCTAAAAAGCAAGCCTCCTGAAGTCTGGGGATCAAACAGGACATCCTTGAGGCTTTGCCTCACCAAAGGATTCATATCAACACAAGGACCGATATAATCGCGGTTGTTATACATACCTTCTGGATTCAACCCAAGATTTGCATAGTCCTCTGCATAGGGAAGCACTGGTACCTTTTCACTTTCAATAACCAACTGCACCTCACTGGCCACAGCCATTTCCTGACAGTGTCCGAGCAAAGAGAATCCGGTAATATCGGTAGCAGCATGAACGATATGGGACAAAGCTTCATCCCTGGCTCTTTTATTAAGAGTCGTCATACTCTCAAGAGCAGCCTGGGCAGCGCTTTCACAAGCCATTTCTGCCTTTACCGCAGTATTTATGATCCCTACCCCCAGGCTCTTGGTAAGAACAAGGAGATCCCCTTCTTGGGCACCCTTGTTCGCCCAGACTTCTCCTTCCTTGGCAAAACCCGTGACACAAAGCCCATACTTTGGAGTTGGGTCTGAGATGGTATGGCCCCCGGCAATCACCGCCCCGGCCTCGGTTGCCTTGCTCAAGCCACCAAGAAGGATCTGTCGCATCACATCAAGATCAAGACAAGAAGGAAACATCATCAAGTTCATGGCAATCTTCGGCTCACTGCCCATGGCATAGATATCACTCAAGGCATTGGCGGCTGCCACTTGCCCAAAAGTATACGGGTCATCAACCATAGGCGGGAAAAAATCAACCGTCTGGATTACCAAAGTCCCATCATCCAACCGATAGACCAACGCATCATCACTATTTTCAAAACCACCCACCAGATGCTCATCATGCATTGAAGGCAAGCTTTCCAGAACCTCATGCAATTGGGCAGGTGGAAGTTTTGCAGCGCAGCCCGAGGTTTTTACCATTGAGGTCAATTTAACCATGATTACTCCTTGGCCTTGAAATATACCTGAATCTTTTTTGCCTCGTCGATACCATAGATGCCTTCCAAGGCCTCATCGACAAAACCAGTATCCCAGGTTTTTGCCTCATAGCGGGCACAAGTCCCGCAGGAGGAAGACAAAACCCTGGGAACTGGCATCAAGGTACAGTCAAACTGTTCTTTTTTTGCAAATTCCCTAAATTGGATTGCACCAAAATGGGTGAAAAAAGTCGCATAATAAACCATCAGATCCTACTGAGATAAAGGGTCCATCCCTCTCCCTCTTCCTTGGTTTCCACTGAATATTTTGCTGCATTGGCATAGCGGGTAACAT
The DNA here is from genome assembly GCF_963676625.2 of uncultured Sphaerochaeta sp. Lineage (GTDB taxonomy): Bacteria > Spirochaetota > Spirochaetia > Sphaerochaetales > Sphaerochaetaceae > Sphaerochaeta. Next base: position 132,259 of record NZ_CAXXYB010000009.1, read on the forward strand.
TTTCCAAAGCTGCCCGGTTATCGACCAAAACAGTCAATTTTTCCGGTTTTCCATCCAAAACTTTTTTTGTCTCAATAATCGGCTGTGGGCAGGAAAGCCCTCGTGCATCAACTTCCATATTGTTTTCCTCCTAGTTCTTTGCTTTTCGCATCACGGATGCGGCAATCAGTGAAATAACTACAAAACCAACGATTACGGCAACCTTTCCATTGGTTGTAGCACCGGCACCAGAGGAAGCAAGCCCAAAATTGTGGGCAAAAGCAGCTCCTACCAGCATTCCAAGTACGCTCATGGCACTATCACTGCTTCCCTCACCGGCAAGGATTGTCTGTCTGAGTGGGCAACCACCGATCAAGACCGAACCATACCCTACCAAAGCCATGCCCAGGAAATTCCAAAGGGAATTGGTATGGGCTATTGGTTGATTTGCAAAGGAGACATGGAAATCCCCAGTGATCAAATTAAATATCAAGGCAGCCAGGAATACAAACAAAGAACCAATGAACAGGGTATTGTCCTTGAACAAGAAGAGATCGCGGATGCCTCCAGCCATACAGAATCTGTTGCGCTGGGAAAGGATCCCGACGACCAAGCCACCGGCGAGAGCGAGTAAAATAGGTGCATGCAGGCTACCAGGACCTTTTTCGCTGAATTTCAGCAAAGCAGGAATAAAGAGAAGGATTGCCAACAGAGCCAATGTAGCAAAACTAATTGCAGAACCTTCCACCTTGCTTTGCTTGTAGCTTCTTCCCAAGGAAAATCCTTTGCTCAACAAAAGAGAGCCAACAATAATACCACTTGCGAAGCCAAAGAAGCCGACGACGGCATTCAGGTCGCCACCTGCAAGGCGGAGCAATAAACGGAAAGGACAACCAAGGAAAACCAAGGCTCCGATCATGACAAAAAACGAAATTACAAACCTTGTGAACGGAGAAGATCCCCCACGTGGTTTGAATTCTCCCTTGACCATACTGATGATCAAAGACCCAAGCAAGAGACCCATTACCTCTGGCCGAGCATATTGGACGGCTGCAGCGGAGTGCAAGGAGAGTGCTCCTGCAGTATCTCGAATGAAACATGCTATACAAAAGCCCATGTTCTTCGGATTCCCCAACAAAACAAGAATTGCTGCAATACTACCTATGATAGTTCCGGCAATCGCAAGATTTCTTTTTTCTTTCGTGACAGTCATTGCTTTCCTCTTCCCCTTTTAGAAACATTCTGCAACAATTTAACCATTATTCTCGCAAAACTGCAATGGAAATTTTTAAAATTGTATGGTAGGCTATTCCCATGCATGGAATTTATTTGGATAACGCTTCCACCTCTTGGCCAAAGGCACCCACTGTCGCTTCGACAATGAGTGAATATATCACCACCTGTTCAAGCAATATTGCCAGGGGTGGATACGAAAGTGCTTATGATACAGCCTTGGTTGTCCATCAAACCAGGGAATTGCTGGGATCTCTTTTTGGCTTTTCGCATCCTGAGTGCACGGTATTTACCACAAACGTCACCCAATCGTTGAATATGGTCATCAAGGGGCTATTCACCAAGGAAGACCATATCCTGGTCAGTTCCATGGAGCACAATGCTGTCATGCGGCCGCTCGTGCAAACCGGCATCCCTTTTTCGAGAATTCCCTGTGACCTTATGGGACGCTTGAATATAGACTCAATCCACTCCCTGGTACAAAAGAATACCAAGGCAATCATCATCACCTTGGCCTCAAATGTATCGGGAACGGTCATGCCAATAGAGACGGTTGCCTCGCTATGCAAGGACCTTGGGTTGCTTTGTATCGTGGATTCTGCCCAGGGAAGTCCGGTAATTCCCCTTTCCATGGAAGGTATGGGTATAGATGCCATTGCCTTCACCGGCCATAAGGGTTTGCTGGGCCCCCAGGGAATCGGGGGGCTCTTGCTTACCCCGGATCTTGCAAGACGAATCGATCCATTGGTAACAGGGGGAACCGGCAGCATGAGCGAAAGCGAAGAGATTCCCCCCTATCTTCCTGACAGACTTGAGGCAGGAACCCTGAATCTTCCGGGTATCATTGGTTTGCACGCAAGTTTGCAATATTTCTTAAAACATAAAGATGAGTTGATCGCCCGGGAAATGGAGGCAACTTCGCAGTTGCTTGAATTCTTTCTCTCCTGTCCACAGGCAAAACTCAAGGGGTTACCTACCATAGAGGGAAGGACAAGTGCAATCAGCATTGATTTTCCTGCCTTTGACAATGCAATTGTATCGTATAAACTACAAGAATTGGCAGGCATCGAGACCAGGGTGGGCTTGCAGTGTGCTCCCAGCGCCCATAAAACCTTGAAAACCTTCCCAAGGGGAACAGTACGTTTTAGCCCTGGATATTTTACCCTTACTGCTGAAATAAACGAAACCGTTGCAGTTTGCAAACGGGCATTGAAGGAATTAGGAGAATAATCGGAGATGAAACAATATTACCAAAAAATGCTTGAGGCTTTGCAGTCAGGCGATTTGATACGAAAGACAATTCTCACAGGAGAATATACAGGAACTGAATTATTATATTCAGAAGGAAAAATGATAGCCTCCCTACCCGAATTGCCGGTTTCTATGGATACTATGCAAGTAATGGAAGAACACCTCGGGACTAAAGTGCATCTAGTACTTTGCGGAGGAGGGCATGTCGCCAAAGAACTATATGAGCTTGCCAGGCTGATGGAAATGGAAGTCTCCATCCTTGACGAGCGGGAAGAATTCTGTAATGAGGAGCTCTATCCCAAGGCAGAACTTCACTGTGCCCCATTCATCGAGACCTTGGAAACTCCACAACCGTGGATCAAGCCATATTATGTAATTGTCACCCGTGGACATGGTTTCGATCAGGTATGTCTTGAGAAAATCCTGACCCTCCCCCATTCCTATATTGGGATGATAGGAAGCAAGAGCAAGGTAAAGATTACCTTTGAAAACCTTCGCTCAATGGGATTTTCTGAGGAGATCCTGTCTACAGTCCATGCGCCTATAGGACTTGCCATCGGGGCAGTGACGGCAAGCGAAATAGCCATCAGCATCATGGCAGAGATAATCAGTGTCTATAGAAAGGACGAACCAGGAGTCAGGATCGATCCTAGGTTATTGCAAAAGCTAACCCAGCAAGAGGGATATATTCTTGCCAGGGTCATCGAAAAGACAGGTTCGGCACCTTGTGATGTAGGGTTCCAGATTGCAGTGTTTCCTGACGGAAAAACCTTTGGCACCGTGGGTGGTGGCATGGTGGAAGCAATGGCTATACGCCATGCAGGGACGATGCTTTTGTCCAAAATCAAACAAGCGGAGATTGTTCATTATGAGCTGGACAATACCAAGGCAGGCTCACTGGGCATGATTTGTGGCGGGAATGTGAAAATACTTTTTCAGGTTCGATGATATCCTGGCTCCACCATTTCATAAGCAAAAAGTTCGTTAGTCAATTCTTCATCAAACGAATAATCCCAACAACCCATTCGATGGAATATCGTACCTCCAAACCCCTTCTTGAAAGTATTGAGGCCATGCATCGGATGGGATTGTTGCTCTGAAGGTGCAATTCCAAACATGTCATATTGGGTACAACCCCAAATTCTTGCCTGTAGAATTGCATTCCACTGCAAAGCATAGGTGCTCATGCTATTTCTGTTCCTTGAAGAAGAGGCCCCAAATAAATATGTTGCCCTGTTTGCCGAATGAGTCAGGAACATGGCTGAGAGAGGAACTCCATCCAATTCCGCAAGAAAAAGGGAAAAACCTGCTTCATTTCCACGCACACCAAAAAAAGAACTGAAGTAGGAACTATCATGCAAATTCAACGAATTTCGGACACAGGTCTCCTTATATAATTCGTAAAATAAAGGCAAATCCTCAAAAGTTCCTTTTCTGACCACAACACCTTTTTTTAGGGCAAGCCTAATGTTGTAACGAGTTTTTGGATGCATTCGTGATAAAATATCGCTTTCACTTCCCTCGATGTCTATGAATATTGTGTCAGGCGGCAATTGATCGGTACAGGACTTTCTAAGCAGTTTTTTCTCGGTTCCCCAATTAAGCCTGAGTTCTTGCAACATGCGTTGCAAATTTTCCTCTTCCCAAGGTCGTTTCCAAGGCAAGTCATATCGGAGCAAGACGCAGTTTCGAGGAAGCCTATCCCTCAACTGTTCTGAAAGCTCTTCCAGGAAGGAGCCCATTTGTGACTCCAAGGGACTTAATACTGGTCCATAAGGTACATAGGCAATTGAATGTTCACAACTGATGGGAGAGAGCAAGATAAGTATATCATCCAAGATAAACGAAGACCCCGGTAATCCCAGGATATCGCTTGAACGGGCTTTTATATCATATGCCAAGGGTTTGAATCCTTGGTTCCTTTTCACTTGCGACCAGAAAGAACTCTGGTGCAACAAAGGGGTTTCATACAGGAAAGAAGGGGGCTTCTCCTGCAAAGTAAGGTTCATCACATCCTCCCATGCCATGGTACTGTTCTCAGTACCATAGCATGTATTCCCCTGAGGATAAACCCTAGTTCAATTTTGGTCGAATACTATCAATGGTGAACACCATCCATTCACAAATATTGGTTGCATGATCTCCCAGTCGTTCCATTTCCTTGGTCAGATAGAAACATTTATACAGGGCTACCCTCTCTTCATCCGAAGTACTCTGGTAGTCAAATAAAAGCTTGTTGATCATATCCCGCTTGGCATCGATGGTATCATCCATCTTGGCAACCAGTTTTACAGGATCTGAAGTCTGGCTATCCATGGCATCAGCAACACTGCGTGCCATCTTTGCCCCTGAAAGCGCCATTTCACAAATAAGCGATACGATGAAATCAACTTCCTTGCTATGGGGCAGGGAACTTCCTACCTTGGCAAGATGGGAAGCATAGTCACCCATTCGCTCTATTTCTCCCGCTATCTTTAAATCAGAAATCGTCTGACGCAGGAAATGGGCATAGGGGCGTTCCGTGACCAATAACATGATTCCATCATGCTCTGCGTTATCGCGCAACGTATTTATAGCCTGATCATGGGCAATGATCTGATTGGCAAGGGCTCCATCTCGTTTTCGGGTAGCTTCTACAGCCAAAAAGATGGCCCCTTCCACTTCATTGAGCATCTGTACAAGCAACTCATGATAATAATGCAATTTTTCTTCCAACTGCGTTGTCTTCATATCATTTTCCCCTATCAACCGAATTTTCCGCTAATATAATCTTCCGTCCGTTTGTCCCTTGGGTTGAAAAACACATCCTTTGTGTTTCCGTATTCAACGAGAAATCCGCACCTTTGTTCATCCACCAAGAAAAACGCCACATCATCACTGACTCGGGAAGCTTGCTGCATATTATGCGTCACAACCACGATTGTATATTGCTCTTTCAAGCTTACCATCAATTCTTCGATTCGTGCAGTAGAAATCGGATCAAGTGCACTGGTAGGTTCATCCATCAAGACAACCTCAGGACCTGTAGCCAGGGTTCTGGCCAGACAAAGACGCTGTTGCTGACCACCAGAGAGACTCATGGCGCTCTTATGCAGCCGATCCTTTACATCATCCCACAAAGCACTTTGTCTCAGGCTTTGTTCCACCAAGTCAGATATGTCCGATTTGTTATAGCGTTTGAATAAACGTGGACCATAGGCAACATTGTCAAAAATACTCATCGGAAAAGGGTTTGGTTTCTGGAATACCATCCCCACTCTTCGCCTAAGTTCCATAGGTTCATACTCTGTATACAGATTTTTGCCCCCGAAAAGGACGGTACCGGTTGTGGTGACATTTCCGATAAGATCATTCATTCTATTGAGAACCCGAAGAAATGTGGATTTACCACAACCAGAAGGGCCAATAAAAGCGGTAATGGCCCGCTCCTCTATCTTCAGATTTACTTCCTTGAGAGCCTGGGTCTGACCATAGAACAAGTCAAGGTTCTCCACTTCAAACAAACTCATTGCATCTCCTTCTTGGAAAACAAGCGAGCAATACGATTGGTCAACAGTACAATTACCATCAATACCAAGGATGCGGCGAAAGCTCCGTCCAAGCCTCTTCCCTCACTTACGGTAAGATAGATGTGCATTGCCAGTGATCGTGCAGGACTGAGCAACCCTTTCGCTACTTCCGTCCCACTTCCGATGGTATAGATAAGTGCTGCGGTTTCACCTGCAGCCCTTCCTATCGCCAGAATGATTCCACCTATAATTCCTTCCCTTGCATTGGGAATACTGATTTTCAATATTGTTTCGATCTTTGTTGCTCCAAGAGCGATGGAACCATCGAATAAACTCTTGTCCACGCTTTTGATTGCTTCTTGACTGGTTCGTATTATTGTGGGGCAAATCATCAGGGCAATGGTCAGGCTACCACTGATCAAGCTGAAACTCCAGCCAAAAGTCTGGACAAAAACCAACAATCCAAATAGACCAAAGATAATGGAAGGGACACTGGCCAATAAGTCTATTCCACTTTGAATAAGAAAAAGTAACTTTCCCTTATGTGCATAGAGACTGAGATAAATTGCAGCTCCCAATCCTACCGGGGCAGAAAAAACAATGGAGAGAATGATCATAAAAAAGGTATTTACGATAATAGAACCTATTCCTCCATATTTCCCTCCCTGGATTGCAGGTGTGGACATGAACCGAAGCGTCAGGTTATTTGTCAGGTGAGTACTTCGGATACTCAGGAGGTCGACACCTTTCAAGCCGTATACCTTGTCCGCCGTAGTTATGAAATATCCTCCATCCGTCTGGCTCACTTCATCAAGACTGGTACATCGCTGCACGGTGAGATTAGCTCCATTGAGGGAAGACCAGTTTACGATTGTCCCGTCTTCCAGCTCTTTCAAATTCTCGAAATCTATGATGCCAACCTTCTTGTTGGCCACAAGCGCAGTCACTTTTTCATTCACTGCGATTACGGTGGTCAAGAGTGACACCTTGCTGAAGTGACTGGGTTTTGCAGAAGAGGCAAGTGTAAGATAGAGACTTCCCTTCGGATGTTTGAGATTTGCATCAGCAGCTGTTACGATTTTTGCAGATTCAGAAATAGACTCTTCTGAAAGAGAAAAAATGGAAGAGAGCATAGGCAATGCAGCTTTATCTACATAAAGCAGGATATCATCATCATATCCACTGATTGTCCGCATGGAGAAAAGTCGACCATCCAAGATGGTTCTTGCCTGATCCCAGGTCAGACGCTTTATATTGGAGTCACCGCTATAAATCGCGATTGCCTGATTTTTCGTTTCACTATAGGGACTGATTGAAACATCTTCCTTCACCAATCCCCTGAAGGTTAAATAACCTATGAGAAACACCAAAATAAACAATGTGGAAAATGCAAGGATCTTTATAGTAGTCAAGGCGATGGTATTGGCTCGTACCCGTTTATCTGGCATCATTCTTATCCTTTCCCAATTTCATGACTAGGACATTGAGGCCCAGGACACAGACAAACAGAAGTATGGCCGTGGCAAAGAGAGATTGTAAATGGGTCCCTGCCGCATAACTCATATCAGTTACGATATTCATAGTCAACGTCCGCCCCATATCCGCCAGATTCTTTGGAAACAACGGAGAATTTCCGCCTACCAGCAATACTGCCGTCGTCTCCCCGACCGCCCTTCCCACTCCCATGACCAAGGCAGTGACAATTCCAGAACGACTTGCAGGAAGGACTACACCCTTGATCGTCTGCCAGGAGGTAGCTCCCATTGCTATGGAAGCCCATTTCAGGTCCTCCGGAACATTTCGAATCGAAACTTCACTTACGCTGATAATCGTAGGAAGAATCATTACAGAAAGAACGATTGCACAGGCCAGGAGGCTATACCCATTTCCACCAAAAAATAAGCGGATAAGGGGAACGATGACAACCATTCCCACCAATCCATAGATTATGGAAGGAATGGAAGCCAACAATTCGATTGCACTTCGCATAAGACGGGCACTTTTTCCCTTTGCAAACAAGGCTAAATAGATTGAGGTTGACATGGCAATGGGAAGGGAAAATATAAGGGCAAGGAGCGTCACTATAGAAGTGTTGAATAAGAAAGTCAGGATACCGAAACTTGGCGTATCGGCAGTCGGACTCCAGTTAGTCGAAAACAGAAATTGTACTAAAGGAACCTTTGAAAACATTGGAAGCCCCTGGAAGAGTATGAACCCTCCCAGAAGCAATACGGCTACAGAGCAAACCAGTGCACTGGCTGTAATGACCAAAGTCGAAGCCTGATCTATGGTTTTTCTTTTTCCCATGATCTTAGAGGCTTACGAATCCAACTTCACTTACGATAGCCTGTCCCTTCTTGGAAAGCAGGAAGTCAAAGAAGCTCTTCTGGACACTGCCAGCTACAAAGTCACCCTTTGTCACTACATATAGTTCGCGTCGGATAGGATAGGTACCATTCTTGACATTGGCTTCGGAAGGATTTACTCCATCGATGGAGAGAATCGTTCCACCTTTTTCTGTTACCAGATGATTGAATGCCATTCCGATATATCCGATGGAATTGGTTGTGGAAGCAATCTTTGCTGCAAGTTCACCATTTTCCCGGGCCACAATTGCATTCTTGCTTGGGGTTTTCTTCTGGGAGTCAAGGACAATTTCCTTGAAAGATCCATAGGTACCGCTACTTTCGTCACGAACGATCAACACAATCGAGGCATCTTTTCCACCGACTTCCTTCCAGTTGGTTATTTCACCGGAAAAAATAGCGGAGAGTTGCTGGATTGTCAGGTTGGCGATTCCAACAGAAGAGTTGATTGCTACACTCAGGGCATCAAGGGCAATGGTGTGGGGAATCAAGCCAGCAGCCAATTCAGAACTCTTCAATTCACGGGAAGAACCTGCGAGGCTCAAGGTTCCTTCCTGAAGCTGTTTGATACCAACAGAAGATCCAAGAGTCTCATAGCTGAGTTTTACACCTGCATTCTCTTTCTGGTATTGTTCGATGGCGGCCTCTGCCACGGGAGCTACGGTGGACGATCCACCAAAAGTATATTCCTCAACAGGTTTTGCTTCGCTTGACCCATTAGCAAACATTGGGGAAATAGCGATTGCTAACATTACGAGAATAATCATTGTCTTTTTCATAATAATTTTTAGTTCTCCTTGTCTGCGAGCATGCATTCAAATTGCGAGTAAGGCATCAAGAAAATGTTAAAAAACTGTTAATATGGCTTTCCTCTTTCACGTAACAAGAGTACGTTTAAAAAGGAGGCTCCATGGCAAGAAAAATATACTTCTATCACTGCCCCATTTGCAACAGTGTTGTCGAGCTCATAGAAAATGGCGGGCATAGCCTGACTTGTTGTGATCATCCCATGGAACTGATGAAAATTCAGGAATCAGGAGAGGGACAGGCCTATCATCTTCCGGAGCTCCGCCATAAGGATGGACTCCTGTATGTAACCATCGGGTCAAAGATGCATCCTCAATCCGAGGATCACTATATTGGATTCATCGTATTTGTAACCAAGCAAACGGTGAGAAGAAGCGATATCAAGACCAATGGACCACCGACAGCTGTCTTTACTGACAAAGACCATGGCGATGTGTATTCCTATTGCAATCTACACGGCATTTGGAAAACCTCGTTCTGAGTCTCTACTTAATTAGCATAGATAGGCAAAAGAGCTTTGTAAAGAGTTCCCTCGGAACATAGCAAGCTTTTCGAGAGGTATTCCTTGTTGCGGATATAATTTGCGCAACAGACAAGTAATTCTCGTTCTCTATGTTTTACCCTTATTATTGAGCTGATAGTCGATAATACGTGACTGTTTCGTAACCAGTAAAGAAAATCATGGGGTAAATTCATATGCAAAGGCTTCCAGCCAAATCGAAATAAAGTAATATTTTTTCTCGTCTTCTCGATAGACAAAACTGATAGCCCCTTGTACGATTAAGTCATGGACATACTCACAAGGAGCATTTTGATGGAACATTGCTTGTCTTATGTATTGATCACTCCCTATACTGTTGCAAAAAGTCGCACAGGTGGAGTTCTCTCGCGTTTACTTTCTCGTATAGATCTTGAGTTGGTCGGGGCCCAAATGATTGCCATGGATACGGAAATCGTATCTGCCTATGCACAGTTAATCAGGAAAAGAGAAAAAAGTGAAGGCTTCAAGTCTTCTTCTTTATTGGCCGATTATGTAGAAAAGAATCTTGGACCTTCTGACAAGATTCGCCACAGGTCCCTGCTTCTTGTATTTCAGGGCAAAAACCCTTGCAAGCAACTTTCTGAAGTTTGTGGGAAATTTCAGGGAGAAAACTCAAGGCCAGGAATGCTCACAGGAGAATCAATCCGTGACACCTATGCCGATTTGCTATTCGATAGCGAAACTAGTGATCATGTTTCCTATTTTGAACCAGGGGTTCTTACTGCCCAGACCCAAAAAGAAGCTGATGCTACCTTCGAATTGATTTCCAGCTGGCTTTCGACACAGGCCAACATCATTGAAAAAATGGCAGGCACAGAACAACAGGGAACTGAGCGCACCCTTGCAATAATAAAACCTGACAACTGGAAGTACGCTTCATCTCGTCCAGGTATGATCATCGATATGTTTTCCAGAACCGGTTTGCGTATAGTAGGTATCAAGGTCTTGAGGATGTCCGTAGCCCAGGCGCTTGAATTCTATGGCCCCGTCAAGGAAAACCTCAAAAACAAACTTGCTCCGATCTATGGACTCCAGGCAAAGGAATTGCTTGAAAGTGAATTCAATATAATATTGAATGAAGATATCGAAACAGTACTTACAACTAGCTTTGGCGCAAACTATGCGAATGAGCAATTTGAACGAATCGTTGATTTTATGTCGGGGATTCGCCCAAGTGCCTGTCTACCGGAAGATCTTGACAAACCTGGTCTGGTAAAATGCATGGTGTTGATCTATGAAGGCGTTGATGCAGTCAAGAAAATTCGTGATATCCTGGGACCAACGGATCCTACGAAAGCCCCTGCGGGCACGATCAGACGTGATTTCGGGACCAATATCCAGGTAAATGCTGCGCATGCCTCAGATTCTGCCGAAAATGCACTGCGTGAAATGGGAATCCTTCGTTTACAAGACAACAATTGTTCGAAGGAAATAAAAAATTATCTGGAAGCACTGAAACAAGAAAAATAAGATGATGCTTGTATTTTTGACCTGAAGTAGATTCCTTTTTAAAAACCAATACATCCACTACCTGGAGCCTGAATACGGCATCCAGGTTTTTATTTTCACCTGCTTTGCTCAATTTTCAAGAAAAGAAGTAAGATTGTTGCCTTCAGACCTACGAAAAGCAACTCAAATTACGTCAACTCGCCAAGGTTGCCGTCTCACGCAACATATCCTGTATTTGGTCTTGGACAGTCAGGAACGTTGTATAGACGACAGGATCAAAATGGGCAATCCGTTCATATTCCAAAACACTCATTGCTTCTTCATGGCTAAGTGCTTCTTTGTATACCCGCTTGCTTGTCAAGGCATCATAAACGTCAATAATTGCCATCAGACGACCGGAAAGTGGAATTCTAGTTCCTTTCAGACCCAGGGGATACCCGCTGCCATTGAACCATTCATGATGAGACCCTATCAGCTCCTTGGCAGTTTCGATGAAACTGTGTTTATCCCTTTTTTCACTTGTCCCGAATTCCAGGGCTTCTATACCAAAAACTACATGTTGCTTCATGATTTCAAATTCTGAAGGATTCAATTTTCCTGGTTTGAGCAGGACACTATCAGGCACTCCTATTTTTCCAATATCGTGCAAAGGGGCTGCATGGATCATGTCATAAACCTGTTGTCGGCCTAGGCGATAGCCTGAAATATTAAGCGAGGCCAATTTATTACAGAGTATCTGCATCATTGCCTTAGTTCGCAAAGCATGATTGCTCGATTCTATATTCCTGATTTCCAAAAGTCTCACAAGGGCATTTATTGTAATCTCGTTGGTTTCCTTGATTTCGAGCGTACGCAAGCGTACAGTTTCCTCAAGGAATTTATTGTACTGCCTCACTTGCTGGGTAGATTGTTTCAATCTCAATTGAATCTCAATCCGTTTATTCAAGGCAAAAGGATTCAAAGGTTTTCGGATATAATCCACGGCTCCCAATTCAAGACCTTGTATTTCTTTTTCAACGTCATCTGCATTGGAAAGAATAATGACAGGAATTTCATTTTGCCATTCCCGTAACGTTTTCAAAATCCCAAAACCATCAAGCAGGTGCATAGGAAGATCAAGGAGAACGATATCAATCGAATTCGGTAGAGTCATCAGATACAAGGCATCAATACCATTTTTTGCAATTTGAATGGTGTAAGACTTGAGCATATTGGCAATCAGAATACAATCGGTTGGCAAATCGTCGATAAGAAGAACGGTATTCACCTATTCCTCATATTTTTACGCATTTTTATAAGCATCCTTATAGTATATCATCAGGAGATAGCAACGTAAAGGTATCGTAATTTTCTGCATTGTAATTAGTTAATTATAATTATTAAGCATTATTGCACGAAGAGTCAAACATGATGAAAGCATGACCACTCCTTCAATAACAGATCTGATGGGATAGTTGAACCGTTGCTATTTTTTTCTACCAAAAGTACAGTCATGAATATGAAGAAGCTGATCCTTCCAAGCCTCATGCTCTTGCAAGGGTGCCTATTGTTTGCTACGGCAATTCCTTTTTATAACCAAAGGCCTCTAGCTATTTCAGGAGAAATCTTTTTCAATCAAAGTACAACTAGTACAAATGATACAGGTTTCCAAATTACGTATGCATCAAATCATGGACAATGGCTGTGGGAAGGAAGTCTCAGACATCAAAAGCCAGAAACTAATGCGACTTTCGCATTCTTTTTTCTGCAAGGAAAGCCGGAACAAAGAATATCTTCTTGGGTTGGAACACAAATCAACTATTTCCAGCATGGTTCATCCAATGGTTCTCTTGCCTTGTCAGAATCGTATACCCTTGCCATCCAAAGCACTGCCCTGCACAATTGGACGCAAATTTGTGCAGGTACAGGAGTACAGGCAATCAATAGCTGGTCAGAGTATCATGAACTTCCCCTATGGGGAGTTTCCCCCTATCTTCATGTAAGCATCACCCAAGCTTTCCGAAATCGTATTTTTTGCTCAGTTTTCATTGGTTCCAATACACTTACCCTTTATAAAAGTCAACTTTCCTATTTTTATGGAGGTTCCCTATCAGTCAGGATATCAGACAATATTCTCCTGAATCTTCGACCCTTGGTTCACCTCTCGGATCTACCGTCGGAATCCACGGTAATTACCATGAGACAGCTAACCTTGGCTGTCATCTGGTATGACAAAGAAAAGGAATCATTTCTCTTGCACCGATTGGAGGAACTTTTATGAATAAATATTTTTTCCCCCTGACAATACTATCGCTTGTTTTATGTACGGCCTGCGACCTACCCTCGTTCTCCCTACTTGAAAATTCTGAAGCCACTTTGAAAACCAATACCTTTGAACTGCAGGCTTCAACGGAAATGCTTGCCTCATGTTCCTTCCTTTTGATGACCGACCAACACTTCACTCGGCAGGATACAGGTGTTTGGTATGCCCAAGATACTTTTTTTTCCTGGCTGCAAACCTATCAAGAGACTACAGCAGGGCAAGATGCCAGGCATCTCGACCTTATGCTCTCCCTTGGGGATGTTACCGAGGACTCAAGGGAAATTGAATTCTCCCAATATTCACAATTCCTTGCAAAACTGAAAACCTATGGAATAGAGACTCACTCAATAAAGGGCAACCATGACATTCGCTCAAAGGAAGAGAGCAACAACTACTGGGACACCTATGTCCAGGAACCGCTTTTTCAGGCTTTTTCCTACCATGGAGTTTCTTTTTACCTACTTGACACTTCCTGCAGGACGTTGGGTATAACCCAACGAGAAAAATTGGAGAGGGCACTTGCAAAGGATGGCCAACCTAAAATTTTTCTGACCCATATGCCACTGTATGGGAAACCAACGCTTCTCTATTATTGCTTGCCAGATACCCAGGAACGTGAAGAAATACTGAGAATAATGAACCAATACTCCGTAGGTCTCTATATAAGCGGACATCATCATCAAGGGGATATAACCTATAGGTTCACCGACACTCTCTCGGAATTTGTTGCCGGAGCCTTCAATGGCAGAACATCCTTGGTTGAAACTACTTTACCCCGATGGTATATCTGTTCTTTCGATGCATCTACATCCGTTATTTCCATAACACGTTATGCAGTACATAAAAGTACCCTGAGTGTTGATTCCACCCTCCTAGGTACTTTTATCCTGCCTTGAATGCATGTTTTCCTACAACGTCACTGTCACCACCTTCTTTTTGCTATGCTTGGCAGTGAAATTCCTAGAGCCATCCTTTCCATATGCCAAGAGAACCTTGAAGGACTGACCCTTTGTAAATTCTATGCCAGAATCCTTGCCCCAATGCAAAGGCAGACGAAAGACCAGAGTGGTAACCGAGTTATCCTGGGTACCGGAAATTTCCGTGATTTCCTGGTTTCGACCAAGATCCACTACCGGTTTATGGGAAAAAAGTCCGGTTCCATAGTCTTGTCTGACCACAAGTTTTCCATCCTGGACATACCCCAGAACATATTCGGCGTCTTTCATCATCTTCGTTGGATTGAACCCGATGGACACCCAGCCGGTGGTAGGTGCCATGAGCGTGAATTCAATATTGTTGTCGACAAACTGCCAAGCAATCGACCAATCAGGAGAGACAACCAATTCTGAAACATTTGCATCCGCAGCAAATCCCAGGGAACCAATTAACAGTAAAATCAGCATACTGATAAACGTATAGTTGAACTTCATAACAACTCCTTTCAGAAAAAAACGTCATAGTATTGTACGACAGTTATCTCTGGGAGAAAAGAAAAATTACCACTTCTGTAAATACCATCACTAGCATACATAAACCACTTGTTTCTTTTTATATAAACAGGTATGGATAGGGCTATGGAAAAAGCAGTAAAAAACTCCTCTATCTGGAGCCGAATCAAGAAAGAAACAGGCAATGCAGTATATGCCCTATATCTGCTCAAAAGTATCATTGGCACCTGTATATGCTATGCCTTCTACAAGGCAATTCCTGAATACCATCTCTATTGGTCCATAATCTCCCTCCTCTTGGTCCTTGCTCCCGATTGGGATAATTCCATCAAGTTACCCTTGAACAGGATTAAGGCAAACCTTACAGGGGGAATAGTAGGACTCTTATGCTTCTTCATTCCTTTTCCCCAGCTTTTTACACTCTGCCTTGGGGTTATTGCAACCATTCTGGTCTGCAGTATACTGAATTACTCAACGGCAACAAGGAGTGCCCTGGCTGCCTTGGTAATCGTATATATCCAGGAGTATGAAACTGCAAGTTGGATTGTCTCCCTTGAGAGAATATTTTCCGTAATCCTGGGTAGTCTGGTCGGACTTGCCTTGACCCTACTATTCCATGCAATTGAGTTGAAGGTTGCAAGACTGAGAAAAACCCGAAAGGAATATTCATAAAAGTTTTTTATACTGAAGCTCCATTTTTTTCAGGTCCTTTCCATCTGAAGGTTCCAAGCGTCAGCTTCCCGATTTGTATAGCTTCTGCAGGACAATTATTGATACAGCGCATGCAAATGATGCAAGTATCGGAAAAATGTACCGTCTTGCCTTCTACCTTGATATTCGAGACGGGACAGTTCTTCTCACACAGATGACATCCAATGCAGGCATCGTTTGCCCGGAATTTCTTTTTATACCAGTTTGTAACCAACCCAAACGATACATGCATCAAACCGCCCACGACCACACCCCCGAGATGCAAGGGAGCTATCTGGGACAGGGTGGGAACTTTTTCATTGGATATACTCTCCACCATCGAATCAATTGCCTTTTCAATATCCTTGTCATGAAAGAAATCCCGTTGTTGTAGATTCCTGACATATTTTGATTGCTTTTTCATGAAAACCAGCCCATCAGAACCTGGCATTCGAATTTCGGCTGCATATAAAGGTTGCATTCCCCTTTTGATAAATTGTTTGGATATCGTTCTCATTCCATTTCCGCCATAGAAGCCAAGCGTTGAGAAAAAAACAACTTTCTTGGTCGTGGGCAAGGCTAGTTTCTGACAATATGCCGAAAAATTTTCAGGCATGGTACAGGCGTATACAGGGAAGCCCAAGCAATAGAGATCATACCCCGTATAGGTTTCAGCAGGATTATCTTCCATTGAAGCGAGAGTTACCTCATGATGCTCTTCCTTCAAGGCCTCAAAGAGTCTTTTTGCAATGAATCGCGTATTGCCCGTACCACTGAAATAGAGAATTAAAATATTCATATTCATGTTCATTATCCTTGTCTTTTGATCAATCAAGAAACTACGTTAACTTTTCTGTATTAGGTTCTAGCATGTATGCACTACAAATCCAATACTTCATATAGTAAACTATATTGTTGAGTTCCTTGTAAAGGATAGCTTTTAAACGTTATGCTGAAATTACTACCTTGGAGGTATACATGTTTCACACAAAACAAATAAAGATATTGGCTATGTTCTTATTTCTCATCCTGGTAATGGTGGTCTTGACTTCCTGCCTTCCAGGAACCCTTGCCCAGCAAGACCTAAAACCGGCAGGTTTTTTAATGGGCGTCTGGCATGGTTGGATTGCGCCCTTCTCCCTTATCATCTCAATCTTCAGACCTGATGTAAGACTCTATGATTCCTACAACACCGGTTGGTGGTACGATTTTGGATTCTATATTGCCATTATCAGTGGATTTGGAGGTTTGTCGTTATTCAGGAAAACCTCAGCAAACAGAAATCCTCGATAATCATTCCAGCCCAATATAACAGAAGAAACCCTCAAATTCAAATGAACTTGGGGGTTTCTCAGCTACTCAGGTACTACTGACTTTTTTTCGTCAGGCGACAAAAATTTGTCATTACTGCGGAAGGAGTTCAGCCAATTTTGCCTTGACTTCCGAGAATTCCGTGCCTTGCTCTGATACAAAATCCTTGATCGCCATGTCAAGATTCGTTACCTTGCCCACAATAGCTTCTATTTCCTGTAGTGCATATCCTGCGTCAAGCAGTTCCTTGAAGGTAGTTTTCCCGGTAATGGAAACGGTAGAACCAGAAGGAATGGAAGGAACGGTTGCATCAGAAGAAAGAATTGGCTGCAAAGGTGTATCTTGCGAAATCGATACGGCATTGCTTGCTATCGAGGCAAAATCAGGAGCAGTGGTTTTTCCCCTTGCTTCCAGCAAGGAAATTGCAGAAGTTGGCAAAATGGTTCCGTCCTCTATTGTATGAGGCAACCCAGTATAGAGGGAAACAAACAACCTGACCGAATCGGTACCGATCTCGACCCCTTCAGGAAGTTTTCCCAAATAAAGAGCTTCCAGGGAATTTACCTTCTCTTCGCTTGAAGTTGCACCGAATGCTTGAGTTACATCTTGGACAGGAATATCAAACGCCTTCGATACATCCGCCCAACTATAGGAGCCTCGTATATCCGAAGGACTGGGAAGCCCTGCAAATTCACCTTCCTTGATCAAGGCAGGTTGTTTGGAGGACTCAACATTCCACAACCCCAGCAGCATGGAAAAGCCGATGCCACCAAGCAAGATAAGGCTTGCAGTAATTCCTAGGGTTCGCAAGTGCATGGATTTCTTTGCTTTCAAGGGAACAAACTCAACAGTGTTTTGTACGGGACAGGCAGTTTCGCTGGTACATTGCATACAAGAGATACACTGATGGTCATGAACAACAGAACCATGGGCAACATCGATATTCATGGGACAAGATCGAGAACAGGCATTGCAAGAGATACAGGTTGTTTCATTCCGCTTGATCTTGAAAATCCTGAAGAAATTGAACAACCCCTGGAAAGCACCGTACGGACAGGCGTATTTACAGAACGGACGTTCGACAAACAAGGACAGCACCATTACGATGCCAAGGATGACAAAACCGGAGATAGCAACTTCACTTCTCCAGAAGTTGAATAAGGCATAGTAAGGATCTACATCCTGAAAAATAAGTTTTCCAGTTATGACTGTCATATAGGAAACCCAGGCAAGAACCAGATAGCGGGCATACCGCAATATTTTATCCAACTTGGTAGGAACAAAATGGTTATATCGTTTCTTGAAGATTTTGCGACCAATTTTTCCAATCCATTCCTGAAAGGTTCCGAAAGGACAAATCCATCCACAGATAACAGGTCCAAACAGAAGAGCCAGGAAAAGTCCCAAAACAGCAAGAACGACAGAAGAGTCATGGACCTTTTTTACCAGAGTTCCCAAGGTTGCGAGATTCCAGAACGATACTACACCACCAAAAGGACAAATGGCATGCAGTGAGGCACCTCCGAGAAAAGCGGGCAATGTAATACCTATCTCTGCCAATCCATTCATGGTGGCAATAAAGGCCACCAAGACAAAAAACCCGATTTGGATCCATTTTCTCCAGGACTGTACCCTAGCCTTGCCTAGTTTTTTCTGTTTCATCTTTTTCCCCTTCAGAATTGAAACTCCATTTGTTCTCTATCAGTAGACTATCTCAGTTATATGAGGATAGCAACTTTTGAGTACCGGAGATTTCTTTGAAAGAGTATTTGTTTACCGTGTGAGTTTTGTGAAGATATAATAAACATGCAGTAAATGAATGCAATTAAAGCAGAAAGATCTCAGAAAGTTATTTTACCAAGTGAATTTATGCAATAGCAAATCCTAACCTGGCCAACCATTCCTGACTTGCAAATACTGTTTTCCCATTTGACTTTACACGAGAATAATTCAAAGCCATACTGCAAAGAAAGGAGACAAAAAATAGATGAAACGATACTTGCTACTACTCTGCTTTTTGTCAGTGGGGTCTCTTCTTTTGGGAAACGGGTACAAAGCTACAGAAAATCCCAAGGTTTCTTCCATCACTGAGAGACCTATGCAGATTTCCGAGTCTTATTTCAAAGATTCCGTCAACCAATTCTCTGATTCACTTTTCCTTTCCTCAAGTAAAAAGACAGGAAATATCATGGTTTCACCCATCTCTGTTTTCCTTGCCCTGGGCATGACAGCAAATGGAGCTGAGGGACAAACAAAAGAGACCATGCTCAAGGTTCTTACCAATAGCGAGTATCCTCTGCAAGCACTCAACGAAAAAAGCAAATCCTATCTGGATTCAATAGAAGCTCTCGACAATTCGATAACGCTGAACATTGCAAACAGCCTCTGGTTGCAAAAGAATCTTAAAGTAGGCAAGCAATTTTTACAAAGTAATAAAGACTTTTTCAGGGCATCTGTGGAATCCCTCGATTTCTCCAAGGCTCAGTCAGTGGATATTATCAATAACTGGGTGAATGATTCGACCAAGGGCGCAATCGACTCCATCCTTGATTCTCTTGACCCCGGAGCAGTCATGTATTTGATCAACGCAATTTATTTCAAGGCTGACTGGAGTACGCCCTTCGAAAGGTCAAGTACCTATGATGAGACATTCTTTGCACAAAAGGGAGAAATAAAAACTCCTTTCATGTACCGCAACGGGACATTTCTCTATAGCAAGGTTGCCGACAGCCAAGCAGTGGTACTTCCCTATGAAAATGAACGTTTTGCCTTCTTCGCATTACTGCCCGATTCCCCCTTTTCCGTACGACAATGGCTGGAAAGACAATCTGATTCACCGCTAAGTGCTTTACTTGACTCCATGATGAGAGAAAGTGCTCATAAGCAGATAGCTCTCAGTATCCCAAAATTCGAAGCAAGGTATAAAGATAGCTTATCTGGTGCCTTGAAAGGCATGGGAATGTCCATTGCCTTCAATTCCCAGTTGGCAGATTTTTCCCTAATGACCGAGAATAAAACAAAGGACATCGTACTTGACGAAATCCTTCATAAAACCTTCATACGCGTTGATGAGAAAGGATCTGAAGCGGCAGCAGTGACCGCTGTAATGATGAGAGCAACATGCATGCCCATAATAAGCATGCCGCTTATCTTTGACAGACCTTTTTTGTACGGAATAATGGATGTAAAGGAGGGAATTCCACTCTTTCTGGGCATAATGGACAATCCCTCTCAGCCATGAATCAGGAGGGTAAACCTTCTTCCAAGGTTTGGGTAAGCCTATACTCTATGGGATGATCCTTATAGAATCCCCTTTTTTCCTTGGGCATGAGCTCAGCCAATCTCAACATGATTTCGTCAATTACTTCTTGGCGCATGGCAGCATCGAGCCGACCACCCTTCTGGATAATTTCAAAGGGCTTCCCTACTGCAATGGTTATCGGTCTGCGCCTGAAAAGTCTTTTCTTGTAGGAAGGATCGTTAAATCCATATACCGCCACAGGTACCATGGGTACTTGCTTCTTATGGGCTATATAGGCAATTCCAGCCTTCCCCTGCTGGAGGTTTCCATCAGGGCTTCTCGTCCCTTCAGGGGCCATGGCAAGGGTATCTCCATGGTCAAGGATGGAAAAACACGCTTCCATGGTTTCCCGTCCCATATTTTCGCGGTCAACAGGGATGCTATGCCAAGAATTCATAACATAACCAGTGAATTTTTTTTCCCAAAGTTGTTTTTTTGCCAAGGCAACCAATTTCATGGGCTGCAAAAATACATACAGCATGGGACCATCCAAGGCAGAAGTATGATTGACCATCATCAAATAAGGACCTTTTTTAGGAATCTTTTCCAGTGCCTTTAGATTTATACGAAAAAACATCCTGAAGAGGGCACGAAACAATGCATTCATAAATCTTTCTGATAATTTCATGTCATAACTATAGCAGAGCAAGAAATCCTGCGAAAGAGGAAATCACAAAATCTTTATAGAAAACAGATTCAAAAATCTGGAATCCCTTATTGCAGTTTTGGGTTCTTGGAACTGGTATTGTTTTCTTCCTGTTTTCAGAATTCCTGTAAGAAAATATTAAAAATTTGACCTAGGGACAAATCAAGATCTCCTTCTTCTCTCTGGGATAAGGGGACTTGCCACTAACCGGGAATACTATGGTATGCTATGAACAGAATTATAAAACGAGAAGAAAATACCACATTCCTTTCGTTGTTGACCAGGAGGATACTATGGAAAAACGTACATTTGAAAAACTGGGGATCAATACCTCCTTGTTGGGATTTGGGGCAATGCGCTTTCCTTTGACCGAAGAGGGAAAGATTGATGAACCTCTGTCAAAAAAAATGATTGCCAGGGCCTTGTCCTCCGGAGTGAACTATATCGATACTGCCTATCCGTATCACAGCGGGGCAAGCGAGCCGTTTGTGGGGAAAGTTTTGAAGCAATATGAAAGGAGTTCATTTTACCTGGCTACAAAGCTGCCTCATTGGTTGATTCATAGCTTGGAAGATGCAAAACGCATCTTTGCCGAACAATGTTCCCGTCTGCAAACAGAGTATCTGGATTTTTATCTGCTTCATGCCATGAATGGTGAAGCCTTTGACAAGATGGTATCACTGGGAGTGGTCGACTACCTTGAAGAAATGAAAACTCAGGGAAAAATCAAATATTTTGGCTTCTCCTTTCATTCTACCTATGAGGACTTTGAAAAAATCCTTGCCTATAAAGATTGGGATTTTTGCCAGCTTCAATTTAATTATATGGATACTGAGGAACAGGCGGGGGAACGAGGATATGAGCTTGCCAGAAATAGAGGTATCCCGGTAATTGTCATGGAGCCGGTAAAGGGAGGTTCCCTGGCCTCCTTGCCCCCTGACCTAGACTCGCAGCTCAAAGCCTTGGACCAGAAGGCATCTGCCTCCTCCTTTGCCTTGCGATGGGTGGCTGGGCATTCGAATGTAAAGGTAATACTCAGCGGGATGTCTACAATGGAACAACTTGAGGATAATATCACGACTTTTTCCCCCTATGAGCCCTTAAGGGAAGACGAATACAAAACCCTGGCTTCCATTCGCGATACCATGAAAAGCAGAGTCGGAAATGGTTGTACAGGATGCAAATATTGCATGCCTTGTCCTTTTGGAGTCGATATTCCCGGCAATTTTTCCATCTGGAATACCTATAGGATGTTCCAGAACTATGAAGGGGTAAAACGCAACTGGGAAGATAAGGAAAGCCAATCCAAAAGACCTGCTTCTTGCACGGAATGTGGCAGATGCATACCACTGTGCCCCCAACATATAGATATTCCCGGGGATCTGAAAAAGGTTCTGCAAGAAATGAATATTTCTCGTTAGTACGGTACCAAGTACTCGTTATTTTTCTAAATTTACCGTATGGTACTCACTGGTCAGTGACCTAGGAGATTTTGTACATGGAAGAATTGGATAGAGTTAAGGGAGCCTTGCTGGGCTTGTTTGTCGGTGATGCCCTGGGAACGCAGGCTGAAGGTTTGCTCGAAGCCGACCTTCTTACAGATTTCCCCCAGGGAATCGGGGAAATGTATACAAAGGATCGTATTTTTGGCGATTGCGGAGAAATATCCGATGTAAGTGAACTGGCAATCCTGGTTGCGCAAAGCATTCTTCTGAACAGCCGTTTCGATGCTGACCATATAAAGGCTACCTATCGTAAATGGTTGCAAGAAGAACCTTCCTTGACTAAGCCTTCCCTAAAGACAGCAATCGAGACTGCCCCTCTTTCAAAAACAGAGGCAAATGGGGTCTTATCCCGAATCGTTCCTGTTGCGATATATGGAATCGATCTGCCCTTGAAAAACCTGATGGAAATGACAGAATCAGAATGTATGATCACCCACCAGAGCCAAGTCTGCATTGACAGCAGCAAACTCCTTGCCCTTGCCCTTGCAAAAATTATTAGTGAGGAAACAGGTGGAGAGGAACTTATAGGATACCTGAAGGTCTGCGCCATGAAATATCATTTCGATGAGCGTATCCAAAATGTCCTGAAAGGGGCTGTCAAGACTAATGCAATCTCCTGTGATGGCAAGGACAAGGATTCTGTTCTCCTTTGCTTGCAAATTGCACTCAAGACGCTTTTAGGATCGTCTTCCTTTGAAGAAGGTATGCAGCACATTGTGATGAAGGGAGGATCTGCCTGCACCAATGCAGCAATCTATGGTTCTCTTGCCGGAGCATTCTACGGAGTAGAGGCAATTCCCGATCGCTGGATTGATGAGTTGCAGGCCCCTGACAGTCTCTCCAGGGTCATGAGAAAACAAGCCGCCCATAGAAGATTCAATATGGATCTGGAAACTATGGCAAATGACCTTGCAAAGGGGCTGCTCAAGGAATAAGGAACGTAAAGGTTTAAACATTACAAGGCATATCAGGTCATTTAGGAACCTGTTATGCCTTTTTTACCATTTCAGAGAGTTTTTTGACGGTATTCCAGTTTCTGGCGGTTGTCGTGACACCTAAGGCTTTTTCAACAGAGTAAGCAAGTCTGGAACGACCGATTCCTTTTGGCGCATACAGATAGAATACCTTGTCTGTGAGCTTGAACTCCTCCGATTCAATTTTAATAAATGACAACCGCTCGATATCCGGTTCCTTTGGAGGTGACTGCAGGAAAAAGAAATGCAACTCTTTGCCTGAGTTGATCGGAAACGGATTTTGCAAGATAGCGTCTTCCAGTTGCCTTTGGTCGAGAACGTATATAGCAGGTTCAAATCCAATTTTTTCATAGATTCGCCGGCTCATCCCAACAATCTCTTTCTCATTGACCACTTTGTCACTTTCAAATACTACGTTGCCACTCTGCATATAGGTCCGGACATTTTCATATCCCAAGGTACGAAAAAATTTTTCAAGCTCTTTCATGGGTAAGATATTTTTTCCTCCGACATTGAGTGCCCTGAACAAGGCAATATAGGTGTTCATGCTACCTCCATTGTAATCTCGTATGAAATAAGCAATAAACGGGGTTAAAATCCCTGTCTGTTTTCATCCGGTACAATGGAATCAGGATAGCTTATAGGTACCTGTTGTTGAACCTATATACTTATATTTCTTCTTTATCCAAGTCCTTCAGGTAGGTAAGAAAAAGCTATCCACATGTCTTGAACAACCTACGAATATTTCGCGATTTCCAATAATGGGATAGCTTTTTCATTTCCAATCAACCTATAAAAGCCAACCAGATAGGGAGGAACTAGAAATTTCTCACTGCGCGGGATAACATCGTGTAATCCTTAGAATAAACCCAATTAGGATCATAAGAAGCAAACGTTACTCCATGGGCATTTTTAGCTGCTGAATACCCTGACTGAGTAGATTCAGAAGAACACCAATAAACGGATCCATCATTGAAAGTACCAAGTGTATTCCTACTATCTCTCAATTTTTTCAGTTCATCCCATGAAGGCAGGAACCAGTCGGAATACCCTCCTCCATCATACGCACGAGCTATACCTGCGGCATAGGATGAAGCTGAGGCACCAAGGGAACTAATTATCTTAGTAGTATTTGTTGATCCAGTTCCTATTGCTGTCCCCGTACCTATTGTAGTAGTCATGTCATCAGACCATTTAATTCCATGGGAAGAATTCAAATCTACTTCAGCAACCAACAAACCATGAAGCTGTCCATTTACGTATCCAGTATTTGAAGAGGTGAAAAAGTAACCAACAAGTCCTCCCTGATAGTAATCACCAACGGCAAGAGCTTGGCTAGTTACCGAAAGTAGCTTGTCAGATCCTGCATACGCAGTCGGAGTCTCTTTTACCCTGATCTTGACCTTTGTATTCGCCGAAGCATCTGATGACAAATTGATTTTTGCCCTTCCCCTACTATCTACGGGCAAGTCAGCATATGCGCCATACGTAGTTCCTGAAAGAGCTACGGCTGCTTCAAGTCCCGTGGTATTTGCCGTAAAGGACACCAAGTTTATTATGTCTTGATCAGACAATGACGTAGGATAATATGCCGAGATATTATCACTAAGAGCTGCTGGTCCAGCAGTTTTTACTACTGTTGCAGTTGATGAACTGGTAATTGAGCCTGTGAAATTCACTCCATCTGCTGTCGCGGTTACCGTTATAGCCGACCCGATGTCAGCGGTAACCAAGGTATAGGTTGTGCCGGTTGCACCGCTAATCGCAACTCCGCCACGTTTCCATTGGTAAGTCGGCGTCCCCGCGTTGGTCAGATTTGGCACTGCTGTCAAGACCTCACCGTACTTTGCGGTTCCTGAAATCGACACACTCCCTGTCATGGTCGCCTTGGTAATTGTTGCGGTAGTCGTAGCAGTTGTAGATGAAAGGGAATAGTTGGAGGCCTGTGCACCAGCAAGCGTTATTCCAGAAACGTTGACTGTCTTCGAGTTGCCGGCATTTGCGTCGGTGAAAGCATAGGTGCCTGTTGCACTTACACTATCCGAACCGATGACCCCTGCCAGAGCCAGGCTTCCAGTGGTACCGGATGTCCCATCGTAGACCTTGCCTGCAGCTGTCGCCGTAACGGTAAGAGTCTTCTTTCCAATCGTCAAGATTCCCGTGTCATTGACATTGAAACTGTAGTTATCGGCACTACCGCCCGTTATGGTGATAGCATAGGAGCCAACGCCAGTAGCGCTTGTAGCCGTGGAAGAAGCAATTGGAGCGCCATAGCCACTTGCAGTGGAAGCACTCTCGTTATTCACAAAGCCATTCACCGAAACGGTGAACGTAGGATTAGCCTCGCCATAGGTCTTGGAGGAGTCCTCTACCGTCGCAACTAGGGCCTTTTTGGTAATCGTTGCGGTTTTACTTTCATCATTGTTGATAATATAGTTACCGGAATCATTGCCACTCAAAGTATAGCTGACAGTAACGGCTTTATTTTCTCCTGCAGTAGATGAACTGTAGGTTGCAAGAACTCCGCTCAGCGCAACACTTTCACCTGTGATTATGCCATTCAAGGTTCCATTGGAGGTGACCGCAATAGTAGTTGAACCGTCATACACCTTGGAAGGCGTAATTGTCGTTCCCGAGACCGTGAGCTGCTTCTTTTCGATGACTCCTGTTATGGTTCCATCGACAGGCTTCAGGTAATTGTCCTTATCAACACCGCTGAGCGTATAACTTACAGCGATGGTCTTCCCGGTTCCTACGGACTTGTTGTCATAGGTTGCTGTTGCAGCCACTGTCACGGTTTCACCTGTGACTACGCCATTCAAGGTTCCATCGGAGGTAACTGTTGCGGTTGTTGAACTATCATACTCCTTGGAAGGAGTAATGGCTGTTCCCGAGACAGTGAGCTGTTTCTTTTCGATGATTCCTGTCCTTATTGTTGTATCGACAGGCTTTAGATAGTTGTCTTTATCAGCTCCGTTGAGCGTATAACTTACAGTGATGGTCTTCCCAGTTCCTACGGACTTGTTGTCATAGGTTGCTGTTGCACTGACCGAGACATCCTCGGTTGAGACCTTTCCCGAAAGACTCCCGGCGGATATAGTTGCCGTTGCATTGCCATCATATCCTTTGCTTTCAGTCAGGGCTGAACCGGTGACCGTAAGTTGCTTTCTATCAATTGCCGCAGTAAAGGAGGTATTGTTCCCAGGCGTTCCATAGTTTGCCGCATCGAGCCCTCCAAGCGTATACTGTACGTTGATGGATTTGGCGGTCCCAATCGTTTTGTCAGCATAGGTCGCAGTTGCAGCCACTGTTACGGTATCACCTGTGATTAGGCCATTCAAGGTTCCATTGGAGGTTACCGTTGCGGTATTTGAACCATCATACGGCTTGGACGTTGCCAATTCCGTACCTGAAACAGACAGGGATTTCGTGGTAATAGTACCTGTGAAGGTCGAATTGTCCACTGGTTTCAGATAATTTGATGCATCAGTTCCATTAAGTGTGTAACTGACAGTAATTGGCTTTCCGGTTCCTGCAGATTTATCGTTGTAGTTTGCAGATGCAGTGACTGTCACGGTATGACCTGTGATCATGCCATTAAAGGTTCCGTCGGAGGTAACTGTTGCAGTAGGTGAACCGTCATACACCTTGGAAGGCGTAATTGTCGTTCCCGAGACCGTGAGCTGCTTCTTTTCGATGACTCCTGTTATGGTTCCATCGACAGGCTTCAGGTAATTGTCCTTATCAACACCGCTGAGAGTATAAATTACAGTAATGATTTTATCAGTTCCGGCTGTCGCAGAATCATAGCTGGCTGAGGCACTCACCGATACGGTATCGGTTCCTTGAATTCCAATTAACGTACCAGATGTAATGAAAGCAGTAGTAGTTCCGTCATATTCTTTTGTAAGACCTGTTGGAGTTCCGATGGTCAACTGAATGGATTGGTAAGCAGGAATTGTTATCGACAAGGTTCCATTGGCATCAAAACTATGCTGTGCCGCGTACCTGATCATATAATTCCCGGGAGCCAGAAGAGTCTCCCCTTCACTACAGGCAACATAGGCATCATCGTCAGCAGAAGTAAGCTTGTATTCCATTTCTGCGGTTGTACCAGTCACCTTGCCTATGGCACTATCGTAGCGTTCAGGAGCATAAATGAAAAACAATGCAGAGTCTGGAGCAGAGAGAGTGAACGTAACCGATATGGAAGTCTCCAGTATCTCACCTTCATTTAGGGTAATTTCTTGGTGCCCCATTCCTATCTGGTTCTTGTCTGCGTCATAGGCAGTGACCGAGATGGTCCAGTTACCAGGTTTCAAGGAAGAAAGGTCAACATTCAAGGAAGTCACGTCATCCCTGACAAATGTCTCATTGCTATTTGCTAGGGTACCTTCCACTTTATAGGTGGCTACAGACACTTTGGGAGTATCTTCAAGCACAACATGAAGCGTGATATTTCCCAGTTTTGCCATCATGTCACTGCAACCGACAAGGAAAAGAACAGAAGATACAAGAAGGACGAGAATAACGATATATTTCTTATTGATATTTTGCATGACTGGCTCCCTAATAATTCTTCCTGATGCCCGCTTGACATCCGAACATCGTACCAATACTCTCCTTTTCAAAGAAAAGGACTCCCAACGGGGAGATGAATACCTTGTATTGATTTCCAAGTGCATAGGTCAGATCCATCGAAAAACGAATTTGTTGATCGGCAAATACTTGGAATTTTGAAACTCCATCCTCATCAAAATCGGCATCAACCAAATGGGCAAGAACCCCATAGCCAATCCCTGGAATAGCTTCAAAACCATTTCCCAACTGAATTTTATATCCTATTCCAATTGTTGCCCCGACTGCCTGCAAGGAATCTACCCAATCAGACTTTGAGGGCCCCAGACTGTAGGTGAAGGCACCATATCCAATAACATTGTCCAAACCTGCAATAGAAAAACTGACCTTGAGCTGGGTACCGAGAACATAGGAATAAAGAGTGGAACTTGTTCCATACGGAACCAATCCATACAACGCAACATCCAAGGAATCCAAAACTTTCACCTTTTTCACTGGGGGCAAGGAAATATTCCAGGTTTTTGCTGTTGTATCGTAGCGATATTCGTAACTATCGCTCCACGTGATTCGATCTTTCGTTTGCTGGATATACAAAATATCCTCTGAGCTGTCGAATCCCTTGAGTACAAGAACCGAGTCAGAAATATCCACTTCAGTCCATTTCCCTTCCGAATTAGGCCCTACTTGATAACGAAACGCCAGTATTGATTCTGCAACCGGTTTTATTCGAAGGCTGACATTATTCTCAGAAGCCATGATTTGTATCATGGACAGGGACAATAAAAGAACAATGCATACAGTTTTACGACCAAAAGAATTCATCATCACCCCCCAAAAGTGAAACTTGCAACCATATCAAATGGTTCAAGAGAAAATAATTTTGTAAATCATTCCAGTTTGAAAGCTTGCAGGCAATGAAGACCCAAAAGAGAATCAATGCACCGCTTTTGCGGATAAAGAGTAGCAAGTGCATCTCAAGAAGAGAGGAAATTTTCCTAAAAGACATGGTTTTCTACTTAAAAAACCAAAAATCAAAAAAAAGGGGGAGATAGAAATCAGACTAGCAACCTAACCCTGAACTGACCGTTGTCAACATGGTACAATAACTCTGCATTATGTGCAGCGGCAAACGCGATGATACTCTTGGTACCTATTCCATGACCAACCTGCTTTGTGAACGGCAATCCATTTGAGTCCAGTGTTACGGCCTCAAGGCAAGAGTTTGCAATCTCAATCAATAACCGTCCTACCTGCAAGCAGGTAAAATGAATGAATCGCTCCTTTCCTTCCGGCAAGAGAGCAACTCCATGGATGGCGTTTTCCATAAGATTCGATATCACCATAGCCAATTCAAGGGAGTCTGCATTCACTACGGTAGGAATGTCCAGATTAATTTTTACCTGAATGCCCTTTTGCTCTGCCATGTCTGCGTAATAACATACAACTGCATTTACGGCAGCATTTTCGCAATAACTCCTGCTTGAGGGCAACTGTATAGCATTCTGCTTAAGCAAGCACGTTTTGGCTTCTTCCACCTGCCCTTTCTTAAGAAGTTCCAATATCATGCCATCGAAATGATGACGATCGTGGGAGGCAAGACTGTTTTGATAGGCCACTTTATCCATGAATTGCAGCTTTTCGACCATGGTCGCAGCTGCCTGATGGAGCAGTACCGCATCATTCTGGATTCTCAAATTTTCCGTTTCCAAGGCATAGGTCGCCGTAATTTTCTTCAGGGAATAGAAAACGGTGCCATAGGCAGACACAGCAAGTAAAATCAAGAGTAAGAGGGGCCACTTTAAGGTAATCAAGGTATTCTCGATATCGTCTGTGAAGTAAAAACTATAAGCCAAATTAAGAGAAATCGATATTACCAAGATTAAAAATATTGGCCAGTTATTGACTACTGGCTGATACAATGAGAGCAACCTGCGTCGAAACAACAATATCACACCTATGTAGAAAACCAAGCGAATGAGGGTATTGAAATACTGAGGCTCTGGGAAAAAGCGACTCAGGTGGTAGCTGAGAATGACAATGATGATCATGATATTGATGGAAGTAAGGGTATTGAAGCACCATTTCATGAAACTGTCTTTTACCAATGGTTTGAGAGCCAACCCCATTACGATGAAAAATATTGTATCGAAACGGGACAGTGCCGTAAGATCTCCAATCCAGTAAAACCAGGTGTTAGTGGCAATATCCAAAAAAAATACAATACCAATGGCAATATACGTAGTTTTATGACCAAACCTTGGCTGAGACAGGGTAAGGAAAAGTAGTATATTCATGATTGCAGTGACGCTACCACGTAAGGTATTGAATATCAGTTCTTGCATCGGGCATGCTCTCTTGCAATCAGGTAGTCCATATAGCTATCCCGCATCGCACTATACTGCTTGGCAACAATAGGCACAGCATATCCACCACGAAGGATGAATCTGTTTCTGGAAAAGCTCTCGACATAATCCATGTTCAGTAGGTAAGAAGCATGTGGCCTCAAAAAACGTTCATCCTCTAGCAAGGAGGAGATATGTTGGGTAAAAGTACCTTTTAGAGTCATCGTAGTGATCGTCTTTCCGTATGCAAGGGTGTAAATAACGGTGTGCCTTGTATACTCACAACAAATCACTTCCGATAAAGTCAGCACACGCATTCCCTCAGGAGTCTTCACAATGAAAGTATTTTCCTGGTGGAGAGCCAGCTTGGGAATGATCAGGGCCAGCGTATCAAAGAATTGCTGTTTGTTGATTGGTTTGAGCAAATAATTGACGGGGTTGGCTACAAACGATTGCAAGGCAAATCCAGGTTCAGCTGTTGTATAGATAATCTGTGCTTCATGATCAAATTGCCTGATCGTCTTCCCGACCTCAATACCATTGACCATGGGCATCACGATATCCAGGATATAGAGTTGGAACCTCTGTTTCTCACAGGTATTCAGAAGGTCATCGGGATGGGAAAACTGATGGATTACAGCTTCGCAATGAGAAGTTTTCATAAACTCCGTCGTATACGCGGCGATAAGAACAAAATGCTCTGGCTCATCATCACATATGGCAATATTCAACATAAAGTAGTCCTCATGATAGTAGATCCTGAATTCATCGCACATACCGGGCTTATCTAAAATAAATAGTATGCCACCTTACATGCAATGGAATATTCCCTCCTGAACACTGTAATTTACATTGCCATTGATGTCCACAAGAATTCCTGCTCTCACTGTCTCTTTTCGTTCGCTTCCAAGGTAGTGTGAAAAAGAAAAATCGATTAGGTGTGCCCCCATAATAATTATGCGACTAATAGAACTGATTGTCCGATATAAAATGACTAACCATGCCAGATGTTAAAAATATAATAAAAGCGAAAAGATCACTGTTTCATCTTACTGATCATGGACCTTGAACAGCAAATCAATTCAATTGCAAAAAACACTTTTGGGCTTTCCAGCCTCCGACCTTATCAGAGCCTGGTAATCCAGAGAATCCTGGAACAGGACTCTGACAGCTCAGACCACAGGGGTATGCTGGTAATCCTTCCCACGGGGTCAGGCAAAAGTGTCTGCTTCATGTTGCCTTCATTATTGGTTACGGGACTCACCGTGATAGTCTATCCCCTCCTCTCCTTGATGAATGACCAGGTACGGAGGTTCGAGAAAGGCAATATACACTGTGTTTGCATTCGAGGAGGACAGACGAAGGATCAACGTTCCAAGCTATGGGAAACTTTGGAGAAGCAGAAAGCCAGTGTGGTTATCACCAATGCGGAATGCATGGGTACCCCTCAGGTCATTTCCCATCTTTCCTTGTTTTCCATCAGTCTGCTGGTTGTGGATGAGGCCCATACAGTAGTTCAGTGGGGAAAAAGTTTCCGACCTTCCTATCAGAGTCTGGGAACCATTATCTCTTTTCTGCGTGTCCGCCAGATATTGGCCTTTACGGCCACGGCCAGTGAAGAGATCACCACTGACCTTACGACCATGCTCTTTATGGGAGTTCCTCCACATCTGGTCAGGGGAAATGCAGATAGGGAGAATATCATCTACCATGCCCATGTGACACTATCGAAATCAAGGGAGATTGCCATGATCCTTGCACCCAGGAATTCTCGTCCAGCTGTGGTATTCTGTGCAACGAGAAAGGAATGTGAGCTTGCCTTTGAACAATTTCTCTCTGCCAATCCATTGATTCCCTGCCGTTATTACCATGCAGGACTTTCCAGGGAGGCTCGAGCTTGCCTGGAAACCTGGTTTGAAGGACAAGTTGAAGCCGTACTCTTTGCCACCTGTGCCTTTGGCCTTGGTGTAGATAAAAAAAATATACGAACGGTCATCCATAGGACCTTGTGTGCCAATGCAGAATCCTATCTCCAGGAAAGTGGCAGGGCCGGTCGGGATGGGGCCAAGGCTCACGCCTATGTCTTGCTAGGAACGGAAGAGACAAAGCGATATAGCAAGGGAACCCAAGCCTTTCGTTCCCTATACGAGATATTTTTTCTGCGTCAAGATTGTTTCCGTTCACAACTGGTGGCATTGCTCAATAGCGAAGTAGAGTCCTGCAATGGATGCGATGTGTGCAACAATCATTATTTCAGGTATCCTGACGGATATACACAAATACTTTCTGTTGTGTTGACCAGACCCTTGACCTATTCGCCAAGAAAACTTGCATCTCTTTTGGTAAACAAAGAGGATGGAGACAGCCAATCCGGCATACTCTCCTCCTGGGAAGAAGCTTCCTTGACCGAGGCAATCGAGACACTGGTAGAACAAGGAGTCCTAAAACTTGCAAAATTGCCCAGACGACGTCTGTATCCTTCTTGGACTACCCTAAAGACAACATTCAAAGAATTATGGGGAAAGCAAATTAAAGTAATCTCCAAATCAGGAAAAATCCAGAAGCCCTGAACTCAGACAGCAATTCGTTGACGATACCCTATAAACCCAATATGATAAAGTTCATGGATGAAAAACATCTTACTATCAAGGATATTGCACTGGAAGCAAAGGTTGGAATCGGTACCGTTTCAAGAGTATTGAACAACAGTTCGCATATAACCGAAACTACCAGGAAAGCTGTCATGGATGTCATCCATGCACATAATTACCAACCCAATGGGGTTGCAGCCAATTTGGCCCGGAAAACAAAATCGCACCCATTTATAGGCATTCTGTTACCAGATATTGCAAACCACTATTTCTTTGAAGTCGTTGAAACCATCTACAAAGTACTGAAGGAACAAAACATCCATTTGATCATCCTCAATTATGATGAAGAGGATGGTCAGGCAATCCCGAGAATCCTTGAAACCAATCTCTCTGCCTTGATGCTATTCGCGGTAAAACCCAGCGAACAAGAATTGAAACTCCTTACAGCACGCAATGTACCCTACCTGTACCTTGATTATTTTTTCCCTGAAGCGAACTGCATCCATATGGACAATCGTTTGGGAGGTAGATTGGCGGCCCAGTATCTGATAGATAAAAAGGTACGCCATCCTTGTTTCATTCATGGCGATTCCAAAGCCCTGACAGACCAAGACAGGTACAAGGGGTTTCGTGAAGCCGTACGTGAGGCGGGCTTAGAAGAGCCCTTGACCTATAATGCAGATTTCAAGGAAATTTTTGGATATCAGCTTGCAAAAACCCTGATTGCTGAAGGGAAAACAGATGGAATTTTTTGTTTCTGTGATGAACAAGCCATAGGCGTTTTAAAGGCAATAAGGGAAAGTAAGGCACCTATACGAGTAATCGGATATGATGGAATCAAGGAAAGTGAAGCCTGGGGATTATCCACGATCTCACAAAATCCTGTTACCATAGGACATCAGGCGGCCCAGGCCATAATAAACTTGATGAAGCAAAACCCGATTGCAAAGACAATAAATATTCAACTTACCCCTATCGTCATCGATAGGGATAGTTGAAAATGGTAAGACCTATTTTAGGTAATCGAGCCAGGGACGTTGTCTTTCAATCATGACTTCAACCAATTCCGGTATTTCCTTGCATCGATTTACCACAGGATTTGCCAGTAATGCCTGGATTGCATACTCCTTCTTGCCCTTGAGAATTGCTTCGGCTGTCAGATCATATACTCCAGTATAATTTCTTAGCAAGGCAGCAAATCCTTTTGGATAGTCAGGGAAGGCAATCCCCTTTATTTCTCCCTTCTGGATTATTGCAGGGACTTCGACGGCAATCCACGAAGGAAGGTCCGGAATAAGACTTCCGTTGGTAATATTGACAGCAGGCTCCTCATAGGAAGGAGAACCTCCGATCAGACCTTCGAGAATGTACACCAATCGTTCATGCACCTTAGTACCTATCTTATGCTCGGTTTGGGAAAGCATCATCTGATATAGTTGATAGAAATCCTTTATTCCCTTATGGTCGGCGACTTCCCAGGCCCAGGAAATATATTCTCCGATATGGCTGTCACCGGTTATGGGAAGAAGATGATATTGTTCCAAGATTGTCTTGAAGAGAGTTCTGTCAGCCCAGCTCTTGGCACTTCTCGTACCGGAAAGGAAAGAATGCTCATCATTCCCTTCTGTCTGTACGATATTCCCGCCCTTTTGCACATACGCAAGTATATCTGAATATCCTGGTTCTTTTTCAAAGAAGGCAGGGGCCTTGCGAAGAATATCAGGATAGGCATCCTTAAGTGAAGAACGATAGGAAGCGTCCAGCAAGACACTGAAATGATTCAAACCTGCCGCGCGCAAAGCAAGGTTCTCGTAAGGAGTTTCCAGGATGGACGGCACATAGCGCTTCAACGATGCTATTTCATGACACATACCTATAAATTTCAAATCTGGATATTTTCGTTTTACAGTCGTGACGATCGCAGTCATCGGATTTGAATAGTTAAACACAAAAGCTTGCGGGCATAATGCTGCCACATCGTCGCAGATTTCCAGAATTACCGGAGTAATGCGCAAGGAATGGAATACGCCACCAGCTCCCCCATTCTCTCCATATACCTGACTGATACCATATTGCTGAGGAATAGTCCAATCCTGGTCCCAAAGAGGAAAACGCTTGCCTACCTCAATGGAAATGACAACAACATCAGCTCCTTTAAGAGCTTCCTTCCTGTCAACGAAAGCTTTGAGTTCAAAAGGCCTTTGCGTTGTTCCCAAAAAGTCAGAAGCAATTTTCCTGACTTTTTCCAATGCCTGGGCATCAATATCCACCAAGTCAATTTCACTTCCTTCAAGAACTTCACTTTGGAAGATATCTCCCAAGGTTCCCAATCCAAACTGGGCACTACCTGCACCAATAAGTACAATTTTCATGAAAAACTCCTTGTAAATTGATGGAAGCACATGGAAGCGTTTCCATTACCTTAGGATACACTTCCCTCTTTCAATATGTCAAGAATCTTTCCTTGTTTTCCCGATCTTATGCTTGAAAGTATAAAACAGAAGAATTACAGCAATTGCTCTACAAATTGAATATTCACGCCATCGGGTCCCTGGATATAAAAGAATCTCACCTTTGGATTAGGTTGGAAAGGACCTGCCGTTACGGCAATACCCTTTTGTTTCATTTTCTCCAGTTGGGTATCCAAGGACGAGACTTCAAAACCAAGGGAAA
The DNA here is from genome assembly GCF_963676625.2 of uncultured Sphaerochaeta sp. GTDB lineage: Bacteria > Spirochaetota > Spirochaetia > Sphaerochaetales > Sphaerochaetaceae > Sphaerochaeta. Next base: position 167,755 of record NZ_CAXXYB010000009.1, read on the forward strand.
CAGGTTGTCCGACTTCTTCAACAACCACTTCTTTCTGACTAATGAGTTCCACCTTGGTTTCACCGTTTCCCAAAAAGACTATTTCGGTGCCATTGTCACTTATTACCCTGTCAGTTACTTCCAATCCAACGATTTCACGATAGAATGCTAAAGACTCTTCCATATTTCTGACTGTTATCGTACACCAGCAAAACTTCATAAAATCCCTCCAAGGTCATTTGATTTTACATTCAAGGATGAATAATTACCAGTTCAGGCTCCACCGCTGATCGCTTGACACTACCTCCGTTCAAAAGTGTGATCAATTGTGAACAAGCTGTCCTGTATAATACACCACTTTGAATATCGATGCTTGCAACAGGACCTTTGAAAAATCTATAGAACGGTGAGGCATCATACCCTACACTGGGCATGGTGCAATTGGTTTTCAACAATATCTCAAAGAGGGTAAGGTCATTGACTGCTGCCAAGCAGTCAATCTCATGGGTTTTAAAAACTTCTTCCAGTTGCGGGAGCAATACATCGATCGCATTTTCGCTTCCTATCTTTGCATCAAGGACTTTTGCATGGGGAAAGACAGACAGAAAACCTTCAATTCTTTGTTCATGTGACGCTACAGTATCAAGATACCCTGTTATATAAAGTGGCGATACACACCCAAGATTCTTCAGATAGGTCCCCTGCAGTTTACCACCCAGCCTGTTATCAGTATAGACACAATGCTCGCCAGGATAATCTGCAAGATGGTGGGACAATATAGAGGGAATGGGAAGATCCTCAAATAAAGTTGCTTCTTCAAGGGTATCCACATCATAAGCCAAAATCCCATCACATTGACCAGAGAGCTCAATCAACTCTTTTCTGGTGGAAACAGAATAGAATCTCAATTGCCAAGTTGAATCCTCAATGGCTTTCTGCACTCCCCTGAGAGCCCGTCCAAAAAACCAATCAAAGCTTCTCAGGTTTCCCCAATAATAGGGTCGCTCTTCCTTATTTACCTCGACAAAAGCAATGACCCCTGTCCCTCTTCTTCTCAGCAAACCCGCAGTTTTATTGGGGACATAGCCAAGTGTTTGGGCAGCTTGCAATACCGATTCCCGTAGATTTGGGGAAACGCTTGTCGGATTATTGAAAACTCTCGATACAGTAGCAGAACTGACATTTGCCAGATGAGCAACCTGGTCTCTTGTTGCGCTCATTGTTTCTCCTTTGCAGTATCCAATTGTAATGCAGTACGACAAAAATTCAATGTTGTTTACAAAAAAAACACCTTCCATATAATTGACAAGTCGGTTTCCACTTGCTAATGTACACGTGTACATATATATTGGCAATACATTGCAGGAGAGAAGGCCGTGAATATTCAGTCAGATACGCATAACCGTTTCAATCCTTTGCTTGGGGAGTGGATTAAGGTATCACCTCACAGAACCAAGCGTCCCTGGAATGGGCAGGTAGAAAAACAACCGGCCCAGAGTCGCCCTTCATATGATTCTTCCTGTTATCTTTGTCCGGGGAATACACGTTCTACAGGAGAAAAAAATCCACTCTACACTGATACGTTCGTGTTCAATAATGATTTTTCATCCCTTTTGTATGATACCGAAAATGGAATATTAGAAGAAGGCCCTCATGGATTGCTTCAAGCCAAAACAGAAAAGGGAATTTGTAAGGTCCTTTGTTTTTCACCTCGCCACGACCTCACTCTTGCTCGAATGAGTGTGGAAGGAATTGAAAAAGTCATCCTAAGCTGGATTGAACAATATGAGGAACTGGGAAGCAAACCTTTCATCAACTATGTACAGATTTTCGAAAACCGTGGGGCGATCATGGGATGTTCGAATCCTCATCCTCATTCGCAGATATGGGCAGAGGAAATAATTCCAGACATTCCTGTAAAAGAATTGGAGAATCAAGCTACCTATTTTGAAACGTATCACTCTTCCCTACTCCTTGACTATGCGCGCTATGAAGCTGAAAAAGAAGAACGGCTTATAACAAGCAATGAGGACTTCATTGCTGTAGTACCTTTTTGGGCGGTTTGGCCCTATGAAGCGCTCATTCTCCCCCTAAGGCGAGAAATTGAGAGCCTTGATGAACTGTCACCAACTGAACGGACAAATTTGGCCTCAATCATGAAGGATTTGGGAATTCGCTATGACAATCTCTTTGAAACAAGCTTTCCCTACTCCATGGGTATCCATCAGAAACCTACCGATGGGAAAACATATCCGGGAAATATTTTACATATTCATTACTTTCCCCCACTACTTCGTTCTGCCACGGTAAAGAAATTCATGGTAGGATATGAAATGATGGCAATGCCCCAAAGGGACATTACCGCCGAGGGTGCTGCAAAGACCCTCAAATCACTCAGCTCTATACATTACACTGAAAAAAAGTAGGAAAATCCATGGCAAACCTCAAGACAATCAAAAATGGCGAATTACATACTGTATATCCTTTATTATATGCTTCAAATTATGATGAAGCCGATATGGACAATAGATTTGCATCTCTATTGAAAACTCATGCAAACTTGTTTTCCAAGCAAGATGCATCGCTTTTTTCAACTGCGGGAAGAAGTGAGCTGGGAGGCAACCATACTGACCATAATCTAGGTAAAGTACTGGCTGCTACCATCAATCTCGATACCATTGCCGCTGTCGGTAAACGAGAGGATTCCAAGGTACTGCTTGTCAGTGAAGGCTATCCTCTTGTCGAGGTAGACTTATCGAACCTGGATAAACTTGATAGCGAAGAAAACACAACTCCGGCCTTGGTCAGGGGTATTGCCGCGGCCTTCAAACAACGAGGACTCACTATCGGGGGTTGGGAAGCCAATACAACCAGCAGGGTCCTCAAGGGTTCGGGGCTTTCCTCGAGTGCCGCCGTGGAAGTTCTGTGCGGTACAATTTTCAACCATCTATATAATGCTGATGTGCTCACCCCTGTCGATCTTGCAATTATCGGGAAATACAGCGAGAACGAATACTTCGGGAAACCTTCTGGTTTGATGGACCAGATTGCCTGTGCAAACGGTGGAATCGTAGGCATTGATTTCAAGGAGAGTGACAAACCAGTAGTTACCCCTGTTCCCTTCTCTTTTGGGGAATATGGATATGTCCTTGCCATTATCGATACAGGGGGAAACCATGCTGACCTTACCAAAGAATATGCCTCAATACCCAAAGAGATGCATCAGGTAGCAGCACAATTCGGCAAGTCAAATCTCAGGGACATAACCCTTCAGGATTTTGAAACCGAATTGCCCCGGCTCAGGAAAATCCTCGGTAATGACAGGGCTCTCCTTCGTGCCTTGCACTTTTTCAATGAAAACAATCGAGTTTCGGCAATGATAGAGGCCTTGTATAAAAAAGACATGGAAACCTATCTGGCTTTAGTAAGGGCAAGCGGCGAAAGTTCCTTTTGCTTCTTGCAGAATTGTTATCCGAGTTTCAGTCCTGATGAACAAGGCATTAGTTTGGCAATTGCCCTGACCAAGGATTTCCTGGGCGAACAAAGCACGGTTCGTATCCATGGAGGAGGTTTCGCAGGGACTATCCAAGTGTATGTCCCCATCGACAGCCTTGCCAGTTATACACTATTCATGGAGAAATTCTTCGGACGCGGTTCTGTTACCCCGATTGCCATTCGGCAACAGCCTACCTGTTGTCTATCAGAATAGCACTATAGGCGTTGCCTGCAAGTATCCAGGCAACGCTTTTCTTTATTTTCAGGCAACCAAAGCCTTACCCAAACTACCCTTTTGTCTCTTTGTATCCCTAATCCACGAAGCATATCGCAAGGTTCAGGTAATCTTAGCAAAAATCAATCATTGCGTTTGTGCTGAAAAACTCCAATAATAATGAATTATGTTCTGGTGAGGAGAGTTTTATGAAGAGAAATGTGCGTCTGTCAGTACTTCTGGCACTGTTGGTACTGGGAATTTTCATGAGTTGTCGATCCGTTGCAACAACAAAGGAAGTTGCAGCGAATCCAGAGAATGTTTCGGTGGAAATCGTCGCAACCAGCGACCTGCACGGCTGGTTTGTCCCTTGGGATTTTTCAGTTGACCAGGCAAGTACCTCAGGAAGCCTTACCTACCTTGCTTCCATGATCAAGGATGAAAGAAATAATAACAAAAACGTAATCTACGTTGATTGCGGGGATTCAGTCCAAGCCAATTATGTTGAATATTTCATTGATTCAGACAAGAATCCCATGGTTGAAGCCTTGAATGCCCTGGATTGTGATGTCTGGGAATTTGGCAATCATGAATATAATTTCAACCGTGCAAGACGACAAAAACTTATAGACGGTTTCAACGGTACGGTCCTTAGTGGAAATATATATGACACGACTACGAAAAACCGATACCTTCCCGCAACCACTGTTATTGAACGTGAGGGTGTCAAAATTGGATTCATAGGAATGGTTACGCCACTTATCACTGAGTTCGAGGCGGGCAAGGATTCTCTCGATGGCTTGAAAGTGAACAATCCCCTTGATGAAATCGGCAAGGCCATCCAGGAACTCCAGGACCAAGGGGTCGATGCCATCATAGGGGTCTTGCATATGGGCCTTGATGAAGAAAACAATGTTGAGGGCTCAGGCGTTGCTGACATTGCCCAGGCTTTTCCCCAGTTCGATGCAATAATCGCCGGCCATGCCCATGTCTTGGTCGATAAGAAGGACATCAATGGAGTATTGGTGATGGAACCCTATAGATATGGGTCTGCCCTTGGTTTCGTGAATCTATCCTTCCAGAAAAAAGATGGAAAATATATGCTCACGGCCAAGGATGTCACAGCCAAGAAGATTGCCAAGACAGAGGATCCAGAACTTGTTTCCTTGATGGAACCGTACAAGCAGGAACTCAGTGCGTATGTAAACACTCCCATCGGGAAATTGGAGAACAGTGACCTTTCAAAGACTGATGCAATAAAAGGTATCAGTTCCGTATACACGGAGTCGACGGGAATCATGAATCTCCTTTTTGCCGCTTCTCAGTATTATAGTGGGGCCCAGGCAGTAATTCTCAATACCGATGCAGAAAACGCAGGCTTTCCTGTTGGCAATATCAGTATCAAGAACATTTCCTCCTCCTATACGTATTCAGGCGGGGAGATTACCACGTACAACATCAGTGGTGCCGATCTCAAGGCTTTGCTTGAATATACCGCAGCATATTTCAACAAGATCAATCCAGGAGACCTTACGGTAAGTTATGCCCCTGACAGAAGAGAATCCAAATACAGCACGGATAATATCGCTGGTGGGGTAACCTACTCCATTGATCTTCAGGAAGAAGTCGGCAACAGGATCAAGAACCTTTGCCTTATTACTGATTACAATGAGGACGGAACCGTAAAACTGGTAAATGGCAGTCCTGTTACCAGACCTATCTTTGCCGAGGATTCAATCATCCTGGGGACCAACTCCTACAGCTTCAATAAATGGATGGGGAAAGGCGGTCCCCTTGAGGGCAAGAAGTATGAACCAATTTTCTCGTCGACAACCCAATGGGGTGATTATGGTACGGTACGGGAACTTACCATACGATATATCAAGGAAGCTCAGAAAGGTGTCCTTGATGGAAATGCTTTCAACTATGAGAACTGGAAGCTGGTTACCGGAATTGACACGACCTCCAAGGCTTTCAAGAAGACGGTTGAATTACTTAATGCCGGTAAGCTGGAACTTCCGAAACTCAAGAATGGCAGGACCAATGTAGGGGCCATCACCATTGAGGAAGTCAATCAATATCTGTAAGGGCAAGGGACCTGACAGGTACTTTGCAAAATAGTGTTTTTCAAGCAAGAGTCGTACAGGCTCTTGCTTTTTTATATCCTGCAAAGGCCATTTGCATCAGAAATTTCAATACAGGGTTATAGAAATTTTCGTATACTTGGCAAAAGAATTCATGAATTTTTTATTGACTAAAAATTGCGCTATACTGAGAGAAATAAAAAGGAGAAATACATGCTATTGGATAACCGAATTTTCACTTGCTTCCAACAGGAGGCGAAAGAATCAACCATTGACGAAATATATCTGGGGCTTGGATACTCAGCTGTTACCTTGACTGATGGAAGATGTGGCCTTTGCTATACACTCCTTGATGAAAATACTTCCTGCACAGTAAACAAGAATCCTCAGGATTTCGAAAAGCAAAGTGCATTGCCCCTTCTTGAAAAAATCTTTTCAACTGCGTCATTGGACAGAACCATGGCCATAGCCTTGGCAAACGCCTTGAATGCAACTTTTGCCACCTCCCTTTCCGATGCACCCTTGGATCTGAAACAAGCACTTCATCTAGCACAGGGAAGCAAGGTTGCCATGGTTGGATATTTCGAACCAATAGCAAGAAACCTTGCCAACGAGGGAATCGAAGTAATTGCCTATGACATCAACAAAGAAATCGGCAAGGAAAAAGAATTCTATGACTGGGCAAGAACAAACGCCGAGGCTCTGATACTGACGGCCACCAGTGTCATTACAGGAAGCACTGAACAGGTGTTTGAATCCCTGGGAAAGAAAAATATTCCGATGATGCTTATGGGACCTTCTACCATTATGCGCCCCATGCTGTATAAGGATTTGGGCATAACAGTTTGTGCAGGAACAGTTCCTACCGATATTCCCAATACCCTGAAAGCAATCAGGAATGGACGAGGAACCCCTGTCTTGCACAGGTATGCAAAAAAGATTCATGCCTTCGTATAAAAGGGAAGCGAATGTCAAGATGCTTCCCTGTATACGTCTTTTCAATCCCTGAACAATTCCCGGTAATCACAACCTACTGATTTATAGATACTTGGTTTGTCGAGCAGTTGGGCAAGGCTTTCAGGCACGGGAATCTCTTTGCCAATAAGAGGTTCCACGATGGTATCAAATTTTGCAGGATGTGCCGTAGAAACCACGATGGTTCCTGTATCGTTGAAATGATCACGCCTTACCCGTTCGGCTGTAGCAGTATGGGGACACATGATATAACCATTCTCACTATGGACTTCCTGGATTGTCCGCTTGATGGTTTCGTCATCAACAGACCAGGCACTGACTTGTTTTCGAAAGGTATCGATATCCCCATAGAGGGCAAAAAGACGTTCCATGTTGCTCGGAGCACCTACATCCATGGCGTTTGCCAAAGTAGGAACGCTTTTTCGGATCTTGTATTCACCTGATTCAAGATAATCAGGAATGGTCTTGTTGGCATTCACCGCCAAGGCAATACGGGCTATGGGGGCACCCATTGAAAAAGCCCAATAGGCACCACAGCTATTACCCACATTCCCACTGGGAATGATAAAAGTCGGTTTTTCTTGAAAGCTTTGCTGAAAAAGGTGGGAAGCGTACACATAATATACGCTCTGGGGAAGCAAACGCCCCAAGTTAATGCTATTGGCACTGCTCAAGCCCCATTCTTTCTTGAGTTTGGTATCCATGAAGGCATCCTTTACCATTTTCTGACAGTCGTCAAAGGAGCCCTCGACTTCATAGGCCTGAATATTGCCCCCCCAACAGGTCAATTGTTTCTTTTGTCGGGCGCTTACCCTACCCTTGGGAAACAAGACCTTGACGTCAATGCCCTTTCGATTGGCAAAGGCCGCCGCCACTGCTCCTCCTGTATCACCACTGGTAGCAACGAGAATCGTCAGTTTCCTCTGTTGCTTCTCCAGTAGCTTTTCCATGGAGCAGGCAAGAAAACGTGCACCAAAATCCTTGAAGGCGGCCGTTGGGCCATGATAGAGCTCAAGAACTGTTTGTTTTTCTTTCAGCTGGACCAGGGGCACAGGGAAATTGAAAGCCTCGATACAAATTTCAGCAAGGTCCTCCTTGAGTACATCATCCTCAAAGAAAGGGGCCAGAACCTCAAAAGCCAATTCCGGATACGAAGATATTTCATGAATATTCAGGTTTCCCAAAGAAGGAAAGGATTCCGGGATATACAGCCCCCCATCAGGGGCAAGTCCTTGCATTATCGCTTCACTGGCACTGACGGCCGCTGATTGTTTTCTCGTCGAGACAAAGTTCATTCGATCCTCCTCAGATTCTGGCACCAAGATAGGCTGCCAAACGCAGAATATCAGAAAATACGCCACCGGCGGTTACATCCCGACCGGCTCCAGGTCCCTTGATTACCAAAGGTTGGGTATAATAACGATCTGTTGTATAGCAAATGACATTGTCGGTTCCCGTTGCCTGGGCAAAGGCATGATCAGGTGGAAAACTCTTCAAGGAAGCCGAGCAATTCCCCAATTCATCGATAGTGGCGACATACCTGAGTTTCTCGCCTTTTGCCTGGGCTTCCTTGAACAAGGCAAGCATAGGTTCATCGATTTCCTCCAATCGCGCCATGAATTCAACAGATGAGGCATCCTGCAAATGTTTGGGAACCAGGCTTTGTATCGGTATATCCGATACCTCCACGGAAAAATCCAATTCACGAGCAAGAATGACTGCTTTTCTTCCGACATCCATACCAGAGAGGTCATCGCGAGGATCAGGTTCCGTATATCCCATTTCCTTGGCTTCACGTACCAGTTTGCTAAAAGGAATGGAACCATCGTATTGGTTGAAAAGCCAGGCAAGGGTTCCGCTGACAATCCCTTCGATTCGGTGGACTCTATCCCCTGTCTGGACAAGGTCCTTAAGGGTACAAATGACAGGAAGTCCTGCACCGACAGTTGTTTCATACAGGAACCGTCTCCCGGTTTTCAGGCAAGTCTCGAAAATTGAACTATAGTAAGGATAGGGAGTCGTCCCTGCTTTCTTGTTGGGGGTAATGACATGTATTCCCCTTTCAAGCCAACTGACATATTTTTCTGCCATTTCCGTACTGGTCGTACAATCGACCAACAAGGAATGCGGGAAATAGGTTGCACCAATATGATTTACGAATTCTTCCATCCTAAGATCGACAGCTTCCGAGGCAAAGCGTTCTCGCCATGTATCCAAGTCAATGCTGTCATCATCAAGGAGCATCTTTCTTGAATTGGCAATGCCACGTACATGGATATCGAGCCCAAACTGTTCTTTCAGGCGTACGGTCTCGCTGGAAATCTGGTCAAGTAAGGTACCCCCGATATTTCCTGGACCAAACAACCCGACTGACAAGGCTTGCTTGGAGAGAAAGAACCCAGCATGAAGAGCCCTGAGGGCCTTGGTAGAGTCAGGAGCCTTGATCACGACGCTTATATTGGTTTCACTGGAGCCTTGGGCTATGGCACGAACATTGACACCAGCTTTACCCAGGGAAGAAAAGAATTTTCCTGCAACTCCTGCCTGACCAGTCATTTGCTGACCGACTGCCGCCAAAATCGCACAATTGGGTTCTCCATCAATACTTTGAATCAAATGCTCTCCCATTTCATGGGCAAAGGCAGTCTTGGCGGTTTCACAAGCCAAGTCCATTTGTTTTTGGGGAACAGCAAAACAGATTGAATATTCGCTGGAAGCCTGACTGATGAGAATAACCGAAATGGAAGCCTCTCTCATGGCAGAAAAAAGTCTTCCGGCAATGCCTACGACTCCGCTCATACCGGCGCCTTCGACATTGATCAGCCCTACATCATGGATAATGCTGAAGCCTTTTACTTTATTATGGTTATGGATATTGCCTTGCTTGGAAATGACGGTGCCTTCAGATTCTGTGTCAGACCACCAACGAAGTTGCACATCAATGGAGGCTTCGATGGCAGGAAGCAAAGCCTGCGGATGAATCAAGGGAGCTCCAAAGAAAGAAAGTTCCGTGGCCTCTGAATAGGAAAGGGACTGGATGATCTTGGCCGAAGGCACTTCATGCACATCTGCATTTCGAAGCAGGGCCGTATCATTCCAGAAAGTCAGCCCTTTTGCCTTGAGGGAAGCAGCCAAGAGAGATGCAGCATATTCTGCAACTCCTTCAGAGGGAGAAGTCTGGTCCACTTGGGCAAGGAGCCCGGAGACAAACAAACAATCTTCCTTGATTTCAGTTTGTTTAAGGGAAACAGCAAAATCCATTAGATTGGAAGAATACCCAAGTGCGGCAAAATAATGACAGAGCAAATCAGAAAGCCAAGACCCAAGCAATATATCGATATAATGCTTGGAACCGGAGGAAATATCCTCAACGAGCCAAATGGCCCGAAGAAGATCCTCGATATTGGAAAAACCTTCCTTTATTCTCTGCAATACTTTTTCACCTGCACTGTGCACCAAAAGCCGATCAACCAAGGCTGTCCACTCTGAAAATCGTTTCTCAAGCATCGACCAAAGTCTTTCATCATGCTGTCTGGCGAAAAGCAAGAGCGAGTCTATTTCCAACTGACTGTCACGGACAGGCGAGAGGACAAACACCTGGTGGGGTTCGGCATAGGAACGAAAGATTCGTACCAGTTTTTCACAGCCTTCCTTTGAGACCAGGTTTGAGCCATCGACGGCATGTATTCTTATTTCTTTCATGTGGTGCTCTCCCTTGGGTTTGAGATACTAAACAAAGCAGTGAACAAACGTGTTGTCAGAATAATCGAGTAGGCGGGGGCCACTAAGCCCCAACCTCTCACACCACCGTACGTGCCGTTCGGCATACGGCGGTTCAACCAAACAGACTATTGTACCGGAAATCCAGCACAATCCCATCTTGCTCCATACGCACAGTATGGAGCTTCTTGTAATAACCCAGAATATCCACCAGTCGGTAATGCTCATGAAGGCTCTCATTGCTGATGAGATAGTTCATGGATTTTGCCATCTTCCAGTACGACCTGCTGGCAAGTGTCCATTTCTTCAGCTTCCACTCTTCCGCTCCCAGTTGCCTGATGCGGTGTTTCCGGTTATTCCCGGACTTCCACTGTTTCCATAGATACTGGCGTATGCGCCTCCGAATCCACTCCATCAGGCCCTTGAGGTATTCCTTGATGGCACTTCTTGCAAAGTACCCAACCCAACCCCTCAGGATGCTGTTGAGCTCCCCAATGACCGTCCAGATGCTCACTCCGCGGTTGCGCTTCGTGACCAGCCGTATCCGGTCCTCAAGTTTCTTCAGCTTTTTCTCGTGGGGAACGGTCCTCCCAAGTTTTCCTCTCTCGCCGTATGTCCGGAATGTGAATCCGAGGAAGGTCGAACCTACGGCCCTCCTTGCCTCCGTCTTCTCCATGTTCACTTTCAGTTTCAGCTTCCGCTCCAGATAGCTTTTCGCGCTGTCCCTCACCCGGTAGGATGACATCTTGCTCTTGGTGAATATGTTGCAGTCATCGGCGTACCTCACAAACCGCAGTCCCCGCTTCTCCAGTTCCCTGTCGTAGGGGGTGAGATAGACGTTCGACAGCAGGGGCGACAACGGGCCCCCCTGCGGGGTACCCAGTGCTGTTGCCATCATGCTCCCGTTGGTCATCACTCCGCTTTTCAGATATACGTAGATGAGCCTCCTCACGTCCTTGTCGTCCATGTGCTTGTCGATTAGTCCCATGAGGATGTCATGGTCGACCGTGTCAAAGAACTTGGACAGGTCCAAGTCAACCACGTGCTTGTACCCTTCGGACATGTAGGTCTGGGCGAGTCGGACCGCATCCTCGGCGCTCCTGCCGGGCCTGAACCCGAAGCTGAAGTCGCTGAATGTCGGTTCGAACACCGGGGTCAGAACCTGCACCAGGGCCTGCTGGATTACCCGGTCCACTGCCGTCGGTATCCCCAGCAGACGCACGCCCCCGTTGTCCTTGGGTATTTCCCGTCGGAGCACCGGTTTGGGTTTGTACGTCCGAGTGACAATCCGCTCGCGAATCAAGGCCCAGTTGGCTTCAAGGTAGGATGGAAGTTCAGTCACTTCCATCCCGTCGATTCCCGCAGAACCCTTGTTCTGCATCACCTTCCTCATCGCTTGCTGGATGTTCGCAAGGGAAATCAGTTGCTCGCACAGTCTCGTGTTCGGTCTTGACCTGTCTTCCTCTCTCATTCGTTCCTTTCTCACCCGCATCATCACTGGTAGGCTCTCGCCGTTCGGATTTGCGGATGGACCTTTCCCTTTCGAAAGGCGTTTGATTGTTCGGCCCTTTGCGTCCGTTTCCCCGGTCGCTACTACGGCCTCTGCTGACTTCTCCACATTCGTTGTTACTACGTCGTCATAAGCGATGTTGCAGCCTCGTACGCTGTGGAGACCTCGCGGGATAAGTCATCACTCTTTCCTCGTTTACCCGCCTGATTTACAGATGAAGGTCACATTGCCTTTGGGATTCACTGATAGTAGCCAGCTTGTCCCCTCCACCTGCCTACTATCAGGTTTCTGTCCGTCGGGCCACGATTTCGCTATTGCTTCTTCCCTCCCACACCTCGCGGCGTGAAACTTGCAAGTCGCTATCGGGTTCGTCGGCAACTACGCCCCTTGGGAATTTCACCCAAGAATGATGACATGCCCGTCATACTACAAAAAGAGCCCAACAAGGGCTCTTTGTCGATCGAATTATCGTAAAAGCTTAAATAATTATACGATCTTCTCGACCACTCCGCTCCTCAGGCAACGTGTACAAATCTTGATGGTACGGGGTGTCCCGTTAATCAAGGTCTTGACCGTCACGAGATTGGGGCGGAATACGCGCTTTGTGGTTACGCCAATGTGCTGGCCTACGCCGCCGTGCTTCTTGGCCTGACCTTTTCTTGGAACACTATTACCTGCAACAGTTCCTTTTCCGCAAATCTCACATCTACGAGCCATAGCTATATCCACCTTATCCAATTAATTTCATTCGTCTGGCCATATACTGGCCTGTTAAAGTCTCGGCTATCCTTGCACGGGCAACGGCTTACCCGTGAGCATAATTGCAAGGCTGTTGCTATAATGACTCTAACCTTTGCCAAATTATCAGATTACGGGCATTATGTAAATACAGCAAGCCTATCTTTTGAAAAAAACTCCCTTGTTGGGCACGCTATTTCGCAGTATGCTTATTTTCATGCCAAGTTATTTTTGTCTTCTCCTTCCAGAGGCTACCCGGAAGGTAATCAACCAAATACGAACTGAGCTTTTCAGAAAAAGCGGATCTAAGTCATTCAGGACGCTTCCTCCTTGCATCATGCTTGGAGAAACTGAGAAAAACAGTCTTCCTGCAGGGTTGGATTGCCCCAATTTGCCACTCAAAATAGGAAAAACATCCTGTTTTATGCATGATCAACTCTTTTTTCCGATAGAGAACAAATTCTTGCAACCGTTAAAGGATCAACTGGGAGTTTCGTACCCTATCACGGGAATTTTTCTCGGAAGCATAGAAGAAACCATAGAAGCCACTCTTCCCCCTGTCGATGACCTTCGCCTGGCCCTATTGGAAATTAAGGAAACAGAAGGCCTTACTCTTTGGAGGATCCTTTCAGAAAAGCATCTGCAGACGGACAAAGGTTGACCAACGGGCAAATCGGACAACTGGGTTTCTTTGCATGGCAAGTCGTACGACCAAAAAGATTGGCGGCCATGGAAAATCGATATTGAAAATCAGGGTCAAGTATCGAGGCAATTTCCTTTTCTATCTTCTCTGGATCTTTCGTATCAACAATTCCCAGCCGTTGGACGACCCTGCCAAAATGGGTATCCACTATAATAGCTGGTTTATGAAAGACTTCACCAAGCACGCAGTTCGCAGTCTTTCGCCCTACCCCAGGCAACTTGACCAGTTCATCAATTGTCGAAGGAATTTGCCTACCCACAAGAGTTTTGGCACAGGCAACGATATTTTTTGCCTTCATCTTATAGAAACCAGTTGCATGAATGATTTCTTCCACAAGTAAAATATCGGCATTGGCCAGGCTCTCTACGGTAGGATAGGCCTTGAAAAGCGGAACCACCACCTGATTTACCATCTTATCGGTCGTCTGGGCCGAAAGGATCACGCTCACCATGAATCTGAAGGGATCCTTTTGGTCCAAAAAAACTATCGTTTCAGGGTATAAGCCATCGAGTAATGTATAGATAGCCATAACCTTTTCTTTCTTTTCCATCATTGATGCATATTACCCCTTGACGCTTACAAGCTCAAGTGCGTATACTCCAGTAGGTTTTCGGGGCGTAGCCTAGTGGCTATGGCGCCTGCTTTGGGAGCAGGATATCGAAGGTTCGAGTCCTTTCGCCCCGACTCGTTTTTCTATTGCGAATGCAAAAAATAAAGATGGCAATTTGTTTGTTTATATATAATTACAAACAGGTTGCTTTTTTATGGCTCAACTCAGAATTCTGTGGGATTCGTATCGTAGGTAGGGTCTCCTGCTTGCTTCCATGATCTTCCAGAAGAAGTACGAGTGTCCCTGCAAACAGTCTTGATCAGGTTGTTCGCCCTTTCGCTTTCCGTACGAGCTTATGATCGATAGTGACATTGAAGCTTGCTAGGCCATGGGCAATATAACTGTGTCATGCATGGGGACGGCTTTTTCCTCTTTGTTGGAGTGTGGTAACTACAAAATAAAGGAATACCGTCCCTTTTTGCAATCCAACACTTTTCAAGACCTCAGTCTTTTCTCAGCATCCCACAAGAAACTGAATTGAGCCAAAACTATGCCAGTTTATAAATCAGATGCAATCTGTCCTTTATCCATGTATAATAATGAATAGTTTATATCCAAGAGGTAATTAATGGGATTTGTAGACGCAAAGACAGTATTCTTGATCTATCTCATTGCCTCCACTATCTGCTCCATTGTGCAAATCTCACTTTGGAAAGAGAATCATACCCGTTTTCCTGAATTGATACTCATAGCAGGAGCATCCATCCTGCAGGTAATTGGGTTATTCCTCTTATTGCTGAGAAATCAGATACCCAATTTTTTTTCCATAGTGCTTGCAAACACACTGATATTGACTGGTATAGCTATGTTATACAGGGGATTAGGAAAATTCACCAAACAAAAAACCTCGCTGCCATTTATAGGACTTACTCTTCTTGTTTATTCTATCATTCATACTTGGTTGACTTTTGTGCATCCAAGTCTTCCTTTGCGCAATATCAACACCTCCTTGTTCATTATCATTCTTACTACAAAAACTGCTTGGCTCATGATTTTTAAGGTTGGTAAGAAAATGCGCTCAATCACCTTGGTTCCAGGTGTCATTATTTTCTTTCATAGTTTTTTAAGTCTCCTTAATATTTTTGTAAATATTCAACAGCCGGAAACCAACAATCTTTTTGCCTTGGATTCATACAATACCTTTATTTTCCTGTTGTATATGGCAATCTATATATCCATTACGTTCAGTTTGGTGCTCATGATCAACAACATGACTACCCGGGAACTCATCCAGAGCGAACAAAAATTCTCCATTGCTTTCAAGACATCCCCCTGCGCACTTTCTCTCTCAGCACTGGAAGATGGAAACCTTCTTGATTTTAACGATGCCTTTATCACACTCTCAGGATTCACCAGAGATGAGTTACTTAAAAATTCATCTCTGGCTCTTAAAATATGGTTCTCAGAGGCAGAACGGACTGGAGTAGTTACAAGGACAATGAAAGGACTTCCTGTCTTCAATCAGGAAATAAAATTCCGTCATAAAACAGGGACAATCCTCACCTGCCTCTTTTCAACAGAATTGCTCAATCTTTCCATGGGTCCTTGTTTGCTCTCAAGCACAATCGATATATCTGATCGAATTTCCATAGATAATAAATTGCGAGCTAACAGGGCATTTCTTTCTGAACTTATTGAACATAGTGGAAACCTTGTCAGTGTCAAGGATAAAGAAGGACGATATGAACTGGTGAACAATATATGGGAAAAAGTCACAGGTTTTCAACGTTCAGAAGTACTGGGCAAGACAGATCTGGAGCTTTTTCCAGGATCGCCGGGAAAACAATTCCGGGAAAACGACCTCTTGGCTATACATGCGAAACAAAGCATGAAAGTCGAAGAGCATTTTTTCAATGGGAAAACTACCCATTATTTCCTTTCACATAAATTTCCCATGCATGATGAATTTGGACAAATATCCCAGATATGTACCATGACTACCGATATTACCGAGTTAAAACTAGCGGAGGGAAAGATAGAACACCTGGCAAACTACGATTTCCTGACAAACCTTGCAACAAGAAGATTGGCAATGGAAAACCTGAAAAAAGCTTCTGAACAAGCCAAGGCCAACAATTGCAAGGGAGCTTTGCTCTATCTCGATCTTGATGGGTTCAAGAAAATCAATGATTCCTTTGGACATAACACCGGTGATCTAGCTTTAGTGGAAGTGGCTGGCAGGTTGAAGGCCTGTGTAACTGAAAATGATACCGTTGCACGAATCGGAGGCGATGAGTTCATGATCATCCTGGCAAGAGTGAATTCCCATCAATCTCTGCTCTCCCTAACGAGATCCATTCTCGATACCATCCATGACCCATTATATCTTGAAGGAAATATATGCCAAATCAGTACCAGCATTGGTATCGCACTTTTTCCCAACGAGAATCAGGATTTTGAAGAGCTGGTCAAAAAAACTGACCAGGCAATGTATCTGTCTAAAACAACTGGCAAGAATACCTGGACACTTCTACCATGAACTTCTAGTCCGTGAGGAAATCCTCGCGTTCAGGAGTAAAGATATCAATGAGACTCCCCTCTTGCAGGCACACCGCACCATGGAGTATTTCCGGTTGTTTATACGTACTGTCACCGGCTTGCAATACTACCTTTTTTCCCCCGATTTCAAATTCAAATTTTCCTGAAATAATATAGGTGCACTGTTCATGGGGATGCGTATGCAAAACCCCTACAGAACCTTCTTGAAAATGCAATTCACAAACCATAAGATTTTCATGATGAGCCAGAACTTTTCGGGTAATCCCTTCACCGACAGTTTTTTCCACGCAATCTTTTTTCAAAAAAAAGTTCTGAATTTCCATTTTCCACTCCTAGTAGGACTTAATTAAGTTAAAACAAATATAATCAGGGTACATCCAGAAAAATACGGTATCACTGGCTTCGAATTCCGTCAACAAGCATATCTTATCATTTGATATATGTGAATATGCAACTTTTCAAGCTTAGCAAAAATAAATCAAGAAAAAGCTTTTCAAATCCGAAATTCAGTGTAGACTATGTTTACTGGTCGTATCTACGAATAGCGTTCGTATATAAGAACACTCTCAATAAGGAGCATTTACTGTATGGTTTCCTCAGAACACAGAACAACCGAAAGAATCCTGGACATCCTGGAGACTGTATCCAAACATCCTGATGGTATGACCCTCAGTGAGATTGGACGCGCCTTGAACGCACCCAAAAGCAGTATCTTCCCTCTTATAAATACGCTTAACAGTAGAAAATTCCTTACCTATAATAAGCGCGAACAACGATATTTCCTGGGAGAAAGCATATTTATCCTAGGCAACCGGTATGTCAATGAAACCACAATTATCGAAAGAATTCGCAAAGTCCTTTTTGCTGTCTGTGAGCAAATTCAGGAAACCTTATATTTTGGTATTCTCTCGGATCTCGATGTCCTGTACTTGATCAAGGCAGACGAATATTCCAAATTCAGGGTAGTCAGCAATCCGGGAAATAAATTGCCTGCTTATTCAACAGGATACGGCAAAGCCTTGCTAAGCCAATTCTCGGAAGATGAAATCAGGGCATTTTATCCAGAAAATACGCTCAAACCCATTACAGAGCATACAATAAAGACCGTCGATGAATTGAACAAGCAACTTACTGAAATCCGAAGAACAGGTTTTTCCTATGAAAAAGGTGAATCAACTGTAGGAATCCAGTGTGTCGGAATTCCTGTCTGCCACGAAGGCAAAATTCTTGCAGGAATAAGTATTGCGGTTCCTGAATTCAAGTATAACCAAGAGAGGGAAAACCAATTCAAGGAATTACTTATCAAGGCAAAACAAGAAATTGAACATATTATTGCCACCAACAGAAACCAGTGGAATTACAGTGATATTGAGGGAGATAGGCACTAGATGATTGATTTAATTACGATTGGGGAGACAATGGTTGCATTTATCCCTGAAACCAATACCCGACTCAGATATGTAAGCAAGTTTGGCAAGGCAATCGCGGGAGCTGAAAGCAACGTAGCCGTAGGCTTAAGCAAATTGGGACATACCAGTGGGTGGATCAGCAAACTCGGTGAAGATGAGTTCGGTGAATTCATCATTCGTGAGTTACGGGGAGAAGGTGTAGATACCTCAAGGGTACTTCACACAACAGAATATCCAACGGGAATCATGTTCAAGCAATTTTCCGCTGATAAAGAATCCTCGGTTTATTATTACAGGAAAGGATCGGCGGCCAGTACTCTTTGTCCTCAGGACCTGGATGAAGAATATATAAAGCAGGCAAAAATACTGCTGGTATCAGGAATTACACCGGCATTGGGTGAATCTTGCCGGAAAACTCTGGTCAGGGCCATTGAAATTGTCCATGAACAGGGTGGATTGGTTTGTTTTGATCCCAATATCCGTCGGAAGCTTTGGAGCGAGGAACAAGCTAAAGAGACTCTCCAACCCTTCCTTGATGTAAGTGACATCGTCCTTCTCGGTGAGGATGAAGCAGAAATTTTGCTTAACGAAACCATGCCGGAAAAAATCATTGAGGCACTCAGGAAACATAATGTCAGGTGGATAGCCGTAAAAATGGGAAACAAGGGTGCGTATGTAGCAGATAGCAAACACGAATGCTTCACACCGATTTATCCCATGAAGGTCGTTGATTCCATTGGTGCCGGGGATGCCTTCAATGCAGGGTTCCTTGCTGGATTGCTGGAAAATCGTCCAATCGCGGAATGCGGGAAGATGGCTTCCATAATGGGGGCTTTTGCTGTTTCGGCTCCAGGGGATGTCGAGGGAATACCCAATAGGAAAACCTTCAACCAAATCCTTGCAAACACAAAAGAAACAAACAGATAAGGAAATAGAATCATGGGAAACAAGGAAAATGTATTGGCAATAATCGAACAGACAAAGGTCATTTCGATTATCAGGGGAGTAAGGGAAACCTATGCGGCGCGCCTTATCGATGCCTTGCTTGACGGCGGGATTCGTTGCCTTGAAATTACCCTGAATACCCCGGGAGCCCTGAATATAATCAAGGAAGCCAGAAAACGGGAAGGCATTGTCGTCGGTGCGGGAACAGTGCTTTCCCTAGAGGATGCACAAAAAGCCATAGAAGCCGGTGCACAATTCATTCTCTCTCCTTCTCTTTCTGTTGATATCATCAAGTATTGCAATTCAAAGGATATATTGCCGGTTCCAGGAGTATTCAGCCCAACGGAATTATATACGGCAAGCCAGGCCGGTGCTGAATTGATCAAGGTATTTCCAGCAGGTTCCGTGGGACCCCGATATATCAAGGATCTTCTTGGACCTTTTTCGGGGATGAAATTACTGCCTGTCGGTGGAGTCTCCACTGATAATACCAAAGAATTCATGAAGGCAGGAGCTTTTGCGGTTGGAGTGGGTTCCTATCTTGCAAATGCGGAACTTGCCAAGTGTGGGGATTTCGAAGAAATCACCAAGCGAGCACAATCTTTTATTGCGCTTGCACATAATGCGTAAATTTATGCATCAAGCATAAACAATATTTCAAAGAGGTAAGAAAATGAAAAAAATCATTGCTCTTCTTTCTGTACTTGTCATTCTCTGCGGCTCGGCATTCGCAAACGGAAATGCTGAAGTCACGGCTGATACCTATCCCAATGGACCGGTATCTGTAATTGTTCCCTATTCAGCAGGTGGTGGAACGGACTTGGTTGCACGTGCTTTGGTCGATGCAGCAAAGACTTCCTTCCCGAAAAATATTTCGGTGGAGAACAGGACTGGTGGCGGCGGTGCCGTAGGAATGTCCTATGCAGCGAATGCAAAAGCCGACGGAAGCGTCATTGGCATGGTAACTGTTGAATTGGTTACCCTCCCCCACACCGGAACCGGTGCAGGACTGTATTATGACCAATTCAAGCCTATCATGATGGTAAATAGTGCCTACAGCGCTGTAACCGTAAAATCTGATGCTCCTTGGAATACGCTCAATGAATTCCTCGATGCCGCAAAAACCACGACCATGAAAGTCGGTAACTCAGGCGTCGGAGCCATCTGGCATCTTGCCGCTGCAGGCCTTGGCAAGGCTGCCGGTGTCAAATTCAACCACATCCCGTTTGATGGAGCTGCCCCGGCTATCACCAGCTTGCTTGGTGGTCACATTGACGCAGTAACGGTTAGCTATGCTGAAGTTGCTTCGCAGGTTGCAGCAGGAAACCTCAAGGTTTTGGCTGTTCTTGCACCAGAACGCATTGCAGCTACCCCGGACATCCCAACCGCAAAAGAACTTGGTTATGATGTTGCCATCGGAACCTGGAGGGGTCTTGGTGTTCCCAAGGATACTCCGGACGCCATTGTTGCAAAGATTTACACCATTTTCGATGCAGCTGCAAAATCTGATTCTTTCAAGAGCTTCATGAACAAGAGCAACAACATCATTGACATCATGGACAGCGCTTCCTTCGGGAAAAAGATGGCTATTGACAATGAGATGTTCAAATCTCTCATCACTGAGCTTGGACTCAAACAGCAATAATAACCATAGTAGGTTTTCAATCCAGACCACGGCAGGGTTTTTCCCTTGCCGTGTTTTGGGTTGTATTTCCCATGGGAAAGGAATCAACCCATGAAAAAAGCGAATTTCATTGTTTCAGGTCTCTTCATTGTTTTTGCAATATTCATTATTGCCATAGCCATAGGGTATCCACCAAGTAACCATGGGGTTCCCGGGCCCGGGATGTTCCCGATCATCATCTCTTTCTTGATAATCCTGGCTTCCATCTCGTTGATTATCTCTACCATCAGGATGCCAAAGGAACAGGATACCGCGATAGATTTACGTTCATCAAAAATATTGAATGTATATATCACGATGGGTGGCTTGATAGTCTATATACTTCTCCTTCCAAATGTAGGGTTCATCTCCACTACTTCAATAATGCTCATCTTGTTTATCAAATGGTTCAGTAAACGATCCTGGTGGAAATGCATTGTCATTTCCGTTTGTTTTACTTTGGCGATCTACGTTCTGTTCGGATCAGTACTCAATGTACCGATGCGTTACGGATTTCTGATATAGGAAGGGAGAAACTACCATGCTGTTAACTGTTATTTCTGATGTTTTCAACTTTCAGATTCTTCTGTTCATTATTATCGGGGTCTTTACTGGCATCTGCATTGGTTCACTCCCCGGACTTACCGCAACTATGGGTGTCGCCTTGGTCCTTCCACTTACTTTTGGTATGGAAGCTGCCCCAGGGATCCTCCTGTTGATCGGTGTATATGTCGGAGCCATCTATGGTGGATCGATTTCGGCAATTCTGCTCAGGACCCCAGGAACCCCGGCAGCCGCGGCTACGGTCCTGGATGGGTATGAGTTTTCAAAACGCGGGGAAAGCGGCAGGGCCCTTGGAATATCGACGATCTCCTCGTTTATAGGGGGACTTGTCAGTGTTGCCGCCCTTTGGCTCATCTCACCGCAACTTGCAAAGCTTGCCTTGAAGTTCAGTGCCCCTGAATTCTTCCTGCTTGCAGTTTTTGGTTTGAGCATCATTTCCAGCATCTCCGGCAATTCCTTGGCAAAAGGATTGCTATGTGGGGCTCTGGGTATTTCCCTTTCATTTATAGGTATCGACAGTATAACTGGATATCCTCGTTTCACGTTCAATGACATCAACCTCCTCAGCGGAATGTCCTTTATTCCTGTAATGATAGGTTTGTTTGCCATGTCGCAGGCTTTTACCACGATCGAGAATATTTTCTCCGCAGACCAAGTTGCCCAGAAGGTATCCAAAGTATGGCCTACGAAAGCTGACTGGAAGGTAATCTTCAAGACCGCTCCCGTAAGTGGAATGATCGGAACGTTCATCGGTATCGTCCCGGGAGCAGGGGCTGAAATCGGAGCTTTTGTTTCCTATAGCCAGGCAAAACGATTCTCCAAGCATCCTGAGCTCTTTGGCACTGGTATTCCTGAAGGCGTTGCTGCACCAGAGGCAGGAAACAATGGGGTAACCGGCGGTGCCTTGATCCCTATGCTTACCATGGGTGTTCCAGGCGATGCAGTTGCAGCCATCCTTATCGGGGCGCTAACCGTCCAGGGCTTGCAACCAGGGCCCCTTTTGTTTACCGAGCATACCACGTTGGTATATTCAATCTTTTTGGGAATGTTCATTGCAAACTGCACGATGCTTATCTTGGGACTTTCCTGTCTCAAGCTGTTCGTGAAAGTCCTGTCGGTACCAAAGACAATTCTTACCCCGATGATCTTCATCCTGTGTATCGTGGGATCTTATGCCATCAATACCAGTTTCTTTGATGTTGGGGTCATGCTGTTCTTTGGTATCCTGGGTTATTTCATGCAAAAAGCTGATATATCCGTTTCTCCGGCAGTCTTGGGCATTATCCTGGGACCAATGGCAGAATCGAATTTCAGGCGTGCCTTGCTGATGTCCGAGGGAAGTTACAAGATTTTCTTCTCCTCTGCCATTGCCATCGTATTCATTGCCTTGATCTTCTTTACCTTGTTCGTACCGTATATAACGGCATTCATCAAATCAAGAAGGAAGGTTGCCTGACCTCAATAGAGACAATAAGGGTATAAAACAAGGGAGCTGTGTAAAACAGCTCTCTTTTTTCATCAGTTGCCTGGATAAAACAGAAGGCGACCTCTCGGCCGCCCTACATATATAATAAATCCAAAGTCCAGTCAGTTACGCAGCACGCTTACCATTGATCAAACGAGCAAGGAATCTTCCGATTGACTTACCATAATTTGCATCGTAATCGATTACCGCATCATAGATATTTACATCGCTCTCTTTCTGGAGGCTAAGGAAGTACAAGTGGTCGCACAATTCAAAAAATACATCGGCACGCCTTCTGCCAGGGAAGCTCATCAGGGTTGTCCAGTTCTCCATCACTTCACTTATCGGAAGGTAGATGTTTCCCATCCAGGAGTAAACTGCTTCATCCCAAGTAATCGGATTCTTCAGGTCTTTACCTAAGAAATACCGATGCCCTTCTATTTGTGCCGCAAGGCGGTCATAATCTACCATTGAGAACATATCCGTGTTCTTTATTAAAAATTCAATGCTTTCTTTCTTTCTCTCATCATTTGTCTTCATGATTTCTTTCCTTTTTTCATCTTTTATCATACCCATACTATATTCATTAAATAAAACCTATTCAAGTGCTAATCATTCAATTAGTTTGAACTGTTCCGCCCAATGTTTGGATATTACAGTCATTTTACCTATTTTTAACACTTTTTGTACATTATATGAACACTTTTGTGGGGAATAGGAGAACCACCAGTGAATGAGATTTAATAACAGCAAACAGAGCTCTATATCCTGATGATCATTTGAGCCGTTCCTGCCTTAGAATTTTCTTGAGTTTCTTGCCAAGCAAAAGCATTCTACTGGTAAATAGGTGAAAAAGAAGATAAAAATGCACCCTCTCGGCAAGAAGCAACCAAGAGGGTGCAGAAAATCACGAAGTCAGGTTAGCTATGGGCAGCTTCAAAGAGGGTCGCTACTGCATTCCAATCAACAACATTCCAGAATGCTTTCACGTAATCTCCTCTCAGATTCTTATATTTGAGATAGTAGGCGTGTTCCCAAACGTCAATTCCCAAGATTGGTACATCACCGGTACCTGTCATCAAGGGATTGTCCTGATTTGGTGTAGAGGAGACACTCAACGATCCGTCCTTTTTCAAGGAAAGCCAAGCCCAACCAGAACCAAACCTGCCAGTGGCAGCACCGGTCAAACGGGTTTTCAAATCGTCAATGGTACCAAAATCCTTGACTATTTGCTTTTCCAGAATTCCCGTTGGTGCTTTTGCAGGTTTTGGTGAAAGTGAAGAGAAATACAAATTGTGATTATAAAATCCTCCTCCGTTGTTTCGAACAGTCGTCCGAACCTGTTCGTCTTTGATGGAATCAAGATGAGTAAGAATTTCCTCGATGGTTTTATCCTGCAAGGAAGGTTCTTTTTCTACTGCTGTATTCAAATTATTTGTATAACCGGCATGGTGCTTATTATAATGTGTGAGCATGGTCAATTCATCGATATACGGCTCGAGTTCCGCAAAACCATACGATAGCGTTTGCTGTACAAACATTTTGTACCTCCAAGAATATATCTAATTCCTAGTGTCATGCTAGGTAATTAAGATATACTCAATCTTTTCCGGGGAGACAAGACCTCCGTGAGAGTTTGTCAGTTTTATTTTTACATCTGCAATAGAAAATACCTGAATATTCCTAGGCTATCTTTACCTTTTCCAGAATTTACGATACTGTTTCCTAGCTTATTATTCTTAATGAGTATAAGTATGCGCCAATAGCTCAGTTGGATAGAGCAACTGCCTTCTAAGCAGTAGGTCGTAGGTTCGAGCCCCACTTGGCGTAGTAAAAACAATCTACTTACACAGAAAGAAGATACTAGCAACAAAGCTGGTATCTTTTCTTTTGGTAGCCTACTCACCTACCCTTGACTTACATCAAAATCTACATCAAAACTAGAAACCATGAGACATGGATACACACTTTTCAAGCGTTACAAGGATGCCAAGAACAAGAAAGGCATAGTCTGGTTCTTCTATTACTACGATGAGGATGGAACTCGTAAACCTAAATCCACTGTTGAATCCAGAAGTATATGAATCTAATAATCCAGTGGAATATGAAATAAACCAGCAGAAATAGCGAAATCTGGATAGTACCCGGTGTTTAAACGCTGTTTAATCAGTTCTTAGCCTGAATGTTTAATAAACTGTTGAATCCAGAAGTATATGAATCTAATAATCCAGTGGAATATGAAATAAACCAGCAGAAATAGCGAAATCTGGATAGTACCCGGTGTTTAAACGCTGTTTAATCAGTTCTTAGCCTGAATGTTTAATAAACGATAAACGCTGATATAAACATAAGGAATGCCTATCCAACGTTAAATGACGAAATATTTATAAACGGCCTATAAACGATTTCGCGAAATAGGAAAGGTAGAATTGCGAAATAAATAAGATTTTAGAAAACCTTATTTATTGCCTCTCTCGCTTTCTGTTGACTATTAATAAACCCTGGATATCTTTCTTCAAGTATAGCTTTCACTTCTGGAAGTTCTCCAACAGCCTTTAAGGTTCGATAGTCTGTTGTGTCCAGAAACCTATGGGCATCTTTTATGGCTATATCATTTATGCTTCTTTGTTCTTCCTTTTCACATGCATCGATGATCAATTGGTAGTTGGTTTTTACATATTCAGCAGCGGCTTCAGGCGAAGCAAAAGAGATTGGATTTGTAAAATATATATCCCCCTCATATTCAACCGTTCCCTCCTTTTCTTTCGGTTCCATATTTGTAAATAGATGAAAAACAAACTGATTGCCAACATTGAAAATCTCGAATTTTTTTAATGATGAAATTGTACCCTTCATTTTGCTATCTCCTTTATCTGATACTTAATAATTGCCGAGTCGATACGGTTTGCCATTAACTTGCAGTCTGAATGGATAACCAATCCCCTTCTAGACAACAAACTTCTTGCCTGGCATCTACTGACAACCTCTCTTTTCTCAATCCTGTTCAATGATCGGTTGATAGATAGGCTAATTTTTGCTCTTAAGGTTTGGTGCCCATCCCTATAGGTTTTATAACCAAGCATATCAACAGGACAGTCTGCCCATTTCCAGATCCGGATGGCACCTCTCCCATCCAATTTTACTTCCAGCCCAATATCTCTTACTTTTTCTACTAACTGAAGGCTAAAAGCCTTTGCTTTCTTTTTTGAAGAGAAAAAAGCTACAGAATCATCCATGTATCTTAGGTAGTGCTTGATTGCTTTGTCCTCCTTAATCCAATGATCAATAGGGGATAGATAAAGGTTGGCCACCCATTGAGACAGATATGAACCAAGCATCAAGCCTATATCTTTCCTATAAAGGCATTCATGAAAGAGAAGTAAAATTTTTTGACTCTTTACATGTTTTGCAAGCCAGTTTATCTGTTGATTTATATTGATATTTTCGTAGTACTTTTTAATATCCCATTTGACGGCATATTTTACAGCCTTACTTCCTGTATGAGCCCAGTATCTAAGCAACCTTCGGCCATATTCGATACCCCTGCCAGGCAATGAAGCCAGGTTATGCTGAATCATATAATTCATCATGAATGACTCCATGCCTTGGACCAATGCATGTTGGACTATTTTATCCTTCAGACTTGGTGCATCGATTGTTCTTGTTTTGCCAGTATATTTATCTATGATCGTAAAGTGTTTTGGAGGCGAAACCCTGTAGGTACCATATAAAACATCCTTGCTCAATTTTAGCAGGTTTTCATCATTGAGGTAATATAAAACAGCATGGGTTTTCCTCATTCCTTTTATAGCCTCTTTCCTTGCCAGACAGAAATTCTTGAAATCGCAAATTTCTTCTAATGTTACATTCCATCTCTTCAATTCAGCATCCTTTTGCACTCAGCGACGTTCGTTTCCTACCAGCCACCTTAGCTTGTGCGATTTTGGCCTTGGCCAGGAATTCTTAGACTTTCATAGGATGTCCCGGTCGCCATAGTTGATGTTCACGTTCGACGGCGAATAATTGCCATTCAAGTACCACGGACCGTAGTTCGCCCCGTTGTTCCAGTTGCCGAAACGCGCAATAACCGCGACCTGCCCAAAAATCCCTTTCATAAAAAAATTCCAGCTTCGCTGGGGAGTTACGCACTCCCCAGCCCCCTCCGAGCTACGCCGCAAGCGGCTCCAAGGAGATGCCCCGGTCGCCATAGTAGATGCCCACGTCCGACGGCGAACAACAGCCATTCAAGCACCACGGACCGCAGCCCGCCCCGTTGTACCAGCTGCCGAAACGCGCAATAATACGCACCCCTAGATACTCGGCAGAAAAGTAATAAATATAGTCGCAGTAGAAAGTGGCTGTGCTTGCCCCCGATTCCCACGGTATCCAGGTAAACTTCCCGTCTCTTCTCACTACTTTTACAGTCTTCAGATATCCATTGGTGATGAATTGTATTAAACCCAGATCTTCCCATCCGTCTGCACCGACAGGGTTGCTGATTAATCTACTCTTTTCAGGATCCCAGCAAATATACCAATTACCATCAACCCTTTGTTTTCCGCGCTCGAAAGCGTAGACGTTTGCCCAGGCATCTGCTAGACCATAGACATATACATGGGATCTTGATTCTGATCCCCATTGAAGGATGTATCCACAATCCATATCTATGGAATCGAGTTGCTCCTCATCAACAGATTGTCCCCAAGTTACGATGGTATTCCCAAGCACACTGTTAAATGCGTTCCCATCCAGATTAACTTGGGTATTTATCCCGTCCTCAAGAGCCTCAGTGGAAAGAACTTTACGATTTGGTGCAATGCTATTGTTTGAATAACCGGTTCCGATCTGAGCAATCATGCCAGCGTAGAACTGAGATCCCCATGCATTGGATACGATGATTGAGGTAGCACCGGTCTGTGCGATTGTACAAGCCGCGGTTGCATTAGTCCCGGTATAAGGCATCCCGCTTGAAATTCCTGCGCCAACCGTTGACTGCCCGTTTAATGAGCCGGTTTCAACTGCCAATAGATATGTCCAAACATCGTTGGTTGTGAAGTGCTCACCCATCCAGTGGGTATCGGGAGTCAAGTTGTTGTATAAGGTATCAAAGCTTAGGCAGGAAGTATTGGTAAGGGGAGCAATCCCTGATTTCCAGCAGGCTTTTCCAGCCGCATCCTTTCCTGTCTTGATCGCGGCAATGACAATTTCCTCCCTGATGGTACCATCCGCTCTTCTGAAAGCTGGCATAACCTCAAGGCCAGGAAGCTTTGAATCGGAAACCTCGATATACCGCCAGTCAACGCCATCAATTGTAACGATTTCATCACGGCCAAAGTAATATCTGAAGGCGGTGCCTCTATGGTAGAGTTTCTCGCCTGCTCCATTGAGTTCAGCCTTCTTGGAAACCCAGGTATCATCACCCTTGTAACAGACAATTTTTCCCATATCGTCTAATAGACACCGTCTGTTGTTTGCCCATGGAGTCAGGGGGGAAAAGTCACTCTTTACCGGGTTTACAGATCCTGCAGCCCTTGTAAAAGTAAGGCCGATTCCTGAACCTGTTCTCTCAACAACACCATCAGCAACCCTGATCCTGATTCCATACCGTTTACCGATCGAAGCCGAAACTAATGCAGCCAGACACTGGTCACGATATTCCAAGGCCGTAGACTCACTTGATGCTGCATTGGTTTCAGATGTTCCCGCATTGGTCTCTGAAATCTTTGCGGCGTCTTCAGACGCCTTGGCTGCATTCTCGCTTGCAAGTGATGCAGTGGCAGATTCGCCTGCTGCTATCTCGCTTAAGCCAGCAGAATTCTTACTTTCCAAGGCTTCTCCAGCACTTAGTGCCGCACCCTCTTCTGATGCTAAGGCGGCTCCTTCAGAGCTTGCAGCCCCTTGGGCAGACAAGAGAGCTGCTCCCGCGCTATCCGAAGCGTCGCTAGCTTGTTGCCCTGCGATGAGTGCCTGCTCTTCGGCGATGGTAGCGGCCGCCTCTGCAGCATCCTTGAGTGATTGGAACATAACCAGGTATTGATCAAGTACGGTAGGTACTACAGGAACGATAGCATCAGGATTGAGATTCTCTTCAACATAAACAACGGCAGGAGCCGAAACCCATTTCTTGGTCAAGATATCTTCGACAACCTTCTGTGCATAAATCTGGATCTGCAACCGACCCGATACCTGGGTAGCAGTGATTCCCGGTACCCAAGAAAGCTTTATCAGATTGTCTTCATAAACAGGAGCAAGAAGAACCGGCTCACCCTGGCCGTTCTTGTTCTTTGGCTGCAAATACCAGGTAAACAAAGGATCTGAAAGATCCTCCCCTGCAACAGTCTGGGCAATGCAAAACCGGATACCATCAACCCCGGTCTGTCCACCTATAATGAGATGTGCGATATCTTTTGCAACTATTTCTTTGCCGTTTAAAGTAGTATCAATCATTGTTTAATCTCCGTTTATAATGCTGTTTGTTTTGAAAATGTCAGACCTCTATTTGCAGGATTGATTCATCCAAATACAAGGTTTCTTGGGCGTTTATGGTAAAAACGAGATCTGAATAATTAACTTCGATCGAGAAATTATTTGGATTGTAAATCCTTGCCGGAAGGTATACCCACGCTCGAATAACGACATCCCCGCCATAGGCAAAGATATCTGAGGAAGTAATCAAATATTTCTTTATGGGTACACTCGGAGTCAGGTCATCATACGGCTCATAATAATTCCCAAGCAAAGGACAACCGGAAAATAATAAAACTAAAATAAGTAACAAAAAAAGGATCGTTTTTTTCATGTCTTCTCCTATGGAACAATTTTGAGACTTGTCCCGTCTCTCCAAATTCTATTCGATTCAGCCGGAGCGGAAGTCGGTAGGTTATTTATAAAAAGCCTTTCTTTTGTAGCATCCCAAAGAGAGACATCAAGGACTGAATACGGAAAGGTTGCCGCACCCCCGAAAGAACTGAATTCCGATTCAACGAAGTTATATCCCCCATATTGATAGTATTCATCAGTATCGCCGCTTTCATAAAAAGTCCCCGGTTTTGTTATAAGTTGGGAAATTGTGAGAGTAGCAGGATAATTCGGTGGGCTATTGGAAAAATCCTCATTGGCTACTAGGCATCTTCTGATAAAAACTACTGTTGAATTGTCTTGCATTGTGAATGTGATTGTCACATTGCTCACATTGAACTTTGCTATACAATACGGATAGCTCGAATTGATTCTTTTTGTTATTGAACCTTGGAGATTCGTTATCGTACTGTACTTTACTGAAGCGATTTGTGCACCGTTGATAGTCCCTGAAAGTATGAGCGAAACCTCAGCAGTTACGTTTGCAGCAAGGAAGGAAAGCAGTGCATTTGCCGTATCAAAATCACCCTGGGGATATTCCGTATCACCACCCAGGACAGTCTTCAGGGTGATTGTGTCCAGTTGCCCATTGAAGTTTCCTGACTCAGCATCAATCTGACCTTTTAGATACAGTTTCCTTTCCGAATGAACCCATTTCAACCCATTTCCATTGTCGTAGTCGCCGATTGTAATTGACTTAGTTGCAGGGTCAATCTCAAAAATCTTGTCAGCTCCATCGTATACATCAAAACGAGCTACTCCGGTTTCATCCCCCACATCATCTTGCATGATCCGGGTCCTGAATCCGGTAGTTCCGTCGCCGGTACCTATCTGTACATTCCTAGCGAGAAGAGAGTCAGTATAAAGTTTTGCCGTATAAATCGTGGTACCAGTTGAACGCGCCAAGACGTTCGCGTCCTTGGCAGCAATTCCAATATGATATGAATCGGTTACATCCTGCCAGGCAGTCCCGTCATAACTTAAGGTATGACCAAAGAGCACATTGTCGAAATCATATACACCTTCACTGATGACAGGTGAATACAGGAAGAAATCACCTGCTTTTGGGTCTTCAGGATATGCAGATAACGTGTCCAAGTATGAACCGGATATACTGACAGCTTTCGATGCCTTTGGCGTGAGCAAAGGTGCCGAGAAAGTAGTCAAGCCACTATCTGACCTTTTGGAAATTCCCGAATCGTAAGCAGGGATTACCGTTGCATCACTATATATTTCTGGGGCATAATCACTTGCTGTAATCTTGCAGACGCGATTGGAATCCTGAGTTATCTCAGTGATCAAAACCTTTAAGTTTTCCTTTGTATATGTACCGATTGCTACGAGGTCCCCTATGCTCATATCGAGGTCTGCAGGAGTGGTGAGAGCAAGAACCCTGCTATCCCCTATCCTGGTAACGATTGGCAAGGAATCAATGATTGTGGATAAAGTCCTGATCTTGATTCCATAGACTCCACCAGCTTCCATCCTGACATAGCTGTCCAGCCTGATATGTGTGACCAAGCCTTCTGAATTGAGTACCAGGTCAGCAATTCTTCCCTCACCAGTACCAAGCAAAAAATGGTCATTCGAAAAGAGGACTACGTCTCCCCTGGTACACAGAATACCCTCGATATCGCTAGACCAGGAGAAGGTTCGTTTTCTCCTTACTATTTCCAATAGCCGGAACCTTCCGACTTTTGCGACATGGGTAGCGTCAGTAACCCCAAAAAGAGTCACTTCTGTAGTCTCTTCATCGCCCATCAAGTCCTGGTCAAAGACAATCTCATTATTGACTATAGAGACATTTCTCTCCGCTTCTTCATAGCCGACCGAAGCATCGACAAACTTGAGCTTGAGAAGATCAGTTGCAGACGAGAACTCTTTCTGCATCGAAAAGTCTGAGGCATTCCGGGGAGTAAACATCTGTGCAATATAAGGGTTAGCTTGGTCAATCCGGATCCCGATGGAATCGGCAGACCTTCGCAACTCACACATATTGCTTTGGGCAATGAGATCGATGATCTGCCCTATCGTATAGTCGCCGGTTACCCAGGCGTCGCAATGGAATTCCATATCCTCGCAGTACTGATAGAAAGTCTCGAACTCCGGCCAGACGATCTGGGAATCGGAAACCGGCCTCGGATTTACCAGACTATCCGTGAGTAGGTAGAGTATTGCAGATGCTGGGTTTCGGGTCTCTACTTCGGTCCAGTGAGATACTCCTGACCCTTCGCCATCCCAGGCTCTTGTCTTGAGCGTCCCCTCGACATTCAAGCTGTCGATAGTCCCGTTAAGCTGATCCGTTGCCTTGATATCAATGGCCATTAAACGGTAATTCAATGGGTTGAGAATGGGGGCTGTCGATCCTGTCGTCTTATTGCTCGTGAAGCTCTGAAGCACGTCGAAATAGACCGTGTCATTATATGAAGTGGTATCGCCTGCCTTATTTGTCCTGGTAACCCGGATATCATAGGAACCGTCTGAGGATCCTGCCGGGATAATCTCATACATCTTCCGCCAGAGCTCAGTATTCAGCGTCAAGCTTTCGTTCGCAAAGATATTCCACGATCCGCTAGGTACTCTCCATTCAATTTTCAGTCCGATCGTGACGGTCGTCTTTTTATTGTCGGCATATTTATAGAGCCCATTAGGAGCGGATATTCCGATATTGATCTTTGTAGTACCTGATGCAGTGGTACGCTCGATAGCTGTCCCTGTACCGTCGGTATTTGCAAGCTCTAATCCTACCTGGCTTTCTATAATTCGCAATGGATAGAGAGTAGAATAATCAAGCGAAGTAAGGACACCAGTATATTTTTCTATTGCTGTATCCCCGATCTTGATTGTATCGAGATCCAACGAAACATTTTTATACCCGAAGCAGAATAGCTGGGTGAGGAACTGCTGGTTCGTATCATAATGAGTATAAGGAAGTGCTGCATGGTCAGGGTATATCCTGTACTGTCCTAGAAGGATAGGAAGCTGGCCGCTTTTTCTGGCTGAGTTGGTAGACCCCCTCAGTGATGGCGAGGTCTGTATCTTTCCGATGGATGGTGTCGATGTCAGCCATTTATATAGCGCGATGCCTCCGGCTATGATAAAGGGAGTTGCAATCATCAGACCAGCTACAACAATGGTCGCGATCACCGCTGCACTGAGTCCTGAAGGCACGGCCCTTACAAGGACCATCGACCTATCCTCGACGATAGTCTGCAGATCCTCTACAAGGATTCCATCGACAAATACCTGGCTGGTAACCGGACAACGGAATTGCTCCAGCAACTCACCTATGCAGGCGCAGCCATGGAGTTCATGATCGATATATTCACCATTGAAAATGTTTGTGACGATGCGAAGCTTCATAAAAACATGCTAGCATTTATACGATAGCGAAAATCCCAGACCTATAGAACCCTAGGATCCTGTCGGCAAGCTTTTTTTCCGGTTGATAAGAGGGACCGGCAGCAGTCATGTGCAAGATCCCGCCTTGGTAATAGATTCCTACATGCAAAAGATACCCATACCCTTTCATGTGGACAAGATCAAAGTCGCAAGGATCCTGTATCTTTGAGAATCCTGCCATCGCTTCGCCCGCCTTGGCCTTATCCTTTATATATGAGAACTCAGGCAATAGAAGTCCTGTCTCTTCGGCCAAAATAATCCGGGCAAAACCCCAGCAATCGCATCCCGTTTCCGATCGACCCTGATCTGCATAGGGAATTGCCAGGTATCGTACAAGATTCATCCGAAAAGCCCAGGGAATTCAGTTGCCGTGTAAGCAATCCTTGAAGCTGAGAAACCGAGACGACTCTGTTTTGAAAGCTCGAGCTTCAGGCTTCCGTCTCCGGACGATGTCAAGTTTTCAAGATTGTAATCGTATGGTCCATCGATATAGACCGATGGATCATCGAAACGGATATAGCCGATTGCAATTGAGACAGGATCTTCAGTCTCTTGCAGGACATACATCAGATCCCTGTCGACGTCTTCAATGGTGACAGTACTTGTCCCGTCATCTGACTGTGGATCCGGTGGGGAGAAGTCAAAACCCCTGGGAGAATAAACGGTACCGGAAATATTCACACTGCCATTATTATCGACAAAACAGAACTCTATGCCTGTCCCGGTAATTCTCAAGACGCTGCAAAAAATCTTTGCAGTCGATTGCGCAAGCAAGGCTTCCTTGGTCGTATTGGTGATCATATAAAGACCTCCATGCTCAAGGAAACTGAATGCTCCCCGACCTGCACTTGCTCACTCTTCCAGTCAGTGATGCGCGCTGTTACCCAGTTATCGCTTACAAAATCGTGATAGTTAAAGATCAATGCCCCATCGGCAATTTCTTCATGGTGCCACTTCATGAAAGCATCGAGTTGTGCGTCATTATAAGTAAGAGTCCCCTCGATATTCATGACTTCTGCTGACCTGAGCGGACGTGTCTTTGCCGGGCCTCTCTCGGGCTCGAAGCGGAGCACGTTACTTTTTTTTGATAGAGACCAACCGATTTTCAATCCCGGGAGATATTCGGGCCAAATTGGTGAACTAGGCATGTATTCCCTTCCTCTTTATTCCATATCGGTTTCCCAGGGACTTGTCATATCTGCCTTCGCTGATTTGCTTGTCGATGGTTTTGCCGATGATGATATTGTATTCCTTACCGTCTTCCGTCGCAGTCTCTTCCTGGGTCACTTCCGCGCCGGTATTGTTGATCACGTTTACCGTGACGTTTGAAGATGTACTGCCAAAACTGGCCTCTCCTTTGCGGACGCTTTCAGCCATGGGGGCTGGCAAGATTGTCTCCCCCTTGTGTACCAACGAGAGCATATCTTCCGGAATGTAATTTGCCCCGACTGCAAAGGATGGCAAGGGTTCGGCCTGTATCTTTGCTATCTCAAGCGCACCGGTCACACCGGCTGCAACGGATAGCCCCACTCCTGCCCATCCTCCCGGATCTGCAAGGGCCTTGATGATGGCAGTTGCCATGTTCAACCCTGCCATGAAAAGGTTCAATTCCTTTTCTCGCTGGGCTTGCTCGATTTGCAACAGTTGCTTTTTCTTATCTGCCTCATCCTCGATTCGTTGTTTTTCGATCGCGTTGGATTTCTCCTGGGCAAGTTCCATGTCACCGGCTTCGACTGCTGCCTTGTATTCGTCCTGCAACTTCTCCATCTCGGTCTGGTCCTGCAATCCAAGGGCTGCGAGCTTTTTCTCTGTCTGTTTGTCAATCTCATCCAGCTGCGCATCGGTCTGGGCGGACCACAGATCCTTGAGGTCTGACGACAAAGTGCTCATGTAACTTGCGATGCTTGATACAGTATCCTTCCAGTAGTCCTTTATCTTGTCTGTCTGTTCTTTCTGGAGTTGTTCTTCCTTGGTTGCATAATAGGTATTGATATCGTCGAGTTGCTGCTGGGTGGCCGTATTGTTCGCAACCTTGGCTTGCATCGCTTGTAGGGCCTTGGTCTTCTCCTGTTCCATAAGATCGAGGCGAATGGCAGTAGCGTCTCCGAAGGACCCGGCGGCCTCAAGCTCCTCGGCTTTCTTTTCCTTGATCCCATCCATCTGGTCATTCAGGAGTTCCTTGGTTTCCTTGGCAGCTGACAACCTTTCCGAGATAAGCTTGCGATCAGTCTCTTTGCGAAGCTCCACTTCCTTGGAGGAAGATACTTTATCATAGGCATCGAGCTCTTCCTGCGTAGCCTTATTGTCAGCAACCTTCTGGGCAAGGATTGCTCGCTCGGCCGCACGTTCTTCCTGCAGGACTTCCAGTTTTACCCTATAGCTTGCCTCTATCCAGCCAAGGCCTTCAAGCTCAGATGCCAGGGATTGCTTCACACTTGCTTGTTGACTACGGAGCGTAGACGCAATGCTATTTTTCAGGGACTGCTGATATTCCTTTTCTTTCTTTTCCTGATCCTTGCGAAGCTGGTCTTCCTTGGTTGCGTAATACGTTTTTAGATTATTGATCTCTTCTTGTGTGGCCGTACTGTTCGCAACCTTGGCTTGCATCGCCAGCAGGTCCTTGTCCCTCTCCTGTTGTATGAGGGCAACGCGGATGGCGGTAGCCTGGCTGAATGAACCGGCGGCCTCAAGCTCCTCGGCTTTCTTTTCCTTGATCCCATCCATCTGGTCGTTCAGGAGTTTTTTGGTTTCCTTGGCAGCTGACAACCTTTCCGAGATAAGCTTGCGATCAGTCTCCTTGCGAAGCTCCACTTCCTTGGAGGAAGATACTTTATCATAGGCATCGAGCTCTTCCTGCGTAGCCTTATTGTCAGCAACCTTCTGGGCAAGGATTGCTCGCTCGGCCGCACGTTCTTCCTGCAGGACTTCCAGTTTGACCCTGTAGCTTGCTTCTATCCATCCAAGGCCTTCAAGCTCAGATGCCAGTGCTTCCTTTGCCGAGGCTTCCTGCTCCCGTTTTGATTCGATGATCTTGTTTGCCGCGTCCCGTGCGGACTGTGCTGCATCATTGTCAATTTTCTTTAAATCAGAAGCAAAGGCGATGTCCATTGCCTTCAGCTCGGAATTGGCAGCAGCATTACCGGATATGCGCTTCCTTAGTTCCTCGATTGATAAGGTAGTTGCATTCTCGCCTTCCTTGATAAGCATGGCATCGGTGGCAAGCTTTTGGATTGCTTCTTCTTTCTCTTGGACCAGAAGGCTCCTCTTGATCTGTGCTGCTTTTTGGTACTCACCGGATTGTTCAGCCTGGTCGGATTGTAACTCCTTGGTTTTCTTTTGCCAGTCGGTTGCCGCGAAGGTAGCCGCTACTATTGCTTTTTTATTTGCATCCGTCGCATCGGTATTGACCTTCAACCCCTGGGCCATTGTCATGATCTGGGAATATAGCTCAGGATAGGATTGTGCCAGATACTCGACGCTGACAGCTCCGGAATTGACTGCCGTTGCAGCAGATAACACCGCTTCTTCCAGACCTTTTTGCGATGTAGCAAGATCACTTTGTCCTTGTGCTAGATCATTCGTAGCATCCTTGAGACCTTTTTCCCAATCGACTATTGCTGATTTTGAACGGAGAGTGAACTGCATCAAGGATTCTTTCAAGACATCGTAATACGTTTTCTCAGAGGAACTCATAGTAGCTTGCTTTTCAAGCTTTTTTATCTCTTCTCGGACGGCGGAAGGTCCCTTGGATACGGCAAGTGAGTATGCATCTTGCCTGGCCTGTGCCTCCTCAACCGATTTCTCATATTTCTTGATTTCACTGGATGTTTCGTCATATCCTTTAACTACTGCAGCAAGATTTTTCTGGACTTCAAGGCCCAGGATTGCCTTACGAGCTTCCAATAAGTTCCGTTCGCTCGTTGTCAAGTTGTCGGTATTCCCGGCTAGCTGTTTTGTCAATTCATTATATCCGCCAGTAGCTTCGGACAGTTGCCTGGTAGCCGATGCTAGTTTTTCGCTCGGATCCTTTGCAGAACTGATCAAGACGGTAAGGGCTGCGACCGATCCAAGGGCAATCCCGACCGGTCCTTCGACCATTGCCATCGCAACAGCCAGTGCTATCGTCGCGGAGGTTGCTGCCTTGGCTGCATCCGGCCAGGAATTGAACATCTCCATGACATCAATCCCCACTCCAAGGAATGCAGAGGCTGCCGGGATGAGAGCATCCCCAAGCTCAGCTGCCAGGTCATCAAGCTTCTGCTTTGCTCCCTGGGAAGAGTTCGCAAAACTATCGCTGGTCTTTGCAGCATCGCCCAAGGTATAGTCATAGTCCTGCCAGAGCTGCACGTCTTGGTGTAGGGCATTCTTGCTCTGCGATACAACTCCAGAGAGCACAGCCTCTTGCTTCTGTAGGTTTGACATCTGGTCCCAGGTCTTCCCAATGGACCGTGCATAGTCGCTCTGGTTGATGGTTGCGACACTGATCGAGACACCAAGTCTACGCAAAGCTTCGAACTGGAAGGAGAGCCCAGATTGCATCGCAGCCATTGCTTCGGTGATCGGGACGTTTGAGAAGCTTGCCAGGTCATTCGTGATTCCGACGACTGATTTTGAATATTCTGCGGCCGATGCGATGCTATCGCCATATCCGGTTCTCAGATCCTGCTGGGTAGATAGAAATTCCTTGGTCGCAATGATACCCCTATTTGTTGCGCTTGCATAATCCTTTACCCACGCTGTGGTCTGTGCCTCGACTCCCTTGAAGACAGTATCAAACTTGTTCTCGAGCTCTGTCGCGCGGCTTGAAGCTTCCAGCAAGGACTTGACCAGCATCCCTGAGATGATGGTCTTCGAGACCCTCATGATACTGGTACCCATCTTTTCTATCGAGGATCCTGTCTTGTCGAGTTTTCCCCTGGATACATCAAGGCTCTTGTCCAAAGCCGAATTGTCCCCAGTGATTTTATATATTAAGGTCCCGAGCAGGTTATCCATCATTTACTCCTTGAAATCACCCCGTCCGCCATTGCTTCTTGAAGGCCTTTGTTCTTCTGCTTCTGCTTCATGATCCAGCAGGATGCGTAATCTTCGGCTGAGACATAGGGGATGAGCTTTGCGATATCGAAAAGGTCCAGCTCTTCATAAAAATAGGCGGGCGTGATGTATGACCACGTCCGCCCGAAGACTGCACTGAGTCGGTCATAGTCCAGGACGCCCTCTACTTTTTTTTTTGGTCGACGG
Source organism: uncultured Sphaerochaeta sp. (assembly GCF_963676625.2). Taxonomy (GTDB): domain Bacteria; phylum Spirochaetota; class Spirochaetia; order Sphaerochaetales; family Sphaerochaetaceae; genus Sphaerochaeta. The sequence continues at coordinate 205,829 of NZ_CAXXYB010000009.1, forward strand.
CATCTTTGCAGAGACATGACTCGACAAATGCCCTTACGTCAAATTCGTCGGTATTCTCCTGCCACCAAGCCTTATCGTAGCTATATCCATTTTTCGTCAGGATGTTGCTGAGCAGGTCATCGTACACGGCAGCCTTTTCCTGGGCAAACTTATCAACGGTTTCCGTAAAGGAGGTCGCGGAATCGACACCTTCCGGGGTCGATAAGTCGAACTCCGAAAGCTTGCGAAGCATCGAGCCCATCTCCTTTAGATGGTTTGCATATCTGACGCGCACTCCCGTGACGACACGGGAGATACGAAACGTCATGTCTGCAACTTTTATCTCAGCGGTTACGCAGTTCTCTCGGCCGTTGAGATCAAAGAAGCGTTCTTTCATCTGCGGCCCCCTCTCCCATATCTGACAGATTTTACAGGCATAAAAGGCCTCCTTTTATTCCACGCCGATTTCGTCGACGATATCAAGAAGCTGGCTACCCTCTGCACGATCAGGATCAAGCATGCCCGAAATCGTGACAGGCAAAGAGGCTGGCTTATCTGCATCTGCTCCGGGGAAGGATAGCTTCAGGCTCCCATCCAACAAAGCGGAGTACAGAGTCACCTGGTACTTCTTGCCGTCTTGCATCTTCAAGAACCGCACGATCCTCGGTGTGATCTCCACCACGGGAGCACCCATCTGGACACTCATCGAAGCCGCTGGAGTGTACCCATAGGTCACGTCAATTGCAGTGCCTGTCGGTGCATCTGCATCACTGATCATGATGATTCCCCATTTTCCGGATGCATCAGATCCCTGTACATAATCGGTTCCCGATACCAGGACGGTCGCGCCAGACTTTACCGAGGCCAAGGTCTGTTTGGTTCCATTCGAATTCTGCCCGGAGAGCAGATACAATCTTCCGATTGACCACCCCGCAGCAATCGACTGTACGACTCCAACGACAGGATCCCCCGCCACTGGAGTTACGGTCATGACTCCTCCGGTCAATTTGTTGATGACGTCCATGCGAATCTGATAGAGCTCCGTCGTGGCCTTTGCTGCCATGTTCTTCACATAGTTGAGCACGGTCTCTTTCTTTGATCCTTGGATGTTGATCTTGTCATACGTAATTTCAAGATTTGAATCGGTGTCAATTGGCAAAACGCCTACGTCTTGCAAATCCGCAACACTGTCCCCTACGCTTACTGTGCAACCTGCCGGAAGGTGCACTCCTACATACTTACTTTCCATGCTACTTTCTCCTACACGAAAATCTTATATCGATGGGAACCTTCCAGGTCCCGTCCTCCACTCTCAGTGCCTTGGTACGTTCTGCAGTTACAGATTGAAAATATGTTTCCCCCGATGTGAAGCTCGTGAAAATAAGGGCGAGTACGATTTCCTCAGCGATGTCGCTTGCGCTGTATTGGTCGGCTGCAAACACATCAAGCTGCATCCTTGGCTTGGCTGTCGATATTTCCCGTTGGGCGTTGGGGGAGATGTCCTGCAGCACTGCAAAAGGATTTGTTGCAGTTTCAGGTGCAAGCCCGTAGAATATCCGCGTACCGAATCTTGCGGTCATATCGGGGTTTGCTTTAAGATGCTCGAGGTAATCTTGCGCATACTGCATCACTTGTCTCCTGTCTGAAGGTGTTTCTTGAAGATTGCAGCAACAATAGGTATCGATTTATCGAAACCAGCCCTCATGTAAGACCGTGCTTGCTTGAATTTGGTGCCATACTCGACATGGGCTGCATACTCCACGTTCGTACCCACCACTGCCTCCCCTTCTTTTACTGATCCCTGGATGGTGCCGTCTCCGCCTTCTTTCGCACCTGTCCCTGTTATATAACCAATCGACCCCTGGAGGTGTCCTGTTTCCCTTGGACAAAGCGCAACGCAGTTCCCTTGGACTGCAACCGCTGATTCAGTCAATGCTATGTCGCGCAATCTTTTTACGTCTTTTTTTACTTTTTCAGAGTTGTCGACGAATCGTACACTGCTCATGCGTCACGCTCCTTGACCCAGACTTGGAGATGATGCCCCGCACCTCCTGCGTCTGAAATCGGAGGGATGACTTCATATCGGGTCCCCTCGATCTCAAGGATGTCAGAAGTAAGCAGATCGGTCTTGTCCATGAAGACCATGTGGGTAGCTTCTGTCCGTATCTTCCCGTTGGTGTATTCCCGCCCGCTTGATGACTGGATCCTGCAGAGAACCTCGCCTATCTTGTCCAGGGAATCCACTGATCCCCAGGCTCCTGTTGCCGGTGTCTTCCTCAGTATGTTTGCAGTCTTGTCGAGACGACTTTCAAAGCTCATGAAAGCCTCCCATATCGCCTGATCTTCTGTACCGTTGACTTGGGATAGCCCTTGATCAAGTCTGCGGAGAGCGATATCGAATAGCCCCCGATCATCTCATACGTGGAGCCCACGTTTCCCCTCAAGGTCAGGATCTTGTAGCTTATCATTTCGGCGGCAGCCATCTTTGATCCTGCGGGATATATGATATCCCCGTTTGCATCAGTATCGAAAGGCTTGTTGCGAATCGAAAGGTAGTCGTCCTCGACGACCAGGATGAGCGCATTGATCTGCGCATCGATCTTATTATCGGTGATTCCCGTGAGGTCCTTGTACTCTTCCAAAGTTATGATCTTGCTCATGCTTTCATCTTACTTTTTTTGGGCTTCGCGAATTCCGATGCCTTTGCATCTCTCACCACTCTGAATATGGCTTGGAAAATTGTGTCGAAATGATATGCGAAAGACTCATGCTGCGGGGTATAGATGGTCAGTTCCCGCTCCCCTCCCTCCATGATCATGTGTATATATATAAGTAGATGAAATGCCTCATGTGCGATTGTCGCATAGCTATCGCGTTCATCCCAATCTGCCTTCGATATATATGCAAACAGATGATGACCTCCCCCTGCCTTTTCTGATGTCTTCACTGCATATCCACGATTTGTAGAAACATTGATATCATCCTTGACGCCATGTTTTTTAAGTGACTTGGAGAATTCTTTAGGCGTACCGAAGGTTACCGTAATGGGAATATCGGTCATACGATCATGTGCGGTCCTTGTCATTGTTGCTTCCTTTTGAATAGGTATTTAACAAGCATTCAATAATGGCCTGGGTTTCCCCAGGCCGCATATTCAAGGTTCGTTCGGTTTACCTCGGCAGATACTTGGGGTAAATGGTCACATAGCCGACGGCAGCATCGTCATCGCAGGTAACCGTCACGCTGGTGTACCGCAAGATGCTGGGAGGCAGTACATAGTCAAAGATGAGATCCTTGTCTGCATACGCCTTTGCCCCCGCAACTTCATAGGAAAGCTTTGCAGCCAGTGAGTCGCTCGCATCACCTTCATTTACGGTGATCGTCAGCTTCTTTGTGTCTGCGATCGACACGGCCCCGTTTGCGACTACCTTGATGCATAGGGCACCGTTCTGCCCGCCTTCGCCTGTATCGAGTACAGCCCCGACGACACCAGCGCTGGCGCTGGCCAGCTCAGTCTTCTCGTGATAATCCTCTCCATGGACCCGAAGGTCACCGGTAAGGCTCTTACTTGCCATCATACGATGCTCCTTTACGCCAAGACGACGTTTGCGAACAGGCCATTCGTGCCCTGGTTATACGACGTGGTGATCGGTACCTGATCCCAAGATCCTACGGCCCGGCTGATATTGGTATCATTGACCGTCATGCTCAAGGCGTTTCCCTTGATTGCCCTGATGTATTTCATAGACTTGGGATGCGTGATGATCCTCGTCACCCCGTCTTCCCCCGCATGGGCATCGGCCAGCATGTCCTCGATCATGTCGGCAGTAGGCTTATGCGTGTCGTCGATGTTTACGATTGCACCGATGCACTTCGGGTTGTCCAGCAGGAAATCAAGATAGCTCTTGAAGTCCGCTCCGTAGCAGATTACCCCATCAGCCTTTCGCTCATAGGTTCCGCCACCGCATCTGATCAAGGTATCGAACATGGCTCCCTGGCCGAATCCGTTGGGGTCGTACAGACCGCAGAAGTTGTCCTGGGTGAAACGGGCCATGATGATCGCATGGCCTTGTCCGGATCCTCCGGCGCTGACAATGTTACCTACTTCTTTTGCATAGGCAACCATCAGGGCGATGACCTGGCTTTCCACACTCATTGCTGACTTGCGGATGATCAAGGGACTTCGATCTGCAAGATACGATGCAAAGGCATCCGTACCGCGTCCGTAGAGATCAGCAAGTTTGTCGACAGGAGCCTCGATCTTGAAGCCCATGATCCCCAGGTCCTCTGTCTTCAGTGCAGTGGTGACATCTGCAGAGGGAAGAGGTGCATCCATGGCAACCAAGGCTGCTTCACCGATGCTTTCGATTTTCTCGTATGCATGGTGCAAGCCTTTGTTAGTAGGATAGAACTGTGCGATGTCAAGCACGGGTGCATTGACTGTGATGTCATCGACCTGCTGTGGCTGTGCGACCGCATATTGTGCGGCGATTTCTCTCAAGGTAGCCATTCTACTTTACCCCCAGGATAGTTTTGAAGAAAGTCTTCGAATCCACTTTCCCCGTTACGTGGTCTTGGCCGGGAGCACCGGTCTGGGCAATTCCCTTCTTCGCCGTTGCTATGGCATTGGCCTTGACCTCTTCGACGAGCTGGGCAAGCAATTTGCCATTCTGCTCGACTTCTTCCGCTGTTGCCCCTGCAACCAGGGGAAGATACTTTTCCTCAAGCCCGGCTTTCGAAAGCTGCAAAGTGCGGTTTTGCTTTACCAGGCTATCTTGGAGATCCTTGAGCTCAGCCGCCTTCTTCTCGTCATCGGACATCTTTGCCCGTTCCGCTTCCTTTGCAACCTTTGCCTGTGCTGCTTTCTCGTCCTGCAGGGCCTTGAGTTCCTTCTTGGTCTTCTCAAGTTCCGATTCGCCCTCGGCCGCTGCCGGTGTTGCCTCAGGTTGTTTTGGATCGGTGGCCACCAGTGTGCCCTCGGCCGCTGCCGGTGTGGTTGCGCCGCCAGCTCCCCCATCATCGGGTGCAAAAAAAACATTCGGGGCCAAAAGCATAGACAGTAAATAAAACATCTTCATGCCGTCTCCTCCTCTGGAAACTAAAAACTATTAGTACCCCAATCGTAGCAGGTTTAAACTGCCTGAAATCCTAGGGGTAATTCGATTGACAACTGCTTTTTGCAAGCGTTGTGCAAGCCTATAACCCAAATCTTTGCGCAGAGGTGTTTATAAACGTTTATAAACAGGGGGTAGCAGAAGAGTTGCATAATTTGATATCCATGCAATTGCCTGCCTTACAGCGGGCTTTATGCCACCTTTGTCTTTTGTGTGACTTCCCACTGCTCGAAAGTCTGATACGCGGTGATCCCGTCTCCTCTTATGTACCGTTCCCCAGGGGGGTATCCCTTTACTTGCGATCGCAACCGGCATCGACAGTTGACATCAAAGGATGCAACTCCCGAATGCAAAGGTGCGGATACAACTCCAATGCCAGGGACATCCCAGCCACCTTTTGCCTCATTCCTTTCCTGGCCGTCGAGAGCAGCATGGGCAGCACGGGTTCTGCCATCAAGCGTCGCATCCCAAATCGCAATGACGTCGCAGCCAAGTTCCCTGGCTTTTTCATATGCAGCGTCTTGGCCCTCTACGAGAACCCTCTGACCTTCAGTCCTTGCCACGGTGATAGACCAGGCTGCCATTCCCTTATTCCCATAGATGGCCTTTGCCCGCTTGACATCTACTCCGATATGATTTGCGATCCGCTTTGCAAGTACGGGGTAACTGTCACCCCTGATGATTGCCTGTCCCAGGTCTTTCCTGATTGCAGCGATCGCTTCTTTCTGTGGCATGGAAAGCATCTTGCTTTTTGCGAACTTGTCATACTTTCCCTTGATCGCCCGCTCTACCGCAACCCTTGGGACAAGTCCCCAGGACAAGGACATACCACCTGCCTGATCGATGATATATGCATGGCGATAGAAGGAGGCCTTGTACATCTCTTCGGTCAGGTCCCTTGTGTATTCGGTTACCGAGGGCACTTTTTCTTTCAGGATCGCTTCGATATCATCCTGCAAGGAAGTAAGCCTGTTCGCCTTGCTCATGGCAGCGTTGTTAAGCTTTCCATCCTTTGAGTAAGTCTTGTATATCCGATCAAGCTTGTCTCGGCATTGCTGGAGCACGATGCCGTACTGCCTGACTATCTCTAGCTCCCCTTCATCCATGAGCTTTGCCAGCTCTACCTGGGTATTGCCGTACAACCTGGTATAAAGATCACGCGCCATAGCCTTCCAGAACCTTCTTCTCGTTTATATTGAGAGTCGCCTGTGCCTCTTCTTCCAGCCGTGTTTCTTCTGCACTGACATCTTCGATGACACCAGCCTGGTTCAGTTGTTCCAGGAAAGTCCTTCGCGAGACGTAGGGTTCTATCTTCGTGGCATTATCGATGGTCGTTGTGGCTTCGGCAGGAAGGTTTCTCTTCCATGAGATCGTGATCTCGTCGCTCTTATATTTCACAGGAATCCCTGATGCGGGAATCTTGTCATCCTCGCCCTTTCCTTCCAGCCAGTTCAGATAACTGCAGATCAGATGCAACCGTTTTGTCAACCCGTCATTGAAACCTGACTGCTTATCCCCTGCGACCATAACCTCGAATGTCGCATACAGATACTTCAGGGCCTCCCCTGATTGCTGGGCCATCGCCTTGCTGTCCGAGAGATTCGGGATCCCGCTCATTGAGTAGATCAGGTCCTCGATCTTTGCACGCAAGACTTCACGCCCTGCATAGCTGTTTTCTTTTACTAAATAGCTTACCTCAGCATCACTATCCAGGTCATCCAGAATCCTCTTATCCCGGATTTTTGCAATTTGCTCATCATCAAGCACGGCATTTTTCAACAGAAGCAAGGCATCGGCGAACTTCCCATCCTCATCCAGCCCGTTAGAAAGGATCTCATCATGGGAATCGATGAGGCCAAGCACACACTCGATATCACCCTGGCCTTCCTCGTTGTTCCTGAATTCTGCGATTGGTACCTCTCCGAACTGATGATGTATAGTCTTGCTTATCTTAAGGCCATTGTCTTTTCGGGTGAACTTCTCGATCCTGTCCTTGTAGTAGACATCGACATGCCTTTCGGTATCGTTGATTGTATAGAAGTTGATGGCAGCTCCCATCTTTGGCTTTATATCGGGGAGGTAGACAGGAATGAGTTGCCTTGCCGGGATCCTATAGAACTGCGGAAGGGCATCGGGGTTGTCGATGAAAAGGACTTCAAAGGCCGAACCGTAGGTCGCCTGGTCCCTTGCAAGGCGGATATCCTCTGTCTGCTCGTCGTTGAAATCGAAGACTCCCTTGATCTTTTCCTTCAACTTTTCATCTGAGTCGGGATACTTGTAGGTTATGCAGCCTTCTTTGAACATAAAACCGAGGGTGCTCTTGATGAGCTTTCTACCGAAGGGGATCGGTACCTTATGGTTCCTATCCTCAGCCAGGATGGACGGATTGTTTCCCTTGTAGTATTTGTCCAGTTTGTCAAGCTCGACATTCCACTGCTCCTTGGCGGCAATCGCCTTCATTATTTCCGTCTCTGCAAGAGTTCCTTTAAAGTTATAGGTATAAATAGGGATCATAAGTTGAGCTCCTTCTTGACATTTCTTCCTTGGTTTTTCTTGCTTGACAACGCACTTGTCCCGAATGCGCCCTTTCCTTCCGACGCAAGCACGGCGTAATAAAGCGCGTCACAAAGATCGTCATACCCCGCAGCGGGGAATCCTACTAATTGGTCGATGAGGTCTTCATTACCGGGGCCGAATACTATTATTCCGTTCTCGACCATCGGGCTGATGTACATGAGTCTCTGGGCTTTGCTTCCACGCCCTGGGTTACGGCCACGAAGAGGCAGATGGATATGTTCTTCCTCAGCCTTTTCGATTACATTCTTTTTATATATGTTCTGGAAAGCCACGCTCTCCATAAGGGCCCTTCTGTATCGGAAGAGCTTGTATCGGTCGATGAGACGTTTTGTGAAGGTCTCTGTCGATTCCTTTTTCCCGTTGCTCGATACGACGAAAAGCTTCTTGTCAACAGAGTCTTTGCCAAGATCCACCACGGCACTCATGTCGTGTGCTCCTGTCGCGGGGTCGATACCCTCGAACATTGTCATCCCTGTCGGTATCTCCGAAACCTTTACCCTCACTATCCAGGACGCCTTGAACATCCGATCCTCATCGGAAAGAGGCCGTGACAGATATTCCTGTGCATAGGCCAGGGACCCAATATCCGATTGCAATTTTTTGAGGTCTTCCCAACTGTAGCGCTCCGGCCAAAGCGGGGTGCCAGGCTTCCCATCCTTTCCCGGGATCTCAGCGGAGAAGCGAAGGCCTATCCAAGTTTTCTTTCTTCCTTCCTTAATGTCATCCAGGAGTCTCGAGGGAAGATCATCTTCATTCGTGATTGTGTTTACCACGATGATCAATGCTTCGGTACCCAGGGGCTGGATAGTCCTGTTGAACCATCTGGATACCTTGTCCCTGATCACGCTGCTTTCGGCTTCATTGTCCTTGAAAGTATCGTCAACTATGACCAGGTCCGGGCGGTACTGTTTCTTGCGCAGACCTCTGAGCGATCCTCCCTTTCCCCTGGCAGTTACGGCCGTTCCATTGGATAAGAAGAGAAGTTTCTTGTTCCATGTAGTCCCTTGCAGAAGGCCGAAGTCATCGATGATCCTATCATTCTCTTCTATGGCAAGCCGGATGTTCTCCATCTGCAGCTGAGCATCGTCACTGCTGGCTCCAACAATGATGATAAATCTGGACTTCTTGAAGAGTAGTTGCCAGAGAGGAAAAGCAAAGGTCATCCTGGTTGACTTACCATGACCACGGGGCTCCACGTCAATGATGCCCCTCAGATTCTTTGATGGGCGGAATGTGCACTGGAAATCCTCTGGAACAATTTCTTTCAGCCTATTTGCTTGCTGTTCAGTCAGTTCGCGATTTTGAATTACGTCATATAGGATCCTCTGATATTCAGCAGGTTTGCAAAAGAAGTATTCATGGAGGTAGTATTCGCAGAAGAAGGGGAAATCATTTTCAGCTCGGCTCTTTCGTGCTTCCCTTTCTGCCGCGAGGATCTCGTTCTCTGCCGCATGGGCAAGAACTGGGTCGCGGTCCATCAACTCCTCGATTGCACTCTTGCTCATTTTTCTTTTACCTTCAGACCAGCGATGGCCTTCTTCAAACCTTCCAGCAGTTCAGGATTTCCCTGCCCCAATTCCTTGGCCAGGGCATCGTATACGGCAGCCTTTGTCTTCTCCACCCCGTGCTCGAAGCTCAGACGAAACTGTGCAAGCTTTACCTGGTTGTTCATGACAGGGGCCATGCTCTTGAAAAAATCCGTAGTTGAAGCAAAGTCGAGTTCCTGCATCTGCAGGATCCTGTCATAGAACATATTCGCCACCATTGAATTGGCAGCCTCTGCAAGTTCGACGTTCGTCCCCTTGACTGCGCTTACTATTGACCGCGCCGATTCGGCAGCGAGCTTGTACTTCTCTGCCTTGCGTTCGGCATTGGTATAGCAGTTGCGTACAGCCTCGCGTCCGATATCAAAACCTTTCTGCTGGAGATGGTCGGCAATCTCCTGGTTCGTCATGTGCTGCTCATCATGCAGCCTTACGATTTCCTCGATCAAACCGAGTTGCTCGGCTTTGCTTTTGCGTCCCATGCCCTACCTCCGGATATGGACGCCATCATCTTTGATGGTGCCATCTATGAGGTCTTTGCCGAGTGCGGTGATCCGATAGTTCAGTACTCGGTCATAGGAGCTGCCAAAAGGATTGGGGAGGCCCTTCTCACTTACATATCCCTTGTCGATGAGATAGGATATTTCCTTTTCGATATCTTCGGTACGCGAGTATTCATAGAAAGTCTCGAATACACTCTCCCTGCTGATCTGCTCAGGGTAGATACTGGCAAGAAACTGCAGAAGGTTTCCCCTGAGTTCTTTTTTCTTGACAACGGGAAGTTCCATTTAGCTCTCCTTCTTTGCAATCAGTTCAGTGAGGTGCAAAATATTCTGGTTCATGTTATTGAGTTCTGTTCTCCAGCCACCGAACTGCTGGAACATGTCTTCCTTTGAGACGCCATGCGTCTGCAGGTAGGCAATCTTTTCATCCTGGGTACCATCGGTTTCCTTTTGTTCATCGATATGCTTTTTCAGCTGAAGCTTTTGCTCCTTGACTTCATCGCGGTATTGGCGAAGCAACATTACGATGACGATCAAGAGGAGGATGACCAGGGCAGTCGGTCCAAGATCATTTACTATCCCAAGGAAATCCATCACGCACCCCTATTGTCATCAGAGCATCCCAAGCGTTCTCTGATATTCTGGTCGATATAGATATGGAAGTTTGTTTTCATCAGTTTCCTCTCTCCTATATATATGGAAGGGTACGATAAAGAAGGCTCCTGAAATCCCAGGGGTTCCGGAGCCTTCTTTTGGAAGAAAGAGTTAAGGCGGGTTTGTCAAGAAATAGGTGAAGGATGCAACAATGACCAGGATAGTCGTGGCGATTGCTATGTCAGTCTTGATTCGGGATATCTTTAAGCTTCGAACCATATCTGTGTAGCCAGTCTGCAAGTCTTTGAGTGTTGAGACTGAGCTCATCAATGTTTCCTTGTCCTGAGTCGATAGAGTCTCCAATCTCTGCAAGCGCAGTTCTCGCTCTTGAGAGTTCTTTTGCAAGAGCTCTATACTGTTCTGTATCGGAATCATGGAGACCTGCAAGTCTTGCGAGTTCTTCTTCACGCTGTCGAAGTCGATCTGCAAGTTCTTTGTAATCCGCTCGTAGTTTGTCAAAATCTGCTCGAGCTCCCCGAGAGGAGTATCTGCCTGCAAGGAAACCGGCAAGAGCAGCAAGAGCAACAACAACCCAGCCAAGATGATGAGATGAGAGCCATTCCTTGGTTTTGGCAAACACATCAGTTACCTCCTGTATTTAGGATGGGACTGATATCAATGCCCTGGCGATTCGACCACCATTTCAATATACGCTTTGCCGCTTCCATGCTGACGAAATATTGGAAGAGGAAAACCGCAATGGTATGGATCAGGTACACCCACACCGAGGCAGGCCTTAGCCATGCCATGAAAAACAGCAGCGATACGATACATGAGAATGCAAACCCTGTCAGCAACCCGAGCCAGGATGGTATATTCCAGGGCGTGAACTCCTTCACCATATCCTTGTTTGCCTCTGTGAGTTCTTCTGCAGGTTGCTCATGGGCTTTCTTAAGCTGACGCTTCAGCACTTCCATGAGAAACACGACGACCAGTCCGGCTCCAACAATCGTTTTTAAAAGTAATTTCAAGTCCATAAAAAATCCTCCGATTTACTACAGGGTAGCAAATTTGGAGGATGGGAAATCCGAGGGCTGGATTCTATTAATTAAAATTAACCAATAGTCGGTAAAGAATAATTATTAAATCAATGCATCAAGGAAAATAATTTTCCCGCGATCTCCAATTTCTTTAGAATTTCTAGCAATATAATAAATAAAAGCCATACTTATACCAGGATCATTATAAAGACAGATAATTGTGTTTTCTGTAACCCAATACCTTTCAAGCCCATTCCAGAGTTCGATTGAAGGAAAAGTATCGCTTGAATTTGCAAGCTTCAAAAGATCTTCATAGTTTCCTTTTTCTAGGCCTTCCCCATATTTTTTTGTTATTCCAGCCTTGATCTTGGTTATTCTTGATTTGTTTTTCTGTTGATAATATTCGTCCATCGATTTTTTATATTCTTCCATACCTTCAGAATAATCGAATGTATCATTAATTAAGATAGTATAACTAGCCGAAGCCAATGTATTATCATCACCAAAATAAAAGTGAACCTTATCGAAATATGGGTTGTCTTTGAGCTCGTATTCGTATTCTTTATATCCTTCATAATCAGGAGATTTTCCCTCAGACTTGGCTACATCTTGCATTGTGTCACCCCAATTTGAATTCCGAAAATCAGGAGTTTCTTTGTTTGCAGTTGCCGAGATAGATTCAATTGATATAAGCAAACAAATACCTAATAACAATGCAATAAATCTTTTTTTCATACATTTACCTTTTTAATATTTTCAATAAGGATGATGATGTAACCACCCAATTACTTTGCCAACTAATACTACACGGTCACAATCGACAATCATAGGCTCATAGCGATCGTTCTCGCTTTTTATCGTAACTTTTCTATCGAACGGATTGAACGCTACCCTTTTTATATATACCTCGTTATCAACGGTCAGAACATAGATTCCATCCCCTTCCACCTCCCCTTTTGCAAAGAAGGCCATGTCACCATCAAAGAGTTGTATGCCTGTCATGCTATCTCCCCTGACTTCCGCTGCAAAGACATTCTCTTTCTGCCATGGCTTTATGAATCTTCCCAAGATAGGCAACCTCTCGGCCTCTATGAAATCCGCTTGCGTCCAAGGTTGTCCTGGACCAGCAGAAAGACGCTGAGTAATTATAGGAACTGATAACCCCCCGTCAGGTATTTCCTCGCTGATTACGGCCCCTTTAAAAGATAGGTAGCTATCGCCTTGCTCTTGACAATAATGCATTTTTGGTTCGCCTACTTCTTGGTTTAGAAACATGGGGCCATTCCCTGTGATAAGCCAATTTAAGTTAATTCCTAATTCCGATAATTGCTGCTTTAATTCATCAGGAACTGACCTTTTATTCAATTCATAATTTGCATAAGTAGTTTGGGGTAGCCCAAACCTTAAACCGAATTTGGCTTGCGATTCTTTGAATGATTCCCTAATCAAACGTAGTCTGTCGTTAATGGTCATTATTACCTCAAATTTCGATTGACATATAAGCCAATTCAAGTTAACCTATATTTGAGTTGATACTTCAACTTGGCATATATTATCACCGCTTTTATGAAGGTACAAGGAGAGATGCAAAGAATGGCAAAGAATAAAGAGATCATCCCATCAATGAAGGCTTGGAATTATGAAGAGAGTGTGGCTGCTTCAAAACCTCTTGTTGCTCTATACAACAAAGTGTCCCTTGATCTGGTGCGTGAGCTTTATGCAGCAAGGGAAGCACTGTCTAATCCTGGATATAGAGCAGATCTGACCTCTGCTGACCTAGTAACAAATGTTACTAGGTTACATACATTCAAAGATTATCTTGAGGAAATTGGGATAAATAAAATGACAGCCAATCGCTGGCTCGCTCTCTACTCTCCTCAGGAAGACAAACTATATACCCGTGAAGAACTGGAAGAGAAGTTTGAAGCCCTGTTCCTTACCATCAGAAAGAAGCGCCTGAAGCAATTTGGCTGGGCTCCCGAAGGATGGACTGAATCCAATGAACGGAAATATCAGACCTGGCTCAAGATGCAGGATACTCAAAAAAGCCTTGAGGAAAAGGGCTATGAGCAAGCTGAACTTTTTAGCCGTGAATATTTCAATCTGCTTGCTCGACAAATGCAGGACGATCCAACTCCTGCCGAGATCCTCCATTTCAATGACTTGTGTGAAACATACTCAGGCAGAGTGACTTCGGTCGTGAAGGTCGAGGATCAGATGACCATCGTTCAGGTAGTTGAAAAAGCACTGAGCCTTTTTGATGCAGATAAACGTCCGGAGATCGGAAGATCAATCGCAAAAGTGATAGACGACTTATCACTACAAATGGAGGTATAGGAATGAATGGGAATTTGCACACATTTATTGTTCTACACCTTGGCGAGCTGCACATAAGCCAGTCAGCCATCGCAAAGAAGTGTGACTGTTCCGTGCAGATGGTCAACTACGTGATCATGGGTCGTAGGAAGTCAGCTTCAGTGCAACAGAAGATTGCCAGGATCCTTGGCTTCCCTACTTGGGAATTACTGGAGGATGCAGCAGAGACTATTGCTCCTCTGCTCTCCGTCATCCTGAATCGTCCTTCTGACGGCAAGGAGGCCACGGCATGATATCCACTGATTTCTATTCAATCTGTGGGGAGAGAGTCTCTTCCTATGAAGCGACAGTCTCGATCCCAAGGAAAGCGCGCGTACTGAAAAAAGAAGAAATGAAAATTGTCAATGCCATTCCTTTCTACCCCGCGACGACTTCGATTTCCAGGATAGCAAAGGAAGCAAGGCAGACGCCAAGCATGTGTCTTCTTGTAATCAATTCGGTAAGCATCTGCGAACAGTTTTTGATCTGTTCTGATGGAAAGAAGATTTCGCGACTTAAGGGGGACCTTTCTAATGTGGATTAGTATAAAAGACCTAGCCTCCGCCGTGGGAAAAACACCCAGGGCAATACAGATCAGAGTAAAAAAAGATAAGTCGATAAACACACGGCAGAAAGATGGGAAAACCCTTGAGCTGTATGTCCCCTCATTGCCCGCTGACTGGCAGACTGAAGTGGCCAGAAAAGGATTGTTGAATGTAAATCAACAGTCATTAAACACTCTTGTCCCTTCAGCACAATTGGCTGTTCCTTCTGTAGCGAGCATATCAGGCCTTGGCTCAAAGCTTACTGAATCACAGCGTAGACGCATGGCAATTGCTTCGAAACTCCAGCAACGCCCTGTTGGTACCCAGAAGATGCGATGGGTATCTTCCGTCGCAAGAAGCTACGGCGTAAGCGTATCTACAGCAAGGAGAATCGCTTGCGAGATAGAAGATCACGGGACGATCGAGAAGCTACGAAACTCGGGAAGATATACCAAGTGGGATCCGGAAGCTTCAGGATATCTGAAGGCTTTCTTCCTGCAAGCTCTTGCTGAGCATGGGGCCTGTGCGCGATCAACTGCCTGGCTTGCTTGCCAGAAAGAAGCTAGCGAAAAAGGATGGCAGATCGGTAGTCGCACCAGTGCATACAACCTTCTCAAAGAGATCCACCCTCTTCTTATAGAGAAAGCGCTAGGAGGTCGTCGTGCCCTGGATAACTACTTTTATATCGCCAGGAATTCGGGCCTTCTTGCTCCTATGCAAGTTGTCATTGGTGACCAGCATATCTTTGATTTCTGGGTTGCCGATTATGAAACCGGAAGGATATGGAGACCTGAATGCTATCTCTGGCTTGATATGCACACCAAGCTCCTCTATGGGATCGCTTTTGCAGATAATCACTATAACTCGGACACCGTCAGGGATGCTTTGAGAATGGGATTATACCGCTTCGGAAAACCTGATTGTACTTATAACGACAACGGCTCATCCGAATGTAGCAAGGCCATCACGGAAATGGTTGACGATTTATTGCGATTCGGAGTTCAGGCCAGGGACTATAGCGATCTCTATAAAACCTCTGATGGGACATATGTCGTCTTGGATAAGGCTGAAGAGAAAGCCGTTGATATCGCTGGGTCGGAAAATGAATGGCGGGCAAAGCATAGGCGGATTTATGCGAATGTGAAGAATGCGAAGACGAAAGACATCGAGCGTTTTTTCAGGACAATCGAGGAAAGGCTTGACGGCAGACTTATTCCAGGCAGGTGCGCAACCCCGGGAGCAGCTGCAGCCATCGATGAAATCGAGCGAGCAAGACTTGATAGGCAAAAAGAAAAACATGAGCTGCTGACCATGGAACAATTTGTCAGGGTTGTCATTGAAGAGCTCCAAACCTATGAGAACACCAGGCATTCAACTTTGAAGATGTCTCCCCGCCAGCAACTCGAAACAGATATTGCGAAAGGCTTTGATCTTGATGGACGCAGATTCAAAAACAGCATGGATATAGAGATCATTACTGCAAGTCGCAAAAAATGCAGGGTACAGCGTGGCCGTGTCCTTGTCGACAATATCTGGTACCAAGGAGCCGAACTCGAGGCTGGTAATGATGATCTGCTGGATGTAGGACTTTATCGCAAAGATGGAGAGAAAGTAGAAGTAAGGTTCTCGGAATATGATCGGAATTTCTGTTTTGCGATCGTAGATGGCGAAGCCAGGAAACTCTTGCCGGTCAAGAAGATTCCGATGCTTGACAACACTTTGATGATAGAGGCCCTACAGACAAAGAATAGGCAGATCCGTGCTGTCTCTGATGTCTTCAATGCCATGACAAAAAAGATAGGGTCAGTCATGTACAAGCCCCCTGAGCAGGAAAAGGTAAGGAAGGTAGAACCGGAGGAGTCTGGGGTTTCAAAGGAAGTGGTGAAGCGTCCTGCGCTCCCCTTCCTGCCACTGCATCCGACTAGACAAGCAAGATACAAATGGTGCCTGGACATGCTCATCGCAAGGCATGAGCTGCCCAAAAAGGATATGGAATGGCTGCATGATTATCGGCACTCAGAAGAGTACCAGGAATACATAGCCTATTGGACAAATTACGAGCAACAGCTCGAGGAGGGAATTATATGATCAGTTTGAAACAGGCAATCGAAAAGTCGGGTTTGAGTATGAACAAGGTCGCAGATCGGCTTGGAATCTCTGCTAGTCAGGTCAGCCTTGTCTCGAGTCACAACTACTCGGCATGGGAAGACCGTGAACGAGAAATTATTGAAGGTATGGTCGCAAATGAACTGCTCTTGAAAGAGGACGCTGAGCTGGAAATCTTTGCCATGCCTGCTGGTAAGCTTCGTGTTGATCCCAACAAATTCATCATTACACAGAACGTCATGGCCATCGATACGCTAGCAAAAGATTTGCTTGATCCGGCGACTACTCTCAATGCATCTATCGGGGTTGTCATGGGTCACGCAGGCTACGGAAAGACTACTTCTATCCAGCACTTCTGTGCGACGAATGACAGGGCCATTTATACCCTTTTCATCGAGGGGTACACCCTCAATATGATGATGCAATCAATCGTCAAGGAATTCAGGGCAATCCCGGGACGATCGTTCTCAAAGAACCTGGAATCAATCAGAACTGCCACGGCTGTCTACCGGCGATTGATTGTCATCGATGAAGCTGATCGGTTGCCCCTGCGCTATCTTGAATCCCTTCGCGGTCTCAACGAAGAATGTGGGGTACCTATTCTGTTGGTCGGGGAACATACCTTGCAGTCGAAGATGTCTTCACTCCCACGTCTCGAGTCCCGAGTACGGGGAACCCCTGTTGTATTCTCTTCTCTCTCCCTCTTTGATGTAGGGTCTTTCTGGAAGATAGCTGTGGGCATCTCTCTTGATGGACAAGATCAACTCAAAAAGATGTTGCTTACAAGAAGTCGTGGCGATTTCAGGATCCTTGTCAATGACGCTCATAGGATTGTCTCTGCGATGAATGCGTCGGGCAAGCCTACCCTTACCAAGGAGGTCTTGGATGCCCTTAAGTAAGGAGGACAGGAACCTCGTTTTCAATACTCCCGTGATAGCAAGGCAACTGCAGAAATACATCGAGGCAAAGCGTGAAGTATCGTTGGCATCCATCAGGGAGGTCTTCCCTGAGATATCACCAAAAATCCTGGAACGCCAGCTTGCTCAGCTGAGGAATCGGGGGATCGTGACGATGAATACCGGTGTCTATATCGCTACTTACGATCAGCCGGTGCAGGGGGAATCCGCTGACCATGCCTGGCAGGCTGCCAGGATACTGGTCCGGTTTAAACCGGAGGATATCGCAAGGGTCGGAGGGATAAATATCGAGCATGCCCGGCAACTCTGCCGGACATGGCGTCAGGCAGAATTCCTTGTCGTGATCGGACGATGTGGGAAAGTCCCGATTTACAAGCTTTACAAAGATCAATCAGTGCGACCTATCATCGCGCAAAGGAGAAAACAATGAGCAGGAATTCGAAGTTGGCAAGGATACATCTGGCAAAACTGAAAGCAGAGACCTGTTCAAGCTGCGGAAAAATCCTTTTCTGTGTATCTGGAGAATGTCCGGAATGTGGCTGCATGTCAAGGGCGTCCCTAAAAGACCAGGAGTATAGGAAGCTCCTTGAAAGTCTTACAGGGAAGACCTCTTGCCATGACATGAACGATAACCAGTTAAGGAAGGTCATGGACCTTTTTGATCGCGCTGGTTTTGCAAAGGCCTATCCCTATGAACCGCCTCCGGAGCGTAAGCAAAAATATGCGGTTATCAGGCAGATTGAACGCCGGGCAAAGATTGTACTTGGTCCGGGATGGGCGATTCGTGTCGACGGTTTTTGTACAAAGACTTTCGGGAAAAGCGGGCTTACGAACCTGAATCCGGTTCAGCTTCGTAATGTAATCGGATGGATTAATAGGCTCGACAAGAGCCAAAAGAAAAAGGCGGGAGAAACAAAGTGAAAAAAGAATTGAACGGAAAAACCTATTATGAAAATTCTCGGGGAAGTCTTGTCCCGGAAGAACTCATAAAGCCTTACGACCTTATCAAAGATCAGACAGTGATGCTGTGTTTTCATCAAGTCATGGAACTCCGGAGTCAGATGGAAGAAGTAAAGCTACAAGTAATGCAGTCCGTCTCGGAACTTCAAGATGTCCTGGCTTCTGAGTACAAGGTAAAGCTTGGGGGGAAGAAAGAGAATCTCTGCGTGACCAGTTACGACGGTTCGATCAGGATCATTGTTGCAGTCAATGAATATCAGAGCTTTGACGAAAAGATTCATATCGCAAAGCAAGTGATTGATGGCTGTATTGAGCGTTGGTCGGAAGGCACTAATGCAAACCTGAAGGCAATTATTGACCAGGCGTTCGCATTGAATCAGTCAGGCCATATGAACATCCGGTCAATCGTGGGGTTGCGTAAGCTCAATATCGAGGATGCCGACTGGGTGAAAGCCATGACCATAATCTCGGACAGTCTCCAGACAGTGACAAGCAAAAAGTATTTCCGTGTCTATCGCCGTGATCCGTTTGGCAAATACCAAATGATCGATTTTGATCTCGCAAGTATCTGATCTATAAAAACAAGGAGCAAAGTGTGATTGAAGAACTTGACCTGGACATCCAGATCCCATCTGCAGATGAACTGCTGAAGGTTGCCTTGCAGGATGGTAAACGCTTCTTCAGTAAACGTGACTCTGCAAGGATCCTTGGGATAACTGTTGACCAGGCTGGAGACCTCATCACACTTTGCCGTCTTGATGCTTTTCTTATTGATGGAGAATACAGGATCCATTGGACTGCGATTGATGATTTTATCAATGGTTTTGAAGTGATCAGGCACCAATATCTTGAGTATTCAAATTTCACTCAATATAGGGAAGTCAGGAGGTTCTTCCAACTTCGTAGATTGATCAGAAAAGGAGGGACTATCGACCAGGCAAAAGTGTTGCTTAGACGGCAGAACATAAGCCCCTGGTTAATCTGGGAAATGGCAGATCGAAGATTGCCTAAAAGAGATCTTGATAACGAAGAAAAAGATCTCCAGGATTGGTACGATCTTCCTTCGATGGAACTCCCGCAAGAAGATTCTTGCCAGGGCTGGGCAGACCTTATCGGTGTGAAATCCTCTTCGATTGGCTCTCATCCTTTTGAAATCCTATCTTTCTTTGATATGTACGACTGGTTCGTTGAAAGGGAGGTTGTCAACCTTCCCATCCCCTATCGTGTCTCGGCTCAAAGAGACGTGATGAAGAATAAAGATTACGGGCAGCTTCTGCTGTTCTGAGGTGGGTATGAAAGCAATAAAAATCTTGGTATCGAAAAACGGAAAACTTGTTGGCATCTATCAATCGCAAATAGCTGCCGCTATCGCAACGGGCATAAATTATCAGCTCGTTATAACTCTAGGAAAATCAGGAGGCTCCTGCAGGGGGTTTACTTTTAAGAGATGCCAGGAGGTAGCCCATGCGTAATACTGTGAGAGCTATAGGCCTGGTGGTCTTTTTTGTGGGCTGTTACCTATTGGTTTTGAATATCTGTTTCAATGTCAGATCTTACCGTCTTGGTATGTCGCTTTTTATCCTCGGGACAGCAATGACACTTGCTCCCTTGGCGCTCTAAAAAAGGAGCAATAAATGCCAAAAATATTGGAGCAGATAAAGCTATGGTCTGGGCTTCAGATCATATGGAGAGGACGAAAGGTCTATCTAATCTCCGCTATTCAAGAAGACGATGGGAGTTTCACTGTTCACTACCAGGACAAGATTGGAACCATGATAGTTTTTGATGTTGCTGTAGATGAGCTGAAGAGATCCAAGGTGATAGAAGGATAAACTTCTGAAAGAGGGCTAACAAAATGTCAAGGAAGAAAACTGAAATGCGGATACGGGCAGAAGCAGCAGGGATAAAATATGCCACCATATACAACAGGATTCAAAGTGGAATGTCAGTGGATGAAGCTTTTATGACTCCTGTAAGAGGATCTAGATGGAGCAAAAAAGTTCATGACTTTATTTATGAGCATTACCAGGGAATAGATAACCAGGAACTTGCTAGCTTAATCAATAAAAAACTGGGAACAAACTTCACTAGGGAACAAATAAAAGTCTACAAGAATAACCATCATTTAGACAGCGGACTGACTGGCCATTATTCTAAAGGGCACGTTCCTGCAAACAAGGGGAAAAAGCTTGAGGAATTCATGGAATCAAAAACACTTGAATTGTTTAAAAGTAATTTCTACCCAAAAGGTCACTCCCCGCACAATACCCTTCCTATTGGTACCGAGATTCTTCGACCTGACGGATATACTTGGGTAAAGATATCAGGGAAGAATCAATGGAGACAGAAACATCGAATCCTATTTGAAACTTATCACGGTTCAAAAATTCCTGCCGGTAAATGTGTGACTTTTCTGGATGGGGACCGACAAAATTTTACAATGGAAAACCTGGCTTTAATTTCAAAAGACGAGAACAAGTATCTTAATAAAATGGGCCTTCGATTTAAAGACAAAAACATGACAAATACTGGAATAGCCTTGGCCAGACTTAAATCAACTATAGCCAAAAAAGAAAGGAGCTAACGCATGGGAACCAAGAATACCTTGCTTGATCTGAATGATTATCTATTTATGCAGATCGAGAAACTGAGTGATGATGATTTATCTCAGGAAGAACTAGAAAAAGAGATTAAGCGATCAAAGGCAATAGAACAAATTGCGAGTCGAGTGATTGGCTGTGCGAGCGTAGTGCTTGATGCTGCTAAGTTCAATAGTGATTTTGAAACTAAGGGAGAGGCCCCTAGACTTCTTACCGGTGATAAAAATAAGGGGTTACCAAAATGAATGATACATTCTGTAAAATTGGATTTTCGCATGATTATCCAAAGCTTCACGGGCAGACTTCTGCACGATTATTGGCTGTTGAGCCGATTACAATAGACGATAATACTCCTAAGGCCTTGCTTGATTATGATACGACCACCTTAGATGGCAATAAGTATCATTTGGCTGATGGAGAGTATATACAGTTGATTTTTTTGGGGAACTTACGAATTCCCTTCTGTACAATCAGAAGGCAGACATATGAGAAAATCAAGTTCTATCAGGCAGTAATTGGCCAAGAATTTGATATATATGTAACTAAGGATTTTGAGTACCCGATAGATCGATCTGATAAAGAATCCACGGATATGGGAAAATGTATGGTTCGAGCTGATGTACTCAAGAGAGAGCATGTAATCATTCAAAAAGATTATATGGAATTCTTGGTTCGTCTGGTAAATGAACACAAGGGGAATTGGCATACCGCAGTTAGTAAATGGATGAAAGACTTAGATAAAGATGAAGAAGTTGTCGTCTATTGGGCTACTATTTTTGGATGGTCATATGAAAGACAGATGCACTAATTAAATAAAGAAAAAAACCAGCTTGGTATAGGGCTGGTTTTTTATGCCTCGGATTTATGCTCTCAATCGTGGGTTATAGTTTGAGAACCCAACTAAACATAATCATTTTTGCCCTTACCAGATATCTATTTTAAGGAATCCAATAATGATCCACTTCTATTTAAATAGTGTTTACACGCTGTTTAATAGAGCTATGAAAACATGCTATAGCACGGTAAAGCATGGAAAAACATGATAAAACTTTTCATTCATTTCGGGATTTAGTGTTCAAATGGCTGGATTTTTTGTTCAAAAATTTTGGATTGTACAGCTCATGAAGATTTGGAGGGAAGAAGAGTATGCATATTTTTTTTTCATCCTGGCAACAACTGGCATGAGAAGAGGCGAAGCCAGAGCCTTGAAGTGGAAGCATGTAATTGAAGATAAGAAGCGAAATGGATTGTTGGTTGAACAAGCCATCAAGGACGACGATACCACAGGGAGCACCAAGACAGGGAAAAGCCGAGTTGTGGTTTTAAGCCAGAGAGCAGAGGAGATTCTGGAACATTGGAAAGCGAGTACGCCTTTTCATGATCCAGAGGATTTAATTTTCTATGGAAGGAATGGCAGCAGGCCAATCATGGGAAAGACATTGCAAAATAGATTCCAGAAAGCTTTGGAAAAAGCAAAGATTGAGATTAATGGAAGGAATCTGGTAATCCATTCTTTTCGCCACACCTACAACACCCTTCTGAAGAATGTACTTCCCTTGGATATTCTGCAGGAGACTACAGGTCATAGTTCAGAGAGCATGACAGAGCGCTATAACCACCCTTCTTTGAAGGAAAGCTATAGCAGGATTCTGGAGCATGAAGATGCATTCGATGGGCTGTTCTGATTATTCCAAAGGATAGTCATTGTTTCCCGCTACGCTCGGTGATTTTGGCAAGCAAGCTCACTCAAAATATACATAACAACAGAAGAGAAGAATTCAGAGATTTTCCTAACAGAGCCTTGGTTATTGAGCCAAGGTTTTGTCTGTATCAGGAGGAAGCCAAAGAGTCCTGAATATGCCTAAACGGCCAGATATGGAGTAATAGATAAACCAGCTATATATCGTATCACAACCTTTTTTTATAGAATATATTGAATAATCGTTATAGAATATTTTGAAATATGTGCTTAAGGTGGTAAAGATGTTTAGGCCAATAGACGATTTGCAAGACAATAATAGAAATATTATCCTACTCTTAGCTACAGTTCTAATACTATCACTGGCTACCAATTTATTAGCTTCACTACTATTTAAAATGATTAATAATTTGTTTGTGATTATAATTCTATGCTTGATATCTCTATTATTCGGAATACTACTCTTAAAAAATATCTATTTTTCACATCATAAATATGTTATTCGCCTATATGGAGGATACTGGTATAACCTAAAGTCAAAAGAATTGGAGAAAGTCAGTATTTCTGGCTATGAATTTAATAATGATTTTCATCGATATTTATTTAGTTTTCTGAATGAAAATAAAGCTTTCAAGAATATTTTCGAAAAAAATAAAAAAGGTATCACCATAAACAAATCTTCTTTTGATCCGACAATAAAGGACAAACTTACTATTCTTCGATCTACACTTGAGGTGGTAGTTTTAGATTTTCTACAATTGCACCTTAATTCATATTTCATAAAAAATGAAATTAATGATTTTGAGATAATCAAAATTACTAGGGATAATTTAGATCCTAGTATATTAAAAAATCGTGTACTTGATTCTATCACTAAAGATATGGATGAACGAGAAGCTTTTATAAACGATAATAGTACATCATTAAAAGAAAAAAATTGTTCTGTTGTTTATTCTATGTCGAAAAATGGAATTTTTTATAATAGATTAGAAATCGAATTACCTTCTGGTACAACAATCCACAGGAATAATGAGGGATTTATAGAAATTGATAATAAGTTATTTAAATTGACTATTGTTCCTATCGTAGAAGGTTATTCTTCAATTGTGTCATCTGTTCTTTTTGAAGATGGCAATTATAAATGTGGAGAAAATATATCACTTAATCTCGAAGTTCAAATAAAGAGAAGTTTCATTATTCCAAAAAAATCTATTCAAGTATACCAATGGTTGGATTCATTTTTACAAGCGATTGAGGAATACATTTCAATCGATAAGCTAGAAAAGAAAATGAAGGTTGATGTTCTACAGTTGATTATTAAAAATTTAAAATCTTCAAATAATATTTTTATCCAAAATAACAACTCAAAAATTGTTAACACAGCTCACAAATCTCGTATTGCAAAAACTCCTGATGATATTCCTGTTAATAAGAAATGGGATGTAGGAGGCAACTCAAGCAAAATGCTTTTCTAGATTCTACTACACCAATTCTACATCAAATTTCCTAATACTCTCTAATATTGATGTAGAAACACTGATAATTCCTGATAAAACTACTTGTACTTTTCTGCTTATATATCTATATCTATCAATCTTTTATGATAGTGTTTGATAACTGCTGATAAACCTCAAATAGCGCCTTCTAAGCAGTAGGTCGTAGGTTCGAGCCCCACTTGGCGTAGTAAAAACAATTCTTAACAGAATATAGAGATACCACTCATTGAGTTGGTATCTTTTTTATATCTCATCCTTCACTCTTCTTATTCCAGGCATCAAAGCTACCTCTTCGCTTTGACTCAATGGCTATTCTGTTTCCTGAATCTTGAAGGTGAAATATGGTAGTAGGCCTTGAAGGCCTTTGAAAATGCAAGCTCATCCTCAAATCCTACATTCCTGGCTACTTCAGAAATATGAAGATTCCTGGTAATCAACAGACTACAGGCATTTTCCATTCTGACCGAATTGAGAAATTGTTTTGGAGAAACCTGATAAGCTTTCTTGAAACAAGAAAACAGATAGTTACGACTGACCCCAACAGTATTGGCAAGCTCCTCTATTTTGATTGGCTTGGAAAAGTTCCTCATTATATGGTCATAGGCTTGGGAGGCATGCATGCAAAACTGATCATCAGAAGCTTTTTCTTTGGGTTCCTGTGCATTGTAATCATCAATCAAGTCAGCCAGAAAAAGAGAAAAACAACCATTTCGCCTCAATTCATTTGCATAGGTGGACTGATACGTGGCAACCATATTCTCAATATTTTTCTGGAAGTTATCCAAAGCACAGACACACCTGACTGGAGATCGCTGGGAAAATCCAGCCTTGAACAGACTCTCCAAAGCCAGAAGGCCCGAGAATCCCACCCACATATACTTCCAGGGATCTTGTGCATCTGCCGTATACTGGGCGCTTACACCACGGGGAATGAAAAAAGCTTCATTTTTTGAAAGATGATACACATTCCCGTTCATCTTCAGTATGCCTTTTCCCTTTAGTATAATATGAACAAAGCAAGTATCACGAATCTCCGGTCCATTGTTATGCAAAGGTGAACATTGCTGTATTCCACAGTAACACAACGAAACATCAATGACTGATTTTCTCACCTCATCCAGGCTGACAAATCTTGATGATTGATTCAGTATTATACCATTTTCATCCATAAGCGCCCCTTGAAGATGTAACAAATGCCACAAGCTTCACCAAGAAGAATACCACACTTATAGGAATATTCGTTGGGCAATAACTCCATGGCACTTGTATCATGCTTGTCGAATAGTCTCCGGCAAGCATGGGAATATAGTACACAAGTGCTTGATGAATTGGCTTATTTATACATTTTCATGTAATCCCCATGTGCCTCAATAAGCTCGTCACAGAGTTTTACGATATCATCGATGGATAATTCACTTGCCGTATGGGGATCCAACATGGCAGCTCTGTAAATATCCTCCTTCTTCTTTGTAACAGCAGCTTCAATTGTCAGCAGCTGTACATTGATATTGGTCTGATTCATTGCAGCCAGTACAACAGGAAGCCTTCCTACCTTGCAAGGACTTATACCATTGCCATCAACCAGACAAGGAACCTCGACACAAGCGTCAGTGGGAAGATTATCGATCAACCCGGAATTCAAGACATTGCCACCAATCTTGTAGACCTCATTCTTCGTAACAGCCTCCATTATATGGGACGCATATTCTAAAGAACGTTCATGGGTAATCTTGCCATTATCAAGTATCGTAGCCTTCTCTTCCTGCCATTCCTGTATCTGCTTGATGCACCTTCTAGGATATTCATCCAAGGGAATGGCATACCTCTCGACCAATTCAGGGTACTTGGCCTTGAGAAAAAATGCATTGTATTCCGCGTTATGTTCACTGGACTCCGTACAATAGAACCCAAAACGCCGGATGTACTCAAAACGAACCATATCAGTATGCGTTTCCTTCAAATTCTTTTGTGCTGCACGTTTCCTGATCTCAGGATACAGGTCATTGCCATCCTTATCTTTGAGAGCAAGAAGCCACCCCATATGGTTTATTCCTGCTATGGTCTCCACCCTACCCTCAAGTTTGTCTTCCATGTCCAATTCCTTCAGCAAAGTTTCTGAACAAACTTGTACACTGTGACATAATCCAACAGTTCGTACTGCAGTATACCGCTGCATATATCCTGTAAGCATTGCCATGGGATTCGAATAATTCAGGAGCAAGGCATCAGGACATTCAGACTCAATATCCCTGGCAAAAGCATCCATGACAGGAATAGTCCTCAAGGCCCTCATGATGCCCCCTATTCCCAACGTATCAGCAATGGTTTGCCTCAAACCATATTTCTTGGGAATTTCAAAATCGGTGATGGTGCAAGGATCATATCCCCCTATCTGAATGGCATTGACGACAAAGTTGGCATTTTTCAATGCGGCTTTCCTGTTCTCTTCTCCCAGGAATGTGAAAATCCTTGCCCGTCCCTTGTTAATATTCTCATTGAGAGCCTGAATGATCAATGATGACTCCTCAAGTCGCAAGGCATCGATATCATACAAAGCAATTTCAGCTTCCCCTAAAGCAGGGGTACACATGCAATCCCCCAAAACGTTTCTTGCAAATACCGTACTTCCCGCTCCCAAAAATGTAATCTTTACCATATTCTATTCTCTCCTATATATGTGAAGGCAATGGTGTTATTGCCGAAAAATAAATCAGGGTATAAGTCGTATCTTCCCTGCATCTCATTTTTTACTGAAATGTATCGCAAAAGGACTATTCTGGTGGAAACTCAAATGCAAGATATCAAAGCTTTCCCCCTGAAGTGGCAATTCCTTGCATGAATTGTTTCTGGAAGACAAAATACAGAACAATCATAGGAATACAAGCAATCAGGGAAGCTGCCATAAGCTCCGGATAATGGGAAGAGTACTGACCCTGCATTTTTGCAAGGGCAGAGGCCAGCACCAATGAATTTTTGTCAGTATTGACAATCATCGGCCACATCAAGTCCTTATAAGCAAAGACTGCCGTAAAGATACTCAAGGCCACCACACCCGACTTCGTCAAAGGTGCCATGATGTATAGGAATGTTTTCCCGATATTAAGCCCATCCAGTCTTGCCGCTTCTTCCAATTCTTTTGGCAGAATCATATAAGTTTGTCGCATCAGGAATGTACCAAAGGCCGAGACCAAGCCAGGGAAAACCAATGCAAAAAGAGTATTGGTCATATGCATTTTTGTTACCATCTGGTACTGGGGAATGATAAATATCTGCGTAGGAATCATCATCTGGAACAGAACCAAGGAAAAAGCCAAGTCGGCTCCCTTGAACTTCAATCTTCCAAACGCATAACCAGCCATGGAGGCTGTCACCACAGCACAAAGGATACGGAAGAAAATCATCAGCACCGTATTTTTATAGAGAAGCAAGAAATTCATGTTTTTGAATACAGTCTTGTAGGAGGTGGCATCCCAGGTTTTCGGCAAAAATGAAAACGGAGCAATTTGCGTCGCTTCGGTAACCGTCTTGAAAGAGGTGAGAAACATCCAAAGGAAAGGAACCAGCATAGTTATGGAAACAAGTATCAGAAACAGATGAATCAATAGGGAACTTGCCCTGGCCTTGGTCGTCATATCCATACCTCCTAGTTATAATGGACCCATTTTTTCTGGGCTATCATTTGAATCACTGTTATCGCCAGGATCAATACCAAAAGAATGACCACGATCGTAGAACCATAGCCTATATCTTTCATCACAAATGAATATTGATAAAACAGGTAAACGAGTGACTGTGTCTTCGCTAGTGCCGGGTTTGACCTATCCATAACCATATAAATCAAATCAAACACCTGCATTGCAGCAATGAGACGAGTCACCAGGACAAAGAAAATCGTTGGTGAGATCATCGGTACAGTTATATATCGGAAGCATTGAAAACCATTGGTTCCATCAAGCTCTGCCGCCTCATAGTATTCTTTGGGAACTTCTTGCAAGCCTGCAAGAAAAAGAATCATGTTATAGCCAATATCAGACCAAATGCCGATTATTGCTATTGAAAAGACAGCAATGGAAGGATCCGATATCCAGTGGGTGCTGAGATGAAACATATTGTTGATAAGTCCGAACTGAGAGTTGTACAGCCACCGCCAAACCATGGCAATGGCAGCAGGGGCCGCAACCATAGGCAGGAAATAAATTGTCCGGTATGTCGATTTCCCATGCATTTTTCTATTGAGCAGTACCGCCAGGACAAGAGCAATGACAAGGGAGAACGGAACTTCAAGTAACGTATACTTGAATGTATTGATGACTGCCTGACCTACAGAGGAATCAGAAAACAGCTTTCCGTAGTTTTTTGCACCAATAAAGACATTACCTCTACCAAAATCCCCTGTCTTGCAAAAACTCTGGTAAATCGTCTGTATCATTGGATAGATATTCAGAATTATCAACCCAGCCAACGTAGGCAATATCAAAAGCCAGCCCCAAAGAAAGGAATTTCGCTTTGTAACATTTTGTAAACTTTGTATTCGCATTGCTGATGATCCTTTCATACCAAAAGACAACCTAGGCGGATTGAAACAATCCGCCCAGGAAACCAGACTTACTCTTCTGCCAGAATTGCATTCATTTTACTGGCAGCTTCAAGGCACCCTTCTTTCATGGTGATTTGCTTGGTCCAGACTTTCAGCATACTATCCTTGATAGCTTCCTCCCATTTCACAGTGTTCTTGGAATAGGGACGTATTACCATATCTTTCTGCATATTGAGGTAGGACTGTAGATGGAACTGGGGAACACTATTCTTCCAGGCATCGGAAGTTCCCTTGTATGCAGACATGGTTATACCAAGTTTAGCCTGCTTGAGCTGCCCTTCCTTGGAACAGAAGTATTCAACAAGTTTCCAGGAATCATCGGCACGGGTTGTATTTGCGGCAATTGCCCAACCAAGACCATTATAGATTGAACATTGTCTGCCTGTACTCGCAGTTTTAGGTAACATGGCAACATCACAATTTGCCAAGGTATAGGAGTTATCCCTAAAGGCAGCCAACAGCCAGGACCCTTGTAGAGTCATGGCAACCTTTCCAGATTCAAAAAGCACATCCTCACCACTTTCTGACATTGTCTCCTGGGACGGCATCAAATTTTCATTGATTATCTTTTCCATGAATTGCATGGCTTCAATGGTTTTGGGGTTATCCATTCCAGAGGTTTTCTTGTCATCGGAAATTACATACCCATTGTTACCATAAATAAGGTTATACCAACCTGCCTGGTTGTTTGTATTGACATTTGCAAAACCATAGACACTTCCATCAGCCTTTGTGATTTTCTTTGCAGCTAAATACAAGTCATTCCAGGTCCAATCATCGGTAGGATAGGCAACACCGGCTTCATCGAATAAAGTCTTGTTATACCAAAGACCAATGGTATCGATATCCTTGGGTACTGCATAATATTTCTTGTTATACGTATAAAGACCAAAAATATCAGAAGGATAATTGCTTGGGTCAATTTCAGAGCTCTTCTTGATCTTATCGGTTACATCAAGCAACATGTCATTTGACATATACCGCTGTGATTCATTCGAATGCATCCAGAAAACATCGGGTAACGAACCACCTTGAGCCCCTGCAGAAAGAAGGGTCCAGTAATTATCCCAGTTAACCACCTGAATTTCAGCTTTTATCCCGGTTTTTGCAGTAAAATCATCAATGATTTGCCTGATTCCAGGCTCTTGGTTGCTATCCCAGATCATCACAGTCAAGGGCTTTTCTGAACTTGTTGCATTCTTTTTTGTAGATTCCGCAGTTTCCGATGTTCCATTTGCAAAGGCAAAGGAAGCTATTACGACTAACACCATTACCAACGATACAACTTTTTTCATTCTCAATTTCTCCTTTTTTGATTTCGCCTAACCAATAATAAATATAGCCAAATGCATGCAAATATAAACTGAAAGATCTATTTATAGCCTTTTTTATATTGATGGTAATTAATATGATAGATGCTTGAAATGCGTTTTCAATGTAAATTTGTTACGACAATATGGCAAAATGTTCTGTAATTGAAAATGCTATAAGCTAAAAACCCAAGAATTCGAATATTACCATCTAAATGACATCCAAGATGCCTGAACTATTTTTAAGAGTGATTAAAAAAGATGGTTGAAATCGGATTCCCTATTTTTTATATACTTTAATATTGCTTATAGTAATTTATATGTACATATGGTAAGATAATCTTTTAAAGAAATGTAAAAAGGTTCAATATCTTAATGAAAAAAACTATCCTCCCAATTTCTTTGATTTTCTTGATTGTGATGCTAACCAGTTGTGCGACAATACTGAGCGATAGTAATTATCCAGTAACTATTACGAGTGCTCCTGCTGAAGCAAGAATATTGATTACTGATAACACCAATAGGTTGATTTATACTGGAAGCACGCCTGCAACAGTTTTTCTCAATGCTGGAAATGGTTTTTTTACAAGAGCTTCCTATACAATAACTTTTGAAAAGGCTGGTTTTGAACCTTCCATCTATATATTGACAAGCACCCTTGATGGATGGTATTGGGGCAATCTGCTTGTAGGAGGTCTTTTTGGCATGATTATTATCGATCCTGCAACAGGATCAATGTGGAAGTTGGATCAAAACATATCAATGAAATTAAATCCCAAAATTGCATCGTCTGGCTCCATTTCCATAATGAGCTATAATGATATTCCCCAGGACTTGCGGAATAAATTAGTAAAAATCAGCTAATTTTCTGCATATCCAAATTTTCTTTCTGAGAAGGGAAAGGAAAATTACTTGTCTTCTTGTATCCTAAGATTTATCCAGACAAGAGAGCTTTCCTTTTGGATTGTTCTTCGATCTTTTGGCAATCTTGATTTATTTTGTCATTGGGGAAAACCTTTTTTCTTACAAAAGCGACTTTATGTAACGATATAGGATTCTACCTGTTTACTAGTATGAAGGGATGTTTTTAAAACAATCCATTTCATAGGAGATAATTATCATTAAAACTCATTCGCTGTTCGTTATCCTTCTCTTGTTGGTAAGCACATCCGTTTTCGCCCAAGGAAATGTAGAAGTGCTTGAAAAAACGACTTCCCTGGAAGGAACCATTGAGTTGATCCAGAATCCAGCTGAGAAACCGACAGTTTATCTGATTCAAGAAGACGGTACAAAAATTGAAATCATGCTCCCAGAAGGTGCTGTTACCCAGCTACAGCTTAAAGATCAGCAACAGTGCCAGATCGAAGGCATTTTCCTCGGTACTCCTACACAAGATAAAATCCAAGAAAAACTGTTTGCTCGGTTGCTCGTCAGGGATCGGGAACGAATACTGATCGATACCCCTAAACAACTCACAACACAGGAACTGGCACAGCTCAAAACGTATCAGGATGAACAACTGCAAATCCAAAAGCAACTTCAGCAGTCCTCCAAGAAGATTGATAGTGGAGACGCCACTGGCAATGGTACTGCCAAAGAAACCTCCAATGGAAGCAAAGGCGGAAAGTAATAGCTACCTGAAATAGGTTTAAGCAAAATGGGGAATCATGAAATTGATTCCTCTTTTTATTTTTTACGCTCTTGCACCGTATTGCAGTTTTTTATTCAAAGCGTCATTTCTCATACTCTTTGGACCTTTCTCAAGAGTAAAACCGAAAATCCTTGGAGATTTTGTCTTGCTTGGTGCAACGTGTTTTAACTAGTCAAGGATACGAATCTGTATCTCCGTAATGAAATTCATGCTATCGCGTTCCACAAATTGGTCGATAATATTGAAATTCATGTAATCAGGACTCAAATTCAGATCAAGAGCCTTCCCTGTTTGTCGTATCCTGGAAAAAGACTGTCCGATTGATTCATAGGCACCTTGGTGGTAACCACAGAGAAATCTTCCTTCCGGTATAACCGAAAGCTCGGCACCAAATCTATTGGTTCCCTTTTCATCGGAATCCTGGTAGTTGAACATATAGGCCCCGAACTGCTTTCCCTGTTGTGTATAAAATACTACCGTGGGATACAAATAAAACGACTCAGAAGCATACAGGATTTCTTCCAAACCGATATTGAGGTATATTCGTTCACCAAAAGTCTTCAGAAAGATGTTTCTTACATCAAGGGATGCAACAGACTGTTCCTCGATAAACTCAAGTTTCCGGCTGATGGCCAAATCAATGGTATAGAGTTCATTCCATTGCGCCCTGAGCGCTTCAGCTTGTTGCCTGAGTGATTCCATGCTATTATCCAGCGTTCTGGAATTCAGATATTCACTGATTTGTTTCAGAGAATATCCCAACCTACGTAAATAGCGAATGCTTGCCAGTTGATAGACCTGATCGAAACGGTAATGCCTGTAACCCGTCTTCGTGTCACGGGAAGAAGGAACCAATAGCCCAATCGAATCATAATAACGAAGAGTTTGGACATCTACATGAAATAATTCGCTGAATTCGCCAATGGAGAAAATCTCTTTCATTACAGAACCTTAGCAACAAGACCTTTCACCTGTCAACGCTTGTCACGGTCATACGGGATTCCCAGGGCAGAAGGATCCTGGTTTCTTCCAATGGAAAACAGCAATACCACAACTGTCACTACATAGGGAAGCATGGTAAACACTTGGGCAGGAATATTGGTTCCCATGGTCTGCAGACGAATCTGAAGTGCTTCGGCAGAACCAATGACCATAGAAGCCAACAATACCCCCACAGGATTCCTTCTTCCCAGAATTACCGTAACCAAGGCTATAAACCCCTTACCAGCAGTAAGATTTTCCATGAAAAACCCAAGTTTTACCAAGGAAAGATAAGTTCCACCCAAACCTCCAAGCAAACCATTGGCGAAACAGGCCAGATAACGCACCTTGTTCACCGCTATTCCGGCGGTATCGGCAGCACGAGGATTTTCTCCTACTGCCAGAAGAATTATTCCCCATTCAGTCTTATAGAAAAGAATCCAAGTCAGCAAAACCAAGAGAAGCAAGAGATATACAAAAGGATCTTGGTTGAATATAGCCTCCCCTAGCAACGGTAACCGGGATAAAAGGGGAATCTTGAAAGTCTTTATGACAGCAACGGAAGGCAGCGTGGTAGTCTGCCCGAATTTCATGAGAAACAAAAAACTCGTAAGGCCGAGCAACAGGAAATTGAGTGCCAACCCGGCAATCGTCTGGTTCGCCTTGCATCGGATACTCAAGAACGCATGCAACATACTCGCAGCAACTCCTCCTAGCATACCGAACAATAATCCCAAAAAAATACTTCCTGTAGTAAACAAAGCTAAAAAGCTAAAGAAAGCTCCACTGAGCATAATGGCCTCGACCCCAATATTTATCACCCCGCTACGTTCACTAATCGTCTCACCGAGTCCAGCCAGGGCAATCGGAGTTGCCATTCGAATAGTCGCAGCCAAAAAGGCCGTTATGGAAACCAGAAAGGAAATATCCATAGTCAAGCCTCCTTTTCAATCGTAAACAATTGTTTGCGGGCAAGTATCAATACAACGATAAGTCCCATGATGATCGAAGCAATTGAAGTAGGTACCCCGGCACTACGTTGCATTGCCATGGAACCTACTTGCAAGGCAGAAATACCAAGTGCAGAAACTACGATCCATAGTGGATGGTTTCCACCAAGAAGCGCTACGATTATGGCGAGATAGCCATAACTGGGGCTTATTCCCTCAAGCAATCGATGATGCAAGCCCGACACCTCACACACCCCGGCTATTCCGGCCAAACCTCCGCTTATCACTGAAGAAAGTGCAAGATTCTTGAAGACGGAAATACCTGCGCATCGACAAGCCCTACTGTTAAGCCCAACAGCACGCATACCAAATCCTGTCCATGTCTTGAATAACAAGATATACATAAGTACGGCCAGAACCAAGGCAATCAAAAACCCTGCATGGACACGATTGGGAGGAAATAGTTGAAAAAGGTAGGTAGCCTTGGGAAGCATGGGAGACATCGGATATGGATAGGAAGTATCCTTGAGACTGGTCCTGACCAAAATTCCTACCAAATTTATGGCAATATAGTTGAACATAATCGTATTCAGTACTTCAGAGATACCAAATTTTGCCTTGAGAATTCCTGGGATGAAAGACCAGATCCCCCCAAAGGCAAACCCTAGGACAAGGGCCAGGGGAATCATTACAATGGCTGGAAGTCCAGGAGCAGCCATACCCAGGGCAGTAACGGCAATGGCTCCCATATAGAGTTGTCCTTCCGCCCCGATATTGATAAACCCCGTCCTGAAACCCATACCTACCCCCAACCCTGCAAGGATAAGGGGAGTAGAACGTACCAGAACCTCACTGAAACCATAGAAAGAACCAGCGATGCCCCTGATAAAACTCGCCAAGGATTTTTGGACGCTGCTCCCTACCGAAATAATCAACAAAGCAGAGACAAGCAATATAATGGCAATGATACAAAGATAGGAAATAACTGTCCTGGCTCTTCTCTTCATTCGATTATCTCCTTTCCAGCCATCAACAGACCTACTTCCGTCAAGTCAATATTATCGTTGGGAAAACAATCCATGATCTTGCCACCATACATGACGGCAAGATCATCGCTGAGCAACAACAACTCTTCCAAGTCAGAGGATATCAAGAGGATTGCACATCCTTCCTGCCTCAGACACAATAAAGCATTGTGCACGGTTTCCGAAGAGCCGATATCCAAACCCCGTGTCGGTTGACACGCAACCACTAATTTTGGATTTCCCTCCATTTCCCTGGCTAGAATCAATTTCTGCTGGTTTCCTCCGGAAAGATACCTAAGATGACAATCCAACGATGAAGTCTTTATTCTATGATCAAACACAGCCTTCTCTGTCTTCTTTTGAATCAAGGGACGATTGAGAAAACCACTGGAACGCAAACCTCCTTCTCCCTGGACTCCAAGCATCATGTTTTCATTCAGGTCCATATCGAGAATCAAACCATCATTCTGACGATCATCAGAAATATACCCTATTCCCAATTGCTTCCGTTCCAAGACAGACAAAGCATCAAGACATACCCCGTCAAGAAAAACAGAGCCCTTTGGGTTCATACGAATACCAAGAATAATCTCGGCAAGTTCTTTTTGTCCATTTCCATCCACCCCTGCTATACCCAATACGGAACCAGGAAAGACCTTCAAGGAAAGCGGACCAAGCCTATCCTTAGCAAGTTCAACAGATGATAGAACCAGCCCATCCTTTTTTGAACCATTATACAAGGGCTCCCGTTTTGCTCCCTGCAGTTTTCTCCCAATCATAAGACGAGAAAGTTCCTCTTCGTTTGTTTCCTTGGTGTTGACAGTTCCTACCATACGTCCATTTTGCAATACCGTGATTTTGTCGGTAATGGAAAGCACTTCGGGTATATGATGGGTTATGATAATGACAGAATGGTCTTCCTCCCTAAGTCTGTTCAATACAGCAAAAAGGCTCTGGATCTCCTGAGGGGTAAGAACCGCGGTCGGTTCATCCAGAATAAGAAGTTTGGCATCGCGGTAGAGCAATTTTATGATTTCCACCCTTTGTTGCTGGCCGATCGACAAATCCTTGACAAATCGAGTGGGGTCAACCTCAAGGCCATATTTTACTGACAAAGCGCGAATCTTTTCGTCAAGCGCTGCCCGTTTCAAAAACGGATATCCAGGGCTTTTCAAGCCCAAGGTAATGTTTTGGGAAACAGTCAGGGTTGGGACCAAGGCAAAATGCTGATGTACCATTCCAATACGATGTTCTATGGCAGCTTTTGGTGAATCAAACGATACCAGCTCACCCTCCAGCTCAATAGTCCCCCCATCACGTTGGTACATACCATAGAGAATATTCATCAAGGTAGTCTTGCCTGCCCCGTTTTCACCCAGCAAGGCATGTATCTCGCCATATCCGATTTCCAGGCTTACCTTTTCATTTGCCGGCTTTCCGAAAAAGGATTTATCTATGGCATGCATGGTCAACAATGACATCGTAACTCCTTGGTATATGGGGATGCATGCATACAAATTGCATACATGCATCCTACGTTCTCGTTCGGTTATTTCGTCCTGGTCTCGATCAAGGGAACAGTAAAGCTTCCGTCCAAAATCCTGGCGCGGGTATCGGCGATCAACTTCTTCGTTGCCTCAGGAATCCTTGACTCAAAAGAATTATACCCGGAAATATCAACTACCCCATCTTTCATTCCAAGATTGAAAACACCACCTACATACGTTCCGTTCTTCACCTTCTCAACCGCGGACAGCACCAAGGCAGGAACACTATAGACCGTCGAGGCCATTACCGTATCAGGGGCAATGGAATTCTGGTCATAGGAATCCCCGGTAGCAAGCAAGCCACGCTCCTGGGCAGCCTTGATAACCCCGGTTCCGGCCTGGTTGGCAATATGACTCAGGACATCCGCACCTTGGTCAGCCATCGAAAGTCCTGCTTCCTTCCCCAAGGCAACATCGGTAAAACTACCAATATAAACTTCCAGCACCTTGATATCTGGTCTTGCAGCCTTTGCCCCAAGTTTGTAGGCCTCCACGACCTTTACAATGGAAGGTTGCTCAAACCCTCCGACAATACCGATGATACCTGTCTTGGACATGTAAGAACTGAGCATTCCCATCAGATATCCTGCCTGTTCGCAAGCCATTACATAGCTGGCTGCATTCTCGGAATAGACATTTGACTCAATAGCCATGAATTTTGTCTTCGGGAAATTCGCCGATACCCGCACGGCAGGGTCACCAAACTGGAACCCATGGCCGATGACCAGATCATAGCCTTGGGATGCATAGTCGGTAAAGGCTGCCTCGCCATCGGCAATCCCGACGTTTTCAGAATAGGCAGTCTCAAGATTATACTTCTCTTCGGCTGCCTTGAGACCTGCGAACGCCACTGCATTCCAACCTTGGTCGTTAGCAGGGCCCGAAAGTAAAAGCGCTACCTTCAGTGAACCATTTTCTGTTTTCGTTTCAGCGCTGCCACCTGCAAACAAAGCGGTGCAAGCGAGAGACACAATCAGGAACATCAATACAGCCGTTTTTTTCATGTCAGTTCTCCTCATATCATCATTGGGCTTCAGCCCATGAAAATGCAATGATCAGTGCGTGATCGAGCCGAATACCGCTGGAAACTCCGAACGAAGAACGCGCGTACAGACCTTTTCGGCTTCCTCCGCCAGTTTGTATTCATCAATTCCCGTCAAATAGCCTTCCTTATAGACAACCTTGCCGTTTACCATGGTCAACCATACAGGTCCTGTCACTCCTGTGCGCGCCAACAAGGTCTTGGGATCATGCAACGTACCTGCCAATTCCAGGGCAAGGGTATCAATCATGAACAAGTCTGCACCTTTGCCTGCCTCGAGGGAGCCGATATCAGTTCGTCCCAAGGTCTTGGCACCATTTATCGTGGCTATCTTCAACATGTCATAGGGAGAAGGACAACCTCCCCGTGCCTTACTATGATAAGCCTGCATCAAATAGGCCATGCGCAAGGAATCCAACAAATTTGAGCTGTCATTGGTTGCAGAACCATCGCATCCCAAGGATATATTCATTCCAGCTTTCTGCATTGCCGGAATATCCAGAATAGGGAACCCTCCCAAGACAGCAGGGGCAGGACAATGGGAAAGTCCTGTACCTGTCTGGGCCATGACCCTGTACTCTTCCTTGGTGAGTTCCCACCCATGGGCAAGCCAAACATCCTCACCCACAAAACCGATATCCTCTGCCCACCGGAGAGAACGCTTTCCCCAGCGCTCAAGCATTATGGGATTCTCACCCTCGCCCAAATGCGTATGGAGACGAACCTTTTTATCCCTGGCCAAGGCAATCGATTCCTTGAAGGTCTCAGGATAACTATTTATGGGTTGGCAAGGAGCGACAACAATCTGGCTCATGCTGAAGGGTTTTGAATCGTGGTAAAGACCGATGAGCCGATTGCAGTCGTCAATGAATTCCTTTGTAGTTTCCAGCATTTTTTCAGGAATAGTACTTCCCTTGCTTTTGGGAAGGGTGTTGCATCCCCTTCCTGCATGATAGCGAATTCCTAAAAGCGAAGAAGCTTCCATTTGCCGGTCAACGGGAGATTTTCCCGTCTTCTTGGTATAGCAATACTGATGGTCGAAGGCACAGGTACACCCATGCTTGAGCAGATCTGCCATGGCGACCAACGAGGAGTAGTAAATGACATCACTGTCTATTTCCTGGAAAATCGGATAGATCTTATCCAACCAATCGACCACGAGCATATTGGGATAATCGATGGTCATCAAATTTCTGACGAATGTCTGAAAAAAATGATGGTGGGTATTTATCAGGCCTGGATACACATACTTTCCACGGGCATCGAGAATGGTGCACCCCGTGGAATCAAGATTCTTTCCGATGGAAATAATGGCAGGTCCCTCTATGAGCATATCCGAGTCATAATATACGGTATCTGAATCGTCACAAGTGACTATTGCACGAGCATTGCGAATAAGTGTTTTTGAAGACATCTTCTCCATCCTTATCTCTAGGGTTATCTAAACGGTAAACCTTATAGCAACTATAGAGTCAAGAAAAATATATCTTTTTTATTTTTGCGTATTTGAAACAATTTTGCTATTTTAATCAATTATTATCGCTATAAGAATATATTTACAAAGAAAAATGGATTGCATGATCCATCTTCATGATTTCTACAATTAATTTTTCAGCTCCGGCTTGACAATCGAGTAGGCGGGGGCCACTAAGCCCCAACCTCTCACACCACCGTACGTGCCGTTCGGCATACGGCGGTTCAACCAAACAGACTATTGTACCGGAAATCCAGCACAATCCCATCTTGCTCCATACGCACAGTATGGAGCTTCTTGTAATAACCCAGAATATCCACCAGTCGGTAATGCTCATGAAGGCTCTCATTGCTGATGAGATAGTTCATGGATTTTGCCATCTTCCAGTACGACCTGCTGGCAAGTGTCCATTTCTTCAGCTTCCACTCTTCCGCTCCCAGTTGCCTGATGCGGTGTTTCCGGTTATTCCCGGACTTCCACTGTTTCCATAGATACTGGCGTATGCGCCTCCGAATCCACTCCATCAGGCCCTTGAGGTATTCCTTGATGGCACTTCTTGCAAAGTACCCAACCCAACCCCTCAGGATGCTGTTGAGCTCCCCAATGACCGTCCAGATGCTCACTCCGCGGTTGCGCTTCGTGACCAGCCGTATCCGGTCCTCAAGTTTCTTCAGCTTTTTCTCGTGGGGAACGGTCCTCCCAAGTTTTCCTCTCTCGCCGTATGTCCGGAATGTGAATCCGAGGAAGGTCGAACCTACGGCCCTCCTTGCCTCCGTCTTCTCCATGTTCACTTTCAGTTTCAGCTTCCGCTCCAGATAGCTTTTCGCGCTGTCCCTCACCCGGTAGGATGACATCTTGCTCTTGGTGAATATGTTGCAGTCATCGGCGTACCTCACAAACCGCAGTCCCCGCTTCTCCAGTTCCCTGTCGTAGGGGGTGAGATAGACGTTCGACAGCAGGGGCGACAACGGGCCCCCCTGCGGGGTACCCAGTGCTGTTGCCATCATGCTCCCGTTGGTCATCACTCCGCTTTTCAGATATACGTAGATGAGCCTCCTCACGTCCTTGTCGTCCATGTGCTTGTCGATTAGTCCCATGAGGATGTCATGGTCGACCGTGTCAAAGAACTTGGACAGGTCCAAGTCAACCACGTGCTTGTACCCTTCGGACATGTAGGTCTGGGCGAGTCGGACCGCATCCTCGGCGCTCCTGCCGGGCCTGAACCCGAAGCTGAAGTCGCTGAATGTCGGTTCGAACACCGGGGTCAGAACCTGCACCAGGGCCTGCTGGATTACCCGGTCCACTGCCGTCGGTATCCCCAGCAGACGCACGCCCCCGTTGTCCTTGGGTATTTCCCGTCGGAGCACCGGTTTGGGTTTGTACGTCCGAGTGACAATCCGCTCGCGAATCAAGGCCCAGTTGGCTTCAAGGTAGGATGGAAGTTCAGTCACTTCCATCCCGTCGATTCCCGCAGAACCCTTGTTCTGCATCACCTTCCTCATCGCTTGCTGGATGTTCGCAAGGGAAATCAGTTGCTCGCACAGTCTCGTGTTCGGTCTTGACCTGTCTTCCTCTCTCATTCGTTCCTTTCTCACCCGCATCATCACTGGTAGGCTCTCGCCGTTCGGATTTGCGGATGGACCTTTCCCTTTCGAAAGGCGTTTGATTGTTCGGCCCTTTGCGTCCGTTTCCCCGGTCGCTACTACGGCCTCTGCTGACTTCTCCACATTCGTTGTTACTACGTCGTCATAAGCGATGTTGCAGCCTCGTACGCTGTGGAGACCTCGCGGGATAAGTCATCACTCTTTCCTCGTTTACCCGCCTGATTTACAGATGAAGGTCACATTGCCTTTGGGATTCACTGATAGTAGCCAGCTTGTCCCCTCCACCTGCCTACTATCAGGTTTCTGTCCGTCGGGCCACGATTTCGCTATTGCTTCTTCCCTCCCACACCTCGCGGCGTGAAACTTGCAAGTCGCTATCGGGTTCGTCGGCAACTACGCCCCTTGGGAATTTCACCCAAGAATGATGACATGCCCGTCATACTACAAAACAAGGGGAGCCGAAGCTCCCCTTGTACATGCATTGTCAATCATCAGGCTTTTTCGCCGACTTCAATAGCCCCATCGAGGTTTTCCTTCTTTGGTTGGGCTACTTCGACCTTAACCGTTTCCCTGGGTTTATCAGGTTCTACGATTACCCTCGGAGCTTGCTTCTTGCCATCCTTGACCAAAAGATAGGTTGCCAAGGCAAGGAGAATCACTCCCGTGTTCAGGAAGGTACAGCCAAGGAGTAAGAGCATCAAGTCATAGTGAGAGTTCATACCCATTGCATAGGGAGATCCCATACTGAACATATATCCATTGGCAAACTGATGAAACGAGGCCTGTGGTTGGAAAGTATAAAAGCTTCCGATGATAAGACCGATACTGCACAGAATCAAGATTCCGGAAAATACGAGCGCTACGATTGCACCTTTTTTCATGTTAGTTTACTCCTATAGTAATTGTTTGCTAATACATAATTTGTACTTAAAATATGAAGAATGAAAGGATATAAAGTGAAGATTCAGTGTCGCTCGGTTGAAGTAATATCAAGCAAGGATAAACCAAGGCAAGGCATCTGCCCTCTCTAAAAGAGTTGAGTATTTATGCTATCTTGGTGTCGTACTGCTTGTACCATCAGACCAAATATCCGATGATAGGCAGATATGGAATCATTCTCAATGATCTCAAACTACCGTTAAGGCAAGGAATATATTTTCTATGAATTACAAACGAACAATACATGCCTGTTATGAAGGAAATCTCGTAGGCGCCTTGGTCTGCAATCTCACCCCATTATTATTCGTAACACTCATGACGGAATACAATCTTACCTTTGAAATGGCGGGAAGACTTACCTTGATCAATTTCTTCACCCAGATCGTCACCGATCTGGCTTTCAGTCGACCTGTCGACAAGTATGGTCCTCGTCCTTTTGTCGTAGCAGGGCATTTTATCGCGGCAATCGGCTTGGCCTTGTTTGCCCTCTCACCGACACTTTTCCCCGAGTTCCCCTATACGGGATTTGTTCTGGCTACGATTATTTTCAGTTGTGCAAGCGGCCTGATGGAATTGTTGCTCTCCCCTATTGTCCAAGCCATACCGGGCCCCGAAAAAGTAAAGGCAATGAGCTTGTTGCACAGCTTTTATGCCTGGGGTTTCATTCTGGTCGTAGTCCTCACCACCTTCCTCCTTACGATTCTTTCCTGGCAAAAAGTAGTCTTGCTCTGGACCTTGGTCCCACTGGCAGGGGGAATAAATTTTTGCTTTGTCCCATTAGCTCCCATGGTAGACGAACAACAAAGAACCAAGGGCAAGGAATTATTGACTTCTCCCCTCCTTTTGTTGCTTGTTTTGGGAATTCTTTGCGGCGGGGCTGCCGAAGTATCGATGAGCCAGTGGACCAGTGCTTTCACCGAGCAAGCCCTACATCTACCCAAGGCAATGGGAGACCTTCTCGGTCTTTGCTTGTTTGCCGCGTGCCTGGGAACAGGAAGAGCCATATTCGGGCATCTGGGAGAACATTGGAATGTCCGAAGGCTCATGACTTTCGGGTCAGCGCTCTCTGTGCTCTGTTATCTGGTAGCAGCACTTTCTCCCTTCCCTCTCCTATCACTTTTTGCCTGCGCTTTTTGTGGCTTTGCCACCAGCTTGCTTTGGCCTGGTTCAATCGTACTGTCGACAAGAGTGTTTCCCCTTGCAGGAGCAGGGATGTTTGCCCTGCTGGCAGCGGCAGGAGACAGCGGTGCGGCCTTGGGCCCCTATCTCATAGGACTGGTCGCAGACCATGCCCCAGTATTGCAACTCAGGGCTGGTCTCATTGCCGGAGCCATTTTTCCCTTTATCCTCATCTTTCTGCTATTGGCACAAAAACGAGTGGAAAAAAACCGCTAGATACGGTATGATTCTGAAAATATCAACCCTATAGGGGAGAACAATAGTGCTTTCGGACGTTACGTTTGTCGAACAACTACTTCAAGATGACAGTGGGCTATTCCTTCTTTCAAGAAAAAATGGACCGAAAATAATCAGTTTCCTGTATACTGTTTTCAAGATTCAAAATCGTACCAATATAGAACAATCCCACCTCCAGCAATTGCTCTCCGGTTTTCTGCAAACAGAGGATACCTTCATTGAGGAAGATGAATCAGAGACTTCCATCATTGAGCTGGATACAACGGATAAAGCAAGAAACTTGATCCTTTCCTGGAGCAATGAAAGAAATGGTTTTTTGCTGCGCTACTATGATGAACAAGCAATAGAGACAATTGAATTGTCAGCAGGTCTTGAAAGAATCTTTCGCTTCCTTGAAGAAATCATAGACTCAAAAAAACTATTCATCGGTACAGAGTCACGTTTTGCCCAGATAATGGAAGGCTTCAGGGAACTCGATTTGAACACCATAGATAACCCCAGGGCCAGAATCGATGAACTGGAAAAGCAAAAAGCAAAAATACAGGAACAAATAGATGAAATCGAAAGGACAGGAAAGGCCACGACTTTCAGTCCCCAGAAAATCTCGGAAAGGCTATATAACCTGCAGCAAACCAGCAAAACCTTGCTTTCAGATTTCAGGCAATTGAAAGACAACAATCATGCAATTTTCTCGGAACTTTGCCACAAACAGATCCAGGCAACAGAAAGTCGTGGACAAATGCTGGGATTTACCCTTGAAAAAAGCGAAGAACTCGAAAATTCCCCACAAGGACAAAGTTTCACCTCTTTCTGGAATTACCTATGCGCGACACCCGAGGAAAGTACCATCAAGGCAAAGACAGATGCATTGAAAGAGCGTTTGGGATCACAAGCGTTCGACCATGCCTTCTTTGCCCATCTTGAGGATGTGCTCATTGAGGAAGGAAGGGAGGTAATCGAAGAAAATCGACTGCTTTCCGATCGTATCAAACGAGTCCTCACCCGTTACAATTCCCCGGAATACCGGCTGATCAAGGAGACTTTGGATTCCATAAAACTCCTGGCCCTGGACAATCCTCCCTATGGCAAGGAGGATATCCTTTTTATTGATGGACAAGCCAATATTTTCTCCAGCCTTCAACGATACCCGATTTTTCCCATAGCCGAAGGTACAAAGAAAATAAACTCCTACGAACCGCCTACACTCAGTCCGCTTGATTATGCAAGTCTCTTTGCAGATGTACAGATAGACGAATCGGAACTACTGGCAAATCTCGAATTTGAACGAAACAAAGGGAAAAACCTTTGTCTTGCAGAGGTTTTGCTCAACCATCCGATCAAAGAGGGTTTGGCTGAAATCGTAACCTATCTGACTTTGCTGGAAAAACAGGACTGGGCAATTTTTGATGATGCAAAAACAGAAATAGTAACATACAGAAACAATGAGGACGGATCTCCCGTCAGACTTATCATACCAAAGGTGGACATCAATGGAAACGACAACTGAATGGGGTAATCTTTGCTCAAAACTCTTGCAGGAACCCCTTTTCCGGGACGAAAGTCCCGAACCTTTCGAAAATCTCATCATCTGGCAACAAAAGATAAATGAATATATGGCAGTCATTGGCCTCACCCTCCAGCTTAATGTCGATGAAGGATATGCTTTTCTTATGGAAAACGAGGATGCAGAAGGCAATGTCGTCGGAGGAAATGTCCGTTTATTGAGAAAATCCCCCCTTACTTATGAACAATCCCTGTTATTGGTCCTATTGCGTGACGAACTGGATAAGTTTGAAATGAGCAAAAGCACCAACCTTTCGCTCATAATGCAGGAACAGCAAATTGCGGAGTTGATGGAACCCTACTATCCCAATAGCCAAGATAAAGTAAAATATGCTGACTTGGTCTCCTCCCTTCTGTCCAGTCTTGCCCAGATGTACTTCATCAAAAGCCTCCATAACCCTACTTCAGAAAGCCTGACCTCCCCTCATGAACGGGAATTTGAAATCCGCACCATCATCAGGGCAAAAATAACCACTTCCTTCCTGACAGAATTCAAGACTCGTCTCAAAGCCTCCAAGGAGGAAATCAATGCTAG
The DNA here is from genome assembly GCF_963676625.2 of uncultured Sphaerochaeta sp. Taxonomy (GTDB): domain Bacteria; phylum Spirochaetota; class Spirochaetia; order Sphaerochaetales; family Sphaerochaetaceae; genus Sphaerochaeta. The sequence continues at coordinate 250,492 of NZ_CAXXYB010000009.1, forward strand.
AAAATGAACTTGACCTGGATATCCATCATACTGGTTACCGATTATCCCATTTCCAATTATTCAACTGGGGAACTTTCTCAGATTATATTGTCAATCTCGACTTGGCAGGAGAAAACACCTTGCTGACAGGGGCCAATGGATCAGGGAAAACAACCTTGGTCGATGGGTTGCTCACATTGCTGGTACCTCGAGAATACAGGGCCTACAACCTTTCAGGTGGGCAAGATGGCAAGGAAGGAAGAAGTGAGGAAAGCTATGTACTCGGAGCCTATTCCACTACCAAGAGTGAACATGATTATTCGGTAAACAAAGAATATCTGAGGGACAAGAGTTGCCACAGTATCATTTTAGGGCAATTTGACAATGCCAATACTGAATATCCCCTTACCCTGCTCCAAATCCGTTATTTCAATCAAAACGGAGTATTGCAAAGATATTTCATCCTCTGCGAAGGCGCATTGGATCTCCAAGCCATGACTGAACGGGACGTTGCCTTTGACGCCACACCAGGCTGGAAGAAACGTATGCAAGCCGCCTTTTCCTCCTACAAACTTTTCTTCTTTGACACCTTCAAGGCCTATAGCATCGAATTTGCCTCACGCGTCGGATTCCGGGATCGGGAGAAAGCCTTGCGAATTTTTTCCCAGACCGTAGGGATGAAAGACCTTTCGAACCTGAATGAATTCATACGGACTAGAATGCTATCGGAGATGGATATCGAAAGCGAATTCAAGAAAACCCTGGTAAATTTCGAAACACTCATGGGTACAAAAAACTCATTGAAAAAGAAGAAGAACAGATTTTGCAACTCCGGTCAATTGAACAGGAAGCGCACGAATTCCAGCAACTCGATACCAAGTTGGTCGGTCTGAAAGTCGAGAAACAGACCCTGCCCTTATGGGAAGGACTGAAGGCAATGCAATTTCTCGACCAGGAAATTCAACAGAGAGAGATAGAACATGAAGAGTTGCAAACCCAATTATCGGAAAACAGAAGAGAATCTGAACGTGTGGAAGAAATTCTTGAAGATCTGAAGCGTACCCTTTCCAGTGATAAGAGAGTTGAACGTGAAAACGAACTGAAAAAGCAACGAGAATGGCTCTGCAATGGCCTTGCCACTACCCAAGCCTCCAGACATACATACGAAACCCTTGCCAAAATCTTACGGCTTTCGGTTCCCCAGGATTCACCTGCTTTTATCCAAAACCTTGCCCATATTCAATCGATGCAAGAAAAATTCAGAATCAGGGTGGACAGCCTTGAGGATGAACGGATAGATCAGACCAATGAACTGACCAAATGCAATCAAGAACTGCAAAATCTTAACGCTCAGCTCCAGACCATGGGAAACAAGGAAACCAATATCCCATACAAGTACCTATTGGCAAGAGAGCAACTATGCCAAGAACTTGGCTTACAGGAACAGGACGTGCCTTTTCTGGGTGAATTGATTCAACTTAGGCAAGATTGCCTGGAATATGAGGCTGGGACGAATGGAATTCTTCGCTCCTTGGCACTGACTCTACTCGTTCAGCCCTATCATTTGGAAAGCATAGTCTCCTACCTATGGGAACATCCGTTGGAACTCCCCCTTGAGATCCGACGAATCGAAGAAAAACAAATCAGCCCGACAGATCAGAAAAAAGAGGAAGAACCAAAACTTATAGATGATGACGAACAAATATTTCTTGAGGATCTACCTACGCCCAATCGTCTGGATCTCATGTTGGAAACACGACCTGACTACCCGTACAGTAATTTCATAAAGACCTTATTGGAACAAGAAATTCCGTATTACCTAAGTACTAATCCCCTGGAACTTCTGGAAACGGACAACCGCTTTGGGTCTTGCAGTCTCCTTCATGCGAAAAGCTATTTCCGCAAGGGAGCAACGGAGACTGCAGAATGGCAAATCCTTGGTTGGGACGCCCAGAAAAAACGAACCCGACTCCAGGAGCGTATGGGGCAACTATCAGATTTGAAGCAGGAAATCGAGGGAATTCTCGAGGATTTGAGACGGGAAAGCAAACTCCTTGCAGACAAGAAAGCTGCCTCTGACAGAATTCTGGAGTTCAAGCAATTCAAGGAAATTGATACGGACTCGCTGGAGAATCGGCAGGAGATCCTGGATGACCAACTCATAGCCCTCAGAAACGAGATGAATGACCTCAGTGCCCTTCAGGAACAAGCACATCATACCAAACTCCTTTTGGATACCTTATCATCTGAAAAAGAAAAACTGACCTTGAATCTTGGCTCAAACAATAAAGAAAAAGAACTGGAGATCCGTGACCGCAAAACGTATAGCGAGCAACTCTCCTCCTTTGACCTGGCACAATATCAGGATTATATCGAAGGCCTTGCAAGCCGCAATTCACTGCCTTCAACCTTTGGTAGCCTTGAGCAGATAAAGAAAGTACGAATGGAGCTCCAAGTCAAATTGGATACCCGCATCAATGAACTTTCTCAAGCGCGCGAGCAAGCCAGGAAAAAAGTTGAGACCCTGATGGACCATTTTGTTCGTCCCAACCAAAAACTCTTGCAAACCTATCCGACCTGGACAAGCGATGTATCGGATTTGAGACCGGACACAGAGGCCTTGGATATGTTTCTTGCCCTGCAACACAAGCTTGAGGCTGAAGATCTTCCTCGGTTCAAGGAACGCTTCGAGAATATGCGTTCCAGGCAAATGAAAAGCGATATCATAAACTTCAATGTTGCCTTGCGCCAGTGGGATAGGCATATCAGGGAAAATATCGCCGAGCTCAATGAAAGCCTTTCCTCAATTGTCTACCAGCAACAACCCCAGACACGAATCAAGCTTACCTTGGAAAAAATTCAGGATACCCAAATCAAACAGTTCAACACTCTTCTGGGTGCAGCAATTCCCGATGTCGGAGCAAACCTTCAAGGTAATGACAAAAATCTAGAAATAGCCAACAACCGTTTCTTCGAGGCAACAAAAACCTTGCTGGAAGCACTCAAGGCAGATGAACTCTTCTGCAAAAAAGTATTGGATGTCCGGCGCTGGTTTGTGTTTGCCGTAGAGGAATACGATCCTCTTTCAGAAAAACAGGTACGGTATTACCAAGACAGTGCAGGAATATCGGGAGGACAGAAAGCCAAACTTGCCTATACCATCCTGGCTGCGGCAATTGCCCACCAGTTTGATGTTTTCAATAGCTCCAATGTCTCGCGTTCCTTCCGGTTTGTCATCGTCGACGAAGCTTTCAGCAAAAGTGACGATGAAAACTCACGCTATGCAATGGATCTTTTCAAGAACATGGATCTCCAACTCATGGTGGTAACCCCCAAGGACAAGGTAAATTTGGTGGAACCCTATATAAAGAGCGTACAGATTACAACCTGTAACGATGGACAACATTCCTTTGTGCATAGCCTCACCAAGGAAACGTTCAAAGAAGAGCTAAGTAGGCAATAATGATTACCTATCTTATTTCATGAAAAGACTCCAAAGTCTGACAAAGGGATAAGATAGAAGCTCCCTGAAGGTATAAGGGGTATTGAGTGCCAAAAGCATATGCCGCAAAACAAATACCAACCCTGTGGCAATCAACAAGGCAAGACCAACAGAGAGGATAGTCTTTCTCAAAGCCTTGCGCTGCATCGATACCATCGATTCCAGAGTAGGAATGCCCTCCAGAACAACGATGCCCTCCTTGAGTTTCTCCAAGGGAGCAATAAAGGGATAGCGCAGACGAAGATATTCAGCCACGGTTCCATCGAGGTTCCTTTTTTTCCGCCAGGCTTTCCAAAGTTTGGCAATTTCAGGCAGTGTCTTCGCAAACGAATACAGGGAACGGAGCAAGGTAACCAAAAGACATAGGGAAGCAAGCAACATCGAAAGCTCCCCGTCAAAGGAAAGAAATAACAGGGCAACCAGGAAAACTCCAAGGTTGATGAAACAGTTGAGTATCGTTTTTCGTTCCTGTTTTCTCAAAAGCCCCTGTAATTTCATTCTTGCAGCCTCAAAAGCCTTTTCATAGGCTTTTGTTACTTGTTCCCCCAGTTTTGCAGGTGCTGTCTTCGCTACAATTTTTGCCCCTACCTTGGTAATATCTGCAAGTTTTTTCCATATGAATCCAATGACTGCCGCATCATCCAACAGCCCTGCCCCAGGTATTGCATCAGGAATAATATCAAAGGGAAGTACAAGATAGAGCAAGCCACCAATAATAAGGGTGCGCACGGAAGCGGGGGTATCCTCACTCATGAAAGCCCGGTAGAGATCCTGAACCTTGTCCCAAATTTTGGCAATGGGACCCTTGTTCATGGAAGGAAGCTTTCCTTCCATCTTCTGGATTTCCTCATTCCCGGCGTTGTCTCCGAGCTGTGACGCCAATTCCAGGGCTTTCTCTTCATTCTTGTTTTTCTTAAAGATCATACGCCATGGTATAATCGGAAAAGGTCCTAGTCAACTCAAGGGTTCTTGTTTTTTTCCCCGAAAAATCGGCAAATAACAATTAGTGGATATGCAAACAGATTATTGCGTTCCAATATTTTACATATTCATCATCCTATAGTTATCCGTTCCTTTTGCAATCTTGCAAAATCTATGGGAATCATCAAAAACAACCTTGTTTTAATCTTAAAATATATTGTTTACTCATATGGTTTTATATATTTTTTTTTCAATCTTGTTTTTTTTGATTCAAAAGCCTTGACAGTAGTACTTAAATATTCGATAGTCGCATTGAATCGCAAAGGCTCCGAAGGGGCTTGTTCCCTACGGAAATTCTGTGCCTGAAACGAGTGGAGGGAATGGAAAAGATTGAAAGGTGTTGAAGTAACAGTTGGCCAGGTCTCCCGTGCCTATGGGGATTTCAAGGCTCTCGATGAAGTGAGCGTCCAGATCAAGAAAGGTGAATTCTTTTCCCTTCTCGGACCTTCGGGATGTGGTAAAACCACATTGTTACGGATTATCGCTGGGTTTGATTACCCAGATAATGGAACAGTAGAGTTCGATGGAAAGGACATACTTCCCTTGGCACCAGACAAACGTCAGTCCAATACGGTATTTCAAACCTATGCCTTGTTCCCCCATCTTACAGTTTATGAAAATATAGCCTTTCCTCTCCGCCTCAGACATATCAAGAAAGACGAAATAGACAGGAAAGTCAGGGAATACGTACACCTCGTCCAATTGGACGATCATATTGCCAAAAAACCATCCATGCTTAGCGGTGGTCAAAAACAACGTGTTGCCATTGCTCGTGCCCTTATAAACGAACCAAGGGTGCTGCTTCTGGATGAACCGCTTTCCGCACTTGATGCAAAACTCCGCCAAAACCTGCTTGTTGAACTCGATGAACTTCATGATAAGGTAGGCATTACCTTTATTTACGTTACCCATGACCAAAGTGAAGCACTTTCGGTTTCAGACCGTATAGCTGTCATGAATAAAGGCAAGGTATTGCAAATCGGGACTCCTTATGAAATCTATGAGGCTCCGGCAACCAGATTCGTTGCCCAATTCATAGGTGAATCAAACATGTTTCCTTGCACCATTTTATCCTGTGAACCTTCTGAGAAGGAATATCTTCTCCGATGCGATGTACCGGATCTCGGGGGAATCGTTTCAGTTACCGATTATGATCCACAACCCATTGGTGCGAAATTTGATTTCACAGTCAGACCCGAGAAGGTCAGGATTACCGCAGAAGCTCCCCGTATTTCGAACAAGGAACTGAACACCTATTGCGGAATGGTAGATGAACCCGTCTATTCAGGATTCCAGTCAAAATTCTATGTGCGACTTGAAAATGAACAGCACAGCATCATCAAGGTCTTCAAGCAACATACGGCCTTTCTTGACGATGGACCTGAAATCAGTTGGAAAGACAAGGTCTTTGTCAGCTGGACCGCAGCTGATGGCTACCTGGTCAAGGAAATCGATAAATGAAGCAGTATCGTAAGCCAAAGGACCGGGAAAGAATATTGGGAACGACCTACTCCTATCCAATGGGTTTGTGGTTCACTTTCTTTTTTACCATTCCACTTGGAATAATCATATTATATAGCTTTCTGAAACGCGGGCTCTACGGAGGGGTTGAATGGAAATTCACCCTTGAGGCGTATAGACAAATGTTCAACCCGAGTTTTGGGAAGGTTGTAATAAGGACTCTCTGGATCAGTGTAGTTTCAACCTTCATTTGCTTGCTGATAGCAATCCCCTGCGGATATGCCATGGCAAAAAGCAAACATCAGACCTTGCTTCTATTCCTGATCATTATTCCCTTCTGGACCAATTCCCTCATCAGGATATATGCCTGGATATCAATCCTTTCCACAGAAGGATTCATCAATACACTCTTGATAAAAATGGGAATTCTGGATCATGGAATGCATATGATTTACAACAATGGGGCAGTCATACTTGTATTGATCTACATGTATCTGCCGTTTGCCATACTTCCCCTATTTACGACGATCGATAAGTTTGATTTCGCCCTTCTCGATGCGGCCCGCGATCTGGGAGCCACCAAGCTGGGTGCAATTATAAGAGTCATGTTCCCCAACATCAAAAGTGGATTGAGCACCGCCTTCATCTTTACTTTCATCCCGATATTCGGAGCTTATACGGTCCCGTTGCTCGTTGGTGGAAAAGAGTCAACCATGATAGGAAATATCATCGTAGACCAAGTTTCCAAAACTCGTAACTGGCCTCTTGCCTCTGCTTTTTCCATGGTATTGACCATGATTTCCTTAGTCGGGGTTTTCTGGATGCTATACAACGGAAAAAGGGAACAGTCCCAAAAAGAAGGTTCCGGGAAGAAGAATACCCAGGAAAATCTTGAACAGAACATACGTCGTCACCACCTGATACGAGGTGCAAAATGAACTATCATAGCTACAACAAAGGCCACAAGGTCTCTTTTTCCTATATTGTATTGACACTGATCATTATTTTTCTCTTTATTCCACTATTTGTTGTCGTGACTTACTCATTCAACAGCACCAAGGGTATGGAATGGGATCATGCTTCGCTCGTATGGTACGAAAAGCTGATCTTTGAAAGCCCGTCGCTGTGGGCCGCCTTCAAAAACAGCCTTATCATAGCCTTGACCAGTAGCATAACGGCTACCCTTTTGGGAACTCTTGCCTCCATCGGCATCAAATGGTATAGGTTCCGGGGACGTTCCTATATTACGACGATAAGCTATTTGCCGATGGTATTGCCTGAAGTTATCATCGGTATTTCAATGTTGATATTCTTTTCGGCTGTCAAGATCCGTCTTGGCTTGTTTACTATTTTTGTTGCCCATACGACCTTCAATCTCCCGTTCGTCTTCATGATGGTTTCGGCAAGACTGGATGAATTTGATTTTTCAACCATTGAGGCTGCCAGGGATCTTGGTGCAAATGAGTCCCAGACTCTCAGCAAGGTCATTGTACCGACAATCCTTCCGGCAGTTCTGTCAGGATTCTTGATGTGTGTTACTATGTCCCTCGAGGACTTTGTCATAACGTTCTTCGTATCCGGGCCTGGTTCGGGTACACTCCCCCTATATGTATATTCAATGATTCGTTACGGCGTATCCCCGGTTATCAACGCACTGTCGTTCGTCATGATACTCGGGACTATGATCATTGCATTCATCTTTAGAAGGTTCCTTAAGACTGTGGCTGCGAGCAGCTAAGCTTCGGAGGCTTTTCAGGAGGTGCGACATGCACAAAACAAACATTCGGATGCTGGTACTCTGTTCCCTTATTGCATCCATGGCCTTAATCGGTTGCAAAAAGAGTAATCTGGTAAACGGAAAGCTTTATTTATATAACTGGACCTATTACACACCGGACTCGGTGATAGAGCAGTTTGAAAAAGAAACGGGCATTGATGTCATCATTGACAATTTTGCCTCAAATGAAGAAATGTTTGCAAAAGTCATGGCCGGGGGAAATGAAGGGTACGACATTATCTTTCCCTCTTCCGATTATACCTCTATCATGATAAAGTTGGGAATGCTTGAGGAAATTGACCATTCCAAGGTCCCGAATCTCAAGTACATCAACCCTCTTATCAAAGAAAAGGCTACCTACGATAGCAATTTTCGTTATTCTGTCCCCTATTTCATGGGTTCTAGCGGAATTGCGGTAAACAAGGCCTATGCCCCGGCAAATTACAACAAGGATTGGTCGATTTTTGCCGACAAAAGAATGGCAGGTCGCATGTCCATGCTTGACGATATGCGCGAGGTAATGGGTGGCGCACTCAAATATCTTGGATATAGCGGCAATACCACCGATGAGGCCCAACTGCAACAGGCACTTGACTTGATCGTCAATGAGTGGAAACCAAATATCGTAAAGTTTGACTCCGAATCCTTTGCAAAATCCTTTGCACGAGGTGAATTCTGGGTATCCCAATGTTATCCAGAGAATGTTTTTTCCGAGATTCCCGAGGAAAAATGGGGCGATATCGATTTTTTCATACCCCCGGAAGGTGGTATGATGTATATCGACAACATGGTCATTCCCAAGGGTTCAAGAAACTATGATTCTGCATTGAAATTCATCAATTTCATCCATCGTCCAGAAATATATGCAGAATTCCTCGATGAATTCGGCTTTCCTCCCACTACCAATACGAAAGCTGAAAAGTATATGAAAAATCATAATTATTTCTTTACTGCCGAAGATATGAAGAACTCCGACAACATCATGGATTTGGGTATCGACTTGGAAAAATATAACAATATTTGGCAAACAATCAGGTATCAGATGTAATATAACGCATATTTATGCAATAAATACGTATTGTTTTTTAGAATTCGCTTGCCAACCACATTTGGAACAGGTACTCTGAGGCAATATTTTTCTTAGGGGGAGTTTCTATGAATAGCAATAACTTGATTACTATTGTTGCATTTGTACTATACCTGGGTTCAATGATTGGCATTGGCATCTATACGTATAGAAAAACCAACAGTACCAGCGATTATTTTCTTGGAGGTCGCTCTGTCGGTCCCTGGTTTACAGCCTTGAGTGCCGAAGCCTCCGATATGTCTGGCTGGCTTTTGATGGGTCTGCCCGGGGTTGCATATTTTACCGGTCTCAAGGAAGCCTTCTGGACAGCCGCTGGGCTTATTATAGGAACGTATCTCAATTGGTTCTTCGTTGCAAAAAGAATACGCAAGTATTCCATTCATGCCAAGGATTCCATTACCATTCCAGAGTTCCTTGCAAACCGTTTCCATGATAATTCAAATATCCTCAAAACCATCAGCTCTATGTTGATCATTGTATTCTTTGTTGTGTATACCGCCAGCGGCTTCCTTGCCAGTGCCAAGCTTTTCACTGCCGTCTTTGGCTTGAATTATTATATTGCCTTATTGCTAGGGGTTGTTGTCATTTTAGGATATACGCTACTCGGCGGCTACCTTGCCGTCGTAACCACGGACTTCTTCCAAGGTTCGCTTATGTTCATTGCACTGTCCTTGACCGCTATCATAGCTACGATCAAATGCGGAGGACCTGGAGAGGCTATTTCCAAGTTAGGATCATTTGGTCAGCAATTCCTTAATCCGTTTACATCTGCACCAGGAACAAAATATGGTGCCATTGATATCATCTCAGCCCTTTCCTGGGGTCTGGGCTATTTTGGAATGCCTCATATCCTGGTTCGTTTCATGTCCATTCGAAGCAATGAGGAGGTCAAGACCTCAAGACGCATTGCCATGGTATGGGTTACCATAGCAATGGCAGCAGCTCTGATCGTCGGAGTCATCGGAAAAATTTTTCTGCTTCCTATGGTCTATGAAAGCCAGAGCGCCGCTGAAGCAGTTTTCATTGCAAGCATGCAAAACATATTCCCGACCTTTATTGCGGGAATCTTCCTTTGCGCCATCCTTGCTGCAAGCATGAGCACCTCGGATAGCCAGTTGCTCGTTGCCGCCTCTGCTTTCAGCAAGGATGTATACAAGGCTTTTATCCGTAAGGATGCCTCAGACAAGGAAACCTTGATGGTGAGCAGAATTACCGTTTTGGTCATAGCAATCATTGCCATTTTTCTGGCAATGGACCCGACGAGTTCCATATTTGACATCGTCAGCTATGCCTGGGCTGGCTTCGGTGCAACTTTTGGTCCTGTCGTCATTGCCAGTTTGTTCTGGAGAAGATCTTCCAAGAACGGGGCCATAGCTGCCATGGTAGGAGGATTCATCACTGTCGTACTCTGGAAACAACTCTCCGGGGGTATCTTCGATATCTACGAATTGCTTCCTGGCTTCATCATTGCCTCCATCCTCATGATTGTATTCAGCTTACTGGAAAAAAATCCTGATAAAGAAGTTTTTGCTGAATTTGATCGATTTCAGGCACTGGAAGACTAAAAATTCAATTTTCAAATGGGCTGTCTCCACAGAGGCAGCCTTTTTTGCGACCATACGAAAGTAAAGAACTATCTACTTTATGATATACAGGGGAAGATGTTCCTCTTTCAAGGCGTTGAGGTTTTTCCGTAAGGCCCCTGGGGCAAAACTCTTGCCATGGGCAGGATAGATTCGATGTACGGGAAAAGTCAAAAGAGTCTCCCAACTTAGATAAAACTGCTTAAGATCAGTCAAAAAGGGAGGTGCATACCTGGTTTGTGCAAATTGTAAATAATTGGAGGCTGCATCCCCGACAAAAAGGTTGCCTTCATCATCCAACAAGCTGATGGAATCAGGGGTATGACCAGGAGTAAAAATAATGGTATATCCGAGCCGGGAGATGGAGGGTGTAGGAAAATCCAGAAGGATATCAATTTCTCTGACCTGGTAGGCAGGAAAGGAAAGAGTCCAATTCCGATCAAGCTTGCCATACATACCGGCAAGGACTTTCATGGTAGGAGAAGCCCACTTTCCGCCGTATTCGGTCGCATTGACTCCCTTGGCCACCAAATCAGCACAAAGTCCATGCATCACCACCCTGATTCGAGGGTTCTGTTCAACCAGAAAATTCACCAACCCACAATGATCATCGTGATGGTGGGTAAGAAAAACATAGTCGATATCACTGCAACTGATGCCTTGTTTCTTGCATAATGAAAGGAATCGCTTTTTATCATAGCTATAACCGGTGTCGATAAGGAGAGTTCCCTCCTTACTTCTAAGAACATAACAATTGGTTTTGCTTAAAGACAATATGTTCATGAACGCCTCGCTATAAACCCAGAGAGAAATCTCAAGACCAGAGAAGGACCATACGCACACCATCATAATAGACTCCGTCTATGCGTAAAAGCCTGCTGATCTTCCCTTCCTCGACAAAGCCAAATTTCCTGTAGAGATTAAGGGCACGTTCATTATCCTGACGCACCTCGAGACTCAGCTTACTCAACCCTGTCTCCTGTCTTTTTGCCCAGGTAATCAAGGCATCGAGTAATTTGGTTCCGATTCCCATTCCCCAGAAATCCTTGGCAACCGATATTCCGATTTCACCACCATGACATATACGAGAGCGAAGGGAAGCCTCACAATTGGTAGTTCCCACTATCTGGTCGTTGCAACAAGCAAGCAGCATGATGGAATTGGATGCACCTTTCCTTGCTTCAAGGAAAGCAATCTCCTGTTCAAGGGTAGAGGGTAAACCCTTTTCATCGATAACCAAGTTTTGGCTCTCTTTTCCGATCTTCATCAGATAATCCAGAAGCCTTGAAGCATCGGAACCCTCAGCTTCCCTTATCACGATATCAGTCGTTTTTATCATGGTCATCACCCAAGGCAAGAAGACATATGTTTGTCATATGGTCTTTCAATTTCTCTATCGCACAATCATCAATGAATTGCACGGTATTCCCTTCTACCCCTGCGGCCCAATTAATACTATAGGCCAAGCCTGCAAACCGAAGACCCGCTTCCTTTGCCAAGGAAGCCTCTGTCGCGCACGTCATGCCCACATAGTCAGCACCGAGCCTTCCGTAGCATCTGATCTCTGCAGGAGTCTCCAGACGAGGTCCATTCGTACAACAGTAGACACCACCTGTCACCAAGGAGGAATCACCATCCAGGAGAGCGGCATTCAAGGCAGGGTCGAAAGCACAGTCCATGGCTACATGTCGTACCAATTCTTTACCGCCGGTAAAAAAGGTATGGTTCCGTCCTCCCCCAGTCATATCGATAAAATCCTCGACAATACCAATCTTGCCTGGTTGCAAGAGATTCGAGATGGAACCTACCGCATAGATTCCTATAGCTTTAGTGACTCCAAGAAGTGCCAGGGCCTTGATATTTGCCCGATAGTTTATCAGGTGGGGAGGAACCTCATGATTCGACCCATGACGAGGAAGAAAGACCAGGGAGGCATCCTTGCCTCTTCCCTTAAAGAGTTCCACTTCCCCATAGGGAGTGGAAACCAGTGTTCTTTCCGCTTCGATCCCGGGCAGGGAATCGACTCCTGTTCCCCCAATTATTGCTTTCATAGATATGCTCCTGACAAATCACTTGGCTTGAGAATTCCCTTGGGTGTTACAAGGCCTTCAACCAAGGAATGAGGGACTATATCAAAAGAAGGATATAAAGCCTCTATTCCTTCTTCGGTAATACGTGAACCCAGACAATGCGTCACTTCCCTACCAGATCTTTCTTCTATTTGCAACGTCGAGGAATCCAGTTTCGTACGATCGGGTGAAATACTGAATGCATAATACGGAATATGGTAATAGGCGCAGGCGATAGCGTTGGACAGGGTACCAATCTTATTTACCACAGTTCCATCCATGCAAACGACATCAGCGGCGGTAAAATACAAATTTACTTTTCCACGGGAAAGCAAATTTGCTCCCATTCCATCGGTAATCAATTTGACAGGAATTCCCAATTCCCTGAGAGAGGGCGCTGTCAAACGCGCCCCTTGTAAATAGGGTCTGGTTTCACAGGCCAGGACGGAGACTTCCTTACCAGCTTCCTTTGCATAGGCTAGGCTCAGAAGAAACGTATGCTCAGCAAAGCAGGTTGTCAGGATAGTATCACCATTGGTCAGCAGCGATGATCCCAATTGCCCCATGAAATGATAGATATTATCAAAATAGCGTTCCTTTTCCAGAACCAAATCATCGATGGCCCGAGCTATATCGTGTATAGTGCCATTCTTTTGGAAAAGGAGAGTAATCTGTTCTAGCAATTCGACAAGGACCCTTGCCATGGTGGTATTGGTTGGCCTAGCAGAAACCAAACAGGCGACGGCCTCGGAAAAAGTAGAAATGTTGGCATTCATCGTTCCCTGTTCCATTCTGTGCCCACAGTAGGAAAGGGTGGTCAAGGCAACTTGGAGCGGCCCTCCCCCTTGGGTTACCATCTTTTTGAGACTCTCAGCTATCTCTTCTACAGAGAAGCATTGTACAAAGGCTTTTTCAAACGGAAAAACCCTTCTATCCCCAATAAAAAAGGTAGCATCCTCAAACCGACAGATATTCTCTTTTTGCAACAGATACGGAAGGGTTATCATCAGTTATTCCAAAACCCAAGATGATCCTCAATGATGGCATTCACCAAATTGGCATCAGATACCGGGCCTACGATCACCATATCCTTTTGCCCATGGGAAAGCACTTCCCCTGCTGGAAGGTCAAAAGTTGGATTTTGATCATTGCTTCCGGTCAAGGAGAGCAATTGTTTTTCGGTAATACCAAATACCAAGCGACGGACATTTGTCCAATACATGGCACCGCAACACATCACACAGGGTTCTGCTGAAGTATAGAGACTGCAGGTAGATAAAAACTCAGGACTGTAGAGTTTCCCGGCTTTGAGCATCAAGGCAGTTTCGGCATGCATTGCAGCGCCTCCGCCAAGGTGATCATTGCCCTGTTCTAGCAGAATATTTCCATTTGCATCGGCAAGCAAAGCTCCGAAAGGATGGTTTCCCTTTTCCTTTGCCTCGTGGGCAATACGCACTGTCTCATATAAGAGCGCAATATCTTTTTGTGTAGCATTCTCTTGGGAAATCATTGGCATTATCGGTTCCTCTTTGTTCGTACAGTAGCATGCAAAAAACAACTTTTCAACCAATTTCACAAAGTTCATAAAAATACAAAAAATGCCTTATTTATTTTACTGGATAGGAATTACAAGTTTATGGCAAGAACTTTTTCTAAAAAGAGTCATTGACGATTGGACAAAGAGAACTTACATTAGACAAATAGGTAGAAATCTATTTTCTAGAAAAAAATAAAGGAATAAACATGAACAGAAGCAAATTAGCAAAGTGTGCCATGGCGTTTTTTACCATGACGCTCGTTGTCCCTGTATTGTTTGCAGCAGGAATGAAAGAAACGGCTCCGAATGCAGTAACTGGTAGAATCATATCAATCAGTTCTGCTGACTCAGTTCCCGTAATAACTGTCCGCACAGAAGAAGGCAACCGCGTTGTTTTTTCTACAGATAAAAATACGGTAAGCAGTTATCCTATTGCTTCCCTTTCATCCGGTGACTATATCGAAACAGTTGCCCAGGCCGAAGTTGCCCAAACAATCAGATATATCAATCCTCTTGTTGCCATGAAGATCAAGGATCTTTCAATCAGCGGTTCCCTGATGGAAGTTCCCCAGACCCTTGCTGAACGTTTCAGCTACACCTATGGCTATCTTCTTCTCCAATCCTTTGCCAACCAAAACCTCTTCTTCCATGGAGGATATTATATCAAGGGCTCCTTGGATGGACTTGCCTCCGCAACTCAGAAGGTACCAGGTTCTTATACCCTTGATGAGATGTATACAAATATCGATACCTACCAATCCACCGTCTGGAATGCAGGAAAGGCTCCTACTGATTTTGGTCCTGCAGAAAGTTTGGATACAATCAATGCACTTACCGTCAGTGAGGATGCCACTGATGCCTTCAGTTATGCTTATGGGTATCTGTTAGCCTACAATATGGTAGCACAAGGCATTGAACTCAATTCTGATTTTTACATCGCAGGAATAATGGATTTTGCCTATACAAATCCAACCTTGCTTACCGATGAGGAAATGCAGAGTGCTTTTTCTGAATATCAGGCAAAGATTGAAAAGGAATATGCAGAATGGTCAGCCAAGGCCAAAGTTGAAAACCTTGCAAAGGCTGAAGATTATCTTGCACAAAACAAGAGCAATGAAGGCGTCATCACCACCGACAGTGGTCTCCAATATCAGATACAGGTCGCTGGCACAGGTCCGAAACCTGCAGCTACCGATACAGTCGAAGTCAATTATCAGCTTCAATTATCTGATGGCACGGTTGTTGAGAGCTCCTATGATTCCGGCACAACTGCCCACTTTGGAGTATCCCAGGTCATTCCTGGTTTTCAGGAAGCGCTGCTCAACATGAATACCGGTAGCCAAATCAGATGCTGGATTCATCCTACCCTTGGGTATGGCGAAGAAGGAACCCAGAAAATCGAGCCCAATTCCTTGTTGGTCTTTGATATTGAGCTTGTTGGTATCGATCCTCCTGCAACAGCAACTACGACACCTGCCGCTGCTGTTACAACTCCTGCAACCAACTAATCATTTTCCTGTTTTTATAAAGAAACCTCTCATTGCAAACCATGAGAGGTTTTTTTATCGGAAAATTACATTAAAGGAAGCTTGTATTCAAGCCGTTTTTCTACTTCTCACGACACAATCCTTTGGGTATACTCTGTCCTATTATGCATGAAGAGAAAAACACTTCCCTTATTGAAACAATCTACCAGACACTTCGCTTCAAGATTCTTCAAGGAACCTTGAACAATGGTGAGAAACTTTCGGAAAACACTTTGGCCAATGATTTCCATTGCTCCAGAACCCCTGTCAGAGAGGCCTTGAAACGATTGGAACAGAATGGTTTCATTGTAATCATTCCCCATAGTGGAAGTTATATAAAAGCCTCGACCATCAATGATTACCAACAGTTAACTGAGGTTCGCACCTATCTTGAGGCACTTGCAATGCGGCTCGATTGCGATAACCTTGTAAATACCTCTGAATTGGAAAGTATACTCAATCAAATGGATACAATTTGGGAAAATGACCAGCACGACATGCAGTCTTTCACAAGTCTTCACTATCAGTTCCATCTCAAACTTGTGCAACTGGCAAAGAATACCTTGCTCGATCAAATGTATGGAAGGCTCAATTTAAATGAAATAGCCTTGCTTTCTTTTCAGGAAATCAACAAAGCAGGATTCAAGAAAACTCAGGCCGAACATCGCAAATTGGTGCAAGCAATACAAGACGGAAATTCCAAGGATGGTGAAAAATTCATGATTTCCCATCTCTGGAGGAAAAGGGAGCGCTTCAGGGCCGAGGCCCTGCAAGCGTAAAAATTACCTTCTTTACCTGTTGAGGGACTCCATTTTGCAAGGAAGGCTTATAATGCTCGCCTTTCTCCAGCAATATGAAGCGCCCGGGAATTGCCAAGGCAACCACTGAGGGAATGCCTTCTTCTTCCAGGGCAATCATCTCCTCACCTTCCAAGACAATATGCATGCAATCAAAAGAAGCTTCCTCAATGGGACCATCGGAGTGTGAAATATAGGAGGATACAGCGTACTCGATGCCATCGACACAATAGGTGCCATCGGCATCCTCATACGGTAGGCTTCGATCCATAATATCAATCAATCGCGCAACAGAAGGATATTGTTTCTGGTACCACTCCAAATTATCCAAGACATCAAAAATCATCAGATACCCTTTCCCTTATGACTGCTCCAGGTTTTTTCAAAGGCAATGATTTGCTCGGCACAACCCTCAATTCCAATTTTACCACTGTCCAGGCTCAAATCGTACGTGCGGCACATGCCCCATTTGCGATCACTGTAATAATTATAAAAATTGGCTCGTTGCTTGTCCGCCTTGAGACAGACATCCTCGGCTTTGGCCTCTTCCACCTGATACACCCGGATGGCACGCTCTTTTCTGTTCTCTATTGAAGCATGGACAAAGATATTCAAGACATTCTCCATATCCCTGAGAATATAGTCGGCACAACGCCCTACAATGACACAAGGACCTGTTTCTGCCAGCTTCTTTATTGTCTTGCATTGGATGAGGAATAACTGGTCATTCAAGGGCATCTCGGTTACGCCAAGAGCACCACTGGCCATTGGATAGTTTCCCATCACCAGCGAATAGAAGATGCTACTTGTTGCCTTTTCGTCTGCATTGGCAAACAAAGCTTCGCTCAAACCGCTATCCTGAGCGCTCAATGCAACAAGTTCCTTATCATAAAACGGAATCCCAAGTCTCTTTGCCAAGGTTCTCCCTACCTGTCTTCCACCGCTTCCGAACTGTCTGCCAAGAGTAAATACTGTTTTATTATCCATATGCAGGTTCCTCCACTGCGCATAGTATACCATATTTTAGGTTTCTTGGAAAATCTGAATCTTCCTCTTGCGTCTTATACAAATTATTTCTATTATTATTTCAAAACAATGTTTCATTTTTTAGGAGGTAGTATGGTTTATTTACAAAACGGAACTTTTTCCATGGAAATAGCAACTCTCGGAGCAGAGCCCCAATCGCTTAAAAACATACAAGACAATCGAGAATATATCTGGAACGGAGACAAGGAATATTGGTTCAGGCATGCTCCCCTACTTTTCCCAATGACCGGCCCCACCAAAGAAAATATGATTTCCGTGAATGGCAAAACCTACCCAATGTCAAACAATGGGTTTGCCCGTGACATGGAATTTGCAGTTCTGGAAAATGATGATACCCATGCAGTATTTCTTCTGGAAGACAATGAGCAAACCAAAGCCATGTATCCCTTTGGTTTTTCTCTCATGGTCACCTACACACTCCTCAACGATGGCTACAGTGCCCGTGCGCAGATATTGGCCAAGGATGATCAGTATTTTAGCTTTGGCTGGCATCCTGCCTTCAGCCTTGACATGAATGGCAAGGAAACTTCCCTTGAACAATACCAGGTGGAATTCACAAAGAGGGAAACCACTGACAGAAAATATCCTGTCAATGGAGTATTCGTTACGGAAAAAAATTTCCTGGACAATACGTCCTTACTCGATTTGTCGCGTATTGAAACAGATAAAGGCCCCATTATTCTTGAAAACTTACGATCAAAGAGCATTACCCTCCGTTGCAAGAGCGGAAAGCACGGGGTACGGGTCGAAAGAAATGATTTTCCGACTTTTGTAATCTGGACTTGTTCCCCCAAACATGGACAATATGTCTGCCTGGAACCTATGTGGTCCTTCGGCGACACCACCAGACCCTTGGAACTCAAGGATATGAAAGAGACCATGTTTCTCGAAAAGGGAAAGAAGAAAGTCTTTGAAAACACCTTCAAAGTTTTCTAGAATCGCTTAATCACGGAAGGACGCCACAACTCTGGCGGGACAGCCATCGCTATCTTTTACTGAAAGTGGCAACGCTGTCAAATCGATGCATTTTCCGACCAAGGTACGCAAATTACATAAATTTTCAAGAACAAGACAATCTTTCGAGAGGATTTTCCGGTGAATCGGGAAGTCCTCTTCTTTTTCATCATCGCAGCTCATGCAATCAAAACCAAAAAGGGTTATTCCCCGCTCAAGGAGAAAGTCCACGGCCTCGATGTTCAAAAGAGGGAATCCTGCTTGATATCGTTCAGTATTCCAATAGGCTTCCCAGCCAGTAGAGAACAGGACACAAGTAATCTCAGTGGGAATATCCTTTACAAGTTCCTTATCAATCACAGATACCCCCTTGCAATCGAGTACGAAACCCTTTGCAAAGAAAGTTGTCATAGAAAATTCATCAAGCGTCTTTCCTGAAGAGAACATATGACCAGGACTATCGAGATGTGTTCCACTATGGCTTCCCAGTTGTATTTTTTTTACGCGATAACCTTCCTGTTCCACTGTCGCCACCGTTTCAAGAACAATATCTGGATCCCCAGGATAGGAAGCTTTAGAATTTTCCAGGACATGACTCAAATCCAGGGAGATCAAGGGATGAAGCATTTTTCCCTGTGCATAAAGTTCATGAGCAAAAGCCTTTCTTGCTGTCTCTTTCAACACATTCCTAAACTCAGATAACTGAATAGGATCAAGATTAAGATGTGAAAGCGGAGCGTAAAGACGAAAGAGCAGACTGTTCGCCGCTTCCTCGCTCATTTCCTGTATACCAGCTATCTTCGATCTTGCCTGAAACCAAGCGAAAAATAAATCAAGGGCCTGGTCAATCAAACGATTTGCTTGTTCTACCGCTTTTTCCCGCTCAGGCAACCTACAATCAAGATCCTTGAGTGTATATAAAGTTTTGCCAGCAAGCTTGCCTACTGCAGGATCTATATCAGGAGGATTGGAGAGATCAATATACAAAAGAGGAGCTGTAGCATCACCCTCGCACAAGGTATAGCCCAACCCCTTGGTGGCACTTATAACGACACCAACCTCTGAAAAATAGGAAAAACGTTCGTCATACAAAGCTCTGGAAACCCCATTCGGTATCAAGAAATCAGCTTTTTCCAGGTCCCTGATCGTCATGGTAATCGGCACTTTCAGGCAAAGCAGTTCCTGAGCAACCAACCGAGCCAATCCACTGCTTCCGATAATCAGGATACCCAGATTAGAAGGCACTTTTCCTTCGATTTCCAGAAGATGCCGTACTGCAAGGGCAATGGTTTTTTCGGGTAAAGTGAGATTGATGGTAGATTGTACTTTCTTGGCCACGGTAATGGCCCCTTTGAAAAGTTGTTCCAATACAGAGGTGGTACAACCACACTGTCGCGAGCGAAGAATCGATTCCCTCAATTGGCTGATAATCAGATCTTCGCCAAACAACGGGGAATGAAGACCGCAAGCAAGCTCGTACAGATATCTCACTGAGGAGGTCCCTTCTTTTTCATAAAAATAGGACTTCCAGGCAAGAGGAGAAAGAGATAGTTCCCTGCACATTGGTTCATAGGCGGAAATTGAACTATCAAGACACCAGACCTCTATTCTGTCGCACGTACAAAGAATGACTGTTGCACAACTGTTGGTTTGTTTTTTCACCTTTACCGTTGCATCAATCAATTGCTTTGGAGAAAAGAGAAAGGAGGTACGAGCTGAGGGAGTCATCTGATCTAAACGTATGCCGATTACCTTGATTTGCATCAGGACTCCTCCAAGGTTCTCACATAATGGAAAAGATATTGTTGTGCCAAGGCTGCATAGGGAGAAAAGATTTCACTGGTTTCATGCGGATACCAACGAGCCATTGCCTTTTTCATCCAAGTATCCATTGGAAAAGCTTCCATTCGATGATAACCATAAAGAAGGACACAGGAACCGACCTTGCGACCAACTCCTCGAATTGTCATCAATTGCAAGAGCGCGTCTTCAAACTCCAAAAGAGGAATTGTATCAAGCAAAGAGCTTTTTTGAATGGCGTCCAGGATATAAGGAGCGCGGAATCCCATTCCAAGAGCACGCAACTCAGTTTCAGTCGCTTTTTGAAGTTGCTTCTGGGTGGGAAAGGAATATCGCCCGGATTCCACTTGAGTACCGTACTCTTTCCCCAGCTTTTGGAACATCTGGGTAATCCGTTTGATATTATTATTCTGGCTCAGTATAAAACCTATCAGAACTTCCCAAGGATCCTGATTCAATATATGCAATCCCTGAGCATGAGCAACGGCATCTGCCATCGGATAGCCCAAGGAACCCAGGTAAGACTCAGCCTTAAGATACTCCCAATCCATATCAAAATAATGTTGGAGAAAAAGGTCCTGGGAACACTTTTCAAGAATGTTTTCCTGACGGATACGGACCAGTTTTCCATCCAAAACCGCACTATAGGTATCACCTTCTTGCAGCCAACCAAAACTCTGTCCGCAAAACAGCGTGGTTTGCAAATCAAGTACAACATGTTCCATACACGTACTGTATCAAGTTGCCTCTTTGTTGACAAGGTTTCAAAAAATTCAGATACAGGGTTTTCATTTACTCCTTTTTTATTCCGCTGCTTGCAAATCCCCTGAAATTCCAAATTTGACATAAAACTATCATTTATATGATGCATTTTCGTCATTTTTCAGTATTTCTGATAGATATTTTCCACTTCTGGCAGTATTCTTGGAGTGAAGGAAAAGACCATACCTATGCAGACAAGACAACCTACAATCCCCTCTTGTATGACACGAATCATTGGGACTTCTGATGAAACAGAAAGAATTCACAGAATTCTCAGTAGGTATGCCCATATCACCTTTACAAAACAATCCATCTTGGCAACCTTTTCCCAGGAAGATATCTCAGTAATCGGGAAAATACTTCGATCCCTTCCCAATCGGGAACAAGTGCTTTGCGAACCATATAGTTTTGGGGACCTATTTCTTGAAGGGCGAACCATTTTACAGAAAAAATTCAATGCAAGCAACTTTCCACTTCAATGCAGGGTATTGGATGTCGCAGAAGAGGTCGAGAAAGCAAAAACCAAATTTGCCTTGATTGCCGTCGATTGGAACAGCGGAGTTTCACTCTTGCTTTCCGTCTCCTCAAAAGAAGAGAACCTTTGGAAACAAGCGGAGGGCTTTCTTTTTGATCCGTTGACAAAAACCATGGTGGACGTTGCAACCGAAAAAGATTTGGCGAACCTTATAAAACTTTCCCAGACAAGCCTCCATACAAAAAAGGCCAATCAAAGCATCGGAATTTTCAAGGTTCGATGCTCTGAGGCCTTTTTTATTGAGAATATCTTTGGATTCCCCTTGGATTGCAAGTTTTCCCTCCGTATGGGGAAAACATTCGACGAGTCAGGCCATCTTATCCCTGAATTCATTGATCTCTGCTAGTTTCCTGAGTTCAGGCTTCTGAGAACAACCAGGTGGAAAGATACCGTTCCCCGGTATCAGGAAGTAAGGCAACTATGGTTTTTCCCTCATTTTCCTTTCTTCGAGAAAGAGAAATAGCTGCCTCCAGAGCAGCCCCAGAAGAGATGCCAATGAGTAAACCTTCCTGCTTGGCAGCCTGTCTGGCGGTTTCCCCTGCCTTGGCATCCTCGGAGGTATAGACTTCATCGATTACTGATTGATCAAGTACCTCGGGAATAAAACCTGCACCTATGCCTTGTATTTTGTGAGGCCCTGCATGCCCTGCACTCAAGACAGGGCTGGTCAAGGGTTCGATACCCACTATCTTGATCGCTGGATTTACTTCTTTGAGATATTTACCTACCCCTGAGATTGTTCCACCGGTACCGATTCCTGCAACAAAAATATCCACGTTGTGTCCTGAATCTTCCCAAATTTCAGGGCCAGTGGTGTCATAATGGACCTTAGGATTATCAGGATTCGAAAATTGGGAAGGAATAAAGGAATTGGGAATACTTGCAGCAATCTCGTTTGCTTTTTCAATAGCACCTTTCATTCCCAAGGTTCCCTCGGTCAAGACCAGTTCCGCACCAAGTGCAGAGAGAAGCTTCCTTCGTTCCACACTCATGGTCTCTGGCATGGTGATGATCAAGCGATACCCTTTTACCGCAGCAACAAAAGCAAGGCCTACTCCTGTATTTCCACTTGTCGGTTCCACCAGTACGGAACCCTTGGTAAGTTTACCACTTTTCTCTGCGCCTTCCACCATGCCAAAGGCAATTCTGTCCTTTACACTGGAAAGTGGGTTAAAGCTTTCAACCTTGACCAAAACAGTGGCATAGCCATCATTTAAGCGATTGATACGAACCAATGGCGTATTTCCTATTTTCTCTGTGATGTTGTTATAAATTTTTGAAGCCATGACGATATCTCCCTTGGACTAAATTCCTAGTATTATCATAGGTTTAATAGTATTTAAAACCATGCCGAATGTCAACCTATCCTTATTACCTAAATAACTCGTTATATGGAATAGGAAAAAGTTTCTTGTTGGACAATATCTGCAAGTGTCATTCCCTCAAAAAGCTGCTGTATCCGAAGGTCAAGTTTCTGATAGAAATAAGAATGCAAGCAACGTCGAATAGCTGTCTGTGTACCAAATGAAGGATCATCGAACGATAAACCACCTTCCAAGATATCCAATACGTCATACACCAGTATCTCTGAAGGATTATCTTTTAGCAGGTAGCCACCACCTGCACCTTTTACAGAGACCAGAACCCCGTTACGGGTCAACATCAAGGCAACTTGCTGCAGATATTTTTCACTGACACCCTGTCTTTCCGCAACCTGGGAAAGGGCAATAGGATGATCCTGATGATTTTCGGCCAAATCAACAAGTAACCGCAACCCATAACGTCCGCGGGTGGAAATCTTCATATCCCTCCTCCCTGTTCAGATTCCACCAGATGGGAAGCCAAAGACTCCAAGGTAATAGCTCGAGCAAATTCATTGACATTATTCTTGAATAAGGACCAAGTCGCATGGGTCTTGCATTTCTCGCGCTTGCAACCATTGCAAGGAACAGGTTGAAACTTTCCCTCGCTTGCGTTCAGCACATCAAGACACGTAATACCCGTTCGAGCTAGTCTGTATCCACCTTGCACACCTCTTTCTGATTCAACCAGTCCAGCGCGTCTGAGTGGTATCATCAGTTGCTCCAGATAACCACTGGAAATGCCTGTAGCGTCACTAATTGAACGAATACTGCAACTTGTATCGCTGGTAGCAAGGAACACCATGGTCTCCAGGGAATATCTGCCTTTTGTTGAAAACTTCATAGTAAGAAAGTATCAGTTGGTTTTCCAATGGTCAAGTGAGTTTCAAACACTGACTTCGAATTATTTCTCTTTATATTATGAATATATTTATACAAATTCGTAAGTTTATATAAGTGTCCTACAAAAAAAGCCAGGCAACCCCAAAAGGTCACCCGGCAAAGTCAGTCAAAGGAAAATCAAAGGATCTTTTTCATCCTGAGATCATTTGCATTCAAGGCCTCGATATTCGGAGTTCTCCCATCGCTGCTGGTCGGAAGCATAATTTTCCCATCCCGGACGAGAGCATAAATTCTCTGTGCATCCTTGTCGGAAAGGTCTGCTCCTATAAGTTTCCAGTTGTTGTCGCAAGATGGCATGATAGTCCCATGCTTTACCACATAATCGCTGATAAGGTCACGGATGGCCAAACCACTATTATAGACAAGGTCCTCACTCTTGGAACTGATCAAGCCACTGGACGACAATCCACCATATCTATAATTATTGAGGGCAAGAACAAGAACTTGGGAATCAGAAAGAGGTTTTCCCTTGTAAATCACGTTGCAAATACGTTGCCCCACAGGTTTCGATACATCGATGTCATAGGCAACACCTTGGAACATATCATAATTATACATGCGAATCTTGGAATTAAAGGAAATGGTTACGTCTCCCTTTTTATACTGATTGAAGAAAGAACCTGCCTGCAATTCCATGATTGCCTTCAATTGCTTACCCGTCACACGTACAGCCATGAGCGTATTGTCATACTTGTAGATTTTTACACCATCACGCTTGCGGAAATCTCCCTTGGGAAGATCGCTGTTCGCATCAAAAAGAGCTGCAAGCGATACATCAGCCTTTGTGGCATCCAATTGGATATCATTGATCAAGTCAACCATCGCAGTATCTTGCATGATTGCAGTTGGAATACCAGGGATGTCATTCCAATTCAAGGAGGGCAAGAAATTCCCACCGACCTTTCCAACCGCAGTATTGGCCATGGCACGACTCTTATCGTCAACATACTTGAACTCACCAAGGAAGGCTGGATCAGCTTCGATTTTTTGGCCTTTGACAGGAATTACTGAACCTGTTACGCCTTCGATCAACCATTTTCCGCCAGATACTTTCTGAACCAGCTTAATCTCTACTTTCCCGACACCTGAGCCTTTGCTACCCGGTTCTACGATAACCGAACCATTACTCTCAACTTCCTGAAGAGTCGAATGGGCATGCCCTATGAGAAAAGCGGAAATTTTATCACCATACTTAGCTGCAACTTCGCGGATTCCCTCGGTATCATACTCCCCCTCCTCACCATAATGGATCAAGGCAACGATGACATCAGCCTTTCCTTCCAGTTCCTTGAGGATCTTTCCTGTTTCTTCCATAGGGGATGTAAAGGTCATATTGTCGAAATGAGCAGGATCGGAAGCTTCCCACCGATTGATATGTGGTGGGGCAAGACCCATAATGGCAACCCTTACACCGTTTACTCTCTTGATTATATACGGTTGAGCAAATCTGGTACCATCTGTCTTGTATATATTTCCACCCAAGACAGGAGCATTCACCGCCGCAATTTCTCTCTGGAGGTTTTCAAACTCAAAATTGAACTCATGGTTTCCCAATTCCCAGGCATCGTACCCAAGAAAATTGAGCGCCCTTGCAACAGGGGGAACAGCATCAAAACGAAATTCCTGGATCATATTGTCCTGGGAAGTATCTCCGTTATCGACAAGCAGGAGACTGGGATCCTTTACCCTTTCCTGCTTGATGACAGTTGCAACCTTGGCCCAACCTTGATCAAGGGGAGAATCAGTGGCATAGTCCCAGGGAGCAAAAGTCCCGTGCATATCACTTGTTTCGAGTATCGTTACCGTTACCTCGTTTTGTCCCGTTGCAAAAAGCGGGAAAGCAATCATACACAAAGACAGAATGAACAGAAGAGCAATGTTTCTTTTCATGAGCAATCCTCCTAACATAGTTCACCCGTCAAGAAAGACAGGCCCCTCTATCCTAAGCCCTCTCATAGCAGATGACAAGCTTAACATTAAAAATCGCCAAGGGAAAAGGAATGTAATTACTGACAAGTGAATACTTATAGGAAAAGACTCAAAAAAAAGATATAAAAAGCTCCAGGAAACAATGGTATTCCCGGAGTTTTTCAAAGTTGCAAAATCAAGTTGAACAGATCAGAATTCCTTACTGGATAACCTGCTTGGAAAGTTTATCTGCTGTTTTTTGGTCAAACAATCGCGTAATGATTGCCAGGGCAAATTCCAAGGCACAACCTGCTCCTTGGGCTGTTATTAGATTTCCATCGGTCACAACCCTTTCTTTGGAAAGGACCAAACCAGGGCACTCTTTTTCCGACCCCGGATACCCCGTTACGGTATGGCTCTCAAGCAATCCTGTCCTACCCAAGACAACGGCAGTCGCAGCACAAATGGAGGCAACAATACCCGTTTGTGCAGTTTTAATGCACTTTTCCAAAACGGCATAGGAAGCGGCCAGATTCTTAGAACCAACAGATCCGCCTGGACAGACAACACAATCATAGCCCTGATTACAATCAGAAAGAAGTGCATCGCAGGTAACTCGGATACCATGGGAACCAAGGATTTCCAGATTATCCAATCCGGCGACCATTACGTTAGCACCACTACGTCTCAACATATCAATCGGGGTGATTGCCTCGATTTCCTCAAACCCATTGGCAAGAATTACCAAAACGGAAGGAACCATAGAAACCTCCTATAACGGCATGGAATGATTGTCATTCAAACGGGCATTCTGAAGCATATTGCAGGAATGCATCAATACTCGCTCAGTTTCATCCCATCCCAGACAAGCATCTGTTATAGAGACTCCATACTTGAGATCAGAGAGATCCGCAGGAATTTTTTGGCTCCCGCACACAAGATTACTCTCAAGCATAAACCCCTTTATTGATTTTTCACCCCAGCATACTTGATCAATAACCGAGCGTAACACTCGTTTTTGTCGATCAAAGTTTTTTCGTGAATTGGCATGACTGCAATCAATTATTATTGCGGGATTCAACTCAGCCTTTATCATCATATTCCGGGCATTCTCTACATCGTCTTCATAGTAGTTCGGGCTATTATCCCCTCCACGAAGAATCAAATGACAACAATCATTGCCAGTAGTACGAAAAATGGTGCTGGCGCCCTTTCTATCCATTCCAATAAAAGAAGCAGGCGCATAGGCGCATTGGATTGCATTGATAGCATTGCTCAAATCGCCACTGGTACTGTTCTTGAAGCCAACGGCTACGCTTAAGCCACTGGCAAGGTTTCTATGAATTTGGCTCTCTGTTGTCCTAGCTCCAATAGAGGACCAACTCATCAGTTCGTCGATATACTGGGGAATGATCGGGTCAAGGACCTCACAACCAACAGGCATACCCATTGAAACAATATCCAGAAGCAAGGAACGGGCAATGGCAATGCCACTGCCAATATCATAGGAACCGTCCATCTTTGGATCGAGAATCAAGCCCTTCCAACCAAGAATAGTCCTGGGTTTCTCGAAATAGGTACGCATGACGATATACATCTCGTCTTTTACCTTGTCGGCAAGATCTTTCAATCTATGCGCATATTCAATGGCAGCCTTTGTATCGTGAATGGAACAGGGACCAACAATAGCCAGTAGGCGATGATCCTTTCCCTTGATAATATCATTGACTGTCTGGCGTGAAATATTGATTGAGTTTGCAGTCGCCTCATCTACCGGAAATTGTTTGATGAGCTCATCTGGAGTTGCCAGCGATTCCGTTTTCTTGATTCTGATATCAACATTAGACATAGTATTCCCTTTTCGATGGTATAGCATAACGGAAAAGAAGGCTCAACCCTATTTCTTGTCCTTTGTTGAATCATTGTTCTTCCTTGAATACAGGAATCTCTTTATTTTTTGTGTAGGGGTTCGCTGGAACGGTTCTTCCTGAAGTTCCACAGAACTGATCCTGCTGAAAGCACTAAGCTCCTTGTTTACCTCATCCCGAAGCCTCGACAAGTATTTCATTGCCTCTGAGCGTGCATCATTGACATTCAAGGCCATTTTTTTTGCATAGGAATCAATGTCTATCTTGACCAAGGCAAGCAAGCCCCCTTCCTCAGGAACTACCAGCGATTCAGTGACAAAACCCTGATTATTGAGGACGGCCTCGATATTCTCCGGGTAGATATTCTCTCCACCAGAGCCCAAAATTACTGTCTTGGTACGTCCCTTGATTGACAGCCGATTTTTTTTATCCAGATAACCAAGGTCACCTGTCTTGAAATAGCCATCAGATGTAAAACATTCTTCATTGAGCGCTGGATTATTATAATACCCAAGCATGACATTGGGACCCTTGACAAGAATTTCCCCAACACCCGTAACAGGATCTTTTTCCTCCAGCTTAACCTGAACATGTTCAACCAGTTCCCCGATCATCCCGATTTTATGTTTTGCGACACTGCTACCGGCTATCAAGGGAGCTGTTTCTGTCAAACCATACCCAATGCCATAGGGAAAACGAGCTTCGTAGAGAAATTTTTCAACTTCACCGTCAAGGGGCGCTCCACCGATACCAAAAAACTTCAATTTACCGCCAAAAGTCAATTCCAGTTTCCTTCCGATAATCCTTGAAATAAATCTTCGGGAAAAATTCCACTTCAACCAAGTCTGCAATTTTTTATTATCCCTGAATACCGGCAAGACAGCACTTCGATAGACCTTTTCTATGAGGAGAGGCACAGTCATTACAATGGTCGGCCTGATTGTTTTCAGGGCAGGGAGCAAAATACTCGTTGCAGGGGCTTTTCCCAGATAAAATATTTCCAGACCATTGAGCAACTGGAGAATTTGTCCTGTGGTGAATTCATAAACATGGCTGATTGGCAAAATAGAAAGTGATTTGTTCCCTGGCCTAAATTTAACATAGACATCAGAGCAAATATCTGCATTCCAAACAAGATTTTTATGGGTAAGCATGACACCCTTGCTATTTCCAGTTGTTCCACTGGTATAGATAATGGACGCCAAATCATCTTCTTCTGGAATTCTTTCCTCTCGTTTCTCCAGAATCTTCTTATTCAATTTGAGTCGGGTCAGATCACGGCCTGGGGCTGCTGCAAACTGGGTACGATCCTGCAATTGGGAACTGAGTGGGTCAGGAACATGGAACAAGTCTTCCATTCTTACCAAGAATTGCGGATTCTCCTTTACAAAAGGAAGAACCTTCTCGAAATGTTTGACATTTACGACAATGCCTTTGGCCCCACTCTGCTTAAGGATGGAACAGACTTCCTTACCCGAGAAATCAGGCAAGATGGGAACAGCAACACAACCAACACCTGTTATACCGAAATAGGCTACCATCCACATTGGACAACTTTCGCCTAAAATAGCAATCTTATCACCTTTGGCAAATCCATTTTCGACCAAAAAAAGACCAATGCTATTCTTCATCGTTTGTATTTGCGAATAGGTGATCTTGCTTTCGTCATCCCCATAGATACGCAGTGCCACCCGCTTTGAATAGCGACTTGCGCAACAATCGACAACGGCATTCATCGTGTACGCATTTACTGCTTTCATCTTCAAACCATCGGTTCTTTTCAGTTTCTTGATTTTCCGAAGGGACCATTTCATTTCCTTGGCTTTTTTTTCTTTGCTCATAATTGCTCCAAATCTCCCCCGTAGGACTTGCCTTTCTCACAAACGGTAAAAGGAACAGTCAAATTCTGCCCAGCAGCTTGCTCAAGTTTTGAGGGATTGTTATTAGTATCGGATAAATGAATAAAATATACATGTTTACCATGGAACCCACTGGTTTGCAGGAAAGCCAGGGCCTGGTCATTCGAAAGATGGCCGGAATTCCCACTGATTCGTTTTTTCAAGAAATACGGATAGGGGCCCTTGAGGAGCATTTGCTCATCATAGTTTGCCTCAAGGAATAAGATATCTGCAACCTCGGCCAGCTTGCACTGGTCTTCGGAAAAACATCCCGTATCGGTAAGAACCATTACCTTGCTATTTTCCAATCCAATGGTCCACCCCACCGAGCCTGCACTATCGTGACTGGTAGAAAAACAACCAAGCGTAAAAGGCCCCATCGAAAAAGAACTTCCAGGATATACGGTTTTCAAGCAATCCTGAGGAATGGAAAGTTTCTCCATTACTTGCAATTCTTTTTGCTGTGCCTCTTCTGGGATATATACGGGAACTCCCAGCTTGCGGGCAAGGGTTCCGACACCCTTGGCATGATCAGGATGCAGATGGGTAACGCAAACCCCTGCAACCGATGAAAGAGCAATTCCAAAAGAAGAAAGGCGTCTCCCCAATTCCACTACACTGTATCCTTGGTCAATGAGAATCGAAGTGCTGCCATCGGTCAAGACATAACTATTTCCGCTGGAGCCACTGCCCAGAACCGCATATCGCAACATCAGGTGTTTCCCCAGGCAAGAAGGGAATCAATTGAATACCCAACCGAAACCTTGCCTTTATTTCGAAGAATTGGAGTCTTGAGCAACTGGGGGTGTTCCTTCAGTTCCTCAATACTATCAAACTCACGAAAGGAATACCCATTCTTTATATAATAAACAGAATCAGTATCAAGCAATTCTTGGGCAGGCAGTGCCGCAAACAAGGCCTTCCATTCCCCCTCTGACAAATCCCTCTGGGATAAATCGACAAATTGGAAGGGAATGGAACGTTCCTTGCAAGCCCGTAGGACTTTGGCAGTATCTTTGCATTTTTTCGTTCCGATTATCTGTAACATACATGGCCCCTATGCCTATCTTGTTCTGTAATTGTATAGGACATAGGGGAAAATAGCAATATTCTTGACAAAAACCTAGACATATGTCGAATATAAAACCTGCTAGTTAAATATTACTAGAAACTTCAGCTTGCAAACAGTCCATCAATCTCATTCTTATAAAGCCTGTTTATTTCAAATCGCTTCAATTCCTGCTTTGCACTGAGCTCCCGACCTATTTCGAAGGATTTATTGATAATCGTAAAACGAGAAATATGCTCATAATTCTTGAAACCATATTTTGCGCTTATGATTTCATGTATTCGTTCTGCAATGAGATCGTGCACTTCTTTCATTACTGACAAACTATCCACCAGATACGGTATCTGATGCTCTGTAAGATATTCCTCAACCAGCTTCCGATTAAGAACGACCAAGGCACCAAGATATTTTTTATCTTGTCCAACCACCACTGCCATCTCAATCATTTCGCATTCGCATAATTTTGCTTCGATAGGAACGGGTTCCAGATTTTCTCCCCCTGAAAGAACAATGGTATCCTTGGCACGACCGGCAAGGGAAAACTGACCATCATGGGTCCAGATTCCCAGATCCCCGGTAGACAACCAACCATCGGATGACAAGACTGCCGCAGTCAGGTCGGGACGTTTGAAATATCCCTTCATGACCTGCTTTCCCCTAACCATCAGCAAACCTTTTTCCCCGGGAGATACCATTCGGCCCTGCTCATCCACTAGCTTTACTTCGGTATTTCCCAAAGGAGAAACAGTTCTCTTGATGGAGTGGTCAAAATGTCTCACTGCAATTACCGGGGCTGCTTCTGTCAATCCAT
The DNA here is from genome assembly GCF_963676625.2 of uncultured Sphaerochaeta sp. Taxonomy (GTDB): domain Bacteria; phylum Spirochaetota; class Spirochaetia; order Sphaerochaetales; family Sphaerochaetaceae; genus Sphaerochaeta. Next base: position 281,707 of record NZ_CAXXYB010000009.1, read on the forward strand.
AGCCATCAAGGAGTTTCACCCCTATGGAGGAAAAGAATCTATCAACACCCTCACTAAGTGATCCGCCTCCACTCACCCCGGCCAGAAAATTCTTGCCGAGTTTTTCCTGTATCTTTGAGTAGACGAGATGATCACCCAACTTGTACAAGGGATATAACAGCATGGTAGGCAGAAAAGACCTGATGACATCAAGGAAACGATAATGCTTTTTGAAAGTAGCAACCTCTCCGAGCAGGAGATCCTTATTCCTATCATACGTATCCGCCACAGCCAGGAAAAATTTGAAGAGGGTCTTGGCCACGGGACTCTTATTCTTTGTACTGGCAAAGACACCTGCTTTCACCGCTTCCCAAATTCTGGGTACAGAACCCATCCAATGGGGATTTACCGCTTGAAGATCAGCAAGCAAAACAGAACCCAGGGGCTTGGAATAGGCTATGCTCGAGGCTTGACTCACAATGGTATATTGAAGAATCCTTTCAAATGAATGCCAGACAGGCAATACACTGAGCCATCTTTGTCCAGGTGCAAATTTGGTTATTATCTTGGGAAGCTCTTCCAGTTGGAATGTAAAGTTCTCATGAGTAAGAACAACCCCCTTGGGATCACCGGTAGTACCGCTGGTGAAAATAATGGTAGCAACTTCATCTGAGGTCCCTTTTTTTCGTTCCTCATCGATTTTCTTGCTTTCCAGGGGACTGTCCATCAAAAGGCGTCCTTCCTCAAGCAAGGAATAGAATAGAAAAACTTCCACATCAGGAGGAAGTGACATATTTGCAAGGCTCTCAGAGGAAAATTCTTTATCCAGGACAATAAGATACTTCAGCATCGGCAAGCTGTCCTTGAGATTGAGAACTTTTCGCAGCTGAACCGCATTCTCGACAAAACAATATACAGCTTCCGTGATTGAAAGAATAAAACTGAGTTCATAGGGCATGGCATCACGTCCACGTGGGACATCTACGGCCCCCAAGGTAAGCAAGGCAAGATCGGTTATCAACCATTCCTTTCGATTATCACTGATAAGCCCTATCAAATCCTTGCGTCGTATTCCATGACTTGAAAGCGAGGCAGCAAAGGCATTTACATCTGCAAATAGCTGAGAATACGAGGTGCTTTGAAAAACTCCTTGACTGTCCTTGACTAACTGTGCAGAGAAAGCAGGATACGTGGTTGCTATGGTCTCAAGCATCCTGGGAATCGTTGTATACATAGTATAAGTACCTCCATTCGGGGTTACTTATATATTTAACACATTTTCATAAATTGTCAATCTGTCAATATAAATAATATGAATAACACCTGCTCATTACCGGTGAGGAGTATTCAGTTTTCTCAAAAATCGTTCACTTTTTATTGATCAGGTCCCAAGCAAATAGGCAATGAATATTTCCACTACTTGCGGATCAAATTGAGTTCCTGCACATCGCTGCATCTCTACGATTGCCTCGTCTCTATCCAAACCATTTTTATAGGTCCGTTTGGTAGTCATGGCATCAAAGGAATCCGCAACAGAAATGATCCTTGCCTCAAGAGGAATCTCATTCTTGGCAAGTCCCCGGGGATACCCTCCACCATCCCATCGTTCATGATGGGCCAGAATAAAATCCGCCACCTCGGAATATTCTTGTGTCGAAAGCAATATTCGATACCCGATTTCCGGGTGTTTTTTCATTTTTTCCCATTCAAGATCATTCAAGGCTTGAGGTTTGTTCAAGATTACTTCCGATACCCCAATCTTGCCGATGTCGTGCATAAGTCCGGCAATTTGCATCCGATTGACTCTTTCATCGCTAAAGTTCATTTTCTTGGCAATAACCTTGCAAAGTTCACCGACTCTTTGGGAATGAGCCATCTCACGTTTGCTCTTTTCGAATAATGCACTCGTAATAAGGCCGATTGACTTGCTACGGAAACTCAAGCTTTCATACAACTTATGTTTGTACATATCAGATTCAGCATCCTGGTAAATCTTCCGTAAATTCTGGGAGGCGTCCAACTTGCAACCAATTCCGATGGAAATCGATAAAGCCATATTCCGGTAGCGGCTCTCTGCAGTCAATTTTTTGATCCGATTCATGAGCTCTTCCGCTTCAGATTTCTGAACTCCTGGAAGCAATAAAACAAACTCGTCTCCACCGACCCGAATTGGAATTCCCATATCAGGACACTCCTGTTTCAAGATGGTCGAGATTTTCATTAGCAGTTCATCTCCAGCCTTGTATCCAAAGGCATCATTCATAAGCTTCAATCCATTGATATCAGCCATGAGCAGGGAAACAGGAACTTGCCCTTCCCTATCAATTCTATCAATGCAATCATCAAAATATCTTCGGTTATAGAGTCCAGATAAATGATCGTGATAGCTCAAGAAAAGAATCTCTTCGTTCTTTTTTCTTTTTTCGGTAACATCGCGAAACACCAAAACTACGCCGATTACCTTACCATCCTCACGCACAATGGGAGCGGCACTATCCTCAATAGGCCAATTAATACCACTCTTGGAAATGAGAATGGTATGATTGGCAATTTCCTGGATCTTTCGGGAGGAAATCACCTTTTTCACAATATTATCCGAGGGAAGATCAGTCAATTCATTTCGACAACTGAATACTTGCTGAAAAGGTTTTCCAGACGCTTCTTCTTGCGACCATCCAGTCAGCTCTTCCGCTACTTTATTCATATATACGATTGCTCCATATAAATCAGTGGAGATTATTCCATCACCTACAGAAAGCAATGTTGTCTTGAGAAGATTTCGCTCATCCTTGAGGGCAAGCTCCAGACCAATCCTTTCAGTACTATCGACACCAACACTTATCAGGATCTTTCTTCCATCCTGCATTTTTCCAAGTGCAGTAGAATAAAAATCCCATTCCAAGGATTTTCCTTCCTTGGTCCTAATCGAAAAACATCCATTATATTGTCGTTCCTCAAGCGAATAGAGATTTTGGATAAGCTTGCCAACCTGTGTTGCACCGTCTCCATAGGCCTTTTGCGTCCAGGCAGAAATCGTAGGAATCTCTTGTTTGGAATAGCCTGTCAATTCCAGCCAGGCACGGCTTATACCCAGCACTTCACCATCTTCGGCATGCAACAGAATAGGTACAGGGGCTTCTTCAATGGCTTTTCTGAATTGTTGCTCGCTCTGCTTGAGGGCTTCTTCTTTTTTCTTATTTTCAGTGAGGTCAATTCCAATTCCTACAAAATAGTTATTTCCTTCGGTTGAAAAAGGAACACCACTTGAACGAACCCAAACTTTACTGCCATCCTTTCGTCTCAGAGGAGCCTCAACTACACCTGATCCAGTCGCAAATACTTTTTTTACTGCAACAAGCACTCGCTGTAAATCCTCATTCTCAAACCAATCTTCCATTGTTTTGCCAAACAATTCATCCGATGAATATCCTGTCATTTCCTCATGAGCTTTATTCCATCGTATCAACTGGCTTTTTTCATTATATACATAGAGATATCCTGGAAGACTCTCAAAAAGGGCCTTTGAGAAATTCAATTCTTTTTGCAACAGTCTCCATGACGTATTCTGGGCAATTGCCAAACCAAATTGTCTTGCATGTATCTCTGAAATCTGGTGTTTCTTGAATCGTTTTTCCATGGGCATGAAATGGATGAAGAATCCCAATATTTTTGAGGAGGTCCCAATGCTGACAAAAACGACATCTCCTATTCCAAGTTCCTTTTCGACTTGTTTCAGTAGAGCCGTAAGAGCCCTATCTTTATAGAATTCAGAAATGGAGGAATAAACCCTGGTCATTCCAGTCTCCAATATCAGGGGATGCTGGACCCCAAAGTCCTTTATGTCCTTGATAATATCGATGCCAAATTTCTTTTCTATCTGTGCAAAAATCATATTGTCTTCGGATATAGCTTGCCTGAGATACTCCTGTCCATTTTCGTCAAACAGGTAAAGGATAGAATACTTGGCATCGACCAAATTCTTGAGACTTTCAGTCTCCAATCGGTAAGCAATGTCACCTTCGGTCTCTGAAAGCCACCGGTCAGCAAGAATCACCAATTTCTTCAAATCCGATAAAAGGGATACTTCATTCTGCATCTCACTGAGACGAACAATGAAATAGCCTTTTTCCAGGGAATAAGCTTTTACACTGAATAGACGGTGAAGGTTTTCGGAATATTGCTGGAATTCAATCGAACCACCATGCAGGGCAAGCTCTCCATACCTTTTCACCCAATCAAACGAATCGTTTTTTATCCCTGGCGATACCTCTTTTACGCTTCTCCCAATGATGTCAGAAATCGACAACCCTGTATAATTTTCAAAAGCGGGGTTCGCTTCAAGGAAAATGTAATCGACAGGAATGCCCAAATCGTCATAAACAACCTTTTGATAGGCATATCCAAGCGGGGAATCCTCAATCATATGTTTATAAAAATCTTCCATCATTGAAGTTCCTCCCTATCCGCTGGACCTAGTCAAATCAGATCAATCATCATCTTAAAGATAGTGCTGCACCATAAGGCCTGCAGGTATCCCATTTCTATAAAAACAGTTATCTGTCAAGTATCATATGTACACCTAGAGCCTATGGAACCATGTGGTTCCACCATTATCTTTGCACGTAACAGTATTTTTATAAAGCAAAACCATAAATGGGGCAAAATCAGCGAGGCAGGGAAAGCTCCCGCTTCTCTCAATAAAAAGAAAAGCATGAGAACTGGGCATTAGTCAAGGTCATCAGTCAGGCATAACAATATGCTGAGGTATAGACAATGGAGGACTATCTTTACACCGCTTGTTTCTTTTTATACAGAAAAAGAAATTTTATGCAAGTTACGGGAATACTGCCTGAATAGAGCTCCAACAGAACATACAAAGAAAAATATCAACATCTTTCACCTAATAGGAAATCCTTTAAACAAAATGAATATTGACTAGGACAGGAGAAAGGACCCATAATACTTGAATAATTTTTTAAGGAGCATTTCCTATGAACGAACGGATTTCAGCTTTACTCAAGAGAAAGCCGGGGCCGGAAATTATTACGGCAGAAGGCTGGGTACGTACAAAACGTGACAGTAAAACCGTCTGCTTCCTTGAGCTGAACGATGGTTCGTGTCTCAAAGGTTTGCAGGTAGTCATTGACAAGGCAACCCTTAATAACGATGCCCTGCTCTCTTCCATTACGACAGGAGCTTCTGTCCTCTGCAAAGGACCGATTGTTGCCAGTGCAGGAGGCAATCAGGATGTCGAGCTAGCCAGTACCGACATTAATCTGATGGGTGAATGCCCGGCAGACACCTATCCTCTTCAGAAAAAGCGCCATAGTGTTGAATATTTACGAGAAATAGCACACCTCAGACCCAGAACGAATATGTTTGGGGCAATAGCCAGGGTCCGCAACACCATGGCCTTTGCAGTCCATCAGTATTTTCAGGATAATGGGTTTGTCTATGTAAACACCCCGCTTATCTCGGCAAGCGATTGCGAGGGAGCCGGGGAACAGTTTCAGGTAACGACCCTCGATTTTGACAAGGTTCCCAGAACAGAAGAGGGCCTGGTGGATTATTCCCAGGATTTCTTCGGAAAAAGGTCTTTCCTGACCGTCAGCGGACAGCTTGAAGGCGAGACCTATGCAATGGCCTTGAAAAACATCTACACTTTTGGACCTACTTTTCGGGCAGAGAATTCCAATACAAAACGCCATCTATCTGAATTCTGGATGGTTGAGCCCGAAATGGCTTTTTGTGACATTGAAGGGAATATGGAAGTCGCGGAATCTTTCCTCAAATACCTGTTCAAGTCGGTATTGGAAAAATGTCCTGAAGACATGGCCTTTTTCTCAAAATTCGTGGAAGAAGGTGTAGACAAAACTCTCAGGCATGTCGTAGATACTCCCTTTGCCCATTTGACATATACTGAAGCTGTGAAAATCCTTGAAAAGTATAATGACAAGTTTGATTATTCAGTTTCCTGGGGCAGTGACCTACAAAGCGAGCATGAGAAATTCCTCACGGAAGTAGTCTGCAAGAGCCCTGTCATCGTTACTGATTATCCCAAGGAGATCAAGGCTTTCTACATGAAGCTCAATGAGGACGGGAAAACGGTTAGGGGCATGGATGTGCTGGTACCTCGTCTTGGAGAAATAATCGGGGGATCAGAACGAGAGGCGAATATTGATGTCTTGACAACCAGGATGAAAGAACTCGACCTGAACCCTCAGGACTACTGGTGGTATCTTGACTTGAGACGGTTCGGTTCGGTCCCCCACGCAGGGTTTGGCCTTGGCTTCGAGAGGGCTGTCCAATATGTTACGGGAATGGGAAACATCCGTGATGTCATTCCCTATCCAAGGGCTCCCAAACTGGCTGATTTCTAGAGTTTCCCAAAATGCAAAAATACGGGCGGTGAATTATTTCACCGCTCATTTTTTGTATAGGGGTACTCAAATTCTCTCACAATCGCCCATACAGCCAATTGGCTGGTAGTATGCACTCCTGTCTTGAGAAACAGGTTTTTCTTATGGGCAGCAACCGTTGAAAGCTTTATCCCCAGCCTTTCTGCAATCTGTTGGTTGTCCTGCCCTGAAATAATCAGGTTTACCACTTCCCTTTCCCGTTTGGTCAGCGTATAGCTTTCTATTTCAAAGTTGGTCTTCCTCAGCAACCTGAGAATCAAGATAGATAAATCCTCGTCCTCTTCTTCTTCCTGAATCACAAAAAAATTTTGGGACTCCAGGGCCTTCAAGACAGAAATGTTCTGGAGGGAAGAAAATACAAGGACAGGCAACGAGCATTGCGAACGTATCTTATTTTTCAATCTGAGCATGGCTGGCAAAGAGGAGCCCCTTCCAAGAACCAATTGGGCTTTTCCCCCTATTATTGGATCACCAAGTCGTTCCGGGGTACAGGAGAGCCAAGGCAAGGAACCTACTCTTTTGAGTAGGAAAGATTTATCCCTTTCATTTTCATAAAGAAGCAAGGCGTATTTTTTCATTACCCCAAAAGAGAAAAACGTATCCCTATTGCTTCACGGTAAGGATATGGAGCATGGAATTGAGAGCATCAGAGAAAGCTTTGACCTCCCGAGGTCCCATTGGCTTGTTTTTCTGTGAAAACACACCCATCTCCCTGAACTCGGTCATCATGTTTCGAACGGAAAGCCTATTGGCCATGTTCTGTTTGTCATAAATTCCACCCCGATCATCAATTACAGGGATATCCTTTGCCACCAGTCTGGCCGCAAGGGGGATATCATGGGTAACCGCAAGACAGGGAAGTTCTGCATTCTCGACAATCCAGTTATCCGCACTGTCCATGCCAGAAGCAACAACGATACTTTCAATCTTGCTTTGCAGGGAACGTAGGGCAAGGACATCGGAGACTCCCTCAGCCTTGGCTTGTTTGCGAAGCTGGGAAGTATGTTCCTGCTTGGCCAACTGAACATCCTTGAGAGGTCGATCCGAGACAAAAAGAGCCCTGTAGTTATTTTTCATACTACACCTAAGTAAAATGATCCTGAGGTTCTTTGGACAGGAATCTGCATCAATATAGAGAGTAAACATACCCTAGAGTATCGTAAAATCGACAGTCTTGTCACCTAAATTACTATGGACAGTTACTGTAGCTTTTCCGCTCTGCCCCAAGGTTCGCACATAAATTGCTCCTGCACCGCCTTCTGTCTGGCTCAAAGTTGGTGAAAGAAGCGCCAGAGGACCTGTCACGGAAACGGAAAAGGCTTCATTGGCATACGGAAGGGGCATGGTCATACCTTTCTTTTGTATCAAGACCGAAATTTGCTCGGCATCATAGGAAAAACCATTTTGCAAGGTCGTCCTGGATGTAGCAAGGATAAGTTCCGGTTTCTTATCCTGACCATAGGTCTCCTGACAAACAACCTTGCCCTCACTTATGCCATCAAAACGCCAAAGGGAACCGGCACTTCCCCAATTTCCGACGTACCGGGAATACAGACTCACGGAGTCATCATAGGAGAGTTTATATTTTTTCATGAAATATGCCATTTCCAGTTTATCGGCAAGTGTAAACCGTGCAAATTGTCTGCCCACCTTCAGCAGGAGTCTTCGAAGTCGATCCCTATCCTTGACTGAAAGAAACGCTTCAGCCTCGAGTCTTTTTCCAATCATATCCTCAATAATCACCGGAGGATGAGGAAGATGGGGAAACTGTTCCCTTGCCGGTTTATAGGTACCGACCAATATATCATTGTAATAAAGATTGACACTCTCGCAATTCGTACAGATAAGCACCGAAGCCAGGGAAGCAGAGGGGAAATCCCCGGCATCCATGGTAGAAGAGACAACCAGGACATTCTCAGTATCCTTCTGGCTTTTATACACATAGGCGGCAAACTTGGGGATACGAAACTGATCGCACACCCCATGGTAGCAGACTTGGTCACCGCTGCCAAAATTACTATGGGTGGCATAGTCGTTCATACACCAGCCAATCGCTCCGGAGAGGCCTTCCTCTCCATAGAGGGAATCGAGGACATGGTAATGCCGTAAGGCATGCTCGACCCGCATTGAAGGATTGTCATATCGCTTGGTAGGAAACATATGTCCATTGAATTCAGTTACTAGATACGGAACTACCAACGAGCATACACTTTTTTTGGGTGCAAGCCCTGCATTGCTACCCATATGGGAAAAATCATTATAAGTATAGACATCCTCAAGCAGATGACTTCCCGAAAAATTTCTAATCCCCCCGGTTTGCCTGGTAGCATCCAAAGAATGTGCCATAGCATTGGTTTTTTCATACAATGTATCATCATCGGCTGATTCATTGATTCTCACTCCCCAGAGTACGATGCTAGGATGGTTATAATCTCGTAATATCATCTGTCGTACATTTTCTACGCACAAATCCCTCCAATGGGGATTCTCGGAAATATGTTGCCACCCAGGGATCTCTTCCAGGACAAGGAGGCCAAGCTCGTCACAGGCCTCAAGGAAGGAAGGATCCTGGGGATAATGGCTGGTCCTGACGATATCTATTCCCAAATCCTTGAGCTTGAGGGCATCTGCTCTTTGCATTGAAGGAGGCATGGCATATCCTACATACGGATAACTCTGGTGGCGATCAAGACCTACAAGTTTACGCTTGGTTCCATTAAGATAGAATCCATCAGCCTCAAACCGAGCCTGACGTGATCCCACCTTGCAACAAAAGGTATCGAAAGTATCCATGGATAAGCAAAACCCATAAAGCTTTGGATTTTCGGGCGACCAACTCTCAAGTGAAAGATCTCGCATCTTTGCAGAAATCTTTCCATTGAGAACCAATCCCTCGCATCGTCCGATTTCTCTTTTCTCATCACAAAGGATAGCTTCATACGCATTGCCATCAGCTCCCTCTACCACGGCCTCAAAGGAAAGGAGATCAGGCTGGTCGCATATGATCCGGCAATTCAATATCCGTTGGGAATGCACATACTGCAAGGAAACAGTCCGATAGATTCCCCCATAGGTAAGATAATCGATACTTCCCCCAAAAGGAGGAATTGCAGGATTTTCGGTACTATCGACCATGACGGTAAGCACCAGTTCCTTCTTTTTCGGAAGTTGCACTTCAAAGGGGGTATATCCTCCTTCATGGAAAGATATAAGCGTCCCATTTGCATACACTTCACACCGAGAGGCAACACCTTCGAAACGAATCACTGCCTGCATGCCTACAGGACAATCGAGAGAGAGGTGTTTTCGGTAACAACAAGTAAAACCAAAATCCTTTTCCTCGAAATAATGGCTTCTTTGATACAAGCTGGCATGGGGGATGTCCACCCTTTCCCATTGGCTGTCATCATAGTCAGCATGCGTATAGCTTCGGTCGAAGGAAGACTTGAAGAGCCAATCGTAATTCAAATTTGAAGTGATGTGCATGCAGAACTCCTTGATAATCGGTATAACAGAAGAAGAAGCACACTGCAACAGTATTTTTTTCAATTGCAAGCTAATACTTGTGTGCAAGTTTAGGTATCAAAATTGTTTCAATCGCTTGAAAAAAGGTCATATTTTTTCTATGGTTAGGCTGTTCAAGAGTTTTAGTACTATAAAGGAGTATATCATGGATATTTCGCCTCTTCAGCGAGCAAGGTATGATTATCAACCAAAACTTCCCGCAATCCTCAGAGAACCAATCGGTTCCATTATTTCGGTAACAGGAGAAAGCACAAAACCTGTCTCGGATGGCGAGAAAATAAAGGCTTTGTTTCCCCACACTTGTGGTCTTCCCACGGTTTCTTTCCAAAAAGGAAAAAATTCCACTGCTTCACCGTCAAGAAATATTGGGGTTATCCTCAGCGGTGGACAGGCTCCCGGGGGGCATAATGTCATCAGTGGCTTGTTCGATGCCATGAAAGAGGCAAACAAGGAGAATCATTTATATGGCTTCAAAGGTGGTCCAAGTGGAATTCTTGAAGATTCCTACATTGAGATCACCGAAGAATTTCTCAAACCTTACCGTAATACCGGTGGTTTTGACATCATAGGAAGCGGACGAACCAAACTCGAAACTGAAGAACAATTTGAAATCTGCGAAAAGGTCTGCAAAAACCACCAGATATCCTCCATTGTCATTATCGGTGGCGATGATTCAAACACCAATGCAGCCGTCCTGGCAGAGTATTTTGCCAAAAAACAGAATGGCATTCAGGTCATTGGTTGCCCCAAGACAATCGATGGTGACCTGAAAAATGAATCAATAGAGATTTCGTTTGGATTCGATACGGCTACCAAAACCTACAGCGAGATGATCGGCAACATTGAACGCGATGCGAACAGTGCCAAGAAATACTGGCATTTCATCAAGCTCATGGGCCGTAGTGCCAGCCATATAGCCTTGGAATGTGCCTTGGAAACCCAACCAAACATCTGTTTGATAAGTGAGGAAGTCGAGGCGAAGAGACAATCCTTGGCAAGTATCGTAGACGATATTGCCCTGACTATTGCCAGCAGAGCCAAGGATGGCAATAATTTTGGGGTTATCCTCATCCCTGAGGGCTTGGTCGAATTCATTCCCGAAGTCAAGATATTGATCGAGGAAATCAACGACCTGCTGGCAAGGGAAGCAGAGACTTTTGCCCTGAGTTCAAACGATAACGAGATGTTTGCCTTCGTTGCAGAACGACTTTCTGCTGAGAGCAGGAAAGTATTCCTCCTTCTTCCCGAAAGCATCAAGAAACAATTGCTCATGGATCGAGACCCCCACGGGAATGTACAGGTTTCCAGAATCGAAACCGACAAACTCCTGGCCGAGATGGTCACTTCCCAGCTGAAGGCAATGAAAGAAAATGGAACCTATAACGGGAAATTCAGTACGATGACCCATTTCTTCGGCTATGAGGGCCGATGCGCATTCCCTACCAATTTCGATGCCGATTATTGTTATAGCCTTGGGTATAATGCCTTCCTTTTGATCATAGGCGGTTTGACAGGGTACCTTTCCTCGGTAAAAAACCTTTCCGCTCCTGCCATGGAATGGAAAGCAGGAGGAATCCCCATTACCATGATGATGAATCTTGAGCAGCGTCACGGGGAATTGAAGCCAGTAATCAAAAAGGCTCTGGTCGAACTTGAGGGAGCACCCTTCAAGTACTTTGAAGCACATAGGGCCCAGTGGGCACAGGAAACCTGTTTCACGTTCCCTGGGGCTGTCCAGTATTTTGGACCGACAGAAGTTTGTGATTTGACTACCATTACCTTGGCTTTGGAACAAGCAGGCAAATAGCCTACCCAAGAGCTTTATAAAAAGAGGGCCTGTTGCAAACCTACTTGCAACAGGCCCTCTTTCATACGAAATACATACTCAATTTGGGGTACTCGATTTCGCCCAAAGGTTAATGTTTCCGTCCTGGGCATACAAATCGATCTCCTTAAGTTCTTCCTCGCTGAAAGCAAGGTTTTCCAAGGCTCCGATATTTTCCCGTATCTGGTCAGGTGTACTTGCCCCGATAAGAACTGAAGTAACCTCTCTTTTCCTCAAGACCCAAGCCAAGGCCATTTGAGCAAGGCTCTGGCTCCTGCGTTTTGCTATCTCGTTAAGATGCCTTATCCTATCAAGATTCTCTTTGGTCAGCATCTTTTCAGAGAGGGCCGAACCTGTTCTGGCAGCCCTGCTTCCTGAAGGAATCTTTTCAAGATATTTATCAGTAAGCATTCCCTGGGCAAGAGGTGAAAAACAGATGGTTCCCATGCCAAGCTCCCCGAGGGTATCGAGCAAGTCTTCCTCGATCCAACGATTCAACATGGAATAGGAAGGTTGATGAATGAGAACTGGGACATTTCGAGCCTTGAGAATGGCATAGGCCTCCCTGGTCTTTTTTGCAGAATAGGAAGAAATGCCAACATACAGCGCTTTTCCCTGTCTGTAGGCTGTTTCAAGGGCTCCCAGAGTCTCTTCAAGAGGCGTATTGGGATCAAACCGATGGGAATAGAATATATCGACATAGTCCAGACCGAGCCGCTCAAGACTCTGGTCGAGACTGGAAAGAAGATATTTACGGCTTCCGCCTTCCCCATAGGGGCCAGGCCACATGGAATATCCCGCCTTGGTGGAGATGATCAATTCATCACGGTAAGAATTTAGGTCCTGCGACAGTATCTTGCCAAAATTGAGTTCGGCGGAACCAGCGGGAGGACCATAGTTGTTTGCCAGGTCAAAATGGGTTATCCCCAGGTCAAAGGCAGTATGAATCATTTCACGGGCATTGGCCAAAGAAGAGATATCACCAAAATTATTCCATAATCCCAAGGAAATGGCAGGCAGTTTGAGCCCACTGTTTCCGCAGTAATTATAATGCATCCGTTCATAACGTTTTTCATTTGCTACATACATCATTTCGACTCCTTTTGTCCCTACCCTCCGATAGAGGGTACCGACAATTATACCAAAGTATATCCCCCAAGGGTACCAAGGGGCAAGGTTGCCAAAAGTCATGATTTTCAACAAGGCACAGGTAGGTACATACCCCATTTTCCAAGAAGAATGTGATATACTTTTATCCGGAGGTTTTCCATGCAAACAATCAATTTAAACGGACAATGGCGATTAAGCCCAAACGATAAGAAGGCCATCGGTCCTTTCTGTACATATTTTCTCACTTCCCCAAGCATTCCCTGCACCCTGCCAGGAGATGTACATAGTGCCTTGCTTGAACAACAGCTTATACCTGACCCCTACTTCGGGACAAATGAACTTCAGGTGCAATGGGTGGGAAAGCAGGACTGGAATTTAACAAAGGTTTTTTCAGTGACCAAGGAACAGATGGAAAGCGGAATGCCTGTCCTTACCCTTACCATGGCCGACACAATTATCAAGGTTCTGGTCAATGGCGAGGAAGCAGGTACTTGCAACAACCAGTTTCGTAGATTCCGCTTCGACCTTTCCCCTTGGTTACGGGAAGGGGACAATACAATGGAATTGCAATTTTTCAGTGCCGAGGCTGTTGCCATGCAAGAGGCAGAAAAACTCTCCTATCCCATTCCCTATTCCGTGTACCCGGTCTCTGCAAAGCATCGCAATTTGATACGAAAGACCCAAAGTCATAGTGGTTGGGACTGGGGTCCCTGTATCATGAGCTTTGGAATCTATGAGGATATTCTTCTGGACTTCATCGACGAAGGTATAGTCGAGTCCATTGTCACCGATACAACTCCCATTTCTGAGAAAACCTGGGAGGTAACGGTAACAGTCGTTTTCAATGCCCCCCAAAACCGAAGCCTTCCCTGCTCCATTACCGTGGGCAAAGACGCGGGAAGCCAAAAAGGAAATGCCAACGTCACGACAGGATTGAACAAACTCTCCTTCCATCTCATGTGCACAGATATTGAACGTTGGTGGCCAAACGGTGAGGGAAAACCTACCCTCTATCGTCTTACAGTCGCCATAGGCGACCAAACTTTTGTCAAACGGATAGGATTTCGAACCTTGACGGTAAAGACAGTGGAGGACGAACAGGGTGGCAAGGGAATGACTTTCTGCGTCAATGGCCGAGAGGTTTTTGCAAAAGGAGCCAACTGGATCCCCCTCGATGCCCTGGTCTCAAGGTTTAGCGACCAGCGTTATGAGCAACTGCTCCAAGGATGTGTAGACGCCAACATGAATATGATTCGTCTCTGGGGTGGCGGTCTCTATGAGAAGGAAGCCTTCTACGATTATTGTGACGAAAAGGGCCTTATGATATGGCATGACTGCATGTTCAGTTGTTCCATGTACCCTTCCAACCCAGCCTTTCTTGCCAATGTAGAGGCAGAACTTCGTTACCAGATACCTCGATTGCAGGATCATGCAAGCATCGCCCTTTGGTGTGGCAACAACGAAGATCTTGGAGCAATCGGCTGGTATGAGGAGACAAAGAACAACCCTATCCGCTATGTCATCGACTATGACCGCCTCAACGAAGGAACAGTAGGAAGGGTCATCAGGGAGCTTGACCCCAACAGGACTTGGTGGCCCTCCAGCCCTTCGGCGGGAATCGATGATTTTTCGGATAATTGGCATAATGATAGCCGGGGGGATATGCATTTCTGGTCAGTGTGGCATGAAGGAAAGCCTTTTGAAGCTTACTATTCAATAAAACCACGTTTTGTCAGTGAATTTGGCTACCAGAGTTTTCCCTCACTCTCCACCGTCAAACTCTATGCACCTGATGAACAATTGAACCTGACCAGCCCCATCATGGAACATCACCAGAAGAATGACAGGGGGAATTCGATAATCATCGAGAATTTCTCTCGTTATTTCCGCTTCCCCTCCTCTTTCGAACAGATGCTCTACCTTTCCCAGGCCCAACAGGCAATGGCTATCAAGACCGCCGTGGAATTCTGGAGGACTCTTCGTCCCCATTGCATGGGAGCCATTTTCTGGCAGCTCAATGACAACTGGCCGGTAGCTTCCTGGTCTTCCATCGATTACACTGGTAAATGGAAGTTGCTCCAATATGCGGCCATGCATTTTTATTCACCAATCATGCCCATAGCGTATTTGACCGAAGACGGAAAAATGGAAGTCTTTGTGGTCAATGACCGACCTAGGCCCCTTTTGGATGCAAAGCTATCGATTCAATTCTGCCATTTTACCGGAGAAAAGCTCAATAAGCAGGAATACTTCCAAGATTTCCCTGCCCAGAGCAGCACCCATGTATGCACGATAGACCCAAAGACGCAATTCAAGGCAGAAGCGCAGGATTCCTTTGCCTATATCAAACTGGTTTCAAGTGAAATATACAGGGAGAATTGCCTCTTTCTGGACAGGCCCAAGAGATGTACGATTATCAATCCTGAGCTCAATTTGTCCATAGCAAGAGCCCCTGAAGGATTTTCCGTGACGGTAAGTTGCCAAGCCCCTGCATTCTTTGTATCCCTGGACGCAGGAAATCTCAAAGGCAACTTCACTGACAATTTCTTTGACATTCGACCGACTGCACAAAAGGTGGTGGTATTCAAGACCAAGGAAAAAATATCCATCAAGCAATTCCGGGATCTGTTAGTGATATATGATCTCTATGGAAGCAGTCACTGATGCAAACAAGATGAAAATACAGGTGATGGAGAACTTTTCCATCACCTTTTTTATACAGCAAAGGGACCGTTTCCGGTCCCCTTGCTGTATTTGAGCACAAAACAATAGGTACTCTTATTGATTGGCTTTCCAGGTTTCCCAAGCTTTCTGAACATCCTTGGCAACTGTTGCAGGAGTCTTGGAACCAAGACCAATTTCCTGTAATCCTGTGTTGATTACATTGTAGACATCACCGGCAAGGACTCCATCGATAACAGGAGTGACAGTGGTGTAAGTGTTGTAATACGCCGCACGTTTGGCTACCAAAGGCTCAAGGTTATTGTCTTTGACTACCTTGGCTACATTGACATTCAAATTCGAAGGGAAGGCAGCACCGACGGAGAGACGATAGGTCTGTGCATATTCACCCTCAAGGAACTTTATGAGGCGCCAGGAAGCAGCTTCCTCCGCAGAACCAGCGGGAATGTTTGCACTCATGCCCCAGCCAGTACCTACAACACCACTATTGGAGTTATGGATTACTTCACCAGGAATCGTAGGGATAACCATCAGCTCAATGTCACTGCCCTGGACTTCAGGACTCAACAAAGCCTTGCCTGTGGTGATATCAGTCTGGAAAGATGCTGTTGACCAGTCACCATCAATATAGAAGGCAGCTTTTCCCAAAGCAAAATTACCACGACTTGAACCATAGGGACTGGTAAGGCTATTGGGGTTGATCATACCAGACTTGTACATATCATCAATCAGGCTCAAGGATTTGACAAACCAGGGATCAGTAAAGGAAATCTTGCCAGCGGCAAGGTCTTTGTACCAATCCACACCACCAAAACGACCAACTACCATGGAGAACAAGCAACTCTGCATTACCCAGGCATCCATATTGTCCATTGCAATCAAGTCAATGCCCTTTGCTTTCAAGGGCTTAACCATAGCCTTCATCTCTTCATAAGAGGTGGGAATGGCAAACCCATTGTCTGCGAGGACTTTCTTGTTGACATAGAGCATATGAGTCATAGTTATACCGTTGGGAAGCTCACCGAGAAATCCAGCAAACTGAGGTACCAGACATGCAGGGTTATAGGAATCAACCAAACCATCTTTTTCCAGGAACGGCATGAGATCTTTCACGCTATGAGTGGTATGAAGGCTGGTAGAACGTCCGCTGGGCCACATGTACAAGACATCAGGCAAGTTTCCACTGGCTACATAGGCTTCTGTTTTCTGATGGAAGGGTTCGTTGAACAAATCTTCACGAATAACCTTGATATCAGGATTGTCAGCTGCAAATTTATCCCAAAGCAATTTAATTTCATTTGCACTATTAGGTTCTGACATATCAATGTAGTTCAAAACCGTAATTTCCGTTTGACCATTTGTAGCTTTCGTAGTTTCCTTGGTCCCCTGTGCAAAAATTGATGTACATGCCATCAATAAAGCAAGGGCCAATACCGAGACTCTCTTTATTCCAGTCATCTTTACCTCCTAATGACGTATCGAGCTCACATATTCCAGTAGGACTTGCACCATACTGACTACATAATCGTTCACTCCCCGGCGGGAAAGGAACCCTTGAAACCTTTTAGTTCATACTTTGTACAAACTAAATGCTACCATGCACTCCACTATCTGTCAAACTTTTTCCTTAAACATCTTTGAACAGATTGAAAGTGTGCGGATTACCCTTTTACGGCACCTGCAGCAACACCTTTGGTAATTTCTTTTCGGAAAAACAGGTAGAATAATAGCATCGGGAACAAACCAATTACCAAGGAAGCAAACTGCTTGCCAAAATCGCTTGAAAGAGCCCCGGCAAATTTCTGGACACCAACAGGAAGACTCTTGAGGGCATCACTGCTTGTCAGAATATTGATCAACATAAATTCATTCCAGGTACCCGTGACAGTTAAAATCGCCACAGTCACGGCCACTGGCATTGCCATGGGAACGATAATTGCAGAAAAGATTTTCATATAGGTGGCACCATCGAGTCTTGCTGATTCAACCAAGGCATCGGGAATACTTTTTATATAATCGGTGCCTAGATAGATACCTATCGGCATGGCAATTCCAATATAGGGAATGAGAACTCCCAAACGAGTGTTATACAGCCCAGTCCAGTTAATGATCAAAAAGAGAGGGACCATGATTGACTGCAACGTTAACAGTAAGCCAATAACATAAGACCCATGGAGAAATTTCGTTGCCTTATGGGGAATCTTTGCAAAGGCAAAACCAGCCATGAAAGAAAATACCAAGGTGACCACGGTCGTAATACCTGTATAAATTACACTATTCAGTATTAAATGGGGAAATTTTCCTCGAACCCAGGCATCCGTGTAATTAACCGTCACCCAATCTTTCGGAAAACCCAATTTATTGAGTTGGAATTCAGTTGTAGTCTTGAAAGAATTTATACCAAGCCAAATCAAGGGATAGATTGCCATGACAGTAAAGAAAAACATGATTAGATATGTCAGGAACAAACCAAGTCTCGCCTTGAAAGATTTTGTATCTTTGATATCGTTCATATTATTCTTTTCCTCCAAATCTCTTTTCAGCCCATTTTGTCAGACCGATCAGCATGAAACTGATGATAACCATAACAGTACTGATTGCATTCGCCAACGGATAATTTGGAGCCCCCTGGAATGCCTTGTCAAACATATATACAGAAAGAACGCTTGTCCGGTTTGCCGGGCCTCCTCCTGTCATGACATAAATCAAATCGAAACTCTTCAAGGAGCCACTGATTGCAAAAATGCAACTGGTAACTATTATTCCGGAAAGAGCCGGAAGAATGATATAGCGCAAGGACTGCCCTTCGGAAGCTCCATCAATTTTCGCTGCCTCTATGATGGAAGAATCAATTTTCTGAAGATTGGCCATGAATATTATCAGATAAGTTCCCGTATACATCCACAGGATGACAAACAGAACCGGAAGTATGGGGTGATTGGAAACCCCGTATTCAAAGCTGGGGTTAAACAATCGAACAAGTTCTGGATAGGCTCCATAGGGAGCAAAGAAGGATTTCCAGAGAATACCTATAACAACTGTGGAAATAACACAGGGCAAATAGATCATGGTCTGGAAAAAATCGGTATTCTTTACGATTCCCCTGTACAGGACATAGGCAAGAAAAAAGCCAAGGGGAATCTGGCCAAAAACCGAGACAAAGACAATCCAAAGATTATTCTTCAAGGCAAGGTAGAAGTACTCATCCACGAACAGCCGTTTATACCATTTCAACCCAACGAACTCCACCGGAACCCGTCCCCCGAACAGTTTACCACCATTATAATTAGTAAGACTCAAGACAACCGAAAAAACCGTAGGAAAAGCCAAAACGGCAAAATATACAAGAAAACCAGGCAAAACCAACATCCAGTAGGAACGATTTTGCTCTTTACGTGCAGAAGCCAGTGTTGCAACACCCTTCAAGCTTTTATTCATTGTCACCACCTTCTTCATTAACAAGCACATAGGATTTTTTCATGGGATAGGCTTGATCAATGACATCATCCCAATCAAAATGCGTACGACTTTCAATTTCAGACAACTCAGGTACTGCAAAGAGTTTCTGCAGATACATGGTAGCCGCTCCTTTGGCAACAACCGATTCATCATGGGCGTTGAAAATCATCTTGCAACCAATTTTTTCCAATAAGGCCAAAAATTGGGGACTATCGTTCTTCAGCATTTCCATTATTTTCTCATCATCCTCAAAAGGCTTTCCATGGATAAAGATAAAACGTGGATCCAATACAGATAAAACAGGAACCAAGGAAGCAAACAAGTCTTTCATCCATAGTGCCAAGGCCGTAGGATTGGTTGCCGATTCAACCAATAAATCCTTTGGTAAACCATTCTGGCCAATACTGTCTTCCCTCCAGCTCAGTGAACAGAACTCACCTGCACTGTGATGAGCTCCGGCATACACCTTGCCACCGATTGAAAGGCCTATGCCCAAGCCAATACCTGAACAGTCCCCAAACTTGTAGTTTCCTTCATGATAATCGGCAATCAGACAGACAAAATCACCCAAATGGATATTTCTATTTGTGGTCATCTCAAGCCATGCTGTACAGTTGGCATCATTTTCAACAAATACAGGAACTGCATATCTTTTTTCGAAGAATGAGTGAAAATCATAATTATGAAGTTTGAAAGGTTCAGCGTATACGATGATTCCATTTTCTGTATTGACTATCCCCGGTACTCCTGCACATACGGCAAGCAAGGGGATCTTGATTTTCTTAACCTCAGACAGGACCTTATCCATCAGAAACAGCAAGATACCATCAAAATCAACCTTTGGAAGATTTCCCCTGTCCTGCCATAGCACAGAACCAGTTATATCAAGAATGACCGCCCTATAATGGGAAGGCTGGATATCAAAACCGACAACACAACCAAATCGTTGATTCAAACGAAGGATAATCGGCTTTCGCCCTCCCCGACTCATCCCGCTTCCTTCCTCACCCTCATATACCACCTCATTGTCAATCAACGAGGAGATGATGTTGGTAACCGTGGATCTGTAAAGGCACAACTCACGAGCTATATCAACTCGACTGATACCTGGACTTTTCCAAATCAATTGGGCAACAAGGGAAGTGTTTGCATTTTTCTGAAAATTATTGTTGTTTATTCTCATTGGCTTCTTTAATATAGAGGATAGAATCCCCTTGGGATAGTTTGTTTGCTCTTTGTACAAACTAAGAGTATCATCGCATACCTCAGCTGTCAACAAGTTTTTAAAAGGAATACTCAAAAGAATTTGTGTACTACATCTTTAGGAAATTATTCAAAATCAGGAAGAAACTATGAAACAAAATAAACAAAGGAAAGTCTGCGAGTTCTTGATGCCACTTCCCTTGCACATACAGGAAAATGAGGGTTCTTTTCGCATTCATAATGGCATAACCATCAGTTCAGCGCCAATTTTCAGGGATTTGGCAGAACTTGCACGACTTCAACTTACCTGCAACCTCGGAGGAGAGGATATACTATTCAAACTAAGCGAGGGATTTTCCCCTGAGGAATATTCACTGAAGGTTACCCGAAACCAAATTGTGTTGTCAGCTTCCTACATACAAGGGGCTTTCCATGGGTTGCAGACACTCAGGCAAGTAGCCTTGGCAAATGACAACATCATTCCTTGCTGCTTTATCAAGGATAAACCAATGTACAGTTGGAGAGGCTTCATGCTCGACTGCAGCAGGCATTTCTTTTCCCCGTCCTTCATCATGAAGCTCATTGATGTCGCAGCCCTTCACCATCTCAATCGTTTTCATTGGCATCTTACCGATGATCAAGGTTGGCGTTTTCCTGTGGCAGGATACCCAAAATTGGAAAGCATTGCCTCAAAAAGAAAAGAAATTGAATATACCAAGGAGTTCAGTTATGGCGGGTTCTATCAGAAAAAAGATATCGAAAAGATAGTTGCATATGCACACCGGCGTCAAATGCAGGTCATTCCCGAAATAGAAACCCCTGGCCATGCCTCAGCCCTTCTGGCGGCCTATCCTAACCTTGGCTGTAGCAAAGGTCCCTATGAAGTACAAAATCATTGGGGTATCTTCAAGGAAGTCATGTGTGCCGGCAATGACGAGGTGTTATCATTTTTGGACTCAGCAATAGGAACCTTGGCAACACTTTTTACTGATCCCTATATCCATATCGGTGGTGATGAATGCCCTCACACCACATGGGAACAATGCCCTGCATGTCAAAAGAGAATGCACGACAATTCCCTGAAAAATGAGAACGAACTCCAGGCCTGGATGATAACCCAAATTGCCAAGTTGGTCGAGAAACATGGGAAACGTCCCATTGGTTGGGATGAAGTCCTGGATGGCAGTGAGAATCTGGGGCTCCCTAAAAACCTTATAGTCATGTCTTGGCGAGGAGTGGAGGGAGGTTTGAAGGCCAGCCAGCTTGGACATCAGATAATCATGAGCCCGAATACCCAGGGATGTTATCTGGACTACAAACACCTCGATAGCATCGAGGAACCCGGGAATCTAGGAGTGACGACCGTACAAGACACGGCCCAATTCACACCTTGTCCCTCCCAGATGGATATAAAAAGTCAGGCAATGGTACTTGGTGGGCAGGCCAACCTTTGGACTGAGAAGGTCGTTTTTTCACGCCAGGCGGAATATTTACTCTTCCCTCGCCTATCAGTCATGGCAGAGCGACTTTGGAATCCACAACCAATTGAAAGTATTGAAAACAGGAGAAGCAGTCTGGAAAAGAAATTAGCATGTTTGGATATAAATTGTTACAGAGGAAATTATCAATAGTACGTTGCAAGAGATGCCTCATTGTGGTACTAATGAATATCACCTTCTGGTGGATTTTCTCTAAGCGCAAGCCCTCTTGTCCGTTGGACGGAGGGCTTGCATTTTCAATTATCGGAATCACTTTCCTTTCAGGCTTTTTCCCTACAAAAAAACACCAGCGATACTACTTATCCTCTGGTGTTGAAATGTCAGGCAACCAGGTGTTGCCTTATTCACCTTTTCTCATCATTTCCTTGGGGAAATGCATGAGATGGTTTTCGCTATCACGGTAGAAGGTTGCAATGAACCCCATGATGCCAATCAGTTCGCTTTTCGTTTCGACTGCAAGCTGTTCGGCAAGGGTCTTCTTCTCATCCTTGAAAGCCTGGAACTTCACCTTCACCAGTTCATGACTGGTGAGAGCCTCGTCAAGGGCGGTAACGATCCGGGGATCTACTCCACCCTTCCCGACCATAACGATCGGTTTTAGATTCTGGGCCTTAGCCTTCAGAAAACTCCGTACACTACTATCCATATCTCAACTATACCTAGTCCTTGTACTTCTGTTCAACTACAAAGCGCTTTACTTTTTTTGTACTGGTCATCTCAAAAGGCTCATCAACCACCTGGACACGAGTTATCTTCTTGTAATTCTGCAGTTCCTTGTTCACTTCCGAGACTATTTCTTGCATTCGCTTCTCGACAATAGCCTTGGCAGATTCCCCATTCTCTTTTTTTATTTTCTCAAAATAGGTCTGGGAAGGATAGATCAAGGCACGAATCCCTTCGCTTTTTGCCTTGGCATCAAGGGTATACTTGCAAACACAAATTGTATCTATCTCATCATGAAGCTGGAAATAATCCTCGACTTCCTCAGGAAAGACATTTTTTCCTCCGGCAGTCACGATAACATTCTTTTCACGCCCTGTAAGGTAGAGATATCCCTTGGCATCCTGATGACCCACATCACCGGTTATCAACCAATCGCCATCCATGACTTCGGCAGTAGCCTCCGGATTTTTATAATATCCTTGCATTACCATGGAGCCCTTGATGCAGATAATGCCATTACCTTCGGCATCAGGATTTATGATCTTGACCTCTGCCCCTGGAATCTTTTTCCCTACGGAAGTCTCAATATATGCCTCAACGGGATTAAGATGCGTGATGGGACTGGTCTCGGTAAGACCATACCCCTGGACAAAGTCAATACCCAATTCATTGAACATCTTGAACGTGGAAGCTGGTAAGGGGCCACCACCTGAAATACAGATTCTGTTTGTATCCAAGGAAAGCTTTTCCAACAAGAATCCAAACATTTTCTTGCCAACATTCACCTTGAATACTTTTTTGAGGAATCCTGAAATTCCCATCAGAAAACGTATGGCACCATAAACAAGCAATCCTTTTTCCCGAACACCATGCATCAGTCCACCGATCATCTTGTTGAAAAGCATGGGAACCCCAAGAAACATGGTAACATGACCTTCCTTGATTTCCTTCAATACCTGGCTGATAACCAGTTTCTTGCCAAAAACTACTTCGGCTCCACTACTCATTCCAACAAAAAATACAGAAAGCATCGTATAGGCATGATGGATAGGAAGAATCGCATAAAATACATCAGTCGGGTAAATCCACATATTGCCTTGTGCAAGAAGGGCATCGGAAACCAAATTTCGATGACTGAGCATGACACCTTTCGGGGTACCGGTGGTACCGCTGGTAAACAAGATTGCCGCCGTATCGGTAGTTGAACTCTTTTCTGTCTCCTGCTCTTCCTTAACCTGGCAGTCAAGGATGAATGGAAAATCCTTGCAAGGTTCCAAGCTGATCTTATCGGTCAGAGCAAGGGTATTTTTCGGGTCAAGGGTCTTGAGTCTATCGGCATCGGCGAATAGTTTTGTTACATCGGCAAAAGCAAGGAGCTTTTTCATTTCAGCATCATGGAAGGTACAATCCAAGGGAACCACGATAGCCCCTGCATATAAAATTCCCAGATAGGCCATAGTCCACTCTGGGCTATTCTTTCCGGAAACAGCAATTTTATCGCCTTTCTTAACCCCATGACTTACCAGATAGTTCCCTATCTGTTTAACAATCGTATGGACTTCACTATACGTAAAGGTCTCTTTCGTGGGTACAAAAGCTGTATAACATCTATTATCGGGATATCTCTTAACTGAAATATTGAACAGTTCAACGATTGTAGGCCATTCTCCCTGAAAATCCTTTCCCCTAAATTCCTCCAGGAAATCCCAAGGTTTTTTGGACCCCTTTTTATTTGCCATGTTCATTCTCCTCATAGGTCGTGCTCTTCTTAAAAACTCAAACCTAATTCAACTATATGCAGAATAAAATCAAAAATCAAGATTTTTATGACAGTTTTTCAACATCCGTCATGTTGTATATTATAATGTTGGTCATATTTCAAAAAATGTCTTGATTTCCTTTACCAGACTCTCAATAGAAGGAGTAAAGAATTTATCTTTATGATACACCAAACTGAAAAAACGTTTAAAATCTGCCCCTTCAATGGCTATCGAACGCAAGAGCCCCTGTTTTAAATCCTCACGGACCAGTCGCTCGGAGATAACCGAAAACCCCTGTCCACTTTTTACCGCGTTGATTATGGAATCAGAGCTATGACAAATCCATTTTTCCACGACGCTTGTCTTGTTTTCCGATAAAAACCTGACAAATCTTTCTCGCGTTCCACTACCTTCTTCCCTGAATATAAAAGGTTTTCCAGCCAAATCGGCAACTGTGCAAGTAGGATTGGCAGGAAAGGGATACTCAGGAGAAAGGACCAGGACCAATTCATCGAGAATCAAAGGCTCAACGATGATATCGGTACTTGCTACCGTACCTTCGACCAAGGCAAGATCAAGCCTGTTTTCCAATAAAAGGGTTTCGATGACATGGGTATTGTCCACCACCACCTTTACAATACTATTACTATGAGAGGTCTCATAGGAACTGATTAATTTCGGCATGATGCTGCTTCCCACCGTAATCGTCGCACCCATCCGCAGAAAAACGGTCTGTGTATAGGAACCTAGATTGGCATCCACTTCATCATACAGATCAAGAATGCTCTTTGACCGTGATAATAAATAGTAGCCATCACTGGTGAGATACAGACGCCTGGATAATCGTTCGAATAATTTGACTCCATACTCTGCCTCAATCTCGGTTATTACATGACTTATTGTAGGCTGGGCACAATCGAGGCGCTCTGCGGCCTTGCTCATTGACAAGGTATCCGCCACCTCACAGAAAATCCTGAAATCACGAATCGTCATGGACTGCTCCTATATATAGTATATTTACTATATATTCTATTCTATTTATAATATTTACTCTATATTTATTTCTTCCTATACTACCCCTGTTTTAATCATTTCAAGGAGCAGTCAATGAAACCCTCTACAGAACAAATAAAAAATCTGAAAGGACAAGGGTACCTCATAAACAGGGATACCGACAATTTCTCAGCCAGGATCATCACTGGAAATGGATGTCTCACATCAACACAATTGCAACAAGCTGGTGAGGCTGCCTCGTTATATGGAGACGGAACAATTGCCCTTACCAGTCGAATGACTTTGGAACTGCCCGGTATCACATATTCCTCCATTCCTGACTTCATGTCATTTCTTGCTTCCAAAGGATTGGAAACAGGAGGGACTGGGGCAAAAGTCCGCCCTGTTGTCTGCTGCAAGGGGTCCACCTGCACCTTTGGATTATACGATACCCAGGCCCTTGCCTTGAAAATACATGAACGATTCTATGAAGGGTATCATAGCATTCAACTTCCCCACAAATTCAAGATTGCCTGTGGTGGATGTCCCAACAATTGCGTCAAACCAGATCTCAATGACTTTGGCATTGTCGGACAAAAAGTTCCTGTCATCGACTCGGCCAGCTGTAAATCCTGTACCAGATGCAATGCGCAGGTACAATGCCCCCTGTCGGCTATCAACAAGAATGGTGTGGCCTTGATCAACAGAGAGCTTTGCAATAATTGCGGACGCTGTATCAAAAACTGTCCGTTCGGGGCAATTGCAGGTGAAGAAGTCCGTTTCTCTGTCTATATCGGGGGAAGATGGGGCAAACAGGTAAGGATCGGCAGTCGCCTGACCGGATTATATAACGAGACAGAAGTGCTCGACATGGTAGAAAAAGCAATTCTTCTTTTCATGCGAGATGGAGTACAAGGTGAACGTTTTGCAAACTTGGTGGATAGACTTGGCCTGGAGACTGTCCAGACTCTTTTGGAAAACCAGGATTTGCTTGAACAAAAAAACTCGATTATCCAGGGAAGCAGGTAATAGACAATGCCTCCACGCAAGTTTTTCTCAATTTTCTTTATCTTTCTCTTGTCTGGAACCTTGCTTACCTCTTGTTCAAGAGGGAGTACCCAGCTCCAGATTGAACCGAAAAACAGCTATTACCAATTTGTCGACGACCTGGGAAATACGGTTTTTCTTGAAAAAAAGCCTGAAAGAATCATTTCAACCTATGGCTCATATGCAGAAACCTGGCTTCTTTCTGGAGGAACTCTCGTAGGTGTCACTGATGATGTATTGAGTGAACGCAAATTGGATATCAGTCCGATGCCGATAATCATCGGAAAGGTAAAGACTCCGAACATAGAATCCATACTTGCCTTGAAACCTGATTTTGTACTGCTTTCAGCAAACATCCCAGCCCAGATTGCCCTCTCCGATACCTTGACTAAAGCAGGCATTGCCCACGCTTATTTCAGGGTAGAACATTTCAAGGACTACCTATGCATGCTCAACATTCTTACCGATATTACGGGAAGAAAGGATTTGTACCAAAAGAACGGAGTCGATGTCGAGCAAAGGATCCAGGCCATACTCAAGAATTTCAAGCCAAAGGTTGCAAACCCATCAGTCTTGGCAGTTCGTTGTTTCAGCAGTAATGCCAAACCTCTGGCAGCCGATACCATGGTAAATGTCATGCTCAAGGAGCTGGGAGCAGACAATGTAATTACCCATACCCCTTCCCTGCTTTCCGACCTATCCCTTGAAAAAATCCTGGAAGAAGATCCTTCGTACATCCTTGCAGTTCCCATGGGTAATGTTGACCAAGCCCAAAAGGAGATGAAGCAGAATTTCGAGACCAATCCATCGTGGAAAGACCTTGCGGCAGTAAAAGAAAACCATTACATCTTTCTTCCCAAGGAACTTTTTCATTACAAACCAAATGCACATTGGGATGAAAGCTATGCCTACCTTGCAAACCTCCTCTCCTAGATACCTTCGGTTTCTTTGGCCAGTGCTGATCTTGTCAGCTCTGTTTATGGCAAATCTTTGCCTAGGCTCTGCAAAGATACCTGTTTCCCGCTTATTTGCCATACTCTGGCAAGAGGATACAAGTTCCACGTCCTTTAGAATCGTACGCTATGTAAGATTGATACGTTCACTATCTGCCGTGCTTTGTGGCATGGCTCTGGGCGTAAGTGGGTATTTATTGCAAACAGCCCTGAACAACCCACTTGCAAGCCCCAATGTCATTGGGGTAAATGCAGGAGCCGGTTTCACCTCGGTACTCTTTTCCGCCTGTCTTCCAAAATTGGCCGGCTTTTCCTTGTTTGCCTCCTTTTTTGGTGCACTGATTGCTGTTTTGACAGTATTTCTCCTGGCCAAGGCAACAAGGGCCTCACGAACTACCATCGTACTATGTGGAGTCGCTGTCTCAAGTTTCTTTTCAGCCTGCACGGATACGGTCATCACCTTATTCCCGGACACCCAAATACAACGGATAGATTTTTTGGTGGGATCTTTCTCGTTTGTGAGCGAAAAACAACTTCAGTTTGGCTCAATCTTCATACTAGTCGGTATAGTACTTGCCTTGTTGCTTGAAAGGGACTTGCAAATCTTGCTCCTGGGAGAAGAAACTGCACAAGCTTTGGGACTGAAAGTCGAAAGGACTCGAACCTTCGCCCTCATCCTGGCAGCCATTCTCTCGGGAAGTGCCGTTAGCATGTGCGGGCTTATTGGGTTCATTGGTCTGATCATTCCGCATATATGCAGAATGATTATTGGTAGCAACAAGAGAAATCTTATCCCCTATTGTGCCCTGGGCGGTGCCATACTTGCCCTAGGATGCGACCTTATAGCCAGATTACTGTTTGCGCCATACGAGATACCGGTGGGAATCATTCTTTCCT
>NZ_CAXXYB010000010.1:0-189735 GCF_963676625.2 uncultured Sphaerochaeta sp.
ACTCTATCCACAAGACAGGGTCCTTTGGATAGTTCCAAGGTAGCCAGGGAAGCTGATTGTCACTTATTGATCACTCCTTTCTGCATTGAAACTGAACAAGAGGCTTCCTCTCCCAAGATAGAATATGCCAATACCCTGGAAGCAGCTTTTTCCCTAGCCAGTAAATTTGCCATCTTGAACCAAGGACTAAGACCTAAACCAATTCTTGAAAAGCCACTGGCATCTTTTTTAACTGATCCTTTTTTCGGAGTAATCGGGTTACAAAACGTGCGGAGCGCATTAGCCTTGGCCGCTGCAGGGCGACTCAATATCTTGCTTTTTGGACCACCAGGAGCAGGAAAAACCATGATGCTCCAACGCCTCCACTTGCTTCTGCCCCCTCTGTCGCGCAAAGAGAGGATGGAAACCATGCAGATTCCAGGTTGCAAGGCGCAACAAATTCCACAATTCGAACTCAGATCGGAGATGAAGGAAAAGGACCTGGTAGGAGGAAAACCTCCTCAAATCTGTCAGGCCCATAACGGTATATTGGTTATAGATGAAATTCCTGGTTTCAAACCTAATACGCTCAGGACTATTCAATCCTTGCTGGACCAAAAGAAATGCAAAGGCTTCCCCTGCAATTTCTTTGTTGCAGCAGCCATGAATGCATGTCCCTGTGGAAATCTTGGAGTACCTGAAGGTATTTGCACTTGTAGCGAAATGCAAATTTCTGCCTATTGGAGAAAGGTGGGCTCTCCCCTTCTCGACCGTTTTGATTTATTGGTACCGGTAAAAAATGAAAATCTTTTGGTAAGCAATCTTATCCCTACCAAAGCAAACCTGACAGAAAAAATACAAGAAGTACGGCTTTTGTGCCTGGACAGACAAGAAGAAGACTACCGTAGATTACTGCCTCTCTTCAATCGATGCAATCCGAGAAAAGATATCAGCCTCCGTTCGGCACTTTCTGTTTGCAGGACAGCTTTTCTCATTGCTAATTTCAAGGGCAAAGACTTTGTAGCACAACAAGATATGCGAGAGGCTCTTTTATATAAAGCATATGGAAGTGCCAAACCATATTGGCAGCCTCTTTGAAGCGCCAATTTTTTTACCGCAACTAGTTGACAGTCTTTATTCCTTCCTGCTATAGTCCATTACGTTGCACGGGCCGCTAGCTCAGTTGGTAGAGCAACGCCCTTTTAAGGCGTGGGTCACAGGTCCGAATCCTGTGCGGCTCATAGCGCCTGTTAGGTTCTAGCAAGCGTTTATGTCTCCTTCGTCTAGTGGTTAGGACAACGGGTTTTCATCCCGTCAACAGGGGTTCAATTCCCCTAGGAGATGTATATATTGAGAGGTTGTCATACAAAAATGGCAACCTCTTTTTGTTTGTAGCCCTTTTTCCATATCAGTATCTTGACTTCTGGTAATTTGCATTATACAAATAAAATACAGGATGGTTTTCTGATAGCGTCATATCTCCCAAAAGCTATTGGCCATCCTCGTGATTTACCCTTCTTCCGGGCTGCAATCCTTTTGTCTTGTACCCACACCCACAAGCTTTTGGATTGCAGCTCCTATACAATTAAATAAAACTTACAAACTATCAGAAACTCCGGTAATCGACACAGGGCTTCCTTAGGCCTAGAATTTTCAGCGTGTTTATTGGCGTGAATGCTCTATTCTGAAGCCCATCTAAGCTTTCTTCCCAAAATCAAGTGATTGTATAAAAACTGCGTAGTGTGAATAATAGATGGTCGAGAAGGAGCATGATATGAATAGAATTTCCAGGATACAGGCAATTTGTGATGCCAATGGAGTCTCAGGCTTTGAGGATGAAGTAGTTTCGGTCATACGCAAGGAAGCTGCAGGTTTGGGATCGTTTACAGAAGATTCGATGAGAAATCTCTATCTTGCACGTAAGCTCAATCATCAAAACCGACCAATCATTCAACTTGATGCACACACCGATGAAGTCGGGTTCATGGTAAAGTGCATCAGGGAAGACGGCATGCTTGAATTCATCACCATCGGTGGATGGGTCAATAGCAATATCCCAGCCCATATGGTACGCATCCGTAACAATGACGGAATCTACATCCCAGGTCTGGTGGGTAGCAAACCCCCTCACTACATGACCGCCACTGAGAAAAATGCAGTTCCCGACGTCAGTTCAATGATCATTGATATCGGGGCTTCAAGTGCCGCAGAAGTCATCAATGATTTCAAAATTGGCATAGCAGCCCCCATTGTCCCAGAAGCAACTTGTCGATTCGATGAAAAAAGCGAATTGCTCTTCGGAAAAGCCTTTGACTGTCGTCTTGGTTGTGTCTCCATCATCGAAACCTTCGAGGCCTTGAAAAACGAACTTCTTGATGTCGATGTCATAGCTGGTTTTGCAAGCCAGGAAGAAGTTGGCTGCAGAGGAGCAATTGTTACTTCCGAGACGATCAATGCCGATCTGGCAATCTGTTTTGAAGGCTGTCCGGCGGATGATACCTTTGTACCTGCCTATCAAGCACAAACTGTCTTGAAAAAGGGACCGATGCTCCGGCATTTTGATTCAAAGATGATAACCAACCCCCGATTCCAACGATTTGCCCTTGACCTTGCCAAGGAATGCAATATTCCTGTACAGGAAGCGGTAAGAAGTGGTGGTGCCACCAATGGATCCCAGATTCATATTGCCCATAAAAGCATTCCCACCATCGTCATTGGAATCCCTGTTCGGTATGCACATACCCATTGGTGTATCAGCAGCCTCAAGGACGTAGACAGTTCCATACGACTTGCCACAGAGTTGCTGAAACGGCTCAACAAAGGAATTATTGCCTCATTTTAGTTTCTTTTGACAAACCTGCTCAGAGAATGCAATAATTTCAGGTATCCTTGGGGGAAAAATAATGAATGAAATCGAACTTTGCCTTAGTGAACAACGTGCTTTTTTTCAATCAGGCATCACGCATGACGTCGGTTGGAGAAAAAAACAATTGCTTGCACTTAGGCAGGCCTTGGAAAAAAACGAAGAATTGCTTCTCAATGCCCTGACACTCGATCTGGGCAAAACAGAATTTGAGGGTTTTGCTACGGAATTGGGTGTCGTGTATGGAGAGATCAAACATCTTTTGAAACATCTGGATTCCTGGTGCCGCCCCCATAGGGTACCGACCTCCTTGCTCAACTTCCCTTCCCGTTCCTTCACCCTTGCCCAACCGCTCGGAGTGGTACTGATCATGAGCCCTTGGAACTACCCGTTGCAATTGACCCTTGCTCCCTTGGTAGCTGCAATGGCGGCAGGAAATTGTGCAATCGTAAAACCTTCCCGATACAGCGAGAATACCTCTCGCGCAATAGAAAAAGTTTTATCACAATGTTTTCCTTCCAACTATATTGCCACCTTCCAGGGAGGAAGTGCCATCAATACTGAACTGTTGAAACATCACTTCGATCATATCTTCTTCACAGGTGGAACTACCGTTGGAAAAATAGTGATGCAAGCAGCTTCCAACTATCTTACCCCGATAAGTCTGGAATTAGGGGGTAAAAGTCCTGCAATAGTGGACGAGACTGCCAATATCAAGTTAGCTGCAAGACGTATAGCTTGGGGAAAATGCTTGAATTCAGGACAAACTTGCGTTGCTCCTGATTATGTCTTGGTAAAACGGGAGATACTTCCCGTTTTTGTAGATGAATTAAAGAAAGCCATCCAAGAAATGTTTGGTACGGAACCTTTGTACAATAAGGATTTTCCCAAAATCATCAACCAAAAACATTTCACCAGGCTCATTTCCCTGTTGTCATGCGGAACCTTGGCCTATGGCGGACAAATTGATCCTGAGTCGTTGAAAATCGCCCCGACCATCCTTACGAACCCGGATATGGATTCGCCTTTGATGACCGATGAAATCTTTGGCCCGATACTTCCCATAATCGGTTTCGATTCCTTTGAACAGGCAACCGACTACATCAGGGACAGGGAACACCCTCTTGCCCTGTATTTATTCAGCAATGACAAGAAACGACAAAAATGGGTAGTCAGCAACCTTATTTATGGAGGCGGATGCATCAATGATACAGTTGCCCATCTTGCCAATCCCTCAATGGCTTTCGGGGGAGTGGGAGGCAGTGGCATGGGAAGCTACCATGCCAAGGAGAGTTTCACGACCTTCAGCCATACCAAGAGTATTCTCAACAAACGAACCTGGCTGGATATAAAGATACGGTATGCCCCCTACAAAGGAAAGCTATCGCTTGTAAAACGGCTTATGCATTGATACTTATCGGTTCTTTTTCCGCTATTTTTTGTAAAAAAAAGTCTCTCCAGATGTTTTGTTGCCGGAGAGATTTTTTTACTTTTTTCAGGAAAAAATTCAGATAAGACCCGAACCATTACAAGGCATCGACACCACCTTGCCCATAATAAGCATCAGAGCCATGTTTTCGAAGGTAATGCTTGTCCAGAAGCTCTTGTTGCATGGGAAGGAGCGTCCCCCTGGTAAGAACCAAGTCATGCCAGGCCATCATGGCAATTTCTTCAAGCACAACTGCGTGATGTACTGCTTGCAAGGGATCTTTCCCCCAGCAAAAGGGACCATGGCTGTGGACCAATACTGCCGGGATTTCTTTTGCATCCAAGTATTCAAAGGTTTCAATAATGACATTTCCCGTTTCCAACTCATATTCCCCGGCAATCTCTTCTTTGGTCATTTTTCTTGTACAGGGGATTTCCCCATAGAAATAATCCCCATGAGTTGTTCCCAATGCAGGAATAGGTCTACCCGCCTGGGCAAAGATGGTAGCCCAACGGCTGTGCGTATGGACTATTCCACCCAACGTCGGAAACTTTCTGTATAAGGCGAGATGGGTGGGTGTATCGGAAGAAGGATTCAACTTCCCCTCCACTACTTTTCCCGAATGCAGATCGACCACGACCATATCCTCGGCCTGCATCTCATCATATGAT
The DNA here is from genome assembly GCF_963676625.2 of uncultured Sphaerochaeta sp. Lineage (GTDB taxonomy): Bacteria > Spirochaetota > Spirochaetia > Sphaerochaetales > Sphaerochaetaceae > Sphaerochaeta. The sequence goes on from NZ_CAXXYB010000010.1 coordinate 4,943, forward strand.
ACACCAGAGGGTTTGATCACCATGAGATTTGCATCACGATCGATACCGGAAACATTTCCCCACGTAAAAGTTACAAGGTTATATTTCGGAAGTTCGAGATTTGCTTCAAGTACTTTTTTCTTCAAGGCTTCCAGCATGGCAAGCAACTCCTTATCTTTTGCGTTAACGTACACATTTAGGATAGCTCATTCTTTCATTCTCATCCTAAGTTGTCAAGCAAAACCTTCTGCAGGCAACATTCCCCGGAGCGAAAATATGATAGCGTATCAACAACTTCTACGCACAACAAGAGAACCGTCGATTAGAATCGTGGAAGTAATGCCCTGATTGGTCGGGTCTGTTTTATCCAATAGCTTCCTCAAGGCAATCCGTACAATTTCCTTCTTGGATATATTGATGGTTGTCAACTCGGGTTGCAGGATACTGCTTGTAGGCAAATCATCAAATCCAACAATTCCCAGGGAAGACGGCATAACAATTCCCATATCATAGCAAGCCTGGATGCACTGATAGGCAATCATGTCATTTGTGCAGAAGATTGCCTGTGGTTTTTCTTGACTCTTCGAATATTGTTCAATGAATTGCTTCACTCCCGTGGAATCCGGTGCTATTGCATATCGGCAGGAAGGAGGACATTCAAGGGAAGACTCTTTCAAGGCTTCGAAAAAAGCATTTTCCCGATAATGAAAATTTGGGGTTCTCTCAAGTGCCTGGACAAATCCTACTCGCTGATAATTCTTTGATTCAAGATAGGAGACTATTTGATATACACAATCGGCATTATCCATATCAATGAAATCAGCATGTATGCCTGCATAATGGACATCGATGAATACAGAAGGAATGCAACAGCGATTCAATATCGTAATATCTTCAGGATACAGACCGGCACCAAGAAACACGATGCCAAAGACATCCAGAGAGTCGAGATCTTCCAGTATTTCTTCCATTGTATTCTTCGTATAGATCTTTGATTCAATTCTCAAATAATAATATGAAGCAATCGAGGATAACCCCTCCATGTAATCCGCAATGAAAATTCTATAGTTCTGATCCATGATCTGATGATCTTTCACTATTTGTACAAACAAGATCGTCTTGTCGACATAACTATTTCTATTCGCCTTGAAATAGCCCATTTCATATGCCAGTTGCTTAATCTCGGCAGCTTTTGCCACACTGACACCCTTTTTATTGTTCAGGGCCAAGGACACGGTAGCAATGGAAACCTTGGCTGCCTGAGCTATTTCTTTGATTGTTGAATTTGTCATATTTTTATTATAATCATACAATTTACAAAAACACAACTTAAATATTTTAGTTAAATTTTTTATATTCTAGTAAAACTTTTCATTGACAATATAAAATACGATACTGTATCGTTAGTCTTATCAAGGAGATATGAAATGAAAAACCGCATTGTTGTACTAGTTATGTTGCTCGGTATATTGACGTCCCCAATATGGGCCAATGGTAACTCCGAGAAAGTATCCGTTACTGATGATTCACTCAAGGTTATCCTTCTCATTCCCGGAAATTTGGGAGATAAATCTTTCTTTGATTCCGCAAACGCAGGCATGGAGCTCATCAAGCAGCAATATGGGGCAACAGTGAAGGTAATCGAGGCTGGTACCGATTCGACAAAATGGGAACCTGCAATGCTTGATGCAATCGACGGTAATTGGGATATCATCATATCCGGCAACTCCATGACAGAAACCATGAATGAACTGGCCGAACAATATCCGGACAAAAAGTTCATCAATTTCGATGCGGCACTCACCGATACCCCTAAAAATGTATATTCCATGTTCTATGCAACCAATGACATTGGATACCTGGCTGGGGTAACCGCGGCTCTAGTGACCACCTCAGACCTTCCCCTTGCCAACAGTGACGAAACCATCGGTTTCCTTGGTGGCTTGGATATTCCGGGAATCAATGATTTTCTCGTGGGATATATAAAAGGGGCAACTGACATCAATCCAGCAATAAAGGTTTTGGTTTCGTATGCGGGGGATTTTGGTGATCCTGCCAAGGGCAAGGAACTCTCCATCATCCAATACAATGCAGGGGCTGACATTATTTACAACGTAGCTGGAGGCACAGGGCTAGGCCTGATGGATGCTGCTAAATTGAAAAACGAGTATGCCATCGGAGTTGACAGTGACCAGGCAATGCTCTTTGCAGATACCGATCCAGAAAAGGCTGCGCATATCGTTACTTCTACGGTAAAGAGAATTGACTTAGCCCTTGCCAATGCAATTGGCATGGAATTGAAGGGAACATTGCCCTACGGAACCTATAATGTCCAGGGATTGAAGGAAGGTGCAGTTGGTCTTGCAAAGAATTCCTTCTATGAATCAATACTGACCGACTCCATCAAGAATAAAATTGCCGTCATTGAGCAACAATGCATGAATGGAGAGATCGAAATCCCGAGCGCATTCGGGATGACCAGTGAAGAAGTGAATGCCATGAGAGAATCCGTCTCACTAAAATAGCAAAATAAGTCAAAACTCTATCAGGGAGCTTTTTGCTCCCTGATGATTATATGTTAACAGGAATACTATGGAACCAATACTTCAGTTGAAAAATATCACAAAAGTCTATCCTGGCGTCGTAGCAAATAACAACATCTCTTTTTCCCTGTATCCTGGAGAAATTCATGCTATTTGCGGAGAAAATGGAGCAGGAAAGACAACTTTGATGCGAATATTGTTTGGTATAGAGCAACCATCCAGCGGAGAAATTTATTATAAGGGAAATCTACGGAAAATCAATTCGCCCCAAGAAGCAATTTCCCTCGGAATCGGGATGGTTCATCAACATTTTATGTTGGTTCCCTCTTTTACTGTAGCCCAAAACCTGGTTCTTGGAATGGAACCTACGAACAAGACAAAAATCGATGCGGCAAAAGCCATCGAAGAGACAAACAAGATTTCCAGACAATACAATTTAAAAGTGGAACCTTCTGCAAAAGTGTCAGAGATTTCCGTTGCGATGATGCAAAAACTGGAAATTTTGAAAGCCTTGTACCGTGGAGCAAAAATACTGATTCTCGATGAGCCTACAGCTGTCCTTACACCTCAGGAAACTGATGAACTTTTCAAGGAATTGCTGGATTTCAAGGCCAAGGGCCATACCATTATATTCATATCCCATAAACTGAAGGAAGTTAAGGCAATAAGCGATCGCATCACTATCATACGGAAGGGCGAACTTATTGCATCCAGAAAAACCGAAGAGCTTACCGAACAGGAAATCTCGACCTTGATGATCGGCAAATTATTTGTCAACATGACACAACACCCTTCAAGAAACATCAGCGGAAATACTGTTCTTGAAGTCAACGATGTTACACTCAAAGCCACAGGGAGCACCCGCCTGATCCTGGATTCAATAAATTTCAACATCAGGGAGGGCGAGATTCTTGGTGTTGCCGGTGTTGAGGGAAACGGGCAGGAAGAACTTGTAGAAATACTCACGGGACGTAAAGGCCCTGACTCAGGATTCATTCACTTCAACGGAAAATCCACAAAGGGCAAGGGAATCCATATACTGAGAAACGAGGGACTTTCCTTTATACCTGAGGACAGAATGAAAGATGGTTGCGTAAAAAGTGCCACTGTCGAGGAAAATCTGGTTACCAACCGTTTGGAGTCAAGATCCTACGTCAGCCGTTTGGGATTCATGAACCTCAAGAAGTTGCATTCCCTTACAAACCGGCTGATAAAGGAGTATACGGTCAAATGCTCTACCAAGGATGAAAAAATCGTCTCGCTTTCCGGTGGAAACATTCAAAAGGTTGTTGTCGCCCGGGAATGCTCCAATGATCCCAAGTTGCTTATTGCCAACCAACCTACCAGGGGGGTTGATATCGGTGCAGCCAAAATGATTCACGAGAAAATCTTCAGTCTCAGCCAAGAGGGAAAGGGCATCTTGCTCATATCCGCGGACCTTGGAGAGCTTTTCAGTGTATGCAGCAGTCTCATCGTCATCTTTGATGGCAAGATAACCGCATGGTTCAAGGATTTAAAAAACCTGGATGAAAAGGAATTGGGGCTATATATGCTGGGAATCAAACACATGGGGAAAAGAGATGCCGAATAAACTATTCAATACAATAAGACCGACCATTGCCATACTGCTTGGATTATTATTGGCCTTCATCCTCATCCTCTTTGTAAGTGATACTCCAATCACGGCAATGAACTATTTCCTCTTCGGCCCTTTGACAAATACCCGATATCTCGGCAACGTGCTTGAACTTACCATTCCCTTGATATTTTCTGGTTTGGGAACCGCCATTCTCTTCAGGGCGAATCAGTTCAACCTAGGGGCAGAGGGAATCTTCTATTTCAGCGGTCTTATGTCAGCCATTGTCGCAATCAAGGCTCCCATAACTTCACCTATATTACTACCTCTCCTCTGCATAATCGTGGGAATGCTTGTCGGTATGGCAATTTCCTTTATCCCTGGCATACTCAAAGCCAAGTTGGGAGCCAACGAGCTTGTATCATCCTTGATGCTCAACAGTATCCTCATTGGTGTCGGCTCCTATATCATGAACAATACCATACGAGACAAGAATCTCACGGATGTTGCGTCAGTCAAGTTTCCCCAAGCTGCCAGGCTTGCGACCATCGTTCCCCATACAAGGATTCATACGGGCCTCATCCTCGCCCTGGCCATCTCGTTGGCGCTCTATCTTTTTTTCAAGCATCATAAATGGGGATATCTCATACGAATGTTCGGAATGAACAAGTCCTACCTTTCCTTGGCAGGCTATTCAGCTCCGGCAGTCATCATACTCGTACATATCATCGGAGGTGCAATCTCGGGCATCGGAGGCAGTGTTGAAGTTCTGGGAATGTATTCCCGTTTCAGGTGGGCAACCTTGCCAGGACTGGGCTTTGATGGTGCCATGGTCGCGATGCTGGCAAAAAACAAACCTATCCCGGTTATTTTCTCTGCACTGTTCATTGCCTACATTCGTACTGGTGCCGATATTATGGCACGACAAAGTGACGTAACGGCAGAGATGGTATATATCGTTCAGGCTGTCATGATCCTTTTGATTTCGGCAGACAAATTCCTCTACCACCTGGAACAAAAACAACTCATGAAAAAGGCAGGGGTGTAATATATGCTTTTCAATTTATTATTCTCTACGGATTTCGTATTTTCCGTTATCCGAATGAGCACACCGCTTGTCTTCGCTGCCTTGGGGGCCCTGGTCTCTGACAAAGGCGGCATCGTAAATATAGGATTGGAAGGAATTATGCTGACCGCTGCCCTGGGAGGGGTCCTGGGAAGTGCCTATTCAAATAGTGCAACCATTGGATTATTGGTAGCCCTATTATCGGGACTTGCCTTTGTCCTCATTCTTGGCTGGTTCACCCTTTATATGAAAACAGATATCATCCTGGGGGGCATCGCCTTGAATCTCTTCGCTTCGGGAGGAACAATCTTCGTTCTCTATGCCTTTACGGGGGACAAAGGAACCTCGGCTTCATTGGCAAGCAAGACACTACCTGATATAACACTGCCCCTGATACAGAAGATCCCGGTCTTGGGTGATATCCTCTCGGGACATAACTTGCTTACGTATGTATGCATCCTTTCAGTTTTCTGGGTTTGGTATGCAATGAAACATACAAAACTGGGAACTTGGATTCGTGCAGTAGGGGAAAATCCCCTGGCAGCGGAATCAGTAGGAATCAATGTCAAAAAAGTGCAAATGAAAGCGTTGTTGCTAAGCGGTGTTTTTGCCTCTCTTGGCGGAGCCTTCCTTTCTATGGGCTATGTATCCTGGTTTTCCAGGGACATGTCCGCAGGAAGAGGCTGGATTGCTTTGGCTGCAGAGGCAATGGGAGGAGGACAAGTGCTCGGAACTGTTCTCTCATCTCTGCTTTTCGGACTTACGGAAGCTTTGGCAAATACCTTGCAAACCATCAATCTCCCGGCGGAACTTGTCGGTACCCTACCCTATATCGGGACCATCCTTGGATTGATAATCTATTCGATCAAGGACAGAAGGAAAAAGAAATAACATGAGCAAAAGAAACATCATAGTAGATACAGATCCAGGACATGACGATGCAATAGCCATCATGCTCTTGCTTGCACATCAAGAACAATTCAATATTCTGGGATTCGTTACCGTAGCGGGTAACCAGACAAGCGACAAGGTTACAACCAATATGCTCAAGATTTCAGAATTGACCAGATGTGCGGCTCCTGTAGTACGAGGAAGCCTAAAACCACTGACTCGAGAATTGGAAACCGGAGCGGAAGCTCATGGAATCTCAGGCATGGATGGCCCCGACCTTCCTTTTCCGACTAGACTTCCCTTGGATATGGACTCTATTGAATTTCTCTATTCAACCATAATGGAGGCAAGGGAAAAAGTGACTATCGTCGCTTTGGGGCCACTGACAAATATTGCAAAACTACTACTTGCCCATCCAGAGATAAAGGGGAATATCGAGGAAATATCCTTGATGGGAGGGGGGATCAACAAAGGGAATAAGACAGCAACTGCAGAGTTCAATATCTACGTCGATCCCGAGGCAGCCGAAATTGTCTATTCAAGTGGAATACCCATCATAATGAGCGGGCTTGATGTAACGGAAAAGGCAAATATCTACCCTTCCGATTGGGAAGACCTGCATACCAAGGGCATTGCCTCAAGGTTTACGGCAAGTTTACTGGATTTCTATGCAAAGTATGCAAAGGAACATGGCTTCGAAGGCTCTTCCCTTCACGATCCTTGCGCAACGGCTTACCTTATCGATCCAACATTGTTCGAAGGTACCTTCTATTCTGTGCATATCGAGACAAAAGGGGAATTGACCAGGGGGATGACCGTTGCTGATAAACGGAGCTTCGCCCAGGCTCCCCTGAATGTCAAAGTATTGACAGACATCGACAGGCAACGTTTTATACAATTGGTACGGGACAGTATACTGACCTTGGATTCCCAGTTGAAATAGCATTGGAGTTTTCTTGGATTCCCCAAATAAAAAAACCACTGAGACCTCCAGACACATACCATCCTTTGCCTACGAGGGATTTGTTTTCCCTGTAGGCAAGGTGAATTGGTAATTATTGAATCAGAGGCCTTTGCTTTTTTCTAGAAATGGCGTTGTTTTGCAAGGAAACTATACATAATTCGCTTGATGGTCACGACCCCGAGGTTCTTTGTTCCATCCTGTACCACCAGGACATCAATCTTGCCTTTTTGCATTACTTGAAGGGCATCATAGAGGTTTGAATCCTGGGGAATCGTAATTGAGTGTTCATAGACAAGATGGCCGATTCTTGCAGAATCCTCAGGTTTTGATTTATACAGCTCCTTGTAACTAACCGTACCAAGGACCCTTCCATCAGATTCTATGACAGGGAGCAATCCCAATTGGTGTTCGTGCATGATTTTCAGGACCTTTGCGACCGAGTCTTCCGGATTGCAAGACACTATCTCGGTCTTCATTATTTCCCCGATAGAGATCCCCTTGAACGAAGAAATTCTCTTATCCAACTGAATTGGGATGCCTCTTCTTGTCAGCTTTCGTGTATAGATGGTATCAGGATAGAGAAGTTTTGCCACCAAGTGTGAAATAACGGCCCCAAGCATCAAGGGCATCATGATCTCATAGTTCCTGGTCATTTCAAAAAGCATGATTATCGAGGTAAGGACTCCTCCTGTAACACCCGAAACCATTGCACCCATGCCTACCAAGGCATAAGCTGCCACAGGACCTGTCCCTCCTGGAAATATTGCATTTACAACAACCCCCACAGCCCCTCCAAGGGCAGCTCCCAGAAATAGGGAAGGCGCAAAGATACCCCCTGATCCTCCGGATCCCAAAGTCAAGGTATTCGCCAGTATCTTCAACACGATAAGGACTAGCAACATAATCAAGGAAAATCCCTTGTTGGATAACACCAAATCCATGAATTCATACCCTACACCATAGATATAATATGCTCCAAAAAATTTGAGGGAAATCAAGCCTATCAGCCCGATCAAGAGACCTCCGCTCACTGCCTTGGCCCAGGAAGGTATTTTTATTTTCTCAATAAAATCCTCCATTCCATATACGGACTTGATGAACACCACGGAAAGCAATCCGGCAAGAAGTCCAAGAATTACATGGAAAACAAGTTCATAAGCCGAGACCATCGCATATTGGGGAATGATGAAAGCAGGACTGGTACCAAGGAAAATGGAGGAAAGGGAGGTAGCCACAACCGAAGATATTACCAAGGGCATGATCGTCATGATGCTATATTCAGGCAGAATAAGTTCCAAGGCAAACATGACACCTCCGATAGGCGCATTGAAAGTGGCACTGATACCTCCTGCGGCGCCAGCACCTACAAGAATAATGGTTTCCCTTGAGGAAAGCTTGAGCATTTGCCCAAGGGTAGACCCAAAACCAGATCCGATCTGGACAATGGGACCTTCTCGCCCGACAGATCCACCGGAACCGATGGTAAGCGCGGAAGCAAAGACTTTCACAAGTGCCACAATCGGCCGGATACGTCCTTTGTTCTCCGTAACGGCTGCCATGACTTCAGGAACTCCGTGCCCTTTTGCCTCAGGTGCCCATTTTTCCGTAATGAAATTTGCAAGGGCAATTCCGACGGCGGGAACCAGAAAAACGAGGTTTCCCCAACGTGAAATAGTCGAACTTGCCATTTTTCCCTGGAAAGAAAGGGTTCCCTGGAAAAACAGATTATAAAAAAAATCAATGAGATAACGAAACCCGACTGCCCCCAAGCCTGCGATGATTCCTACCAACACACAGAGCAGACTGATATATATTGTTCGCTGTACCTGATTTTCTTGATTGAGCCTTACTTGTTCATACGAACTGGCCTCTTGCTTGTTCGTCGCCTTTTGCATCGTCCTTTGTCTCCTCGATTCCCACAACGCAACCGCACCCTATCAAGGAAAGAAATTGTGATAGCTGATGGCAACGACATTCTTGGGATAATGTAAAGTATGTGTGAGTCTAGAGGAATTTCATGTAAATGTCCATGAGCATTTTACCAGCCGTCTAAATTTATTTACCAATAAGAATTATCAATGCCTTTCAATATCTGGTTCCTTTGGGCAGATAATCATTTTTCCGTATCGTTTTTTTCCTTCTGGATCATGGTGTAAAATCAGGACAATTCCCTCTTCAAGGCTCTTGACGTAAATATGACAAGCTACTATTATATGAATACATGCTCATATAATGATACTTTACAACAAGGGGAAACTTCGAATGTCACAGACACGAATATGGAATCTGGAAAATCTTGATTGTGCCGCATGTGGTGCAAAAGTCGAGGATAAACTGGCAAAGACTGAAGGCGTACAGCAGGCCAATCTTAATTTCATGGCTCAAAAACTGACTGTTACGGCTACAGACGAACAAACAGAACAATTCTGGCAAGAAATAGTCAAGACAGCCTGTTCACAGGAGACAGATCTCATTCTTCATCCTGTTTCCATGGCAACAGAAACCAGGACCTGGAAACTAAAGGGCCTTGACTGTGCAGATTGTGCTGCAAAAATTGAACGGATGCTTGCAAAAAAAGCCTCAGTCCAGAAAGCAACCCTTGATTTTATGAATGCCAAGCTATCTGTAACGGCGGAGGGACCCATAACTGAAGGTTTTTGGAACGATATTGAACAGACAGCACAACAGATGGAGGAGGGACTTTCCCTGAAAGTCATCCAAGACGAAGGACCTTGCCCGTATTGCGGCAAGGAACATTGCATATGCAATGAAATTGAAGGAAAAGGAAATCTTTGGCTAAACAAGGACCTATTCTACCTAGGACTGTCCCTTGCCTTCTTCCTTGCAGGTTCTTTTTTCTCTTCAGGATGGTTTTCCCTGGCCTTTATTCTGGTAAGCTATCTGGTTTCTGGCCATGAAGTCCTTGCAAAAGCGATCAAAAATCTTATCAGGGGAAAAATATTCGACGAAAATTTTCTGATGGCCGTAGCCTCGCTTGGGGCAATGGCAATCGGGCAATATTCAGAAGGTGCGGCAGTCATGCTTTTCTACCAGGTCGGTGAATATTTTCAGAACGCTGCGGTTCGTGGTAGCAGAAGATCCATCGCTCGTGCCATGGATCTGAAAAGCGACTATGCAACGGTAGTGATGGATAATCAGACAACCCAAGTCCAGGATACGGAAAAAGTCGCCGTAGGTTCCCTGATCCGTGTACGGAACGGGGAAAAGATTCCCCTTGATGGAGTGGTTGTCTCAGGAACCTCTTCTTTGGATACAAAGGCCTTGACAGGAGAATCCATGCCCACCTTCGTACAACCGGGAGTGACGGTAAACAGCGGTTCGCTTAATTTGTCATCAGTTTTGGATATCAGGGTAACCAAAGCCTATGCCGACAGTACGGTAAAGAAAATAATGGTTTTGGTCGAGGATGCATCATCCCATAAGGCACCAAGCGAGCAATTCATTACCCGATTTGCTCGCCTTTACACTCCCTTTGTCGTAACCTTTGCCTTCTTGCTTGCTTGCATTCCCTCCCTTTTGTACGGCAATTTTACGACCTGGCTCTATCGTTCCCTGATATTCTTGGTCATCAGTTGTCCATGTGCCTTGGTAATATCCGTTCCTCTCTCCTATTTTGCCGGCATAGGACGAAGTGCACGACTAGGAATTCTGGTAAAAGGTGGAAATTACCTGCAAACCCTCAGCGAGGTTGATACGATGGTCTTTGACAAGACAGGAACCTTGACCAAGGGAACCTTTACACTCAAAGACATTCAGGTTGCACCGCAATCGCTATATGATGCACAGCAAATCGCTACCTTTGCCTCAACACTGGAGACATACAGTGCGCACCCGATAGCCAGGGCTTTAACCGACCAGGCTGATAATACTCTTTCGGTAGTAGACGTCACGGAGATACCTGGAAAAGGCATACAAGGCATTGTCAGCGGCCTCCGGACCTTGGTCGGAAACAGAAGCTTTTTCCTGGAAAAGGGTATTCTGCTGAAAGAAGAAAACGCCAAGGACCTGACTGAAGTTCATGTGGCCCTGGATGGAAACTATGTAGGAACCCTAAGAATTGGGGATGAGACAAGAATCGGGGTCAAGGGTGCTTTGGAAAAACTCAGGAAATTGGGAATCAAGCACATGATAATGCTCAGTGGGGACAACAGGAATGTCGCGCAGGCATTAGGAAAACAACTGTGCCTTGAAGAAGTACATGCCGGCTTACTGCCTCAGCAAAAGGTAGAAGAATTCGAAAAGGCAAAGCAATCGGCAAAAGGAAAGATCTCCTTTATTGGAGATGGAATCAACGATGCCCCGGTGCTCTCCCGTTCGGATGTAGGTATTGCCATGGGAGGACTGGGCAGCGATGCCGCCATAGAAGCTTCCGATATCGTAATTCTCGATGATGATTTTACAAAGATTCCCGTGGTATTCTCCATTGCAAAAAAAACCAACAGGATAGTACGGGAGAATATAACATTTGCCTTGGCAGTAAAATTGATAACCTTATTGCTCGGAGCTTTTGGATTGGCAACAATGTGGTGGGCAATATTCGCTGATGTCGGAGTCGCAATACTGGCAATTCTCAACGCGTTGAGATTGCTGGTTTACACACCTTCTCGTTGATTAACCCTTCTGTTGTGTGATACATTTATGCAGATAGTAAGGAATTGAATATGAATGAGAAACTGACACGCAATATCGGGATAATGGCGCATATCGATGCTGGAAAGACAACCACGACGGAACGCATTTTATTCTATACAGGAGAAAATCATAGAATAGGTGAAGTCGACAACGGCGAAGCCACCATGGATTTCATGGAACAAGAACAGAATCGAGGTATAACGATTGCCAGTGCAGCTACCACGTGCACCTGGAAAAATCATCAGATAAATATCATCGATACTCCGGGACATGTTGACTTCACCGCTGAGGTGGAACGTTCATTGCGTGTCCTTGATGGAGCTGTCGTCGTCGTTTGTGCAGTCGGGGGCGTTGAACCCCAGACAGAAACCGTTTGGCATCAGGCAGACACCTACAAGGTCCCACGCATTGCCTTTGTCAATAAAATGGACAGACTTGGTGCAAACTTTGAAGAAGCAATCGAAGAGATCAGGACCAAGCTGAACACCAATCCCATACCTGTCTTCTATCCTGTCGGTGCCGAGAATGATTTTTCGGGAATCATAAATCTTCTTTCGATGAAGTATTATACCTATGACAGTTCAGACCAAGGCAAGACCATAGTCGAGAATGACATCCCTGAAAATTTGCTGGAACGTGCCGAGACCTGGCATGAAAAACTTATTGATAGCGTCGCCTCCTTCAGTGATGAAATAACCGAGCTATACTATGAAGGGAAGGAAATACCTTCGGAATTGATCATATCCACGCTCAAGAAAGCCACCATCGAACGTATTGCCCTTCCTGTTTTCGTGGGTTCCTCACTCAAGGATATCGGGGTCCAGGCCTTGCTCGATGGCATTGTGGATTATTTGCCCTCTCCCTCGGAAGTTCCTCCCCTTTTTGGAATGAATCTGAAATCCGGCAAGGAAGTCTCTGTATCCTATGACGAGAATAAGCCACCCCTTGCCTTGATATTCAAGATCCAAGTCGATAGGGAAGCAGGTCCCATGTGTTTTGTGCGGGTTTATCAGGGGAAATTGAAGAAAGGGTCCACGGTCATGAATATCTCCAAGAAAAAAAGGGAGCGTATCAACAGGATTATGCGCATGCATGCCGATCGTCCTGAGGATTTGACGGAACTTGAAGCCGGGGATATCGGGGTCATCGTTGGTTTCAAAGAAGCCAGGACAGGGGATACCATAGGTAGCGAAGGCGTACAAATACTTCTGGAAAAAATGGTTTTCCCAATTCCTGTAATCTCGGTAGCCATTGAGCCAAACACACTCAGCGACCAGGACAAACTCAAGGCGGCACTTGCAATTCTGGCCCAGGAAGATCCGACGTTTACCTACCGTGATGACGAAGAGACCGGACAGCTCGTCATTAGCGGAATGGGAGAACTTCATCTGGATGTCCTGGTAACGCGATTGACCCAGGAAATGAAAATCCAGGCAAGGGTGGGCAAACCACAGGTTACCTATAGGGAATCAATCACCAAGGAAGCCAATGGAATCGACACCTTTTCAAAGGTCTTGGCAGGGAAAGAGAACGCAGCGACCATCGGCCTTACCGTCAAGCCGCTTCCTTCAGGAAGTGGGACAAAATACATCTGTTCCGCCAAGACAAAAGGGATACCCGAGGATATTCTGGAAGCCGTTAAGCGAGGAATCACCAATGCCTTCAAAGGCGGTATAAAATTTGGCTACGACATCTGTGATATGGAAGCTGAAGTTACCTCCCTCACCTACAATGAACTCACCGCCTCTACCTTTGCCTTCGAGGCTTGTGCTTCGATGTGCTTTGATAAAGTGGCCCAACAAGCGTCACCGGTTTTGATGGAACCCATCATGAAAGTTACCGTGGTAGTACCTGTTGCATTTGTCGGTGAAGCCATTTCAAGTCTTACAAGTCGCGGTGGATTGGTCAACAGCATCGACAGTAGACCAAGTGCAGAACATATCCATGCACAGGCTCCCCTGTCCCAATTGTTTGGGTATTCCACGATTCTTCGTTCGGCTACGCAAGGAAGAGGAACCTTTTCCATGGAATTTGACCATTATGCACAAAAACAACGATAACTCCATATAACTATACAAAAAACGTTTAGCAAACCCTTGCATAATATCTGTTTCCATGCCTAAGATAAGGAAGGATTGGAGTGTATTTGTGATACTAATGGTAGACATGTAAACAAGTTTACATGTCTATCGGAGAAAATGATTTCGAGAAACTACGGTTTCGTTATAGAGGAGTACAACATGGCTAGAACTTACAACTTGCAAGACATTTTTGCGCGGAACTTGAAGGAAAGAAGAAGGAAACTCGGACTTACACAGGCACAGCTTGCTGAAAAAATTGGCGTTTCCACTTCTTTTGTCACAGAGATAGAAACCTCCAGGAAAGCTCCGTCCTTTGCAACCATTGAAAAAATCAGTGCTGCACTGGATGTACCTTGTTGGACGTTTTTCTGTGAAGATGGAGACAAACTGCCCAATGACGTATCTGCAATGGATCAATTTGCTTACAAGCTAAAACAGGATATAAATCATCTTATCGATGTGAATGTGAGCATGGCAAAATAATCCATTCCCGGCAATTTGAATGAAACGCAACAGGTCTTGTCCGTTATGGCAGGGCCTGTTGCATTTTTTTCCTTTTTTTAATATGCCTATGTTTTACATGAATGTCAAAAATTGATATGTAATAGTAAAGAAAAGGATGGGGATAATATTTAATGAAAGCACAAATCAGTCTTATTACGATCTGGACAAATGATATAGATAAAATGAAAAATTTCTATACTCAAGTTCTCGACTTTAGAATTGAAAATGACCTAGGCAATTATGTTGAATTTGAAAACAATGGAGTACGATTTGCTATTAGTATGAGAAATGTCATGTATGGGTATAGTAGCGAATATAGGAAAGAGTCTTTTGGACAGGGCTTTGAACTTGCTTTCCCCTGTGAAAATCCCAAAGATGTTGATGAATCATTTGAAAAGTTAATCTCTAAGGGAGCAACTTCTATTCAGGAACCACAAAATATGCCTTGGAATCAAAGAACAGCACTATTTGCAGACCCAGATGGAAATATACATGAGATTTTTGCAGAAATTAAATAATACGTAGTTTTTTAAATTGGGCATTATAGGTGGACAATTCCACCTATACAGGCAATATTTCAACACTATAGTAAAAGATAGCCTTTACAGCAAAAAGCACTTTCCATACAAGTGTCTACCTATTGCATAGAGAATAATTCTTTTGACATATGGGGTTATGAGGCTTACCATTGACACATGCGTTCTAGGACGGCAGGGATTACCACCTGACGATCAAAGGAGGAACATATGAGCGTTGTAAGCACAGACCTGAGGAATGTCGCAATCGTTGGCCACAACGATACCGGGAAAACCACATTGCTTGAACAAATGTTATTCTATGCAAACGTGATTTCCCGGGCAGAAACTGTTGAAAGTGGAAAGACTACCAGTGACTTTACCGAAGAAGAAATCGCACATAAGATTTCCATTCATGCCTCCCTCGCAAGCATTCCATGGGAAGGAAAGACCCTGAACATCCTCGATACTCCGGGAACAGCCGGATTCATAGGAGAAACCATCTGCGGATTCCGCTCTTGCGAATCAGCAATCATGGTCGTAGACGCCCGTGATGGTGCCCAGATAGAGACCATCAAGCTTTGGCGTCACCTTGACGCACGAAATAAACCACGCGCGGTTTTTCTCAATAAAATGGACCGTGACCGTGCAGATTATATCAAGACCCTCGAAAACCTGAAAGAAACTTTCAAGGCTACTTTTGTACCGGTAGCCATCCCTATCGGGGAAGGCAAGGACTACAAAGGAATCATCAACCTTATTGAAAACAAGGCTTATCTACTCTCAGACAATGGAAAGGAAGTAATAGCTGATATTCCTGAGGAACTGAAGGCTTATGAAGACAAATTCCGTCTGGAACTTATCGAAAACGCCGCAGAAGGGGCTGATGAACTGATAGAGAAATATTTTGAGGCAGGAACCCTTGACAGTGACGAAATTCGAAGGGGCCTGAGGGAAGGACTTGACCAAAATCGGGTAATACCAGTGTTCTGCGGTTCTGCAAGTCTTGGTTCCGGAATCATCACACTCTTGAATTTTATCAGGTATAATTTCCCCAAACCCCTTGGAAAACTGGAATCTGTTGTTGATGAAAAAGGAAATGGCATTCCCTACTGCATCAAGGAAGAAGGTCCAGTCAGTGCCGTCGTTTTCAAGACGACTCTTGACCAGTTCAGTGGGAAACTGAGTTTCCTCAAGGTTGTAACAGGGACCCTTACGCCTGACTGCGACCTATACAACCCGGAAATCGGGAAAAAGGAAAGGCCCGGTAAATTGTTTCGGGTTATCGGTAAAAAACTCATTGAAACTGATAGCTTGGCCGCAGGCGATATAGGAGTCATGGCAAAGAGCAATATTGCACAGACCAATTCAACGCTACTTGGTAACGCTGATATGAAAATCAGGTTCAAGCATCTTGCCTTCCCAAATCCAATTTATATGCTTGCAATCAACGCCGAAGACAAGAAAAGCGAAGTAAAGATGAATGAAGCCCTGCATAAAATCGCTGAAGAAGATCTGACATTCAGGACAAAATTCAACGAAGAGACAAAAGAAAGCACTGTCTCGGGAATGGGAGAACTCCATATCAATATGATCCTGGATAAAATCCGGGATAAACAGAAAATTGTCATACACACCAAGCTCCCTCGGGTAGCTTATCGGGAAACAATCACAAAAAAGAGTGGACTGTCCGAATATTCCCATAAAAAACAAAGCGGTGGTCATGGTCAATATGCAAAGGTCCTGATTGAAATAGCACCGATTCAACGTGGTGAGTATTACTTGTTTACCAACGCTATCAAAGGCGGATCGGTAAGCAAAGGATATATTCCAGGTATTGAAAAAGGATTGCATGAGCAAATGGAAGAAGGATTTCTTGCAGGCTATCCTATGGTGGATATCGGCATAACCCTCATTGATGGAAAGGAACACCCCGTAGATTCAAGTGAAATGGCATTCAAGCTTGCTGCAAAAGGAGCATTGAAGGCTGCACTGGAGAAATCAGGGGTCGTCTTGCTTGAACCAATAGAAAAACTTGGTGTCTATATTGAAAATGAATTCCTGGGAGATATTCTTTCCGATCTTTCCACCAAACGAGGCAAAGTCCTTGGCCAGGAAGATATGGGACATCTTCAATTGGTCAAAGCCTTGGTTCCCCAATCAGAGCTGCTGAACTATGCCATTGACCTGAAATCAATGACAAGCGGAACGGGAAGCTTTGATATGGAATTTGATCATTATGAGCCATTGAACGGCAAGCTTGCCGATGAGGTCATTAAACACTACCATGAAACAATGAAGGAAGTGGAAGAATAGACCTTGGAAAACAATCATTGAAGAAGCATCTTCAAAATGATTGCTTGAGAGAAAGTTTGTATTTGATCTTGGAAGGGGATTTGCGGCGGCAGTCCCCTTCCCTTTTTTATTTCTTGAAAGACCTCTTTTCCACCCAGACTTCATTGATCGGGTTATTCTGGGCCAAGCCTTTTTGTTCAAACTTGGTGGTAGGTCTCCAAGATAGAGGGGGACAAAACCCTCCGTAGGGATTCTCCAAACCCTCCGTTTCAGAAAAAACTGAGAGCATTTGACTGGCATATTCCTCCCAGTCGGTAACACAATAGATATATCCACCCTCTTTAAGTTTTTCCATCAGGAGACGAGCAAGAGGAGCTTGGATCAAACGACGTTTCTGTTGTTTTTTCTTTGGCCAGGGATCAGGGAAAAACACATGGAAGCCTGCAACCGAACCGTCTACGATCATACTGTCGAGCACTTGGACTGCATCAAAACGCATGAGGCGCACATTAGCAAGTCCTTGTTTCCCTACCTGGTCCATCAATTTCGAGAATCCCGAAAGAAATACCTCAATACCCAGATAATTGTATTCGCTCCGTTCCTTGGCAATACGTTCGGTGGAAGTTCCCATTCCAAATCCGATTTCAATGATTACAGGTTTGTCGTTACCAAAAATATCCTTGAAGGAAATTTTCTCTTCCTGGAAGGTAAGACCATAGATAGGATAATACTTTTTTATTGCCTCAAGCTGAAAAGTCCTGAGGTAGGAAGTACGGAGCACATAACTCTTTATACCTCTTGGAGAACCTTCCTCCCTTGACTCAACCCACTTCAGTTCCGGGATATCTGCAAAAATAGTATCTTGGGTTTCCTGCATGGAGACTCCTATAATAGTCGTTGCAACTTTTCCATCAGGAACAGTGCTTTGTCCTTCAGGGAAACGGCATCGGTTCTTAAATACATGACATTCATACGTTTCATATCAAGCCAAACAGTCTTTCCGCTCTGCCCTATCAGGGCCATGACCTTGTTTACGTTCAATGCGGCAACCTTGCCAAATTCCAGGGAAACCGTTCCTTTATGCTCCGATAAATGAATGATTGACAACTTCCTGCAAATAATCTTGATCTCTGCGATATAGAGTAAATTGGCGACTTCCTCAGGCAAAGGACCAAACCGATCAGCCATTTCAGAGGAAAGGGATTGCAATTGTTCTTCATTTGAAATGGAAGAGATCTTTCGATAGATATCAAATTTCACGGAAGGAGCGGTAATATAATTATCCGGTATGAAACCAGTATAATCCAGTTCAAGGAATACCTCTTTCTCCTGCTCCGCCTCTCCGCTCTTCTGCAAGGCAGATATTGCCTCGTCAAGGATACGGATATACATATCAAGACCGACAGAAGCCAATTGCCCGCTTTGTTCCCGCCCCAGTAAATTCCCGGTTCCCCTAATCTCCATATCCTTCATCGCCACCTTGAAACCGGAACCAAGTTCTGTATGTTCACTGATTATCTTCAATCGCTTTACTGCGATTTCACTCAAGGCACTTCCTTGGGGATAGAAAAGATAGGCATAGGCCTGGCGATCATTTCTTCCGACACGACCCCTCAGCTGATACAACTGGCTCAAGCCATATCGGTCTGCTCGATCTATGATGATCGTATTTACATTGGGAATATCAATACCGTTTTCAATGATGGTTGTGGAAACCAATACCTGGATCCCTTCATGCACGAACCTGCGCATGGTATCCTCAAGAGCTGCGCTGTCCATCTGACCATGGGCACTTTCAATGATCAAATCAGGAAGCCGGACGGAAAGTTGGCGAACAACATCATCAAGGGATTCTATACGATTATGTAAAAAGAAAATCTGGCCACCCCGTTCCACTTCGTCACGGATTGCCTTGACTATGAGATCTTCATCGTATTCGCCTATCACTGTCTCGATAGGCCGTCTGGCAATAGGCGGGGTGGTAAGCAAGGACATGTCCCTGATTTTGAGAAGCGACATGTATAGAGTCCTGGGTATCGGGGTGGCGCTGAGGGAAAGGGAGTCGATGCTTGTCCGTACGGTCTTGATCTTTTCCTTGTCCTTGACCCCAAAACGTTGTTCTTCGTCGACTACCAGCAATCCAAGATCCCGGTAAAGCAGATCTTTTTGCAAGATGCGATGTGTACCAAAGAGAACGTCAATCCGCCCCTCAGCCAAAGCTAACAATACTTGTTTTTGATCCTTCTTGGAAACAACCCGGGAAAGTTGTGCACAGCGCACAGGGAAATCAGCAACTCTCTTGATGAAATTCTGGTAATGCTGTTCTGCCAAGATGGTCGTAGGAGCAAGAAAAGCTACTTGCTTCCCTCCCATGACGGCCTTGAAGGCTGCCCTGAAGGCAATCTCGGTCTTCCCGTACCCGACATCACCGCAGACAAGGCGATCCATGACTATCGGTTGCTCCATGTCATTCTTGATGTCTTCTACGCAGGTAAGCTGATCCACAGTCTCGTCAAAGGGAAAGGAAGCTTCAAACTGCAACTGCCAGTCTGTATCCTTTGCAAAGGCAAACCCAACACTATTTTGACGCTTGGCATACAGGGTAATAAGATGCTTTGCCAAATTCTCTGCATTCTTTCTTGCCTTGGCCTTCTTGTTTTCCCAGCCTTGCCCGCCGAGTTTATCTTTTCTGGGAACTCCTTGTTCACTACCGATATACCGTTGGACAAGGTTGGCTTGTTCAATGGGAACATAGAGCATTTCTCCATCGGCATAGGCAATCTTGATATAATCACGTTCCCTGTCGAAGCTCTTTACCCGATCGATCTTGACAAACTGCCCCACCCCATAATTGACATGTACGACATAATCTCCCTCATTCAAGTCAACAAAGGAATCAAGGGGAGAAGATTGGGTGTGTTGCAAGGTCTTCACAACTTGCCGACGTCTGCCAAAAATCTCGTGCTCGCATAAGGCAATTGTCTTGCAAGAAGGGATGGAGAAACCTCCGGATATTTCCTGATTTTCCCATTGAAGTTTATTGAAAGCGCTGAGCATCTGCATAAGTCGTTGTTTCTGCAAGGGATTATCCGTAAAAATAGTCACCTGCCAGCCATCTTTCTCCAAGACCTTCAGCTCATCCCTAAGCAACGTAAAATTCCCGAAATAGGACCGGGGTCCCTCGATATCGAACGAAAAGACTCCTTCTTTCTGATTGGAAATATCCAAGACAGTAAGACTTCTCTTACAGCTTTGTTGGAAAGCAGGAAAGTCAAAAAGAATTTTATCAGGTTTCAGAGCTTCCCTATCAAGCAGAAAAGCCTCACGATAGAGAGCCTTGGCCTCCAACTGCAGGCTATGAAAACTTGTAGCCAATCGTTGATCCCCAAGAAAACAGAAAAAGTCATCTTTTCCAAAATACTCGTCAATCGTGGTAGTTCCCAATTGTTTGGTATTGGTATCTACAAGGGATATAGTCAACTTGTTGACTTCCTTGGAAGACTCCTGGGTTATGGGGTTGTATTCCCGTATTTTCCCGATTGAATCCCAATCTGCATAAATTCTGTAGGGAATTTCACTTTCATAGGGAAAAATATCCATTACTTCGCCACGAACCGTATATTCGCCTGGGGTCGAAGTAGAGACTGTCCGATCATATCCAGCACCTGACAATCTTTCGGCAAGGGCCGAAGAATCGAAAGGACCTCCCACTGCAAGAGTTGCATTTGCCTCATCCAGGGTGCGCGGAGATATCACTTGACTTACAAAAGGCCGTAAGTGAGTTACAATAATCCCATGCTTGCGTTCACGTATGGAACTAAGCCGTTCAAGTTGGCTATATTCGATACCATCACCACTAAAGGGAGTATATAATTTCCTTCCATGACTAGGGATATAGGTAATGGACACCTCGTCCTTTGACAAAGGCGTTTGCATCACTGATTTAGCATCGACGAGAAACCCGCAGTCCTTGAGCAACTGCAAGGCACTGTCCTCGGTAGGACAGACGACCCAAAGTCGTCCTTTTTCCCGTCTGGAAAACAATCGCAATAAAACAGAAAGCGGGTACCCTTCGAGTCCTTGGACATTCAGGGGGAATTCCCCATTCACATACGCCTTGTATGCGAAACTGCTTTTGATATACGATTGAACGGAAGTGGCGATTGGCATCTGCATAAGCGCCATTACCCTATCACGAGCAAGAAGGTTATGCAAGAGAATGATTTTGCAACTTGACAAAGAAAAGCTGGATATTCTGGCCAAGGAAGTGAGGGATGCCGGGCAATATGCAAAAGAACAACAAGCCCTTATCCACAGAAGCTACAAGAAAGACGGTACTGTCATCACCGAAACAGATATAACCATATCAAACCGAATCATTGAATGCATAGGAAAACTTTTTCCCGATGCCAATATCATCAGTGAAGAAACCTTGACACCGTACAAACAAGAAGCTCCTTGTACCTTTGTCCTTGACCCAATTGACGGTACGGATGTCTACTCCCAGGGATTCCCTTCCTGGGCAGTTGCCCTTGGCATCCTGGACAGCAACAGGAAACCGGTTGGTGCATATATCTGTGCTCCTCGTTGGGGAATAGGTACAGAAGAACTATTTGTCAGGCTGGATCCGAACGGTCCCCTTTTGGTCAATGACATTCCTTTCTCCGTAAAAGAAGGAAAAGATTTCCCCCACCAGATAACCATGGGCTCCAGCGGACAGCGTCTGATGGATTTTTCCCACTTCGAAGGAAAGATACGTATTTTTGGAAGCAGCATCATACATATGCTCTGCCCCGTGCTCTTTGATCATATTCAGGGATGCGTCAATCAAAGTTGCTATATCTGGGATGTAACGGCAAGCCATGCGGTCCTGCTCCATGAAGGCATGGATATTGAATACATCGACGGACAACCATTTGTCTATGATGATGATTTCACGCTCAAAAGGAAACCCTTTCCAATTTCCCTGTATGGAGGAACCAAGGTTTGCAGGGACAACCTGAAAAAGGTACTGCCCCCTAAGAAGTAATCTCTTCTATCTTGCCACTCTCGACCCAATGACGTGCAAGGTAGATAAAGGGAGTATCGCAAAGGGCAACTGCCCACTTCAAGACATAGGTGCTGATCATGATCTGTATCAGCACCTCCTTGGGATATACTCCCCAAAAGGCAATGAGAGTAAAGACCAAGGTGTCGATTGCCTGACTTACGAAAGTACTCAGATTATTCCTGAGCCAGAGGGTGTTACGCCCCGGCTTCCTTTTCTTCCAAAAGGAAAATGCCAAAATGTCATGGTAATTGCTCAGGACATAGGCTATCAAGGAGCCTGCGGCGATACGTGGCATCAACCCAAATACCGTGGAAAGGGCTCCTTGCGCAATATCCGAGGAAGAAGGCTCGAACAACAAGGCTACCTGCATCAACACAGTCATGGAAAGCAGGGAAAAAAATCCGATGGCAACAGCTTTCTTGGATGCTTTCTCCCCAAAGAATTCGCTGAGGATATCTGTTGCCAAAAAACTGGTGGCATACACGATATTCCCCAAGGTAGCTTCAAGACCAAAGAGCGAAATTGTCTTGGTCACCTGGATATTCGCAACAATGATACTGATGGGAACCCATATATACAGACCTAACTTTCCCCAAAGGCGGAAAGCAACCATAATGGCGATAAAATCCAAAATCAATAGGACAATCCAATACAATTCATTCATTCCAAACAATTTATTATTCCTTCTGTCATTGGTTTCAGTTCTTCGCACCTAATCAGTTCCACTTCTGACTCATCAAGTCCATATCGTTGGAGGATTGAGCAAAGAAACGAGGTTCTCACCGTTGCCAGCACCAAAAGACCTGGTTGCCCAAGAGCCCTGTGAAAGGATTGGTCAAAACCAAGACCCTCAAGTTCAAACCTACCAAGTTCGTCAAAAACGACAAGCCGATAGTCATTCAAGTGTTCAATTATGGTTTGGTTGGCCCAAGCAAAAACCGTACTATCAATAAAAAAACGTCCCCAACGAATTGCATTGGGAAGGGCAGTTTCACATATAGCTACCCTTTCCTCGCCAGTTGAGAGGTTTTTCAGTCTATAACAGTTTTTTTCTTTGTTTGCAATAGCTACAAATCCACCTATCTCAGAGAAATGGAATTTTTGTTCATTTCTTTCGAGATAGGAGAGCAAAGTTGTGGTTTTTCCACCATTTCTGGGTCCTGATATAAAAATTATATTAGCGTGCACCTAGGAAGCTCTGCAGGACATCAAAGGATTTCATGGAATCCTCGCGTTTGATTACAAAAGTCAGTTCATTCATTGTCGACACAAGTTCGATGACATTTATTTGCTCCCAGGCAAGACGCCTGACTGCCTCATAGACAATACCGGGAGTTTGCAAGAAGTCTCCGGTAAATACCAAGGAAAGGGCAACCAAATCGTCCATCCGGTTTAGCACTTCCTCGTCTTTTGCCAAAAAGCTCACCAGATCACGATATTTCTCGCTTACCGAGAGGGATACCTCATGACTTCCGAGCGTGATATTAAGGAAATCACCTTTTACCGTAGATATCTGATCATAGAGAGCCCCAAGTTTGGCAATGAAACTATCTCGCCTTACGAGGTTCAAATCAAAAATATTGGTTTTCATCACAATGCCATACTCGACATTGTTCACCTTGCACCTGACATCACGGTTTTTCAGCTCTTCCCCATAGCGTCTGAGGGCCATCACAATTGCGGACGGCTTGACTTCCTTACCATATGCCTTCTGTACGTCTGCCTGGATGGATTCGGCATAATTGCTGAAAGATAAGATCCCGTTGATCAACATCTCGTGAATAAATGGTGACTTGTCCACTACCCGTTTCACACAACTACTCACAGAATCTGCCATATGATAACTCCTTGCGTATATCTGTTATCATAAACACATTTACAGTTTTTTTGCAACATTTTCACTACATAAATGCAAAATTAACTACAAATTGCATAATTTCTGCACAACTTCTTGATTCGTTGAATAAAGACCTATCACCTGTTCCATATATGGTGTTATTTATAGCAATATCACTGTTTTATCTCATATATGAAACACTAGAAGCCTTGAATTGCACTCATTTCTCCAGTACAATTCAAGAAAAAGGAGGCGTACAAATGCATTGTCCACATTGTGGTTCCATGGACGACAAAGTTCTTGAATCGAGACAAAACACCAGCGGATCATCAATTCGACGAAGACGTGAATGTCTCAATTGCGGATACCGATTTACCAGCTATGAACGCATTGAAGACAAACCTCTCATGGTTATCAAACGCGACGGAAGACGAGAACCCTTTGACCTCAATAAATTGGGAAGAGGCATACGTAGTTGTACCGAGAAATTGAAGATCAGCGAAACAACCATAGATACGCTCTTGCAAAACATTGAGGATGAAATCGTGATCAAGGCTGGTTCAAAGCGTGAAATAGAATCGTCGGATATCGGCGATACAGCCCTGCAACAACTCAGACATGTGGATCTGGTTGCCTATGTACGGTTTGCCGCCGTCTACAAGGCGTTCAATGACCTTGGCCAATTTATTCAGGAAATCGAGAAACTTGGGAAGGAGCTCGGTTAACGGGCATCAAACCATTTTCCGGTCAGGGAATGCTCGATACTATCGTTCAGATGTTCCGGCTTGAGAATTTCATTTGCGCAATCCAGGCAAAAATTATCACTCATTCCTGCAACGTAGTCATAGACAAGCAGGTCGAGGGATCCATCGTGTTCAAGATACGGATCCTTCATTTCCACCAGATGGTGGAAAAAGCCCATTGCAA
Organism: uncultured Sphaerochaeta sp.; assembly: GCF_963676625.2. GTDB lineage: Bacteria > Spirochaetota > Spirochaetia > Sphaerochaetales > Sphaerochaetaceae > Sphaerochaeta. The sequence continues at coordinate 29,824 of NZ_CAXXYB010000010.1, forward strand.
GCATGTTTTTCTCGGAAGCGTACCGTTGTTCATCAAATCCATAGGTATCAAGAAGCATCTTCAGATAATCTACGATGAGTCTCAAAAGACGGGAAAAATATCGTTCATAGCCTTCAAGCAAGGGACTCTTGTAAATATGCTCGTAATTAAACTGGATCATCGCTTGAATGGCGGGGAACAGTTCATCACTGAAGCTTATTCCCTTATCCCCATTTGAATTTTCAATTACATCAGAGACCAAGGTATCAATGATAGCTCCATTGGTGCATCCAAGCCTTTTGGTGACAATCAGGGGAAGCTGTTCCTTTCGTACGATGTTCAATCGGGAGGCATCCTCAAAATCACGTCCAAGATAGGCAATGGAATCGCTGAATCTTACCACTACCCCTTCATAGGTTGAGGGGACCAGATTCTTGCGAGAACGAATTTTCGAAAAATCCTTGATGGTAAAATCCGGTTTCAGGGTTTGCATAAGCCTTTCGCCATTATGACTGACAATTCCATCACGCACGGCATAGGTCAGATTCAATCCTTTCCCATGTTCGGAAAGGAAATCAACCACCCTGAGACTATTCACCTCATGCTCAAAAGGAGCAAAGCCTTCTTGGACCAAGAAACCGGACAGTATCTTTTCTCCGGTGTGGCCAAAAGGCGTATGGCCAAGATCATGGCCCATGCCAATTGCCCACGCCAGTTCCGTGTCAAGGGAAAGCCCCCTGCAAATAGAGGAAGCAATGGACGCAACATGAAGACAATGCTCCATCCTGGTGCATATATGGTCATTGCTTGGTGCAAAAAACACCTGGGTCTTGTGCTTGAGTCTTCGAAAGGGCGAGGAATGGATAATCGCCGTAGTATCACGGTAAAAAGAACCACGAACGTCATTGGCCCGTTCATGCAACCGACTTGTCATTTCCGACTCAGAGAGTAAATTTTGCAATTCCATGGTTATTCCCCAAACAGTATCCCTATGGTATCATAGGAACAGTTACTTTGGAAAGCGGAGGCATCATGATAGAAAAATACGGAGTTGCACTTCTTTGCCTTCTCCTCAATTTCCTTGCTTTTACGGCCTGCCTGAGGTTTTTGTTTTCTCGCCAAGGACTATATTGGATCGTGCCCTTGCTGGTGACAGTATTCCTTATAGGGCCAAATGCGCAAAAACTTTATCTGATAGCCTCGCAACCCGGAATACAGAGCCTGGCCTTCACCCTTGATGAATTACAGCCAATCCTGCTCTCCTTTTTCTGGTACTTCATGATCGTTACGTTTCATTATGCGTTGAAAAAGACAATAAAGAGCAATTATCATCGTGAACAGATAAAAAAGAACCTTCATGAGGCAAGATACCAGCAGCAGGTAGAAACATTGACCTATGAGCGAAAAATGGCCAGGCAAAAGAATTATTTCGGCAAGGCTCCATCCAGACTCCCTTCCCTTCAGTCCTATAATGAGGATTGGATCGATTTGTTTGACAAATACTGACCATGAAAGAATACCTCTTTTTCTGCGGGATAAAACACTGTGGCAAGACAACCTTGGGTAACCTTGTAGCCAAGATGATGGGAACTTTTTGCGTAGATAATGACGATCTCATCCTCAAGAGCCTCGATGAAGGTTCCTCTGTCAGGACTTTTTTCAAGACTCAGGGCAAGCAAGCTTTTATGGATCTGGAACTGAGGACTTTGCATTCATTTCTTGAAACAAACAAGACTCCCTGCATCGTCAGCCTTGGCGGCGGAGCCTGCGACAACGAATCGTTGATGGAATTGATTTGTTCCTATGGAAAAAGCGTATATCTGAAAGTTGAGGAGCCGGTTTTACTCAAACGCATCCTATTTGATGGAATACCTCCTTTTCTCGATGGTTCCGACCCGCAGGGATCATTCGCACGTTTATATGCCATAAGAAACGAGCGCTATGGCAAAAGGTGTGATATTGTGGTAAACTTGCCTGATTATCCCGATGTTAGGGAGACGGCAAAATACCTTTTTGCCAGACTATAGGAAGGAGTCTTCAATGGGCCACAATAGTTTTGGTTCTGCTTTTACCATCACCACGTTTGGTGAATCACATGGGGAAGGCCTAGGGGTAGTCATCGATGGCATTGAGTCTGGAATCAAACTTGATCTTTCCATGATTCAATCGGAGATGGATCGTAGACGCCCGGGAGCAAACCCTCTTGGGACATTTCGAAGCGAACAAGATGCTGTCACCATACTCTCAGGCTTGTATCAAGGTGTTACGACGGGAACTCCCCTCACCTTGGTGCTTTTCAACAAGGACCAACATTCCGCTGATTATTCGGCACTTGAAAAAGTTTTCCGTCCCGGTCATGCAGACTGGGGATTCCAACAAAAATTTGGCATACGTGATGTCAGAGGTGGTGGCAGATCCTCGGGAAGAGAGACTAGCGCCCGGGTTGCCGCGGGAGCAATTGCAAAACAAGTATTGGCACAAAAAGGCATGAAGATATTTGCAGGAACTGTTCAAATAGGAACCCTTTCCACCCAGAAACGCAATTGGGAGGAAGCCAATAATTTTCTTTGCTGTCCGGATCGTGAAACAGCAAGGGAAATGGAAAAGCTTATTGAACAGGTCAGATCCGAAGATGATAGTATCGGGGGTATCATAGAATGTCATGTCCAGGGAGTCCCCGCGGGCCTTGGCGAACCTGTTTTCAACAAGCTGGATGCGCTTCTTGCCCATGCGGTCATGAGCATCGGTGCCGTAAAAGGTGTGCAGATCGGCGATGGTTTTGCCTGTGCAACCATGAGAGGAAGCCAATGTAATGATCAGCGTGATTCTACTGGTTTCCTTTCGAATCATGCAGGCGGAATTCTGGGAGGCATTTCCAGCGGTCAGGAGATAGTTCTTCAGGCTGCAATCAAACCAACTCCCTCGATTGCTCGTCCCCAGAAAACCGTGGACGTGGACAATCATGAACAATTATTGGAAATCAAGGGCAGACATGACCCTTGCATCTGCCCCAGGGCAGTGGTTGTCGTTGAATCGATGGTAGCCATCACCTTGTTGGATCTTTTTTACTGTGCACATGGAAGACAAAAATGAATGACAAACCTCTCATAGTCCAAAGCGACAAGACGATGCTTTTGGACGTACATCATAGCGAGGCAGAAGCCTGTCGCGCCGACTTGGTCCGATTCTGTGAACTCATCAAGAGTCCTGAGCATGTACATACCTATGCCCTGAGCTCCATTTCACTTTGGAATGCGACTTCCACCGGAATAACAAGCGATTATATATGTGAAAGACTTTCCTTTTGGTCACGGTTTCCTATCAGTGATAGCGTCTTGTTCTATATAAAGGATATTGCCTCTCGTTTTGGGAAGATTGTCCTTTCGGAAAGTGAGGATCCTCAATATTACCAACTTGAGGTCAAGACTGAAAGGATCCGAAGTGAAATCATGGCTCGAAAACTCATTGCGAAGCTTATGATCATCAAGGGTAATCGATCTTTTCTCATCGAGAAATATAACCGTGGTGAAGTAAAACTACAGTTGATCAAAATGGGGTATCCCGTTGACGACAGGATTGTCCTTGAAAAGGGAATACCTGTTGAAATGCAAATGAGGGAAGAGACAAAAGGTGGCAAGCCTCTCGTTGTTCGAACATACCAAAAACAAGCATCACAGGCCTTGCTCGGGGATTTGGGACCCGGTTGCGGCTACGGAACCATTGTCCTTCCTTGCGGCTCAGGTAAAACTGTCGTTGGGATGAATATCATGAGCCAACTGAAAACCAGGACCCTCATCGTAACTACCAATGTTGCGGCCGTACATCAATGGATATCTGAAATTCTTGACAAGATGACTTTGGAACCTGAACAAGTCGGGGAATACACCGGAGAAAAAAAAGATCCCAGGGAAATTACTGTCTGTACCTACCAAGTCCTTACCTACCGTCCTGACAAGGAAGGGCCCTTCCCTCACCTGGAACTTTTGACAGGGGGCCAGTGGGGCTTGATCATTTACGATGAGGTGCACATGCTTCCTGCCCCCGTTTTCAAGATAACTGCTGAATTGCAGGCTATCTATAGAGTGGGCCTTACGGCAACCTTGGTTCGTGAAGATGGAAGGGAAGATGAGGTATTTTCCCTGGTAGGCCCCAAACGCTTTGATGTTCCCTGGAATGAACTGCAGCAACAGGGCTTTATAGCCAAGGCTTATTGCAGTGAAATACGACTAGACCTCCCTACTGACCTGGAAATTCCCTATGCCATTGCCAATAAACGGGAGAAATATCGACTGGCAAGTGAAAACCCCATGAAGCTGGAAGTGGTAAAAGGCCTTGTGGCCAGACATCCCGATGATTATATACTTATCATCGGACAATATATAAAACAACTGGAAAGTATCGCCTTGGCCTTTGACCTTCCCATTATTACGGGAAGCACACCCAATGCAAAGCGAGAGGAACTCTACCGGGCCTTCAAGCAAGGAGAGTCCCATATTCTGGTAGTAAGCAAAGTTGCCAATTTTGCCATTGATTTGCCTGATGCTTCAGTGGCAATCCAAGTATCGGGAACTTTCGGATCTCGCTCGGAAGAAGCCCAGAGATTGGGAAGAATACTCAGACCCAAAAATAGGTCCAGCTTCTTCTATTCTGTGGTCACACGATATTCCTCTGAAGAAGAATTCGCGGCAAACCGCCAAAAATTTCTTGCTGAACAAGGATATTCCTATGAAATCGAGGTATGGGAAAATTGATCAACGATGATACAAAAGAAACTTTCAAGAAACTTCTTAGCAGGTATTCTGAGGAAAACTATTTTTACCTTGCAAAAAACTACCTTGGTTTGATTTCAACGCCCTTTCACAAGCCGGCATTGACTACCAAACTTTGTAATTTTTTCTCCCAGCCAATTATCCAGGATAAAATCATTGACTTGCTTGATGAACTGGACTGTTTCATACTCAGTTATATCAAGCTGGCAGGACCGGTGAAAGCAGAACAGATTACCACTCTGCTGAAAGCCAAGGGAAGCTACGGAACTTTACTAAGAAGAGTTTCCAACCTACAGGAACGCATGATTCTGCTCAATGAAGAGGGAAACCTTATATTCAATCCCCTCTTGAAAACACGTTTGGATGAATTTTCAAGTCTCAAACCACTTTTGGGAACCTCGAAAAGCATCACCAGAAATGGCCCTTACTGCTCAACAGAATTCATACGGGCTTATCTCTCCCTGATCAATAAAGAAGCCAAACACGCATATAAAGATGAATATGTCAGTTTATTCCCGGCTTTTGGCGAAGAACAACTCCAGCAATTATTCCTCAGGCTAGGAGAATTATTCCTCAGCATGGGTATTTTGTATCATGGAAAGGATAAAAAAATCCTTGTTGACTTTCCGAAGGCCAATTGGTTGTTGGAACTCAATGACCGTCAAGTTCTTTGTTGTTTCATTGCCTGGGAACTTCCCCATCCAATAAAACAGGAAGCCATTGGTTTTGCCAATACCTTGCTGGGAATTCTCGCCCTCATTGGTTCTTGCGATACAAATTCGTTGAAACTTCTTGTCAAGACCGTTGCGTTGCGGTATGGAATTACCTATGAATCCTCCTTGCTCGATTGCCTCAATACTTGGGGAATCGTTACCTTGGATGATCTTTGGCATGCCAACACAATTGAAGAAAGGCAGGAAAGGACAACCTTGGTCATAGATAGCGATTATACCGTCAGTTACAATGGAACTTGTCCTAGTCCTGATATTCTCTATCGTTTCTCTGACCTCGAAAGACTTGATCGCCAGACCAGTTACAAGGTTTCCCCGCAAAGCTTTTGCAGAGCACTGGACAATGGACTCACCTATCAACAGATACAGGGATATCTCACAGAAAACAGTTCCCCCGCCATGATCCAATCCTTGTTAAAGATCCTTGAAATCACGTACGACCGTTACAGCCAGGTCACCATCTATGACGGGTTGGTTCTCTGTACCTCCGGAAGAACAGAGCGATTGATCGAGAGTCTCGATAATTTACAGGAGCATTGCTTGAAAAAGCTCTCTGACGGCATCTTCCTCATGAAACGATCCACTGAGAATATATGGAGACAAATCCTTGCATCTACGGGCTCTCTTATCTCCGCTACCATTTCACAGGAACAGGTAGAATTGGTCATCAAGGAAAATCACCCGGAATTCGAGGGACTTGTTCATCTTGCCCATATAGGAAGCTATAACCCAGAAATGACAATCGAAGGGGTGCCTGCAAAGCAAAGAAATCCCGAAACCGAAATCAGGGAAGCCATAGAAAACCAAAATCTGACAGTAACCCAACGACAGGATTTGTTACAGCGCTATGAATCAAGGATGATCCTCAGCAAGGAACAAATCGTAGGTCAGATTGTCAATGGTGTAATTGAGGCCGGTGGATTTGATTATCAGGGAAAAGTAAGCCTATGCAGACAGGCTGCAGGGAAAAAGAATCTTGCATTGCAACTGCAACTCACCGACCAAGAATTGGTCGTTCAAGCCTTGGAAGTTGCCTACACTCCTCAAAAGGAAGCTCTTTTAAAAGCTGCTGTCATGCCAACGATGGAAGTGAAGATTATCCCGGTAAGCAAGATATTCATGGTACGTCAACTCCGATATTATCTCTGCTGATTCTAGATCTTCGGATTTATCCAATGAGGATAGTGATACCCGGTAAAAGCTTCAAATTGCAACTTTCCTTGTTCCATGAGCATATCTCGCCCCTCAATGACCCGACATCCCGCACTCTTTGCGCGTTTGAGAAATACCGTCTCCCTAGGATGGTAAATCAGCTCATATACGATTTCCTTGCCTGAGAACCTAAGTGCAGGCACAGGATCGCCTTCTTCATTGGGTGTCATTCCTACGCTGGTCGTCTGGACAATCAAGTCGACTTTTCCACTATAATGCGAGCAATTCTCCAAGCTATCAACGGTGCTCATTGTTTCGGAGGCAATTGATTGGGCATGTTCAAGGCTTCTGTTTATAACCGTCACCTTGACCCCTCTGTTGTGCAAGGCCCAGATTATTGCCCTGCTTGCACCACCGGCACCGATTACAAGAGCGGTGTGAATTGTCCCTTGGGCTAACTGGTTGGCAATAGGAGCAAGAAAACCATAATAATCGGTATTCGTTCCTTTCCACATATTCTGGATTCTGGTTACGGTATTGCAAGCCCCTATTTGTTTGACTTCACGGGTAATTCGACCTAAATAAGGCTGAACATTCCTTTTATGCGGAACCGTTACGGAAAAACCATGTATCTGAATCATCTCCGCAAGTTTGAAAAACGCCCTGACAGAATCGACCAGGAACGGAACATACACTGCGTTATAATGAATGGCCTCAAAACCCGGATTATGGATAAGGGGAGAAGAAGTATGGTGCACGGGGTTTCCGATAATTCCATAAATGTGAGTATGCTCATCAAGTTTGTCGCTTCTATATAACTCGCTCATAACTTGGGCACATAATTGGCCTGGGGCAGGAAGTTGCTGGGTTCCATCAGTACAAAAAGAAAGCAGCGAACCACATTTCTTATAAAGGATACGGGTACAAACACCAAAATCCCCCATTCCGATGATTATTTTGTCTTTAATGGATTTTAGTTCTTGTTGGACCTTGAAAAGAGAAATGACATCAATCATGCTTTTCGGGGTAACCGCAATCTTGGCAATATCGCCTTTTGCGGCTAGTTTCGATATATGTCCATAAATATCGGCAGGAACTTTTTCAAAATCATGATAGGACCGAATTATTCTTATATTCCGCATCCTCAAGAGATTTTCAAAATCAATTTTTGTCTCAGTCCCCGCTTCCTTGAATTTTAGCTCTGCCTTCTTGACATCTTCCTCGATATCGACATAGGAGAAATCACCCTTGGCAATATCGTAGAGCATCTGCAATCTTTGCTTTTCACCCATGGTGCATCTTCCCCCATCGCAAACCCTGCGCAGGGTCAGAATTACAGGGAGATCAACCATGGAGGGAAATAGAGAGGCCTTGCGTTGTTCCTCAGGCAAAAGGAAGTCTACCCGCAACTCGACAAGGGATATCCACTTCCGGTTTCTTATGACCAAGGAACGGTCTTCTTCAAGGGTAGAACCGGTAAGTGTCAGACAAAGCATCAAGGACCTCCTGGACATGGGGTGGATTGTCACCGAACACATGCATGTGTTACTGTTATAATAACGTCAAAGTACGGGCATATCAACACCCGTTTACATAAAGGGGTCGCACAATGGCAACGTTGCAGGTACAAAACGTGCACCTGGCATTCGCAGACAGAGATATCCTTGATGATATTTCGTTTACGCTTACAGAAAAAAGCAGAAGTGCCTTGGCAGGAGGAAACGGGAGTGGGAAAAGCACACTCTTGAAAGTCATCTCCGGCATCATGCAGGCCGATAGCATCTCAATGAGTACGACAAAGGACTTGAGGGTAGCTTACCTACCCCAGAGCGATATCGTCTTTGATGCCGGGACAGTATATTCAGAGGTCGAAAAAGGATTTTCACGATTTTCTCAATTATTGGAAGAGAAAAAACAGGTGGGAAATCGTCTTGCTCTCTGTACAGAAGATGAAAATCCGCAGGGACTTTTGCTTCGGCACCATGAAATAGAGGAAACCTTGCTGCAAGGGGGATATTACGGGAGAAAGGAACAGATAGAACAAATACTTGCAGGTCTTGGTTTTTCAGTCCCTGACTTCTCCCGTCAATGCCTGGAATTCTCCGGTGGCTGGCAAATGCGCATAGCCCTTGCCAAGGTCCTGGTCGAACATCCTACCGTCCTGTTTCTTGATGAACCTACGAACTATCTTGATATTGAAGCCCGTTTCTGGCTGAAAAATTACCTGAAGGTTTATGATGGCGGTGTCATGATTGTCTCGCATGACCAAAACTTCCTGGACGAAACCATCAATGAGGTATTTGAGCTTTTCAACGGGAAACTAACACACTATAGCGGAAACTATAGCCAATATCTGGTTCAGCGGGAACAAGAAATAGCTCAATTGGAAGCACTGTTCAAACAACAACAGGAACAAATGGGGAAAACTGAGCAATTCATCGAACGTTTTCGGTATAAGGCAACCAAGAGCAAACAAGTCCAGAGCAGGATCAAACAACTTGAAAAGGTCCAGCTTGTCGAAGTACCTTCCCATCTCAAGCAACTTTCCTTCACGTTCCCCCCTTCTCCTCATAGTGGCAACGATGTAGTCATTGTAGAGAATCTTGAAAAGCATTACGGCGAACAAAAAATCTTTGATGACTTCTCGATGATTGTTCAAAAGGGGGAAAGGCTTGCAGTCACAGGACGTAACGGAGCTGGCAAAAGCACCCTTTTGAGAATGCTTTGCAACAACGATACGCAATACAATGGAGTCATACGCTTGGGCAGCGGAGTTTCCATTGGCTATTTTGCCCAGGATACAGAAAAAACCCTCAATCCGGAACTTTCGGTACTTGAAGAAGTCTCGGCCCAGGCTGCAACCGCTGATCTTCCAAAGATGCGAAACTATCTTGGTTCCTTCCTCTTCTCCGGTGATGATGTCTTCAAGAGCGTCTCGGTGCTCAGCGGAGGGGAACGCAGCAGACTGGCTCTGCTGAAAATCCTGTTGCACCCTGCAAACCTCTTGATCCTCGATGAACCTACCAACCATCTGGATATCAATGCAAAACAAATGTTGCTCGAAGCCTTGAAACAATATGACGGGACAATGGTTTTTGTAAGCCATGACGCCTACTTCATTGAACATATAGCAACCAGGATCCTCTATCTTACCAATGATAGTCCCCCTGAATTCTTCGATGGAGATTATTCTTATTTTTCCTATAAACTTGAACAAAAGGAAGCCATACAATCAAAAGGACAAGCTTTTCAGGAAGTGCAGGAAGAGAGCAACGCCCTTTCTTACAAGGAAGCCAACAGAAAACGGAATCGTCTTTCTTCCCTTAAGCGACAGAGTGACCAATTGCTTTCCCAAAATGAAAACATCCAAGCTTCCATCGACAGGATTTCTGCAGACATGGGCTTGATTGAGAATTATAGTGATTCCGTAAAAATCACGGATTTGCTCACAAAAAAACAAGGCCTGGAGAAAGAATTGGAGAAAAGTGAGGAACAGTGGTTTCTTCTTTCGGAAGAAATTGAAAATCTGGAGGCTGAACTTGCCTGATTTGCAATCCCTCATGCCCAAACTTATTTTGGCTTCACAATCCCCTGCACGGAAAAAACTTCTTGAGGATTTGGGAATCATTGTTTCTGTCAGCCCTACCGATTGCGATGAAAGTCATGGACAGGAAGCTCCGTCTGATATCGTGAACCTACTTGCACGAAGGAAACTTGATGCATTCAAGGCAATGCATCCTCTCTATACCCTGCCAGTACTTACGTGCGACACCTTGGTTTTTTGCGATGGCAACTTGATAGGAAAGGCAGCTACAAGGAAAGAGGCCTTTAGTCAGTTAGCTTCTTTTTGCGGAAAAACCCAGGCCGTATTTTCTGGCTGGGCATTGTGGTATAGGGACAAGCTTTATTCAGATACCGATATTGCATATGTTACCTTCAAGCAACTCAACTGCAAAATCATCGACGACTATCTTGATACCAAGGAATGGATAGGTGCAGCCGGTTCCTATCGGATCCAAGGCAGGGGAAAAGAACTTGTAAGTGAAATCGTTGGTGATTTTACAACCGTTATAGGCTTGCCACTTTCCCAGATTTCTGAAATACTAGGGACTAACTGTGCCCGTTTGTGATAGCGCAGAATTTCCGCCCCCGCGGGGGTGAGTAACAGATGAAGGGTGACGTCAATGTTTTATGTACGATAGGTGTACATATATTGATGTCAGACAGGAGGATTATGTCCGTAGTAACCATGAAGAGCCTGCTTGAATCAGGCGTGCATTTCGGCCATCAGACAAAAAGATGGAATCCAAAGATGGCTCGTTTTATTTTCAGCCAGAGAAATGGAATCCATATCATTGATTTGCAGAAGACCTCTGCATGTATCGTAGAAGCTTATGACGCAGTTCGTGCCGTTGTCAAACAGGGTAAATCCATTCTCTTTGTCGGCACCAAGAAACAGGCACAGCAAGCTATCGAGAATGAAGCAAAACGTTGCGGTATGCCCTATGTCAACAATCGTTGGCTCGGTGGTATGTTGACCAACTTCTCAACCATCAAGAAGTCCGTATCCACCCTCAAGAAAATTGAGAAGATGGAAATCGACGGTACTTTTGAATCCCTTACCAAGAAAGAAGTTTCCTTGCTTACCAAGCAGAAGATCAAACTTGAGAAGAACCTTGGCGGTATCAAGGATATGAAGGATCTCCCTGGAGCATTGTTCATTATCGATACCAAGAAAGAAGCAATTGCCGTTGAAGAGGCCAAGCGTCTCGGAATCCCCGTAATTGCAGTTGTTGATACAAACTGTGACCCTACTGACATCACCTACCCTATCCCTGGAAATGATGACGCCATCCGCGCAATCAGCTTGTTTGTCGAGATTATCGCCAATGCAGTTGTTGATGCTGATAGTGAAGCAGGCATCCAGATTATCGAAACCCTCGGTAACGAAGAGGAACCGGTAGAAGAAGCCGTTTCAGAACCGGTCGAGGTAAAAGAAGAGATTGTATTCTCTACCGATGATTCTGCCGATTTTTCCAAGTTTGAAGCACCTTCCGTAGACGAAACTACTTCTGAAGAGGTAGTTGCCGAAAAGAAAGGTATTGTCGTAGACGAAGAGACTTTGTACAAGGACTAAGGAGTGTGAGCATGGCTATTACTGCTGAAGATGTAAAAAAGCTGCGTGAGGTAACCGGCGCAGGAATGATGGACTGCAAGAAAGCGCTGATCAAGGCAAATGGTGATTTCGATGCAGCAGATAAGATTCTCAAGGAAATGGGTTTGGCTGCCATTGCGAAGCGTGTTGATCGCGCTACCAACAATGGTCGTATTTTCGCCAAGGTAACTTCCGAAAAAGCTGTGTTGGTCGAACTTTCCTGTGAAACCGACTTTGTTGCCGGCAATGCGGAATTCGTAAAACTTGGCAATGCAATTTGCGATGTAATCATTGAAAAGGGTTATACCGAAATCAATGACGAACTCGTAGGCATGGTAAACGAGCTGATTACTATCATCAAGGAAAATATGTCCGTCAAAAGGATTCTTGTTCTTCCCCTTGATGCGGCCAGCTTTGCATCCTGCTATGTGCATGGAGAAGGGTCTTTAGGCGTCCTGGTTGAATTCAAGGCTGACAAGGCGGAACTTTTCGCCAATCCTGCAGTCGTGGAATTCGCCAATGACTGCGCTTTGCATGTTGCCGCCTTCACTCCTACATATCTTACTGCCTCCAGTGTTGACAAAGCCTATATCGACGAGCAATCGGAGATTTTCAAGGCACAGGCGGAGAACCTCGACAAGCCAGCAAAGGTTATTGAGGGAATCATAAAGGGAAAGCTCTCCAAGCATCTTTCCGAGATTTGTTTCTTGCAACAGCCGTTTGTCAAGGATGACTCGATGAGTGTCGAGAAAAAACTTGCGCAAATTGGCAAGGAAGCCGGTGGTAAACTTGAAATTGTAAGTTACACATTCTTCCGTGCAGGTGCAGCTTCCTGCGCTAATTAAGGTAAATCGATTCTTACACACCGCTCACGATCTCGTGAGCGGTGGTCTTATTGGAGATTTTATGCAACAGGTACTTGATAATTGTGAAAACAAGATGACAAAAAGTCTTGAAAGCCTTTCTAAGGATTTCTCGGCATTACGTACAGGGCGTGCTTCTGCTTCCCTGCTCGATAAAATCCGGGTAGATTACTATGGTAATGAAACACCGATCAATCAGGTAGCCACTGTCAGTGTTCCTGAAGCTAGGATGATTGTCATCCAGCCATGGGATAAGAGCTTGCTTTCTGCCATTGAGAAGGCAATCCTCAAAAGTGATCTGGGCTTACCTCCAAATAATGATGGAAAACTTCTCCGCTTGAATTTCCCGCCCTTGAACGAAGAGAGACGCAAGCAACTGGTAAAAACTGCGAAGGCCAATGCTGAACAAGTTCGTATTGCCATTCGTAACATTCGCCGTGAAGCAATGGATGAACTGAAAAAAATGCAGAAAAGCAGTGATATCAGTGAAGATGAACAAAAAGAAGGCGAAGCAAAGATCCAGAAGATGACAGATTCCTATATCGTAATGGTTGGAAGCCTTGCTGACGAAAAGGAAAAAGAAATCATGGAGATTTGACATGGAAGAGAGACCCGTTGTTCCTACTCACCTTGGTATCATTATGGATGGAAACGGAAGGTGGGCACAAAAACGTTCGCTTCCCAGAACCGCTGGTCATCTGGAAGGACTGAAAGCTTTGAAAAAGGTTATCAAGGAAGCTTCCAACCAAGGCATCGGGTTTGTCACTTTCTATGTTTTTTCGACCGAAAATTGGAAACGTAGCAAGCAAGAAGTTTCTTACTTGATGGGCCTGCTCGTTTCCAAGTTGCATGGGGAACTGGCTTTCTATAATAAATACAATATTCGAATTTTATTTCGTGGAGACATCGCTACACTCCCCAAGGAAGTCGCCACAGTCATCAATAATACCATTTCAGCTACTGCGGCCAATACAGGGATTACTTGTATCCTGGCAATAAACTATGGCGGACAAGATGAAATCTGTCGTGCGGTAAACCGTTTCCTTGAAGAAAAACCTGAAAGAAATATTACCTGTAAGGATATCTGCTCTCATTTGGACTTGCCCGAGGTCCCCCCTGTCGATATGATAGTACGCAGTGCAAATGAAAGACGGTTAAGCAATTTCCTTCTCTGGGACAGTGCCTATGCCGAATTGGAATTTTACGAAAAACTGTGGCCTGACTGGAATTTTGAAGATGTGCAAAGGATTTGCACGGATTTCGCAAAAAGAGTCAGGAAATTCGGGGGTGTTCAATGAGCTCATTTGGAAAGCGAGTCTTAACAACAGTAATTACGGTTCCTTCAATTTTTTGTATCATTTTTTTTCTACCCAAGAATTTCTATTTGGCTTTTACCATTTTGGTTATGGCGGCCACTACCATAGGCGCCATGGAATTGAAACAACTCTATAAAAAAGCTGAAGGAACAGACCTGAATATAGAACCTTGGATGGTTGCGCTCCTGCCTCTGGCAAAATGGTTGGAAACGGCTTATTTTCCTGAATTTCCCCTTCTTAACCTTATTTTGGTTCTCTTGGCTATCATGATATATTCCCGTGAGTTGTTTGTCGGGGTGAAGGATGGCTTTTCAAAGACCTTTTCCAGACTTGGCGGTTCAAGCCTCTTGATAATTTATCCAGGACTTCTGATGACCTTTCTTATCCGAATAACTGAATTTCCTCATGCTTCGGCATTGTTGATTCTATTTTTTCTCCTTGTCTTTTCGAATGATTCCTTTGCCTTTCTTTTTGGCATGGGATTCGGAAGAAACAACAAGGGATTGTTCGCGGTAAGCCCAAACAAAAGCATTGCCGGTTTTCTTGGAGGATTGTTCATGACAATTCTTCTTTCTGCCCTCTATTGCAGCTTTGTCCCCGAAATACAAAGTGAAATTTCCCTGTTGCAAGCGATACTGCTCGGAATTGTAACCAGTACGGGGGCCAACATCGGAGATCTTATTGAAAGTGCTTTCAAACGTTCCGCAAAGGTCAAGGATAGCGGGACCATTGTGCCCGGTCGCGGTGGTCTTCTTGACTCCCTCGATTCAATCATGGCAAGCGCACCGTTATTCTATTTAATGTTGGCATTCTTTCTTATATGAGACGTGCAATATTGCTAGGATGCACGGGAAGCATCGGAACTACAGCCATTCAGGCAATACAGGAAAAGCATCTTGATATCCAGGTTGTTGCACTCTCGGCCCATAAGGATTATCCCAAGCTCTTTGCGCTTGCGACTAGGCTTTCTGTCGAGGCCGTGTGTCTTACTGGTGGCAGTTGCCCTTCCTGTGGAGAATTTTCCACCTTCAGTTCTGTCTCTGGCTTAAAACAGATGCTTGATTCTGTCGATGCGGACATAGTCCTCAATGCCATTGCAGGTTTTGATGGACTGGAGGCTACCTTGGCCTGTATTGAACGAGGTTTCGACGTTGCGCTGGCAAATAAGGAAAGTGTCGTATGTGGCGGATCCTATCTCTTCGATGTGGCTCAAGAACATAATGTACGAATTATTCCCGTAGATAGCGAACATAGTGCAATCCATGAATTATTGCGCCATCGTTCAAAAGTCGACGTAGATAGCCTTGTCATTACTGCCAGTGGAGGTCCCTTCAGGGATCTTCCCCTTGATGCATTTCCCTCGATAACAGTAGAACAAGCATTACGTCATCCCACCTGGCAAATGGGGAAAAAAATTACCATTGACAGTGCAACGCTGGCAAATAAAGCCTTGGAAGTAATAGAGGCTTCCTATCTTTTTGGATTTTCCCCAGACAAGATTGAAGTGGTCATACATCCTCAAAGCATTGTTCATTCGATGATCAGACTCAAGGATGGGGCCCTATATGCTCAATTAGGCAAACCAGATATGACCTTGCCTATTGTCAATGCATTGATAGAAGGTTCGGAATGTTTGGTATCCCCTCTCTCCTTCGACCATTTGCAGCTTACTTTTGACAAACCAGATACCTCACGATTTCCCTTGCTTGGCCTTGCTTTTTCTATTTTGCGAAGAAAGGGGGGGACTCCAATTGCATTCAATGCAGCTGATGAAGTCGCAGTACATGCTTTTTTGGAAAAGCAATGCAGCTATTCCCAGATGATCTCGGCAATACAAAAGACCTTGGACAAGGATTGGGGTCCTAAGGTCCTTGATTTTGAACAGACATTCGAAGTTGATAGAAAAGCGAGGGCACTCGCAAGAAGTTTCCTATGAATACAGTCATAAGCCTTGCAGGAAAATACCTGATAGGATTGATTGGAATCGGATTGGTAGTAATCATCCATGAGCTAGGTCATCTCTTCGTGGCAAGGCTCTGTGGCATCTCTGTGGAAGTCTTTTCCTTTGGCATGGGACCCCGGATCTGGGGAAAACAATTCCATGCCACTGAATTCAGGATCAGCCTCTTTCCATTCGGCGGCTATTGCCGGATGAAAGGTTCTGATGACCTGACGCGAGCTCTGGATCGCAACTCCAAGACCTTTGAACATGCTGAAAATGGATCTCTTTTCTCCGTGCATCCGATAAAACGGTTTTTCACCTATTTTGCCGGTCCTCTTGCCAATATTCTTTTTGCAATCATCCTTTATACTTGCCTGGCAGCAATTCCTTATTCCGTACTTTCAACAAAACCCGTAATTGCTACAGTCAATTCCTATCCTGCTCTCTTTGGGGCCAACACAACAAGCCCCGCCTATTTTGGTGGTCTGAGAACAGGAGATACAGTATTGACCTTCGATAATAAAGAAATACGGGATTGGGAGGAATTGGAAGAACTCCTTGAAAGTTCCACCCAAGATTCCCATAGCTTTCTTATAGAGCGGGATCATACCAATCTTACTTTTTCAATAGTGCCGGAACAGACTGAGAACGGATCTCGCTATGGGCTTTCTCGATGCCAAATTCCAATCGTAGGAAGTGTAAGACCTCACACTCCTGAAAAGAAAGCTGGACTAAAGGCAGGAGATGTTATCATTGGATGCAATGGCCATCAAATCGCCAATGACCTTGACTTGCTGACTGCGCTTTCGCTTGAAAATACTTCTACACAATTGAAAGTACTTAGAAGCGGGCAGGTATATGAGCTCTCTTTTGAACCTAACAAAGATGAGACAGGAAAGGGTGATTGGTCATTTGCCCTTGCTGCCGATACCAGAAAGATTACAGATGCTTCCTTTGATCTTCGAATTGGAATTGCTACAACATTTTCCATGACCTGGAATACCATTCATTCACTGTATTTGATTTTGACAGGAAAAAGTGCTGATGTACGTCAGCAATTTACGGGAATGGCAAGGGCTGCCTTGATGATCGGGGATATAACTTCACTGGGACTGGAAGCCAACACCTTCAGTGGAATACGCGCACTTCTTTATCTATTGGGAGTAGTCAGCATCTCTCTTGCCATTGGCAATATGCTACCGCTTCCTGCCTTTGATGGAGGCCAGATGCTAATCGGGCTCTATGAGACAATCAGCAAAAAGAGGGTGCAACCTCGACATTACTGGGTATTGCAGTTGATTGGTTTCTTAGCGGTTATCCTGATCTTTGGATTCATGACGTATGTTGATTTGCACCATCTATACCTAATCAGGCATTAGGATTATTTCCGGAAATAAACTTTTTACTCATTTCCATTTCCTCAAATCGAACAACATTACTTACGAATGCCAGAGAGAATACACCAGTCTCACCGTTTCGGTTTTTAGCCATGATAATCTTTGTTTCCTGGATATTGTTCTTTTCGCGTTCACCCTCGTCATCGGTCCTGTTCTTACCTACTTCCCTATGCAACAAGAGAACCACGTCAGCGTCCTGTTCAATGGATCCACTATCCCGTAGGTCGGATAGCTTGGGTTCTACCCCATCCGCTTGCCGACCTACCTGGCAAAGGCAAACGACCGGTAAATCAAGTTCACGCGCAAGTTGTTTCAAGGATCGTGAAATCATGGAAATCTGTTCATGTCGGGGAATTCTTGCATCAGCCTCGGCATCGATGAGACCGATATAATCGATAAAAATAATCTGGATATCATGTTCCAGCTTCATTCTCCTTGCCTGTGCACGTAACTCCATGAGCTTCATATTCGGGGTATCCTGAATATAAAGTTCCGCATCATACAAAGCCCCGGAGGCATCGATGATTGAATTCATTTCACTATTCTTGAGTGTAGCTTTTCGTATATGAGAAAAATCTACATGGCTTTGTCCGGTAATAAGACGTTCCATCAAGGAAGAAGCACTCATTTCCAGGGAAAAGAATCCAACCCGGTATTTTTTCTTCACAATCATATTTAAAGTGACAGAGAGTGCAAAAGCTGTTTTACCAATTGATGGTCGTGCTCCGACTATAATAAGTTCCTGTTTCTTGAATCCACCGGTCATGGAGTCAAGAGGTGCATAACAAGAATCAAATCCACTCTTGATTCCGGAAGTACTTCTTTCCTCGATCTCTGAAATAGTGGTGGTAACCAAATCCTTTATAGAATAGTAATTATCACTTCCAGCAGTTTCATTGTTTAGTTTGGAAAGACTTTGCTCCCCATCATCAATCACCTTCTGGATATCCTGTGCTTCATCATAGGCACTATCCTTGAGCTTGGAAGAAAAAGTCAGCAACTTCCTTCGTTGCGCCAAAGCCTTGAGTATCTTGGCATAATAGGAAGCATTTGTTGTCGTTGGAACATCACTGGTAAGCGTGGAAATATAAGAAAGTCCACCACAGCGATCAAGCAAATCCTTTTTTTTGAGAAAAGAACTCAACGTAATGAGATCCAGGGTTTCTGAACTATCCTGACGAAATTGAATAATGGCATCGAACAGTTCTTGGTGACCTGACTTATAAAAGTCATCCTTGCCTAAATAATCGGTTACTTCAGCAAGTACCTTATCATTGAGGAGAATTGCACCTAGGACAGCCCGTTCCGCCTCTTCATTATGGGGCGGAACTCGACCTAACATACTATTCGATGCCATTGTCACTACTCAGTCTTCGCTTCAGCTGCAGGTGCTTCAGCTTTTGCAGCTTCCGCAGCGGCTTTTACAGCTTCTGCCTTTGCAATTGCTTCAGCTTTTGAGGCTGCCTTAGCAGCTTCCGCAGCTGCTTTTGCAGCTTCAACCTGACGAGCCTTGACCTGGGATTCACTTTCAACTACGAGTTTAACCTCGGAGTTTTCATCTTCATACAGACGAATCCTGACACTATAGGTGCCGACCATCTTTATTGTATGGGTGGAAACCTCAATTCTCTTACGTTCAACTTCGATCCCCTGGAGGGAGAGCGATTCTTGAATCATGGAGGAGGTCACAGAACCAAACAATTTCCCGCTTTCTCCAGCTGAGACAACCAAGGTAATTACAGTGTTGTCCAGTTTTTCCTTGAGAGTAGCAGCCAAGGCACGTTTTTCTATCTTGCGCTTTTCAATAGTAGCAATACGAGATGCAAACAAGGCCTGATTAGTCCTGTTGAACAATACTGCAGTACCGGTAGGCAACAAGTAGTTACGGGCGTACCCGTCCTTTACAATTACAACGTCTCCCTCTTCTCCGAGGTTGGCGACATCCTGATTGAGAATGATTTTCATATGGAAAACTCCTTACTCGTTCTTTCTATACACTATCCAAGTCTCCGTGACCCCCAAAAGAGGCAACACGAAAACAACCAATACGTTCAATCCCGGAATAAATATCGCTAACAACAACAAGCTCGACAGCAATCTACCAAGATTGACAGCCGGACTCTTGCGGTGTATAAAATGCACCACAATTGCAATTCCCTGAATAGCATAGAGCA
Source organism: uncultured Sphaerochaeta sp. (assembly GCF_963676625.2). Classification (GTDB taxonomy): domain Bacteria; phylum Spirochaetota; class Spirochaetia; order Sphaerochaetales; family Sphaerochaetaceae; genus Sphaerochaeta. The sequence continues at coordinate 49,302 of NZ_CAXXYB010000010.1, forward strand.
CAGAACTTCCCAAAGCAATGTTCAAGGACAAAGCCCTGAGTACATAACTGGCCTTCAGCATTACCAAAAACAGAACCAGTGTCCAAGAACCAAGGAAAACCCAAAGGGTATTCTCAGGCAATCTCCACTGGGAAATACGGATACTAAACGTACCTTCCCGTTTCAGGATAAAACCTAGGGAAATAAAGGAAGCGAACCCGCATAAGCCCATACACATGGGAACCAAAACGGCTCCGGCCAACTTTACCACCATTCGATATAACCACTCGGTATCTGTTGAGGATACGGATGCTTGGTTAAGCGAACTCTCTAAACCACTCTTCTCAAGTTGCCCAAAAAGTACCTTGAAGGCCTTCAATATAGAAGCGTCAACAGCAAGGACGGTCTTGGAACCCCTCGAAAACCAAATTACAAGAAGCAAAGAGACAACCACTCCAAATGAAGCAGAAGCCAAATAGCGAACCAACAGTCGTTTCTTCTCCAAAAGTATCCAAATGGAGCAAGAGACCAACAAAACTACCGGGATGAACAATCCAATGAGAAGAAGTACTCTTCCGACAGGATCTGCAAGCGCTTCACGCGACTTGTACAACTCGGAAGCCAATACCAGTAAAGCAACTATCCCTACAGGGATCAATGCTTTTTCTCCCTTGGCAAACCGTGGCGCAAGAACCAAAAGGGGAATAGTAAACAAGAAATTGCTGAACACCAATTGAGAGAGCAAAAAACTTACCCCGACTACAATGGCTGAATCTCTTATACTGACCGTTTCACTCTGATTCATAACGCTCCCGAAAGCTTATTTCTTTTCGAAAGGCAAATATGCCAATACACGAGCTCTCTTGATTTCTGCAGTTACCGCCCTCTGGTGCTTTGCACAACAGCCGGTAATACGTGCAGGAAGGATTTTACCACGCTCAGTAATATATCGGCGAAGCAATTCGGGGTTTTTATAATCGGGCGTAGCATTCTGTGTACAGAATTTGCAAACCTTTTTTCTGAAGCTAGGCTTACGACCGCCCATTCTTCTTTCGCGGCCACCCTTGCTATCCATATCATTGTTGGAATCATTATCGTCATCGCGCATGAATTTTTCTCCTTACATCATCTACTGCAAAAGCAGGATTTTTTTAGAACGGGATCTGATCGTCATCAAATTGCTCAGGACCACCCATATCCATAACAGGGGGAGTGTTCACAGGAGCATTCGAAGCCGGTCTAGGTGCATATGAGCCCTGTGGTTTCGCTCCTCCGTCGGTTCGACGGCCCTCGGAACGATCCCCATTGGGGCTAGAAAGAAGCTGTAATGAATTGACAGCAATCTCGACGCGGGTGCGGGCTTGTCCATCCTGTTCCCATCGGTTCTGCCTCAATTCGCCCAAGATCGATACTTGCCTACCCTTTTCCAGATACTGGTTGAGGGACTCTGCACTTTTACCGAACATTGTGCAATCGAAGAAGTTGGCTTCATCTTCCCATTTATTGTCTGCCGTCCTCTTTCTACGGTTAACAGCTATGGAAAAACGACAGATAGCCATACCGCCACTCGAATAGCGAAGTTCGCTTTCCCGAGTTAAACGGCCCACCAACGCGACCACATTCAAGTCATTTGCCATTCTTATGCTCCAATTCTCTTAAATTATTCTTGAGTTATTTTTCCGTGTTGACAAACAGGAACTTCAAAATCGGTGTAGAAAGCAAGAATGTTTTCTCAAATCCCATAATTGAAGTAGGATCTGCTTTCAGTTCGAAATAGACATAATGTCCTTTTTCCTGTTTCTTGATATCATAGGCGAGGTACTTTACGCCCATATCGTCCTGCTTGGTAATCTCTACACCGGCAGCAGCGAATGCGCTGGTTACTATTTCAAGACCAGCTTGTGTCTTTTCTTCATTTGCATCGAAGATGATGGTGAACTCATAATTTCTCATGGTTCCTCCTTATGGACTGTATGATCCGCCAAAAAAGCGGATAAAGAGGTTCTAATTACATTATCATAACATAGGTAAGACAGTCAACAAAGCAAATCAATATATCACCAATTGATAGAAATACTTTAATTACTTGCATGGTTCTTTGAAGATATAGAAAACCGCCGGAGCGACCGGCGGTTTTTGCATTTGTGAACTGCATGTAGCAGTAAGCAATAATTGCAGTAAAGAAGATTATTTCTTCTTATGTCTATTCATTCTGAGTTTTTTCTTCCTCTTATGAGTAGCAATCTTATGCTTTTTTCTTTTTCTTCCACAAGGCACTATAGAGCTCCTTATCAATCGGCTAAGTTATCGACCGCTGCCGATTCCGATTGATTTTGTAATTACCGTACTATTATGCAAAGTTGCTTCCCGAGCGTCAAGAGGTAATCAAATAAATATGGGTCTTACCAAAAGGTACTACATATTATGCTATTCGCTATAATATTTCTATCAATTTTGTAACACATTATTGCCCAGCGTGTCTAATCTCTACTACTATATAAGTATATCAAGGGGGGAATCTCATGAAGGTTTTGGTCTTCGGGTTAGGAATGCACGGAGGAGGTTTTGCAGCCGCCTCGTATTTTCTTGACCATGGAGATGAAGTTCGGGTAACTGATTTGAAAGGCAATTCCCAGCTTGGTACGGAAGTACAGACACTCGAACAACGAGGAGCAAAATGCATCACGGGCAATCATAGGGCCCAGGATTTCAGATGGGCTGATATAGTAGTTAAGAACCCAGCGATTCCTCCTGATCATCCCCTATTGGAATCAACCAAGATGGTAGTCAACGATTTTGCTTGGCTTTTTTCTTCACCATGGTGTGAACAGACTAAAATAATTGCCATTACGGGAACCAAAGGAAAAACAACCACCTCTGCGGCTGTTGCCCATGCCTTGGAAAAGCTTGGATATGAGGCAATGCAATGCGGGAATATGGGTATCAGTGCCTTCACGGTCCTCAGTGATTGGGAAAAAAGAAATGCAGAAGGTCGAAAAATGCCTGATTACCTTGTCTGTGAGTTCTCTTCCTGGCTTATCAGGGATACCTATGCAGCTATGCGCGGACAATTTCCTCCCATGGAAATCTGTGCCATCACAAATTTTTACCCTGACCATCTGAATTCCTATCAGACGATTGACCTGTACCTTGCTGATAAGCTGGAATTGTTTGGAAAGCATACGAAACTTGCAGTCATTCCCGATGTTTTCATGAAACAAGTCCAAAAACTTACAGGCCTCGATAAAAAACAAGTAAGAGGAATCGATAGGTCCTGCGCAAAAGTCCTTCAAGAAATGCCACATCTTAAAAGTGCCTATGCAATATTGCTAGCTTTGGGATTCAAATGGAAAACCATACTCAAGGCATTGTCGAGTTTCAGCGGGGTTCCTCATAGAATTGAACAAATTGGAACTATCGGAAATATAATGCTTGTCAACGATAGTGCGGCAACCATTCCCGAGGCTGTTCATTTTACCTGCGCAAAATTTCATATGATGCCCATTCATCTCATCTGCGGAGGTACAGACAAGAACCTTGTTGCCGAATCAATGCTCAATGAACTCAAGGAAGCTTCTAGCATTTCCCTGCTTGGCGGATCATATACAAAAGACAAGTTGATTCCTCTCATGGAAAAAGAAAAAATTCACTTTGACGGTCCTTTTCAGACCATGGATGAGGCTTTCGCCAATGCCTATGCAAAGGCTGAGGAGAAAGCAAAAAGCTTACCTGAACTGCCCCAAGTCGTCTTGCTTTCTCCAGGAGCTACTTCCTTCGAGCTGTTTGTCAATGAATTCGATCGAGGAGATCAGTTCAGGAACTTGGCAAACACCCTTCTTGACTCCACGCATGCCGTTTGAGTCTATACCGCGCATTTTCAGAGATTGAATAGATTTTCCATACAAGGAAATTGGTGACGTAGTCAGTTGTCGGTGTCCTATAATAAGGTTGGCCACCAAAAGAAAGCTTAAACAATTCAAGCCCTTTCAGATGCATTCCCCTTCCCATTGGGCCCGGAATACCAAAGAAATCATAATAAGTACAACCATTCTCACAGGCAAGCCTGATTGCAAAGTCTTGCATCGCATGCGAACAGGTAAAGTTATCTTGCCGCAGGGAAGCCCCAAAAAGATAGACAGCTTCGAAAGAACTCATCAGGACAATACAACCCCCAATGATGACACCTTCGTGCTTTGCCAAAATGAGTTTACATTTCACATCCCCTGCTACTTTACTGTCCAAAGCAAGCAAGGCTTTGAGGTACTTACTTGTCCGAGCTGAGAATCCGTCACGTCTTGCAGTTTCCAGATATACATTGTACCAACGCTTGAATTCCTTTACGTCCCCATCCCATAAGCAGACATCAACAAACTGGGAACTTTTCCGGATTGCACGCTTCGCACGATCCCTATAGCCACAGGTCACTGCTTCATATCCCCAATGCAAGTCTACACGGACAGTACCATCAGGTTGCACACTTTCTTTTGAAGTGTGGAATCGTTTGCCCTCCAATTTCATTACATTTGGATCATTGACTTCATCCCAAGGAAGATCATATCGGATGGAAAATACTGTCCAGGGTAATTGTTTCTTAAGTTGTTTTGATAACTCCTTTATCAATTGGGAAACGCCAAGGGTAGGACAATTGAACACATCAGGTCCAAAGGGGATGTAGGCAAGAGAACAAAAAGGGGCCAATTGCCTGACTAATACAAGAACCTGAGAATGCCAGGAGCCGACATCCAGCAAAAAAGCATGGGCGTTCCACCCTGAAGCATGCTTGACAGCTCCCCAAAAGCTACTTTGAAAAGGAGAAAACGTGCAAGGAAATTTCTTATAATCAATTCTTTTGAGTTCAACCACCTCTTTCCATCCTATAACAATACGGCAAAGGGGACCTTGAAGGCCCCCTTCCTTAAGAATAATTTGCTCTTGAAAGGTTATCAGCCAACGGGACCGTCAAGATATTTTTTAGAACTCAAGACCTTGGAATTTGCGCCAAGAGCCTTTCCATCAACCTTGACTATCCCCTTCTCTGCATAAATTGGCATTGCAAAGAAATGATCTGCCTTAACATAGGATATAGGGCCTTCTGGTTGTTCAAGCCCTTCTGGCTCCAATACGGTTCCTGCTTCAAATTGAGGAGCAAACAATACCTCACAAGTAGTATGTTCCTCGGCATTGGGATCGCTGGCAGCCAACAACATACCACTGCTTTTGACTCCCCTGAAATTTGCAGGCTTAAGATTACTTACCAGCACGATATTCTGACCCTGCAACTCTTCTGCTGTATAATAAGGTACTATGGAACTGACTATCGTGCGGGAATTCTCTTCCTTGCAATCAAGCGTAAGAATATAGAGTTTATCTCCTGCAGGATGTTTTTCGACATTGATTATGGTAGCAACCTTGAGGATTACCCTCCGATTGAATTGCTCTGCTATGGTTTCCTGGGTCTCAGGTTCTTTCTGTTCCATTTTTTTCTCCATCTTATTGGTTGACTCTTCTTTCGAAGCATTCAGTAATTCCTTTGCTGCTCGCTCGTCCTGGGAGCCTGCAAATCGTTCACGAAGACTTGCAATCAGGTCATCATCAAGTTTCGCAAACAAAAGTTCGGTCTCTCCCAGTTCTGAAAGCCCTGTATAGTTGCCCAAGGAAGTCCAACGGGCATCAGTATCATGCAAGAAAGTGAGTAATCGCACACTGGTAGTAGGCATGAAAGGTTCTATCATCACGCCAAGGTCCCTGATAAGATACACAAGGGTTTTCAGCAAGGAAGCAGCTTTTTGAGGATTATCCTTGCGCATCTTCCAAGGTTCTCCATCCTGGAAGGCCTTGTTGCCAATGGAAGAAAGAGCGAGGATTTGTCTGAGACTTTCTCGTTCCTCAGCTCGTTCCATCAAAGAATCGATCTCTTTTTCCTTATCCGTGATAGCCTTGAAAAGCTCCAGGTCCAACTCACCCTCAGGAACTTTTCCATCATAGAATCGACTGACAAACGTCAAAGTTCGGTTTACAAGGTTGGATAAATTCCCGATAAGTTCCCCATTTACCTTTTCCTGGAAATCAGCCCAGGTAAAAGTGACATCGCTCTTCTCAGGACGATTATAATACATATAGAAACGCCATACATCGGCAGGTATTCCGGTTTCCTGGACATCATTGCCAAAAATACCGATTCCCAGACTCTTGCTGAACTTGCCACCTTCATAATTAAGATATTCGGTACTGCTCATATGGTGAAGCATCGTCCAGTTTTCTCCTGTTGCCAGTTGGCAAGACGGAAAGATTACCGTATGGAAAGGAATATTGTCTTTTCCGATGAATTGAAACAACTCAGTATTGGTCGGGTCAAACCACCATTTCTTCCATTCCGAGGTAGCATTTGCGCTGATGGAAACATATCCGATGGGAGCATCGAACCACACATAAAAAACTTTTCCCTCATACCCTTCTTTCGGAACGGGAATGCCCCATTTCAAATCACGGGTAATGCAACGTTCCTTCAGCCCATCACGAATCCAGGATTTTGTGACCTGAACTGCATTATTTGCCCAAAAGCCATCCACACTAGCCTGTTTCATCCAAGTTTCCAGTAAAGGCAAGGCTTTGGGAAGATCTATATATAGATGCTTGGTTTTTCTTGGAATGGGCTTGGTTCCACAGACTCCGCATTTTGGATCTATCAATTCAGTTGGATCAAGAAGTGTCTGGCAATTGTCACATTGATCACCTCTGGCTCCGGTGGAACCGCAATGGGGACAAGTTCCTTCAACGAAGCGGTCAGCCAGGAACCGCTCACATTTAGGACAATACAATTGTTCAAGTTCATGTTCAGTGATATACCCTGCGGCATCTACTTCCCTAAATATTTTCTGTACGATTTCCGTTTGCAAAGGAGTGCTGGTCCGTCCAAAATAATCAAAGGAAATATTGAACCACGCATATATATCCCGGTGGATGGTATGATAATGGTCACAGAGTTCCCGTGGGGAGACTCCTTCTTTCAGGGCCCTGGTCTCAGTTGCAGTACCATATTCGTCTGTACCGCAGACATACAGGGTTTCATATCCCTTCGACCGACAAAAGCGGGCAAAAACATCGGCGGAAAGAACCTGGGTAAGGTTACCAAGATGGGGAATATTATTTACATAGGGCAATGCAGAGGTAACAAGTCTTTTTTTCATAGCAGTTATAATAGACCGCCTCCTTGTTAATTTCAATGGCAAACCAGGTTTTACAAGAGACTTTTCTTTCAGCGACGAGCTTGACGATACGTCAGTGAGAAAGTACATTGAAAGAGTGCCATTCTAGACACATTTAAGGAGAGACCATGGATACCATGCAACAACCACCACGGCCTGCACGCAAAACGAACAATATCAGTCCAAAACTGGTAATCTGGATTATCGTTGCAGTAGTGCTCGTCATGTTGGTTCTCAGCAGTTTCTTTGTGGTAGACCAGACCGAACAAGCCGTTGTACTGCGATTGGGCAAATACAACCGTACTGTTGGTCCTGGCCTTCAGACAAAAATCCCGTTGGGCATCGAATCAAGTTACAACGTTCCGACCCAAGTCGTACAAACAATGACCTTCGGCTATCGATCAAGTTCAAACAATACACCCTTGGCAGGAGTCAGTTCAGACTACCCCAACGAGTCCTTGATGCTTACCGGGGACTTGAATATCATTGATGTCGAATGGATCGTACAATACAAGATCGAAGATCCTGTAAAATGGATGTTCAGAGTCGAGTCGAGGGAAAAAACCATCAGGGATATCAGCCAGAGCGTGATGAATCAACTCGTGGGAGATCTTCCGATTCTATCTGTCATGACCAGTGAGAGAACCAGCATTGAAGTACTTGCCCAGGAAAACACCCAAAAGATTTTCGATTCCTATAATCTGGGCGTTCGAGTAGTTACCGTCAAATTGCAAAATATCGTCCCGCCGGTCGGAGAGGTTCAGGATGCTTTCGAAGATGTCAACAAGGCAATTCAGGACATGAATCGGTTGATCAATGAAGGCAAGCAGAACTATAACAAGATTATCCCATCCGCTACAGGTGAGGCCAATAAGATTATTCAGATAGCCCAGGGATATTCGGCAGAACGTGTAAACCAAGCCACTGGTGATGTTGCTCGTTTCAACAGCGTTCGTGAAGTCTATGAGAATAGCAAGGATATTACGAGAACTCGACTCTATATCGAAACGATGGAATCAATCATCAATTCTACTGATGGTGGTACCCTCACTTTGATAGACAAGAATCTCAAGAACTACTTGCCAATGCAGATGCTGGGAGGTAGCGCCAAATGAAAAATTCAACGAATACCAAAAAACTAGTAACTACATTGGTCATAATCGGCGTGATTCTGGTTGTCTTCTTGTTGCTCGGCCCTTTCTATATCCTATATGAAGGCCAACAGGCAGTTATTACCAGATTTGGAAAGATCGTGAGTACGGAATCAGAAGCAGGATTGAAAATCAAGATGCCCTTGGTAGATAATGTAGTCGTATATCCAAAGAAAATCATTTCCTGGGACGGCGACGCACAACGTATTCCTACCAAGGAAAACCAATTCATCTGGGTTGATACTACGGCCCGTTGGATTATCGAAGATCCTGCAAAGTTCTATGAAACCGTCAATACGGTCAATAACGGGCTTTCCAGGCTTGATGACGTACTTGACTCTTCAATCAGGACAATCATAAGTGAGAACTACCTGAATGAAGCCGTCAGGAATACCAATCAGATCAATGACATCAAGGTGACCGAACAAGTACAGAACGTCGAAAACAACGAAGATGCAGAAACCTTGAGGAATCTGACAAAGACCCAGTCACGACAGGAAACGATTTCCATTGGACGTGACGGTTTGAGCCAGATGATGTTTACCCAGGCAAAGAAATTTACCGATGCCTATGGTATAAAAATGATTGATATTGTCGTAAGACAGATTCGCTATAGCGATGACCTTACAGAAAGTGTCTATCAAAGAATGATCAAGGAACGTAACCAGATTGCCGAAGCTTACCGCTCTTATGGACGTGGACAAGCGGCCCAATGGCAAGGCAAAACGGAAAACGAACAAAAGGTAATTCTCTCGGATGCTTATGCAAAGAGTGAGACCATCAAGGGTGTCGCAGATGCCAAGGCCGCCCAGATTTATAACAAGGCGTATGAGGCTGATCCTGATTTCTTTGAATTCTGGCGTACCTTGGAGTCGTACAAAAAGACGATTCCTTCACTGAACAAGGTTCTGAGTACTGACATGCAGTATTTCGACATGCTTTACAACAGTCAGACAAATACAAAATAAATCATTTTCAAGTTTCTCAAGGAAGGGATTATTCGTAATCCCTTCCTTTTTTATCCCCTACTGGTTACAATGCCTCCATGCCAAAAAGTACACTTATAGCCTTCGACTTCGATGGAACTTTTTACCCTATTGCCCCTTATGACAGTGAACAGTTGCTTATGCTAAAATGTGCTGCCTCTAAAGGGTTATTGAACAGAACACGTGCAAAACGTGCTGTCATAAAGGATATGAAAGGATGCAGTGATTGGCAAACCTTCACTGATGACTATCGATTGCATACCAGATCGTTTCATCAGGAATTGATTGATTCTGTTGTGGATGAATTGATAAAAGCCGTCAAGGACGAACAATTTGAACTTCTTGAGGAACTGCATGGTGTTGCAGACCTTGCAATAATAAGCTGCGGGACAGAAAACCTCATTCATGCTTTTCTGGAAAGAAAAAATATTGCTGATTTATTTATGGGAGTATGGGGAAAACAATTTCACTTCATTGAAGGAAGTTCAAGTTCCATGGAAATCCATGTACATGGCGCCCAAGACAAAAAAAGGCTTCTTCAAGAGCTCAGACAAGGCTATGGACAAACCATAGCCATCGGCGATGGCCCGACTGACATTCCGATGCTCAAGTCGGCAAATCTAGGACTTCTGGTGGATTGGACTGGCAAAAAAGAGTCCCCCTATCCTTTCAAGTCATTTTCCTCGTTCAAGGAGGCCTGTAAGGAAGCTCTTCTATCAATCAAGAAGGCTTGAGTGCTTCTGTCGCTTTCCTTATGCTTCGTCTGAAAGAGAAAAAACCAATCGAAATTATGCATACCAATGCAAGCAACTTTCCCCAAAGCGGAGAAAATCCAAACAGAAGAGGCAAGAGCAACAAGGCTGTCTCAAACAGCACCAAGAGAAACGAGCCTAGCATTCCAAACACTCCATTCAGATTGCTTTTAATTGCTTGTTTGGCAAGAGTCCAATCAAGCATAGGATGTCCATAATCAATGGAAAGGGCAAAAACTGCACTGGATAGGATAATACCAAAGGAAAGAGGAATCATCCAAACGAGATTTCCCGGACCCAGCTTAAAATAGAGCAAGGCAAGGACCAGATAGATAATTGTCGTCGGAAACACCAAAACCAAATGGAAATACAATTTGGCACGGATGAATATCTCTGGTTCCAGAGGATACGTCTTGTCCATTTCAAACAAGGCACCCTGCCTGCTTACACTGGTGGCAGAGAGCATGCTTATACCGGACAATAGATTCACAAGGCCAAAAACCCCATAAAGGAAATAGGGTGAAGAAGTAGCAAGTTGTATTATTCCCTCCATTTCGCCGAGGACTCCCGTCAAAGCGTATACGCCTATCAATATGATAGGAACAAACAATTCTCCAACCAATTCAAAAATAAATGCAGAAGAATGTAGGATGACTTCCTTTTCTCGCTTCATCAAGGAAAACTCTGCAGGAAGTCTTCTCCTTGAAGATTGTTTTATCGAATGCCTATGCACTCCATTTCCTTCCTGGGCATAAGAAAAACAAGTATTGAAGCCATGGGCTACAAAAGAAATAAAGAGACCTGCAAGAACGAGACTCGTACTGATATTCAGAAGAAGATAACGCAAAGAGAAGACTCCACGTCCTTGCCAAGCAAAAATCGGAAGACTTTTATACAAGCCAGAGATTTTATCTGCCATCGTGGCAAGCATGGCCTGATAATCTATTGCAAAAGTATCACCAGGTGCCAAATTTCTGGTAAAACTACTGGTCATCACCAGCGTCAGCCCTACCAGAAAGACCATGGAGATCAATTCTTCAAAGAGTCGGTATCGCCTCCCTTTTGTCAATCGGAGAATGAGACTCGATATCAACATTCCCAAGGCAAGGGGAACAAAAGGCCCAATTATCAATAACAAGACCCCACCGATTACCAACAACAAGGTTACCCCGTTAACGAACGCTGAGGCTACCAAGGCAGGGAAAACAACTATGGCATAAAAGAGGATATTCCCCAGATATGATACTATCAGACGACTTGCAACCAATTCTTTTTCTGTAACAGGAAGAGAAATGACAAACATCTCGTCTGAGCCCCAATACAAGACTGAGGAGGTACTGGCAGAACTGAAAATAAAAATAAAAAGAAACCCAGCCAAACAAGCTAGGAACATACCGAGATCAGGAATATCAATCATCATCCCCAACGTCTGATAACTATAATAATTTATACCAAACATTACTTCCAACATAAGAAACGTCAAAAAAAGGATGATGACCAGAAAGGATTGCAGGATTTTCCCTTTCAGTGTATTTCTCTTGCCTCCGAATTGTTTCCAATAGGTAGCCAAGGGTTTTGTTCCCTGCATAAAGGCTTTTACCAATAACCAGACAAAGGACCATCTCATTTGAAAACCTCTTTGTCAGTCAATTCCAGGAAAAGCCGTTCCAAGCTATCGGATCCCTCACCTTTTGCATTTTGAAGTTCTTGCACAGTACCAAAAAAAAGAAGGGAACCTTTATTGATGATCCCGATCAAATCACAGAGTTCCTGGGCAACTTCCATGATGTGAGTGGAGAAAAAGACAGTATTGCCTTCCTTGCAATATTCTTTCATGGTTTCTTTCAATAAGAAGGAAGCCTTGGGATCAAGGCCCACCATCGGTTCATCAAGAATCAAAATTTTTGGCTTATGGATGAGGGCCGCAATGACCGCAAGCTTCTGTTTCATACCATGGGAATAGCTTGATATCTCTTCATCCAGGGCTTTCTCAAGTTCAAAACGCTGAACCAAAGGAATCATTCTCTCTTTCCGCTGTTCATCTGTCACCTTGAAAATATCACAAATGAATTCAAGATGCCTACGCCCTGTCATTTTTTCATAGAAGCGTGGTTCATCCGGCACATATCCTATCATGGCCTTGGTCTGCAAACTTTGAGTAACGGTATTGCTACTATTTAGGGAAATGGTACCTAAATCAGGCGAAAGAATACCTATCAACATTTTGATTGTCGTACTTTTGCCTGCCCCATTGGGCCCGAGAAACCCGAATATTTTTCCGTCGGGAATTTTTATATTCAAATCCTTCACGGCTGGATCGCTATGTTTGGCATACGTCTTGGTTACATGCTCTATTTCTATCATATGGATTCTCCGCTTGTAGTATAGAATGGTAGATACAATTTTTGCAACAACAATTTCGAATTTTTTCAAATTAGATATATTTAGTTTTTATGCATAAAAATTACCTAATATCCTATATTTTAGGATTATTTGGCTTTTTAAGAATATTTATGCATAAATACTTGAATATTTTTTAATCTTTATCTACACTCTGTCCATAAAACAAATAGAAAATCCTGGAGGATTGTAGATATGGAAAAGGAAAAGGTCATTCTTGCATATAGTGGTGGTTTGGATACCTCCGTCATTCTCAAATGGCTCAGTAACAAGGGCTTTGACGTAATTGCCTATGTAGCAAATGTTGGACAGAATGAAGATTTCGAAGCAGTCGAGAAAAAAGCTTTTGCAACGGGCGCTTCCAAGGTATATATCGAGGACTTGAGAAGTGAACTTGTCACCGATTATGTCATTCCGGCAATGAAAGCCAATACGATTTATGAAGGGACCTATATGCTGGGTACTTCCCTTGCACGTCCAATCATTGCCAAGAGGCAGATTGAGATTGCCAAGAAAGAAGGGACTGTCTATGTAGCGCATGGAGCCACAGGAAAAGGAAATGACCAGGTTAGATTTGAATTCGGCTACTATATGAATATGCCTGAAGTCAAGATTATTTCTCCGTGGAAAGATCCTGAATGGTTGAGCCAGTTTGAAGGCCGTTCAGATATGATTGCGTATGCCAAGAAGTACGACATCCCCATAAAAGCTTCTACCAAGAAGCCCTATAGCGAGGATGAGAATCTGATTCATATCAGTCATGAGGCCGGAATCCTTGAAAATCCTGCCAACAGATGCCCTGAAGATGTTTACAGCCTGACAGTAAGTCCCAAGGATGCCCCCGATGAGGAAACCTTGCTTACCTTTGAATTCAAGGATGGCGTACCGCTTTCCGTAAAGAATGAAAATGACGGGACCTTCGTAACTGATCCGTTGGAAATGATTTTGTATCTGAACAAGGTAGGACACGACAATGCCATAGGCAGGGTCGATATGGTCGAGAATCGTTTTATCGGTATCAAGAGTCGAGGTGTTTACGAGACTCCTGGTTGCGAGATTCTTTGGAAAGCCCATCATAACCTAGAAGGCATTACCATGGACAAGGAAGTCATGCATCTCCGTGATTGCCTGACTCCCAAATATGCTGAGTTGATTTACAATGGCTATTGGTTTGCCCCTGAGTTCAACATGCTCACGGCTGCTTTTGAGCAGAGTCAGAAGCAAGTAACGGGATCTTCCAAGGTCGTTCTTTATAAGGGGAACGTAACATTTGCAGGAGTTACCAGTCCCTCCTCTCTTTACAATGAGGAACTTGGATCAATGGACAAGGCCGGGGGATACCAGCCTGTCGATTGCAAGGGTTTCATCAACATCAATGCAATTCGCCTCATGGCAAGTTCCAACAGGAACCAATAGAAAGATAATCGAGTAGGCGGGGGCCACTAAGCCCCAACCTCTCACACCACCGTACGTGCCGTTCGGCATACGGCGGTTCAACCAAACAGACTATTGTACCGGAAATCCAGCACAATCCCATCTTGCTCCATACGCACAGTATGGAGCTTCTTGTAATAACCCAGAATATCCACCAGTCGGTAATGCTCATGAAGGCTCTCATTGCTGATGAGATAGTTCATGGATTTTGCCATCTTCCAGTACGACCTGCTGGCAAGTGTCCATTTCTTCAGCTTCCACTCTTCCGCTCCCAGTTGCCTGATGCGGTGTTTCCGGTTATTCCCGGACTTCCACTGTTTCCATAGATACTGGCGTATGCGCCTCCGAATCCACTCCATCAGGCCCTTGAGGTATTCCTTGATGGCACTTCTTGCAAAGTACCCAACCCAACCCCTCAGGATGCTGTTGAGCTCCCCAATGACCGTCCAGATGCTCACTCCGCGGTTGCGCTTCGTGACCAGCCGTATCCGGTCCTCAAGTTTCTTCAGCTTTTTCTCGTGGGGAACGGTCCTCCCAAGTTTTCCTCTCTCGCCGTATGTCCGGAATGTGAATCCGAGGAAGGTCGAACCTACGGCCCTCCTTGCCTCCGTCTTCTCCATGTTCACTTTCAGTTTCAGCTTCCGCTCCAGATAGCTTTTCGCGCTGTCCCTCACCCGGTAGGATGACATCTTGCTCTTGGTGAATATGTTGCAGTCATCGGCGTACCTCACAAACCGCAGTCCCCGCTTCTCCAGTTCCCTGTCGTAGGGGGTGAGATAGACGTTCGACAGCAGGGGCGACAACGGGCCCCCCTGCGGGGTACCCAGTGCTGTTGCCATCATGCTCCCGTTGGTCATCACTCCGCTTTTCAGATATACGTAGATGAGCCTCCTCACGTCCTTGTCGTCCATGTGCTTGTCGATTAGTCCCATGAGGATGTCATGGTCGACCGTGTCAAAGAACTTGGACAGGTCCAAGTCAACCACGTGCTTGTACCCTTCGGACATGTAGGTCTGGGCGAGTCGGACCGCATCCTCGGCGCTCCTGCCGGGCCTGAACCCGAAGCTGAAGTCGCTGAATGTCGGTTCGAACACCGGGGTCAGAACCTGCACCAGGGCCTGCTGGATTACCCGGTCCACTGCCGTCGGTATCCCCAGCAGACGCACGCCCCCGTTGTCCTTGGGTATTTCCCGTCGGAGCACCGGTTTGGGTTTGTACGTCCGAGTGACAATCCGCTCGCGAATCAAGGCCCAGTTGGCTTCAAGGTAGGATGGAAGTTCAGTCACTTCCATCCCGTCGATTCCCGCAGAACCCTTGTTCTGCATCACCTTCCTCATCGCTTGCTGGATGTTCGCAAGGGAAATCAGTTGCTCGCACAGTCTCGTGTTCGGTCTTGACCTGTCTTCCTCTCTCATTCGTTCCTTTCTCACCCGCATCATCACTGGTAGGCTCTCGCCGTTCGGATTTGCGGATGGACCTTTCCCTTTCGAAAGGCGTTTGATTGTTCGGCCCTTTGCGTCCGTTTCCCCGGTCGCTACTACGGCCTCTGCTGACTTCTCCACATTCGTTGTTACTACGTCGTCATAAGCGATGTTGCAGCCTCGTACGCTGTGGAGACCTCGCGGGATAAGTCATCACTCTTTCCTCGTTTACCCGCCTGATTTACAGATGAAGGTCACATTGCCTTTGGGATTCACTGATAGTAGCCAGCTTGTCCCCTCCACCTGCCTACTATCAGGTTTCTGTCCGTCGGGCCACGATTTCGCTATTGCTTCTTCCCTCCCACACCTCGCGGCGTGAAACTTGCAAGTCGCTATCGGGTTCGTCGGCAACTACGCCCCTTGGGAATTTCACCCAAGAATGATGACATGCCCGTCATACTACACAGAAAAACAGCCTTGGAAACAAGGCTGTTTTTCTATATCCATTCACAATTGTACAAAATTATGGTACTTTCAAGGTCTGGGAGACAGCGAATATGAATGCCAAGGAACTATTGATGCAAGCAGTGGAAACTGCACTGAAAACTATGAAAGAAAATATCGGAGGACCTTTCGGTGCAGCTCTTGTCGACAGTGAAGGCAAGGTATACCTCGCTTCGAACAGTGTTCTTGGTGGACATGACCCTACTGCCCATGCCGAGATAAATGTCATCAGAAAAGCTTGCCAGGATAAAAAAACACATGATTTGACAGGATGTATTGTCTATACTACTTGCTATCCCTGCCCCATGTGTCTTTCTGCGTGCATTTGGGCAAATATCAAGGAAGTCTACTATGGTTGCACGCCAAAGGATGCTGAAGCCATCGGCTTCAGGGATGAATATATCTACCGCTATATTAATGGAAATTGCACAGATACGTCCGTTTTGTCCATCAGTCAGGAACATCGGGAAGTATGTCTTCCTCTCTTTGAAAAATATGAGGCAATGCATAAGGAAATTTACTAAATTCATTATTGACCACTGTCAATAGGAAAAATTGTGGACTAATTAGGTTTTCAAGACTTTCAGCCATGCTTTACAAAAAGCATGGTTTTTTGTCGTTAAAAGCAATTATATCGTCCGTAAGTCAATATTCTTATTGAATATGGTCGAAAATTCATTTGACAAAACAGTGTTTCAATGGGACAATTAGTTTGTTGGAAAAATCAACTAATTGAGGAGCACCTGCATGTCCACCCTATTGTTCATCCCTACTTATTGGAGTACCGAGAGTATTCCAAGCTGGAAAATCTTTGACCATCCGTTTCCCATCACCGAAAAGGGAACGTTGGGCAGGACGTTGGAAAATCTCCAGGATATCGGTTATACCGAACCTGTAATGCTTCTTCCAATCCCCTGCGACCCTACCATTGTCCAGCATGTCTCAAAGTTGTGTAAGGATAGTTGCCTCAACCTCACCCTCTTCTCCGATACTGATTATACGGCCATGCTCGATACTTTTCGAAAGATGGATATGGCTCAAGAAGATATGGTCTTATTTGATTGCAATAGCTATGGTGGTGTGAGAAATATAGGACTGGCCTATGCAGCCATGCACGGATTTGACCAGATATTGATGATTGATGACGATGAATGCATCGACAAGGATTATCTTGCATGTGCCCTTTCCCAGTTGGGTGAAGAGCATGCGGGTAAACGTATTCTGGGAAAGACGGGATGCGTAAAAGATGAAAACGGATGCAAGGTCTATGATGGGCAGAAAGGCCCCTGGGGCATTGAATGGCCCAAGGATGAACTCTTCAACAAAGAAGTCCAACATTCACTTGATACCCCGGGAAGGATTGTGGATTGTACTGTTGCCTTCGGCGGGAACATGATCCTCAGTCGGGATTTGTTTACCCTTGTTCCCTTCGACCCCTTGGGGACCAGGGGAGAAGATGATGACTATGTGATGAATGCACGATATTGCGGCGAGGACATCTTCTTTGACAAGGAATTACTCCTGCTGCATCTTCCTCCGACACGGTCGAAAGCCTTCTGGAGCCGACAACGACAAGACATTATCCGCTTCCTCTATATCCGGGAAAAGATTCAGGCACTTGGCATCGATCGAAACAAGATAGGAGATTTCCTACAGTATTTCACTGGCGAGAATCTGGAGAAAAAGGCTGTGGATTCCAGCATCGCGGCTGCGTTGTATTTCGAACATGCAGACAGTCAGGAATTTCAGGAATTTCTCAATAATGCAAAGATTTCAGTAGCTCAGGACAGGAAGGTATGGACAGGCAAAGCTGAACATTTCAAGCGCATGGTACCAGTTTGGCAACATCTGATGAAAACTTTTTCCTAAGCCATAATAAAGGAGATGCTGAAAGACATGCAGAAGAAAATAGGTAATGCAACGAAAATTTGCAAGACGCTCTGGCAAACTCCCGGAATAAGTCGGGCGGATTTGGCAAAACACCTCAGAATTGACAAATCCACCATCACTGCGGAAATTACAAATCTGATTCAAAATGGTGTCATCTCTGAATTACCGAAGCTGGAAGAGCAGAATTCTTTGGGTGGTACAGGACGAAAGCCCATTCCCTTAACCCTAAATAAGGACTATGGGGTCGTTTTGGGAATATCCATCCAAGCCGGTAACTACACTATGGTAGCAATCAACATGGTGGGGGAAATCATCCTATCCAAGGAAGT
Organism: uncultured Sphaerochaeta sp.; assembly: GCF_963676625.2. Classification (GTDB taxonomy): domain Bacteria; phylum Spirochaetota; class Spirochaetia; order Sphaerochaetales; family Sphaerochaetaceae; genus Sphaerochaeta. Next base: position 67,353 of record NZ_CAXXYB010000010.1, read on the forward strand.
GGAGCAATCCATCACCGCGAGTAACATCATCGATGCGCTCACCATGATTTACAAAGAATTTCTGAAAACCCTGATGCACCAGGAAAAGCTATTGGGTATCGGTATTGGTGTCGGAGGTCTGATCAATCAGAAGGATTTTTCCATTGGCTATTCCGTTACTTTGGATATAGATCATCCATTCTCCTTCCTTGAAGAGGCAAAGAAACAAATTCCTGTTCCTATCGTCTTGGAAAACAATGCCAATTGCTGTGCCTGGACTGAATTGGCTTTCTCTCGTAGCTTTGCCGTACAGAATTTTCTGTTCTTGCTTCTTGAGTTCAAGCAGGCAACAGTTCCCCATAAGCGATACGGAGGCGTCGGTATAGGACTGGGAATAGTCCTGGGAGGTAGGGTCTACTATGGGGCCAACTCCTTTGCAGGCGAGTTCAGAAGTGCTTTTTGCAATGTAGATGATGAAGAACAAACCTCCCTCTCCGCAGAGCAAATGAAAAATATCATGAAGGATAAAGAGATTCAGCAAAAATTTATTAGTGAGCTTGCCGCCAATATTGCCATGCTCGTAAATACATTGGATCTCGGACATGTCCAAGTTGTAGGCGATATCGAAGAACCAGGACTTGCCTTCTGTACAGAATTGAACAAAGCCATTGTCCATAACTGGCTCTTTCCCGTGGAAAAGGAGGTGAAGATCGAGTATTCATCCCTAGGGGCAAACACCGTAGCTTACGGAGCTGCGGGAAAGCTTGTCCAAACGCTTTTTGACTCGGCGGACATCCCTTGATGCCCAGTGTTATTTTGGATATATGCAACAGCAATGCTTCATATAAATCTTATTGCAAGAAGAGGAGAAAAAAACGATGAGTATCAGAAAAAAGCAATTTCTCATTGCCGTGTCTATCATCATCCTACCGTTCATGCTATTTGCCAATGGCAGTAGCGAACAAGCACCAAAGGAAGCGACCAAGACAAGCGACAATACCATTATGCTCAATGTTCTGGATTACAGTGATGCTACGGCCCCTGGGTATGAAGAGTTTCAGAATGTCTGGAACAATTTTACCGTTGAGAATCCAAACATCTCACTAAAGAAGGAAGATCTTACCAATGAAGCCTTCCACCAGAAAATGGCTGCTTATGTGGCTGCAGGAACCATTCCTGATGTAATGTACATGTATCCCTCGGGAAGATCCGCAATCCTGCATAAGGAGCATTTGGTAAAGGATCTCAAACCCCTGCTGGGAGAAGAGTTCCTATCCGAGTTCCTTCCTACCGCTACCAATCCGGAGGGCCAGAGTGCACAATACCTTGCAGAACTCCCTCAATCCATCTGCTACTCCAGTGTCATGTACACCAATACCAAACTCTTGCAGCAATATGGACTCTCAGTTCCAAAGACCTATGCTGATCTAAAGGCAATGGTACCAAAGCTCAAGGCAAAGGGAATTCAGACAGTACTTATGGCAAACAAGGACGATTGGGTCATGCAATCCTGTCTGTTCTCTACCATTGCAGGACGTTTTGTAGGAAAAGAATGGTTTGACAAGGTGTCGGCAGGAACTGTCAAGTTCACCGATCCTGAATTTGTAGCCGCCCTGCAGTTCGTTGATCAAATGTACACAGACGGCGTCCTTTCCCGTGATACCATCCAATTGTCCTATGGAGAAGTTCCTGGACTCTTTGCCGCAGGCAAGGCAGCATTCCTTATCGATGGCGATTGGAGACAGAATGCCTTCATTACCGACAAAGCTTCAGGCTTGGCCTTGATCAGTCCTGAAGACCAACAGAACAATTTCAGCATGATGGCATTTCCTTCCATTCCCGGTGAAAAATTCCCTGGAGTAATTTCATCTACCTTGGGATGTGGATATGGAATATCCGCTTCCATTCCCGCTGGCTCTGCAAAGGAAGCTGCGGCGGTCAAACTCATAAAGTATCTCTATTCCAAGGATGTCCAGCAGAAATATCTGGAAGCAGGAAGATACATCACCTCGAGAATGGATGTAAAGAGTGATAAACTCGAGCCATTCACGACCAAGATGATGCAGTATTACTCTTCGGTCAATGATACCTGTTATGTTCTTGATTCCGCACTCGATCCAAGCGTCTACACGGTCCTGAATAAGGTCTTGCAGGAAATCGGTCTTGGGTCAAAGACACCTGAACAAGCTGCAAGCGAAGTACAAGCAGCAATGGATACCTATTTGGCCTCGCAAAAATAACTGATGTGCATTTCGTCCCAAGTCCTCTTTGGGCTTGGGGTATTTAAAAAAGGATTCTTCAGTATGAATGAGAATAACAAAGTAAAAAAAAAGCCTATTGCTGGATGGTCATACCGACTTTCGTAATATATCTTTTTGTGATGGCATTCCCCATTATTCTGTCGCTTGTCTTATCCCTGAGTAACTTTTCAGGTGGTAAGATATTCGCCGGTGGGCATTGGAAGATTACCGGCTTCCAGCAATATGGACAACTTTTCGTCGACAACTATTTCTGGCATGCACTCAAGAATAATATTCTTATCGTGTTGATTTCCGTATTTGGACAACTTCCGCTGGGCTTGTTTCTTGCCTATCTTATCTATCGAAAAAGTGTAAAGTTCGGAGAATTCTGGCAAGGCATTCTCTATGTTCCTTCCATTATCTCTGTCATTGTCATCGGCATCATGTGGAACTTGATATTTTCACCTTATGGCCCCTTGGCAGAAATCATCAACAAAGGATATGCACTTTCCTACTCATCCAACCTCTCGAATGTCATGGCCTCCTATATTGGAACAAATGGAAAACTACAAGTCACAGATGATCTGGTACACAAGATACTTGCCATCAATCCTGGTACAGCAAATAGTTTCTTTACCAATCCGCCAGTAGAGTTGAAGGCAATGCTTTTGGACATGACCAATGAAAGTATTCCAATGATACAAAGCGACCTGACGCATCTGATGGCTCCTGTCTGGTCTACAAACTTCCTGAACAAGGAAGGTACGGCAATGATTCCCATCATGTTCGTTACCCTTTGGTGTTGGACGGGCATGTACCTTATTATATTTCTTGCCAATATGCAGAAAATCGACTCACAGGTATTGGAATCGGCACAGATTGATGGAGCAAAGGAACGAAGCATACTGGCGCACATCATTCTTCCTGAACTTTCAGGGGTAATCATGAATACAGCAATCCTCTGCATTGCCGGCTCATTGAGCTCCTTTGCCTTGATCTATGCCATGACAGGAGGAGGGCCAGCAAGAATTACCCAAGTGCTTTCCATCTATATGTACGAGAAAGCTTTCATGGGGACACCTGATTACCCGTTGGCCAATGCCATCTCCATAATGATGGTCGTATTCAGTCTGATTCTGATTATGATTACGAAAGTCGTACAGAAAAAAGTCGGAGGTAATGATGACTAAAAATACTGTAAAATCAGAAACCGGTCTGGGCATCTTCCTCTGGAAATTCTTTGCCTATCTCATCATGGCCGTGTTTGCGTTTCTGGCAATCGGACCCATCATCTGGCTGTTCATCAATTCATTCAAGGCGACTGTAGAATTCCAGTCGAATATGGTGGGGCTACCACAGCATTTCTATCCTCAGAACTACTCAGGAGCCTGGAAAATAGGAAACTTCAGTATCTTATTCGGCAATTCCATCCTCTACACAGTACTTTCGGTAGGAATTGCGCTATTTCTCTCACTTCTGACGGGATTCGCCTTTGCCAAATTGCCATTCAAGGCAACAAAGCCAATCTTTTCCACTTTCTTGTTGGGAATTCTGATTACTACGCAGACCCTGATGGTCCCGATATTCCTGCAAGTCACCCAAGTGGATTCTCTGTTGGGTGGTTTTTTCCAAAAGCTGGGACTTTGCAATGCAGAAAAATTCCATCTTTTCTACAACACCAAATTCGGTGTAATATTGATTTATGTAGGATCGTTACTTCCTATAGGAGTATACCTTTGCACAGAATACATCAAGAGTATTCCTACAGCTTTGGTGGAAGCAGCCAGAATTGATGGTGCTGGCTATTTCAGGATATTCATCGCCATCATAGTCCCGATGACTGTACCTATCATCATTACGCTTTGCCTTTTGAATATTCCAACCATCTGGAATGAATTCGCCTTGATAAACATCCTTGTTTCCAGGCTCGAATTACAATCGCTGCCTCTTGGTATCTACAAATTCTCGGGAACGCTTTCTTCCGATTATGGAAAGCAATTCGCTGCACTGGTCATCGGATTGCTCCCCATGCTTGTATTCTATATTATCTTCAGAAAACAGATTACGAGAAGCGTAGGAAGTGGTGCAGTCAAAGGCTAATAACCCTCCACTACAGAAATATCCTTTCCTGCCAGTTGCAAACAGCTGGCAGGTTTTGTATACACTTCATTGCCTTGCTACGATTAGAATATAGAATAACCAGGGCACCCTATATTAGGCCATCCCAGCTTATTACACAAAATTATTAGGGTTATGTTCAAGAAATGAACAATTCGCTCTTTTTCCTATCTTTGCATTGGTTTTCAAGCCAAGCAACAGAGGCAAGGAATCGTTCGTCCACAAAAGCTCTTGCATGATGGGAACATATTCGTATACAAGCACAACAATGGATGCAAAGAGAAGGATCATCCTGAAAAATTGCCTCGGTTGGACAATGGTTCTGGCACATCCCACAGTGTATACAATTATCAGTTGCAATGCTCATATAGGGCAAATTGTCCGGTTGTATTCCTTCCCGGAAAGGATGATTTCCATTTACCTGAACTGATTCCCTATGGGTAGGCGCTGAAACAGCCAAACGATCAAGAATGAAAAAATCCTCGGCATCAGGTCTTCCGAGACCAACTTCATTGGAAAAACTATGTTGTGCTACAATTGCCGCGGCGCCTGTCAGCAGGATTCCCTTACTTTCCAGGAGATCCTTGATTTCAACCAAGGCATCATCATAATCCCTGTTACCATAGGTAGCGATTGCGATGGCATGGCAATCCTTGCCAAAAAGACAATGCTCCAAATAGTTTGAAAAGAGGGTTGGAACCCTCCCGGCATATACAGGAAAGGAGATAATAAGTAAAGTTTCTTCAAAAAACAGGGATTCTTTGCGATTTTTAGCTAATGTTACATCAACTATCTCATAGGGTTTTTTCATTGCTTCGGCTACGGCAAGAGAACAAGCCTTGCTTTGCCCCGTCGGACTAAAACAGATAATTGCAATTCTCAAAACAACTCCTCATAATGTTCCATACCTAGAGCCAAAATTCTATGAATATGCTCATCATTAAGCCTATAAAGTACATTTCTACCCTCTTTCCTAAAACGGACCAGACGCCTGGCGCGAAGCAATTTCAACTGCTGGCTAATAGTACTCTGCTGCATATTCAAGGTTTCGGAAATCGTATTGACTCCTAGCTCGCCTTGTTCAAGGAGAAACAGGATTTTCAATCTGGTTGGATCGCCAAATACTTTGAAAAATTCAGCAATATCTACAACTTCTTCATCCAATGGTATGGAAAATCCTTGCATCTCTATTCTCCTGAAATCTATTATACTGCTACAAACAGCTAATGACCAGTTGGCATTTGCTACACTTTTGCTAAATATTCATGGATATATTCTCATTCAAAACAAAATACGATAAAATAGGAATTGCTAATCGTGGAGACTATAACTAGATGGATATATCTGCAACGGGATCGGTTGGTACCCAAGATAGAGGAAGCAAACGATATTTCCGCTTGCTCAACACAGAAATTCAGGCTATTGTAAGCAATAAAATTGCTTCAAAGGGTCAATTCTTGCCTGCAAAGGAAGGTAAAGGAATTTCGGTTCCTCTCGATATTGCAAAAGATTTCAATATCATCCAAGCAATATTCGCCTGCCTTCATGATATCAGATTGGTTCACCCGACAGAGGCAAGCCAGCTTTCTAATATAACATGAGCTTCTCTTTCCACAGGGACAGGTCATCAAGTAAATAAACACAAGGGAACTTTTTAACCATTGCTTTCCCCTAGAGAACAGTATAGTCGGTATAGTGGACCATGAGGACAAAAGAGATCATTGCTTTGGATACCTGGATGCTTGTCGGAACTCATGAATTTGGAAACCCCATTGATTGTTTGAAAAGGAAAATGAAATTAGATAGTACTACCACCCTAGCCTTTGGTACTCGAGATATCTTGGGACGTAAAGCAGGAATGGGGAAACTCAACGAAATAGATACAGAGGCCAGCACTGGACAGTTTGTCCCAGTTATATTGCTTTTCCAACCAGGAGGTTTGATATGAACATTCAAAAAGAAGCAGCAAAACTTGTCTTAGGGGACAAGGAAGTTGAACTTCCCGTAATTACTGACAATATGGGGGGGAAATCAATTGATATCACCACTCTGCGCAAGGATACAGGGTTCATTACCTATGACCCTGGTTTTGTAAACACAGGATCTTGCATGAGCTCCATTTGCTATGTTGATGGGGAAAATGGAATCCTACGTTACAGAGGGTATGATATCGCGGATCTTGTCGAACATTGTGATTTTGTGGAAGTGGCATACCTTTTGATCAAAGGCGAGCTTCCTGATCTTGCCCAAAGACATACCTATGCGGAGTTGCTCAACAATCATTCCCTCTTGCATGTCGATATGAGAAATTTTTTCCGCGACTATCCTCAGGAAGCCCATCCAATGTCAATCCTTTCTGCCATGGTAGCCTCCCTGTCAGCTTTTTATCCCGAGTTGGAAGATGTCGACCCTGAAGAAAATGTTGACTTGACCGTCACTCGCCTGTTATCAAAGATGAGAACCATCGCGGCATTCAGTTATCGGCAAATGAATGGACTTGATTTCGTCGAGCCCACCTATAAATACTCATATTGCGAAAACTTCCTGAATATGATGTTCAAGACTCCGGTCAATGCTTATATTCCAGATCCTGTACATGTCAAGGCTCTCAATGAACTTTTGATCCTCCATGCTGATCATGAGCAAAACTGCTCCACCAGTGCAGTTCGTCTGGTAGCTAGCAGCGAGGCTAATCTCTATGCCTCAGTGGCGGCAGGATGCTGTGCCCTTTGGGGAAGCAAACATGGAGGAGCCAACCAAGCCGTTCTCGAAATGTTGACGAAAATCCATAATGATGGAATGAGCATCGAGGAAGTGGTAAAAAGGGCCAAGGACAAAGAGGACCCTTTCAAGCTTTCCGGTTTTGGACATAGAGTCTACAAAACCTATGACCCCCGAGCCCAAATTGCAAAATCAATCTGCAATGAAGTACTTGGCGTGGAAAGCCAGAACGATCCATTGCTTAAAATTGCCCTGGAACTTGAGGACGTTGCCCTGCACGACAGCTATTTCATTGAACGTCACCTCTATCCAAATGTTGACTTCTATACGGGAATTATCTTCCATTCCATGGGAATTCCTGAATCGATGTTTACGGTTTTGTTTGCCCTGGGAAGACTTCCTGGTTGGATTTCTCACTGGTTGGAGTGGAGACATGATCCATACCAGAAGATTGGACGTCCTCGACAGGTATATTCAGGTCCTCAAGTTCGAGAGGTACTACCGCTTGAAGACCGATAAAGCTCTTATATTTGATTTCAATGGCACGTTATTCTGGGATACCTCCTATAACAGGGAGGCCTGGGATTTCATTGCCTTGAAATACAGGGGCAAGATATTTTCTGATGCTGAAATGCACATGCTCAACGGAAGAACCAATATAGAAACAATTCCCTATCTATTTGGGGGTTTTTGCGATCAAGAGATTGTAAATAGGATTTCCAGGGAAAAGGAAGACGTGTATCGGGCGATTTGTGAAAAACAAGCGCCACTTTCCTTGGCTCCTGGAGCAGAGACCTTGTTCAAAGAAGCTATGCAACAAGGTATTCCCCTGGCCATTGCAACCAGTGCGTGCCCTGATAATATGGACGCCTACAAAAAATGGTTTGCACTTTCCCGTTACTTTGATGATGAATATATAATAACTGACAATGGGATACGAAAAGGAAAGCCAGAACCTGACATCTATCTCGATACCTGCAAGGCCTTGAACAGGGAACCTTCCACATGCATCGTCTTTGAAGATACAAGAAGTGGCATTCTTAGTGCAACAAAGGCAGGTATCCGGGAAATCTACGCAATAGCTAGCAACGGGGCAGATATCCAGACAACAAAGGCCATGGAACATGTCCATGGCCTTCTCAGTGATTTCAGGCAGTTCAGTTTATAAATTCTCTATCAAAGTTTCGCCAAACTCCCTCGTCCCCAACAAGACAGAGGGGATTTTTTCATCTTGGAGAAGATGATAAAAATCCTGGGTTACCTTTCCACTGGAAATACTCCTGGATACAGAATCGCGAACTAAATCAGCTGCTTCATTCCAATGAAGATAACGCAACATCATTTCAGCAGAAAGAACCAAGGACAGAGGATTTACAAGGTTTTTTCCGGCGATATCAGGCGCTGTTCCATGAGTTGCCTCAAAAATGGCGAACCCACTCTCATAATTGATATTTGCTCCGGGAGCAATACCAATACCGCCAATTTCGGCAGCCAGGGCATCAGAAATATAGTCTCCATTGAGATTCAAGGTCGCAATCACATCGTAGACCTCTGGCTTCAACAATATATTCTGGAGAAAGGCATCACAGATACAATCCTTGATTTCAAGATCTTCCTGTCCTTGTCTTTTGATAAAATATCGGCCTTGCGCATTCTTGACTGCCCCAAATTCCCTTTCTGCAAGGGCATACCCCCATGTAAGAAATCCCCCTTCGGTGAACTTCATGATATTTCCTTTATGGACAAGGGTAACGTTCCTGCGGTCATTCTCCAGCGCATAGGAAATAGCGGAGCGAATCAAGCGCTCCGAACCTTCCCTGGAAACAGGCTTGATCCCGAGTGCACTACTTTTGGGAAACCGTATTTTATCCACTCCCATTTCATCAGCAAGAAAGGCTAGCACCTTCCCTACTTCCGAAGACCCTGCTTCCCATTCAATGCCTGCATAGATATCCTCTGTGTTTTCGCGAAAAACTACCATATCGACTTTTTCAGGATGTTTGACCGGAGAAGGTACCCCACAAAGATATTCAACAGGACGAAGACATACATACAGGTCCAGCTTCTGGCGAAGCGTTACATTCAAGGAGCGCATTCCCTTGCCAACAGGAGTGGTGAGAGGACCTTTGATAGCGACTTTATAATGAGAAATTGCATCCAAGGTTTCATCAGGAAGAAAGGATCCCACTTCATCCATGGCTTTCTGACCGGCAAGAATCTCTTTCCATTCTATTGTACGGTTGCCAGCATAGGCCTTGGCAACAGCGGTATCAACAACTTGTTTCATGACAGCGGTAATTTCCTTACCAACCCCGTCCCCCTCGATGAAGGGAACGATAGGATGGGAAGGTACAAAAAGTTTTCCGTTTTTCAATGTAATAAGACTATCCATTATTTTCTCTCCTTAAGTACATTGAGCAACCCACCGGCATACAACATTGTCTTCTGGTCTTCCGTACAGTCACAGTTGAGGGAAATTTTGATGTTTGCTGTTTTATCTTCCATGATGACCGTTCCTTTCTCAATTTGGCCAGGCATATCGCCAATGAACAGTTCGTCACCTTCCTGAATTCTCAGGTAATCGGCTTCATGTACAAAGGTCAAGGGAACAATTCCAAAATTGCAAAGGTTATTTTGATGGATACGTTCAATGGAAAGGGCAATGACCGCCTTCACACCAAGATACATCGGGCAAATAGCTGCATGTTCACGGCTTGATCCCTGCCCATAAGAGAAACCTGCAACAATGACATTGCCAATCCCAGCATCCCTATTTTCAGCAGCACGCGCAGGGAAAAGAGGGTCGACCGGCTCAAATACATATTTTGAGTACTGGGGAATATTGGAGCGGTATTTCAATCGGGCCCCAGCGGGCATGATATGATCGGTGGTAATCTTATCCCCGACCTTGATGGCAACAACTCCTGAAAGATCTTGATCCAAAGGAGTATTGGAAGGAGGATTACCGATATTCGGTCCCCTGAGAATCTCAACTTTTGTTCCCTTGATTGGAGGGAAAATAAACATGGTGTCATCCAAAATAAATTTCTTTGGCATCGAGACTACAGGATACGAAATCCCATGATCAGAAAGGGGATCTACAAACACCCCTGCAATGGCGCTGAGCGCTGCACTCTCAGGACTGACCAAATACATTTGTGCACTTTTCGTTCCACTTCGTCCCTCAAAGTTTCTGTTGCTCGTTCGCAAGGAAATACCATTGGTATTTGGGCTTTGATGATTTCCGATGCAAAAACCACAGGCACTTTCCAATATTCTTGCACCACTTGCAATCATTTTTCCGAGCGAACCATCAGAAGCGAGCATAAGCAACACTTCCCTGCTTCCAGGGGCAATTCCCAAACTTACATTCTCGGCAATCGTATGCCCCTCAAGAATATCAGCAACTTTCTTCATATCGGTATAACTGCTGTTCGTGCAGGAGCCAATGAGAACCTGGTCAATTTTCTTGCCAGCAAAGTCTTTCATCCTGGCTATATTGCCCGGAGAATGAGGACAAGCACAAAGAGGTTCCAATTGGGAAAGGTCAAGCTGGAAAAATCCATCATAGACAGCATCTTCATCAGCTGTCAATTTCTGGTAATCCTGTGCTCTTCCCTGGGCTTCAAGGAAAGCAAGGGTATTTTCATCAGAAGGGAAAATACTGGTAGTTACTCCACATTCGGCACCCATGTTGCAAATGGTTGCGCGATCAGGTACTTGCAAGGTAGCAATCCCTTCACCGGTATATTCAAACACACAGTTTACATTACCCTTGACCGTAAAATGCTGCAGAACTGCCAAAATCACATCCTTGGCAGAAACCCAGGGCCTGAGTTTCCCGGTAAGTCGAATTTCAATGACTTTTGGGCTTATGATATGAAAGGGACCTCCAGCCATGGCAACTGCCACATCAAGACCTCCTGCACCAATGGAGATCATGGCAATGCCACCTCCGGTGGGAGTATGGCTATCACTGCCCAGCAAAGTCTTTCCAGGAATACCGAATCGTTCAAGATGTACTTGATGACAAATTCCGTTACCGGCTCGGGAAAAAACTATTCCCTTGCTTGCAGCTACACTCTGTAGATATTGATGATCATCGGCGTTCTCGAATCCTACCTGAACGGTGTTATGGTCAACATAACTTACGGCCAATTCATTCTTGACATGGTCCAGTTGCATCGATTCAAACTGAAGGTAAGCCATTGTCCCCGTTGCATCCTGGGTCAATGTCTGGTCAATGTGAATCCCGATTGGTTTACCTGATTCAATATTGCCTTCCTCAAGGTGTGATAAGAGAATTTTTTCGGTGAGTGTCTTACCCATAGGTACTCCTGCTTTCTTGTAAATTTATTGTATTGTATATGGTTTTGGTCCTTTTTGCAAAACCTTTGCCCTATGCTGTTTTATTGCTTTTCATGTTGTCCAACAAAAAAGAAACACCAAGCTCAAGGATGATGACAATTCCTGAAATGATCGCAAACAACTGAAGCACCATCTGAAAAGAAAATTGCTCATAGATAAAGCCACCGAAGACTGCGCCAAAAATACTTCCTACGGTAAGAAGTACTTCATGAATGATCATTCGCTGGGATCTATTGAGACAACCACTTGCACCATGGAACATACTCAAATCATAGCCAGAGGCAAATACAAGACCAAATACGAAGAAAAAAATCGCATATCCTGCAATTGACCGAATATGAACAGCAGCCAGACAAAGAATTGAAAAAAGTATCTGAGTCAAGAAAATATAGCTCTTCTTGAACTGCCAGAACCCTGTCAATCCCAGAGCCAAGAATCCGAAACAAGTGGTAACTCCCCGAATAAGCAATAACAAACCCGTAGTACTTTCACTTATTTTCAAAACATCCTGCGCATAGAGCGGGAAAATGGTAAGGATCAAGCTCATACCGGAATAGACAAGCATCAAACCAATCCAACTATAATATCTGAGCGAAGTACTATTGTCCTTTTGCTGGCTTTGCTGAATTTCTGTATGTTCGCTTGCAACCGCACGAATTCCGGGTACAATGACACTGCTCAGATAAATGAGTAGAAAAACAATAAAAAACAACACTACAGCGATATAAAAAGGGAGCGTGGTTGAATGTTCAACCAATATACCCGCTACATACGAAGAAACACCGACTCCAAACGACCAGGAGAAATTGAAGGCATTGGTGACATGATTCAGCTGGGCTCCTTCCTTCCCGCGAGAAAACCAACCCTCGATCTGAGGCCATAGCAAACTCATGAAGGCACCATAAAAAGCAAGGCTGCAATAGGCAACGATCAGATTACTGGTTGAGGCAAAGAATGCAACGGAGACAGCCATTCCCGCAAGAGAAACCTCTACAAGATTCCGAGGCCTGAAATGCGTGCATATGGAGGCTCCTGCAATACAGAAAACTAGATACATGGCAGTTGTTATCGATGTTGCAATGCCTATTTTTTCGGCTGTCAATCCAAAATAATCTTTTAAATGATATACGATGACTAAGTTCACCATTGCTATTGTCAACTGGGCAATGAATGAAGAGACATTGAGTACCCAGAATTGAATCGAGGCAGTTTTTTCTTGTGCGAATTCCATGAAATTCTCCCTAGTAGTGAAGGTATAACAACTTTATACCTACAAGAGCAAGGAGCATCCTTGCGTAAGGCCCAAAAAGTATGTAGTGTGGGAACATGAATAATGATATTCTGCATAACGCACCTTTTCTTTCTGCTGCCTTGGCAATATTTTTGGCACAGTTGATGAAGCCCTTCATCAACGCAATTTTTGATCATCAATTCGATTGGTCGTTGCTTCATAGTACGGGGAGCATGCCTTCCAGCCATACTGCCGGAGTAATTGCACTTTTGACCAGCATAGGCATGACAGAAGGGGTTGGTACCGTGGATTTTGCCATTGCAATTACTTTTGCCGCAATTGTAATCCACGATGCAATGGGCGTACGCAGAGAAGCAGGGAAACAGGCCGAGGTTATCAATGAATGGAGTAGAATTCTTTCTGATTTACATAGAGAAGGACAATTCACGCCGGAAAACCTCAAGACTATGCTGGGTCATTCATTCAGCCAGGTTGTAGGAGGGGTTATCGTAGGTTTGATCATTGGCGTTGGAATGACAAGCTACGTATTGACGCATCCAGTAATGCATTTCTAAGATTAGCCTTGATTTATTGCCCTGTTGGGGCAATACCTTTTATTTTGTCTCATTTTTTTTGGAGGATTGAAAATATCATGAAGAAAACAGGAATGTTATTGGCTATTGTGTTAGTCAGTATAGGATGTTTGTTTGCAAATGGTTCCAAGGAAACCCAGAAGGGATATGTTTTTGCTGCTGATGCAACTTGGCCCCCTCTCGAGTTTGTTGACAATGGTGTCTTGACCGGCTTTGAGGTAGAGCTCATGCCTCTTATCGGACAAAAAGTCGGGGTTTCCATGACTGTAAAGAATATTCCCTGGGATACAATTTTTGCAGGACTTTCCAATGGTGCCTATGATGGAGTTTCTTCCGGCGTAACGGTAACTGAGGAACGCAAGAATTCCATGGATTTCTCTGAACCGATTCTCCAGGCAGGACAAGTAGTCATTATCCGTTCTTCCGACAAGGATTCCGTCAAGGGAATCGAGAACCTTACAGGAAAGAAAATTGGTGTCCAGATTGGGACTACCGGGGATTTTGCCTTGGAAAACTACAAAGTTACCAAGAAAGTATATGATGATATTGGTTTAGCCATCGAAGATATGATCAATGGCAATCTTGATGCCGTAGTATGCGATTCTCTTATTGCAAGTGACTTTGTACTGGCAAATGCAAATTATAGCAGTAAACTGATGGTTGCAGGAACTCCTTTCACCCATGAGGATATCGCAATTGCCGTCAAGAAGGGCAATACTGAGTTGCTCAATTTAGTTAACAAAGGACTGGATACGATGAAGAAAGACGGTTCCTTTGATGCCTTGAAGAAAAAGTGGAATCTTTTGTAGACCTAGTTGAACAAGAGACTGAAGGGGAGCTTAAGCTCCTCTTTTTTTTGGGATATTCATGCATAATATTCTTTTTTATTGCATATTTATTCCAATATACTTGACAAACAGTGCATGATTATTCATTATTTCGCATATCTTAAGGAGATACCACCATGAAAAAAATTGCAATCGTAATCCTTGCTTTAATGCTTTGTTGTACTTCTACCCTGTTCGCGCAAGGGCAGAAAGAAACAAAGGAAAAGAATTCCTATGTATTTGCTGCAAACTGTGCATGGCCCCCTCTTGAATTCGTAGACGAAAAAGGAGATGTCGTAGGATTTGAAATTGATCTGGTCAATGAAATAGCCACTCTTTCGGGAAAGACCATTACCATCAGGAATGTTGCCTGGGATGGTATTTTCGCCGGATTGGCCAATGGATCCTATGATGCGGTTGCCTCAGGTGTTTCCGTAACCGACGAAAGAAAGCCTTCCATGGATTTCTCCACTCCAATCATGACTATAACCCAGGCTATCATTGCTCCAAAGGCAGTTTCTGATTTAACCGATGTCACTGCCTTGAAAAACAAGACCGTGGGAGTCCAACTCGGCACAACCGGCCATATCTATCTTGAAGACTACCTGAAGGCAAATCCAGGTGCAAACATCAATATCAAGGCATATGATGAAATTGGATTCGGCATAGAAGACTTACTTAACGGAAATCTTGACTGTGTCGTTACAGATTCAGTTATTGCAAGTGACTATGTCTTGGCAAATGCAAATTATGCAGGAAAACTTCATGTAACAGGAACTGCAAGCACTACTGGCGAACCTATTGCAATAGCAATCAAGAAAGGCGACGCTACCCTCTTGAAACTGGTAAATGACAGTCTTGCTACCTTGGAGAAAAATGGGACCATGGACAAACTCAGGACCAAGTGGAATATTCTCTAGGATTTTTTTCCAGAATAAGGACCTCCAAAAGTTGAAAAACCTTCTTGGAGGTCCTTATTTATCAAATCTCAGGCTTTGTTTAAATCATATGCAAAAACATTCCTGTTCCATAGGGAATAAGCCAAATAAGCCAAACAAACAAACTTAGTCGATGGAAAGAAGCCTTCTTGGTTTCATTCCCTTTGAAAAATACCAAAGTAGCCCATATTGCATGGAAAATCATCAAGACGATTGCTGTGGCACCAATTACGGCATGAAAATTCAGACTCAATTTTCCGCCATTGATGAAAGACATGAGTGTCGTTCCCGTTGTGTCAAAAATAAGTCCGATCCAAAAACAGGTCAGGTTCCAAAAGGAAAGGGTTCCCGAGATCTTTTCGCCCCAGACCCCGACAGTGTAGAATACTAGGGCCAGTGTAATAAAAATAATCGCAAATACTAATAAGATGGACATAATTGGCTCCTTTATACATACACATGGATGTATATACTACCTAGCAGGTAAAGTATATGACAACTAGTGGTATTCAAGAAAGAAGCTTATTTTTTTCAATTTTCATAAACCTCTTTCTCATTAGGTAAACACCATAGGTTGAATAAATATACATGCCAGCTTGACAAAATTTGTATAATTATGTAGTAATTAGGTTTGATTCAATCCTTTCTACAGTGAGATATAATGGACAAGCAATCAGATGATTTTGACGAAATGAAACAAGAAAATGCAAAGAAGAAAATTGTTTCCATAGACTCTATGTCAACCAAGAAAAAAAACATGACCATCCAAATGACAGATGGGGTCCTTATTCCCAGAAAAGATGATGGACATGTTCTCAACTCGTGGAGAATAACATTCTTCAGTGCCTTGGGCTTGTTGGCAGGTCTGGTTATTTTCAAGCCACATCCCTTTCGCGACATATTTTTAGTCACTATACAAGGAACTCCCGTCACTTTTGAAGCAACTATTTTTGCAATACTGGGAGCAATTGTCATCGGAACGCTTACAGGTCTTGGATCAGTAAGCAAGCATCGCTGGATAAATATGGTCAGCGGAGTATATGTAGAACTCATCAGGGGAATCCCGCTTCTGGTCCAATTGATCTTCATCTATTATGCAATGGGAAGATTCTTCCATATCGAAGGGATGATTGCAGCGGTAGTAGCCCTTTCCATTTGTTTTGGCGCCTATATGGGAGAGATTGTCAGAGCTGGAATTCAGGCAATTCCAAGAGGACAGATGGAAGCAGCCATTGCGCTGGGACTTACCAGGGGACAGGCCTTTCGCTATGTCATTCTTCCCCAGACGGTAAAAATAGTGCTTCCCGCCATTGGAAATGAGTTCATATCGATGTTAAAGGATTCTTCATTGGTTTCAACCATTGCATTAAGCGATATTCTCAGAAAAGGAAGGGAATATATTTCCAGAACCTTCCTATCCTTGGAAACCATGTTGATCGTTGCCTTGATTTACCTGGTGATAACCCTTCTACTTTCCCGCCTCGTCGGTTTGCTCGAGGAAAGGTTGCATAAGAATGGCTAGAATACGAATCGAAAACCTCACCAAGGATTATATTACTGACAATGCACCGGTACATGCAGTCAAAAATGCATCCCTATTGGTAGAAAATGGAGAAGTAGTCGTAATTATCGGTCCCTCAGGTAGTGGAAAAAGTACACTCCTCAGGACGGTGAACAAGCTGGAAATTCCTACCAGTGGCCATATTTTCATTGATGAGGATGATGTCACGGATCCTGCTGTCGATTTGAGAAAAATCAGGGAAGAAGTTGGCATGGTATTTCAATCCTTCAATCTCTTCCCCCACCTCACAGCTTTGGAGAATATAACCCTGGCACCCCTCAAAGTAAAAAAACTTCAAAAAGCAAAAGCAGAAAAACAAGGCAGGGAATTATTGCAACTCGTGGGCCTCGAGGAAAAAGCCGAGGTATACCCAAATCAACTTTCAGGGGGCCAACAGCAAAGAGTGGCAATCGCTCGAGCACTGGCGATGAACCCAAAAGTCATGCTCTTTGATGAACCTACCAGTGCACTTGATCCAGAAATGATAAAGGAAGTCCTGGATGTCATGCTCAAGTTAGCGAAGACAGGAATGACAATGCTCCTCGTAACCCATGAAATGGGCTTTGCAAGGGCTGCTGCAGACAAGGTAATCTTTATGGATGGTGGAGAAATCATCGAAATAGGGAAACCTGAGCAAATGTTTTCCAATCCAACAAGTGAACGAACAAAACTTTTCCTTGATCACATTCTCTAGCTTTACCAAGGACAGGGCTTCGGCCCTGTTTTTTTATCCGTGGAAATAGTGACAGCAATACAAAACATCAGGATTTTCGGAATCGATATAGAGTATCATTTGATTTTATGCAGGTAGAGTTTGACTGAAAAACAAAACTTTCGTTTTGCAAAAAAAATACGCAAGAATTGTTTTATTTTCAGTATTTCTTGTAATGTATAAACTTGATTGCTTAGTATAAGTATACTAGTTGAATTTTTTTTTCACTACAGGTTGTCTCAGACCCTTCTGCACGATACAGTTTTCTCCAAGGAGAATCTTTACAATGGAAACACTCAAACCCTCATGGCTGGAAAAACATATTACCCTGCATTCCTACGATGATGAAAAAGCAGAAAAAGAAAATGCCATGACTCACGTTATTGGAGCAATTCTTGCAGTAATTGCCTTGATTATCATCTTTGCAAGGACCTCGCAACTACCCTCTTTCGGTTTGAAGGCAGGAATGATCGTTTGGGGCTTCACCATGTTGTTGCTCTATAGTGCATCGGCAATGTATCATCATCTTCCCCACAATGACGCAAAGAGATTCTGCCGTATCCTGGATCATAGCAACATCTATTTTCTGATTGCCGGCACCTATACTCCGATGTTGATGTACGTAGGAACTCCCTTGGCCCATACGTTGCTCTTGGCCGTTTGGTTGATAGCTGCGTTGGGAATTGCATTTACCTTGATATTCTGGGGAAAGCTAGGTCCCCTGCATGTTATTCTCTATCTGGCGATGGGCTGGCTTATCGTATTCTTTTGGGGCAGTATCATACCCTATTTTCCCAAAGGATTGACTACCTGGGTTTTCGCCGCTGGCATAACCTATTCGGTAGGGGTTATTTTTTACGCAAATAAAAAACTTCCCCACTACCATGCTATCTGGCATCTATTCTGTATTGCCGGAAGCGCTCTTTTCTTTATCGGCTATATGCTTCTGCTGTACTAAGGCAATAAGGTTTCAATATCTTTCTGCAGAACTTCTTTGCTTATCATTCCAAGATGCCCACCCAACACTGTTCCGTCACTGGAAAATATTACCGTGGTGGGAAGTGAGGAGGTCTGGAACAAATAGGCAAAAGCACCATCATCAAAATATACAGGTCCAGTAAAGGGAAAGTCCTTTACGAAGGCCTTGATGGTAGATTCCGTTTCTCGGGATCCATCAAGACTATCAATAAAAATAAATTCAATCTGGTCCTTGTATTTCTCATAAGCCTTCAAGAAATCCGGCAATTCCTGTTTGCAGGGGGGACACCATGAGGCAAAATAGTTGATGATCACCGGTTTTCCCTGGCGAACCGTATCAAAGGAAGTTTTCGTTCCATCCAATTTGGTCAATGGAATATCGGGCATTTTCGGAGCTTCTTGATTGTTTGCAGATTGCTCTGCAGTTTCAGTAGTTGCAGTGGCATCAGAAACTGCAGTTTTATCTGCAGTTTGCACGGAATCTGTAGTAGCTGCAGGTGTTGCTGGCACTGTAGCATTATCCATAGAAGCCTTTTCAGCAACGGGCTTCACCTCTGTTGCGGGAGGAACTACAGCAGAGACCGCCGATTCCTTGATAGTTGGGATATATTCAACTGACGAGCCGGCGTTGTCTTTCAAACCATTGTAAGCAACCAATGCGACTACTAAAAGCACTATGAATATTATTACGGTTATAAGTAAATTCCTAACATTCTTTTTCATATATCAAAACTCCTTACAAAAATAATGCTGCAGGATTGAATCCCAGCAAAAGAACAATACCAAAGGCCAATAAGAAAAGTCCACTTATCAGGGATATCAGTTTTGAATGGTTCTTGATAGCCTGAAAGACACCTTCCAATTGTTCAAGCAATACAGCGGCAAACAAAAAAGGTACCGCCAAGCCCAGGGCATAGCATAAGAGAGTAAGCATGCCTTTCCAGAGCAGGGCCGCATTGGCAGCCATCATCAAGGCAGAACCGAGAAAGGGCCCTACACATGGAGTCCAGCCCACTGCAAAAACAATACCAAAGAGAATGGATTTGCCTATCGTCATATTCTTCATGCTCTTGAACTGAAATTTATGGGTACCATTGAAAAAGGGAATGAAGAAAACGCCTAGATTGTTCAAGGCAAAAAGTATTACCAGTACTCCCCCTATTCTATTCAGTAAAACAAGATGCTCACTGAGGAATTGACCAATTGCAGTAGAGGCCGCCCCCAAAGCCATAAAAAGCAGGGTAAAGCCAGCGACAAACGCCAAGCTATTGCGAAGAAGCATCCCTTTATGCTCTTCATCAGAAATTCCTCCGGCCAAATACGAAAAATACAAGGGCAGTATAGGCAGGATGCACGGACTTATAAAACTGATTATTCCTTCCAGGAACGCTGTTACATATGCCATGGGGAGAGCATATCATGTGTGTTGGTAGTTCACAAGAGGTTCAAAATCCAGTACAGTGGGTTCATGGGTAAAAAACAAAAAGGGAAAGGGGGAAAACTCCTCTTTGATGAGTATTACCAACAAATTTTCCTTGAACGCTGGCCAACTTTGCGGGCTTCCTTGCTTGAAGACCGCCAGCCAATTGCTTTCAAACAAGAATTGACCAGCGAGTATTACCTTGATGAGGCCTCGATAATTTGTGCCAGGCTTCTGGATGTACAACCCGGTGACAATGTCCTCGATATGTGTGCCGCACCCGGTGGTAAAACTCTCGTGATTGCCTCGATCTTGAAAGGAACAGGTTTCCTCAGGGCAAATGACCGTTCCTCTGCCAGAAGAGCCAGATTGCGTAACGTAATAGATACGCATATTCGGGACGAATGGAAGGCTTCCATTTCTGTCAGCGGACATGACGCCGCAAAATGGGGACTATACGAACAGAATACCTATGATCGCATCCTCCTTGATGCTCCCTGTTCAAGTGAGCGCCACGTCCTTTGTGATTCCTCTGCCCTTGAAAAATGGACTCCTTCACGGCCAAAGCATCTTGCAATACAACAATTCGCAATGCTTGCCGGAGCTCTTGAAGCTGTAAAGGTCGGTGGCTACATATTGTACAGCACCTGTGCCTTGGCTCCCTTGGAAGACGAAGAAGTCATCTCAAAGCTCTTTACAAAACGAGAAGGTCGATTTGAATTAATACCTATTGATCCACCTTATTGTGAGAAAAGAACCTATGGTTCAATAATTCTACCTGATTCCTCAAGTGGAAAAGGGCCTCTCTATTTTTGTCTGATAAGGAGAACCTCATGAGTACCGTCGCCATTGTTGCATGTGCTACATATGAACAGGATGTATTGGATAAAAAGATCAAGGATGTCTGTATTCTGGGATCCATGCCTGATGTTTCCGGAAAAAAAGTACTACTCAAACCGAACATCCTTTCCGACGCGAAAAAAGAGACTGGAATTACGACAAATCCGGCAATTGTAAAGGCAATGATTCATTTGCTCAAGGAGCAGGGAGCAAAGGAGATTCTTGTCGGGGATTCCCCGGGGTTGCAAGGTCCTGCCTTTTCTCCTCGAAACTGTGGGATAGCACAGGTCTGCATGGACGAAAACGTGCAATGGGTCGATTTCACCAAAAATTCCACTACCCATGCAATTCCTTATACCCATGGAAAGAAAATACAACTGGCATCAATTCTGGAACAGGTAGATATGATTATCAGTCTCCCCAAGTTCAAGACCCATCAACTCATGTATTCCACTGGTGCCACCAAGAACCTGTTTGGTTTGGTTCCAGGGCTTCATAAGAGTCCATCCCATGTAATTTACCCTACACGAGAAGCATTTGCTTCCCTGATAGTCGGTATTCTTACGACAGTAAAACCATCTTTTGCCCTCATGGATGGAATCATAGGCATGGAAGGAGCTGGCCCTGCCAACGGGATTCCTTGTAAAGTCGGATACCTATTGGCTTCCACTGATTGCATCGCACTCGATTACAGCCAGGCAGTCATCATGGGATATGATCCGATGACCATCCCCATTGTCAAGGAAGGATTGAAGAGAAATCTTGGAAGTTGCCCTCCTTCATATCCGGGACTTGATGCCAAGGATTTGGTCATCAAGGATTTTCTCAGGATAGAGCAACAGCAGGTGACAAAATTCTTTGGTTCACTTGTTGCTCCTTTCTTGTCACGAAAATTCAAGAAAAAACTATCCAAGAGAGAAGAAAGACCTGCCCCAAAGTTTCTCCCGGAACCTTGCATCCAATGTAAGCGTTGTGTTGAAATATGTCCCGTAGGAGCTTTAAAACTAGTGAACAAACATATTGAGATTGACACCTCACTGTGTGTTCGTTGCTACTGCTGCCATGAAATCTGCCCTGCAAACGCAATTTCCATTGAGTCAAAAAATGTAACAACAGATGTTTTGAAAGGAAAGAAATGATGGGCGATACGCACCTCTTGATCAGCGTCCTGCTCTCAATCCTTCCTATCAGTGAGTTGAGAGGGGGTATTCCCTATGCTTTTTTCAATGGATATGATCTTGTCTATGCAACCCCACTTTGCATTATTGCCAATGCGATGGTTGCACCTATTTGCTATACCTTCCTGGCAACCTTCCACAAGCTTTTCTACACCCATTGGAATTGGTATATCTCCTTTTTTGACAAATTTATAGCAAAGGCACAACATAGGATTGCCTCCAAGGTAAATCGTTTTGGATATTGGGGGATCTTGCTGTTCGTCGCCATACCTCTTCCTATCACCGGTGCCTGGACAGGAACCCTCGGATCCTGGATTTTAGGACTTGACAAGCGAAAGACCATGATGGCAGTATTCGGCGGTGTCATTGTTTCAGGTCTTATCGTAACTTCACTGGTTACCCTCGGAGTTGGACTGGATTCGGTTTTTATCAAGAAAATCTGAGGTAATATGCATTTCAATCTAGAAAAAGAACTCAACAAAGAGCAGTGCAAAGCTGCCGAGACCCTTGCAGGGCCCTTATTAGTCATCGCTGGGGCAGGAAGCGGAAAAACCCGTATGCTCACCTTTCGTATTGGTCATATGCTGGAAAGTGGAATAGACCAAAGCAATATTCTTGCTTTGACATTTACCAATAAAGCAGCCAAGGAGATGGGAGAACGAATACGAGCCCTGACAGGGATGCCGTTGAAAAAACTTACGACTACAACGTTCCATTCCTTTGGGATGGGTGTTCTCAAACAATATATCCAATACCTGGGATTCAAGAATAACTTTACTGTATATGATACCAATGACCGAATGGCTCTGCTCAGGGAAGTAATTATCAATCTTGATTATGTCCCGGATGCCTTTGACCTCTATGAACTTGCAAATCTATTCTCCAACCTCAAGACCAAACGTTCAGTCTTTGCTGATGCGGCCTCAGATAAGATACGCAACCTCTATAGTGAATATGAAAAACACCTCAAGGCATACAATGCCGTTGATTTTGATGATCTGATCATGAAGCCTCTTGATTTATTTGAAAAAAAGCCTGAAGTCCTTGCAGCTTTGAGAAATCGGTATACTCATATACTTGTGGATGAATTCCAGGATACTTCCCTCGCCCAATATAGGTTGGTGGAACTTCTATCACAGGAAAGCAGGAACCTCTGTGTAGTCGGTGATGATGACCAGAGTATCTATAGCTGGCGTGGGGCAAACTATGAGAATCTGGTAATGTTTGAACGCGATTTCCCTGAACGTCTCGAGATTAAACTGGAGCGCAACTACCGTTCTACAGGCACAATACTTGAAGCGGCCAACAAGCTCATCGTCCATAACCAGCAAAGGAAAGACAAGAAACTTTGGACTGATAGCGGAAAGGGCAGCTCTATCAGCTTGATTCATCCTTCCAACGAAGATGATGAGTCCGCGGTAATCGCAGATCAGATATTGATGACCAACAGAAAAGAAAATCGTTCCTTTTCAGATTTCGGAGTGCTGGTCAGAACCAATTCCCTTATTGCGACTCTTGAAACGCGATTTGTGGAAAAAGGAATTCCAACTCAGGTTTCGGGAGGGCAAAGTTTTTTTGACAGAAAAGAAATTCGCGATATTGTCAGTTATTTGAAGGTCTTGGCCAACCAGGATGATGATATCAACCTTCTTAGAGTAATCAATACCCCACGAAGGGGTATAGGTCGCGTTACCCTGGAGAAGATGCGGAAGGTAGCCGATGACCACGGCTGTTCGCTCTTTTCGGCTCTTTCCTTGATGGCCATCGCCACCGACGGGCAAATCAAGGAAGGCATGCAAAAAGCTCTCAAACGCTTTGTTGTGATGATCGAGGATTATCATGAGCAACTATTTACCTCAAATTCAAATAAAAATATGATTTTGCGTAGTCTGATCAACGAAATTGCCTACAAGGAATACTTGGTCGAACAACATCCCGAAAATGAAAATATTGTCAATTTCAAGATGAAAGGTATCGGGATTTTGTGTGATATGTTTGCCAGATGGGAAAGAAACCCGGATAACCGGAATTCCTCGATTTTTGACTATATCAACAGGATAAGTATCGCAGGCAAGGAGGATAGTGAAGGCGATCGCGATGGAAAAGTTGCCTTGATGACTATGCATGCCTCCAAGGGACTTGAATTCGATACCGTTTTTCTAGCTGGTATCGAGGACCAATACGTACCCCATGCGAAAGCAATAGAGGAAAACCCAGCCAATATAGATGAAGAGAGAAGGCTTTTTTATGTTGCCATCACCAGGGCCAGACGAGTACTGGTAATCTCTTCTTGTGAGAGAAGAAAACGTGGGCATGACGAAGTATTGAGCGTTCCTTCCCGATTCCTGGAAGAAATTCCCAAGGAACTCTTTGATGAAGAAGATCCAAGCAGGGAACTTTCTGCAGAGGAAGTAACTGACAAGCTTAGGCTGTTCAGGGAGAAGCTTGCAGCACGGAAATGAAGCAAACCCTTTGGTTTTCTGAAAATGATGAAGCTCTTACACAAATAACAAGGAAAGTGATTACACTGCGACAATAACTGTTGAATTTATCACAGAAATTTAATTAATCGGCAACTTTAAAAAGAGTTATTTAAAACCCGACTAGACACATCCTTGCTCTTTGTTGAAATTATTTCTATTATTGATACATGAAAAGATTATTCAGGTCCCTATTGATCAGTATCTTACTCATATTTTCAGGAGTATCCTTATGGGCTACGATAACAGCAACCTATGTTGCTGACTCAAACCTATATTTTACGACTGGTGCAGATATAAACTCAACAATAACAGGATCGCCCTTTGCTGCAAATGCTTTTGCCGCCCATCTAGGAACTTTGACTTTCAATATTTCCAATAACCAACTCTTTGATCCTTCACTTGTCAATATGACAGCTACAAATAATTTTTCTTTCGAGGGCCCCATGACTTGGTACAACGATTCTTCAGGGAATCCGGTCTACTCTCAACAGACTTCCACCGGTCGCATATGTGCAGTATCGACAATCAATGGCGTTACTTCCTATAAAGAAATATGGGGTGCCGATGGAGAAGAGCCTTTGACAGATCATAACGGAAATCTTAATGTGTCAGAATTTGTCGTTATCTTGTATCTTATGAGTTATCAAACTGCAGATCATTATAAACCAGGTGGACTTTATACATTGACAAGTGGAACTCTAGGGTCTTTTAATGTTGCAGTTGCAAATAATGGAGGCGGTATTTATAATTCTCAAACCTATGTCTCCGTAAATGGTCAAGCTGTGCCAACAGATGGATCTACACCGCCTACAGTCGATATGGTCCCCGATACAGTGACGCCCCTTCCCTATGTAGATCCTGATCACCCGTTACCTCACGTTGATTATTTCCTTTCAATTATAAACAATAATAGCTTTTCAATATCCAATGCTTTTGGTATTTTAACAACTCCTGTTGCAACGGCACAAGTTGCCGTGGTCCCAAATTCTTCAGCAACCCCTCCCTATGGAGTAAATATTGCTTTTAGTGATGCGAACAACAGCCAATCCTTCAGTCTTAATCTTGAAGGAAATAAAAATTTATATAGTATCCCTTATACTCTCAAGTTTCTTTCTCATGAGGTCGTAGGTGGAGAACAAATTCTTTGGAATGGCATGTCGGAGGGAAACAACCAACAGACAATTTCTGTTACGGGAATCAATAGCGGAACAGCAAACGCTGCTCCGGAAGGTGATTATTCGGACACCATTACAGTTACCATCACCCCTGTTGACACCTATTAACAAAAATTACCTATCAGTATATTTTCAGAATTCCCAGAAATATTGTTTTCCTCTTTAGGAAGTTAGCAACATATCGTTAGGTCGTATCCACCCTTTCTTCCTCATTATCTCACTGATAACAAGGGTTATCAAAGCAGGAAGAATAAAATGCATGAGCAATATTACGGGCCAGGCTGAAGAGCCCATGACAGCAATAGCATTGAACTGCCCAACCAATCCACTCGTTCCCATTCCTGCCCCTGCACTATTATTTTCCATCTTGAAGACCATTGTGCTTATCGGACCCAGAATGGCTGAAGCCAGCGTTGGGGGAATCCATATCTTCCAATTCCTCCAGATATTTGGAATCTGAAGCATGCTTGTCCCCAATCCTATGCTCAAGAGACCACTTACCTTATTCTCTCTATAGGAACTCACTGCAAAACCTACCATCTGACAGCAACAACCAACGGCAGCTGCTCCTGCGGCAAGTCCATTGATCCCCAGGCTTATGCAAATCGCAGCACTACTGATAGGAAGCGTCAAGACCATACCTACGACAGTTGCGACCAAGATACCCATAGGCAGAGGATAGAGCTCCGTAAGGCTATTGATAAAGGCTCCCAACGCATTCATCATGGAACTGATGGCAGGAGCAAGGAAATGCCCCACAAGGCCACCTGCAATAATGGTAAAAATTGGAACCAGAATGATATCGACCTTTGTCTTTCCTGCTATTCTTTTAGAAACCTCAGCTCCTGCAAGCGCTGCAAGCATTGCACCAAGAGGTTCTCCAAAAGCAAGTTTGACCAGAACAGGTCCTGCCCCCAGCACAAAGGTACCTGCACCGATGGCACCGGTAACGGCACTGCAGACAACGCCCAAAGGAGATGCCCCTACTGCAAGAGCAACACCGATACCTATGGCAGGACCAGTCAGATACTGGGCGATAAGCCCGAACTGCTGCAACAGGAGAACATGCGTATACAACCCGATTTGTTTAAGAATAAGACCGATGATGAGAGACGAGAACAAGCCTTGGGCCATACCGTTAAGAACACGTATGATGTATTCACCCACCTGCTTGCCACGTGTTGAAGTGTTTACTTCAGACATAGTAGCTCCTATAAAAATGGATTTGGGTGGATGACATCGCTGATACAAGATCCATCGCCTTGCATCAGGCCTCCGCTATTCTTGAATATATCAAGAATATAAATGTCTGTATAGTTGCCAGTAGAATTGTTTTTTCAAGAAGCCGAATAGGAAAGAATGACTCCTTGCATAGGTTTCAGCTTAAACAGGTTTCCCTCAAAATTTGGAATTGATTCATATGGCAAGGTCGAAAAACAAGGTTTGCACGATTTCCAGTCAATTGATTCATCAAATACATGTACAGTCTGTTCTCTTCTGGAAAAGTTCAAAAGAATAAGCCTTGTATCTTTTTCAAAAGTCCTTTTATACACAAGTACCTTGGAATTATCTTTTTTACAAAACGAACAGGCTCCTGCAGTAAACACTTCATCGTCAGAACGCAACTTAAGCAGACTTTGATAGAAAACCAAGGTAGAAGTAGGATTAGTTTCCTGACTTTCCACGGAAAATTTTTCACTATTATTGGCAAACGGTAACCAAGATTTTCCTGTAGTGAAACCATGTTGCGCGCTTCTATCCCAAATCATAGGACCACGCTCCCCATCACGACCAACGGGATATGGCCAGTATCGTTTCCCCAAAGGATCCATCATGTTCTTTCTCGAAACCTTTGAATTGGGTAAGCCTAGCTCTTCTCCATAATACAGAAAAATCGTTCCCCTTTGGGTAAGCAAGAAAAGAGTGGCAATTCTATTTTTGCGTTCATCATTTCCAAAACGACTTACAGAACGAATCACATCATGATTGTTCAATACCCAAGTTGGGCATCTTTGCTGACTAACTGCTTCATACCAACGTTTAGCAGTCTTCTCCCATTTTATGGCGTCAAAAGGAATATTGATCAGGGAAAAATCAAAGGTCAAATTCAATTCATCACGGCGTTTTCCCAGGTAACTAGCAGCCATTTCCGGCTCTCCTGGATTTTCGACCATTATTTCACCAACAAGCATCCTTTCATCATAGGTATCGAGAAATTTTCTGAATCTTCTTAGCTTTTCATGAGCCTCAGGTCTATTTCTATCGAAAATATGTCTGTGCATATCGTAGGGTCTGGGACTTGATCCCATTACTGGTGGATTATTACGAAACCCAGCATCTTTTATAATGCAATTAATCACATCCAAACGAAAACCATCAACACCCTTTTCAAGCCAGAAGCCAATTTCTGAAAAAATTGATTTTACGGTTTCCTCGTTTCTCCAGTTTAAATCTGGTTGGGTTGGCAGAAATGAATGGAAATAGTATTGACCTCTCTTCGAATCAAAGGTCCACCCCTTTCCGCCAAATGCAGCGTACCAATTATTGGGGATGCTATCGCTCCAGATATAATAATCCTTCTTTTGGGATTCTTTTGAAGATCTGCTATCTAAAAACCAAGGATGCTGATCTGAAGTATGGTTAAGCACCAAGTCAAAGATTACTTTCAATCCAAGATAATGCGCTGATTCCAATAAATCCTCGACATCTTCCATTGTTCCAAAAACTGGATCTATTCCACGATAATCAGAAATGTCATATCCAAAATCTGTCATTGGGGAAGTGAATATTGGACTGAGCCATATAGCTCTTACTCCAAGTTCCTTGATGTATCCAAGACGATTGATTATTCCTCTTATATCCCCTATTCCATCACCATTGCTGTCCTGGAAACTTCTGGGATAAATCTGATACACAACCGTATTTTCCCACCAAGGCGTATTCATTCGTATTTTCCCCCTAGCTCTTCGAAATGCTTCATGACCTAATAGTAAAAATAAAATAAATTTTGAATAGATCATTATCATACTTTTTCTATATCATATTGATATAGATATAAACACTTTTATATATAATATTTATACTTCTATTATATATACATTATAGCTTTTTAATAACTTTCTTTTTATAAAACAATTTCTCTAATATTCATTTCATTTATTATAATATTGTTTCTATTTATTTCTATATTTCTCTCATATAGTTATTATATTTTTAATATCTATAATTGATATTATTTTCTATAAGAACTATTTTATATTTGTATAGATATAATTTTGTTTCTTTATAAAAGAAATGATTATTCTATTCCTGAGCATGCTTTTTTGAAAACTCTTTTAATGAAAACCGTATGCCGGCTGCCCAACCAAGACCCATACTGGAAAACAGTTCTTCCAATTCTCTCTTGAATGAAGGCTCTATAGAAAAAGTCGTCAAAATTTTGTTTTCTTTTTTTGAAGTAGAATTCTCTTTTGAAAACAACTGTTTAGCCTTTCGGCCACTTATACTCTCATTTACAACTTCATTCTCTTTCTCTGAACTTCTTTTCAATGCCATAATCTATCTCCAAATTGCCTTATTCAAAGCCAAAAAAGCTTCAACTGTGGTACTTTTCAAACCTTTTCCATTTTTTTTGAAAAGTTGCGGAGCCATCCCTGCTTCTTGTGCTTTTCTAAATAAAGGGTCAACAGGAATTTTATAAACTGTAAAGGCACCCTCACAAGCTGCAGAATAAATATTTCTATGTTGTTTTATTCTATTATCAAAAGAATTGATGATTATTTTAGAATGCTTTACATTCGACCTGAGATTTTTTTTCATTTTATTGAGTTCATCAATAAATATTTCCAATCCATCAAGACTAAAAACTTCCGGTGTCATAGGGGTTATGACCTCATCACTTGCTATAAGTGCGGCACGTTCCAGACGTCCCAAACCAGGCGAAAGATCGAGTATTATTCTCTCATATGAATTTGACAATTCTTTTATTAAATCTTGCAAAACAAATGGCTCTTCAGCAAGTTTTGTTTCAGAATATCCCTTAAGAGAACCTCCAATACCAAAAGTGGGCAATATAGATAGATTATCGACAGTTGGAATTTTCACGATAGCATCTTGGCAAAAACATTTTCCCTGAATAACATCAGCTAGCTCATATTTTGGAGCTTGTTTCAAAAACCATGAAGAAGCATTCCCTTGGGGATCGACATCAACAAGCAATGTAGGAAATCCATCCAATGCCGACTGACAAGCGAGAGTCCCAGAAATAGTAGTTTTACCTACGCCTCCTTTCTGGAGGTGGAATGCTATTGTTTTCGTCATCTACTTCAACCTTTGCAATAATTATATACCCACTTTTATCATAGTACAAGTATCATTGCAAACCTTATTGATTGACATCTTAAATGATACTTTTCTTGTATGTAATATAAGTAGTACATATACTACTTCATATTCTTTCTATATTCTATCCATTTCTTTATAAATTGTTATTACATTATTTAAATATATTATTTATATCATAGTTATATAGTATTTTTAGACTTTCTTAAATTGATTATGATAATATAGCTTGAATAATTTCCAATCTTCACCAGTATTCTTTTTTATTTTCCTAAAACTATTTTGCTTTTTTTATTTATATTGTCATTGATTTAAAACTTAAATTCTTCCATTTGCAATGATATTATATAAATGTATTAAAATCATAACCAACTTATTACATTCCGTACTAGGTATGTTGTATTACATTTTTGCTAATGAAAAATTGCATATACATTACTGCGTTGATTTTCTGGAATGTACTTTTTCTTTTATGTTTTGTCTAATAATGGAGAAATATTCTCTGATTTATTATTCATGGATTACAAATTCGATACTGTTTTTAATGTTTACCATCTTTGTTCATTGCATTCAATACTGTATCTTTTTTCACTTGACTCACTTAATTATATTTATCCATTTTTTTATTTTTTAATTAGCTTTTTGCATTCAAATTATATCTACAAATATTCCAGGAAGATCGTGCCAAGATACAGAAGCCAATACTATTTAAGTGATATAGTTTTATTATGATAATAGTTTTTTTTCATATGCTATTGATATTGTTTTATGCTGAATCTATATAATACTAATATGTTTATCAGATCTTTCAGTTGGAAGATCATCTGGATACTATCTTATAACCTGCTGATACCCAATACGGGTATTTCTCACTAAATTTTTAGACAAGTTACTTCTTTTAAAGTCATAAAAACAGCACGCTTTATATTTCATTCTTCTAATTCTGTATTGTATTACTAAATTTTTATATTGCTATATTACTGTTATTTACTTATATCAATATTCTTATTCTAATTTCTAATATTATAACCAATAAATATTTTATATTATTTATGCTTTTTTACTGATTATTTTTTACAATTCCAATTTTTCTTCTATATCGTTTCTATTTCTTTTCTGTATAGTTTCATAGCTAATATTCCATCTTTTTTATGATCTTTTATATCATTAATAACTAAAATACTATTATTTTTATATATTCCTGATCATTCATCGAAAGCATTCAAAACTAAACGATTCTCGATAATCTAGAATAATCTTCTCAACTGAACCTATATCAGTTTTTATCTATCATAATATTACAAGTACCTGCGAAAATTTATTACTCTTTCCCGCAGGTACCCATTTCTTAGAACTCACAATATCCTGTTATTACATCTCTCATCATATAAGCACTATCCTTTGGAATTCTCTCTTGTGTCTCGAAATTATCATAAATTATACCAAATCGTTTTGAATATCCCCAGGACCATTCAAAATTATCGATAAACGACCAAACAAAATATCCTTTCAAATTGATCTTTTCTTGGATTGCTTGCTTACAAATCTCAAAATGCTTGTTTAGATAATCACATCTGAAATAATCATGAATCCTGCCATCTTCAACAACATCATCCGTTGAGCAGCCATTTTCGGTGATATAAAGGGCCATACCAGACGTTTCCTTATCAAAATAACGTAGTAATCTTAGTAAACCATATGGAGTTACAGGCCAACCTTGGCCTGTGGTTCTTTGCCATACTGGTTCAAATGTATATTTCAAAGGAAGGGTCGCATCATAAGAAACAGCGTTTTCCTGATAATAATTTATACCCAAGAAATCTATCTTCTGTCCGATTATTTCCATATCATCAGCTTCAATTGGATAGGTAATACCTAACCCATTTGTTACCAAGGTAGGATACCCCTTCCCAAGGACAGGAAGAAGAAAGACATCCGTTTCAAAGGCCCTTGCATAATTGCTTGCCAAAATATCTTCTTTTCTTTGGGTTGCAGGCCTTGGCATCGTAGGATTGAGCGTCAAACCGATTGGCTTAGTAAGATTCGTCTTTCTATACTCAGCAACAGCCAACCCATGAGCCAAATTCAGATAATGTACTGCTTTGTTCGCCTTATCAGGATCTTTGATTCCTGGCGCATGTTCACCTGTAAGATATCCAAGGTAAGCACTGCAATAAGGTTCATTCAGGGTTATCCATTGGTCAACGTATTCTCCTAAATAATCAAAACAAATCTTTGCATATGAGGCAAAGGCATAGGCTGTTTCCCTATTTGCCCATCCTCCCCTATCTTGAAGGACTTGTGGCAAATCCCAATGAAACATTGTTACTGCAACCTGGATATTATTTTGTTTGAGTTCCTTACAAAGTCTTTTGTAGTAATCAAGTCCAGCAAAATTTACAGGACCGACACCATCAGGAATTATTCGAGGCCAGGCAATGGAAAATCGATATGCCTGAAAGCCCAGTTTTGCCATCAAAGCTATATCCTGCTTGTATAAATGATATTGATCAGCTGCTACTGAACCATCATCACCATTCAGTACAGCACCTTTCTTTTTACAAAAAGTATCCCAGATACTGGCCTTCCTACCGTCTTCGCCTGTAGCACCTTCTACCTGATAACTTGCCGTTGCACAGCCCCAGAGAAAATCTTTCCCAAACGTAACCTGCTGCATAGAATGTATCCTTTTATTTTATTAAATCTTACAAAAGCCTATCACTATCTATTTTACAAGGAATCCTAACAAAATGTTTTTCAAGTAAACCTACAAAACTTGGATACTTCACAAGTTTTCCTTTGAAAGAAAAATCTTATATGAATTTCAAACATGTAAAGCGACCAACAATCATAAAAATAATACCATACTCTTTTTCGCTCATACAAGGTTATGTTTTAATTTTAACAAAGTAATTTTCATATGTTAAACTAACTATACTTATATCATTACTATTTTGTTTATATTCGTTTTTTTATAAATATTATAGTATTTCAATATCACTTAGATGAGTTCGTAAATTACTGGAATTAGTAAACAGATAGGCCTTCATTCCACAAGATCTGGCACTTTCACAATTCTCTTTGGAATCATCGGTAAAAAAGATCTGTGAGGCTCCTAGGTTTTCTCTTGCAAGAATTTCTTCAAAAAAACGTATATCAGGTTTTGCCATATGCAAATCCACAGAAGCATATACTTTATCGAACAAGGAATAATCTCCTCTTGCCATATGGAATGCATAATGAGCTGGTTCCGTATTGGTCGCACAAATTATCCGCATTCCTTTCTCTCTCAACTCTTGGACAAGGGTAACCATGGTACTATCAAGAGTTGGATTGAAATATTTTCCCCAAAGCGAATTTTCCATTGCTGGCATTTTTTGTCCTGTCACAAGCGAGAAGGCTTCCCATACCTCTGTTTCTGAAATATTACCCTTTGTATGCTCAAGCATAATGGTATCCAACTTTTCATTCAAATCGCTGAATCTATCATATTCTTCGACCCCAAGTTCCCTGAGAACTTTTTTCTCAATAAGAGCATCTGAATGTCTTGCTATCACACCACCCATGTCGAACATGCAAATCGAAATATCTTTTTTCATACATTGCGAGTTTATCACAATCCTATGATTTAAAACCAGTATAGCAAACAGCTAGATGTTGACCCGCAACGACTCAATTCAATTTTTTCTAGTTGTACAAGATTGGCCCTTCTGTAAAATAGAGGGATGTTTAACTTTGCATGATTCAGTCTTCAAAACCCCTTAATAAGAGCTTGACTCAGCAAAGGAAGAAACCATATACCTTAATAGAGGAGAAATTGCCGTGAAGTTGATAAGCTGGAATGTAAATGGATTGCGAGCGTGCCAGAAAAAGGGATTCGAAGAATACCTTTCCCATAGTGATGCAGATATTTTCTGTCTGCAAGAAACGAAATTGCAAGAAGACCAAATCACTCTGGATACACTGATTTATCATACCTTCTGGAGTTTTGCTGAAAAAAAAGGTTATTCTGGCACCGCCCTTTTTTCTAAGGTTCCTCCCCTTTCCGTCAAACATACCATCGGGCATCCTCTCGACTCTGAAGGACGTACGGTCACTGCTGAATTTGAAGAATTTTTCGTTGTATGTTGCTACACACCCAATAGCCAAGAAAAACTTGCAAGAATCGATCTTCGCATGGATTGGGATACTGCTTTTGTCTCTTATGTATCCGACCTGGACAAAATCAAGCCTGTACTCATCTGTGGTGACCTCAACGTCGCACACAAACCTATCGACCTAAAAAACCCCAAGGCAAACGAAAAGAACGCAGGATACTCGATCCAGGAACGCGATGATTTCTCAAACCTGCTACAGGTCGGCTTCACTGATTCCTTCCGGTACCTTTATCCTGAAAAGGCTGAAGCCTATTCCTGGTGGTCTTACCGCTTTCAAGCCAGGGAAAAGAATATCGGATGGAGAATTGACTACTGGCTCGTCAGCGATAGATATCGTGAGAATATCATGGAAAGCGCCATAGAATCCGAGGTGCCTGGTAGCGACCATGTACCAGTCGTTCTCATTCTCAAATAAGAACCTTTGTCCCAAAAAAAAGCTATCAAATATAATTTGACAGCTTTTTTTGGGTCTTTTTATTTGTATCTATCCAATTATTTACTTCTTGAGTAAATAATCAGGGATTTGTCCTCGGCTTTCAAAGATCTTCCGTTGTTGTCCGATAAGAATCTTCTTGCACATTCTTACAGACTTCGGCGTTACCTCGACTAATTCATCGTCTTTTATGAACTGAATCGCCTGTTCCAGAGATAATTTGGTAATAGGAGTCAGTGTCACTGCTTCATCATGTCCGGAAGACCTTAGGTTAGTAAGTTTCTTGGTCCTGGTAGGATTGAGACATAAATCAATTTCACGATTCCTTTCTCCCACTATTTCCCCTTCATAGACAGGATCGTTAGGAACTACAAACAGCCGTCCACGATCTTCAAGTTGCCACAGAGCAAAAGATACAGCCTCACCATCACGATCACAAATCAAGGAACCGCTGAAACGATCAGGAAAATCGCCCTTATAGGGTTCATACCCCTTGATAAAGCTATTCATTATTCCAAGGCCTCGGGTATCAGTCAGGAATTCATCGTGATATCCGATCAGACCACGGGAAGGAATTTCGAATTTCATCTTCACTCTTCCTGTGCCAGTATAGGTAATATCACTCATCAGAGCCTTACGACGTGCGAGTTTATCCATGACAGAGCCGCTTGTTTCTTCAGGACAGTCAATTTGGAGAAACTCAACAGGTTCAGTTTTTCTTCCTTTTTCATCAGTATGGAAAATAATTCTGGGTCTTCCGACACAAAGCTCAAAACCTTCACGTCGCATTTGCTCAACGATAATGGCCATTTGGAATTCACCACGACCCTTTACCGTAAAGGTATCATCGTCAATATTCTTTTCCACCCTGATGGAAACATTGCGCAAGGTTTCCTTCTGTAGTCGCTCCCAAATCTTTGTGGCGGCTACGATCTTGCCTTCTTTTCCTGCCAAAGGACTGATATTCTTGCTGAAAAGCATAGAAACAGTCGGTTCATCCACTGAAATACGAGGAAGAGCCTTTGGATTGGCACTGGTACAGATTGTATCCCCGATTGAAACATTGTCGACACCTGCAAGGACAAGGATATCACCGCTCTCAACTGTTTCCGCATCGTGAAAGGTTGGACCATCGTATGCCTGGAGCTTGGTAACACGCAAAGGTCGACGAACATCGCCTTCCTCGATACATACCAAGGAATCATACATATTTGCCTTTCCATTGATAATACGACCAATTGCAAGACGACCCATAAAATCACTGTAGGAAAGATCACTTACCAACATTTGAAAAGGTTCTTCGTCATCATATTTTGGAGCTGGGATGGAAGTGATAATGCAATCCATCAACTGATGCAAATTGTCATCAAGTTTATCGGGGGCTATACCACACATTCCTGTCTTTCCAATAGCATAGAAAACAGGTACTTCAAGCATTTTCTCGTCATTGCTCAACTCAAGCAACAAGTCATATACTTCATCAAGGACTTCTTCGCTACGAGCATCCTGACGATCAACCTTGTTTATTACAATAATGGGGGGCAGGTTCAGCTTCAAGGCCTTCTCAAGAACAAAACGTGTCTGGGGAAGAGGGCCCTCGGCTGCATCAACTAAAAGAACGACGCCATCTACCATGGAGAGACCTCTTTCGACCTCACCACCGAAATCAGCATGTCCCGGAGTATCGATGATATTTACCTTGACTCCTTTCCAATGTATTGCGCAGTTTTTTGCACTGATCGTAATCCCACGTTCCCTCTCAAGGGTACCGCTATCCATGATTCGTTCCTGGGTATCTCTGGAAACCAAACCACTTTGCTTGAAAAGAGCATCAACAAGAGTAGTCTTACCGTGGTCAACATGTGCTATTATTGCTATGTTTCTGATATGTTCGTTTTTTTTAATCATCAATTATTCCTTATAGGTTACTGTATCATAGATAGGAAAAGTACTTAAGCGTTCTGTAATAACTTGTTCTTTCCGCGCGAGAAAATCCATTTGAGGATTATCAAGGCAAGCATACAGAAAATTGAAATGCTGATAGTGGCAATGCCTCCGGCAATACCGGATTTTTGGGCAACAATGCCAACAAGCACGGGCATGGCGATCGCGCCAAGGGTTGCAACAGCAATACAGGTGCCTGTAGCGAGAGTTGAACTATTAAACCGTTTATCCATCGTAGAAAGAGTCGTCGGATAGGTTCCACTCATTGCCAGACCAAAACCAAATATACTTAGATAAATCAGCCAGGCAGAATGTACGCTGATCATCATAAGAAAAAACACTACTTGAAAAACACCAAGAATTACCAGAAGTATATTCTTGTCCATTTTCGAAGAAAGGAATGCACAAAGAAGCCGGCCTGTCAAAATACATAGCCAAAGAGCAGAAGAAGTTGTTTGCGCCATTACTGTATTGAAGATCCCGGAATCCTTGAAATAGGTCACCAGCCAACCGATTACCGAGGCTTCAGTGCAAAGATAAAAAAACAAGATAAAGGTATTCAACCAAAAACGCCCACTTTTGACAAAATCATTTCCCTCGTCATTTTTTCGATGCATCGGTTTATTTGAAAGAGAAGATCGTCCAATTGCAAATAATGCAATAATTTCAAATACAACCAGAATCCAGGCGCTTATTCGCCAATGGATTCCAAACACTGTCGTGCACAGAATCGCTAAAAAGGGAGCCAAAAAAGCTCCTACGGAAAACGAAGCATGCAAGAAATTCAAAGCTGCTGTCTTATTGCCTGAAATTTCGCTGATGACCACATTGGTGATATTACTGAGAGAACCTCTTCCAACACCGGTAAATATAAAAGCCAGTACCAAGAGAATAGGATTGGCAGTAAGGGTCATAAGCAGGAAACCAATGACAATTCCCAAGGACAGAGTAAGGGTAGTCCGCTTTCTTCCAATAAGATACGGAAGCACTCCGGCGATAAATAAAGCAAAAAAATTACCAACCTGATGAGCAGAAATAACGGCACCGCTCAAGACATAGCTCATATTGTATTCAGTCTTCATAAAAGGAAGGATAGCCCCAATAAGGGTACTCATCATACCACTGGTAAAAAAAGCATAATACATGGTATCCATCAAGGGTATGTTTTCTTTCTTGACTTGTACTATATTGTGAATCGATGGCATGAAGAAGCTCCTGTATGATGTTGGCAAAGGAGTACCGGCCTGTTATACCAGGCCGGTACTCCTATGTAATACAGTTATTTGCAAAGAATGTCCACTAGGTATGGACAAGAGGTGGTACTCCGAAAACCTTAGTGTAACTACTGTTCAGAACAGGATTCCCTTTCAACTTTTCGTTTTTCCATCAAAGTGGTATCCAGCCAATTGCCCTCATGATCTTTCGCAATTTTCTCACGATAGCCAACCACTCGAAAACCGCAATGTTCATGCAAAACAACACTCGCCTTATTATTTGAAATAATTGACGATTGCAAGGTCCAAAGCCCCTGCTTGAAAGCTTCATCTGCAACAATGGTCAGCAAGGATTTTCCAATCCCTTGGCTACGGACTTTGGAGGCAATATAGACACTCACTTCGGCAACTCCTTTATAAGCTGCACGGGAAGAGATGGGAGAGAGTGCAACCCAGCCAACAACATCTTGATTGACCACTGCAACAAGCCGACATAGTCCAAGATGTCCGCTATCAAACTCTTCATAGGCTGGAACCGTTTGCTGGAAGGTAGCGACATGGGTGTCGATACCTTCTTTATAAATTGCAGAGACCGCACTCCAGTCGCTCGATTCCATCTTCCTGATTGAATATTCCATCTTCATGGTTTTGCACCTGAATCCAGTGTTCCCTGCTCTATACGACTTGCAAGAGAAAGGATGTTTGTTTCAATGACTCGTATAATTTTGAGAAATTCTTCATCACTTTTCCCGCTTGGATCGTCCAGTCCCCAATCCTCGCGAAAACGACAGGGAAGCGTTGGGCACTGAACGTTACACCCCATGGTTATGACAATATCAACGGGAGGGATATCCGAAAGGACCTTGGATTTTTGCGTTGCCTCCATATCAATGGCATACAATTGCTTTATCAACCGAACCGCATCCTTGTTTATCTGGGGTTTCGTTTCAGTCCCTGCCGAAAAGCTTTCAAATACATCAAATGCAAAATGCTTCCCCAAGGCCTCAGCGATTTGGCTGCGGCAAGAGTTATGGACACAAACAAAGGCTACTTTGGGTTTTTTAGGCATACCACCCTCCTGAATAAAAAATTATTGCCTTGCTACTTTCAGCATTTCGACAACTTCGTTCTTTGTCAGGACCTTACCCATGGAGAGCACCTTTCCATCGACCACCAAGGCAGGGGTAGTCATGACACCGAAAGCTGCAATCTTGGTAAAATCCGTAACATGTTCGATGGTAGTATCCATTGAGAGTTCTTGCAAGGCTTCAATGGTATTCCTCTCCAAAGCATTGCATTTTGCACATCCAGATCCCAATACCTTTACTGAAGCTTCCACTTCACTTACCAAAGATTCTTTTTGTTCCCCGCAATTTCCACCGCAAGTGCAGGTCTCCAACTCTTTCTTTTTCTTTCCCAATCCAAAAATTGCCATGGCAAACTCTCCTAATTATATATTCTATATAAGATTATAGATCTATTTCATACAAACAAATATCCAAAAGCATTGAACAAATACCCAATTATTATTATGCCTACAGTCACAATACTGGCAAATACAACAAGCAACCTAGGTTTTACGGCCTTCCTCAGCATTACCATTGAGGGAAGCGACAAGGCAGTAACGCCCATCATGAAGGAGAGGATTGTTCCAACCCCCACACCTTTGGCAAACAAAGCTTCCGCAATGGGGATGGTACCAAAAATATCAGCGTACATCGGAACCCCTACAAACGTTGCAATCAGGACTGAAAACGGATTATCCTTTCCCAAAACCGAGAGAATTACATGGGTAGGAATCCAGTTATGGATAAGTGCACCAATGCCTACCCCAATAATAACATACCAGAAAACCTTCTTGACCGTTGCAGAAACTTGTTCCTGGGCATATGCCACACGGTCCTTTTTGGTCATTGCCATTTCTTCCTGACTCTGTATTGGTTTGATTTTTTTGATAAAATCTTCCACATATTTTTCCATTCCCAATTTTTCGATCAAGGAACCTCCCAGTACGGCAAGAATCAGCCCAACAAAAACATAAGCCAATGCTATTTTTCCTCCGAAGATGCTGGTGAGCAAAACCAATGAACCAAGATCGACCAAGGGAGAAGAAATTAAAAATGAAAAGGTTACGCCTACAGGGAGACCTGCACTCGAAAACCCAATGAACAAGGGAATCGAAGAACAGGAACAGAAAGGAGTTATGGTACCAAGCAGGGCAGCAAGAGTATTGGCAAGCAAGCCATCGAATCGCCCCAGTATCCTCTTCGTCCTTTCTGGAGGAAAGTAACTTTGTATATATGAAATAATAAAGATCAATACAGATAAAAGAATAAAAATCTTTATGACATCATACATGAAAAATTGTAAACTACCCCCGAGACGACCTGCAAGGTCAATTCCCATACTTTGCAAAAGAATTCCGATAAGATTATTGAGCCATTTCATCGAGAGGACTTGATTTTGTATAAATGCGGTAATTACTGACATGCTTTGGTTCCTTCCTGTTCCTGACAAACAATAGCTCCAACAAATTGCTGGAATTCTTCAAACAATTCACAATTAAGGGAATAATGTGACCACTTCCCTTCTTTTCTTATTTTTACGAGATTTGATTCACAAAGGATTTTCATATGGTGAGACAAAGTCGGTTGCGAAATAGAGAAATATTCCAACACTTTACAGGCACAAGCCTCTCCAGAGGAGAGTAAATTGACTATTTCCAAGCGATGGGAATCACCAAGTGCTTTGCAAACCAGAACGAACGATTCAGTATTCATACAATATCCTCATATAGAAAGTTATCTATGTAATACCATAACATATAGACGAACGTCAATATGTAATCGTAAAAAATTCCATCTTCCGTCACTTTCTTTGAAAGAGAATCATTTTCCAGGCATTTCACAATCAAGGAATAATGAAAAATAAACACCATTATTCCTAATTCATTTTACCTCTCTTTATTGCACTCTTTTCTATTCTGGTAAAACAGGGGGCTATCAAGAATCTTCAAGGATGACTGGACCTGATCTATTTTTTCAAGATTCCATTCCCTACTACAAATCTGTTGCAAGAAGGCAGCATCATGACTGACACATATATAGGCTCCTTGATATCCTTTCAAGGCCTGTTCCAAGGCAAGTCTTGATGGTAAATCAAGATGATTGGTCGGCTCATCCATTACCAGAAGATTTGTCTCACTTTCCATAGCCATTGCAAGCATGAGTTTTTTCATCTCCCCAGGACTGGAAATTCCTGAAGAGAGAAAGAGCCTGGAATCACTACCCAGCTGAACTATTCGGGAAATTACTCTTCCCTTTACGGTTTCATTCAGGTAAAACATTCTTTCCATTACGTCTTTGGATTCTTCCATTGATATTTCCTGAGGAAGATAGGCAAACTGGACTGGAGATCCTCCAAGAAGACGGACTATGGATTTCAGCAAAGTTGTTTTGCCTAATCCATTGTCCCCTGTAATACCTATGTGATCTTTCGATTGTATTTCCAAGGGAGGAAAGCTCAAATACCGCTGGGGACCGAGTGAAAGGGCATCAGAAGCACAACGGAACACTGTTGCAGAATGATAACAAGAACCTGAAAGAGTAATTCCGGCTACCGGAGAATTCAAGTCCAGAAGCCGCGTCTGATGCAACGCATCATATTCCTTAACACCACACGATTGAGAACGCTCATATCTTTTTTCGAGTTGCTTCTTAAGTTTGCCAGCTTTTCCATCTGATCCTGAAATTCGAACTCCATCAATCTTGGCCTTTCCATCATGATCTTTAGGATCCAAGTTCCTTTTGGAGCATAGCGAATCCTGTCGAGAAGCTTTTCTGCTTCGTTGCATGAGTTCACTTTTGAGTTTTTTAAGTTTGTCAGAACTGTCTTGGTAATTTTTACTTGCTGCAGAATATTGCACATTCGACTGCTTGATTGCCTCTTCATAAGAACAATCAAAGGATTGTGTATACGGTGCATGCACCAACACTGTTCGTCTTACAAGTGCTTGCAAAAACGATCTGTCATGGCTGACCAATATCCCAACACCTTTATATTCTGATAAGGAGTGAAGAATAAAAGCCATTGCTTGTCCATCCAGATGGTTTGTCGGTTCATCGATGGCAAGCATTTCGCTTTCCTGCCATAATGAACAAGCAATCTGGGCGCGTTTTCGCTCGCCTTGACTCAAAGCTTCCCATCGATACAACCAATCTCTTTTTAAAGCCAGTTTTCCAATAAGTTGACAGGCTTTACGGTCATAGGAGGCAATGAACTCCTCAAATCCTGCAGGAATGACTTCAGTTTGTTGGGGAACATACAGGCAACGCCCTGAATGGAGTATGGTTCCTGAATCGGGAACCAGTAACCCGGAGGCAAGTTTCAACAAGGTAGTCTTGCCTCCCCCATTCGGACCGACACAAGCAGTCCAGCCAGGCCCAAAGGAAAGGTTTACTCCTTCAAACAAGGAAATTGACTGTTCTGGATATTGAAAAGAAACTGAATTGAATTCCACTGATTGCACCATATGGCACCTCCCTGAAGGGATAGCATCAAATCTGGGCAAACATAAGGATAGGAACATATAAAGCTATGACAATATTGGAGCCTACTTCCTGATGACCTGAGGACCTGATGACATATCCGGTATGATAATAGTATTCCGAATAAATTCTCTTGGGTTCTGGTCATCAATTCTTCATCGGCTGGAGGACTCCTTATAGATACCTAACCTCTACCATACAGAGACAAGGTTAGTCAATATCAAAACTTAATTCTTCGCGATACAGCAAGTACCGAAACATTCACGAAGTAATACATCAAAGCTACAATTATATAGAGGACTATCACCTGGCTCGAATACTTGAATTTCCCCATAATGATGGTCGCATTCATCATAAGCTCTGAAATTCCCACCACCTGACAAAAAGAAGTATCCTTGAGACAAGTTACGAACTGGCCCATCAAGGGGACAAGGATTTTTTTGATCGCCTGGGGAAGAATAATATGGATCATAGTATGCCAAAAGCCAAATCCTTGGCTGGTTGCCGCTTCCCATTGGCCTTTCGGTATACTATTGAGACCTCCCCGAAGTATCTCGGCTACCATTGCACTGGTAAAGACAGTCATTGCAATGATTGAAGAAACCAGCGGTTTGTTGGGAATCTTCATTCCCAATATATAGGAGGGAAACATCAGACGGAAACTGAGAATAAATAATAAAAGGGGTATATTGCGAACTGAATCAATATAAATGGCAGCCAGCTTGCCTAAAAGGCCCTTACTTGAAAAACGTGCGATCCCTAGCAATGATCCGAAAACAAAACTCAAGAGAATGGAAACAATTGCAATAAGAAGCGTCATTCCCAAACCTTTAACAAGGAATACGAGTACTTCCATCGTAGAAAACGGTGTAAAAAAATCTTTCATGGTTTACCTCGCTTTCCTTTCCAATCTCTGGACACTTTTACTCAAGGGCAAGCAAATCGAAAG
Source organism: uncultured Sphaerochaeta sp. (assembly GCF_963676625.2). GTDB lineage: Bacteria > Spirochaetota > Spirochaetia > Sphaerochaetales > Sphaerochaetaceae > Sphaerochaeta. Next base: position 110,300 of record NZ_CAXXYB010000010.1, read on the forward strand.
ATATAGCAACCCGGTAACTATGAAGGTTGGGCCATAGACAGAAGCATCGCTTGCCCAAGAGTCTGCCCTATACATCAATTCCCCGCCTGCTATCAACGCCATAACCGATGAGTTCTTGATCAGGTTGACTGCTTGGTTTGCCATAGGGGGTAAAGCAATTTTCATTGCTTGGGGCAAGACTATCAAAACCATGGTCTGAAGATATCCAAACCCCTGGCTTTGGGCAGCCTCTGTCTGTTGGGGAGGAACCGCTTTTATTGAGGCTTCAATAATTGCCGCCCCAAAGGCCCCGGTATAGAGAGAGAGCCCAATAAAACCAACTTCAAACGAAGTCAGCATTATGTTCAATCGAGGCAGTACATTATAGAGGAAAAAGATTTGTACGACCAAAGGAGTATTTTGAAAGGCACTCATATACGCCTGGGCAAATTTTTGCAAGGGCTTGTTATGAAAGCACCTGGCTAGCCCCATGGCAAAACTGATAATCACCGTTAAAAACAGGGCAAGGACAGATACCCCTATGGTAACGCCAAATCCCTGTAAAAAAACCGGGAAATCCTCAAATAGTCTTTTCCACATCCATACTTTGAACATCTACTACCCTATCCCTAAACATAAGGCCCTTTTTGAGAATACTCAGAAAGGGCCCGCAGATTCACATCTTCTTATTTCAAACCCCATTTTGAGAGCATTGCATCAAGCTCGCCACTCTTTTTCAAATCGGCGATCGTGCTGTTCACGGCGTCAAGCAATGCAGTATTGCCTTTCTTGACGGCAATACCATAATCCTGCTTGGCAAATCGTTCAGAAAGAAGTTTACAGGAATCTTCAAGATAGCCATTGAGAATTGCAAAATCAACGCTGAAAGCATCAATACGGCCACTATCGAGGGCTACCTTGATTTCAGGATACGTAGCATATTCACTATATTTGAGAGTAATACCTGCGTCCTTGGCTCCGGCTTCAAGACTCTTCTTTGTAGTTGCACTCTGGGCAACACCGATAGTTTTTCCATCCAGGTCCTTGAAAGTAGCAAACGAGGAATCTTTTTTTACCATGATAGCAACGGCATCCACATAATAAATCGTGGAGAAATCCCAACTGTTCTTTCTCTCTTCAGTAACCGTAAAGGTAGCTGCAACCATGTCAAGCTCACCGGTATCCAGCAAAGGACCTCTTGTCTTTGCGGTTACAGGCGTGAATTCGACGGCATTTTCATCACCGAAGATATGCTTTGCAACAGCTTTGGACAAATCAATCTCAAATCCTTCGATAACCCCTGTATTGATATTCTTGTACCCAAATGAAGGAACATCAACCTTACAACCGACAGTAAGCTTCCCCTTGGCTTTCAGCTGAGCCAAAGGATCAGTCGAAGTCTCTTTTGCTCCTGCTGCAAACAAACCTGTTGTCGTACAAACCAGAATCAGAGCCAAACCTACAATTGTCTTGATGGAATGCTTTCTCATACGTATCTCTCCCCTATAAGCCCATTGCTGGGTAGTGTTAGCCAATATACATTGGCTCATGAACACAAATCAGTAATCAAGCGCTCTTCAGAATTTTTGACAGAAACTGCTTGGTTCTCTCATTTTTGGGTGAATTGAAGACTTCATCAGGAGTTCCATCCTCAGTGATATGACCACCATCCAAGAAAAGGACCCTATCAGCTATACTGCTTGCAAATCCCATTTCATGGGTAACGACCACCATGGTTATTCCTTCCTGATGAGCAACTTTCTGCATAATATCCAGAACCTCGCTGATCATTTCAGGGTCCAACGCACTGGTAGGTTCATCGAAAAGCAAAACTTTTGGATTCATGCAAAGAGCACGCGCAATGGCAACCCTCTGTTGTTGACCACCTGAAAGTTGTGCTGGATAACTACCGGCCTTTTCTGTCAAACCTACCTGGGCCAGATGCATCATTGCCAGTTCCTCAACATCTTTTCTTTTATCCTTCTTGAGGATAACAGGTGCCAAACATAAGTTATCAAGTACCGTCATATGCGGATATAAATTGAATTGTTGGAAAACCATCCCAATGCCTTGTCTAATCTTGCATAGTTCCCTACGGCTTTTTCCGGTCAACTTTTTGCCATCAACGAAAACTTCACCTTTTTGGGGTGATTCAAAGAGGTTGATACAACGTAGAAGAGTGCTTTTGCCACCTCCTGAAGGTCCAATAATTACGGTCTTGGATCCCTCAGCGATAGAAAGATCGATATGGTCGAGTACTTGCAAATCCCCAAAGCTCATGCAAACGTCCTGGAGTTCAATCATTTTCTCAGCCATTTCTGTCTACCTCCTAATAAAAAACAACGGAGCCGAGCAACACCCTAGGTGTTACTGACTCCGTTGTCATATTTAATCCTTATACATATAATTGACAATATATGCAATAGCAGTGCATGGTTTCTTGTTATCCCATTGAGAAAGTCCCTCAAGGCCATGCCATGCTTGCCCATGATACTTGTATTTTTTTTCTTGAGAAGAGAGAATGCGATACATGCAAAATACTGAACAACACAAGAAAACACGTAGCCTAAAAGGTCAAAGAAAACGATACTCTTTCTTTGAATCCTATACAATTCTATACCAAGGATTTCGAACTCTCAAATATTTTTCAAAGGCAAAGAAATCGGGCGCAATGAATACTGAATTCATGGAAAGAATCATGCTTGCCGTCACTGAAGTCAATGGCTGTCCACTTTGTTCCTATGCCCATACTAATTTGGCCCTGGAATCAGGTATGTCCAATGAGGAAATCCAAAAACTTCTTTCAGGGGATTTGGAAAAGATTCCGTTGAAAGAACTCCCTGCAATACTGTTTTCACAGCATTATGCTGAGTCCAGAGGCAAACCCAATTTGGAATCATGGAATCGTATTGTTGAGATATATGGTAACCAGTTGGCTCTGGGCATACTCGGTGCCATCAGAATGATTATGATGGGCAATGCCTTTGGTATTGTTCTCAGCTCTTTGCAAGGAAGATTCAAGAGAAATTCCAATGACCAGAACCCTCTTTTTTATGAGTTGGGAATGCTACTTTTATTTCTCCCCTTTCTGCTGATTTCCATCCCTCACCGAGTGATTTCTTTTATTGTAAAAAGACCTATCATCTCTTTTGTATAAAAAATACTGAATAAGCAATATTTTATCTTTTTATCAATTCTCCAATTGCTATCAACAGTCCCGATACACCTACAAAAAGATATACTATTTTTTTCAGCAGATCTTCAGGAATCTTGTTAAAAGATTTCAAACCTAATTTTGTTCCTATAAGGATTCCGCCCCAGCCGATCAAGATCAAGGGAATATCTTTTAGGACAAGAGCCCCGTTGAAAACCCTTATACCTATGCTCTCCAAATTACAAAAGAAAAAGTATGCTTGGATAGTTGCTAGGTATTCTATCTTTTCATGTACTGAAGGAAGCAGGTAGAGAGCTACAGGAGGCCCTCCAATACCAAACAATCCATTGCCGAATCCCGCAAGGGTTCCCATGAGCAACCCGTTTCGGATTCTTGGTTTTATTGTTATTTTTTTTGAAAACACAACAAAAAACAAGGAGAGTGCAAGTAAACAGAAACCAAGGATAAGGGTAAGATTTCCAGGTGCTACAGAAAGGCTGTATACGGTAACAAACGCCGCAATGAGCATGGAGGTCCCCAGCAAAGGAAGCAAGGTCTTCCATTGTATATGTTTCCAATATAATATAGTCAGGAATCCAGTACTTGCCATTGCAATAACCTGACACAAGGTCACTGCTGTAGAAAAAGGAAACAAGGAGGGAAGAACTATCATTACGATGATGGGAAAACCAAACCCAATATTGGATTGCAGAAAAGCCCCTATAAAAACTACGGTAAAAAGAATTACTGAAATATACATATCGCCTCTATAGCATACAGTGTACCATATATTTACTATCCAGAAATGACAAAAGCGCACCATAGGGTGCGCTTCTGCTATATATCAATCACATCCCCTGTTGGGGACGGAAAGGGCAAAGAAAAGGCCCGGCGGCTACCTACTCTCCCACGGACGAACCGTAGTACCATCGGCGTGAGAGTGCTTGACTTCCGTGTTCGGGATGGGAACGGGTATATCCACTCTGCTATGGCCACCGGGCCAGCCAACACCTGGGAGCCCGAACAACTCGTTGTGTTCGGACGACCGGCCTTGGCTCTGGGCCTCGGGACTGGAACGATGATATGGTCAAGCCTCACGGATGATTAGTACCGGTCGGCTGAACGCATTGCTGCGCTTACACCTCCGGCCTATCGAACAGGTCATCTCCCTGTTTCCTTCAGCCCGCATCGAGTGCGGGGGGGATGTCTCATCTTGGGGAGGGCTTCCCGCTTAGATGCTTTCAGCGGTTATCCCTTCCGAACGTGGCTACCCAGCGGATGCCGTTGGCACGACAACTGGTACACCAGAGGTTCGTCCACTTCGGTCCTCTCGTACTAAAAGCAGAACCCCTCAGACATCCAACGCCCATGGCAGATAGGGACCGAACTGTCTCACGACGTTCTGAACCCAGCTCGCGTACCGCTTTAATTGGCGAACAGCCAAACCCTTGGGACCTGCTCCAGCCCCAGGATGCGATGAGCCGACATCGAGGTGCCAAACCTTGCCGTCGATATGAACTCTTGGGCAAGATCAGCCTGTTATCCCCGGAGTACCTTTTATCCGTTAAGTGACGGCGCTTCCACGCGCTACCGCCAGATCACTAAGACCTACTTTCGTACCTGCTCGGCTTGTTTGCCTCGCAGTCAAGCCACCTTGTGCCTTTACACTTGCCAGATGATTCCCAACCATCCTAAGGTGACCGTCGCGCGCCTCCGTTACTCTTTGGGAGGCGACCGCCCCAGTCAAACTTCCCGCCTGGCACTGTCCCCGGCCCGGATAACGGGTCGGGTTAGAAAATTGGAAAGGGAAGGGTGGTATTTCACCAGCGGCTCCGCACAGCCTGACGGCCATGCCTCGCGGCCTCCCACCTATCCTACACATCCCTGTCCAAGTCTCCATGCCAAGTTGAAGTAAAGGTTCACGGGGTCTTTCCGTCTAACCACGGGTACCAGGCATCTTCACCTGGACTTCAATTTCACCGGATTTCGCGTTGAGACAGCGCCCATATCGTTACACCATTCGTGCGGGTCGGAACTTACCCGACAAGGAATTTCGCTACCTTAGGACCGTTATAGTTACGGCCGCCGTTTACTGGGGCTTGGATTCGCTGCTTCGATTGCTCTGACAACTCCTCTTGACCTTCCAGCACCGGGCAGGTGTCAGTCCATATACTTCCCATTGCTGGTTCGCATGGACCTGTGTTTTTGGTAAACAGTCGCATGGGCCGTTTCACTGCAACCCCCTTGCGGGGGCCATACTTATCCCGAAGTTACGTATGCATTTTGCCGAGTTCCTTAACGCGAATTCTTCCGTGCGCCTGCGCATTCTCAGCTCGCCCACCTGTGTCGGTTTATAGTACGGGCCCCCAGAGCCTATCCTTAGAGACTGTTTCTCGGCACGACGACTACGCGCACTTCGACCTGCCTAGACAGGTCTCGCTCACGGCTCGCCTCGGCACCCGGATTTGCCTGGGTGCCTCATCGGCTCGCCGCTCCGGCAGGGACTACCGTCGCCCTGCTGCGTTTCGCCCTATGCGTCGTCCCAATCGGAACTCTGGGAGGTGCTGGGATGTTGACCAGCTTCCCATCGACTACGGCTCTCGCCCTCGCCTTAGGGGCCGACTAACCCTTGGGTAGATTACCTTTACCCTGGAAACCTTAGGCTTTCGGCGGACGGGGATCTCACCCGTCTTTTCGTTACTCATGCCTGCATTCTCACTTCCGTCCCGTCCACGGGGGCTTCCGCCCCCGCTTCTTCCGTACACGGAATGCTCTCCTACCGACAGCATCAAGTGCTGTCCCGCGGCTTCGGTGGCGTGCTTAGCCCCGTTAAATTATCGGCGCATGACTACTCGACCAGTGAGCTATTACGCACTCTTTGAAGGGGTTGCTGCTTCTGAGCCAACCTCCTGGCTGTCTGTGCAATCATACTTCCTTTCCCACTTGGCACGCCTTTGGGACCTTAGCCGGCGGTCTGGGCTGTTTCCCTCTTGACGATGGCCCTTATCAGTCACCGTCTGACTGCTGCATATTGTATCGCGGTATTCGGAGTTTGGTTAAGCTCGGTACCCAGTGACGGGCCCTCACCTATCCAGTGCTCTACCTCCGCGACAGTCCGTGCAACGCTAGCCCTAAAGCTATTTCGGAGAGTACCAGCTATTTCCAAGTTTGTTTAGTCTTTCGCTCCGAGCCACAGCTCATCCCAACCCTTTTCAGCGGATTTAGGTTCGGCCCTCCACAGGATTTCACTCCTGCTTCAGCCTGGCCATGGCTAGATCACTTGGCTTCGGGTCTACCGCACGCGACTGAACGCCCTGTTCAGACTCGGTTTCCCTGCGGCTCCGGGACTTCTATCCCTTAACCTTGCCGCATACGGTAACTCGCAGGCTCATTCTACAAAAGGCACGCCATCACCCCTTCGGGCTTTGACCGCTTGTAGGTCCACGGTTTCAGGTTCTCTTTCACTCCCCTCCCGGGGTCCTTTTCACCTTTCCCTCACGGTACTATGCGCTATCGGTAGCTGCCGAGTATTTAGCCTTGGAGGGTGGTCCCCCCAGATTCCGGCAGGATTTCTCGTGTCCCGCCGTACTCAGGTTGCGTGGCCATGCAGCCGAAAGGGTTTCGCGTACGGGGCTTTCACCCGCTCTGGCCGGCCTTCCCAGGACCGTTCCGCTACCCTTCCGGTTTTTGACTGCACGGGGCAAGCCCCCGCCACGCCCCTACAACCCCGCGCACCCGAAGGCACGCGGTTTGGGCTCCTCCCCGTTCGCTCGCCGCTACTGGGGGAATCTCGTTTGATTTCTACTCCCGCTGGTACTTAGATGGTTCACTCCCCAGCGTATACCGCGGACACGCTATTTTGTTCACGTGCCCGCGAATGTCATCAGGACATTCGGGTTACCCCATTCGGATACCCGCGGATCAAAGGGTATTGGCCCCTCCCCGCGGCTTTTCGCAGCTTATCGCGTCCTTCCTCGCCTGGCAGCTCCTAGGCATCCTCCGTGGACCCTAATTTCACTTGACCATATCATTCTTCCAATCCCTACGCTTGTCCTGTCAATAATCACCAATGCTCTGGAGGCAAGGGGATTCGAACCCCTGACCCTCGGCTTGCAAAGCCGATGCTCTAGCCAGCTGAGCTATGCCCCCGAATAAAAAAGGGCGGGGGAAGGAAGAGAAGATCTTCGACGGCGGCGCCCCTGGGGGGCGTCTTGTTCGCAGGACTCTCACCTGCTGGCCAACGGCCTTGGATTGCGGTCCGGGGCTGTGAGAGCCTCGGGCCTGCCTTTCTTGTCAGAAAGGAGGTGATCCAGCCGCACCTTCCGGTACGGCTACCTTGTTACGACTTCACCCCCCTCACCAGGCGTACCTTCGGAACCGCCCCCCCTCGCGGGTTGGGCTGGCGACTTCGGGTACCCCCGACTCGGATGGTGTGACGGGCGGTGTGTACAAGGCCCGGGAACGTATTCACCGCGCCATGCTGATGCGCGATTACTAGCGATTCCAACTTCATGGAGTCGAGTTGCAGACTCCAATCCGTACTGGGACCGGCTTTAAGCGATTCGCTCCGCCTCACGGCCTCGCTGCGCTCTGTACCGGCCATTGTAGCACGTGTGTGGCCCAGGGCATAAGGGCCATGATGACTTGACGTCGTCCCCACCTTCCTCCGGTTTGTCACCGGCAGTTCCGCCTGAGTCCCCACCTTTACGTGGTGGTAACAGGCAGCAGGGGTTGCGCTCGTTGCGGGACTTAACCCAACACTTCACAGCACGAGCTGACGACAGCCATGCAGCACCTGTATACCGGCTGCAAGCAGCTATGCCCTTTCAGGCATATTCCGGTATATGTCAAGCCCTGGTAAGGTTTCTCGCGTACCATCGAATTAAACCACATGCTCCACCGCTTGTGCGGGCCCCCGTCAATTCCTTTGAGTTTCACCCTTGCGAGCATACTCCCCAGGCGGTACACTTAATGCGTTAGCTTCGGTACCGAGGGTCAACCCCCCGCCACCTGGTGTACATCGTTTACTGTGCGGACTACCAGGGTATCTAAACCTGTTTGCTCCCCGCACCTTCGCGTCTCAGCGTCAATACATGGCCAGATGCCTGCCTTCGCCATTGGTGTTCTTCCAGATATCTACAGATTTCACCCCTACACCTGGAATTCCGGCATCCCCTCCTGTATTCAAGCCCTGAAGTTTCCAGCGCGTCCCCCCGGTTGGGCCGGGGTCTTTCACGCCAGACTTGCAGGGCCGCCTGCACGCCCTTTACGCCCAATGATTCCGAACAACGCTCGCCCCCTACGTGTTACCGCGGCTGCTGGCACGTAGTTAGCCGGGGCTTATTCCGGGATTCACGTCATCCCGCGGCCATTCCCTGCCACGGTTATTCCCCCTCCCGAAAAGAACTTTACAACCTCACGGCCTTCATCGTTCACGCGGCGTCGCTCCGTCAGGCTTTCGCCCATTGCGGAAGATCCTTAGCTGCTGCCTCCCGTAGGAGTCTGGACCGTGTCTCAGTTCCAATGTGGCCGATCACCCTCTCAGGCCGGCTACCCATCATCGCCACGGTGGGCCTTTACCCCGCCGTCTAGCTAATGGGCCGCGGACTCATCCCCCGGCGGCGCCGTAGCGCCTTTCCCCGGAGCCCCTTGTGGGGCCCCGCTCGCATCCGGTATTATCCCAGGTTTCCCAAGGCTATCCCGGACCGGGGGGCAGATTGTCCACGTGTTACTCACCCGTCCGCCGCTCTAGGGGCCCGAAGGCCCTTGCCGCTCGACTTGCATGCTTAAAACGCGCCGCCAGCGTTCGTTCTGAGCCAGGATCAAACTCTCCGTCATAGGAATACGGGCCCGAGGGCCCGCTCTTATTCACTTCGATTGTTTGCCCTGTCTTTTCTCGCAAACGAACGTAGCTTCTTTCATCTACCGTTCATCATTTTGAATTGACTGGGAAGCCCCCTATTCGGTGCCTCCGTCTCTAATCTTCTCTTCCTTCCCTGCGCTCGTAATTTCATAAATCGTTGGCATGCCCGGCTTTACCCGGCGCCTCTTTCTCCGCCTCATCTCTGAGGCGCTCGGTTAACATATCCGATTTCCCGCTTCCAAGTCAAGACCTTTCGAACTTTTCTTTTCAGCGTTCCGCTCCGTTTCTGCTTGCCGAACAAGATGGGACTATATACGCCATGCCTCTTATTGTCCAGTAGGTTTTGCAAAATATCATGAAAAAAGTTCAGTATACTAAATCTCTTCTGAAAATGATGATTCTCTTCCAATAATGGTCATTTGATCATTCCTTTATGGATTTTCAGGTAAAAAATTCTCCAGGAAATTGAAATTTCCATACTCTATATAAGAGGAATACTACACTAGGTAACCAACCTTTCCACTTCCTGTCAGTACCTATTCAAGGAACTCAAACCTAACCTCAAAGACTCTTTTTATCCGTTGAAACAAGACAGGAAAACTCTCTCTTTACAGAGAGACACAAACTAATAAAATAAACGCAATATAGAATAAGAAAAAGATATATGATTTCTTCATAACAATGCATCTTATTATCCCTTAATATATTAGTTAATTTCTTTCCACCTATTTCTATCGTGTATCTTTTTACTTCCTGATTTTTTTTCATACTATTGGAAGCTATAAGAGAGCCAACCTCCAGCTAAAGGAGGGCTTTCTCCTATGAACACTTTCTGAGTTCTATCCTATCTATAGAGAGAAAACCAGGACTGAAAAAGTGCAGATCTACGCTTCATTAGAAGGAAGTAATCCTTGAGAATCGAGCTGATTCAAGAGTTCCTCATTATAATAAATAACAGGAAATATCTTTCCGCCAAACAGGTAGTTCTTAAGGTTTTCAACCCATATTTCATCCTAAAACAATGGACTGAACCAAAAATCGATATTCTGGAGACACTTGCAACAGGTCCGATTATTTTTCATTATTTTTTTTATTTATATCTTTTTCTCACTCAATACACAGAAATTTGCATGCAATTTTTCTGCAACATCGATAAAAACAAGTAAATATTTTTTTTCAAGCAAAAAATATTTCTTGCAAATGTTTAAAAAAAAGATCCTGATCATGAAAATCTTTGCAATTCTTTCAAAAAATATTTTTCCTTCCCCTCATTAATCTTGGTGAAATTTAAACCCTCACTGTCTTTCTGTATGATATTTTCCAGAAAACAGAATATTGAGAGAAAAATACATTCCTTTTATTCTGGAAACATTAAGATCATCTGTCGCAGTGCATCAATATAACCAGTCATCAGCATTCGTATATATAAGGGTAAGGAATAACCCTATTACTCTACGATGATATTTCCAATAGTTTTTGTCTTTCCATCAATTTCCACCTTCCAGTTCTAAAAAACAGAAACCTTATAAAGAAAGACTCCTTGCCTATAGCACCAAACAAACAATATCAACTCTCATAAAAACAGTATGCAAAACAAACCCAGGCATTTAAGCTCCCTACAGGGAGGCTCCTCCCTATATTGACATCGTAATAAAATGATCTATGATTTTTGAAAGGGATTTCACCAATAAGGAGCTCTTGCAACTTCTTGTTTTCCGATATCTTGAATAGCAAGTCAGGAGGAGTACCTCGCCACATGAACACTCGTAATCCAAAAGTCGATGAATATATAACCAAGGCCAGCAGGTGGCAAAGCGAAATGGCTCACCTGCGCGAAATTCTTCTGGATTGTCAACTCATGGAGGATTTTAAATGGGGTGCCCCGTGTTACACGTTTCAGAATGCCAATATAGCAATTATGCGTGATTTCAAGGATCATTGTGTACTCATACTCTGCAAAGGATCACTGCTGCAAGACAGTGCACACATTCTTGTCAAACCAGGAGAGAACACACAAGCTGGACGTCAAATTCGCTTCACGACCCTGGAAGAAATAATTTCAAGGGAAACAATTCTAAAAGACTATATGCAAGAATCCATTCTAATAGAAAAATCTGATCTGAAAGTAATTCCCAAGGAACATACCGAACTTACCTTCCCTTCTGAGTTTTCAGAGTCCTTGGATGGAAGCCCTTCCTTGAAGCAGGCCTTTAAAGCGTTGACTCCAGGAAGGCAACGAGCATACATCATCTATTTTTCAGCACCCAAGCAATCCAAGACAAGAAAAACCCGGATAGAGAAATATCTACCCTTGATTCTTCAGGGAAAAGGCATGAACGATTGACCAAGCTATAGACGAATCCCCTGAAACCAGGATCCTGCCATTCTCCAATTCATTTTTTTATCGATGTGTCCAGAAATGACAAAAGCGCACCGTAGGGTGCGCTTCTGCTATATATCAATCACATCCCCTGTTGGGGACGGAAAGGGCAAAGAAAAGGCCCGGCGGCTACCTACTCTCCCACGGACGAACCGTAGTACCATCGGCGTGAGAGTGCTTGACTTCCGTGTTCGGGATGGGAACGGGTATATCCACTCTGCTATGGCCACCGGGCCAGCCAACACCTGGGAGCCCGAACAACTCGTTGTGTTCGGACGACCGGCCTTGGCTCTGGGCCTCGGGACTGGAACGATGATATGGTCAAGCCTCACGGATGATTAGTACCGGTCGGCTGAACGCATTGCTGCGCTTACACCTCCGGCCTATCGAACAGGTCATCTCCCTGTTTCCTTCAGCCCGCATCGAGTGCGGGGGGGATGTCTCATCTTGGGGAGGGCTTCCCGCTTAGATGCTTTCAGCGGTTATCCCTTCCGAACGTGGCTACCCAGCGGATGCCGTTGGCACGACAACTGGTACACCAGAGGTTCGTCCACTTCGGTCCTCTCGTACTAAAAGCAGAACCCCTCAGACATCCAACGCCCATGGCAGATAGGGACCGAACTGTCTCACGACGTTCTGAACCCAGCTCGCGTACCGCTTTAATTGGCGAACAGCCAAACCCTTGGGACCTGCTCCAGCCCCAGGATGCGATGAGCCGACATCGAGGTGCCAAACCTTGCCGTCGATATGAACTCTTGGGCAAGATCAGCCTGTTATCCCCGGAGTACCTTTTATCCGTTAAGTGACGGCGCTTCCACGCGCTACCGCCAGATCACTAAGACCTACTTTCGTACCTGCTCGGCTTGTTTGCCTCGCAGTCAAGCCACCTTGTGCCTTTACACTTGCCAGATGATTCCCAACCATCCTAAGGTGACCGTCGCGCGCCTCCGTTACTCTTTGGGAGGCGACCGCCCCAGTCAAACTTCCCGCCTGGCACTGTCCCCGGCCCGGATAACGGGTCGGGTTAGAAAATTGGAAAGGGAAGGGTGGTATTTCACCAGCGGCTCCGCACAGCCTGACGGCCATGCCTCGCGGCCTCCCACCTATCCTACACATCCCTGTCCAAGTCTCCATGCCAAGTTGAAGTAAAGGTTCACGGGGTCTTTCCGTCTAACCACGGGTACCAGGCATCTTCACCTGGACTTCAATTTCACCGGATTTCGCGTTGAGACAGCGCCCATATCGTTACACCATTCGTGCGGGTCGGAACTTACCCGACAAGGAATTTCGCTACCTTAGGACCGTTATAGTTACGGCCGCCGTTTACTGGGGCTTGGATTCGCTGCTTCGATTGCTCTGACAACTCCTCTTGACCTTCCAGCACCGGGCAGGTGTCAGTCCATATACTTCCCATTGCTGGTTCGCATGGACCTGTGTTTTTGGTAAACAGTCGCATGGGCCGTTTCACTGCAACCCCCTTGCGGGGGCCATACTTATCCCGAAGTTACGTATGCATTTTGCCGAGTTCCTTAACGCGAATTCTTCCGTGCGCCTGCGCATTCTCAGCTCGCCCACCTGTGTCGGTTTATAGTACGGGCCCCCAGAGCCTATCCTTAGAGACTGTTTCTCGGCACGACGACTACGCGCACTTCGACCTGCCTAGACAGGTCTCGCTCACGGCTCGCCTCGGCACCCGGATTTGCCTGGGTGCCTCATCGGCTCGCCGCTCCGGCAGGGACTACCGTCGCCCTGCTGCGTTTCGCCCTATGCGTCGTCCCAATCGGAACTCTGGGAGGTGCTGGGATGTTGACCAGCTTCCCATCGACTACGGCTCTCGCCCTCGCCTTAGGGGCCGACTAACCCTTGGGTAGATTACCTTTACCCTGGAAACCTTAGGCTTTCGGCGGACGGGGATCTCACCCGTCTTTTCGTTACTCATGCCTGCATTCTCACTTCCGTCCCGTCCACGGGGGCTTCCGCCCCCGCTTCTTCCGTACACGGAATGCTCTCCTACCGACAGCATCAAGTGCTGTCCCGCGGCTTCGGTGGCGTGCTTAGCCCCGTTAAATTATCGGCGCATGACTACTCGACCAGTGAGCTATTACGCACTCTTTGAAGGGGTTGCTGCTTCTGAGCCAACCTCCTGGCTGTCTGTGCAATCATACTTCCTTTCCCACTTGGCACGCCTTTGGGACCTTAGCCGGCGGTCTGGGCTGTTTCCCTCTTGACGATGGCCCTTATCAGTCACCGTCTGACTGCTGCATATTGTATCGCGGTATTCGGAGTTTGGTTAAGCTCGGTACCCAGTGACGGGCCCTCACCTATCCAGTGCTCTACCTCCGCGACAGTCCGTGCAACGCTAGCCCTAAAGCTATTTCGGAGAGTACCAGCTATTTCCAAGTTTGTTTAGTCTTTCGCTCCGAGCCACAGCTCATCCCAACCCTTTTCAGCGGATTTAGGTTCGGCCCTCCACAGGATTTCACTCCTGCTTCAGCCTGGCCATGGCTAGATCACTTGGCTTCGGGTCTACCGCACGCGACTGAACGCCCTGTTCAGACTCGGTTTCCCTGCGGCTCCGGGACTTCTATCCCTTAACCTTGCCGCATACGGTAACTCGCAGGCTCATTCTACAAAAGGCACGCCATCACCCCTTCGGGCTTTGACCGCTTGTAGGTCCACGGTTTCAGGTTCTCTTTCACTCCCCTCCCGGGGTCCTTTTCACCTTTCCCTCACGGTACTATGCGCTATCGGTAGCTGCCGAGTATTTAGCCTTGGAGGGTGGTCCCCCCAGATTCCGGCAGGATTTCTCGTGTCCCGCCGTACTCAGGTTGCGTGGCCATGCAGCCGAAAGGGTTTCGCGTACGGGGCTTTCACCCGCTCTGGCCGGCCTTCCCAGGACCGTTCCGCTACCCTTCCGGTTTTTGACTGCACGGGGCAAGCCCCCGCCACGCCCCTACAACCCCGCGCACCCGAAGGCACGCGGTTTGGGCTCCTCCCCGTTCGCTCGCCGCTACTGGGGGAATCTCGTTTGATTTCTACTCCCGCTGGTACTTAGATGGTTCACTCCCCAGCGTATACCGCGGACACGCTATTTTGTTCACGTGCCCGCGAATGTCATCAGGACATTCGGGTTACCCCATTCGGATACCCGCGGATCAAAGGGTATTGGCCCCTCCCCGCGGCTTTTCGCAGCTTATCGCGTCCTTCCTCGCCTGGCAGCTCCTAGGCATCCTCCGTGGACCCTAATTTCACTTGACCATATCATTCTTCCAATCCCTACGCTTATTTTGAACTACTATTGCTAGCTTATTCACTGTAAAAAAACCAGTTGCCATTGCAACTGAATTGGGACTGATAAGACTTGAACTTATGACCTCGTGCTTATCAGGCACGCGCTCTAACCACCTGAGCTACAGTCCCGAACTACAGAAATATCAGAGAAGAGAAGAGATTTAGAAAGCATTAGGGATCTTTTGTTCGCAGGACTCTCACCTGCTGGCCAACGGCCTTGGATTGCGGTCCGGGGCTGTGAGAGCCTCGGGCCTGCCTTTCTTGTCAGAAAGGAGGTGATCCAGCCGCACCTTCCGGTACGGCTACCTTGTTACGACTTCACCCCCCTCACCAGGCGTACCTTCGGAACCGCCCCCCCTTGCGGGTTGGGCTGGCGACTTCGGGTACCCCCGACTCGGATGGTGTGACGGGCGGTGTGTACAAGGCCCGGGAACGTATTCACCGCGCCATGCTGATGCGCGATTACTAGCGATTCCAACTTCATGGAGTCGAGTTGCAGACTCCAATCCGTACTGGGACCGGCTTTAAGCGATTCGCTCCGCCTCACGGCCTCGCTGCGCTCTGTACCGGCCATTGTAGCACGTGTGTGGCCCAGGGCATAAGGGCCATGATGACTTGACGTCGTCCCCACCTTCCTCCGGTTTGTCACCGGCAGTTCCGCCTGAGTCCCCACCTTTACGTGGTGGTAACAGGCAGCAGGGGTTGCGCTCGTTGCGGGACTTAACCCAACACTTCACAGCACGAGCTGACGACAGCCATGCAGCACCTGTATACCGGCTGCAAGCAGCTATGCCCTTTCAGGCATATTCCGGTATATGTCAAGCCCTGGTAAGGTTTCTCGCGTACCATCGAATTAAACCACATGCTCCACCGCTTGTGCGGGCCCCCGTCAATTCCTTTGAGTTTCACCCTTGCGAGCATACTCCCCAGGCGGTACACTTAATGCGTTAGCTTCGGTACCGAGGGTCAACCCCCCGCCACCTGGTGTACATCGTTTACTGTGCGGACTACCAGGGTATCTAAACCTGTTTGCTCCCCGCACCTTCGCGTCTCAGCGTCAATACATGGCCAGATGCCTGCCTTCGCCATTGGTGTTCTTCCAGATATCTACAGATTTCACCCCTACACCTGGAATTCCGGCATCCCCTCCTGTATTCAAGCCCTGAAGTTTCCAGCGCGTCCCCCCGGTTGGGCCGGGGTCTTTCACGCCAGACTTGCAGGGCCGCCTGCACGCCCTTTACGCCCAATGATTCCGAACAACGCTCGCCCCCTACGTGTTACCGCGGCTGCTGGCACGTAGTTAGCCGGGGCTTATTCCGGGATTCACGTCATCCCGCGGCCATTCCCTGCCACGGTTATTCCCCCTCCCGAAAAGAACTTTACAACCTCACGGCCTTCATCGTTCACGCGGCGTCGCTCCGTCAGGCTTTCGCCCATTGCGGAAGATCCTTAGCTGCTGCCTCCCGTAGGAGTCTGGACCGTGTCTCAGTTCCAATGTGGCCGATCACCCTCTCAGGCCGGCTACCCATCATCGCCACGGTGGGCCTTTACCCCGCCGTCTAGCTAATGGGCCGCGGACTCATCCCCCGGCGGCGCCGTAGCGCCTTTCCCCGGAGCCCCTTGTGGGGCCCCGCTCGCATCCGGTATTATCCCAGGTTTCCCAAGGCTATCCCGGACCGGGGGGCAGATTGTCCACGTGTTACTCACCCGTCCGCCGCTCTAGGGGCCCGAAGGCCCTTGCCGCTCGACTTGCATGCTTAAAACGCGCCGCCAGCGTTCGTTCTGAGCCAGGATCAAACTCTCCGTCATAGGAATACGGGCCCGAGGGCCCGCTCTTATTCACTTCGATTGTTTGCCCTGTCTTTTCTCGCAAACGAACGTAGCTTCTTTCATCTACCGTTCATCATTTTGAATTGACTGGGAAGCCCTAATGCTTCCTTCGAAAGCTTTCGCTTTCCACGCTCGATCAACAACCGTTTCCGGTAATCATCTTTGCGTATATCTTCTCTTCTCTTCTCTCATATATCTGTAAAAAATCTGTTCGCTGAATGAACTCTGTCGTTCAGCGTGCTCCGATAACATATCAAAATAGAGTGTTTAGTGTCAAGGGTCATTGTCAAACAAATTGACAATTATTCTTTTTTGGCATCAATCAGAGCAGTCGCAATTTGTCTAAACCCTTCTCCACCATGATAATGGGAAACATATAAAGGGAAATCAACCATTTCCTCCTTATGATCCAGGACAGTACCGACACCAAAGGAAAGGGGAATATAGGAAAACATCACCTGGTCATTGGGAGCATCCCCACAATAACAACATTGGTTCTTGAGTGAACTTTCATCAATTCCAAGGATATCAGCGAAAAAAGCAACCGTTCCCTGTCGTTTGTCATACTGACCGAACCAGGCATTTACATGAATGGAACTCACTGCCGTACCTGCACCAAATCGGTGACAGATATTTACAACCTCACCAATCTGTTTTCTGGTCAAGAACGGCGGTTCGCTGCCATGGTCAAAGGCAATATCATACAACCTCGCAAACTGATCACTGGATAACTTTGCCTCGGGAACCTCAGTAAGAACCGCAGAAATAAGCTTTTGGGAACGTTCGGCATAGCCTTGCTGGATGATGGAAGGATGGACATAGTGCTTGATAACCCCATCTTTCCTATAAAGACAGACCGCCCCACTTTCGCTAAGCACTGCCTCAACCGGCCATTGACGCAGATAGGTATCCCCCCATCCTGCAGATCCTCCAGTAACACAAATCACCTTGAACCCATTCTCAGACAAATCCCAGAGCGCCTGCAAGGCGTCCGGACTCAATTTACCCTTGGTAGTAATCGTATCATCCACATCGGTAAGGACATACCTTATCGGTTTGACCTCTTGGGGCGATAACAAGGAAAGGTCCCGCAAAAAAGCGGAACCTTCAAGAGAAACAGGACTAGTCATTATAGCAATATCCTTATTTTGACATCGTCGAAAGACTTCCGTCCCTGACAATGGCCTTGATATAGGTCATAAATGAAGCAACCGAGGCAAACGCAGCCAAGGCAAACAGAACAACAAGAATAGTTTTGAAAGGAACCAACCAAGCAGCTTCACTGAACCAACGGCCAAAAGCAATATACAAAATACCGGCCGCTCCGCTGACAGCATACAAGACTGCCTTGCTTTTTCCCCAAATGTTCGCAGCAACAGGTTTCCCCTTACCCATCATCAACATTCTGACAAAGATAATCGAGAATTCCCTCCACATGATAACAAGGAAAGCCCAGGCTGGCATCACCCCTGCCATCATCAGACAGACAAAATAGGTCAACCGGGAAAAGGTATCTGCAAAAGGATCCATAACCTTTCCCAAATCGGTTACAAGATTGTATTTACGTGCAATTATCCCGTCCAGCAAATCAGTGACCTCCGTAAGGGCAAGCAAAACAATGGTCAATAGAGAAGAAAGGGTTCCCAATTCCGGACCGAACCACAGAGGAAGACTGAAGGATATAAAAAACAAGGGAGCCATTATCAATCTTGATACAGTAAGCTTATTTGGAATATTCATGGAAATCCTTTATT
This sequence comes from uncultured Sphaerochaeta sp., assembly GCF_963676625.2. Lineage (GTDB taxonomy): Bacteria > Spirochaetota > Spirochaetia > Sphaerochaetales > Sphaerochaetaceae > Sphaerochaeta. Next base: position 128,551 of record NZ_CAXXYB010000010.1, read on the forward strand.
AGCCAAACAGATGGTTGAATTTGTTATCAAGGTACTTTGTGAACAGATTCGCGTCAAGCCTTTTTCCCGTTGTCCTGACAAGCAAATCCATCGGACTATACAGCGATCCTTTCTGATAGATCTCTCTATTCAGATAAGAACCCAACTCCTTCAACTTTCCTCTTCGGAGCAAATCCTCGCTATCCAGTTCCGTATTCAATTTTTCCCAGATCTGTGCCCCATAGAAATTTCCCAGTGCATACGTGGGGAAATAGCCAAAGTCAGCGCCACTCCAATGGACATCCTGCAAAGCCCCTTTACTGCATGTAGGAACCTCGATTCCCAGCAATTCCTTCATTTTCTTGTTCCAGGCCTCGGGAACATCCCTAAGAGCAAGCGATCCATCCAACATGGCCTGTTCCAATTCAAACCTAAGAATAATATGCAAGCTATAGCTCACTTCATCGGCATTGGTACGGATATATCCAGGAGAAACCTTATTGATGGCCTTTACGAATCGCACCAAGTCGATGCCTTCCAGTTGGGAAGGAAAGGTTTTTTTGAACAAGGGAAAATAATGAATCCAGAAAGCTTCGCTCTTTCCGATCATATTCTCCCAAAGCCGACTTTGCGATTCATGCATACCCATGGATGCCCCATTGGCAATGCTTGTCCCCTTTTGTCTCCCCTGGGAGGCTCCCATCTCATACAAGGCATGACCACCCTCATGTACGGAAGAATAGAAAGAATCCATTACACTGGGATCAGTATATCTTGTAGTAATCCGTATATCATCACATCCAAGAGTCGAGGTAAAGGGGTGGACGGATACTGCACAACTCCCCCTGTCAAAATCAAAGCCCATATCGGTAAGAACCCGATTGGCAAAGGCTTGTTGTTTTTCGATGGGATACTCTTTCAATAAAAACGAATCATCGACGTTACGTTGTTCCTGATGTCTCACCAACGAAACCAAAGAAGGCTTAACGCTGTCAAACAGGGCCTTGACCGTCGAAGTCTTCATCCCTTGCTCATAATCATCAAGCAATACATCATATTGGGAAGAACCTTCCTTGGCATAACAAGCAGCTTTCTCCCGAGTCAAATCGATAATCTTTCCAAGATGAGGTTCAAACAAACCCCAGTCATTCTTCTTCCGGGCTTCTACCCAACTTTCATGGGCAAGGGAAGTTTCGATGCTTAAGCCACGGACCAGTTCAAGAGGCATTTTACGCTCTTTTTCCCAGACCCTGAACCGGATCCGAATCAAGGCCTTCTCAAAATCATCATTGCCTTCGCCTTCACCGTGAGTTTCATCGGCACCTAGTTTGGCCAATACCTCACCCATCTCATTCCCACAGGCAAGTTCATGGCTTTCAGTGGAAAGCCAGCCCATTTGCTGGGCCCTTTCGTCCATTCCCTTTTTTGAAGATGCAATTTCCTGATCCCAGGAAAGTACTGCCTCAATATGCTCGAGCATAACCAGTTGGCGATCCATTTTCTCCAATCGGGAAAAAGCCTTGTCCTTCGTCATGAATACCTCCGATAACAACAAAAGCCGGTATTTCTCCGGCTTTTGTCAAACATACTTTACCAAAAAGCCCAACTGCAGGGAATATCCCCTACAGTTGTTCCTTGCTTTCAACCTTGGACTTTACCAAAGCGATGAACTCAGCAGTAGATAAACCATTCTCCTGCTTTCCGTTACGATACCGTACGGAAACCAGATCATCCTGCTGTTCCTTTTCCCCAAGGATAACCATGTAGGGAATCTTCATCTGCTGGGCAGAACGAATCTTCGCATTCATCCTGTCATCACTTAGGTCGGCACTTACACGGAAACCCTCGGATTTTAAGCGAGCCTCGACTTTCCCGGCATAATCGTAAAAAGCCTCACCGACAGGAATTACCTTGATCTGCTCAGGGGCAAGCCATGGAGGGAAAGCCCCCGCATAGTGCTCAACCAGAACACCAAAGAATCTCTCGATGGAACCAAGCAAGGCCCGATGAATCATATACGGTTGCTTCTCCACGCCATCACGGTCCACAAAAGTCATATTGAAGCGTTGGGGCATATTGAAATCAAACTGCACCGTTGAAAGCTGCCATTCACGGCCAATGGCATCCTTGACTTTCAAGTCAATCTTTGGTCCGTAGAAAGCACCGCCGCCTTCATCCACCTCATAGCTCAACCCTTCGGCCACGATAGCCTTGCGCAAAGCCTCGGTGGCATCATCCCATCGAGCAGGATCGCCGACAGCTTTTTCAGGTCGGGTAGACAAATAGGCCTTTATATCCACAAAACCAAAGGAATGAAGCATATACAAGGAGAATCGCAAGACTTCCTTGATCTCATCATCCATCTGTTCGGGAGTGACAAACAAGTGGGCATCATCCTGGGTAAAGCCCCTGACTCGCATCAATCCATGCAAGGCACCGGCCTTTTCATATCGATACACAGTCCCGAGTTCAGCCCAACGGAAGGGCAAGTCCCGATAGGACCGTTTGCTGTTCTTGTAAATCATGATATGGAAGGGACAGTTCATGGGTTTCACATAATAGTCGCTCTTGTCCATCTCCATAGGAGGGTACATACCTTCCTTGTAGAAGCCAAGATGACCACTGGTTTCCCAAAGCCAGGATTTTCCGACATGCGGGGTATAAACCAATTCATACCCGTTTGCGTAATGTTCCTTTCTCCAAAAATCCTCGATGGCAAGACGAACCCTGGCCCCCATCGGATGCCAATAGACAAGCCCCGGACCTGCTTCTTCATGAAGGCTGAACAAATCCAGTTCCTTGCCAAGCTTCCGATGATCTCGTTTCTCCACATCCTCGAGATGTTGCAGATACAGTCTCAGGTCCTTGGGGTTTGCCCAAGCAGTACCATAAATACGGGTAAGCATCGGATTTGACTCCTTACCTCTCCAGTAAGCACCTGCAATACTCATCAACTTAAAGGAATCGCCACGCAATTCCTTGGTGGACTCAACATGAGGACCTCTGCAGAGATCGGTAAATCCCCCCTGATTATACAGGGATACCTCCTCCCCTTCAGGGATTGCCGCAAGCAACTCAAGTTTGTATTTCTGGTCGGCAAAGGCAGCCTTTGCCTCATCCCGTGTTACGACGGTACGGACAAACTTCTTATCCTCTGCAATGATCTTCTTCATCAACGTTGAAATTTCTTCCAAATCGTCGGTTACCAAAGGCCTTGGCAATTCAAAATCATAATAAAATCCATTTTCAATCGACGGTCCGATGGCAATCTGGGCTGAGGGGAACATCTCCAGCACAGCTTCAGCCATTACATGGGCCATCGAGTGACGGATCTTGGAGAGCTTTTCATCTCCCATTTCCTGTTTAGCCATGTCTATCTCCTTTCCACCTTTTCAAAAGGGGCATTCAGTCAAATAAAAAAAACCTTCGTGCTTTCACCCTCCGCTACGTTTCCGTAGTACGGCAAGGACGAAGGCATGAAGGTTCTCATGTTTCCGCGGTTCCACCTTGCTTCCTTTCCGACTCTTTTTCGCCGGAGAAGACGCTTCATGTTCCTGTATCGTAGGAATACGGCATAACCTACTGGGTTTCCCGTTCGATATGCGGCTCAAAAGGGGTTTTCAACGGGCGCTTGCCAGATTCCTCTCAACCAAGGGAATCCTCTCTGTTGCCTCGATACCGTTTACTCGTCTTTCTCAATGCCTTGCAGTAAGAATGCTCACATTAGATAAAATAGTCAAGACCAAAGTCTTTGGGAAAGCAAACTTGCCACCCGTTCCAAAGAAATCTGATCATCTTCGGTAAAGCGGTCCACCAAAGGGCTGTCAAGATCCATGACAGCCACAACCTGACCACAGCAATCAACTATGGGGACAACCAGTTCACTATTGGAGGCTCCATCACAGGCAATATGTCCGGGAAAAAGGTGGACATCCTTCACCAATTGGCTTTGACCCGTGGTCGCTGCTTTTCCGCAAACCCCTCTTTCAAAGTCAATGTCAGTACAAGCCACCTTACCCTGGAACGGTCCGAGAACCAAATGTCTTGAAATGCCTTCCCGTACATAGAACCCCGTCCAATTCACCTCAGAAAAATGAGCCCAGAGCAAAGCGGCGACATTGCAAAGATGACAATATCGTCGCTCAAGGCTCCCCTCCCAAGGATCGACAAGGGCTGCAACCTGATCATAAAGAGACAATCCGAGTTGCCCCGTGATGGGAGTTGTCATTTCTTTTCCATCATCTTAAGAGGATCACGCATTGATTTTACCGGAGTCGCCGCATTGTTTCCTCCACGGAGCTTGAGGGCAACCGAAGGTTTTACAATGGTTCCGGGGCCATTGATACAACCCCCTTCACAGCACATCACCTCGATCAAATCCACTTCAGGCGGACGTTTTTCCCAAACTTTCATCATGCGGAACATTTTCTTGTCCACTCCATTTATCGGCATCGTCTGGATTTCAAGATCTTCCTTCAGGCGACTGACCACACAACTGGCAACACCTGTCGTTACGGCAAAGCCCCTGCAATCCTCGAACGTGGAGGTATCACCAAGATCCGCAGCTTCCAGTTCCCTGACATCCACACCTTTTGCCATGAACAAAGAAGCAAGTTCACTGTAGGTAATCACCCCATCGACATCAGCAGACCGGGCACCTTCCACTTTCTTTGCAAGACATGGCCCTATGAATATAGTCTTTGACTCGGGGAAATTCTTTTTGCTTATTTCCGCCGTATATCCCATCGGAGTCCTGGCTGTCGAACGTTTGGTTGCCAAAAAGGGTAAATGCTTGTCAACTATCTCCATATAGGCCGGGCAACAACTGGTAGTCATGTAACCTTCATGGTTCTCTTTCTTGCGGGTCAGTTCCTCCGCCTCATGATCACTGGTCACCTCTGCTCCCTGGGAAACTTCGATAACCCTGGTAAACCCCGAAACCAACAGAGCTTGCTTGATCTGTCCCAAAGTACCCGGAAATTGTCCTTCAATCGAAGGAGCAATCATGGCAGTGACATCGTCTCCTGCCTTGAGCATCTTTACCACGGGAAGGAGTCCCGACCGTTCGACGATTGCACCGAAGGGACAGCTCATTGCACATCTTCCGCAACTGATGCAGTTTTTGTAGTCTATCTCAACATATCCTGCCTCATTTTTCTTTATGGCGTTTACAGGGCAGGCTTCTTCACAAGGCACAGGAATATGCACCACTGCATGGAAGGGACAAACTTCCTTGCACTTTCCGCACCGTATGCAACGATCTTCCTGGATATGGGCTTGTCCATTGAGAAAGGAAATGCAATCCTTCGGGCAGTTGGCCAGACAGGGACGTGCAAAACAGCCTCGGCAGGCATCACTTATGAGGTACCGGTCAGGCGGGCAAGAGGAACAGGCCGTACTGATAGTTGTCAAAATTGGCAACGGAGGAGTATCCTTGGCCAGGACTTCCTTCACATACTCGGTCAAGGGTTTCATTTCATCGTCATATTCTTCGATATTGATTCCGAGCAAAGCCATAATCCTATAACGAATCATTGCCCGTTCCTTGTAGATACAGCAACGAGTCGGAATACGGTCCTTGGGAATAATCGTAAACGGAATCTTATCCGCATCTTGAGTCAGGGTGTCATCAAAAAATTGCTTAAGGACTTCAGTCTGTACTTTTCGTTTGATCAACGTGTACTGATTGTTCAGTTCAAGCATTTACCGCCTCCGCTAATAATTTGCAGAACCTCTCCTGTGTTACATCATCATAGATTTTTTCATTGATCTTGATAAAAGGAGGCTTTACATTCTTGGAAGAATCCTTGGTACTCTTGCACATATTGAGACAAGAAATACCCTCTATATCGCAGTTTGCAAGAACTACTGGATCCAGAAAATCGTTATACAGCAGCAAATCGGCACCACCTTGGACAAAACAGGCAGTTCCTACGCAAATTCTCACTATTACTTTTTCTTTCTTGCTCATACGTAACTCCTCTCTATATTTTATTCCCCTACAAGTATTCTTGCGAGGTTTCTTTCAAGTAATTTATTTCGAGAGCCTTTCGCAGCCTCCCGATTATCGTTCTCCGAATACCAATCTCCACCGGAATGTTTGGATCTTGATGTGCCTCGTTTATCTTGGTTCCGACAATAAAGTGCACCTGGTCACTATCCTGTAAAATCTCCACGAACTTTTTGACAGCATCGTTCGGCAGCTTGTGTATAGGAATTTTTGCCTCAAGCACATTTGCAACTTTACTCAAGGTAAGCATACCTTCGGTTACCAAGTCTATCCCTTCCATGCTGGAGGAAGGCGGAACATCTGGAGACCAGCAGTGCATGTCAACTTTCAGCTTCTTGTCAAACAACCGCGAGACGATCAAGGCTGTGGTTCCTCCACTGACAATCTTTTTTCCCTCGAATTGACAAATCTTCTCCCCCAATAGCTCATCCTTGTCCTTTGTGAACGGGGGACCTGTTACAATAAGCGTTCTCCGGGGAGCCCGAACATAGACTGCAACACACGTAATGTCATCCTTTGAAGCAAGTCCATCCAGGCTATTCGCCTTCTGCACCAAACAAAGTGAGAGATCGTGCGAGGAAATACCTGGATTCCCTTCTATAATTTCCCCAGCATATTTTTTGACTCCCTCGAGTCGCCAACCAAGGGGCAAGGTTTTGCCCAAACCCGCCTGGGTCACCCCATCACTGAACATAAGCAGGCGATCACCTACGGCTATCGTAAAATGGGAACAAGCAAGCTCTTCCCGCTTGAAAGCCCCTTCCCTCATCAGATTAATCCTTTCCCGTTCCCACGAAAGCGATTCCTTTCCCCTGAAATGCAAGGCAAGGGGATTGTCATACTCTACGAGATTCACCTGGATATCCTCCAAGGAAGTATGACGTATATCGGCAATGGTAAAGGTCGAATAGCTAATTTTCCGCTCTTTGCAAACAGGAAGCGTATTCATGATTATCTTTGCCGAATGAGTCAAATCCATTGGACTGAAGCTTAACTTGTGAGCCATATGTGCTGTCAGGCTCGCAAGCACATTGGCTTTTACCCCGCTTCCCAGACCATCACTCAAGGTACAGACAATCTGGTTGCTGTCAGGATTGCGCGATAAAAGGAATACATCTCCCCCTATCTGCTGCCCACTTTTGTATATCTGGGCATAATCGACATCAATGAAAATATCATTCATGAAAAATCCTGTTGTTCATCACGGGTAAACCCATCAATCTCTCCACCCTCAGGAACCTTGAAGGCATCTATCAAACTATTGAGCATAATTTCCGTATCCGCGGCATTTTCCCCTAACAGGGAAGCAATCTGTTGCACTGTTTCCAAACTCTTTTGGATAACATCCTCCGCTTTCTTGACGACAGTCTCCCTTCGAACGGTAGGTGTAGTTACATCCTCGAACAAAGCTCCGACCAATCGTTGCTTTTCTACGGAAAAAAAGGTTACCCGCAAGAACCTATCCTGGTAATGCAGTCGATATTGTTCTGTCTTTGGCTTGGAAAACTGTTCACGGAATTTGTCAAAGAAGGGAACAAAGCGCTCCAAGGGCAAGCCACCGATAAGATCCAGTATCTCTTTCTCCACCATATAATCCACATCACCAAACATATTGAGAAAACCATTGTTGCAGTCAACAATTTTCAGTTGGTCATCAACAATGACAACTCCTATGGGGATGGTTCGCAAAAGGACATCGATTTTATTCTGTGCTTCCTTACGCATCTTGGTTACGCACATTTCGGGTTCTGCCATTCCGTCAAGATAGGCAATGGTCATTTCCCTGCAATTATTATAGCCACACCCACCACAATCCAACTCATCTGACTTATCAACCTTCCCCAACTCTTTCAGCGCTTTCTCGATCTCTTGCTCGGAATGTTTGGCTGGAAGGGCTCCCATCTGGGCACTCAGGCCAACCTGGGGTTCCTTGATAAGCTTGTAGCCTTCGGACAAAAGCAGATCGACAAAAGGAGCGGGAGCCTTGAAGATTTCTCGGTTTTCCTGAATTCTGTTTTTCGTATATCTGCTGGCATACCCTTTCTTGAATGCAGAAGAACGCCCCTTCAGATTTCCGGGTCCGTTGATGCATCCCCCTTCGCAAAAAAGCAACTCCAGGAAATCAGAATCCTTATCCGTACCGAAAGGCGGTAATTCACGAAGTGTTCCGATAACCTGTTCGGAACCGCTGATAGCGACCGCACTGGTCTGGAATGGATTGTTTCCCCATTTCAGGGAGGCTATCATGCCACCTTCCACTGGATAGAAAGTCGATTTACCGGCGGCACAGGGTACAAACGAGGGAATTTCCACGGAATGGCCATCCAATTCTTCCTCGATAGCGGCAAGCTCAATATTCTCCTGGGACAACCAGGCTCGAAGCTCCCCGAAGGTAAGGGCAAAATCAGGATATCCCGGAGTATCATCGGCTTCCACCTTCTTGGCAATGCAAGGGCCGATAAAAACGATCCCGATATCTTCGCCATACAGAGACCTGAGATAGGCACTATGACATTGCAAGGGCGAAGGAACCTTGCTGAGATTAGGAACCAAGGCAGGATAATATTTCCGCACCAATTGCACCACAGTGGGGCAAGCTGTTGAAATCCAGGGGCATTCACCCCCATGCTCCTCGGCATATTTTTCGATACTTGCACTGACCAAGGTAGCTCCGATGGCTGTCTCGCTTATGGCAAAAAACCCCAAACGCTGAAGTGCAACAAGAATTGCATCCACTGAATGAGGAAATTCCGAGGCAACGGAAGGTGCCAAACTGCAATATACCTTTCTTCCACTCTTGAGAAATTGTTGTACCCGGAAAAGGTCATTGCGTATTTTTTTTGCATGGGAAGGACAGGTATCAACACAATGGCCGCAATAAATACAGCGGTCCTTGACCACCACGGCAGAACCATCCTTGACCTGGATAGCCTTGACGGGGCAGGAACGGACACATTTATAACAATCCCTGCATTCGGTCAACTCAGTGTATATTGGATGTATCATTGCAGTTTCCCCCTCAGGGCTTTTCATGCTTGGCAAGTGCTTCAAGGAGCAAGTCTACAACACATTCGCTTTTGACGCCAGAAAAAGCAACATCATCAATTTTCAAATTGGGACCACCAGAACAAGCACCCAGACAAAGGTGACCGATCAATTCAACCTGGTCTTCCAGATGGTTCTCTGAAATATAACTTTCCAGATTTGCAAGCGCCTGTGAATTTCCCCGGGCAAAACAGGAACTCCCCATACATAATTCGACCTTCACCTTTTCCATCACAAACCCCACTTTTATTATGATATGCTAGCAATTTACCGTAAAATAGTCAATAAAATCTTAAATATGAAATTTATAGCGTTTTTACATGTATTTAATTTCATGTTTAACGCATTTTTAAGCAGTTAATATTACTGTTGTTATATTAATAATGGGATAGCAGTATACTATCCCATTTTCTCAGCTTAAAATCTACCACTCATCCATTTCACCCGACAACTCTTCATTGGCCATCTTGCGTCTGACCTTTGCCGACAGAACCGCAAAACTTGTAGCCAAATCCGTCCTTTGGACTACGACATGTTCAGGCAGTTTCAGATCCTTGGGAGCAAAATTCCAAATCGCCAGAATCCCGCAATCCACAAGCAACTCCGCTATTCCCTGGGCTTGAATGGCAGGAACGGCGATGACTCCGATATTCACATGATTTTCCTTGATATATTCCTTCAGACTATCCAAGGGAAAAACAGAAACCTCCCCGAGCTTTGTCCCGCATTTATTTTTATCGATATCAAAGGCGGCAACAATTTTCAGTCCATAGCTTTCAAATCCCTCGTATCGGGAAAGCGCTGAACCAAGATGGCCTGCTCCGATCAGGACAGCATCGGTGGCATTATCCCAACCAAGAGTATGGATGATGGCCTCAATTAAATACGTAATGCTAAATCCAACCTTTGGTTTTCCTTCGATACCTGTACAAGAAATATCCTTTCGTACCTGTATCGGTTTCAAACCAAGTTCATCAGCGAGGGTAGTCGCCGACACCATTTCCTTTCCTTCCTCAAGATACTGCTTTAACAGCCTTAGGTAAGAGGGAAAGCGCTTTATCGTGGGTATAGGTATCCCCCGTCTGTCTTCTTGCATGGCTTATTCTTCCTCCAGTAATCTTTTTCGGACAGCTTCAATGGTTGAAAGCGGAGTCGAGGCTCCTGCAGTAAGGCCCAAGGGAGAATAGCTTCGCATCTCCGCCGTCACTTCATCTTTCGTTTCGATATGCCAAACTTTTTTCCCTTGTTGCTGAATCAAGGCAAACAAGGCTTCCGTATTGGCACTTTTTTTCCCTCCGACCACCACAAGGGCCTCACATCGGGAACATAATTGCAAGGCTGCGTTACGTCTGTTTCGGGAGCTGGGACATACATTGTTTACAAAAACAAAAGCAGTGCCCTTTGCCTCCTGAACCCTGATGGCAGAACGGATTTTATAAAAAAGCGACCTCTCGTAGGTTGTTTGCACAAATACGGCATAGTTACCATCTGAGGGAAGAGCGGCTATCTGACTGCAATCATTTACCAGAATCGTAGAACAAAGGATACCCTCTCGCTCAACTCCTTGCATGGCAATCGTCTCAGGATGTTTTTCCATTCCTATGATAATTATAGTGTATTCCTTACTGTATTCCTTGATAAGGGCAAGATTTCTTTTCACTACAGGACAGGTGGCATCAATGATCGTAAAGCCTGCGTCCACAAAACCACGGTACAGGGAATCGGGAATACCATGAGCACGCAAGACAACCAGTCCTGGTTCATGACCCTCAGGGGATTCTATTACGACAAGTCCCTGGGCAGCAAGAAGATCACAAACCTGTTCATTATGAATGATTTTCCCGACGGAATAGACAGGTTTTTTCAACTTATGGGACATTTGAATCGCCTGTTCCACCAAATCAATCGCCCTGGAAACACCACCACAATAGCCCATAGTATCTGAAAGAATCAGTTCCATAGTTCTCTCCAAAAACAAAAACGCCACCGCAAGGAATCCCCACGGAGGCGTCTTACTTCAGCAATGCAGCAAATCAAACCTTTGCAGGGGCCTTCTCGACAGCATTATCTTTTTTCTGCGCCTTGCTGATCCAATACAGGAAGGAAGGAGCGAGAAAGTTGGATGAATACGTACCAAAGACGATTCCAAAGAGCATGTTAATTGCAAACATCTTGATATCACCGGAAGCAAAGATAGCCAAAGGCGCAATTGCAGCCAAGGTAGTGACACCACTCATAATCGTTCGAGTCAACGACTGGGTTACACTTCTGTCAACCTGGGTTGCAAGGGGTTCACCTTTATGCAAACCGATATTTTCACGTACGCGGTCAAAAATAACAATGGTGTTGTTCAACGAATAACCGATAATGGTCAATAGTGCCGCAATAGTGGTACCAGAGAACTCAAAACGGAAAATCGCAATTGCACCGAGCATCATCAAGACATCGTGCATGAGGGCAATCAAGGAAGAAACGGCAAAAGCAAAACGGAACCGAATCCAGACATACACCAGAATCAAGGCCATTGCAACGACAATTGCAAGAATGGAACTCGAGACCAAGGAAGCGCTGAACTTTGCACCGATATAATCGCTCTGGAGAATTACGGCACTGCCTTTCCCAAAATAGGCATCAAGGGCTGCAGTCACTGCATTTTCCATGGAGGACTGAGTATCACCATCCTTGATTCCGAGCCTGACCTGGAAGGTCTGGTTCTCGCTTGCCCCGATGGTCTGCACCTTGACGTTTCCTACAGAAGAGAGAGCCGCACGAACCGTATCAATGGTCTTGGTTCCAGAGGCCTTGAAATTCAAGGAAGTCGGCGTTGTGGACAAGGTTGCAGGAAACCCATATCCAGAAAGCAAATCGGAAGTCTTCAAGGTTCCGTCGACGGCAGTCGCGGAAATCTTGGCTATCTTGGCTAAACCAGTGGCAAGATCTGCTGCAGTCGGATAGGCCGCAGAGTCAAAAGTTGTGGTAGAAACTCCTTCTCCACCTCTAATTTCCAAAACAAGGGCAGACCCAGAAATAGAGAGTGTGGCATCATTGCTACCTGAATAAGCAACATTCAGACCAGTGGGAGCAAATTGAATTCTCTGACTCAAGCCACTCTCAAAGTCAACACCAAGGTTAAACCCTCCGTTGACAATGAGCGCGACAATACCAGAAACCAAGAGGATTGCTGCCAAAATGCTGGTAAACCAGCGGACTTTGATAACAGGAATATCTTTCTTAAGCATTTAGTTTTTCCTCCAGCTGATACGCAACTTCTTACCTTCACGGTCCGTTACTGCTGCATCAAAAATCAAGTGCGATACAAACAAGGCAGTAAACAAGGAGCTTATGATACCAATAGCCAAGGTGTTTGCAAAACCTTGAACAGTACTGCTACCAAGTTGGGAGAGAACCAAAGCCGCAATGATCGTTGTGATATTTGCATCCATGACTGTCCAGAAAGCTTTATCGAAGCCTGCCTTTACAGCGGCCTGGGGAGACTTTTTCAGTCGCCGTTCTTCCTTCATACGCTCAAAGATAATGACGTTTGTATCGACAGCCATTCCCAAAGTCAGGATAAGACCGGCGACGCTTGTCAACGTCAAGGTAAAATTGAAGGCAGAAAGAATAGCCATCATGATAAACAAGTTGAAAATCAAGGCAAGGTCAGCTACCAAGCCACTGATGCTATAGAAGGCAAACATCAGGATAACGACTAGCACCAATCCAAGGGCAATGGCCTTCAAACCAACAGCAACGGCATCCTCACCCAAGGTAGCACCAACAGCCGACTGGCTGGAAACGGTAAGTTCAATGGGAAGGGCAGCGGTGCGAAGCACGATTGCCAGATCATTGGCTTCTGCCGAAGTAAATCCAGAAATCTGAACGGAACTTCGAATACCTTCGTTGATAGTTGCCATAGCCTTGACTTTTCCATCCATCACGACTGCGAGGGTGTCATTTACATGGGTTGAAGTCAGTTTATAGAAAATATCACCACCAACATCATCGAGCTGGAAGTTGACTACAGGTTTTCCGGTGATGCCATCAGAACTTGTGGTAGCACTCTGCAAATGGCTGCCATCGAGTCCGACTTCTTCACTTACGACTACGAAATTCTTCAATTCATCAATACCATACTTGTCGCTTATATAGTAACCGGTTGCAATCTTGCCAGCTGGAAGGAAAGCAGGTTGCTTGAGAGCTCCTGTATCAGTATAGACTTCAGAAGGATTGGCCTTATAATACTCATTCAACTGGGAAGTAAGATCATTATCCACCATCTTGAACACCAAGGAACCCTTTCCACGGAGGAAGGAGTTTACGCGTTCAGGATCCGCGGCACCAGGGATTTCAATTAAAATCTGGTCAGTTCCCTGCAAACGAATGTTTGGTTCACTTACACCGAATTGGTCGATACGTTTGTGAAGAATCTCAATATCCTGATTGACAACAGCCGTAATCTCGGTAGCTGAAGCAGAAGAACCCTTCTTCGCCTCATAGGATGCCTTGTCGGCTTCAAGCAAGATGCTCATGCCTCCACGGAGATCCAAGCCCAGCTGCAAAGCCTTGTTGCTCAATTTCTTGTAGGCAAGCAATTCAGTGCGATAGTGATTTTCACAGGCATCAAACACATCTTGTTCACTATAGAAACCTCCCAAAAGGGCTTCTACCGTCCATGTCTTCGGGACAGACTGTTTCATAGCCTTATAATTGGCTTTTGCCACGTCCTTCAGATACCCATACTCGTTAGGAAGTGCAGCAAGGGAATCCTTTGCTGCCAATTCCTTAAGTGCACGAAGATCCCGCGAAGCTTGTCCGCGTGAATATTCCTTGATCTGCACGTTCGAGCCTGTTGCCAATTCTTTGGTGCTCTGGGGTACTCCACCGTACCACTTAAAAGTCGGATACAAAAAATATCCGCACATCAGAACAACAAAAAGAACAATCACCAGACGACTCCGTTTTTTCATGATACTCTCCAGAATGTCTCTATAATATTTATTTTATTTCTCAGTTTCAGGGGCCGTCTCAACAACGGTCGCATCGGTAGCCTCAGCCTTCTCTGGAGCACTGATCTTTTCAACTTTCTCGTCTGCTTTTTCTTCTTTCTTGGTTTTCTTCTTGCCCGCGGAAGCAGTCTCGGCTTTTTTGTCTACGATGCTGCTGATGGCACTCTTGGAAAACTCCATACGGGTATTATCGTCAACTTTAACAACAACAGTTGTCTCCTTGACAGCCATTACCGTTCCGTGGATTCCTCCGATCGAAACCACTTTATCGCCTTTCTTGATAGCAGAAAGCATATCCTTGGTTTCTTTGTCGCGCTTCTTTTGGGGTCTGATGATAAGAAAGTAAAAGATTACGATAATGAGACCAAACGTAACAAACGTCGTCATCATCGAACCGGAAGAGCTTCCTGAAGCTCCAGAAGCTTCTGGGGTTGCCAAAGCACTAAGTAATGACAGCATGGTTGAATCCTCGCTTTTAGTAAAAATTGGATGCCTGAAAGGGATGGAATACGCACTTCGCATCCAATTTTCCAAGTACCGATAAAAGTATCACGTTCAAGCTATGGTAGTCAAGTTTTACCATTCGCAGTATAAAAATCAATAAACACACAAAGAAGGCCGCAAAGAATTACTTCTTCGCGGCCTATCCGGAAGGTTTTTGACCTTACATCATTCCGCCCATACCCTCTCCGCCTGCAGGCATGGCTGGACCAGCCGGTGCAGGAATGTCGGTGATGGCACATTCAGTAGTAAGAATCAAAGCTGCGATGGAAGCAGCATTCTGCAAAGCACTACGCGTCACCTTGACAGGATCGATGATGCCGCAATCGGACATGTTGACCCATTTCAAGGCTTCTGCATCAAAACCAATTCCAGGTTTCTCGTTCTTGCACTTGTCGGCAATGATAGCCCCGTCAAGACCGGCATTCTCTGCAATCTGACGGATAGGTTCCTCAAGAGCGCGGCGTACAATCTTGTAACCAACCCTTTCCTCTTCGGAAAGCTTGGAAAGATCCATTCCCTCAAGAACCTTGGCTGCCTGCACCAAAGCCACACCACCACCAGGGATGACGCCCTCTTCAATAGCGGCACGGGTGGCACTGAGAGCATCTTCCACTCTATGTTTCTTTTCTTTCAGCTCAACCTCGGTGGCTGCGCCAACATTCAACACGGCAACTCCACCAGCAAGCTTTGCCAAACGTTCCTGGAGCTTCTCACGGTCGTAGTCACTGGTGGTATCACCAATCTGGGCCTTGATCTGGGCAATCCTGTCCTTGATATCGGCTTGTTTGCCACTTCCATTGATAATAGTGGTATTTTCTTTCTCGACCTTGACATTCTTTGCACGTCCAAGTTGGGAAATATCAGCATTCTCAAGTTTAAGGCCAAGTTCCTCGCTGATCACCTGACCACCGGTCAAGACCGCGATATCCTCAAGCATGGCCTTACGGCGATCGCCAAACCCAGGAGCCTTGACAGCCACTACGTTCAAGATTCCACGAACACTATTGACAACCAAGGTGGCAAGGGCTTCACCATCGACATCCTCGGCAATGATCAATAAGGGTTTGCTGGTCTGGGCAACTTTCTCAAGAACAGGAAGCAACTCTTTCATGTTGGAGATTTTCTTGTCGTAGATGAGAATGAACGGGTCTTCCATGACTGAGGTCATGGTGTCATGATTATTGCAGAAATAAGATGACAGGTAGCCACGATCAAATTGCATGCCCTCGACAAAATCAGTGGTGGTTTCGATCGTCTTGGATTCTTCAACGGTAATGACACCGTCCAGACCGACCTTTTCCATTGCATTTGCAATCTCATCACCGATTGTGCGGTCATTGTTGGCGCTGATGGTTGCGACCTGGGAGATCTCTTCCTTGTCCTTGATCATCTTTGCCTGTTTCTTGATTTCAGTAATTGTATCGGCAACAGCCTTGTCAATACCACGACGGATACCCATGGGGTTGACTCCCGCCGCAACACTCTTCATACCTTCCTTGGTAATAGACCAGGCAAGGACCGTAGCGGTCGTGGTTCCGTCACCGGCGACATCATTGGTCTTGGTGGCAACTTCCTTCAAAAGCTGGGCTCCCATGTTTTCAAACGGGTCTTCCAACTCAATCTCACGAGCAACGGAGACTCCGTCCTTGGTAACGGTAGGAGCACCGAATTTCTTGTCAAGGACAACCAACCGACCCTTTGGGCCAAGCGTAACCATTACTGCACGGGAGATCTTTTCGACACCTGTCACCAAAGACTTCCGAGCCTCTTCATTGAACTGCAATTGTTTTGCCATACTTATATCCTCACTTAAGAATATTTAGTTCGTAATAAACGAATGGGAAAGCGTACCGTAACGCCCACCGTGATGTAACATACAAATAAAAACGATGAGAAGCAAGAGAAAAAATCAATTACCCTATTGTCAGCGCAAGGGCTCCTGCCAATAAAGATCCAAAGATATTACTGATAAGGTTGACCATATCATTGTCAATCCACCGAATTCCCCTGACAAGAGACAACTGCTTTCCATGCAGGAAAGGATGCTCCGTCAAGGTATTCGTGTCCTCATCAAGATAGTGAGCCTGTACCGTAGCCCCAAGAAAGCTATCAAGGATGCAACCAGAGAAACCACCAAGGGCCATTACCGAGGCATACCCAAAATTCTTGCCCGTGACAGGAAGGAAATTTCCCAGCCAACAGAGAGCAATGAGCAAGGACCCGAGCACCCCTGCCATACTGCCAAGCGGGCTAATCGCCCCGGAAAGGCCAGGTTGCATGGGTTTTCTGGTAATAATCGAAACAGGTTTCGTCCTGGAAAGTATCCCCACTTCACCGGCAAAGGTGTCACTTGCCGCCTCGGCAATCGCACCCCCGAACATAACAAGGACGATCATCGAGGGAGAGAAAGCATAAAGCAAAGCACAGAAGAGGGCCATACCTCCGTTTGCAAAAACCTGAAGGGCATCCCGACAGCCACCCTTCTTCTGCATACTTGCCAGATCCTTGGCCTTATGAGTCCTTGCAATGGCCCCCAGGACCCCTGCCGCCAGGAAAAAAAGCAAAAGACAGCCCAAGGCCCCGAATCCAAGAATCCAAGTAGTACCAAGACCAACGAAAAAGGCGGCGAGACTCCCTTTCAAGGTCAATTGCCTTGCCAGATAGGAAATCAGGACCACGGCCATCATACCCAGGACAAGGATCCAAAAGGCACCGTCAAGAGAGAAAAACCAATTATTGAAAATACTCGCCAAGGAGTACGAGAAGGGAACCAGATTGGCATACGTTCCTATCATACAAAAACTCCTGCCAGAAAAGCACAAAGAAGAGGAACAGAAAGATTATCGATGCCCAAGGGAGTAATTGCCTCGACAAAGGAAGCTACAAACCCAATCAACAAGGACAGGGCAAACGCCATTCCCAAAGAGAGGGAAGACATCAAAAGAATCAATAGGAAACTGACCAGGAAACTGACTGCCAACATAGACATGGCTCCTATGTAGGTCTTGCCACCGGAAGGAAGAGGCAACTTCTTTTTCCCCCACTTCATGCCAATGAGGGCTGCAAGTCCGTCCCCATAGCCCATTACCAATACACCTATCAGGCAGGCAAGGCTCGAAAGTACCCCATTGAACTGCAAAAATACCAGGAGAATTAGGGTAATCGGATAATATATCAAGCCATAATTACGTTTTCTATCGTTCAGGCCGATTACCTTTCCCCAATTCAAAAAAGTAAACAGACTATTGGCAATAAGGAAGACTATCGGACCAACCAAGGCATACTTCAGCTGGGTAAAATAGGCTATTTCAAGGAACCACCAGTTAGAAACCCCGATATGTACGATTTTTCTGACTGTCTCACTCGAAATCTTCGTATACTTTCCCAAGGCAAAGGCAACCACCAGAATACCCCCGAGAAAGGAAAAAGAGCTGATCAGACCTGCAATGTTGTTGTCCATGAAGCCCATCATGCAAGGAACAAGAAATAAATGCAAGAGTTGCAGATACTGATTACAAAATAACAAAAATGGACTATAGCTCAATTGACATGGCAAAGAGCTCATGCTAACGTCTAATTGCTTTCGATTTTGAGTTGCAGCTAGTCCGTTATCCTACCAATCGTACGTGTGCGTTACTGAATCGCCCCCGCAGACAGGTAAAAGTTCGAGACTGCGCCAAATGAAGCAATTATTGTTTATACAGGGAACCTACACCTGTGAAGGATGCTTTTTATGGCAAAGAAAATTTATGTTGGTAACATGAGTTACAACACTTCCGAAGAAGAACTTCGGGACCTGTTCGCACAGTACGGTACCGTACTCAGTGCATCCATCATCATTGATCGTGAAACCCGCCGCCCCAAGGGGTTCGGTTTCGTTGAAATGGAAGAGGATTCTGCTGCAGAGGCTGCTATTTCACAGCTCGACGGCAAGGATTTGGGTGGACGCAATCTTCGCGTCAACGAAGCAATTGCAAAACCACGTCCGGTACGCAACAACTACCGCGACTAGTTTTTGATTGTTTCTCGTTTACATTTTCACACTATGATTCAGTAATGGGACGGAGCCAGCAATGGCTCCGTTTATGTATTGTTCAGGAAGTTGTCCCATTTTCCGTTTGACTTTGCACAAACGTGAAGCGCTTTTGCATTATGCCATCCCTTTCAACCAAGGAAACAAACATATCATAGGGACGTACCCACAAGGATTTTGATCCGACAGGGCGATACAACACCATGGTTGCGAGGGACTCACTGTCTATGACAGTATCCTGGACTTCGTACAATCCCCCCTTGAAATGACGGTATAGACCTTTTTCAATTCTCTTGCGTTCCACTTCAGGTTTTACCATGCTCCACCGCCACCACCACCAAAACCGCCCCCGCTGAAACCACTGGAACCAAACGAGGAATGCACACCACCGCGAGCTCCCTCCCTGGTCTGGGCATACAAGGTGTGCTCCATGACATTGGAATGCAACCGATGGGCCAGGGCACTATAAAACATGACATCGTACATCGAGGTCGTTCCACGATACCAAGTAGGAGGTTCAGTAGTAAGGCCCTTGAATTTCTTTGCCCATTTATCTTCCAGTCCAAGCACTATCGCATAACCAAGAACATGATAGAAAAGTTGTGGATCATTATCTATCATCAGCTTGAGCTTATCCATCTCCACCTTGTCTATGAACTCGCGGTACCCTATGGTCTGTTCAAGCATCGCATTGGCATACGCACTGCGTTTGACTGTGACGATTACCAGGATAGCAAGATACACAGGAAAGAGTGTGGAAGGAATTGCCATCCAGATTGCATAGGAAACAGCATTCCCGATTATATAGACTTGCAGGAAAATCATCAGCACATAGGCAAGAGCACCGAGAAGGATGGAGAAAAATAGCTTGAAAGCCTTTGTACCCTTGCCAAGGATTTCCCATTTTCGGGTCAGGTTCCAAGTAATGAATCCACTGGCAAAAGCTATGAAACCGCCAAAGACCAGCATGGTGGCAGTGCCTTGGGACATATACATAATCGTTGAGGCAATTGCATTGCCGATTACCACGATCGCTGCAAAAAGCACGATAAAGATACGCTTGCTCTCGGCAGTACTGTCAGTCAGTTTGCGCTCACCCTTGAAATAGGACAGGGCTCCGCTCTTCGCCTTTTGCATGGCTGAGGCAAACTTGTTCGTCTCGAGCTCATTGAGGGAGACGGTGGTACCGTCCCCACAATCAAACAGAGCCTCAAACAAAAGCTGCTCCTGTTTCTTGGTTGTATCAGGATCCTTGAGCTTCGTGAAAGTCATTTCCTTCTTCCCGGTCTCCTCGATGGTCAGGCATCCTTGGTCAGCCCAATAGAATATCAGGGAAGTAATATCCTTGTTATCGACTCTCCCATCGGCAAGATAGCCAACCTCCAGGGGACTGAATCCCTCCGGTGGTTCAAATCTTACGACAGGGACAAAAGGATCCTCTTTCCCATATTTTTGGAAAATACGGGTAGCAAGAAGACAAAGCGCAAGACCCAGGATTGCCATGAAAATGGAAGCTAATACCGTATTGTCCCTATAGGGTTTCACTCCGGTAAAATATCCCTGTTCCATCTGGACCCTGATAGTCAGGGCTTCTCCCGGAGCCAGATCCTTGGCAGAGCCTGTAATTGTCATACGGTCAGAAGAAACCTTGAATTCGCCCCTTTGCTGGGTAGATCCATATTGTCCGCCTGTCACCCAGACCATCGAGGGATCAATTGCCTTGGGGAAACGGATGGTATAGGTAAAGGTCTTGATGGGACATTGCCAACCGGTACCTACAAGGTTGAAATACATTTCATCATAGTCAGTATATCCATCATCCCCGATATCATACGTATAGGAAAGAGTATAATTCTTGTTTCCCACAACGGTGCTGTCGGCATCGCCCAGGCGGAACGTAATGAAGTCGGCAGATACCGAATCCTGGCTAATGGGATCGGAACTCTTGAGGTTGGTAAGCTCTACCCTCTTTTTCCCGAACCGAACAGGGATCTCCCTGTATATTCCATGACGGGGGATGGAGAAATCAACCTTGAAATCCTCACGGATGGAATAGACATTGCTCGGGGAAACGGAAATATTCATGTTGTAGGTATCGATATAATAATCGGAGGCCCACAGGAATGAACCTGCAACAAAAAGGACAAGGAAGGCAAACCATTTTTTCATATTAGAATTTTACCTCGACCCTGGCCTTTGCCTCTTCTTCGATGGTCAGATAGGGCTTTTTGGTAAAATGAGACATCGAGGCGACAATCATGGAAGGAAAGACTTCAGTAATGGTGTTGTATTGTTTGATGACTGCATTGTAATACTTACGGGCAGAAAGCAATTGTTCTTCAATCTTTTGCAATTGTTTCTGCAGATCAAGGAACCCAACATTTGCCTTAAGGTCAGGATAGGCTTCACTGAGGGCAAACAAGGACTTGAGGGTTGAGCTGAAACCTTTGTTGGCGGCATCCTTGTCTTCAAGGGTCGTTGCACTCATCGCTTTATTCCTGGCCTCGATCACCGCGGTAAGGGTTCCCTGTTCATGCTTGGCATATCCTTTTACAGTCTCTACAAGGTTCGGCACCAGATCATATCGTTGCTTAAGATGGGCATCCAGCGCAGAAGCCGCCTCTTCGCCCTGGTTTTTCAATCGAATCAATCGATTGTAGACACCGACATAATATAGAGCGAGAATTACCACAATTGCAATTACGATAAATACAGCTACCATATAACACTCCTTCTTGATTATACGTAGAATGCCCCACATTGCCTGCTCGGTCAAGGGTTGCAATAAAAACCGTATCGTTCAACCTTGCATTACGTTCAATTGTACTGTATCTTTATTCGTGTAAAACGTATAAATATTCAGTTAATTATAGGAAGACAGGAGAAGCAGGAGATATGAGGGAAAGACATAACCGATTGACAGTCGTCAAGGAAATGATAAAGAGCAACCGTATCGACAATCAGGATACATTGCTTGAAATGCTCAAGGTAGAAGGATACACAGTAACCCAGGCAACCCTATCCAGAGATCTGAAAATGCTCAAGGTAGGAAAAATCTCAGATGGCTGGTCAGGCTATTATTATGCTCTCCCTGAAAATGACTTGATAAGTGAATCAGAGAAAAGCTATATCCAGGATGTTCGAAGAGGAATACTTTCCATTGAATTCTCAGGAAATTTTGGCGTCATAAAGACAAGGCCAGGTCATGCAAACAGCGTAGGAATAGCCCTGGATGTACTGGCCCTCCCAGAAATTCTGGGTACCCTGGCGGGTGATGACACAATATTCGTCATTCTCAGGGAAGGGATGAGCAAGGAAGATCTTCAGGACAGCTTCAAGACCCGCATCCCGGAAATCGAAGAATAAAACCAAGCTTGAACTAATAGGCCCCTCCCTTTACAATGGGTGGGGCGTTTTTATCAGAGGAGAAACAACATGGAATTCAAAAATATCGATTCTTGTACTTCGTTTACTCAACTCATGAGCCAAGAACCTTGCAACGTTAAGAAGGAACTGACCAAAAACAGAATCCAAGCCTATTGCATTGCCGAAGGCGGAGGACTTTCCTACAACTATGCAGCCATGCCCGTGGATGAGGCAATACTGAAAACCCTGCAAGAACTCAGCGACGAGCAACAGCTCATAGAAAAATATGTTGCTCTCCTCAACGGGGAAATCATCAACACCGGGGAAAAGCGTCTGGTCCTGCATCAGTTGACCCGTGGACAAATCTTGTCCACTGTATTTGCCGATGGTGAGGATAAAGGCGAATTTTATAAAACTCAACTTGACAATATAAAGACCTTCTCCGAGGAAGTCCGTTCAGGAAAAATCAAGGGCTCCACGGGAAAAACCTTCAAGACTGTCGTACAGATTGGTATCGGAGGAAGCGATCTCGGACCAAGGGCCCTGTATCTTGCCTTGAAGGGATCCCAGGATTCCAGTCAGCTGGCAGCAAAATTCATCAGCAATGTGGACCCCGACGATGCGGCAAACGTCCTGGAAGGACTAGATTTTGAATCCACACTCTTCATTTTGGTCTCGAAGAGTGGAACCACCTTGGAAACCCTTACCAACAGGGATCTCGTCATCGAGGCCATCAAGACAAGCGGTATCAAGGGAATCAACCCGGCCAAACATATGGTAGCGGTAACCAGCAAGACAAGCCCCCTGGCCTCCTCCGAGTCAGTACTGAAAGCGTTTTTCATTGATGACTATATCGGGGGACGGTACAGTTCCACCAGTGCCGTGGGCGGAGTGCTTCTCTCCCTGGCTTTTGGATATGAGACCTTTTCCCAGTTGCTTTCAGGTGCCCATGAAGCCGACAAGCTTGCATTGGGAATGGACATCACTCAAAACGCAGCACTCATGGATGCCCTTATCGGAGTGTATCTGCGTAATGTATGTTTGTTGCCTACCACGGCAATACTGCCCTATTCCCAGGCTCTGAACCGATTCCCGGCACATTTGCAGCAACTTGACATGGAAAGCAATGGAAAGCATGTGAACAGAAGGGGCGAAGCGGTTGCCTACGCTACGGGACCTGTCATTTTCGGCGAGAGCGGGACCAATGGACAGCACTCCTTCTACCAATTGCTGCATCAGGGAACAGATACCGTCCCCTTGCAGTTCATTGGATTCTCAGAGTCCCAGCAAGACAAGGATATCGTGGTTGAAGGATCTACCAGCCAGGAAAAGCTCAACGCCAACCTGGTTGCCCAGATTGTGGCCTTCGCCCGTGGCAAGGAAGATACAAACCCAAACAAGCAATTCGAGGGAAACAGGTACTCTTCGGTGATCACCGGCAAACAACTGGATGCCAAGGCCCTGGGAGCCCTTCTTGCCCATTTCGAGAACAAGGTCATGTTCCAGGGTTTTCTTTGGAACCTCAATAGCTTTGACCAGGAAGGGGTTCAGCTGGGAAAAGTCCTTGCGAAAAAAGTATTGGAAGGTTGCAAGGATGATACGATACTGAAGGCTTACGCAGATATCCTATAGCCAAAAGTAGTCCCAAATCAAAAACCGGGTAATTCTTGTCATGCACAAGGGGCCCGGTTTTTTATGATTACCTGATAATCAGTCTCAAAACGTTCGATAGGTACCAATTGATTTATATATGAATGAAACAGCATTTCAAAACAATAATGACATAAAGAAAAGCACAAAGTAACAATAATATTCCTTTATGCACATTATTTGTAAAAAAGTACAAAAAAACCCCCTAGGGAAAAGGAGGTTAAACCCTAGAGGGAACAAAAGGAGGTTAGAAAAAATCCGATTCAATTGCTATCCGACCCAACGGGTGCAGAAGCATGTCGTTCTCTTTCTGATTCGTACAGTATAAATAACAGGAAAAAAAATCAAGCAGTTAACGGTTTTTTTATAAAAAAGTTCTCTCTTTTTAGTTACAATGCCACTAATTAAAAATACAATCCCTCGTTTTTCATAAAATTATTGCATCAATGCACAAATCTTTGCATATCCCTTTGAAAACAAGACAACACCTTTTTGCAACAAAGCACCGCATTTCTGCGGTGCCTCATTTCATAAAACAGAAAAATTCTACTTATGATTCTTCATCATGAAGGGCTGGCGGGTATTCTCCAGGACATCCCTCCAAAGGGAACCTTCCAGGTCAACATGGTTTCTGGTACTTACCGCAACCTTGATCGGCAGATGCACGAATCGGTTATTGACCTGGGCAATGAGGGATTGGGTCTTCCCCGACATGGCCGCATGTACGGCATGGGCTCCAAGTCTTGCACAATAGATGGAATCGAAGGAATCAGCAGGGGCACTTCTGATGATATAGGAAGGATCAATATATTTTACATTGGTTTCGATACCTTCCTGCTTGAAGTAGGCAATGATACGTTCCTTCAAGAAAATACCGATATCCTGATATTTGACATTGCAGAGGCATCGGTCTCCCCTGTCGAGGGAACCAAATCCTGACCAGCCCCTTCAGAAATAAGTACTACCGCATGACTGCGATCGAGAATCCTTTGCTTCAACCTTGCCATCAATCCCTCAGGACCATCCAAATCAAACGGGTTCTCGGGGATAAGGCAGAAATTCACATCGCTCTGGGCTAGGGAAGTGTTTGCGGCGATAAACCCTGACTCACGTCCCATGACTTTCACCAGACCAATGCCATGAATGGAATTCTTTGCCTCGATATGAGCACAGCGAACAACAGGAACGGCCATCTGCACGGCAGTATCGACACCAAAGGAACTCTGGATGAAGGACAGGTCATTATCGATGGTCTTGGGAATTCCGATAACAGAGATCTTCAGATTTCTCTTTTTCACTTCCTCGCTGATATCATAGGCACCCCTAAGGGTTCCGTCGCCACCAACAGTAACCAGGATATTGATGTTCATCCTCTCAAGGGAATCAACAATTTCCTCGACCTGTTTTCCGCCACCCCGGGCAGAACCGAGAATCGTACCACCTTTTTCCTGGATATCATCAACAACATCCGGGTCAAGGGGAATCAAAGGCCAGGGGCTATTTTCCAGCAAACCCTGATATCCGTACTGCACACCGCTGATTCTTCTGACCCCATAACGGTACCAGAAACATCTGACAACGGCACGAATGACATTATTCAATCCCGGGCAGATTCCACCACAGGTACAAATCGCTGCATGTACATGGGCTGGATTAAAGTAGATCTTGGCTCGAGGTCCTGCGACTTCCAACGTTTCCTCATGTCGGGGAACGGGATGGCCCTTACCATCGATATCGGTATCAATGCTATAGAGAATATGATCATCATCAGTAACATAATCAGCCTGACCGTCATCATGAGTCGTACTCATCATAATCGGGGAGGAAATCTTTGCCTCGCCCAAGTTGGGAATGGAAAAATCAATCTTAGTCAAACTCATTGCGAACCTCCGTGAATATCATTCGATTTATCCGTTGAATCAAGCAAGCGGAAAAGCTGTTCCCCGAAATGGTCATATTGCACTGCTGCCTGTTTCTTAACACCAAGCTCAAAGCTCTCATATAATGAGATGAACGCCTCGGCAAAAGGAGTCAAGGTTGCACCATCCCTGTTTGCTCCGCCCTTTTTCCGGTCCAAGACGGCAACTCCAAGGTTTTTCTCCAGGTTCCTGATCATTGCAAAGGCCTTCGAATACGACAATTCAAGCTCAGAAGCCGCTTTTCTCAACGACTTCTGTTCCCGAACCTGTTGCAAAAGCCAAAGGACCCCAATTCCCATGAATTTTTCGCCTTCATCATCTATGAGATATAGCTTTGTCTTTAATTCCATGCTTCTCCCGCGGCCTTGAAGACCAAGTCGATCAGTTCAGGAATCTTATCGTTTTCCACCGAGCAATAAGCAAGTCGGAGCGTAGTATCCTGGATATTGATACATCCAACCTGATACTCGTTCAAAAGATATTGCCTCAGTTTTTCAGAACTACCCTTGCATTTGAAAGCCATGAAATAGCCACTATTAAACGGATAGGGTTTCAACAAATCGGAATCCTCATATTTTTTCAGGGCCTTTGCCAGGGTATGGAATCTTCTCTCCATCTCAAGTCTGGTATTTTCCTTGTCCTGAAGATAGTTCTTTCCGTTTTTCATTGCATTCAACAAAAGGCTCTGTCCCGGTCTGTCGCAGTTGGAAACAGTACTTCTGATAATCCCAAGGCTCTTTTTATTCAAGGCATCATAGTGCTCGGCAGTCAAGGACTTGGAAGCATAGGTGAGAAACCCAATACGGAACCCCCAGACCATCTCCTCTTTTGTCGCGGCATCACATTTGACGGCAAAGATATTGTCATGGGCATTGGCAATGCGACCGAACAAACCTTCCTTGGCAGTCTCCTCTTCAAAGAACAAGCCAAAATAGGCATCATCGCAAAGAACCATGAGTTTCATACCGGAGTCAGCCAATTCAATCAAGGCCTCCGCAATGGCATCCATCTCGGTTTTGGTAGGAGTGTACCCGGTAGGGTTATTGGGAAAATTCAGCAGGACCCGTGCCTTTTTCTCAGGAATGGAGGCAAGGGCCTCTTTCATTCCCTCTACATTGAAACCGCCCTTTTTATTGTACATGGGAAACGTCGAGACTGTGGCGTCGACCTGCTGAGTGAAGATCAACTCATAATTATCCCAGGCCAAATCAGGAATAAGCAATGTATCGCCATGTTGGGCAAAAAGCTGGGCCAGACTGCTCAGGCCATGGGTCAATCCGGCAGTAACAATGGGAAGGGAGAATTGCTTGCCTTTGAGCAAAGGATTCTTTGCAATCATCATTTCCTTCCAGATAGCACGCAACTGAGGATCCCCACCGCCTGCTGCATAGGAAAAAAGCTCTGCAGGGGTAAAAGAGTCGGGGACAAACTGATTATAGATATCGCTAAGATACATCGGTTGCCCGCCAGAGGTAGCCATACCTATAGTGGCATTGAACCGAGTAGCCTTTTGCTTTGCTTCGGCACTCTGGGCTACGATACCTTTGGGAAAGAACATTCTCCGTCCGACGTCGGAAAGCATTTCATCGACGATGGTACCTTTCAATATTTCATTCAATTCAACGGCAAGTTCATGCATGACAGATCCTCCACTTACTAGTACCTGTATATACGTTTCTATAAAAAAAGTCACTAAACCAGTGTTAAAAAGAGAACTCACCTTGCAAATCTGTCCCAGTGGCAACTTTTTTGTCCTTGGGTTCTTCCTGGGAAAGCAATTCCAGGAATTTTTGTTCATTTACGATGCTGATGGAAAGTTGTTCGGCCTTCGCCAACTTACTGCCTGCTCCTGTGCCCGCCAAAAGATGGGTTGTCTTTCCAGTGATGGAAGTGACCGTACGACCTCCCCTACGCTCGATTTCCTCAAGGGCAAGGGTCCGTGGGTTGAACTGTTCAAACGAACCGGTAACGCACCAAGTCTGATTGGCAAATATCTGCGGGAGCAAAGGCTCTTGATTTTCCTTCTCTTCAAAACATAACCCTGCCAGGCGTAGAGCCTCAATTCTTCTTTGCATTGTCGGGTCATTGAGGCTATCGACCAACAATCGCGCTGTTTTCTCTCCCACTTGCTTGATCGCGACCAATTTTTCGATATTTTGACTGCGGGCAAGTTCCAAGAGCTCATCCATCGACTTGACGCCACTTGAAACCAAAAGGTCCACGGCCTTCTTGCCGAACTCGGGGATTCCCAGAGAAACCAGCACCCGTCGAAAAGGCTGGTCCTTGCTCTTCTGGACACCTTCACGTATGGCACTTATTTTCTTTTCACCAAATCCCTGTGTATCGCCAAGCACTTTTGCATAATCAAGGAAATATATATCATCGACATCCTTGAGCAAGCCCTTCTCGATAAGGGCCGAGGCTGTTTCAGGACCAAAGGAGTCTATATCCATTTGTCCCTTTCCGATAAAAAACTCGACCTTCCCTCGTATTTGGTCAGGACAGAGAGGATTCGGACAGAACGTATGGGCCCCTATCTTGACCAAGGGAGTATGGCAACTTGGGCAGGTTTCTTGCATTTTCCATACGCCTTGTCCTATTTCATTTTTCTCCAGGACCCGTTCGACAGCAGGAATCACATCACCCCGTTTGGAAATCTCGACGGTATCCCCTATCGCCAATTCAAGCATGTCGACGTAATCCTGATTATGCAACGTAATATTCGATACCGTAGAGCCTCCTATCGCCACCGGTTTCACCCGTGCGACCGGAGTCACCCTTCCTGTCCTGCCTACCTGAACATCTATTTTCTCCACGATAGTCTCAGCCTGGGGAGACTCGAATTTATAGGCGATTGCCCAACGTGGATGATGGGCTGTATAGCCAAACTGTTCGCGTAGGGCCAATTCATTTACTTTTGCCACTAGTCCGTCGATTTCATAATCCAGTTTTTTACGAGTATCTGTCCTCGTTTGGATATATGCAGGGATATTTGAAAAAGAACCACTGTGCCCCTCCAGACCTGCCTGGACAAGTCGTGAAGCTGCCTCTTCCTCCGTCTTGCAAAACAAGCCGATGGTCGGGTTGACGCGAAATCCATATTCCTTGAGTTTCGAAAGAAGCATGACATGATCACCAAAGGACCTTTCTTTTTCCCCTTCCCAAAAACCTTCATACACAAATATCTTGAGGGGAACCTTGGCTACTTCACTACTCTTGATCCTCCTGATTGTCCCTGCCGCAAGATTTCTCGGATTTGCATAGGGCACTTCCAGGGATTTGTTCAGTTCGAGAAAATCCGCTTTCTGTAGATAGACTTCCCCCTGACTGCCAGGGTATCGGCAACAGGCAAACGCAACGGTATAGAGGAAATGGTCTTGATATTGGCAGTGACATCGTTTCCCACTGTCCCGTTTCCCCGGGTTACGGCACGAACCAACAATCCTTTTTCATAATAGAGAACCATCGACACACCATCGATTTTTTCCTCTATGACGAAACTGAGATCCTGTTGCATCTTCTGCTGGCTCTTGGAAATCCAAGACTGGATCGCCTCATTGCTATAAGCTTTGTCCAGGCTCAGCACCGGTATGGTATGGACCACTTCAGGAAATTCCCCACTAAGATCACTACCGACTCGCTGGGTAGGGGAATCAGGAAATTTCAGTTCCGGATGTTCTTGTTCCAGAAGGCTGAGTCTATCGAACAATCGATCATATTCCGTATCGGCAACAAGTGGCCTACTATCGACATAATATGCTCTCTGGTAATTCAAAAGCTTACCGGAAAGCAACAGCACTTCATCAAGAAGTGATTGTTTGTTTTCTTCCATGAGGGCATTTTACAGTCCCCCTGTCCCCATGGCAAGGTGGTCTGCCCAATCTTTTATTACGTTTGCCCCGAGAGACTGTCTCTCATTGCAGATAATGGTACAACATGATATCTTTCAGTACTAGGGAGTATATCCAATACATCATGGCAGAAAAGAAACCATCCTACTCAAAACTAAACAGACTTCACGGAATAGTGATTTCCTCCCAGGTTGATTCCGGGAAAATCGCAGAGGTTCGTATGCCCGAGTTGGATAGTAATTTCATTCTCATATCCACCAGGGATATCCCGGGAACCAACAGGGTACGTGTTTTGGATGAATCGATGCCCTTGCTCACCTCCTCCCAGATATCCTACAAGGAACAACCTATTCTTGCCTTGTTCGGTTTTGACAGTGAGTCGGTTCAGCTCAAGAGCAAGGAAATTGAAATACTTCTCCAGCAAGAGGAACAGACCCCACTGGAAGAACCTGAAACAGAAAAGAATCCTCCTGTTCTGTACAAGTATGGGGATATGGAAAAAATCCTTGCCACCGAAGGCTTGCTTTCCTTAAAAAGATCCTATCATTTTGCCGACACCCAACGAGAGTCCAACGATATCAGTCGAATCTCTGCCGAGATGGAGGATGACAGGCTGCATATCTATACGCCTACCCAATGGCCTTCCCATGTCAGGGACACGGTCAGTGAGGTGACATCCTTCCCAAAAAAGAAGATTACCATCCATAAACTTCCCTTCTACGCCCCCCATGATGAAATGTTGATCAATCCGTCCGTATTGTCTTCCATTGCGGCTGTGGCCTGTCTGAAAGGAAATTGTCCTGTGGAAATCCAAAGCAGGATATCAAATCTCAGGCCTATCATAGATATTGAACGAAAATCCTGGTACTTGCCTGAAGGTAGGGTCCTGGCAGAACAAATCGAGGTCAAGGTCATCCAAGGGTTCGTCACACTATTCAGTGAAGAAATGGCCAAGCAACTGATAGCCGGGCTGACTCCCTTGTATCAATTGGATGCCCTCACCATTGCCATCTCCTTCGAGACGGCCAGCTTCCGGCCAGCTCATTTCTATGGGGATCTTGGCTATAGTGATGCCCTTGCCTGCACAGAAGCCCATTATTCGGTCCTGGCAAAGACCACAGGCTACAGCCCAGCTCTCTGGAGAGTTAAATATGCCATCGAAAGTACGGGACATACCCAGATCATCAAAAGCGAAAAATATACGCGACTCAAGGAAATCCTAAGTGATACCTGTCTTCGATGTGATTTCCAACGTAAAAATGCCGCCTACGAGATGCAGACCCAGATGCGAGTGAAAATGTCCACCTTTTTCAATTACAGCAGGGGTATCGCCGTGGCCTGTGGACCAGGCATAGGTGGCTTCAGTTCAGACTGTGGCAAGTTGCCACAACAGGCTGTACAGATACAACTCAACCCAAACGACAAAGTGGAGTGCAACACCTCTTTCTATACGATAGGATCGAGTGCGGATATCTGGAAACAGATAATTTGTGAAGAACTCAGTGTCGAGAAAGAGAACATCTCTTTTGCAACTGATGAAAAAGACCTTATAGATAGCGGGCCTTCTGTTCTCTCTGCAAATAGCGGGAGAATGCCGTTGCAGATCCAACGAGCTTGTGCACAGGTCAGGGAAAAACGCTTTTTGCAACCTCTTCCCATTTGCGAGACCGTTACAAATAACAAGCTTGCAGGAAAGAATCCGGCTCTTTTTCTAAGCAACAATTGGGTTACCGTTGCACTTGAATTGGAAATAGACACCGTCACCCTTCAACCGCTGGTAAGGAATGTCTGGCTGACCATCGCTACCGGCAGGATATTCGATGAACAAAGCCTCAGAAGCAAGATCAGGCATATTGTAGTGACTACACTCAGAGAAGACGGGGCACTGCTCTCGAGCGGAAAGAGTTTTTCCATCGACATCAAACTTATCGGGGATGGCGAACAGATTTCATCCTCGTTCTCCAGTGCCCTCAAGGGAATAGTGACGGCAACTTTCCTGTCTGCCCTGGAACAGGCTCTTGGTTCCAACATACCGAAAATCCCTGTTACAGGGGACTCCATATTGACTGCAATGAGGGGGAAAGGATGAAAATAGAATGTTCCATCGACGGAAAGGCTCTATCTCTTTCTGTCAATTCCAACAAACCTCTTTCGCTTATTCTCACCGAAGACGTAGGGAATCGGTCGCTCGTGAGTTACTGCCAGGGCAATGGATGCGGCAACTGCATAGTCCTCTTGAATGAAGAGGCTGTCTTGAGTTGCATGATCCCGGCTTTTCGTCTCAAGGATTCCACTATCAGGACCTTTGACAGCTTTCAGAAGACAAGGCAGTACAGGGATATAGAAAGGGCCTATAGGGCAACAGGAAACAACCCTTGCCCCAACTGTTATGCTTCCAAGACCCTTATCATTGAATCCATCCTTCAGGACTTGACCAACAGTCACCCGGGGAAATTGGGTTCCACTCTTACAGGAAGGATCCAGGTCCCCCAGGACAATGACGAAATCATCGACGAAAAGAACATCGTCCAGGAGCTCTCATTGAATACCTGCACGTGCATGGATATGTCAGAAATGCTCCAAATCGTTGAAATTGCGCTCGGTTATAGGAGGCGTAAACGTGTACGAAGGAATTAGGTCCCCGGCCATCCACATTCCCAAAAACATGTCTGAATTCAATTCCATAGCCCTTCGTTACCCCAAAGCCAGGATTTGGGCCGGCGGAACCTATCTGATGAGTCAGAAAAATTACTATCCCAGCGAAAACAATGAAGATATCATTGACCTCGAGGGAATGGAAGAACTGAAAAAAATAACAAGAACCGAACGCTTTGTGGAAATTGGTTCCATGGTTACGGCTTCCCAATTGTTATATGCAGGCAAACTTGTATTGCCTGATATCTTGCTGGAAACTTTGCAATCCCTTGCCTCACAAATCGTCAGACGCCAAGTTACCATCGGAGGGGCCTTGAGCATCCCAAACCTAAGGCTTTCCTTGTCTACGACCCTTTCCGTTTTGGATGTGACGGTGGAAATCAAGCTATTCCAAGGAAACAAGGTATCGACACAATGGATACCAATCTCCAGATTGTATGAAAAAAACGGGAATCTTGCCGTCAATTCGGACAAAATGCTCATAACAAGAATACGGCTTGGCCTCGATTACGGGGATTACCAGCGATTCATCATTGTCGAGGATCCTATCCGGAACAGTCAGGAATGTGTCATTTTTGCTTTCCAGGCCAGACGTACCCAAAATGCCCTCAATAAGGTAAAGTTCTGCATGAACTTTCCGCACAAGGCTTTTCACATCAATAAAGAAATTGAAGCCAGGTTGTCAGGGGAAGCACTGCCCATCAATCCGGAACGCGTAAATACCATTTCGTATGAACTGGTTGCCGAACTCAGAAAGCAACACAGTTCAATCACAGAACTGCAACTTGAACGAGGCCGAAGGATGTTTGAATCAGTCCTGCACGGTATGAACTCACAAGCCTTGCTTACCTGATTCCTTGGGAGTTTTCATGGAAGATATCGATATCAGTCAACAAACAGGCGGCTTTGTACACCTGCATAATCATACGGATTTTTCCCTATTGGACGGAGCTGCTTCAATTGGGAAATATATGGCAAAGGCCCAGGCTTTGGGAATGAAAAGCCTTGCCATAACCGACCATGGAAATATGTTCGGCTCCCTCAAATTCTATAATGCAGCCCGTGAGGCCGGCATAAATCCGATTCTCGGCTGTGAATTCTATTGCAACCCTCCCAGCCATACGGAAAAACCGGCACCGGGAGGTATGAGAACCCATCAATACCACCTGATCCTCCTTGCCATGAATGAAAAAGGGTATCACAACCTGATGGAACTCAACTCGATTTCCTTTACCGAAGGTTTCTATTTCAAACCCAGGATCGATGACGAGTTATTGAAACAACATAACGAAGGCCTTATCTGTCTCTCGGCTTGCCTTGGTGGAGAAATTCTCCAGCTCTTGCTCAAAGACCAATATGAGGAGGCAAAAAGCCGTGCCCTATGGTTTGCCTCTGTCTTTGATGACAACCGGTATTACCTTGAAATGCAGGATCACAACCTCCCTGAACAAAAACAGACAAACCCTTTGCTCAAGAAACTGAGCGATGAAACCGGAATCCCCTTGGTTTGCACCAATGACATCCACTATATAGACCAAAGTGATGCCAACGCCCAGGATCTTTTGCTTTGCATCGGTACGAACTCCAAAAAGAACGACCCGGACAGAATGCGGTTCCCCAACGCAGAGTTCTACATGAAAACCCAGCAACAGATGGAAGAAACCTTCTCCTGGTGCCCAGAGGCAGTGGCAAATACAGCAAGGATTGCACAACGATGTAACATTGAAATACATCTCCCGGGCCCTTTGCTTCCCGAATTCAAGGTTCCCGAAGGGTTTGAGAATACCGCTGACTACCTGACCTATCTTGCAACCGAGGGATTGAAGGAACGCTATAAGGAAATTACCCCGGAGTTGCAGAAACGTCTGGACTATGAACTTGGCATTATCATAAAGATGCAATTCGAAGGGTATTTCCTCATTGTTCGCGACTATATCCACTGGGCCAAGACCCATGACATCCCGGTAGGTCCCGGAAGAGGATCGGGAGCAGGTTCCCTGGTCGCCTACTCCATAGCCATAACCGATGTTGATCCGATCAAGTTCAACCTCCTCTTCGAACGATTTCTCAACCCGGAACGGGTAAGCATGCCTGACTTTGACATCGACTTCTGTTTCGAAAGAAGACAGGAAGTCATCAACTATGTAACTGAACATTACGGTACCGATCGTGTTGCCCAGATAGCCACGTTCGGAACATTGAAGGCAAAGGCCGTCGTAAAGGACGTGGCCAGGGTACTCGATATTCCCTTCGATGAATCAAACAATATCTGTAAGCTTATCCCGGATGAACCCAAGATGAACCTTACCAAGGCCTTTGAGCAGAACAAGGAATTGGGAGAATTGGAGGCCAGAGGTGGAATTTACGCCGAACTCTTCGATGTCGCAAGAAGATTGGAGGGCTTGAATCGTCATACCTCAACCCATGCAGCCGGGGTAGTAATCGGAAAAGAACCGTTGATCAATTATGTTCCCCTGTACCGTGATGCGAAGACTGGGGCGATCTCCACCCAATATACAATGGACCTGATCGAGAACTGCGGTCTGGTCAAGATGGACTTTCTGGGTTTGAAAACCCTGACTCTTCTCAAGCATACAGAAGATTTGATCAAAAAAAAGAATCCTGACTTTTCAATCGAGGATATTGATGAACAGGACCCCAAGACCTTTGCCATGCTCTGCAAGGGCGATAGCACCGCGGTCTTTCAGTTTGAAAGCACAGGAATGCAAAACATCCTTCGCGAAGCCCAGCCTTCCAATCTAGAGGATCTGGTTGCACTCAATGCCCTGTATCGACCGGGTCCGATGGCTTACATCCCCCAATTCATCAATTGCAAACTGGGCAAACAACCCATTACCTATGCAGACCCCGAATTGGAAACTGAATTGAAAACAACCTACGGGGTTATCGTGTATCAGGAACAGGTCATGAAGGTTGCCCAGATTATTGCAGGCTACTCACTTGGCAGTGCCGATATTCTCAGGCGTATCATGGGCAAGAAGAAGGTAGCAGCCCTGGAAAAGGAGAAGATCAAATTCGTCGCAGGGGCAAAAGCTCTTGGCAGGTCTGAAAAACATGCCATAGAGATATTTGAGATGCTGGAACCTTTCGCAGGGTATGGTTTCAACAAATCCCATGCCGTCGCCTACTCGGTGGTTGCCTATCAGACTGCTTTTTTGAAGGCCAACTATCCAGCTGAATTCTTGGCCTCCAACTTGACCAACGAAATGGGAAGCCCTGACAAATTCACCGAATACCTGCAGGTTGCCAAGGATATGGGTCTGGAAATAATGCCCCCCTCGGTCAATTATTCGGACAAGCATTTCTCCGTCGTGGAAGGAAAGATCGTGTACGGCCTTGCAGGAATCAAGAACGTCGGGGAAGCTGTGGTCGAAACCTTCGTCAAAGAACGCGAGAAAAACGGTCCCTTCAAGGATTTCCTGGATTTCCTTATGCGCATTGACCCTCGTGCGGCAAATTCAAAGTTGCTTGAATCCCTAATCAAGGCAGGGGCCTTCGATAACATGGGGATAAATCGTCCCACTTTGCTCGAAAACGTTTCGGCAGCCGTTACCTATGTCCAGAAAAGAAGGGAAGCAACGGCTTTTGGTCAGATTTCCCTCTTTGACGAAGAACAGGAAGCTGAAATGGATACGTTCATCATGAAACCTGTGGAGGACTGGGAACTCAAGGAAAAACTGGAAACAGAAAAGGAATTGCTGGGGTTCTATATTTCAGGACACCCGATGGATGCCTTCAAGCAATCCATCAAGGAACGGGTGACGGTAAATACGGCAAAGATAGAACAGCTTCCGTTCGGGAAAAACACCAATATGATCGCGATGGTAACCGGCCTTCGTCCGTATACGACAAAAAAAGGTTCAATCATGTGCTTTTTGCAACTTACGGACCTCAATGCCACTTTCGATGCCACTCTTTTCCCGAAATCCTATGAACTGTTCAAGGATACCCTGCATGTCGATGGAATCTATGGCTTTACCGGGAAGTTCGATAATTCGAGAGGAGTCGAGAAAGTATCCTATTTAATTGATCAAGTCTATGCCGACCCGAATGAACTGGCACCGGTTGCTGTGTCCTCTTGTCACATCGAACTGGAAAAATCCTTCTGCACAAATGAAGGAATCACTGAATTACGCGACATCTGCCTGAGTTTTGGAGGCCTTTGTTCCTTGCAACTGATCATAACCAGTGCAGAGGATCAATCGAAGGATACCATAGCCTGCGGCAGGGAATTTGCTGTTCGTTTTTGCGATGATTTTGTCCGTGAAGTGAAACAGAGTCCTGCCGTACAGAATATATGGTTCGACTAAAGAAGAAATCTCAGCTATCTTAGTACATGGAGGAACGACATGACCAAAAACTATTCCTATGACGTAAACCCCGGGGGGTTTTCTTCGTCACAGGTGCTCATGACCATTGCAAGTATTGCAGCTACCCTCATTGCTCTCTATTCGATGTGCATTTGGTTGAGAATCATATTGACTTGGATAAAAATTCCAGGACAGATGCAGGAAAATCCCGTTGCCCGTTTTCTGGGAAAAATCGTTGACCCGTATCTTAATTGGTTCAAGGGCATAGAATCCTTGAGAAGAAGCCGACTCGATCTCACCCCACTGGTTGCCCTGGCTGTACTTTCCATAGCACAAAGTATGCTCAGGCTTTTGGGAACCTACGGAAAGCTTACCGTGGGGCTTGTGGGAGGGCTTGTCCTTCAAACCCTTTGGGGCTATATCATAAGTCCAATTCTTTTCTTTATCATCGTTTTATTGATCATACGTTTGGTTTTCTGTTATAAAAGAGGACCCAATTCAATCCAGTACATAAAGATGCTCGATACAATGATCGGAGGTATCCTCAATTGGGTACAAAACTTATTCTACAAGCATCAAACCATCAATGACCGTCAGCTCGTAATTACGGCCCTGGTTTTCTTTGCCATTGTCTACCTTGTCTGTTCAGGAGTGCTTGGATTGGCAGTGTCCGCCTTGGCAAGACTTCCTTATTGACATGGAATATCTCCGTAACCTGAAAAGCAGCCTATCCTCTTTACCAAAGGTGGGTCCAGCCGCAACCAAGGGATACGGAGAACTTGGTTTGTCTACCTTCTCCGATTTATTATCGCTCTCCCCCCGTGCCTGGGAAGACAGAAGCACCATCCATCCCTTGGGAGAACTGGAGGACGGGATGATGGCCAACACCCTTGTCGAGGTCGTCGCCCATACATACTTCGGCCCTAAATTTTCCAATAGACGAACGCTCAAGATATTGGTAAAGGATGTCTCGGGACAAGGGTATGGACGGTTATCGCTTGTGTGTTTTGGAAGGAATTTTCTGGAAAAGACCCTGAAAGTCGGCCATATCTACTATTTATACGGAACAGTAAGTCGCCATATGGGAGAATTGCAATGCTCGCAATTTGAAATGCTCCCTGCAACCGAGGAAGGGGATTTTCCCTCTTCTTTCGGAAAGATACTTCCGATTTACCCCTTGAAGGGAACACTCAGCCAAAGGATAATCCGTCGCGATGTATCGTCAGTATTATCCCAGGTCGATCGATTTGAAGAAGAACTCCCCCGCTCGATACGGACAGAGTATTCACTGCTTTCGCTTGACGAAGCCCTGAGGACCTGGCACTTTCCCAAGACCCTGGGAGAACTTGAGCATGCCCGGAAAACGCTCGCTTTCTCTGAGTTGTTTTACCTCCAGCTTGTTTCCAGACGAAGAACCCCCATTCTGGAAAGGTCAGCCAAACCAGGACCTGGTATTCCCACCAAACTTGAATTGAAATTCATGGAGAATCTGCCCTTTGCCCTCACCCAGGATCAATTGACGGTCCTCAAGGAGATACGGAAAGACCTGGACAGTGAAATTCCCATGAACCGGCTGCTGCAAGGCGATGTAGGAAGCGGAAAAACCTTGGTAGCCTGGATAAGTGCCCTCCATACGCTCTCTACGGGAGCCCAGGTAGCGTTTATGGCACCGACAGAACTTCTATCGCGCCAACATGCGGAATCGGCGGCAAGATTGCTGGAACCTTTGGGCATTCGCATCGCCTTTCTTACCGGCTCAGTCAAGGGAAAAGAACGAAAACTATTATTACAGGCTATAGAAGAAGGAAATGTCGATATCGTCATAGGTACCCATGCACTTTTTTCCAAGGAAGTCAGCTTCAAGAATCTCAGATATATAATTATCGACGAACAACATCGTTTCGGGGTTGAACAACGACTGGCCTTGATGCAAAAAGCCGAGGTACCCGATTTGCTTTTGATGACGGCCACCCCGATTCCCCGTACCCTTTCGCTTACCGTATTCG
This sequence comes from uncultured Sphaerochaeta sp., assembly GCF_963676625.2. Lineage (GTDB taxonomy): Bacteria > Spirochaetota > Spirochaetia > Sphaerochaetales > Sphaerochaetaceae > Sphaerochaeta. The sequence goes on from NZ_CAXXYB010000010.1 coordinate 166,906, forward strand.
GAAATCTCAACGTCTCCACCATACTGACCATGCCTCCCGGAAGGCTTCCCATCGTCACCCATATAGTCAGCGAAGAGAGTCGGGAGCGTATGTACAAGGCGATCGCCGTTGAATTTCAAAGAGGCCATCAAGCATATTTCGTGTACCCGAGAATCGATGATACCGGGGAGAGTGATCTGCGGGATGTCACCAATATGTTTGAATTCCTGAAAAATCAGTATCCTGGAGTCCCGTCTGCATTGATCCATAGCAAACTGGACGAAGATCAAAAGGTCTCCATACTTTCCCAATATCAACAAGGAAGTGTGCAATACCTTGTATCGACAAGTGTCGTGGAAGTCGGCATAGATATTCCCAATGCAACCTGCATGGTAATAGAGCATGCCGATCGTTTCGGACTCTCTGCCCTTCACCAGCTTCGGGGACGAGTAGGACGGGGAAAGAATCAATCATACTGTTTTTTGGTCTTTGGCAAGGATCTCAGTGAGGATGCCAAACAACGGCTCAAGGTCATGAAAGAGTCCACAGATGGATTTTTCATTGCAGAACAAGACCTTCTGATACGGGGACCCGGGGAAATGACAGGAACCAGACAGTCCGGGTTCTTGCGACTGCACTACGCCTCCCTTACCGAGGATCTTTCCCTTATTGAACAAGCACGCAAGGAAGTGGATAGAATCCTTTTGCAGGATCCCTCTTTCCTGAATGAAGACAATAGCGTCATTCGCAGGGTTCTTTTGGAATCTCCACCCTTTGAGGAAGAATCGGTGGACGTTTCCTGACCTGCCTTGCACAAACATTGGGCATCTTTTATTATTTGGTGAAGCAAGGAGAAAAAAGTGCGTATTACCGGGGGAAAATATAGAGGAAGGACTGTTCTTTGCCCACCTGGAGTCATTCGACCTGCCATGGACAGTATGAGAGAATCCTTATTCGGTATATTGGGAAATCTTGAGGGCCAATCCTGGCTTGACTTGTTTACCGGAAGTGGGTGTGTCGGAATCGAAGCCGCCTCACGAGGGGCAAGTCCTGTACATCTTGTGGAAAAGGATCATATCAAGAAGCAAACAATCCTGACCAATATCAGCATGGTCGATTCACAAATCCAATTATTCATGGCCGATGTAAGAAGATTCATCCCTACGGCCAAACGACAATACGATATCGTCTATGCAGATCCTCCTTTTCCGATGGACGGGAAGATTGAATTGGCAAAGGCCGTTGACAAGGCAAACCTATTGACAGAGAACGGCTTGTTCATCATCCATTATCCAGCCGAGGAAAAGAAAGACTGGCCCAAAGAAATCGGCAACCTATTCTGTTATGACGAAAGGCAATACGGACGAAGCACACTCCGGTTCTTTGTAAACAAAAAGGAAACCAAGAAAGATGAAGCTTAATATAGAGGCTATCGATGGCAACAATGTTGCCCATAGCCAGTTCATGACCTATACCTATGAGACAGATAGTTTTTATTATGCCAGGCTTGCCTTTTATTTCGAGATAGTCCAGGAAGCAGCTGGTTATCACGCAGCTGCCAGGGGTTGCAGCATTCCCGAACTTCATGAAGAAGGAAAAACCTGGGTCATTACCCGTACCCATATCCATGTCGACCGATATACAATCTGGCCTGAGGTCATATCCGTGGAAACCTGGGCCCAGAAACCGATGCACTTGTATCTTCCCCGAATAATCAAGGGCTATGATGAAAACAAAAAACCGGTCTTCTCAGCCATTACCTATTGGGCTGTCCTGGATCTAGGACGCAATGGACGCCCTTGTCGCCCAGAGGAGATTTCCAAGAAAATAGGCCAGCCACCGGCAGATTTGCCTCAATACAATCTGGATTCAGAACTGAAAAGAAGGACGACCTATGATGCATCCGAGTGTACGACCCTCTCAGTATACAAGCCGACCATCAAGTATCTCGATTCAGACAGCAACCAGCACGTAAATAATATTTCCTATCTTAATTGGGCTCTGGAATCACTTCCAAATACGTTCCGGGATACCTTCAAGGTATGCGAGGCAGACGTATCCTGGATTCGCCAAACCTATTCTGGGGAAAATGTTACGGTGTATACAGGAAGTATTGATCCATTGGGTTTCAAATCAGAGAATCCGGTTCTATTCCATAAGATAGAGAGAACCGAGCAGGATCAAAGCAAGACCATTGTCTGGGAAGGAATGACTACCTGGGGAAAACGTCCTGTCTGATCTATACAAAAACCTTTCGTAGGGAAGGGTCTTTCCCCAAAAGAAGTCCAATTGACTCCCTTACAGGAAAGATTCCTTTCTTCTCGTTTGCCGAATAGTAACAATACCAACATTGCTCATCAGTCTTGAAACGGGCATCACAACTCACCACATACCTGCTCGCCCAGCCTTTCTCGGGAGTAGGAAGTATCTCGGCCCGGAAAGTGGGAGCCCAGACAAGACCATCGGGGCTTTCCAATTGCAGGAGAATCGAAGAAGTCTTCCCTTTCTTTTTATCCCATCGAATGGCACATTCGAAAGCGGCAAAACCATCGGAAGCTTGCACCACCTTTATACTGCCACAGGCCATATTCCTGTAAGGATCGTTGGCATCGGGTTCCAAAAGAGGTTTGCCTCCATTGGCCAGGGTATACGGTCCCTCAAGGGTCTTGGAGGTGGCCAAGGAAAAATACGTGGTTACTTTTTGCTTTGTATCCTCAAGGATGGTATGGGAAGCTCCAAAATAGAGACTGTACCCCTCTTCTGTCTTGAATAGTTGTGGCCGGGAAATCCGCGGTTTCTCAAGATGATATCCTGCAAAGGGAATATCCTTGCTATCCAGAATTATCTTGGGTTCACTATAGAGAATAAGATCAGTGGACGACCTCATCTCAAAACGGCTTGAACTGATTTTTTCAAAGTCACGTCTTCTCAGATGGCCTTTGTTCCAGGCAGGAAGAGAGGAATCATGCTTTTCATAGATAAGATACCAGACACCTTCCTGATAAAACACAAAAGGGGAATGTCCCCGTAGTTCAATCATTTTGCGAGGTTCCCAGGAAATCCCGTTTTCACTGGTGAAATGCTCGAGGCCTACCCAAGTATGGGCAAATAAGTGCCATTTTCCGTCAGGTCCTTGGTCGGGCAACAAGAAACAAGGGTCACACAAACGCCCAAGATACCAGAGACTGCGCAATACAGGCTCATCACTGAAGGGAAACCAGGATATCTTGGAGAAAGAGGAGACCGAAGGAAGATTCATTGCTAGTCCTCACGACGGCGATTGTTCTTCCGTTTACTGATCAGGGGCGCCAGCTTATCCTCCAGGTTGAATTTCTTGCCCATCCATTTGACAATAACCGAGTACAAATAGAAACTACCCCCGATACTAACCAAAAAGGATAACCCAAGCCACAAGGAAACCAAGGAGCTTGAAGGATCTGCAAAGCGGGTAATCAGTATAAAACAGATTACAAAGAGAATGAGCATGATCAATACATTCAAGACAGTAGCGGCAAGCATGAACCAAATGGTATTCGATTTTTTAGACATCAGTTGTTTCCTTTTTCCCTTTTGCAGGGAAGAGCAAAGTAAGTGCAAGCAGTATACCACTTATTACCAGCGAAGCATCGGCGATGTTCCAGGTCGGCCAACGATCAAACCCAAGAAAACCATAGGTGTTTACCGAGATAAAATCAACAACCCGAAAGGAACGGAAAATACGGTCTGCCAGGTTTCCCATCCCACCACCCAAAAACAGGGCAAGAGTCCAGCTTTGGAGCGAAGTAAGATATTCCTGTTTTCTGAAGAAGATATAGGCTACACAAACAAGCAAAAGAAGCGGCAACAGGATAAACCCAAGGAATTTGACAACCAAAGGCAAGCCAAGTCCCATACTAAAGGCAATCGCTGTATTGCGGACATGTACGATATAGAGGAAATTACCGCCAAAAGAATAACCGATGGTATTTTCCGGAATATGACTGACAATCCAAGCCTTGGACAGTTGATCGGCAAGAAGAATGCAGCAAGTAAGAAGCAACGGCAAATATCTATTACGAGGTTTGGTATCCATAACGGCAATATACTACAGTCTTTGTATCTCTGCAAACAACTTCACCTACCTGTATCTGCTTTTTCATTCTGGATGTATCTTGATTTATCACCTTTTTGCAGCAATACATTTTGATTGATTTGTATAGTTTTTATTCTCTGTCTATGCATGGTGCATCATTTCACATGAAAATTTTTTTACCTTTATAGACCTTTTTTGCCCATTTTGCATAAATATGCAGGAAATTTTATTCCAATTCATTATCATGGTAAAATATTAATTATCACCATCATAGGTAAAGATGCCTTGTTTTTCCCTACATCTTTATTTTCATGGGGAGGAGCGAACAAGTGAAAAAACGAACCGTTTTGACGTCCCTGCTTTTGCTCGGTTGCCTAAGTCTGTTTGCAAATGGAAATGCCGAAAAAACCACTGCTGCAACAGCACCCGTACAGAAGAACAACACCCTGAATGTCATGATTGAGGTTGAGGTTGAAAGCCTTGATCCCCAGATTGCAACCGATGGTACCTCTTTTGAGGTAATTGCAGATTACACGGATGGCCTTAAACAAATGGCAGCTGATGGTTCAGTTATCAATGCTTTATGTGCCGACGAGCAAATCTCTCCCGATGGCTTGACGTATACCTTCAAGATTCGTGATGACGCCTATTGGTCCAATGGCGACCCTGTCACTGCCGATGACTTTGTCTTTGGTTGGCAGCGTGCCGTAGATCCCGATACAGCCTCAGAATATTCCTACATGATGAGCGACATCGGGCAACTGAAAAATGCCGCAGCCATTGAAGCAGGAAAAATGAGCGTTGACCAGCTTGGAGTGAAGGCCATTGATGCAAAGACCTTGCAGGTACAACTCGAAGTACCTGTCTCTTATTTTGATGAATGTCTTTATTTCCCTACCTATTATCCAGTCAATCGTGCGTTCTTTGCAAAGTGCGGGGACACCTTCGCAACCAGCGCCGATACAGTACTGAGCAATGGTGCCTATATACTCAGCGAATATGAACCGGCTGCCACCAGTTTCAAACTTATCAAGAATCCCAAGTATTATAATGCTGGCAAGGTAAAGCTTGATGGATTGAACTATCAGGTCATCAAGGATAGTCAGCAGGCCTTGATGAGTTACCAGAACGGCGACTTGGATATCATCCAGCTCTCCGGTGACCAGGTTGACCAAGTAAAGGATGATCCTGAGTTCAAGAGCGTCGGTGCCGGATACCTTTGGTACATCAGCCCAAATATTGCAAAATCCACTGATTTGGCAAATTTGAACCTGAGAATGGCAATGACCTTTGCACTCGACCGCGAAACTTTGGCCAAGAGTGTAATCAAGGATGGTTCCACGGCTGCCTTTGCCGCCGTCCCAACCCAATTGGCCACGAATTCGAAAGGCCAGGACTTCACACCGAACCAGACAGAGTTCTCTGATGTCTGTGACTTTGATACCACCAAGGCCCTGACATATTACAACCTTGCAAAGAAAGAACTCAACAAGGACTCCTTCAAGTTTGAGATGATTGTCGATGATACGGAAATCCAGCAGAATGTGGCAGCCGTACTCAAGGAAGAGTTGGAACAGAGACTTCCCGGACTTGAAATTGATCTGCGCATCGAGCCCAAGAAACAGAGGGTCCAGGATATGCAGGATGGTACCTATACCCTTGGCTTGACCAGATGGGGACCGGACTATGCAGACCCGATGACCTATCTTGGTATGTGGGTGACCGGCAACGATAACAACTATGGATTATGGAGCGATGCCCAGTATGATTCCTTGATCGCCGAATGCACCACCGGGGATTTGTGCACCGATCCAGTTGGACGTTGGGATGCCCTGAAGAAAGCCGAAACCATTGTCATGAAGCAGGCTGTCATCTTCCCATTGTATCAGCAGGCCAATGCCGACATGATCAAATCCAATGTATCCGGAATTGAATTCCACCCTATTGCCTTGAATCGTGTATACAAAAACACAGCAAAAAAATAGAATTCTGTATCGATTATCCGATGAGTTCCCAAAAGGAATTCATCGGATATGTTTTTGACAACAGGATTGATACGGAAGGTATTGTTTGAAAAAATATATATTCAAAAGAATTCTGATCGCTATCTTTACACTTCTGGTCATCACCTTGGTGCTTTTCTTGTTACTGCAGAAAATGCCGGGCTCTCCCTTCAATGACGAGAAACTGTCCGATGTCCAACGAGCCACTTTATATCAGAAATATGGTCTGGACAAACCACTAGTCGTTCAATTTGCCAAATATGTTACCAATATTTGCCATGGTGATTTCGGTGTGAGCTATAACATCAGCAAGAACACCCCGATCAGCCAACTTATCAAATCCAGGCTTCCCATCAGCCTCAAGATAGGCGGACAATCAGTATTGACAGGGGCCTTGATAGGACTGTTACTAGGCATAATCGCCGCCCTTTACCACGGAACGATATGGGATACCGTCTGTACGATAATTTCTGTACTGGGGGTTTCTATTCCCAGTTATGTGTTCGCCTTGGCACTGAGTTATCAATTCGGTTTCAAATGGCGTCTATTTCCCATGCTCTATTCCAATAACACACCTTTTGCCTCCAGTATATTGCCAAGCATTTCCCTTTGCATGTTCACCTTGGCCTCGATTGCCCGTTTCACACGTACTGAAATGTTGGAATCCTTGGGAAGCGATTACATCATGCTTGCAGAAAGCAAAGGTCTCTATGGACCACCGTTGATCATCCGACATGTATTGCGAAATGCCCTTATTCCGATCATTACGGTGCTTGCCCCCCTTATTGTCGATTTGATGACAGGGTCCCTGGTAGTCGAGAAAATATTCTCCATACCCGGTGTAGGCTCCTTGCTCGTAACCGCAATTCAATCCAATGACTACAATGTTGTCATAGCACTGAGCTTCATTTACAGTGCCATGTATATCTGCATCATGCTGGTTGTCGATATTCTCTATGGAATCATCGATCCCAGGATCAGGCTTGCAAAGAAAGGAAGCGATACATGAGAGATAAACAAAAAGGAAAAATGACAGCTACCTTGGATGCCTCCTCTTCTGTTGCAGGAAACTTGATGGATGATTTTTCCCTGGTAAGTGATATCCAGCAAACCAGAATTGACTCAAATTTTGCCAGTCAAAGTTATTGGAAAGATGTTCGTACACGTTTCATGGCAAACAAGAGTGCCGTGGTATCCCTAGTCATCATCTTATTGATCATCTTCTTTGCTGCTTTCGGTCCAAGCATGAACTCCTATTCCTATTCAAGCCAGAATCTGGCACAGAAAAATTATGCCCCTCGCATCGCAGGACTTGAGAAATTGGGAATCTTCGACGGAAAAGAGACCATGTCCACTACCACAGGGACAAAACTGATCAACAAGTATCAGGAAAACAATGACCTCTCGATCCATTATTGGTTTGGTTCGGACACTTTGGGCCGGGACATCTGGACCCGGACCTGGACGGGAACTCGAGTCTCCCTCTACATCGCCTTTGCCGCCGTGCTCATCGATATGATCATCGGCATGAGTTATGGCTTGGTCTCCGGATATTTCGGAGGTCTTGTGGACAGCAGCATGCAACGGTTTGCTGAAATCGTCAACGGGATCCCCCGTTTGGTCATCGTCACATTGCTTATGCTTATCCTCAAGCCAGGCCTCACTACTATTATCTTTGCACTGATGATTACCGAATGGATAGGCATGAGCAGGATAGCCCGTGCAGAGATGCTCAATCTAAAGGAACGGGAATTCGTATTGGCTTCCCGGACTTTGGGAGCAGGAAATTTTACCATTATTTTCAAGGAAATCCTGCCCAATATCATCGGGCAGATCATTACCCAGACAATGTTCAGTATTCCTACGGCAATATTTACCGAAGCCTTCCTCTCTTTCGTTGGCTTGGGCATTCCGGTTCCCCAATGTAGCCTGGGTTCATTGATCAGCAGTGCCTTCAACAGTTTTACCACGCACCCCTATCAGATTATTCCCCCGATTCTTATATTGGCTTTCCTTATGTTGTGTTTCAATATGCTGGCGGATGGGCTGCGCGAAGCCCTTGACCCCAAAATGAAAGAGATGTAGCGCTATGATGAAACAAGAACAAATACTCTCAATAGAGAATCTTTCCATCTCCTTCAGGACAACGGCAGGTTTTGTAAATGCCATACGTGGAGTCAACCTGACATTGGACAAAGGAGGAACCGTTGCAATCGTCGGGGAATCCGGGTCAGGAAAATCAGTGACCTCAAAGGCCGTGATGGGCATTCTGGACAGAAATGCAGTCGTCAATAGCGGCTCAATACAGTTCGCTTACCCAAAGGAGAACGGAGAACGGGAAGAATGCGACATCCTTTCCATGACCAAGCGTGATCTACGCCGTCAAATCAATGGCAAACGCATCGCCATGATATTCCAGGATCCCATGACCAGCCTCGATCCTACCATGACCATCGGAAAACAAATCATGGAAGGAATGATGTGGCATTATCACACGCCAAAGGATGAAGCCTACAAGAAAGCACTGGAACTCCTTGGGGAGGTAGGGATTCTTGATGCCGAGAAACGGATCAGAAATTATCCTCATCAATTATCGGGAGGCATGAGGCAACGGGTAGTCATTGCAATTGCCTTGGCTTGCAACCCTGAATTGTTGATTTGTGATGAACCGACGACAGCCCTTGATGTAACGATACAGGCAAAAATCATTGAGTTGATCAGCCGTATACAACGAGAACGGGGAATTTCCGTTATCTATATCACCCATGATCTGGGTGTCGTTGCCAAGGTGGCTGACTATGTAAATGTCATGTATGCCGGCAAGATCGTGGAAAAAGGAACGGCCAACGACATTTACTTTGAACCTGCCCATCCCTATACCTGGGGTTTGTTGTCTGCCATGCCCGATTTGGATACGACCGACGAACGACTCTACACCATTCCCGGCTCTCCCCCGAATCTGTTGCATTCGGTAAAAGGGGATGCTTTTGCACCAAGGAACCAATTCGCCCTTGGCATCGATAGCAAAGAAGAGCCTCCGATGTTCAGAATCAGCGACACTCACTATGCATCGACCTGGCTTCTTGATCCTCGTGCCCCAAAGGTGGAAATGCCGCTTGAACTGAAGCAACGCATCGAACGCATGAAACAAGAGGTGAAGAACTATGGAAGATAAAAAACCTCTCTTGAAAGTAAAGAACCTGAAACAATATTTTCGGACAAGCTCCAAATATACGGTCAAGGCAGTCGACGATGTTTCCTTCGACATCTATCCAGGGGAGACCTATGGATTGGTAGGAGAATCCGGTTCAGGCAAGAGCACTATCGGACGAAGCGTCATCCGGTTGTACACGCCTACCGCAGGGTCGCTCACCTTCGATGGAAGGGATATCACCGACAAGCTCTCCAAGGATGACATGAATTATGTACGGACCAATATGCAGATGATCTTTCAGGACCCCATGGCATCCCTGAATCCCAGAAAGAAGGTCGGGGAGATCATTGCAGAGGGACTCGTAATCCATGGCATCTGTGCTACCAAGGCAGAAAGGACCAAAATGGTTGAGAGGATATTGGACAAGGTAGGCTTGGCTCCGGAACATATCGACCGCTATCCCCACCAATTTTCAGGAGGGCAGCGTCAACGGGTAGGCATTGCCCGGGCCCTGATCATGAATCCAAAACTTATCATTGCCGATGAGTGCATCAGTGCCTTGGATGTCTCAATCCAGGCCCAGGTGGTCAATCTCATGAAGGATATCCAGAAAGAGACTGGAACCGCCTATCTATTCATCGCCCATGACCTCTCGATGGTCAAGTACATAAGTTCCCGTATCGGGGTGCTGCACCAAGGCCATCTGGTTGAAACCGGAACCACCGAGGAGATTTTCAGTCGGGCCATCCATCCGTATACCCAAAGCCTGCTTTCCGCGATACCACGACCAAATCCCATCCTTGAGAAACTTAGGGTAGCAAAGACCTATGATTATGCAACCAGTGGCATCGATTATGACAAGGGAAGCAAACATCTTGTGGAAGGAACCCATTACGTGCTCGGTACCGACAAAGAAATGGAACAATGGATGGCAAACAATCCCTGAACGACCCTACGAGAAATAAAGCTACAAAGAATGTCTGGTCTTACAGACCCGTCGGATTATCGAGAAAAACCGTCTCTACACCGAATCTTTCTTGTAGGTGAACAGAGAGGGCCTGCACTCCGAAAACCTCACTGAGGTAATGGCCTCCAGCTATGAGTGTAATCTTGTTTTCCAGGCAATCATTGTAAACCTGGTGCTCGCATTCACCGGTGATAAAGCAATCGAGGCCTTCATCCAGGGCAGCGTACACATCATCACTGGCTCCACCGCTTACAATGCCGATTGTCCTGATCTCCTTATTCCCGAAAGGCAGGATCACAGGATTGGAAAACCCCAGGGTCTTCGCTATTGAAGCAGGATCCAAGGGAACCGGGGATATACCCTTGAAGCCAAGCAGCTTTCCCTTGTACGGGGCAAAGGGTTGGATATCATCCAAACCAAGCAAACGGGCCATGACTACATTATTGCCAACCTCAGGATGACCATCCAGAGGCAAATGGGCTGCATAGAGGTCCAGATTGTTGTCGAGCAAGGTTTTTATCCGCGTATAATGCGCCTTGGTGACAGGAATCGGGGCACCCCAGAAAAGACCGTGATGGACAATTAGCAGATCGGAGCCGGCCTCGGAGGCAAGGCTGAAGGTCTTGAGACAAGCATCTACGGCAAAAGCAATTCGCTTCACCGTTTTATCGCTTCCCCCGACAACCAGACCATTGGAAGAAGGATCGATCGAGTTAAAGGAAGCAAGATCCAGATATCCATCGAGATACTCTGTCAATTCATCACGTTTCATGGTTGCATTATAAAGAGTTGACACCATTTGTTCCACCACCTATAGTTCGGTCATGACAGAACTGATAACAACCATCAAGGAACTCCCCTATGAGGAAGCTTGCTTTGATTTTGACCTCAACATGATTCATGAATGCCGCAACACCGGATCTGACGAGGGTATCGTCGGACAACCCAGGGCAATGCGTTCCCTGGGCATGGGCTTTGCCCTGGAAAAATGCGGTTACAATATATTTGTCAGTGGCAACACCGGAAGCGGTAGGATGGAAGCCGTCAAGCAAATGGCAGAAAAAGCCAGAAAGGACATCTCCCATCTGAAGGATATTTCCTATGTCTGTAACTTTACCCAACAGGATTGTCCCCTTGCCTTGACCTTTCCTCCCGGAAAAGGGCAGGAATTTGGAGATGCCATGGACCTTTTCACCATGGACTTGCTCAAGATCGCAACCCAAAAACAGGATTTTGTCGCACAAGCTTCCAAGAGAGTAGATGAGCTTAGCCTTCAATTCAAGGATACCGAGGTTCAACTGTACCTGAAGCATCTCAAGGATGATTTGGAACGGCAAGCTTCCAGGATTGCAAACCTTGATAAAGAGAAAATCCTCAAGGATCCCATAAATGGACGGTACAGGGTCAATCTTTTGGTAAACCATGCAAATACCACCCTACGCCCCCTGGTCATAGAATCCCACCCGACTTTTTCCAATTTATTCGGGACAGTGGATGCCCATCAGAATATTTACCATCTATCCCTTCACAGCGGAGCCCTTTTGGAAGCCGCAGGAGGGTTCATCGTGATCAATGCAGAGGAATTGCTTGCAGAAGTAGGCCTCTGGGATGCACTCAAACGATTTCTCGATTCCAATGCCTTTGCCCTCGAGGGCAAGCTGTTCGCCAAGGGAGAGATGAGAAGCGGTGGAATCCGTCCCCAAATGCCTCCTCTTCCCATAAAAGTCATACTGATCGGCAGTGAAGATACATTCGACAACCTCACCGAGCACGATGAACGATTTTTGAGCCTCTTCAAGATCTCGGCGCAATTTGACTATGCAATGCCAGCATCTTCCATAAATATTTCCAAGACAATCTTTGTCCTTACCAATTATGCAAAAAAGAATGGACTGCTTCCCCTTACCGATGATGCCTTCAGCCAACTTTTGCGCTATAGTGCCTGGTTCTCAGAATCAAGAAAAGAATTGGCAACCCAATTCTCCCAACTTTTTGATGTACTCATCGAAGCCGATTATTGGGCACGCCTCGAAAAAAAGACTTCCATTGATGGGGCAATGGTACTCAAGGCAAACGATGAACGGGATTACATCAGCGGAATCTCCGAAAGCAGGATAAACGATGAAATCCTCAACGGAGAAGTGATTATCAGCCTAAGTGGGGCAAAGATTGGAGTGGTCAATGGCCTGGCAGTCATGGACCGCGGTTCTTCCTCATTCGGGACTCCGACAGTAATCTCGGCAACGGTAGCCCCGGGAAACGAGGGCATTGTCAATATTGAACATGAAGCGGGCTTAAGCGGAGAAATACATGACAAGGGTCTGTTGATTCTTGAAGGCTACCTTCGCAAACACTATGCCAGGACCTTCCCTCTTTCCATTTATGCAGGTATTGCCTTCGAGCAATCCTATGCAGAGGTCGACGGGGACAGTGCCTCTTCCTCTGAGCTGTATGCCTTGCTTTCAGCCATCGGAGAACTGCCTATCAGACAGGATATTGCCGTAACCGGTTCAGTGAACCAGATGGGTATGATCCAACCAGTAGGGGGGATCAATGAAAAGATCGAAGGATTCTTCAGAACCTGCCAGACTACGGGTCTTACGGGAAAGCAGGGAGTGATCATTCCATATCAGAATATCAAGAATCTCATTCTTCCCTATGACCTGCTAGAGGCGCTTAAAAACCATACCTTTCATATCTATCCCATCAAGACCATCGATGAGGGAATGCAGTTATTGACGGGTCGCCCACCAGGGAAACGAAACACCAAGGGCAATTTCTCGGCAAACAATTTCAATTACAGCATCGAGGAACGATTACGAAAAATGTATATGGCCGTAGTTGCAACTAGAGGCTAGATTCCAGCTTGGAAAGTTGTTTCAAAAAGGGAATGACCAGAGCCAGGGAAACCCCAAAGGTCAAAATGTCCGCCAAAGGTTGGGAAACCTGGATACCCAGGATTCCATAGACCTTTGGCAACGTTGCGATTAGGGGAATAAAGAAAATTCCTTGTCTACAAAAGGCAAGGATGGAACTTTTTGCCCCGTGATTGGTGCATTGGAACAACATCCCGCTCAGGGTATTGAAAGCCATGATCGGCATGAGGACGCACTGGAACCTGATAGCAACGGTTCCTATGGCCAATACCGTAGGATCTGATAGAAAACACCTGACGAGCATCGGGGCTCCCAGGTAACAAAGAAAACCGATACCCACAAACGAGAAGACACCCACCTGGATGCAAAAGACGAAGGATTCCTTCAGTCGGTCATATCGTTTTGCCCCCCAACTGAATCCGGCAACCGGCTGGAACCCCTGTCCGAACCCGATCAGGGCAGAATTCAAGAATTGGATGATCCTGGTCGTAATGGTCATCGCCGAAATGGCAGCATCCCCAAAAGGTCCTGCAAACACATTCAGGCAAATTGCCGATACCGAAAGCAGCAGGTTTCTGATTAGCGAGGGAAGCCCCACCGTAAAGATATCCCGATACAGCTTCCAGGAAAAACGGATATTCCCCAGCGAAAGATGAAGGTTGCTCCGTCCTTTGATAAAATGGGAAAGCAGGATGCAGAAACTGAGAAACTGGCTGATCAAGGTAGCCAGTGCAGCTCCCCGAATACCCATCCCAAATCCAAATATCAGGAGGGGATCAAGCACAACATTGATGATCGCCCCGGAGCTCATTCCGATCATCCCAAGGATAGCCTTGCCTTCTGAGCGCAGATTATTGTTCATCGTATAGCATACGGTCATCCACGGGGCTCCTATCAAGATCATTGAACCATAGGCAATGGCAAAGGGCTCAATGGTTGGAGTTGCTCCCAGAAACCGTACCAGACCATGCATATGGGTCAAACCGGCTATCGAGAGGCAAAGGGCAAGGAAAACAGCGGTAAAGAAAGCAGTGCTGAAGACTTGGTCTGCCTTTTGGTTATCCTTGGCCCCCAAGAGCCGGGAAACTACATTTGCAGATCCCTGTCCAAACATAATTCCGATTGCCTGGATGAAACTCATGAGGGAAAATACAATTCCGACCGCCGCACTGGCCGTCGTCCCTGTATGACTGACAAAGATGGTATCTGTCAGACTATAGAAAGAGGTGATCAACATGGAAACGATGGTGGGAGTGGCCAAGGAGAGTATCAATTTCCGGACCGGGGTATCAATCATCCGTCTGTAGTTTTCCTCAATGGACAGGTTTGCAGGAATCTTCATGAAAAAAACCAATGATACAACATTATCCCGGTAGCCACGGAAACGTTCAGCGAACCTTTGCTCCCCCCTAGCGGGATGGAAACCCTGCCCACTGACCGGTCACAATAGGAGAGCAACCCCGGACTGACCCCAAATTCCTCACTTCCAAGAACAGCTGCCCCTCGCAAGGGGAAATCAAAACTGGAAAGATCCTTTCCTCCCAGTTCAAGGGCAAAGGCTGGCATTGCAAGCCTTTTTAACTCCGCTATCATTACAGATTCTTCCATTACCCTATAGGGGATGGTCTTGGTACACCCTCTTGCCGTACGGACACATCGAGGATGGGAAATATCCGCAGTCCCTTCTACCAGCCAGATCTCCTCGATACCGAAGGAATCGGCAGTCCGGAAGACAGACCCGACATTGAAGGGAGACCTCAACCTGTCAAGAATGAGTATATGGGGAAGAAGGGTTCGTTGACTGGCATCAAGTTCACCATCTTCTTGGAAAAAATCCCAATCGGAGGGTTCACTGCCGAGCACGGAAAGCAAAAACTGATGAATATCCTCACAAACAAAGGCAAGCTCCTCTCCTGTTTTACTGGAAAGTCGTTGTGAGAGAAGCAGCAATTGTGCCATTTGGGAAGCAGAAAGGATTTGGGTGAACTGGGAAGCGGAAAAAAGCGAGCAAAGCCCTTCGATATACCCTATATCGGGTTGTTTTCCTTGTTTGGCAACCAACGCCTGCTCATGGAAGAGCAAGGCACATTTTCGTACGCAAGTACGACTCTTTAGGCTCTTAAGCTTCGCTATCGTCATCATTGTCTTGCGTAGCCTCGCTTGGACAAATACAAATGGCAAACTCACCCTTTACGCTTTGTCGTGCTGCAAGGGTATCGGCAATTTGACGGGCACTGCCATCAAGGAACTCCTCGAAGGCCTTTGTCATCTCTCTTCCGGCAACAACTCTCCGTTGAGGTGCCAATTCAGCAAGTTCAGATAAGGTCTTGATTACCCTATAGGGGGATTCATAGATGATAAAAGCCTCATTACGATCCAAGAGTTCCTGAAACCGCTTGGTCCTGCGGCCTTTTCGGGGGCTGAGGAACCCCTCGAAGATAAAAGTCTTCCCTACATATCCTGCCGCGCTTACCAAGGTAGCCACCGCTGAAGGCCCCGGGATGGGAACCACAGGAAAACCTGCGGCCCTTACTGCTGTGACAACCCTTGCTCCGGGGTCGCTTATCCCTGGGGTTCCTGCATCGCTTACATACGCGATGGAATTGCCTGCTTCGAGCAGGGCAACAATGCCATTGGCTGAATTGATCTCATTATGGGCATGACAGGCTATCAGGCGCTTCTGGATGTCGTAATGCTGCAAAAGAAACTGGGTATGGCGAGTATCCTCGCAGGCAATGATATCCACTTCCTTCAGCACGTTCACCGCCCGGTAGGTGATATCGTCCAAATTCCCGATAGGGGTCGCGACCATATAGAATGTACTCATGGACAGTAGTCTACACGCTAAACCGTGGAGGTACAAGATACCTCTTGGTTTCATATAAAATGGTATTTTTTACCATAAGTGGTTTATAAAACTGTTATTTTCACCAAAATTATTGGATAAAACACTATTTCAAATCAATAATCAAGGAGTTTTCAAAACTTGGCACGACATCTGCATCTATAATTTTCGTAACAAGCAAAACAATACGCCACCAAGTGGCAGTAAGGAGACAATGATGCAAATGTTCAAAAGAATGGCGGATATCTTTAACTCGAATGTAAACAGTGCCCTGGATAAAATCGAAGATCCTGCAAAAATGATCAGTTACATGATAAACGAACTTCAGGATACCTTGACCAAGGCTCGCACGTCAAAAGCAGCACGCCTGGCAGAAAAGAATAGCCTCGAAAAGGAAAAACAAGAACTCCTCAAGTCTGTCGCTCGCTGGGAAGATCGTGCAAAACTTGCAATCATCAACGGAAAGGAAGATCTTGCCCGTGAAGCCTTGGTTGAAAAGAAGCGTGCCTCTGAGCGAATCACCAATATCGAAGCCCAATTGGTCAATCTGGAGTCAATTTTGGCCAGTCAGGATGTACAGCTCACCCAGATCGTCGACAAACTCAAGGAAGTAAAAGACAAGCAGCAAATCCTTGTGCAGAGAGCCCGCAGTGCAAAAGAAAAGAAACATGTCGCACAAACCTTGAGAAGCAGCGACAGCACTGAACTTGCCAGCAAATTCAATGAATTGGAAAGCAAGATCGAAAGAATGGAAGCCGATGCAGAGATGGCAGGATACCATCAGACCTCTTCAACCGATGAGTTCGGAAAGATGGAAGTTGACAGTGCCATTGACGAAGAGCTTGCCCAACTGAAGGCATCAATGAAGGAGAAGGTATAATGACTGGTTACAGACGCGATTCAAACAAGCTCTACAGGGAGCACAACGGGATTTTCCTTGGAGTTTTCCAGGGGCTTGCAAATTGGTCGGGTCTTCCTGTCTGGGCTCTGCGGATTATCGGTATCATAGTGTTCTTCAGCATAGGCTTTTGGAAAATAGGCGTACTCTATCTTCTTGCAGCTATCTTGATGCCTTCTCGATATTGATAGCCTATTTCCAACCCTACCAAACTTTTTCTATATATTTTTATAAAAATGGGATATCAATGATATCCTGTTTTTTTATAACCGCTCTTGATATTTTCGGTACAACCCACGAAGTTGGTCATAGGTAAGACCAAGAAGCTTCGCTGCCTCTTTCTGGTTGCCACCCGAGGTTTCAAGAGCCTTTTTCAAATAAGCTATATCCTGTTCTTCCCGTGCCTGTTCATAGCGGGAAAGCTCCAAGGGATGTTTTTCAGCTTCCTGGGCAGGCAAAGATACCTCCTCTTTGCCATCATTGTAGGGATTATCGAAAGGATCCAGGGTGATTTGCTCGATAGACGCATTGTCGCTGCGATACACTGCCCGTTCAATCACATTTTTCAATTCCCGTACATTCCCGGGCCAGCTATAGGTTTGCAAGGTATGCAGTACTTTGTCACTGAGGACGGGCATTTCCTTTCGCCCGCACTCCAAGGCCATCTTTGCGGCAAAGTAGTTTGCCAACAGAAGGATATCATCATTCCTCTTTCTCAGGGGAGGAAGAAACAATACTTCAAAGGAGAGACGATCCAAAAGATCTTCCTTGAACTTTCCGTCCCGGCAAAGTTGGGGGAGATCTGCATTGGTAGCCCCGATGATCCTGACATTCGTCTCATGGGTAACTGAAGAACCTACCCGCTCATACGTCCCGTATTCAACGACCCGTAATATTTTTTCCTGGACTTCCAAGGGAATGATACCAATTTCATCAAGAAACAAGGTTCCTCCCTCTGCTTCTTCAAAACGACCTTTCCGAGTCTTCTGGGCACCGGTAAAAGCTCCTTGCTCATAACCAAAGAGCTCTGTTTCGATCAAGGAAGGCGGCAATGCAGCACAGTTGACCGTAACCAGGTTCTGTTGCCACCTAGGAGAAAGAAAGTGAAGCCTTCGTGCAGCAAGTTCTTTGCCGCTCCCCCGTTCACCGACTAGCAGTACAGATCTGTTGACAGTGGCTGCCCTGCTCAATTGGTTCTGGAAATCAAGGAATACCTCACTTTCCCCAAGAGGTTGCTGGTTATATCCATTTTGCCCTGAATCCATGAAGGCCCTCCAATATTTGGTAAAAATAACCACTATTGGCAGGTTTTACCAATGCAAGAGTACCACGAGAAAGAAGTATAGAAAAGTAGGAGAACAAAAACAACGTAACAATATACTATTAAACAAGGATTTAATTATTTTTTTCCACTACTTGCAAAGCTTGGCACGTTTCCTGCATCTATATTTTCACAAACACAGGTGGCATGACTACCTAAGGAGAAATACGATGGGAGTTTTTTCAAGATTCTTAGATATTGTAAATGCAAACATCAATTCACTTCTCGATAAAGCTGAAGACCCTGAGAAGATGATTCGATTGATGATGCAGGAAATGGAAGATACCCAAATTGAGCTCAAAAGTTCTTGTGCTGCCAAAATGGCCAGTAGGGCAAAGACGGAACGAATGTACAAGGATGCCGAGAATGGTATGCACAGATGGCAGAGTCGTGCAGAGCTTGCCATAAGCAAGGGGCGTGAAGACCTTGCACGTGAGGCTCTCTTGGAAAAGAAACGAGCAAAGGCTGAAATGGACAGGCTTTTTGAGGAACTGAATGTTGCCGATGCATTGATCAAGACAAGCAAGGATGAAATCAACCAAGTTGAGGACAAGCTTGCCTCCGTCAAGCAAAAGTACCAGACCATGGTTGAACGAGCAAAAAGGGCCCAAGAAGAACAGGCAACCCAGGAAACTCTCAAACGTGCTGCAGAAAGTGCAACCTATGATCGTTTTTCCTCAATGGAAGAGAAGATTGATAGGATGCAGGCCGAAAACACTTTGAACAAAGCTCCCTCGAGCAATCTTGACGAGAAATTCAGGGATCTAGAACAAATGGATGATATTGACGCCGAGATTGCCGAGCTGCTCAAACGAGCAGGTAAATAAAGCACAGAGGGAGATGACAAATGGAAGCTATCTGGATCCTTGTAGTTATATTTTCCTTCGTGATTACCATCTCGGCCATCAACAACAAGCATGAACTCAAGAAAAGAAAATTGGAAGCAGCCTTGAGAATGCAGGAAATGGCCCAAGGGATAAAGCCCGGAACGTATAGCCGCATGAAAAGAAAGGACCGTAGGGAAGATCGTCACAGACAAAGGTCAACGGTAGTTACTGAAGAACCCACTCAAGAGGATTGGGAACGAGAGAACAACAGGACCCAGCTGAAAAAAGGTATCGCTGACCTCCAGCAACGCCTTGATAATATCGAAACAATAATGAACAGCCGCAAGGGAAGAACCAACGGCGAAGATGAAAAGGAATAAGGAATGACTGTTATGGCAACGAAAAAACTTTACAGGTCACCCAGGGGTAAGATTTTCGGGGTTTGTACGGGTTTGGCGGAATGGCGTGACTTGCCTGTGGAACCAGTACGTTGGATTGTTTTCTTTACGGTTATATTCACTGGATTTTTCCCAGGTGCAATAATTTATCTTCTGGCAGCTTTGGTCATACCCATGAATCCAGCGGATTCTGTCTATGGCAATGGCAATGGGCACTACAAAGACGATGAGGATCCTCGTACTGATGACGATTTGCAATCTGAATATGAACGCCTGAAAAAGAAAGTAGAGAAAATGGAAGGCGATATATTTAACAAGGAACGTGATTGGGACGATAGATTCCACGACGGAAACTGAAATGATCAAGGATTCCAAGACCACTAAGATCCTTTTACTTGCCATACTCCTGATTGTTGCCTTGATCTACCCGATACAATGCTCCCGCGACAAACAGGATGAGGCAATCAGAAATGAACAAACATCGAAGGTACCTGATATGCTACACGATTCCAAAGCCAATAAGATTTTCATGCTGGTCATAGTTCTGGGGGTTGCCCTGATCTACCCGATGCAATGCTCCCGATCAAAACAAGATGGAGCCTCCAGAAGCAAACAGACCTTTGCATTCACCTCAAACGATTCCCTGGAAATATCGACTGTCGCCAATGAAATTTCCATCGAAATCGATCCAAATGCAAAAGAAGCTTCGGCTAGCATAGGCGGAACTGAAAATGTAAACCTAAGGGTCGAGAAAACCGGGAACCGTGTTACGGTCCGCGTCATCCCCGTCAGATCGTTCCATTTCTTTTCCTTCTTCTCGAATTCTTCAAGGTTGGTCATTACCCTTCCCCAGGATACCTTGGACAACCTCACGATTTCGACTACCAGCGGAAGTATCGATATCATGAAAGACCTTACGGCCTCAACGATAAACATCAAGACCATCAGCAGCAGGATCGATACCCTGAACCTGAAGGCAACCGATGCAATCTTGCTTTCGACCATAAGCGGAAGCATCAGTAGCTATTCAATCATTTCTGATAACAAGGTCTCCATTGGCTCAACAAGCGGAAACCTGGACCTGAATGAAATCGAGGGCAGCAATGTAACCTTGCATTCCATAAGTTCCGGAATCGATGCCTCGGTAAAGCTTAGGGAAGGGGGAACCTTGAAAGCCTCCTCCACTAGCGGAAATATTGATTTGAATCTCTCAGGGGCAAGCAACCTATCGGTTTCTGCGAGCTCCACCAGTGGAAATATCGAGATACAAGGTTCAGACCAAAGCGGACATAGTTTCTCCGACAAAACAGGAGATGGAAGCACCTCTGTTTCGGCCAAGACAATAAGCGGAAATATTGAACTGATGTATTAGATTAATACTGAACAGCCTTAAAAACTCTGTACTGAAAATACAGAGTTTTTTTGTTGTATTTTCATGAATTTGTTGCAAAATTTATGTATCATATTTAAAAGCGAAGTATATTTGTTGCATTTTCTAGAATTTATGTTGCATAAATTTTACTATTCGTGTAAAATCCCATCAATTTGAACAAAAAAAGGTGAACCCATGGAAAAGACTTTTCTCGTTCTTCAGGACGGTAGCATTTTTTCTGGCCACGGATTTGGAAAACTCGCTCCGAAACCTTTCGAACTACAGGACCTCCCCTCCATTGGTGAAGCAGTATTCAACACCAGTATGACAGGTTATCAGGAAATACTGACAGACCCTTCCTACAACGGCCAGATGGTGGTCATGACCTATCCCCATATAGGGAACTATGGATGTGAAGAGTATCTCAACGAAAATACCCTTTGCCCAGAAAGCATCCCTGCCACCGCCATGATCGTCCATGAACTGTACGAAGGCCCTTTGCCAGAAGGAAAGATATCCCTGGATGCTTTCATGAAAAAACATGAGGTATTCGGAATTACAGGTATCGATACCAGAAGCCTTACCTTGCACCTTCGCGACCAGGGGTCCTGCAACGCTGTTCTGGTACGAAGCGACGTCCTTGGACTGAAGGGAACGGAACTCAAGCAAACAATGGCCGCATTGAAGGCCTTCCCCTCGATTTGCGACCGCGACCTCATAGACGGCGTTTCCGTGCACACTGTGTTGGTTGACCCACAGGTAGAAATTCCTGCTCCCAGCAACCCCCTTTACCGGTTTGCCGTCGTGGATTTCGGAATCAAGAAATCAATAATCAATGAACTTTACAAACGAAACATTGCGGTGACGCTCTTTCCTAGCACCGTAAAAAGCAAGGAAATCCTCTCTTCTGGATGTACGGCCCTATTCCTTTCCAATGGTCCCGGGGATCCCGCACTGCTTACCGGTGCTGTCCTGATGACCCAAGAGGTAATCGGGAAATTACCGGTATTCGGAATATGTCTGGGACATCAGATCATTACCTGGGCCTTAGGCGGAAAAACAATCAAGATGAAATTCGGGCACCATGGGGCGAACCACCCCGTCAAGGACTGTTTTACGGGAAAGACCTTCGTAACAAGCCAGAACCACGGATTCATGAGCGAGATCGAAAGCCTGCCACCCCTGGCACAACCCTGGTTCATCAATGCAAACGACAATTCCATCGAAGGACTGGTCCATGCAAACCTTCCCGTTCTCTCCGTCCAATTCCATCCAGAAGCTTCTCCGGGCCCCCATGACGGAGCATGGATTTTCGACCGTTTCATAAGCGTGGCAGCACAAGGAGCAAAAGTATGAGTGCCAGAACAGACATCCATCGAATCCTGGTAATAGGAAGTGGCCCGATTGTCATCGGACAAGCCTGTGAATTCGACTATAGCGGAACACAAGCGGTAAAGGCCCTCAAGGAAGAAGGCTATGAGGTAATTCTCGTAAACCCAAATCCGGCCACGGTCATGACTACTCCCGGAATGGCAGACCATATTTATATGGAGCCCTTGAAGAGCGAATATATCGAACAGATTTTCCAAAGAGAACGCCCCGATGCAATCCTTACCACCATGGGCGGGCAAACAGGACTCAACCTGGCCATTGAGCTGGACAAGCTAGGCCTGCTTGAACAATACGGGGTGGAAGTCATAGGAGCCTCGATCAAATCAATCGGCTTGGCAGAGGACCGTGGATTGTTCAAGGGAATCGTACAGAGCCTTGGACTGGAAAGTGCAAACAGCGCCGTCGTCCACTCGTACAAGGAAGCCTTGGCCTTCAAGGAACAAATCGGTTTTCCCCTCATCATTCGACCAAGCTTTACACTTGGGGGTATGGGAGGCTCCATTGCCTATACCCAGGAAGAGTTTCCGGCCCTTGTCGAACATGCCCTGGAAACCAGCCCCAATCACGAGGCTTTGGTCGAGGAGTCGCTCATTGGCTGGAAAGAATTCGAGATGGAGGTCATGCGGGACAAAAACGATAATGCCATCGTAGTCTGCTCCATCGAGAACATTGACCCCATGGGAGTTCATACCGGCGACAGTATCACCATTGCCCCGATACAGACTC
>NZ_CAXXYB010000011.1:0-11826 GCF_963676625.2 uncultured Sphaerochaeta sp.
GACCTTGGAGTGAGAGTCGTGGAGGACATCAGCCAGAGTCTCGGGAGCAACTATGGGGAAGAAAAGGCGGGTCTCTATGGAGATCTTGTAGTGTGTTCGTTTGAGGAAGATAGTATCGTGTCTACCGGGGGCGGAGCGGCGATAGTCTTCAACTCAGAAACCTTTCTCCAACCCTTGAAAGAACGCTATCGTCATGTCAAGGCCTATGAAGAGTTGCCCGATATGAATGCTGCCTTGGGAATCATTCAGATAAGTACGATCGTGGACCAACTGGCCAAACGAAAGGAATTATATTCCTTATATAAAAAATCGCTCTTGAAAACTCAGCATAAGGCCTTTGGAATCGGAAATATCGATTTTAATCCCAATGGCTATGGTTTTAGTGTGGTTCTGGACTCAAAGATCGAAGACGCGATAAAATTTGCCAATAAATACCAGGTACCGGCAGAAAAGACCTTTGCCTCTTGTATCGGTAGTAAGTTTACTGATAGGTTTGATCTTTTTCCCAATGCGACGGCACCCTTGCTTCGAGCGTTATCTTTCCCGACCTATCCATTTTTGAAGCAAGGTGATATCGAAATGTTGATGAAAGTAGTTTCGCATCTTCCTTAAGGAGCACTCATGGAACAGAGAATAGTCAGACAGGTCCTGATAATTGCCAACTGGAGAAAAGAAGCGGCCCATGGACTGTCAGGAAAGATTCAGGAATATCTCAGCCTCAAGGGTATTGGATCGGTGATTTTTAAAACCTCAGCGGAAAATACTGAATTGGTGGTTGAAAAAGGAACTGATCTGGTCATCTGTCTTGGAGGTGATGGAACAGTGCTCTATTGTGCGCGTTATCTCCAGGATTTAGGGATTCCAATACTGGCAATCAATCTAGGGACTTTCGGATATATAACCGAGATTTCAGTCAATGAATGGCAGGAAGCGATAGATCATTACCTTGCCGGGCTCAATAGCATCAGCAGGCGTTTGATGATTCGTGTCGAAGTAGTCCGTAATGGCAAGAAAGTATTTACCGGACATGGGCTCAACGAGATGGTGGTCTCTTCCAGTGGCATAAGCAAGGTAGTCAACCTTGGTCTTTCCATAGGCCAGACCGATGCAGGCTTCTTTCGTGCCGATGGTATGATCATTGCAACCCCAACTGGTTCTACCGGGTATAGCCTTGCCGCAGGCGGTCCTATCCTTGATGTAGACCTCTCCTGCCTTGTCGTTACTCCGATATGTCCTTTCACGCTTTCCAACAGACCACTGGTCATAAGTGGTGAATCGAGGGTTTCCATACATATACTCAAAAAGCAAAGAACTGGCTTGATGCTCTCCGTAGATGGCCAACAAAATTTTGAACTATATGAGGATGATTGCATAATAGTGGAGAAATCCCGGAGCAAGGCCTTGCTGGTTACAAGCGAAAGGCGTAACTATATAGAAGTAATTCGTGATAAACTCAACTGGTCTGGAGGAGGCTTGCATGCTTGAGCGGCTTGAGATTCACCATTATGCCCTGATAGAAGATGTAACTATCAATTTTTCTGAGGGCTTTACCGTCATTACAGGGGAAACTGGTGCAGGAAAATCAATCATTCTTGGGGCACTTTCTCTTTTGCTTGGCGAAAAAACAGATGTGCAATCCATCCGGAGCGGATGTGAGAGTGCTACGGTAAGTGCAAATTTCTTTCTTGGAGAGACTTCTTCTCCCAATTTGCTCTCCTTGCTGAACATGCATGATCTGGAATTGGATGATGGCTCCTTGATCTTGTCCCGTACGATAAAAAGCAATGGTCGTTCTTCCATTACCGTACAAGGAAGAGTAATGACTCGTCCAGATCTTGCTGCCATAAGTGACGAATTGATAGATATAAGTGCCCAGAGGGATCATCAGAGCTTGCTGTCACCGGCTCATCAAAGAGATGTCCTGGATGCCTTCGGTTCCTGTGGCCAGCAAAAGATGGAGTATCAGAAGCAATATGGTATATGCCAGAATCTTCAAGATGAAATAGAAAAACTGAAACAAGATATTCAAACCTCCTCCAGGGAATCGGAATTCCTTCGATTTGCCCTACAAGAAATAACCAAGGCAGATCCAAAACTTGGAGAGGATGACAAGATTGCCGAACAGGTGAGGACTATCGGGGCTTTCGAACAAATCCACGATGCACTCTCCTTGGCCAGTGAGTTGCTCCATGGAACTGAAAACGGTTCCAGTGTCCTCGGTTCCTTGCATCAGGCATCTGTCCAATTGGCCGTAGCGGCCAAAGGTGATGGTAGCTTGGAGCAATACAGGGCGAGGATGGAGGACGTCAGTATAGAATGTGAGGATATTTTTGAAAGCATTCGTGATTATTTGGCATCCTTGTCCTACTCGCAGCAACAGCTTGATGAATTGCAAACCCGTCAGGCCTTGCTCCAACGGCTGAAAAAGAAATATGGACATTCCCTTGAGGCTCTGCTTGCCTTTAAGGAAGAATGTCAGACAAAACTTACGCAAAGCGAGAACGGCGAAGAACTACTTTTTGACCTTGAAAAAAAACTGGACAGGGAAAAGGCAAAACTCAAAACCCAATCTGCCTTGCTTTCAGGGCTCAGAAAACAAGGATCAATTCGATTGCAAGGGGAAATTGAGCAAACCCTTCGATTGCTGGGAATGCCTCAGGCCACTTTTTCCATATTGGTTGAATCTTGTGAACCCGGGCCAAATGGCAGTGATGAGATTTCCTTCATGATCTGTGCGAATCCTGGACTTGATAGCAGATCAATACGGGAAGTTGCAAGCGGTGGAGAATTATCGCGAGTGATGCTTGCCCTCAAGACGGTCCTTTCCCTGCACGATAGTGTAGGTACCTTGATATTTGATGAAGTGGATGCCGGAATTGGAGGAAGCGTCGCTGTTTCCGTTGCTAGACAACTGAAAAAACTCAGTGAAAGTCACCAAGTACTGGCAATAACCCATCTTGCCTCGATTGCTTCACAGGCCAATACCCAATTGGTGGTATCGAAACGGGTGGATCAGGGTATGAGTTATTCAAATATCTCAGAGGTAAAAGGCGAGGAACGGGTTGGTGAAATAGCAAGGATGCTCAGTGGCGATGCAGACAGTCATGTCAGTCTGGTGCATGCCAAAGAGCTTTTGCAACAATAGGATGATACTCAAACCTGAATGTCGAAATTCAGGTTTCTTGCCAAGGTGTTGATCATTTGCGTATCAATTTCCTTATGTATTTTCTTGGAACCTGAAAGATACGGATAGATGGCATTCTGCATGGTGGTGAGATTAGGTTGAAACTTGAAATTCCTTATCAATTCCAAAAATTCCAGGATAAACCTGATCGTTTCACCTTCCAGTCCCTTGGTATTGATGGTATAGGCTATAGCATTGATTTTTGAATCAGTGATGGCTTTGATTGCCTCTATTTCCGTTGATTTTCCATACTTCAACAGGAAATCCAACAGTAAGCCTGAAGATACTTTATACCGATCCCACATATTCATGGTTGCATGGGTGAAGAGATATTTAAGGGAACTAAGACAAGCTCCGATGGTTTGCAAATGTACCGATCCCATCGGTAGGTAGGGACTTGTCTTGGCCAGAATGGAAAAATTCTGGATATCAAAAATTATTTTTTGGACTTCATGCTCACTGAGCAGACAAATGCTCCTGTCTATTTCCTTGTAGAGTGCATCGAGCATTTTTTGCGGGATATCTGAATTGTCGAGGCTGTAGTCGTTTTTATCTCCCGTAGTCTTGTCTTCGATTGATAGCGTGAAGACATGAGGCGTATTCAATGGTGGATGGTCCAATTCAGTAGCCGTACAATGATAGGAATTGAGGGAAGTGGCGTTGGAAATTTCAAACTCAGACGAAAAAGCTTCCTCCTTCTCAATTTTTTCCAAGGTGTACCAGCCGTAGTGGTCCTTGAAATCTTGTTTCAAGGCAACTTTTCGGTTCAAAAAGAAAAAGAGGCAAGCTTCGACTTCGCCCGGCAATTCCTGCAGTTCCGAATTGGCAATCGTTTGTCCCGTACCATCTTGTTTCCTGTTGCTTTTTGCCATTTCGAGCTCATCCAGGAAGGGTTTCAAGAGGTCCTCTGAACAAAATCCCTGAAATAGATCGATTGCTCTCAGGGCATATTCAATATTCTGTCGTGGCTCCAAGCCTCCGATGTCGTTGAAAAACCAACCGCAACTGGTAAATGAGAATTCCTTGTTTTTTATTCCGGAAAGGAGTTTTGCCAGGTTGGGTTGTTCTGCTTCCAAATACGGGAAATCCTTGGTTAAATCGTTGAGAAAGGGGCCCATCTGAAGTGGATCGGCTACCACCTTGCCATAGCGAAGAAGAAGATCTTCTCCACTGAGGGAATCGTTAAAAATCCTCTTGATCTCTTTATTGAAGCTTGCATCGATTTTTTCACCAAGATGATCAAGGCTGTCCCTGAGGGGAGTCCTCCATTTTTGGTTCCATCCCTCGTCTCCTCCTGTATGGCAACCACAGTCACGATACCACCGTGAAACTCCATGGGAGCATGACCAGCTGGTACCTTTTCCCTCTTCCCCGGCGTAGAGTTCTGCGTGGAGGGTAGCCGGATGGTTTTCCAGAAAAGACGCATAGTTTGTAAAGGAAAAATCATTACGTTCATTGATCTTTTTGATCAAGGCAGCCAGGGCCATGTCTCCGAAGGGTTCGTGGTGGCCATAGATCTCGCCATCGGTCGCCGTATTGATCATGGGTTGATTTTCAGTTTCCTTGATGATGAGCAGTTGTTCATAGAGGTTATCCGCATCCCTGAGCAAATGGCCGAAACTGATTCCCTCTGCAAGGGATGGATTGTAAAAAAAGGCATTTACCGTACCGCCTTTTTTTCCTGTCAATATGAAGGGATTCCCGTAGGGCGGGGCAAAACCATTGCAATCCATCATGGTTCCGTTTTCGGTCTCTATGGATTTGCATTGCCAGGGGGAGAGAATGACAAACTTAATGCCAAACTCAGACAATAGGTCGATAACCATCGGGTTGATGGCTGCCTCCGGTAACCAAAGGCCTTCTGAATCCCTGCCGAAACGCGCCTTGAAGTCCTCCAGACCCCAAGCAATTTGGAGTTTGGCATCCTCTTCAGTGCATAGGGGAAGTATGGAATGATTGAATCCTTGGGCAATTGCATTGCCATGACCGAGTCTTTTCAGGCTCTCGCGATCTGCCGCTACGATCATTTCAAGGGTTTTGGGATGTTCTTCCCCGAGCCAGCTCAATAGGGTTGCCCCAAAATTGAAACTGATATATTCGAAGTTATTGGTAATGGAAAGTATTCGCCGGACTCCCGAGAGGTATCGTGAATTGACATTTGCACTATAGCAATCGGCATATACCCGTTCATTCCAGTTGTCATAGGGTTTGGCGGAAAGCTGTTTTCCGATGATGCCTGTCCTTGGATTTTCTCGTGGTGGTTGGTAGAAATGTCCATGCAGGATGATATTTGTTTTATTGTCAGTTGTTGTATTCATAATTATGAAGGGTAGTATAGCATAACCGAATACCCTGAGGATAGAGTTTCTATGGAACGCGTGCAATCTCTTCAGAGTATGTACCTTGCAAGTTTTTGCTGTCTGGGTAAAGATGAAGGAGGAGGCTTCAAGTGAGTATACATATCGTTGCAAAGAAGGGGAGTGTAGCAGAGTTCGTCTTGCTCTGTGGCGATCCTCTGAGGGCAAAACATATTGCCCAGACATTTTTTACTGATTCCTCTTGTTATAACGAAATACGAGGAATGTACGGGTATACTGGGCTTTGGCAGGGACATAGGGTTTCCGTGCAAGGTACCGGGATGGGAATGCCTTCTTTTTCAATTTACGCCCATGAATTGATTGCGGATTACAAGGTTCGTGGACTTATCAGGGTCGGAACCTGTGGTACCATAAGCGAAAAGATCGGACTTAAGGAAATAATCATTGCCCAGGCTGCCGATAACGATGGTGGAATCAATGAATCGCGATTCGGTTCCTATTGCTTTGCCCCTTGTGCTTCCTTTTCCTGGCTTCACAAGGCCTATAGTCTTGCCCTGGAGCAGAAATTGACTGCAACTGTTGGTACTGTTTTTACTTCCGATCAGTTTTATGACGGAAAGATCAAGGAAAAAATGGCTGTTGCAAAGTCCCTCGGGGCCTTGGCGATAGAAATGGAAACTTGCGAACTCTATACCCTTGCAGCACTGAACCAAGTCCAGGCTCTCTCCCTTTTGACGGTAAGCGATTCTCTCTTGACCGGTGAACAGGTTCCTCCCCTTGAAAGGCAAGTTGCCTTCAATGAAATGGTAACTCTTGCCCTTGAGACCTTTTTTTCTGATACCTTGTAGAGCTTTTGGAACTGGACGCAGTTTGTTTCCCTCCTATTGGTACTATTTGATACGCTGTTGACTAACTTTTCTGTTTCTTTTACCATGAATCTCAAGTAAATCGCTTAGAATGCGTTTCTGGGAGCAAGCATGATTCTTATCAATATTGATTCCTTGTCTACTACCGAATTGCAGTACATAGCACAACAAGAGGGATTTGAAAATTGGTCCACCCTGGATAGGGATGAACTTATCGAGGAACTTGAGGATGCCTATGAAGATCAGGATGACACTCGTCTCGATCCAAATGTCAAAACTTCGGTGGTGAGGAAGCGTTTTTGTAATGCCCTTACCGATTATCGAGGTACCCAACAAGATATCAACGGCCTTCCTGGGGTTGAAGATCTTCCGGATACCTATGCTGAAACTTCCATACATCTTCTTTTGCGCGACCCGGAATGGGCTTACGCGTACTGGTCCATTGCCCCAACTACCCGTTCGTCCTTATTCGGTGAAAATGAAATCCAGAAAGGAGATCTTTTTCTTCGGATTACCACAATTCGGTGTAAGGACAAGGATAAGAAAACCTTTGATATCAACATCGGGATTGAAGACACTCAATGGAATATAAACCTTTCTGATATGGGGTGTTCCTATTCTGTTGCCCTTTGTTTCAAGGATAGGAAGGGAACCATAACTTCCTTGGCCGAGAGCAAGAGCGTTGAGACTTTCTTCCCCTATTGGGCAGATCACTATGATGAGATTGCCATGAATCGAAAGCTCTTCAATATCCATTTTTCTTCGGTAGTGACCAAAGAAGGCGAGGTAGCAGACAATGTCATCTTGCGTGAAATTGCCCAGACCTTAAGCAAGGGGGTGCTTTGATGTCCCATAATTCCATAGCCTTTATTCTCAACGCCCATCTTCCGTATGTAAGGCATCTTGAATATCCCCGTTTCCTTGAGGAAGATTGGCTTTTTGAATCCATTTCCGAAAGCTATCTCCCCCTTCTGAGAATGTTCAAGAAACTAAGGAGCGAGAAGGTTCCTTTCAAATTCAGTATCAGCCTTTCTCCGACACTTTGTTGCATGCTTACTGATGGAAGCTTGCAGAATCGGTTTAATAATTATTTGGAACTGAATAAGGCTCTTGGTGAAAAGGAAGTGATTCGTTGTCAACAAGAGCAACCTGAGTTCCTGGAAATGGCACAGCTTTATCTTGCCAATGCCAACCAAAACTTACTTGATTTCAATGATACCTATCATGGGAATATTCTCGAAGGTTTCCGTAACCTTGAGGCTACTGGTCATCTTGAATTGATTACTACTGCAGCTACCCATGCATACTTGCCCCTGTATAAAGATTATCCGACAGCCATCAATGCCCAGATTGAATTGGGGGTACAGTCCTTCCTTTCTCATTTCGGACATATGCCCAAAGGTTTCTGGCTTCCTGAATGCGGGTATTATCCCTCTCTTGAGGAGAAACTGAAATACCACGGAATCTCTTGGTTCCAAGTGGCAAGCCAAAGCATGCTTCTTTCTCCTGATCGTGTTGAATATGGAGATTATCAGCCTGTTCAATGTCCCAACGGAGTCGCTGCCTTCCCTCGTGACTATGAGGCTACGAGTCTTGTTTGGTCAAATAGCAGTGGATACCCTTGTGATCATCTCTATCGGGAGTTTTATCGGGATATTGGTTTTGATCTTCCCATCGATTATATACGCGAATATATACATGAACCAGAGGTTCGTGTGTTTACCGGATATAAATACTGGGCGATTACCGGAAATACTGATCAGAAAGTTCCGTACAATATAGCCCTTGCCCAGAAAAAAATTAAGGAACATGCTGCCAATTTCTTGTATAATATCAAGAAAAAGGGAGAAAACCTTTCCAGGGATATGGGTAAAGCTCCTTTTTATACCCTTGGTTTCGATGCAGAATTGTTCGGACATTGGTGGTTTGAGGGAATTGACTGGCTTGAACAGGTCATCCGACTTTCTGCCAAGGAGAATAGTGAGGTGCATCTGACTACTCCTTCTTCCTTCCTCGCTGGATCAAGGGAACTTCAGACTGTCCGTCCGGCGTTTTCTTCCTGGGGGCAGGGTGGATATAGTTCAGTTTGGCTCGATGGCTCGAATGCCTGGACTTATAGACATATCCAGAAGGCAATCGAACGAATGGAAGAGCTATCGCTTAGATTCCCCGACCAAATCAGCCTCAAGCAGCGATTTCTCAATCAGGCTGCCCGGGAAGTCTTGCTTTCCATGGCCAGTGACTGGCCATTCATCCTGTTCAATAAAAGCAGTACGGAATATGCGGAGAAGCGTTTGCGTGACCATTTGAGGAATTTCAATGTAGTCTATGGCAATATGTGCAAGAATGCAGTCAACACGGAATGGCTGGTAAAAGCAGAAAAACGGGACATCATTTTTTCCGATATCGATTACAATATTTTCAATCCTGAACGCTGATCTGGCAATTTTGCCAATTTACCCCTCTTTTTCGAAAGAGGGGCTTTTTTATATCTTTTCTCAAGTTTTTGTCTACGCCTGTTAAGTATATAAAATTATTTCTTGTCGGTCCTTACTCTTTTGGTATGAAAACTTCCTTGTGTTCAAGTGGGATGAAGTGTACATTTATGGGACAAAGTGGGTTATTTTCCCAAATTGTCCGTGTTTTCTTAAGGAGAATGGGCATGTTGACAGGTGAATTTTTCAACACCATTGATGACAAAGGTAGGATTCTTATTCCTTCTAGGATACGAAGTGCGCTGGATGGCGAAGCTTTGTATGTGACTAGGGGATTGGAAACTTGTCTATGGCTGATGCTCCCCTCCGATTTCGAGACCCTGAAGAATTCTATAGTGAATGGCCCGGGGGCGATGTTTGACAGAAAACTGCGAATTTTGCAACGGGGCATGATTGCTCCGGCTCAGTTGTGTGAAATAGATAAGGTTGGAAGAATTCATATTCCCCAATCCTTACGGGAAAGCGTACATCTGGAACTTAAGAATGAATCAGCCTTGCTTGGTACCGGTAATTATCTGGAACTCTGGAATAAAACCGACTACGAAGCATATATACAAGAAAGCATGGGTGAATTTCAGGATGCTGCCCAATCGCTGAGTGAGATGATCAGGGAGGAACTGTAATTGGAATACGTCCACTATTCGGTAATGAGAGACGAGATTCTCCAGTACTTGGTTCCGCCGATCGATCGGCCAGCACATATGGTTGACTGTACATGTGGAGAGGGTGGGCATACCTACCTTTTCCTTTCAAAGTATCCGAACCTTCAGATTACCGGTCTTGATCGCGACAGTGGCATCCAACAGAAAGCCATACATCGTATGGAAGAGTTTGGAAATCGTTTTATTCCCGTCAACACTTGGTTCGATGATTATTTCAAGGGATATGAAGGTCCTGGCTTGGATCTGGTTTTATTTGACTTAGGTATATCTTCCTATCATTTTGAGGAATCGGAACGGGGGTTTTCCTTTCGAAAGGGAGAAGAACTGGATATGAGGTTGGATAAGACAGCCCCGATCAGTGCAGAGGATGTAGTCAATGGATATCAGGAAGAACGTTTGGCAGATGTAATCTATAAATATGGGGAAGAGAGATACTCGCGTAGGATCGCCAGGGCAATTGTCGAGAAGCGAAAACTTGGACGGATTACCCAAAGTGACGAATTGGCCTCCATTATTTATAAATCGGTACCGTCTGGGTATCGATATGGGTATCTCCATCCTGCCACAAGAACCTTCCAGGCACTCCGTATTGAAGTGAATCGGGAGCTTGATCGGATTGAACCTGCAATCAAGGGTGCTCTGGATGCAATGGTACCTGGAGGCCGTATGGCTGTCATCAGCTTCCATTCATTGGAAGATCGGCAGGTAAAATGGCTTTTCAAGGGACTGGGGGAAGGGGACTCCCCGACAATCAAGATCCTTACAAAGAAACCTTTGGTGCCATCGGAAAATGAAAACAATGAAAATCCTCCAAGCAGAAGTGCAAAACTGAGGATTGTGGAAAAACTTTAAGGAGAATGATATGGGAAGCGACTGGTATACATCAGATCTTCAACAGATACCGCATCCTAAGAATGAGAGGCTAATCTTACTCCGGCATGCAGGGGTTCTTGCCATGCTTTTTGTAATAATGGCCTGTCTGTTCATTCCTGTCTGGCAAAGTGCAGTCAATAGGTCCCTTTCGGTGGATCTCCAACAAGAAAAGGAAGATTTACAGGCAATGGAAGAGCAGCATCGAATTCTTCGCTCTCAGATTGCCTCCCTGTCCATGCCAGAATCGTTGGTTGATGAGGCTTGGAAAAATAATGTCACATTTACACAAATCGATGCTGATCATCTCTTTATGGTTGCGAGGAAAAACTGATGGCCAGAAACGGTGGGTTTTCCAATCAATACTATAGCACCGGTCAAGTAGCCTCCTTCTGCGGGGCTATCGTGGTCAAGGAAGGCAGTAAAACAGCCCAAGATGTCCAAATAGATTCACGCTCCTGTTCCGATGGTACGGTATTCTTTGCTTTGCCCGGGGAAAAGGTAAATGGTTTTTCCTATATACTGGATGTAGCTTCCCGCGGAGCCAGTGCCGTAGTTGTCCTTTTGGAAAATGCGAAGGAAGCCAAACTGTTATTGAAGGATTTTCCCTGTGCCATCCTTGGGGTGCATGATACTTTGCATTCCTTGCAACTTCTTGCCAAAAATTATATTGCCCAGTTCAACGGGATATCCTATGTAGGGGTTACCGGTAGTTGTGGTAAAAGTACGACCAAGGAAGCTCTTGCCTCGATTGCCCGTACCCTGGGTTCAACTGTGAAAACCCCTGGAAATCTCAATAGTGAAATTGGATTGCCCCTTAGTCTGCTGCAGGTTCAGCAAGATACCAAGTATGGAATTTTTGAAATGGGCATCGATCATGTCGGGGAAATGGATAGAATGGTTGACATGGTAAAACCTGATTATGCCCTTCTGACCAATATCGGACTTTCTCATCTTGAAAAATTCGGGACCTTGCAAACCATCGCCAGGGAAAAGGGAAAGATCTTTCACCCTGCACTTAGTGAAGGATTCATTCACAAAACTTGCAAATATATCCCTTCGATTGAACGGGAAGCAAAGAAAAAACTTAACTATTTCAGCTATGACGATATGACTTATACGGATCTTGGTCTCGATGGCTGGGCCCTCCACTACGAAGGCGAAACTTTTATAGTGAAATGTGTCGGAAAACATCTGCTTTTGGATGTTATAGGGGCAATAAAGGTCGGAAAAGCCCTTGGAGCCAATCCCCGGCAAATAGCTGAGGGGCTTGAAGGGTTCGTTCCCATGAAGGGCCGGAGTACCGTGATAAACGGAGATGTCACCATTATTGAGGATTGCTATAATGCAAGTCTCGATTCGACCAACTCCATACTTGATTATGTCCAGGCCTTGCAATGGAAAGGCTACAAGAAGGCGGTCCTCGGCCCC
>NZ_CAXXYB010000012.1:0-9060 GCF_963676625.2 uncultured Sphaerochaeta sp.
CAGGGATGATCCGCCAATTTGGTAACATTCTCGCTGCTGAGGAATCCCAAAGAATCGACATCAAGCAACTTTTTCATCTGATCATCCGTATACTTGTAGGCAAACAAGTCCTCGGAAGAATCGATATCGGTGCCGAAGTAACAGGGATAGAGGAACTTTGGAGCCGAGGACCTGAAATGAATCTCTTTCGCTCCGGCATCCCTCAATAGTTTTACTATTCGCTTGCAGGTGGTTCCCCTGACAATGGAGTCATCGATAAGCACGACTCGTTTGTCCTTCACTGTGGCGATTATGGGATTCAACTTTATCCTCACCGTATCCTCACGGTCACTCTGGCTTGGCTGGATAAACGTCCGCCCTATGTATTTATTCTTGATGAATCCCAAACCAAACGGAATTCCCGATTGCCTGGAATAACCAATGGCTGCATCAAGTCCGCTATCGGGAACCCCTACCACTACATCCGCCTGGGCAGGATGTTCCAAAGCCAAAAAAGAACCGGCCCTCAATCTGGCCGAGTGGACATGGACCGAATCGACGATACTATCAGGTCGCGCAAAATAAATCAGTTCGAATACACACAAGGAGGAAGGCTTTGTCTTGCAATGGGTCTTTATGCTCACAGGTCCAGTCTCGGAAACTGTCTTGGAATCGATGACAACAATCTCACCTGGCTCGATATCCCGTACGAAGGTAGCCCCGACGGCATCGAGGGCACAGCTTTCCGAAGCAAAGACATATCCATCGCCAATAAGGCCCAGGCAGAGGGGTCGAAATCCCCAAGGATCGCGCACCGCTATGAGTTTCGTGCTGGACATGACTAAAAGCGAATAGGCTCCCGCAATCTCTTCCATCGTTTTCTCGATGGCCTTTTCTATGCTGGGACAACACAAACGGTTTTTGGTGATGATATAGGCAATGACCTCGGTATCGCTGGTGGTATGAAAAATGGATCCAGTCAGCTCCAGTTCATCACGCAATTCCGCGTCATTGGTGAGATTCCCGTTATGGGCCAGGGCCATTCGCCCCTTTCTGTGGGTAATCACCAAGGGTTGCACATTGGTACGGGATTCCTGGCCAGTCGTACCATACCTAGCATGTGCAATCGCCATGGTACTGCCAGAACCCAAAGGCAAGGATCCCGGGGCGAATACGTCCCGGACCAAGCCGTTGTCTTTATAGACCGAAATAACTCCATCGTCATTCAAGGCGATGCCACAACCTTCCTGGCCACGATGCTGCAAGGCATTCAACGCGTAGTAGGAGAGCGCGGCAACATCTTCATTCTTTTCGGAATACACTCCAAAAAGTCCACACTCTTCATGAATTTCGGACATGTTATACTCCCATCAGGCGTTTGAGAATTTCTTTATAAGCATCCTCGACATTCCCCAGATCTCTTCTGAAACGGTCCCTTATCCAATTTTGTCTTGGTCTTGCTATCCCAGAATCTGCAGGTATCAGGAGAAATTTCGTCAGCAAGGATAATGGTGCCATCAGCTGTCTTGCCGAATTCAAGCTTGAAATCGACCAGTTCGATACCAAGATCGAGTAGATAAGCACTGAGGATAGTGTTAATTCTGAGACTATAATCGGCAATGGTCGCCAGGTCCTCATCCGAAGCCAGGTTCATTGCCTTGATGTGATATTCATTGAGCATGGGATCGCCCAACGCATCACTCTTATAGCAATATTCCAAAACGGTGGAGGATAGTTTCACGCCTTCCTCAAGTCCGAGACGCTTGGCCAGGGAACCTGCTGCGATATTGCGGACAATGACCTCCAAGGGAACTATTGTTACACTTTTTACGGCAGTTTCCCGATCATTGAGCTCTTCAAGGAAATGAGTCGGAATACCTTGCTTGGAGAGAAGCTTCATAAGGTGGTTGCTTACCCTGTTGTTGATGGACCCCTTGCCTTCAATAGTTCCTTTTTTCAATCCATTGAATGCCGTGGCGTCATCTTTGTACGATACGATATATACCCCAGGTTCATCGGTAGCATATACTTTTTTAGCTTTCCCTTCATACAATTGCTTGGTCTTGACCATCATGAATCTCCCTTGAGTAACGGAAAATAGAAGCCTCTAGTGGGCTAAAAATAAAACAAAGCCTTATTTTATAAAGCTTTGTTCAAGTTTTTCATTCTTTTTAAGAACCGCTTGTTCCATGTCAAGTCGGCTTTGGGTGAGCTTGGAACTCAAAGTGGCATCCCCCAAGGCAAGTATCTGGATCGCCAGCAAGGCTGCGTTACCGGCTCCGTCTACGGCTACGGTCGCAACAGGAATTCCCGTAGGCATTTGTACCGTGGAAAGAAGGGCATCAAAACCTCCGAGCGAAGCAGAGATGGGCACTCCTATCACAGGCAAAATGGTATTGGCGGCCAAGACTCCTGCAAGGTGGGCAGCTTTGCCTGCCCCGGCGATGATTACCCCATACCCATGGCTGGATGCAGTCGATGCAAACTCAATTGCCTGGCGGGGAGTCCTATGCGCTGAGTATACATGGGCATCGTAGGGGATCCCAAATTCCTCAAGAATCCTGAAGGCTTTTTCCATCAACGGCAAATCACTGTCACTTCCCATGACAATGGCAACTTTCATCATCGGCCTGTTCCTTTTCGATTGAATGGTATATAGGTACAATACCGAAACGAGGAAAATAATTGCAATTCAAAACACTACATTTTTACAACAAACCCGTAGTACTCATCAGCAGGAAATTGGATTTATGCAACATATTTAAGTAATTTTATATCGAATATATCAATTTTTGCAACAAATTCACCCTATTCAAGATGCAATACTTGCTGAACGAGAAGTACCGCATCCTCGATGCAAAGAGGACAGGACCGCAAGGGAATTCCGCTTTCGATACCTCTGAGTTCCTTGCAAACAAGGCTGTGGTTCTTCTCCTGAAACAGGGAGACCAGCTCCTTGGACAGTTCATAAGTCCTGACCTTTGTCAGATTCTCTACAGATCCGCTGCTTGTCAACAACGAAGCGACGGCAACAGCTCCACTAAGAGCCCCGCAGGTTGCCTCCATACCACCCATCCCAGCTCCAAAGCCTTCCATGACAGAAAACAACGTCGGTTCGTCAATGGAGAGAATGGGCAAAAAGGCACAAGCTACCGACTGTGCGCAATTATAACCGCTTTCATGATATTCCTGAGCCCTGTCCACATAACTTTTTTCCATGCTAAAACCTCCAAATCAAGACAACAGAATAAATCGTCAATATTCCATATTGTTCTTTTCCAGATAATAGGAATAAGAACCTTCATATACATTCAACTTACCATGATCGATCTCAGAATACCCGATTGGCCAAGTGACGAAGGAAATAACGGTCGTGGCTGACAATCATGATAGTTCCCTCAAAACGACACAACGCTTCGAGCAGGACTTTCCCTGCTTTGGATGTCCAAATGGTTGGTAGGTTCGTCCAGAATCAGGAAATTGACAGGAACTGCAAGCATGCAAGCCAGCATCACCCTGCTCTTTTCACCACCGGAAAGCACCGAGATCTTTTTATCCGAATCGTCGCCGGTAAACTGGAAGGAACCCAGGATATTCTTGACAGAACTGATGGAAGCATAGGGAATGCGGTCCGAGACTTCTTCAAAGACACTCCTGTTCGGATTCAATACATCCGAGGAATATTGGCTGAAATACCCGAACCGTACGCTGGCTCCAAGTGTCACTTCTCCTTCACTGGGAGCAGTCTGACCGGTAATCACCTTAAGCAAGGTGGATTTTCCGGCTCCGTTTATCCCAGTCAAGGCAATGCGATTGCCTCGCATAACAGCCCCGTCAAGACCTGAAAAGACTTGGTGATCTGGTTTTCCCGAAATCTCCCAGGCTTTGCCCAGATGGGAAAAAACGACAACCTGGTCCCCACTTCTCGGACATTCGGGAAATTGGACTGACATATTTTTCGGATCGGAAGGAAGGGTTATCCTTTCGATCTTATCCAAGGCCTTGACCCTTGACTGTACCAAGGAGGCGTGGGAAGCACGAGCCCCGAACTTTGCTATTGAACTCCTCGTCCTTGGCAAACCGGGCTTGTTGCCTATTGTAGGTCGCAACAAGCTGTTCCCGTCTCATCTCACGTTCCTTGAGGTAATAATCATAATTGCCACTGTAGGTGGTAACATTTCCCCCGGCAACTTCCACGGTCCGGGTACAGAGCCTGGTCATGAATTCACGGTCATGGCTGGTCATCATCAGATCACCCTTGAAATTATTGAGCCACTGCTCCAACCACACGATCGATTCAACATCAAGATGGTTGGTCGGTTCATCCATAAGCAGCACATCAGGATTCAATACAAGGATCTTGGCCAGGGCGATACGCATTTTCCAACCACCGCGAGAAATGCTCCACTGGTTCATGGTAACGCTCGGGACCTATACCGAGTCCGGTAAGCACTGCCTCCGAACGATACTCCAAATCATATCCCTCACGAGCAAGGACCTCAGTCTGCAATTCACCATAAAGATCCATATCGGCATCACTGAGAGGCTCTGCCACAGGATCGGCCATCTGATGTTCCAATTTGGAAAGTTGCTGCCCGATCTCATACACAGAACCAGCCCCTGCAAGCACTTCCTCGAGGGCACTACGGCCGGATAATTCTCCGACATTCTGTGAAAAATAACCAATGACAGTACCGGAATCTACCAAGAGGACGCCATCATCTGGCTTCTCTTCCTCTGCAATCACTTTCAAAAGGGTTGTCTTGCCCGCTCCGTTGGGACCGACCAGACCAATCCTGTCCCCGGGACGAATCAGTAAATCGGCGTTGCGCAAAATACTGCGATCGCCATACGCTACATTGATACCGCTAAGTTTGACCACGAAATTACTCCTGAAAGTGCCAACTGTAACAGAATGAAAGCAGTTTGTCACCCGGATGACTAAGCACGGCCTCTTATCCTATACTCATTTGCAGAGGAACAATATTACATGGACGGAAAGAAAAGAAGCACCATACACGCAGGATTGAGAGTATCAATAGAGCTCAAGGCAGACCAAAGGACAGGAAAGCGCACCGAGGGAATCGTACAGGATATACTTACCAATTCCCCGACCCATCCGCATGGAATCAAGGTAAGACTTGAGTCAGGATTGGTAGGAAGAGTACAGGAAATCCTTGACTGACCGCTACGAGAAAACCCCGTAGATTGCGCTCCCGCAATGGACACAGCAACCATTTTCAATTGCCTGGATACTCTTTTTATCATACGAGTGTGACGTCATGAGACAAGTATCGCAGGAGGGGCAATAGGTAGCATCCTCTCGACTGCTGTTTCCCCCATATATATAGGGAATCGCAGAAAGTCTGGCTTGTCCTAGCATTTCCAAAAGATACGCTTCCGAGGTCGGCTTTCCAAAAGAAAATCGGTAACACGGGAAGAAACGGCTCAGATGCCAGACTTGGACACCAAGCTCTTTCAGATTTTTTCCCAAGAAACCAATCATTTCTGGCGTATGAAAATTTTCCATGATCATCGTGGTTACTTCCAAATGAACTTTTTCCTTGAGAATATAACTGATTGCATCAAGGACAGGCTCAAGAGACCCTCCACAGATTTTGGGTATAGAATTGGGCATCTCCCTTTACATCGATATTGAAACCATCCATCAGAGGAACAATTCGTTGCAGGGCTTCAAGGGAAAAGGATCCATTGGTAACCATGATATTTTTCAGATGATGCTTTCTGGCAAGAATGGCAGTCTCTATCATGTATTCCTGCCATACCAGGGGTTCACTATAGGTATAACTGATAGAAGGGCATCCCGCTTCCAAGGCAAGTTGCACAAGTTTTTCCGGTTTGATTTGTTCTTTCAAAAAGGAATTGCGATACTCTTTTTGCGAAATGGTATAATTCTGGCAAAACCCACAGGTAAAGTTGCATCCGAACAACGCAAGGGAAAAAGTCTTTGAACCTGGAAGAAAATGATACAGGGGTTTCCTTCTCGATGGGATCGACAGCCATGGCAGCAATTTTTCCATACCCCTCAGTGACCAAGATTCCCCCTTGGTTTCATACGAACAGAACAGATACCCGTCTTGCCTTCGGCTATAGAGCAATGTCGCCAGCAAAAATCACAGGTTACGCCGTTCATTGATCATCCTCGGAGAAAACAATTGCCTGAAAGGTTTCAAACCTGCATGCAGGATATTGCCAGGAATTTGGAGCCAACCCCGCTTTCAAACAAAGATTTTCCAGCATTTCTTGTTTCCCCCAGCCTTGTTCGGTAGCAACCTGGGGTAAAAAGACTGCTCGACTGAATCCCAGGGTAAGCAAGATACCATCTCTTCCCGGTACAAAAAGGTCCAGGGAACCAATTTCCCTGGGAGTTGTGAGCACCGAGATCTCTATAGTCAGGTTGTCCAACTCTCCTATTTGCACCGAGGGAAAACGCGGATCATGGAAGGCTGCCTCGATAGCGAGCTCCTTGACCATCTTATACAAGGGTTTCGTCCCTATGATATTGCCGATGCAACCCCGTAGCCTATTTTCCGAGTTTTTTTCCTTCAGGGTTACAAACACTCCATGATGAGAGGCTTCCAAAGACTTGGGCAGTGGAGTTTCCAAAAAAATTCCATTCTCACGCTGTTCTTCTCCAAGGGCACTGCCTATGGTCTTCCTTGCCAAAATCAGTAATAAGGCTTTTTCCTTTGTATCCATATTCAACTCCATAGGATGGTTGCATAGGCAACAAATTCATCCTGGTCACTTGCATAGACTTCATTGGATGTATAATAGTCAACAAGCCTTCCTGTCGCCTTGAGTTCAGCGGCAAGAGAAGCCACGATTGAGCTGGCAGCAATGCCAAAGACAGTACTTTGGTGTTTTTTACAGAAATCCATAGCCTGTTTAACGTTGCCAGAAGCCAGTAATGAAGAAAGGACACTATCATCTTTTTTCACTTTGTCCTCAATTGTAGGCATGGAATCTCCTGCAAAAGGGGTATGACCGAATCGACGTCCATAATGGGTAAAATCACTGCTGGCAATTACCAAGGTCTTTCCCGATAGCAACTCAGCTTCCCCTAGTTCATCAATCAAAGTCAAGGCTATCTCCCTGGCCCGGTCACTGCTGGTAAGATGAGAAACCAAGGCGGTGCACACAGAAAGGTTCTGTCCCTGTTTCGCAATCCAGGCAAGATAGGGCAAAACCATTTCAACGGCATGTTCGTTTTCTATTGCTTTTTCTCCTCCTTGCTGTCCGGACGAAAGAGAAAACGCATCAAGGTTACCCAAGGGTGTCTCATATCCAGTAAAAGACCCCAGTATTAGTTCATCAGAATTCAATGCAATATAATGAGAGGGCGCCAAGATCAGGATCCGTTCAGTCTGGGGTGGAAAATGAAGGAAGAAAGGAGCTATTCCCCGCTGGGAAAAGGCAAGTCCTGCATGAGGTAGAATTGCAAACCTACTCTGGGGATAATCCGTTTTCTCCCTGTTTTTCGCGGGTTTTCGATTCTTGCAAGGAATTGGAAATCAAGAGTTCCAGTTCAGCATCCTCACGAGGATACCAACTACCTGCAAAGATTGCATGTCGGAGCCGGGAAGTACCGTTTTGGAAAACCATTGGAACCTTCCTTGCAGGAAACACAGGGGTTTTCCTGCTCTTTCCATATTACTGCAAAGCTGAAAAAAAGCAAGGAATCAAAAAACAACCAAAAATTCCGACAACAAGAGGACTACCGTCCACCGGAGGAAAGAAAAAAATAGAAGACAATATGCTACAAGAGGTCACCATATAGCAACGTTATATGGTAAAATTATTGACAGCAAATACAAAATTGGCGAGAGATTACAATGAATGTAAGATTGGCTACGATGAATGACCTACCACAACTAAAAGTGGTATATGAAAAAATAATTGATACCATGAACAAGAACAATATCCAGATCTGGGATGAGATATATCCCTATGAGGTTTTTGGTGAGGACATCGAAAATGATCGTCTGTATGTTTTAGTGGAAAATAATGGAAATAGCTGCAGCTTTTGCCTTATGCAATGAAAATGCAGGGGCAGATTATGTGACATGGAAAAACAAACAGGAAAAGGCAGTATATATTGACCGCTTGGAGTCATGTCAAGTATTCAAGAGAAGGAATTGGCAGCAGGATGCTTACCGAGGCCATTGCACTTGCAAGAGCAAAGGAAGCAAGTATTTGAGGCTTTTTGTCGTGGACAGCAATGAACCTGCCATAAACCTCTACAGGAAAAATGGTTTGAAAAGGTTGCGGGAATCTATGATGAAATAATTAGTGAAGATCTTATATTGCATGAATTTGGATTTGAAATAAAAACGTCAATATAAGTATTGAAGCCTATTTTCTTGAATCAAATTGACGTACATTATCGCTGGAGACCTTCAGATGTTCTTCCATGCTATCCTAGCCTGAACTACATCATGAGCCTCAAGCGCATCATAAATCTTCTTGTGCCGGGCAATGGCATCGCTTACCCCGCCTGTATGATTATTCCTTTTCCCCATGTAGTCCCCGAGCAAGGAAGTAAGTACTTCCACAAACAAGGTAAGCAACTCGTTGCCGCTTGCTTCTGCAATGGCAATATGAAAGGAAGCATCAAGCCAACCCTGACTTTCAAGGGCAGCGTCGTATCCTGAAATTTATCGAGAATTTCTTTCATGCAGAGCAATTGTTCTTTCGTGACGTTTTTTGCCGCAAGTTCAACAGAGGATATTTCCAGGATTGCCCTGACTTCAGTCAAGTCATTGGGTGAAATGTTATCTACTTGCATAATCCGGTTGACAGCAGTCATGACGGTATTGGCTCAGGTTTGGTAAGGTAGGCTCCGGAACCATTCTTGAGCGAAACAAGCCCACGCTCCTGCAATAGTTTCAAAGCCTCCCGTACGATCGGCCTGCTTACGTTATATTGCTTGGCAAGCTTCATCTCAGATGGTAATTTCTCGGAAACCCTCGCAGAGGAAGAGGCAAGTATCACTTCTTCAGATGATCCGCTACCTGCTGGCTCAAGTTGACCCGAGAAAGGGAAAAATCAGAAACATCC
>NZ_CAXXYB010000013.1:0-234728 GCF_963676625.2 uncultured Sphaerochaeta sp.
GCTCAAGCGAGACCGCTTGCTCAGGCAGCTGGAAGCAACGACCAATTCACTGAAACGCAAAATGCTGGAAAGCGGAAAATATGAGACCTACAAGCTATACGGAGATTTGCTCTCCTCCAATGTTCATTTACTGAAACCCCAACAGACTTCCATAACCGTGGAGAATTGGAACACTGGAAAACCTCTTACCATTGAGCTTGAAAGTAAACTTACTCCCAACGCAAACATAACCATGTTTTATGATCGGTACCAAAAGGCAAAGGGAACGTATGAGAATGCCCAGGTAGAATTCGAAAAGGCAATGCAAGAGTTGGATACTGCCAGAAATAAATATGAAGGGCTCTTGGTCGCTTCCGACAATGAAACAAGGGATATCCAGCGCTTGAAACGGGAGCTTGGCACCGAGACTGCTGACAAGAAAACAATAGTCACGTCACCCGGCCTTACGATACACAGCGGGCAGTTTACGTTACTCGTGGAAGGAATGCAAAGGAAAATGAAGAGTTGCTCCGCCATTATGCAAAGGGCAATGACTATTGGATGCATACCCGTGATTATCCGGGAGGATATGTATTCATTAAGTACCTAAAGGAAAAAACAGTTCCCCTTGAAGTTCTAATCGATGCCGCAAATCTCGCTTTGGTCTTCAGCAAGGCAAAAAAAAGAAGGAAAAGCCGATTTGTATTACACCCAGGTAAAATATCTGAGAAAACCCAAGGGAGCCAAGGCCGGCCTGGTTTTGCCGACCCAAGAAAAAAATCTTTCGGTTGTACTGGGACGAAGGACGCCTTGCACGATTACTTTTAGAGGATGAACATGCATAAGAGCCAGCACCATGCTATTTTTTATCCACAGGACAAAACTGAATTGGAACAGGCTTGTTCCAAACGCATTGCATCGAGAAGCCTTACAAAACTGCCTGCGGCAATACTGGTACCCCATGCAGCCTATCGCTGGTCTCTTGATCTACTCCATGAAGGATTCTCCCCTGTCCAGGATCTGCAGCCACAACTGGTTGTGCTGCTGGGCTCGCTTCACCAGGAAAGCCTTGCGAGCGACCAACCTTGCTATCTATTTGCACCAAG
The DNA here is from genome assembly GCF_963676625.2 of uncultured Sphaerochaeta sp. Taxonomy (GTDB): domain Bacteria; phylum Spirochaetota; class Spirochaetia; order Sphaerochaetales; family Sphaerochaetaceae; genus Sphaerochaeta. The sequence goes on from NZ_CAXXYB010000013.1 coordinate 1,086, forward strand.
TGAAGATGGTGTCAGCCTTCCTACTGGGGATATAACCTTTCCTACAGAGTTGAGAGACAATCTTGTCAAGGATTATCCAAATGCCATTTCCATACAAGATAGTTATTTCATAGAAGAACCAGGCATTGAATTGACACTGCCGATGATCCAAGGTTATTTTCCATCCGTTCCTGTCCTTCCCCTACTGATGGGGAATCTCGAGGCAAGACAGGTTAAGACTCTTTCCTCAATGCTTTTTGAGATAGTCAGAAAAATACCCCAAACCCTTTTCGTGGTTTCGGCGAATATAACGGCAATACTTCCAGACAAGCTGGCCACACTCCAGGCACAGGTGTTTTCTTCCTTATTATCCGAAGGAGCCCCCCTTTTGGAGGCCCAGCGTCAAGGCAAGATTTCCTCTTGCGGAATTTCGGCCTTGGAAGCATTGAGAACCCAAAAATGGGGGTCCAGCCATTGGAATTTGGTTTCTTTCCAGTGCAAGGACAAGCACTTCGACACTATTCCCGAAACCTTTGATGACAAAGACAAAATAGTCTGGCATTGTGCAGCCTTGAGAGGAGAAGCTTAATTATGGATACAGGGATTGAAACCTTCGACACCTTATTGGAAGGTACGGAATATAGTTGCATTACTATCGGAGAGAAAGGCATTGAACTTCCTTCCTACTTGATGCAGGGAATAAAAGCCTGTGGCTATATCGTACGTAATGGTGTAAGCGAAAGCTGGTACTGGGACGGATTGACCATAGCAAAGAACAAGCGTTGCATTTATTTCAAGAAGCTACCGCTGTTTTCCATAACGGATCTTGCAACAAAAAAGCGGTCACAAGCCTTGGCCTTGGTCCGAGAATTGGCAAAGGCTCTTGCGGTGCTGCCTCCCAAATTCCTTGATCTTTCAAGCGGAATACTGCCCCTTTGGAGAATATGGTTCTTGACAGATGGTGGTGTCCTGATTCTCCCACAGACCCTTGCCGATTTATTTTCGTCCTGTGCAATTGAGACAACAAGAGCTTTTCAGAGCACTGGGTGGGTTCATTATGATACTCACAAACCTTTTACTCTTTGTGATCAAATGACACAATTCCTCTATTTTGCCATCCTCGGATTTCCTCCTTTTCTTTCAGGCGAAACGCGTGAGGATGCTTTCCGGCCCCTTCCCGTGTCAATTCTTCCCAATCTGCAACTTCCAGAAAAAACCATTGATTTCATTGACGACACGCTGAAACTTTCCCTGACAAAACAACGGGATGCGAGTGGTAACCAGGAAAGCAACGCAGCCCTTTCCTGGTTTATCGAGCAGACTGAAGGATTGCAATGGAATCTTGAGGATAGGGACGAACCAAGGACAAGGGATTCCTATAACCAGGACCCTTCCTGCGGACCATTTTTGGAAAAACAAAAAAAACGAGCGGACAGAAAAATCTTCTGGAGAAAAAAAGGATGGATCGTAGCAAGCGTAGTAGCCGTGGTATTCTTGGTAGTATGGTTCACCGGTAGCCGAATAAAAGCTTCCCTGACTCCCCCTTACACTGCGGGAATGAGCGATGTGCAAATCATTGATGAATTTTATGCTGGGCAGACTGAGCTTGATATCCAGAAAATGGAAGCTTCATTATCGGGAAAGGCCAAGAATCCTGCTTCCATGGAAGTTACCAACTTGTTTGTTTCCCGACAGACTCGCCAGGCTTACGAGAATATCTCTACCCAGATAGATCCCAACAAATGGATCAAGGAAGGCAAACCTGCAATCCCCGAGGGAACCTACCTCTATGGGGTTACCGATGTTAAAATCGTGCAAACAGGAGACAATGTCTACCGCGCAACGAGTACTATCTATACTCCCTATTCTTATTCTGATGACACGACAAATGATGAAGAACAGCCTAGTGCGGCCCATGCATTCATGTATAGCTATCAGCAAGTACAGGAATTTACCTTTGGTGTATCGAAACATGGATGGACGGTTATTACCAACATTACCAACATCAGCGTCAAGGATCTTGGAAGATTCGAGGTAGAAACGTATGTCCCTGCTAGCAAGTCATTGATTGCCGAGCCAAGTACGCAGACACCAGCTCAGCAATAGCTGTCTGGTCCTGGGGGTGCATCCATTGCACCTCTGCAAAACTCTTGAAAAATGTCATCTGCCGCTTCGCATAGAGGCGGCTGTTTCTTGCAATTTGGTCAGCTATCATGGCAAGGGAAGCTTCACCGCTCTCCATCGCCTGAAAGAATTCTCTATACCCTATTCCCTGCAATCCTGGCCAGTCGGCATTTCCTCCCATTTCCAGAATGGTACGAACCTCCTCGACAAGCCCTTCCTCAAACATCTGTTGTACCCGTTCATTGATACGTGTCTTCAATTCCTGTTTTTCCCGGGTAAGGCCAATGATCAAGGGATCAAGATTGTTTCGATAGGAAGAAGGAAGAGCATAGGAACTCAGGGCCCTTCCACTGGTTTCATATACTTCCAGGGCCCTGGATATCCGATAAAGATCAGATGGATGTATTTTATGTGCATAGGCAGGATCGATGGAGCAGAGTTTCCCATACCCCCAAGCACCACCTTTTTCTTCCATTTGTCCAGAAATTTTTGCCCGAATGGTCTCATCACTGGCAGGAGCCTCGCTTAGGCCATAGAGAAAATGTTTGAAATAGTAGGCTGTGCCACCACTTAAAACAGGAATTTTGCCTTGGGCATGAATCTGCCTACAAGCTTCATCTGCATAGGCAACAAAATCACCCACGGAAAACTGTTCCCAAGGGTCAAATATATCAATCAGATAATGAGGAATTTTTTCTTGTATTTGCTTGGATGCCTTTGCCGATCCTATGTCCAAATGTCGATATACTTGGATAGAATCGGCATTGACTACCGAGAATCTGTCTTTGAATAAATTCAAAAGCAGCTCAGTCTTTCCGACTCCGGTGGGGCCGAAAAGAAAGATTATTGGGTTGAACGACCTATTGTTCGTCTGTAGGTATGAAGTGAATCTCGCCATTGAGGGCTCTTGTGAGAACTTCACTGACAATCTTTCCGTTGTTTTCTTCTATTTCCTTGCCACCGCAACCAGGATTGCTCAGAATAATGGCTTCCTTGATAGCAACACAGGTAATCTGATAGACATTTCCCTTATAATCGATAAGTTTGTTCAATGGGATGCTCACCGTCGAATCTCCTTGCGTCATATGTACAGTCATTCGTAACTATATCACTATATTGGTTTTCAAGATGAATGTATAGTACCTAGAAAGCATGTCGCCACCCAAAACGCAGTATCTGATCAGTGGCTTTGCCAAGCAAATCATTTGATGGGGTGCCAAAATCCAGCTTCATTGCATCCGGGATATAGGAAACTTCTAGATATAGAATATTCATCTGATTGGGTAGCTCAAGGGATAGCTGAACCGCTGGTCCCACCATGATCGTTGAAGCGCCCTTGATCTCAAAACCTGCCCTAAAAGTAGGTCCAATGCCTAAAACAAGAAATCCCAGGGGCCTGAAGCGAAAAAAGATATCAGCTCCTACTACGATGGTCTTATAAAAATTGGCATCATAGGTATCCATGGCCATGAGGGAAGGGACACCTACCGAAATATTCTCTTCAAAGGAACTGGTCAGATATCCCAATTCAAGAGAAGCTGCACCCAGGCCTTGGTTTACACCAACATAAGGGGAGGCAAACGCGCAAAACCCCATAGCTAAAAACAAAGCTGTCAGGAGAACTTTCTTCATTGCTCAAACCTACCATAGTTATAGGGTAATTGTAAACGGGAAAGAGGCAACAAAAATCCACGCAAGCGAGGACTTTTCCACGATTCTCTTTTTTGGTTTATCTATCTCAGGCTAGTCTTTGCTTAACCTCATCAATGATAAGGTTGGCAATTTCCTCAGGTTTCAGTTCTGAAACATCTATGACGAGGTCTGCAAAAGCCGTATCGCTGTTGTCAATACCATAAATACGTTGGTAACGAGCCGTATCGTTCTTGTCTCGCATCCGTGTTTGTTCAAGTCTTTGTTCATAGGAACCACCTTCCCTTTTGAACACCCTGCTGGCCCTGACTGCAGAGGAAGCTGTCAAATACACCTTTAGATCGGCTTCTTTGAGCATCCAGATTGCCAAACGACTTCCCAACACACAATCCGTTTCGGCCATGGCCATTTCGACTTGTCTTCTATCAAGTTCCTTGTCATATTCGTCAGACTCTTCGGCCAACTTACAAAAATCCCAGAAATCCATATGTTTTTCTGCTGCAAGATTACGGAACGTAAAATTAATCAAAGGATACTCCAAAGACTGGGACACCAACGTCGAAACCGTTGTATTCCCACAGCCACTCTTGCCACTGATTGCAATGCGCATGTAAAACCCCTACTCTATATTCCTGATTTGTTCCCGGACGTTTTCCAATCCATCCTTCATTCTTACAACCTGCAAATTCATTTCCACCATCTGACTTTTGCTTCCAATGGTATTTATCTCCCTGTTCATTTCCTGACAAAGGAAATCGAGACGCTTCCCCACAGGCTCCTTGAGGTCCAACAACTTGAAATATTCCTTCAAATGAATTGCGAGGCGTTTTATCTCTTCATTCACGGAATATTTTACCAACATGACCGCAACTTCCTGCAAAATCCTGTTCTCGTCATAGTGTTGGTCACCGAGCATTTCCTCAAAGCGATTCTTGAGATTGGTTTTTACCAACTCCTCAAGTTCCCCTGCATGGGCAGTAACCACCGCAAGTCCTTCCTCGACAATTTTTCCCATGGAAAGAAGGTCGGTCCTGGTAGAATTCCCCTCACGCTCCTTGCTTTGGCCAAACTGCACGAGAGCAGTATCAAGGGCAGTAAACAAAGGCCCCTTGTAAATCTCGCTATCCGATTGCCGGACATTGGTTATAACGCCTTCGGCAGAAAGAAAATCGGAAAGTTGAGGCTTCAAGGCCTTGCCAGATAATGCGGCAACCTGCGCAAAGGCATCACGATAGCGTTCCACGGCTTGGGAATCAACAACGATTTCCATATCCGAGACAAAGGTTTTTACCCGAACATTTACCTCTACATGCCCCCGAGAAGCAATCAAGGAAACAGCTTTATCAATATCCATCTCATAGGGCGATAGAAAAAACGGTATATTATGGTTGATATCCAAAAAGCGATTATTATAGGATTTTATTTCTACGGAAAGCTGAAATGTATCATTCAGGACTTCAGCAGACCCGTAACCTGTCATACTTTTCATTAAATACTCCTTCTTGCCTGGGCAATACGACTGCTTAGATAGCGATTATTGCCAGCACCCATGGTAATACACAAATCGCCCGGTTGCAACCAGAGTGCGGCAGTCTCTACCGCAGCCTTGTCATCGGGTGCATAAGATACCGCTTGCAAGGTGCATCTATAGGTTCTCATTATTCGCGTGGACAATGCATCGGAGAGCAACTGGGCAGGATCTTGCAGTTCATCTACATCATTGCGGGCAGAGGCATAGGAATGCTGGATGATCACTCGGTCGGCACTGCTGAGGGCAACGGAAAAATCCTTGAGGAAAGCCTTGGTTCGACTTGCCGTATGGGGACAGAAAAGCACAGTTATGGCACGTTGAGGGTATTTTACGTGCAACATATCCAAGGTTGCCTTGATTTCCGTGGGATGATGGGCATAATCATCAATATAGGTAATGGATTGTTCTTCAAGGATTACCTCTCCTCTTCCCACGCAACCGGGAAAGGTCATCAAACGCTCAGTAAGCATCCCTGCTACCGCAGGGATGGCTTCCTCACTGGCAATCTGACTGTCATCGAGATACAGTTTGACCTTAGGCCTATCCAGCATAATTGCCATGGCAAGAATTGCTCCTCCCAGATAATCATCAAGCAAAGGTTTGCTGAGGGAAGGAAGCTCAAAAGCCCTGCCTTCGAGGCAAGAAAGCGTATAGGTTCCTTCCCAACTATTCTTTTTGATCCAGAAGGGCCCATTATCATTAAACCCATAGGTCATCAACGCAATATCCGGTCGACAATCACGACAGTACTGAATGAGTTTTCTTGCTCCCAGATCATCATTGCAACAGATCAAGAATCCATGGTGATCTATGCCGAACACAAACTTTTTGAAACTCTCCTCTACTTGTTCCAGGTCTGCAAAGTAGTCAGGATGATCAAATTCAACAGTCGTAACCAACGCTCCCCGAATTGAATAGGAGAGAAAATGGTCCTGATATTCGCAGGCTTCAAACAAAGCGACATCCCTTCCCTGATAGGGCAAGGCAGACTCTCCCTGCAAAACTGAGCCAAAAATACTATAAAAAGAGAAGCTCTTGTCACCCAAGGTCGAGAGTAAGTAGGAAGCTACGGCAGTTGAGGTCGTTTTCCCATGAGTACCTGCCACTACATAACAACTATCACTTTGTCGGGATAAGAAAGCAAGAAATTCTGGATAGGTATAGAGTTGGAATCCTTTTTCATTAGCCAGAGCCAATATGGGCAAGGAGAGTGCATAGGCACTGCTATAAATGACAATATCGGAATCTAGGGGCAACAAGGCTGGGAGAAATCCAGAAAACACAGAGATACCGTTCACTTGTAACATCGCATCGGTAGAAAAAACCTCTTCAGTATCACAGCCACTGACGCGGGCTCCCATTTTTGTAAGCAATACGGCAAGAGGGGCCATTCCTGTTCCCTTTATACCTACCATCCAAAATCTTTTGGAAGAAAACTCCATACCGACCTCTTTTTAACAATAAAAAAAGACTGCCCCAAAAGACAGTCTCACTCCCAAGGGGACAACCACTTATTTAGCGGCAGCCTTGAGTTTGGCATTACAAGCTTTGCAAACTTTTACCTTCTCGCCTTCTACAGTTGTTTCAAAAAGAAGCTTGACGGCAGTACGCTTGCAAACAGGGCAATCACCACGGCCATGGTTGACTTCGGTGCGAATGCCACTTCCTCTATGTGCTTTGGACATAATTTCACTCCTTACAGGTTCATACAATCTACCGTTTGACTATATAGTGAGCACAATGGAGTGTCAAGTATAACCACCCAGTTTCAAACCATACGCCGCAGACTGGGGCAATTGGGAAATTCTAGAAATGACATACCGGAAGTTCAATCCACGCACCCCAAAAGGGTGCGACTGATAAATTCAACAAGTGACATATCTAAGTTTCAATCCACGCACCTATAAAAGTGCGAATATATCATCAATATTATATTATCATATCTATAATTATTTCAACTATTTTATAAAAATAAAAAACCAGGAAGTTCTTTATGCATATCGGTAATTTTCTTTCTTTGACAGAATCATGTCACAACTAATAGAAACCATTTCCTAAAAAAGGGAATATTCCTCTATGCCCTCTAGAAGGCATCCAGCTGCTTGCGTACATCAAAAAATAATCTCGACGCCTATGGTCCAAGAAAACCCGACCGGTAGCAATCCTGACCTCTCCAATATCTTTTACACTTGCAACCAAAACCATCTTATGAATCAAGACAAATTACATTGAAGGGCAAAGCACTTTTAGGAAAAAAGAAATGTTGGAAAATCCCATTGCTTGGACAACCCTTTTTCCTAGGCCTTCACAATGGTCATTTCTTCCTCAAGCACCTTTCCACCAAGAGATACACGATAATCAGAAAATCTTCTGGGAGGATTATCCAAAGCCGTAGTCCTTTCTACAAGCACCTGGGAAAATAAGTTCTGGGCCGGTTTATCACCAAGCATTGATTCATGCTCAAATATTATCAAACGTTGGGTACTCATGAATCCTCTGGCTGCCGATCGATCATAATCAAACATATGCAACAAGGCTTCCCATAAAAGATCCAAATCCTCCGTAGAAAAACCAGTTTGATTAGCCAAGTGAGGGGAAACAAAACCGAAAGATCGATACAACCCATAAGGAATAGTATACTTTCGTCCCATCGTTCTATTTTCACCTGACTGTCTCATAGCTTCTTCTTCAGTTGTTACTGCCATTCGTGTGATACTATGTTCTGAAATTACTACAGGATCTATGGATCTTGCAAACGTGAGTTGAACGGGTCCGCGTACCTGTCCACAGTTTATCTTGGTCGCCATAACGGCCCCAAAAGTCCTGATGTCGTAAAAATTCTTGCACATCCAAAGTTTGGCCTCTTCAGTTCTGTCACCTCCCTTTCGTTTGAGAGAATCATTCTCTATATCTACGCCAAGAGCTGAGAATGCACGCTTATTCAGGTTATTCAATACGGCTTTTTCCTTGACGTAGATTTCATAGGGAGGTTGGTCTTCTTTAACAATACCTACATAATTTCGAATTTTTCGTTTGATACAGACATCTGTTACTAAACCATTTCCTGTTTCGGGGTCAATTCTCGGTAGATTCCCGGCATCGGGATCGCCATTGGGGTTTCCATCACACACATCAAATAATAAAACGAAGTCATACCGTCCTTTTAAATTCATCTTCAACCTCCTTTTGATTTGACACTTCAGCTTCTTTTTTCTTAAAGAAGGTCTGCCACTGATGATAATACCCAATAGCAAATTTTCCTTGTTCATCAAGATTGAGATGCGCGGGAAATCCGTCAAGATGATCTATAATCTCACTCACCTGCCATTCTAATTGCACTCTTCTTTCCTTGCTATCAATCTTAGCCAATTGATGCCACATCAAACGTATCTGTGTTCCAAACAAAGAAATGGGAGTACTACAGGCTATTTCATAATACCGGCCAACAAAACTTGAGTTGATTCCGGAATTTGCTTCCTCATTAATTTTTGACAACAATGCAAACAAGCGACCTAACTGATACCCTATCGAAGGTTGATTTATATCAAGTGCCATGGATAACTCCTTTTCCCCTTGTTCTGGATATATTCGTATTCTTCTATTTATAATTATCTTCAATAAAGAAGCTCTAGCAGGAGTAACTCTATATTCTGCATCACTTCGTATTCTTCGTAGAGTCATTTGCAAGAGACTTTGAGGATAGGCTTCTCCAGTCATGATTGATCGTATAAAGTCTGATACAATATTGGATGGAATATTTTCGCTTTTTCCCTGAATTGCAACATTGACCAAAAGACGCCAGATAGAATAGAACTCAGGACAATAAGAAGGTTTATCCATTTCCATGTCAACAAAATATTCATGAATTCTATCTGAAAGTTCCGATACTGCTGTTGAAAACCAAAACCGAATGGAAATCCTCGCAACATTGGGAGATAGCCCCAAAATATAAAAAATATCATCATCCGAGGAAGCCTTGCAGGCATCCGTTTTCACAGGATCCAAAAGATTTCTTATGCATTGGACGTTTGCATTTGGATTATCCTTTGGGGGTTCAGAAAAAAATCTCAAAAAATCATCTTCAAATTGATTTTTCTTTGCAGCCCAAAAAACTATCGAGACATCTCCGATTTGCATTCTTTGTTTGGAATTTTTACCTAAAAGAGAATTAAGTGCTGTCGTATAGGCAAACATGGCCTTTTTACCAATAGGAGCATTATCTCCTTGCTGTTTACCATAGGAAGTAAACGAGGGTAGATTGAAAGAGACAATATTGGCACCTACGGATTGAGCTCCAAATACACCTTTGATAGCTGTATGAACATTACTTACCGTATCTTTTTCTCCCGTAACCAAGCAAAACTGTTTTGCCTTATCAGATGGAGATGCACTATTTTGCATCATTGCTTGTTTAACTTCTTCACTTTGGCAAAATAAGTGAGAATCACTGACAAAGCGGAAACTGACGTTGGAATTTGCCAACCCCAGTTCTTCCCAATTTGGAAAGCAACAAAGCATTTCCTTTTCTACCGAATACAAGAAGGCAAGCAAGGCCTTCTTTCTAGGAGTCTCGAACAAGGTCATTTCAATCCGCTCTATAAATGCCTGATGTTCCTTTGGCAATCGGCTATTCTTTTTGGTAGCCGCGTTGGAAGTCATTCCTGAGGTATTGAGTATTCCTATGACATACCCGACCGAATCCCATAACAGATTTGCAATGATTCCACATGTCTTTTTTTCGCCTTGGGGAACGAGAAATGATTTAGCCTGTTTTTTATCAACGCCCATCTCTCTGGTATCCTCGATATCTAGCAATTTGCCGGTTTCATCCAAAACAAACAAAAAAGGTATTTCCTTATTTTCCCACCCAAGCGGTGCAATATCACAACTTTCGTTCTCGGCAATACGATTATAATAATTAGCCAATGCAGGCAGGATCATGAGCGCACCTCCACCGATCGCCTATCGGTATCGATGATTCCATGAATCATTTTTGCCTCGAAGAATTCAGGAACAGGTAACTCTCCAAGCGAATAGTTCATATCATAGAGCATCCATCCCAGATCCCGGGAGTCCTCGATGGGAGCAAGTTCAGCATCCAATAAGGAAGCATCTACAAGACGAAAATAACAGGCAAATTCCCTACAACCCAAATAGGGCCGGTGAAAACATTGCCCTTTTCGGGCACGTCTCTCAAACATGGCAGCATACTTTGATGGAGACTCGTCCTGACCGCCGCTTTCTTGGCCTGAACTGTAGTTACGTCTTTTCGGAACTGGAATAAAACTAAAATATCCGTGAATTCTATAATGTACATCACGAAGCAATAGCCCTGCTCTTTGCTGTCTTGCATCTTCGATAAAAATGGCAGGTCTATTTTCGGCGATTCCCTCGATCTGGGGTTTCGTAGGTAGACTCGAAATTTTTCCAAGTTCATTTCTTCGCAAGGAGTACCAATTTATAGGATGCAGAACCTCAATCTTTGTTATATGCCATACTATTGCAGGCTTCCAAAAGATCGCTTCAAAAATTGCGCGAGCGGAAGAGGGCGTCATTACATCATAGCTGACTCGTTCAACTTTCATCTCAGGCCGGGTAAAGCAAGCAAAATCACCCCATACATCCAATATCCAATCATCCATCAAGACCTCCCCTTCTCACCCTAAGTCATAGCGAACGCAGAATCCTAGCTAGGCTCTACCATAATTTCTGTATGCGAACCATATTCAAACAAGCTGCTCAAAGCCTACATTTTAGGGAAAAATGTAAAAAAGGAATTCAAAAATCATATAAAACCATATCAATAACAAAAACCTCCTAATTCTCTAGAATAAAATATGCTTTCCATATATGGAAGTCATATGTCATATATTTACTAAAGAAAACCATACCTTTTCTCTCTTCTAAAATTATAGCAATGATCATTTTTGCTGTTTATACAACATTTTTAATATGCGAGCATAGCATATATTATTTACTTCTTTTCATACTGCATTGCCTAATGCAAGGCAAAATCAAATCTGGCTAGTATTTTACCATCCCCAAAAAAAACTATTAAAGGAAAAACGAACTCTAAGCCGATGGTATGTATACAATCATTCATGACTATTTATACCTATCTAGAATTAAATCCTTTATTTTCAATCCGATTAACAATATGAATAGTAAAAACCAGTTTCCTATTGAAACCATACTCCAGAGGCACAGGAACCAATAGCGACTTCAATATCTATAGAATCGATACAACCAGGACAAGAAAATAATGGTCAAATTCCAAAAGAAACATCAAACCTTTTAAAAAGCAAATTTCTTGTCGACAATCCAAGTCTACTTAATTATAAACCCTATTTTTGTGTAGTAATTTAATTTTTTCGTATTTTCTTGTTGTTACAGGAATTCCGAGGAACTAGAAAAAACTTCCTTACCTCCTGCAATTTCTTTCCAGAATGTCGACAAAAAAGCTGCCCCAAAACGAGATAATATTACAGTAGATATTTCTTACGTGATCATTAAGTAGTTGAGAAACCTCCCCTTATCCATTTGCATATGGATCATAAGAAGTATCTTGAGAGGCAGAATCTTTCATGGCCCTTAATTAAATTATTGTGTCATGCCGTAAGCTTGTCAAACAATATCGTAATTTAATCATTCTTAAATCACCTGCGTATAAAAACGCAGGTTCAATTGTCATTCTGCAGGTGTTTCTTCAGTATCAAAAAGATTGAACAGAAACTTGGAATCAAGGAAAACCAATTATGCAGGCACTCCTACAGCATCAAACGATATATATGCTCGAGGTCTTTCTGTTTCAATGCCATAAAACCTATGAGCGTACCATTTTCACCGTTTCCATAACAGGCAGTGTGGGCTAGCTTTTCAATATCAGATTCCTTTGCACCAAGTTCTTCAAAGTTCCTTGGCATGCCGAGGGAAAACAGGAAATGACGGAGCGCCTCAATACCCGCTTTTGCAGTCTTTTCAGGATGGTAAAAATCCATAGAACATCCCCATACCCGTACGGCAATCTGGGCAAAACGTGCTACATCATGAGTCATGGTATACGTAAATACTGCCGGCATAACGACTGCAAGACCTGCTCCATGAGTACAGTCATACAGGGCTGACAATTCATGTTCCACATTATGGCTTGTCCAATCCTGGGACCGTCCAACACCACAAGAATTATTATGGGCCATCATACCCGCCCACATAATATTCGCACGCGCCTGATAATTATCAGGATCCTCAATAACACGAGGCCCCTCATGAATCATGGTCAACATCAGGGCCTCAATCATTCTGTCTGTCACTTCGACTTCAACAGTATTGGTTAGGTATCGTTCATACAGATGTGCAATTATATCAGTAACGCCACATGCAGTCTGATACTTAGGTAATGTTTGCGTAAGAGCTGGATTCAGGATGGAGAATCGAGGCCGGAAGGCTTCACCGGTGGCACCCCTCTTGATCATTCCCTTTTCATTGGTGATAACAGAATCCGGGGAACCTTCACTTCCGGCTGCCGCTATGGTAAGGATAGTGCCGATCGGCAAGGCTTGTGTTACCGGTTTTCCTTCATAAAAATCCAAAAAATCCCCGTTATATACTGCACCTGCGGCAATAGCCTTCGCTGAATCAATTGCGCTTCCGCCGCCAACTGCCAGAATAAAATCAATTGATTCTTTGCGGCAAAGATCAATGCCGGTATAGACCAGACCGCTACGGGGATTCGGTTTTACTCCACCAAGCTCAACATACGGAAGGCTTACTGCATCCAAGGATTTTTTCACCCTTTCCAAAAGCCCTGAGCGGATAACAGAACCTCCACCATAATGAATCAGAACTTTTCTGCCACCGAATCGTTTGATATATTCCCCTGTCTGATTCTCTGTATCCATCCCGAATGCAAAATAAGTAGGGGCATAAAAGGTAAAATTATCCATAAGTACCATCCTTTGTGCTTGAATTACAGTATGAAAGTATAAACGGAGCAAACAAAGAAAACAAGGATAGTATAAACGATCCATCGATGATCTGAGGTATCATCAAGCATGAAGAGCAAGGCACTGAAGGTCCATCAGAAAGAAAAGCTAAACAGAAAGACTCATGGCAAGAGTAACAGCAACTGAGGAATCTTCGTTTCTGGTCCCTATATACCATTCAAGGGGAATGGCACAGGCAAGATCCAACGAGAATCTGTTAAGCAAGACTGAGAGACCTAAGGTATGGACTCCATTTGAAGGAACAACTGCAAAGAAATCAGTTAAAGTCGGTTTGGTTTCACGATACCCAGTTTTTAGACTGACGGACCAGTAAGGCAGGAGTTGAAGTTTCAAATCCGCTCCAAAGCGAACCTCCCGGGTATCGGCATCACCGATATTGCATAAATCCATTGCAGCCTCAAACTTGAACAAATTAAGTTGATTGGTTCGGTCATAAACCGGAGAACTGAGGGCAAAACCCCAATCAAGTGTCTTGAATAATGATTCAGAACTTATTGCAAGTGCATTACCACCCTTGGAATAGGCAAAGGAATCACTGGTAACCCCCATTTTGAACCAATCGTAGTTCAACAGAAGCCCCAGACCGGCAGAGATGGTGGATTCATCTTCAAGAGTTTCATACTTCCCCAGAATCGTCTCAACAAAATAATCACCCAACAAATGATCTGAACGAATCTCCACAGGGGATCGTTCAGAATAGGAAACTGCCCGTAGACTCAATCCAAAAGCAAGAGTAGAAGTCCCTACGGCCCAATCCAGTTGGAATAAAGTGCTCGAGTTTGCAACATAACTGGTTCCATCAATGTCAACGATTCGATCGGTAAGGGAGGATTTAGTCTCAAAGGTCAAGGCAAGGTTACTTCCACTGAAAGAAACACAAAAATTGGAGATAGGAGCTTCCAACAAGGGATTTGCCTCGTTATTGGAAAAATTCGAAGGTACAATGGTATCGTTATAGCTTCCAGAGACATATAAAGAGGAATTATCAATGCCACGATAATACAAAGCTGCAGGATTTGCCAACGAGGATGCTGCCGAAATCAAAGCCAAGCCAGCCGAACCTGACCCTATGGAACTGATATCGGTATTATCGAGGGAGTACGCTCCCAAGACATTGAGAACAAGAAAAAGCAAACATCCTACTATAAAACCTTTTTTCATGAAACTGCCTTAAGGGCTTTTGCAAGCTGGTCGGGGCAACTGGTTTTTCTGTGCCCGCATGTTATTCCTTCCAATTTGGACATCACTTCAGAGGCTTTTTGCCCAATACAAAGGGCAACTATGCCACTATGGTTGCCTTCGCAACCACCTTCGATCACCACATCAGTGATGACTGCATCGTCATCAACAGTTACAGTTATAGCATGGGCACAAACCCCGGTGGGTTTAAATTTATAAGTTTTCATACTTTTGGGCACAGCATACCAAAAAATCAGCAAACAAGCTACTATCGGTTGCATTGGCAAACCAAGACTGCTACCATACGCTCATGAAACAGCTTTTCGGTTTGCTTGATGCAGTTGGCTTACCCCTTCCCGCCCAAAGTGCAGATATCTTTCTATCTGAACTCTGCTATGATTCACGACAATGCAAGAAAGCCTGTGCCTTTTTCGCCTTTGAAGGCATTCATACAGACGGGCAGCAATACATTGCCCAGGCCATCGATAATGGAGCTATCTGTATCTTCAGTACGAAGGAACAGGAAATCAAACAAAAAGGAATCCTCTACATAACGACACCCCATCCCAGATCCCTTTTTTCCCGTATGTGTGCTGCTTTTTATGAGTATCCTGCAAAAGGACTCTGTCTTATAGGCGTTACGGGAACCGATGGAAAAAGTACTACGTGTGATTACCTGTATCAACTGTTGCAAAGCCAAGGACTCAGGACAGGACTGCTCGGCACCATTTCGATGGATGACGGGTCATCCAAGCAACCCTCACCATACAGACAAAGCACCCCGGAAGCTGATTCCCTGCAACAATTTCTCAGACGGTGCGTCGACAACGGGTTGTCGTATGTCATTTTGGAATGTACCAGCCATGCCCTGAGCAAAGAATATGATCGTTTAGCTACCCTGGCCTATGACCTCGCCATCGTAACGACGGTAACGAGTGAACACCTAGAATTTCATAAAACCCTTGAAGCCTATCTCGATGCAAAATGCAATCTTATACGAAATCTCAAACCAGGGGGACTATTCATATCAACTACAGACAATCCCTGTCTGGAGACCTTTCTGTCATGCCTTGGAGCAAAGAGCAAGGCAACCATTCTCCATCGAGATCATTCCTGTTCAATAGGACTTCCCAGGGACGGACGGATAGAGTGCACTCTCGATGGACGACAACTCTCCCTTCCTGTGCTGTTGCCCTGCCTGGCCAGCAATGCCCTGTTGGCGGCTCTTGGTGCCTGTGCAATTTTGAAGACAAGTTTAGAATCCCTCATTCCTTCCCTTCAAAATCTTCAACCGGTTCAAGGAAGAATGATTTCCATTCCCAATAGCTTGAAACTACAAATAATCATGGACTTTGCCCATACGGCAGATGGCTATGAAAAGCTTTTTTCAGGCCTGCCCCGCATACAAGCCACTGGAAGAATCATCGCAGTATTTGGCTGTGCAGGTGAACGCGATACATCCAAACGAGGACCTATGGGTAAAATCGCCGCTACTTATGCGCAGATTCTTATCCTTACCGAGGAAGATCCCCGACAGGAAGGCAATGAAAAAATCTTTGCCGATCTTTTGGAGCAAATTCCCGCCGAAAAATCGAAAGATCTACTCATTGAGCAAATCCCCGACAGAACACAGGCCATTGAGCGTGCCTTTGCCCTGGCACAACCAAAAGACACCTTGCTCTTTCTGGGAAAGGGCCATGAACATACCATTGAAGGTCCTAAAGGAAAAAGACCTTGGAATGAAGAAGAAGAAATAAAGAAGGTCCTGACAACCATCCAGAACAAGCAAGGAGACGGACATACATGCATATAGCACTGATCTATGGAGGACGTTCGGCAGAACATATCGTATCCATCAAGAGCGCCCAGAATATTTATGAGGTATTAAAACATCTTGGACATGACGTATTTCCTATCGCCATTACCCTCAATGGGAGATTCTTTCTGCAAAAGGATAAACCGATAGAAGATACAATAAGAGAAGAGAATGAGGTCATGGTAAGACCAGGATTGGGCTTCTGGTGCAATGATCGAAGACTCTCTTTTGATGTGGCCTTCCCTGTTACACATGGCAAGGGAGGTGAAGACGGCAATCTGCAAGGACTTTGCGCCCTGGCCCAGGTTCCCTTGTGTGGATGTGATACTGTCTCCAGCGGCCTGGGTATGCATAAGGAACTTGCCCAAAGAATATATGCAAGCGCAGGCCTTCCTGTCATTCCCTCCCTTACCCTGGATAAAACAGATATTGCTTGGCTAAGGGAAGAAGAAGGAGTAAACAGACCTATCTTTTTGCAACAGTTGGCTGCCTTCTGCACCTGTATGAGCCGTATAGAGGTTGCACTACCGGTCATTCAGGAAAAATTGGGAGCTGCCTTGTTGGTCAAACCTGAAGATAGTGGATCTTCAGTAGGTGTCACAGCCTTGAAAAAGCCCAACGGGGGACTTCTCATAGAGGCAATCAATCTGGCTTCCCATTATAGTGAACGAGTCCTTATACAAACGTTGATTGAACCCTTACAAGAAATTGAATGTGCAGTACTCTCGACCCAGAATGAGGGAATTGTGGTAGGAGGGCCTGGATTGGTACTCGATCCCGCAAAGGACGCCTCAGGTTTTTTGACCTATGGCCATAAATACGGACAGATTGACACTGCCCATATACAGATTCCCTCTGATTTGCCCAAGGATTTGGAAAATCAGATCAAAAACTATGCAAAGCAAGTTTTTTTTCTTCTGAGATGCGAGGGTTATGCCAGGGTGGACTTTTTCCATTCCAGGGGGTTAATCTATATCAATGAGATCAACACCTTGCCAGGGATGACTGCAAGCAGTCATTTTCCGGTCCTGATGAAAGAGAAGGGATACGATCTCGAGAAAACCGTGCAAATCTTGATCGAGGATGCCCTTGAACGGGCAAAAGAAGACAAGGAACGTACCTACGTTCCGCCGGGAATATAGGAAATATGGAACAGACATTCTTTCATGTAGACATGGATGCCTTCTTTGCGGCAATCGAAGAACATGACAATCCTGAATACAAAGGAAAATGTCTGGTAATCGGGGGATTGGGACCTCGTAGCGTTGCTTCCACAGCATCTTATGCCGCAAGAAAATTTGGTGTGCATTCGGCGATGCCCATGGGACAGGCCTTGCGCCTCTGCCCCCAGGCAATTGTCATCCCACCAAACATGAAACGATACAGTCAAGTCAGCAAGAAAATCATGCAAATATGCAGGTCATTCTCCCCTGAGGTACAACAACTTTCCATTGACGAAGCTTTTTTGGATATGACAGGAACTCGCAGACTCTTCGGGCTCCCCCGCCAAGCCGCCCAAACCTTGAAAGCAAAAGTCCTTGAAGAAACAGGATTGACCATCTCCGTGGGAATCGGGCCCTCCAAATTCATAGCAAAAATGGCAAGTGATTATGATAAACCCGATGGACTGTGCAGAGTTTCCCAAGGAAAGGAACTTGCTTTTGTCGATGCTGTTGGTTTGAAAAAATTGTGGGGAATCGGGAAAGTAACCCAGGCTCAGCTGGACAAACACCATATAGGGACAACAGAGCAGCTCAGGCAATTTTCGCAAAACACCCTGCAATCGCTATTTGGCCAATCCATGGGCCAGTTTCTCTACAATGCCTCCAGGGGAGTAGATCCCGGGCTCTTTTCCTCAATAACAAAGAGCCATTCCATTTCCAGCGAGATGACGTTCGATGAAGATGTAACGGAGGCCTTGATCCTTGAACAATATCTCTTGCAAATGAGTCATGAAATAATGTTTCGTTCCCTTGATGAAAAACAAATGGGACGAACAATAGGCATAAAGATACGTTTCCCAGATTTTTCAACCTTTACTTGCCAGGTAACCCCAAAGGCAAATATCTACAGTGCTGAACAGGTATATGCAACAGGCAAACAACTTCTGTCTCAGAAATGGCATGAGGGTGTGCCTGTACGATTGCTCGGCATAGGGCTCTATCAGTTATATAATGGGGAAAAGCCTCTGCAAGAAGAATTATTCGACGATCCTTTCAGCAAGAAACGTGAATTGGAGAAAATCATCCTCGAAATGCATAAGAAAGGCCAGGAAGTATTCAAGGCAACGAACCTCGAGCAACACGATCTCCAAAACAAAGAGTAAGAAGACAGAAATATCCCAAAAACTTGGGATATTCTTCACGGAGAAGTACTTTTTTTGAATTGTCAGACCATGACATAAGGAAAACACCTCCCGGAGTCTGTCTTTCCCTAATAGAGGTGCTATACTATCTTTTTGATACTCCACTGTTTTGTATGGAATTTTTCAACCAATCATAGATGATGGTATCTATCAATCTTGACAGGATACGAATCTGATATATCTAAAACAAGCCTGCAAAATTCCACACAATAAGGAAACAGTTGATAAAACGACCATCCATGTCTAGAACTTTTTAAAAACCAAAAGCCAAGGCTCCACCATCTATGGGATAATCGCAGCCCGTAATATATGAGGCATTATCGGAAAGCAAGAAACTGACAAGCCCTCCGATGTGCCTGGCATTACCAAAACTATGGACGGGCATACGTGATAGAATTTTCTCTTTCCGCTGATCATCCATTACCTGTTTTGTAATTTCCGTTGGAAACCATCCAGGGGCAATGCTGTTCACCGTAATATTATCGTTTGCCCACTCAATGGCAAACCCCCTGGTCATTGAAACCACAGCCCCTTTGCTTGAACAATAAGGAACAACCTGTTCAAAACCAAGGTGGGCAGCCATGCTAGAAATATTTATTATCCTACCCTTTGCTTTTGACTGTTTGAGATATGGAAAACAAAGCACACTCAATCGGTAGGGTGCAAAGACATTCACTTGATGGACTCTTTCGAGCTCTTCGTCAGTAATCAGCTCCGCTCTACGTTTCACCGTAATCCCTGCATTGTTGACCAAAAAATCAATTCCATCCTTATCACCAATCTCAGAAATGATCCTTGACATCTCAGCCTTGTCGCAAACATCACCCTTGATATGGATAATATTCTGCGAAACATTCTCAGAGTCATCCTTTGGTTTTCCGCTCCTGCTTATTGCATAAACGGTATGCCCTTCTTCAGCCAGGAAGTTTGCAACTGCCAAGCCAATACCACTTGACGCACCAGTAATTATTCCAATCATCTTTGTTACCTTGTTATCCTTTCCATACATTCTTCCTTGAAGGCAAAACCCCAGCCAGCTCCTTCACGTTGGATTGCATAGCCATTATCAATAACCATCTTATTATCAATGATTTCATCGATCCAGTCAAAACTCTCTGCACCATAGGGATTGGAAATTGTTGCAAGCAGAGGCACATCATAATCTTTATAATAATGTGGAAGACAGGGGATCTGATAGGCATTTGCAAGAATTGCCGAATTGCGCCATTCTTCCACTCCTCCAAGGCGCAGCAAATCAGGTTGCCACAAGTCAAGGGCATTTCTCCTGATAAGCTCCTTTAACGCTTGACAGTCGTATTCCCTTTCACCCATGGCCAAACTGATTCCTGTCTTATTTCGGATAATTTCATATCCTGCGAAATCGGTATTGCTGACGGGTTCCTCAAACCAATGGATACCAAGGGGGCGTACGGTATCCGAAAGTTTGATTGCATCTCCTACATTCATCCCCTGATTGGCATCCATCATTATTTTTACACCAGAGCCCAGGACTTCCCTTACTTTATGAAGCCTCATAATGTCACGTTCCATCTCAGGGCTTCCAACCTTGACTTTCACGGCTTTGAATCCACGTGCCTTATAGCCTGTCACTTCCTCAACCAGTTCATCGTCTGTATAATTTAGCCAACCGCCACTTCCATATACAGGAATCTTCTTCCCGTTCGAACCCAGCAACTTATGGATAGGTTGTTTCATTATTTTGCCCCAGGCATCCCACATGGCAACATTCACTGCAGCCTGGGCCCATCTAAGCAAACCAACATTACCAAAGTATTCACTTTCAATCTCATAATCCTGCTTCAACTTTATAGTTTCGTTTATGGCGTAATTTCTGGAAAGAATATGTTGCCTCACATCTTTCAACGCCCCCTCTATAGCTTGGCTGGAATAGTGGAAGCTCAACAGGTAACCTTGACCAGTGACCCCATCCTGCGTAGTGATTTCTACAATATAAAATTTAATCGTTGAAATATCATGTGTTGAATCAGCGATCGGACGGCTCATTTTTGATACGGCATTATAAAGCTGTACATCTTTAATTTTTAAATTCATACTAAATTATCTCCCAACTACTTAGTAAAGTAGATTTACGAACAAGGTTGAACAGATAGGAACAAAGGTAAGAAGCAATAGACAAGCACACAGCAAGATAAAGAAAGGTATGGCTTCCTTGATAAATCCATCAATCTTGCATTCTGTGACACTGCATGTAACAAACATAAGTGTTCCCATCGGAGGTGACATAGCACCGATGGACATGTTGAAAATGAATATCATTGCAAACTGGATCTCATTTATTCCAAAAGCGGCTGCTATAGGGGCCAATAAAGGTACCAGCACTATCATGGCAGCATTACCTTCAATGAACATACCTACAAACAACAAGAAGATATTTACAATCAAAAGAAATAGATACTTATTATGCACATACGCTACAATGAGTGCAGTCAAGGCTTGGGGAGCCCTTTCCCTGGTCAGTATCCAAGCAAAGCAAGAAGCTGCCCCGACAATCATCATGATTCCTGCGGTGGTAATGACAGTATCCTTGAAGGCATTAAGGACACCTTTCCAATTCAATTCCTTGTAAGACAATCCCAACACGATGGCATATACAATAGCAACGGAACCAGCCTCAGTCGGGGTAAAAATTCCCAACCTGATACCGCCGATGATGATAATTGGCAAACATAAGGGGAAAAAAGCTTCCTTGAAAGCTGATAAAACCTCTCCCTTCGGTAACTTTTCAGTTCTGATTGGGACATAGCCTCTTTTCTTTGAAATACTGCTAACCAAAAGCATCATTGACAAACAAAGCAGAAGCCCGGGCCCAATCCCCGCAATGAACAGTTTTCCGATCGAAACATTGGCAATCGAGCCATAGAGAATCATCGCAATCCCTGGGGGAATCAAGGGAGTAATCATTGCACTTGTGGCGGTGACTACAGTGGCAAATTCCTTGGAATATCCCTGGCGTTCCATCTCGGGGCAAAGCATCTTTGCTTCCATCGCGGCGTCAGCCAAGGAAGAACCGGATAATCCACCCATCAAGGTCGAAAGCAGGACATTTACCTGAGCCAGGCCTCCGGCCATTTTTCCTGTAACTACGGTACAGAACTTCATGACGCGGCTAGTGACTCCGCTGCAATTCATAAAAACCCCTGCAGCAACAAAAAAAGGAATTGCCAATAAGGTCGTGCTCTCAATTCCTGATACGATACGCTGGGCAAAAATCAAGGAGGGAACATTAGGCGTAGCCATAAAATAGGTCATGCTCCCAAACAACACAGAAATGAATACAGGAACTTTCATGAACAGACAAACCAACATCAATAAAGAAGCAAAAAGAACTGAAATCATTTTCCGCCTCCACTCACCGTTGCATTACCAAAAAAATCTTTCCAGGTCACAATGGAATAATTTACAAGCATGAGCATAGAACAAACTGGAACAACGGAATAAATCAAAACACTGGGAATAGAAAGGACAGGTGTTGATTTGGTTGTTTCAAAGAACATCTTGACCATATCGCTACTCTTCAGCATCAGAAAAATCAGGGAAATAGCCACAACACAATAGATCAATACGGACAACACTCGTTGAACTCTTTTGGGAAACCTATCAAACACCATACTGATCTCTACATGCCCTTTTGTTCTGAAAGCAGCGCTGCTCCCGAAAAAAGCAACCCAAAGGAATAGGGAAATCTGTAATTCCTCCTGCCAGACAAAGGGATTGCTGAAGATATATCTCATCACCACACCTAAAAAAGTAATTGCTACAAGAATTCCCAAAGCAATACCTGCAATAATCACATCTAGGTTTTTTAGCACAACGCGTACTCTATAATTCATTTTGTTCACCTTTAACCAGGCTAGTCCCGAAAATTATCGGGACCAACCATTACGTAACAAGACAGCTTTAGTTGTTGATTATGGCCTTGACCTTATCATACAAACCGGGAGTCCATTTATCTGCAATTTCCGGATAGGAATAGAATTTTTCCGATGAATCCTGGAAAAGTTTCTTTTCTGCGGCAGTCGGGGTATATACGGTCACTCCCCCGGCAACGAGATTTTTCATTGCAATCTGCTCTTTTTCTGTTTGAATTGAATTGTTATACAAGCCTGCCTCATTTGCGCTGTCAACCAAGATGGTCTGCTGTTCTTTGGTCAAACCGTTGAAGAATTTGGAACCAACAACAAATGTCGTGAAATTCTTGATATGGCCATCCAAGATAAGGTATTTTGCAACTTCCTGGAATTTACCGCCATCAAGCGTGGTCAAAGGATTTTCAAGCCCATCAACGACACCCTGTTGGAGAGCAGTGTAGACTTCTCCAAGGGCAAGCGGGGTTGGCGTAGCTCCCAGACTGGCGAATCCTTTGATAAAAACCATACTGTTTGCAACCCTGATTTTCATTCCTTTCAAATCTTCAGGGGTATGAACCGGTTTCTTAGTCAAAGTATGACGGTCACCATAGATCCAATTGGAGGAGATGATCTTGAGTCCCTTTGTTTCTAGCTTCTTGCTCTGATCCGCATACCAGTCACTTTCAGTAAGTTTCCAACAATCTTCCCAGGAATTGAACAGGTAAGGCCCGAAAACAATACCAAAGTCAGGAACTCCACGTTCAGCATAAAATGCTCCATCAGCAAGGGTACAGACTGCAGATCCGGCAATCATTTGGTCAATAAGATCTGTCTTTTTTCCTAGTTGTGATGAAGGAAAAAGCTCAATCTTCATCGTTCCATTGCTTTTTTCATCAATGATCTTCTGCCATTCAATACAAGCAAGATCTACTGGTTCACCAGGGTTATTCTCATAACCAACCTGGATAACTATGGGCTTTGCAACGGCCTCTTCCTTTTCTCCGTTTCCAAAGACCATGGAAACCGATACGACAACAATGAGCAGCAAAACAATTGTTTTTTTCATACTCTTCTCCCTTATTTTTTTTCAGTCATATCTATGACTGCCTTAAACACATCACCACCAAGCTCATTCCATTGGACAAAGGCTTCCTTGCTCTCACTAAAAACGGCACGATGGGTCACCATTTTCAAGGGATCCAGCTTGCCACTCTCAATGCAGCGAATAACCTTTTCAAAATCTTGTAATTTGGCTGCCCTGCTATCAAAGAGCTCTGTCTCTCTCTTGTGGAATTGGGTACCATCCAAGGCTATAGGCTTATTGCTTATTCCTACAAAAACCATCCTTCCCCCATTAGAAAGAAAGTTCACGTCGTTTTCCATGGACCTATTGTTCCCCGTAGAGTCAATAATAACGTCTGGGCCTTCCTCTGAGGTAAGCAACAGTATCTGGCTAGCATATGCAGGATCCAGCGGATCAAGGACATGCTCAAAACCAAAAGCATCCATGGCATATCGGCGTCGAGCCTCGTTGGTATCTGATACAAGGACTGTTGCTCCATCGATTCGGGCCATAAGTGCGGCTCCTATTCCGATGGGTCCTGCCCCGACCACAAGCACTACATCACCAATCTTAATCTCACCCCTGCTTACAGCATGAGTACTGATGGCAAGAGGCTCGATAAGGGCTGCGACGTGAGAAGACATATCAGGAGCCACTTTGATAAGATGATCCAGGGGTGCAGCATAGAACTCAGCCATTGCCCCTTCCCTATGCACGCCATAGACTGACAAAGAAGAACAACAATTAGTTTTACCCTTCTTGCAAGCTTTGCAATGGCCACAACTGAGATAAGGCATAAGAATCACTTTGTCACCTATCGAAAAACTTTCGGAATTTCCATTAATTGATTCAATGATGCCACAAACCTCATGCCCCATGATTCTTGGATAAGTCAGAAGGGCATTTCCACCTTTAAATGAATGAAAATCAGAACCACATACACTAACAGAAATCACCTTGACCAAGGCCCAACCTTCTGGACAGTCTGGAATTGGAACATCTTTCATCGACAATGAATACATTTTTTCCAAAACAAGGGCTTTCATATGCACTCCTTTATTAATATATCTATTTATATATTTATTATTTTATATATTACAATTAATTATATATTTTTATTATAGTGATTATCATATTTCAATCACTTATTACCTTACCTAATATATCAGATAACAATAACCAGCGCAAGTTTTATTTTAATTAATATTTTTTAAGGTATTTTTACCAATATTTTATTGGTTTCTATGCTTTTTATAGGTATAATATATTAACTGGAGAAATTAATTATGGATAATAATTCCGTAAACCTCAAAAATGATGCTTACGAATATCTGCGAGCTTTATTGCTCGATTGCGAGATAAAGCCGGGCGAGGATATCAATGAGAAACAGATCGTTGAAAAATCTGGATTCAGCAGGACCCCAATAAGAGAGGCTCTCATATTATTACAGTCAGAGAACCTTGTTGAAGTAATCCCAAGAAAGGGAACTTATGCAAAGCGTATCGATATAAATGGAGTAATGGAATTATTTGAATTAAGAAAACTGATAGAGCCAGCTCTTGCTGTAAAATTCAGAAGCAACATGGACTTTACGCAGATGATAAAACTTGATACAGAATTGAAATATATTTGCGACAACCCCGACACTACGACTATTCAAGATTTTTATAGGACAGATATTGCCTTCCATTCATTCGTAATCAATTCAAGCAAGAACGAAAGGATTATCAAGATGTTTCTTCCTGTTATGCAAGAAGCTTATCGCATTGGAATAAATAATACCTTTACCAATACTGAACATAGCAGAAACGAAACCTATGTTGATCATCACAGGATCATTCGTTCTATTCTCTCTGAAAGTGATGCTGATATATGTAAGGCCTATTTATATCATCTGAATAATTCCATGATCTCTGCCCTGGATACAATAAAACTAACTGCCACCCGGCAAGATTGACCTAATGCCATCTGAATCACTCACTTGGTTTTCAGTAAAATATATACCGCCGGCTCTCCCCGGCGGTATATAACGTAAAAGCCTAGGCCATCAGGGTCGAGAGGGAAGCAACCGAACGAGTTCGCTTGTACAGCGGTTCCTTATCCTCGGCGTAGACGGGAAGCTGTTCCTCAATCGTCAGCTTATGCTCGGGGTTCTTGTACAGCACCCCCAAAGGGAAGGGCCCTTGTTCGAAGGCTTTCTCCAAAGCTCCCATACGGTTGCTTGCATCATATTCATCTTCCAAGACATAACTGTTATCACGATACCAGGCATAGGTATTGATTTTGTTGAAGGACACACAAGGATCAAAAATATCAACCAAAGCATACCCATCATACATAAGGGCTTCCTTGATAACTTTCTTGGTCAATTCAGCATTGCCCACAAAAGTACGAGCCACGAAGGGAGCTCCAAGAGAAATCGCAACAGCCAAAGGATTGAAAGGTTCCAGGATTACACCCTCAGGCTGGACCGGGGTCTTGAACCCTCTGGGACTAGTCGGGGAAGCTTGCCCCTGCGTCAAACCGTACACCATGTTATTATGGACCAGATGGACCAGATTTGGATTGCGCCTGATAGTATGGATAAAGTGGTTACCACCCTCCCCGTACATATCTCCATCGCCTCCTTCGGCAATTACCGTCAGTTTGGGGTTGGCAAGTTTAATAGCCGCCGCTACTGACAACCCACGACCATGCAGTCCGTTGAAGAAATTGGAATTGACATACTGGGGCATTTTTGCAGCCTGCCCTATTCCTGAGGAGATCACTAAGTTTGTCGGAGAGATATCAAGCTCCTCAAGCGACTGCTTGAGCAATTGAAGAAGACCATAGTTACCACATCCGGGACACCATGCTATATCTTTGTTTTTCGTATAATCGAATCGTGTCTGTTTCATTTCAACGCTCCTTTGATCTGTTCTGCCAATTGCTCGACAGAGAAAGCAAATCCGTTGTATTGCAAAATCCTTGCATCGAAATCAATAAGCAAATCCCTTGCAATCAATTCACCAAATTGTCCAGTCGCATTGTTTTCAACCAAAATCAAACGATTTGCCTTGGCTAAAATCTTCTTGGTTCTGGAAGGAAGAGGATAGACTTGCCTGAAATAGGCAAAGGCGATCGAATCATCCCCAAGGCTTTCCAAAGCCTCACAGATTGCTCCATGCGTAGAGCCCCAGCCAACAACAAGGGTTCGGTATTCCTTTTCACCAATAATTTCTGGCTGTATATCGTCATAGCCATCAAGCTTGCGCATCCGCTTGTCCACCATCTCAACTCGAACCTTGGCATCCTCGGTAATTCTCCCTTCCTCGGTATGCTCATCACTATCGACACATACAAGGCCTTCTCCGAAGGAGGGTACTCCTCGTGGCGAAATTCCTGAGGGAGTCAGTGCATACCGTTGATAATCCGAAGAGGTTTTCTCAAAATGCTTGGTTATCGGCAAGGTAGAAAAATCAATCTTTTCAGTTTGGCCTTCACTATCCAGGAAGTATTGATCGGTAAGAATAAAAACAGGAACCTGGAACGCATCGGCAACTTCAAAAGCCTGATGAGTCAAGCGTATTCCATCCTCAAAGGTACCAGGGGCGTAAATAACCCTGGGAAAATCCCCTTGTCCTGAATAAAGGGCAAGATTCAAATCCCCCTGCTCCGTTCGGGTAGGAAGTCCCGTGGCAGGACCGGGGCGTTGGGCAAGATGAATTACCATGGGGGACTCAATGATCCCTGTCAGGCTTACACCTTCACCCATGAGTGCAAAACCGCCACCAGAAGTAGTTACCATTGCTCTGGCTCCCGCGTACCAGGCACCCAATCCCATGTTGATGGCAGCTATCTCATCCTCTGCCTGTTCAACAACCAGCTCCTGTGATCGAGCATGACGGGAAAGATAGGCAAGAACTGCAGTCGAAGGAGACATGGGATAGGAGGCAATAAAATCACACCCCCCGGCCAATGCCCCGATTCCGACAGATTCAGAGCCTCCAAGCGAATAGAGAGCCTTGACCGATTCATCTGCCTTAAGTGCAAAAGTTTCCCCAAATGTTTTTCCAGCTTCAAGTCCCATGGCAAAAGCCTGATGGTTTTTCTCCACTACATCTTCACCTTTGGAGGAAAATTGATCAGTAATGGCTTGCAAGGCAAAAGACTCATCGCAAGAAAACAAGGCACAAAGCAAGCCGTTTACCATGTTATTGGCATAAATCTGACTTCCCAGCTTTGCCATCTGCTCTGCTATGGGAAGAGGATGTAATTTTGCCTTGGTATCACGTGAGGTAATATTTGATTCCTCCCCGATAAGGAGGGTATGTTCATCGATTCTATCCAATAACCTATCAAGGCCATCCTTGCTGAACACAAGAAGCAGGTCAATCTTTTCGACATAGGCCTGAACAGGTTTCGCACTTATGCGAATTTCGGTGGTATTGTTACCGCCGCGCACCCTGGACATGAATTCTTTCGAAAGGAATGCATGATAGCCACTTTTTTGCAATAATGTCATAAAAAGCGACTCAATCGTCTTCAATCCTTGTCCTGCCTCGCCAGAGAGGACAACGCTGTATGACTCCTTGCTCATAATTATAGCTCCTTCACTTTTTCTTTAAGATAAAGAATAAGTTACCGAAAGTATAACACAAACGTCAAATTAGATAAGCTTATCGGTAGGATATTCTATCAGAAATCTTTCCCAAACAGTCGTTGCACCACCCCAGATACAGAATAGAAGCATCCAACATCAGCCTCAAGGCAATAGTACATGCGATGGAAATTTAGACACTGAAAAATATTGTTGAGGCTATTGAGAAAGAGCCCTTTTCTCCTTGGGCTGATACTGTGCTTCCTGTCAATACAGAAAGAGAATGCTCAGATACTTTTCTTTGTAAGGGAGGCTAGTCTGATAACACAAAAAAGCATTCCCAAAACCAAGAAAAGCTGAATGGGAGTCATCCAAACAAGTCCGATTGAAGAAGCAACAAAACCAAGAAGCGCTGGCATGGCGGTGCTTCCGACATAGGCAGAGGCCATCTGCAATCCGATTATAGCCTGAGATGAGTTGGCCCCAAACCTTCTCGGGGTTTCATGAATCATACAGGGATAGATCGGGGCACATCCAAAGCCCAAAAGCAAGAGGGCATAACCACTGCTATTCGAGCCAGGGATAAAAAACAACAGGATGGCAATAAAGGCAATTGCAAGTCCACCGATGATCATTATGTCATTGGAAAGCCTGAAGGTAACAAAGCCACTTATCATTCTCCCTACGGTAATTCCCAGGTAAAACAAGGAACTCCAAAGAGCTGCTTGTTCCACTGCAACGCCTTTTACCTGTACTAGATAGGTACTTGCCCACAACCCTGTTGAGGTCTCCAAGGAACAATAAAAGAAAAAAGTAAGCAGGGCGAAGGGAACCCCTTTGATAAAAAGAGGTTTCTGAGTTTTTCCCTCATCAATGAATTCTTTTGAAACTGCCTTTTCCTTCCAAAGTGGAAGAGCTAGAAACAAGATTGCAACAAGCACGAATTGAGCGATTCCGATTGCCCTGTACCCTGTTTTATAGCCATACCCAAGAGAAAAAGCCAAGGATATGATTGCAGGGCCACCGCTGGCACCCAATCCCCAAAAACTATGCAACCAGCTCATGTGCCGTGCTTTATAGTGCAACGCAACATAATTATTCAAGGCAGAATCCACTGAACCAGCACCAAGTCCCAAAGGAATTGCCAAGGCTACAAGTGAGACAAGATTGGAAGCAAAAGAAAATCCGACCAAGGAAATGGCCGTCATCAAGACACTCACTGCCGTTACTTTGCCTGTTCCGAATTTTTTCGTAACCTTTGCACTGGCCAAAGCCGAAAATACCGTCCCTAGCGATACGACAGCAGCGATAAACCCTGCGGCCCAAAGAGGAAGGTTAAGCTGAACATGCATCACTGGCCAGGCACTGCCAAGCACCCCGTCGGGAAGACCAAGGGAAATGAAGGAAATATAGATGATTATCAAAAGAGCCATATCAGGACCTCGTAGTCAAGAAAAATACGGTCACGACCAGTGCCAAGGCAATTCTATAGAACCCAAAGATCGAAAAATCATGGTTCCTTACATACGAAACCATCGCCTTGATACAAAACAGTGAAACAATAAATGAGGTGACAAAGCCAACCGCCAGTATTGCATATTCGGCTGCAGTGAAGGCAAACCCGATCTTGAGTAACTTCAAAAGCGAAGCTCCAACCATAATCGGAATAGCCATGAAGAACGAAAATTGTGCTGCGATCGGTCTGTCAATACCACAAATTATTCCACCCAGGATAGTAGATCCCGACCGGCTGGTACCAGGAACAATGGCAAGCATTTGGAAAGCTCCCATTTTTGCCGCATCGACATAAGAAATGGCATCCAGGGATTTTACCCGAGGGGGCCTCCTCCCCCTTCCTTTCTTTTCCAAAAGGATATAGACAAGTCCATAAGAGGCCAGCGCCACAACAATTACTTGCCATTTATATAGGTAGGTATCCATATAGTCATTCAGCAAAACTCCTGCGATTCCAGCGGGAATCGTTGCTACCAGAACCTTTGCCCAAAGAATCCAAGTCTTGCGTTTCTCAATGGTATCCTTGAGTCCCGAAAAAGGATTGAGGGTTGAAAAATAGAGCAGGATTACCGCAAGTATTGAAGCTAGCTGGATGATTACCATGAACAGTTCTTTGCAAGCCGGGGAAATTTGTAATTGAACCAGCTCATCAATAAGGAGTAGATGACCCGTAGAACTTACAGGAAGCCATTCGGTAATTCCCTGAACAATACCCAACATAAGAGCTTTCAATAACTCAATCATGGCAATCCCCCAATATCCAAGTCAGTCTAAAGTAAAAAGGAAGGTAATACAAGGCTGAAAAAAGCATGGATGCAAGCTTTTCCAAGCCTTGTGTTGATTTCCTACAAGTGGTAGATTTGCTTCAGACCCAAGGAGTGATGGATGGCACTGAATATTGTATTGTTTGAACCGGAAATACCTCAGAATACAGGCAATATTGCACGTACCTGTGCGGCTATTCACGCAAACCTGCATCTGGTTCATCCGTTGGGGTACAGCCTTGACGAGAAACACCTCAAGCGGGCAGGCCTTGATTATTGGCATTTGGTTACCATAACAGAATATGAAAACGTAGCCTCTTTCATGGAACTTCATGGACAGGATAATCTCTATTTCTTCACCACCAAAGCCCGTCACTATTACACTGACGTGGAGTATCCTGACGACACCTATCTGATATTCGGGAAAGAAAGTGCAGGAATAGAGGAATCTATCCTGGTCGCTCACCCTGATACGTGTGTCAGAATACCCATGATAGCAGAGGCAAGAAGCCTGAATCTTTCCAATAGTGCAGCAATTGCCGCCTATGAATTTATGAGACAGAAGCAGTTCCCTACGTTGCAACGCACGGGAAAACTCCATACACTTTCCTGGGGGGAAGCAACATGAACAAAATTGGTATTATCGGATGTGGAAACATGGGGGGAGCAATAGCAACCGCTCTCAGTACTAAAAAGGACTGGGAAGTATCCCTATATGACAGTGATGCTGACAGGGCCACAGGCCTCGCCATTGAATTGGATTGCCTGTCAACGTCTTCCCTGGAGGAACTGCTCAAAACAAATCAGTATATTCTCTTGGCAGTAAAACCACAGGTATTACCTTCCCTGTACCCTATCCTTTCAAAAAATGCTTCCTCCAAATACTGGATCAGCATAGCAGCTGGCATTCCTCTTTCTGTACTCAGCGAAAAGCTTGGAACCCAAAACATCGTTCGGTTTATGCCCAATATTGCGGCCAAGACCAAGAAAGCGGTAACTGCGATTGCTACCTGTGTGAAGGCAGACAAGGAACTTAGTGATTCTGCAATGGAAATAGCTACTTCCTTTGGGTCTGCGTTTGCGCTCCCTGAAAGTCAATTTGCTGCCTTTATCGGCATCAGTGGATCAGCCATCGCCTATGCCTTCCAATTCTTCCATGCCTTGGCAATGGGGGGAGTCGAGGAAGGCATCCCCTATCCAACAGCCCTTGCGATAGCCCGGGATACCTGCATCAGTGCTGCTACCCTGCAACAAGAGACAGGTAAGGGAGCTGTAGAACTTGCCACAATGGTCTGTTCAGCCGGTGGAACCACAATCAAGGGTATGAAAGCCCTGGCAACCGGTGGTTTTGACGCTACGGTCATGTCGGCGGTCAGTGCGGCAGCCTCAAAATCTCGTGAACTTGAGGAACTGGCAAAAAAGAATTGAAAGACTTGATGAAGTAAAAAATATTTACACCTACGAGGAATCAGAATGATAGATTTGAAAGAACTGAAAACAAGACGTGACGAAATCGCAAAAAATATCAGCGATCGTAACATGAATGTCAATATCGATGAAATCATCGAACTTCAGGACAAACGCTCAAACCTGATGCAAGAAAGTGAAGCTTTGCGTGCCAAACGAAATGAAAATGCACAAAAAATGAAAGCCAAGCTTGACAACGAAACTCGTCAGGCTTTGATCTCTGAAGGAAAGCAAGTCAAGGAAGCAATAGCTACCCTTGAAACCCAGCTCACGGAGATTGACAAGGATTTTCAGGATAAAGCCAAAGGCATCCCCAATTATTATAATCCCAAGGCTCCAATCGGTAAGGAAGACAAAGACAGTACTGCCATCAAGTTTGTAGGCACTCCCCCGAAATTCGATTTCAAGGCCCTTGACCATGTACAACTTGGAGAAAGTCTTGATCTTATAGATTTTGATTCGGCAACGAGAGTCTCAGGACCAAAATTCTATTATCTCAAGAATCAGGCAGTGATTCTGCAGATGGCCCTTGAGCGATATGCCATGGATATAGTAATGAAGCATGGTTTTACACCTTTCATTACTCCAGATATCGCAAAGGAAGAAATTTTGAACGGAATCGGATTCAATCCGCGTGGTGCAGAGAGCAATATCTACACTGTCGAAGGAACCGGTACATGTCTAGTCGGAACTGCCGAAATTACTCTCGGAGGTTATTACGCTAACCAAATTCTTGAAAAAAACCAACTTCCCATCAAGATGACAGGCCTCTCCCATTGTTTCCGCCGTGAAGCAGGTGGAGCCGGACAGTACTCAAAAGGATTGTACCGTGTACACCAATTCTCGAAACTCGAGATGTTCATCTATTGTCTGCCTGAAGATTCTGATTCCTACCATGAACAATTACTGGCCATCGAGGAAGAAATCTTCAGCGGTCTTGGCCTTGCCTACCGCATCGTCGACACCTGCACCGGAGACCTAGGGGCTCCTGCGTACCGCAAATTTGACATCGAAGCCTGGATGCCCGGTCGTGGGGATGCAGGGGAATATGGAGAAGTGACCTCGACAAGCAACTGCACCGATTACCAAGCCAGAAGTCTTGGTATCAAATACCGTGACGATGAAGGAAAACTCCAGTTCGTTCATATGCTGAACGGAACTGCCGTTGCCCTTAGCCGTGCAATGGTCGCTGTATTGGAAAATTATCAAAATGCAGATGGATCAATCAAGATTCCTGAAGCATTGATCCCCCTTACAGGTTTCACTGTGATACCTGCAAAACACTAAGGAGATTTTAATGCAAACCACTAGTGCTCTGACAACGGATTTTTATGAGCTGACCATGATGCAAGGGTATTTCTCGAACAGCCTGAACCCGCAGGTGGTCTTTGATATGTTTTACAGGACGAATCCGTTTGAAGGTGGATATGCCATTTTTGCGGGCCTCAATGAGTTCATTGATAAATTGGAAACTTTTTCATTCAGTTCCGACGATATTGCCTATCTAAAAGGTCTCAATCAATTTACTGACGGATTTCTCGATTATCTATCCGGTTTTCATTTCAGTGGTGAAATTTATGCCATGGACGAAGGTTCGGTTGTATTTCCTGGAGAACCCTTGGTACGAGTGCACAGTACGCTTATGGAAGCTCAATTGATTGAAGGATTTCTCTTGAACAATCTTAACTTCCAAAGCCTCATAGCCACGAAAGCCTCTCGTATGGCCCTCGCTTCAAACAGAGGGCTCCTTATGGAATTCGGCCTTCGCCGGGCACAGGGAGAGGACGGGGCCCTCAGTGCTTCCAGGGCATCCTATATTGGAGGATCCCAGGTAACCAGCAATACCTTGGCAGGCAAGATCTATGGAATTCCTGTCGCCGGTACCATGGCTCATTCCTGGATTATGGCTTATAACAGTGAACTGGATTCATTCAGGG
The DNA here is from genome assembly GCF_963676625.2 of uncultured Sphaerochaeta sp. Taxonomy (GTDB): domain Bacteria; phylum Spirochaetota; class Spirochaetia; order Sphaerochaetales; family Sphaerochaetaceae; genus Sphaerochaeta. The sequence continues at coordinate 34,949 of NZ_CAXXYB010000013.1, forward strand.
CATTTGCAAAAATGTATCCGGATAATGCTGTCCTGCTCATCGATACCTTTGATACTCTTGGCTCTGGAATAGACAATGCCATCATTATTGGACTTGAACAGAAAAAAATTGGCAAGAAAATCGGTGTCAGGATAGATAGTGGCGACCTTTCCTATCTTCCTCGAGTCATTCGAAAGAAACTTGACGATGCAGGCTTGCAAGATGCATCCATCTGCGTATCCAATGACCTGACAGAAGAAATTGTACAGACGCTGGTTCATGACGAAGTACCTATCGATAGCTGGGGAATCGGAACGCATCTGGTAACCGGAGGTAAGCAATCTTCCCTCAACGGTGTTTATAAACTGGCCGCCAAGGCTGGAAAAGATGGAATCATAATTCCAACCATGAAAATATCCAACAGCTTCGAAAAAACCACAAACCCCGGAATCAAACAAGTTTGGCGTTTCTTTGACAAGGAGGGGGGAGCTTTATCCGACCTGGTTACCCTGGATAGTGAAAATGTGATAGTCGGGAAAAACTATACCTTCTACCATCCTTTTGCTGAGGCCGATTTCTTTGAAATGCATAAGGAAGATTTTGCGACGGTGGTTCCCCTGCTTACCTTGAAAATGGAAAAAGGAAAACGGGTTGGGGAAAAGCCCGCCCTCAAGGATGTAAGGAAAAACGCAGAACAGGGACTCAATTCCTTCCATAAAAGTTACCTGAGGCAAATCAATCCTCATATTTACAAGGTAAGTCTTTCTGCAAAGCTAAAGAAACTAAAGATGTCCCTTTTGGTAGCCCAAAGACGAAAGGCAAAGGAAGAAGAGGAAAGCTCTTCCCTTTAAGTAAAAAACGGAGGACTGTGATCAGTTCTCCGTTTTTTTTAGTTCTATTATCAGTAACTGGCAACTCTTTGTCAGAGACGGGAAACCATGAACCTGAGAACTGTCTTTAATTTTGCCGGTTCGGTTTTTTTGGGATCGGAAAGGTATATTTCCCTATGTTCATTGTTTCTACGAACTATCTGGTTTTGCTGGCAAAATTGTTCCATTTCATCGAAGGAACGAATTTCTTCACTGTAGGGGCCAATATGTAACATTGTAACACAGAGCCCCTCCTCAAGAATTGCAAAGCGGGCAAGTCCAGCAGGAAGTTTTTTCTTGAAGCAACATTGTTCCTGTACCATGGAAAAAATTTCATTGTTTGCAAACTCGGGTTGGCTAATCATACTGGACCATTTCCAAAGGGAGCGATTTTCTTCCTGCCAGGAGGTCCAGACCCCTTCCAAAGGACCAACGACAAATGGTCGATACCAACGCTCCTCTTTATAAACCATTTTTAGGGTATAGCTGAGGCTATAAAGGATTTCCACTGATTGCACATATTCCTCCCCTCCCGGTTCTCCCTGTCCATCCATAATAAAATATGGTTGAGGAGGAACAGTAACCAAGGCAGGTTCCGTCCCAGGCCGATAGAGTTTAGGAAAAGCTTTCTTGATATCAAAGGATCCTTTCATCACCTGCTCCTAAAGGCATTGGATAATTGACTGGACAATCGCTTCCGCTACAGAATGCCTCCACTGCGGGGAAACAATATTTCGTGCTTCTTTTTCATTGGAGAGAAAACCTACCTCGACGAGAACTGCGGGAACCCGGGAATCGTTGAGCACATACACATCCTGTTCCTTGACACCTCTGTCCTTGGAAGTAATGAGTTTCTGGCTCAACACCTCTTCAAAAGTCTTGGCTACGACAAGATTCCTATTATTCAAGAGACGATTGAGTTGAATGGAGGAAAACGGAGACAACAAACTGATGTTTTCCTTGGGAGTTTCACTATTGAGCAACGAGACTGTCTTGTCTTGCTTCTTTGTCAGGACTTCGAAACCACAGGCAGCGTCGCTTGAAGAACTATTAGTATGGATTGATACGAATAAGGCACTGGTTTTTGAAACCAAGGGAAAGCTATAGGCAACCTTGCATCGTTGCGCAAGACTTACAAATGTATCATCATCCCTTGTCATGACAACTTGGAGGTCAGGCCGCACTACTGAAAGAAGTGAGTACACTCGTTTGGCGATATCCAAGTTTATATCCCGCTCATAGATGGTGCCTCCTGCAAATACCCAGGCAGCAGAGGTTCCTGGGTCATGACCTCCATGTCCTGCATCAAGGATTACAAGCGAGACCGGGTAACTATAGGGGTTATCCGAGGCATACAGCAAAGAACCAAAAACGAAGAGGGTCATGATAATGAGCAGCTTGACTCCCCCCCTCACGGCTTCTCTCCCTGAGGATAGACCCATTGCTCACAAAGCGTAGGAAAATCAGTTTTCTGCAACCAAATCATACGTTTCTTGACATCTTCCCTATATACACTCTTATCAAAAAAGCCTTTATACCTATGGGCAATGTTCTTTCCCTTAATTTGGCTCACGGATAAAGCCTTAGTATAACAACGTAAAAAGCCTTCGGTTTCAGTCCTATCTTCAATAACCGATTCACGCTCGGAAAACTGGACCATCAAGGCGGAGGAAATCTGAATTGAATACCCATAGAGATAACAGCGGATACCCCAGTCCAGGGCCTGCCAATATTCACTATGAATTTGTTCATCAAATCCACGCATTCGTTGAAATAAAGCCCTGTCATAAAAACCAATGGACATTACAGGATAGAGGGTATCGAGACTCCCTGTCCCGTCAAACAGTGGGAAATAGGAAATTGGTTCAATTTTCCTCCCATTCATATGAGGGGCCCTGACACAAGGAACTACCTCTTTATTCGCATTTGCAATTACAGCTGCCAAAGTTGCAGGATGTTCCGGTTTTACCATCAAGGATAATAACGCATTGCCATCAAAGCGAACAAGAAGCTGATCACTACGAACAATCAGGAAAAAATTCGTATGGCATTCATTTGCCACGGCATTGATGCGTTCACCCGAAAAGGTCATCGAGGTAAAGACCAAAAAGGTCACTTCACTATAGGCTTCCTGCATCGCGTTCACGTCGATGCGATCTTCCTGGGTAACCACATGAACGCTGCAATTCATTTCTGCAAGATACCAATCCAAGGCCTCATTCAACTGTTGGGGGCTACCAGTATCAAGAATGCCGACTGCAAGCTGTTCAGTGCAATGCAATTGGGTAATCCTTGATCCAAGATCCCTTCGCCTTCGATAAATCCTATAGTTATTCAGCATTATCCAAAAACACCAAATCCTCCGGACGGAAAATTACGTCCTTATGCCCTGAACCAAGTATTGCCTCGATATCAGTGCTGTTATGCCCAGCCAGAAGTGCAATATCAGTACTATTGTAGTAGGGTACAGCCTTTGCAAAGGGAGCTCCATCCTGAGTGCAAACCTGGACAACATCACCTTCCCCAAAAACTCCGCTGACTTTTACAATTCCCTTAGGTAACAAGCTCTTATGCGCATATAAAGCTTTCTTGGCCCCATCATCCACCAAGATCGAACCAAGATGTGAATTATTCAGAATCCAACGTTCCCGTTGTCCAAGCCGCTTAAGGGGATGAATATAACTCCCGAAATTCTCGCCTTCCAAAAGACGAACCAAGCTATCCTTTTCATACCCACTGGCAATTATGGATCCACAACCGCCTACGGAGGCAATTTTTGCTGCCAACAACTTGGTCTTCATACCTCCCGTGGAAAAAGTACTCCCGGCTCCCCCTGCATATGAAAAGATCTCTTCATCGAGTAATTCTATTTCACTGAGCAGTTTTGCATCAGGATTTTTCTTTGGATCAGCGGTATATACTCCGGAAATATCCGTGAGAATAACCAAAAGGTCTGCATCCACCTTGCTAGCCACCATGGCACTCATCCTGTCATTGTCACCAAAAGCAGAACCGATTTCAGCGGTACTGACAACATCGTTTTCATTGAAAATCGGAACGACTCCCAATTCCAGCAATGTTGAGATACTGTTTCTCAGATTTACATAGGTATGGCGGTTGTTCAGATCCTTTCGGGTAAGCAATATCTGGGAACAGACAAGACCATGTTTCTTGAAGGCCTTTCGATAACTGCTCATCAATATGGGTTGCCCGATGGAAGCACAAGCTTGGCGCATCGCCACCTGTTTGACGGCATCCTTGAGATGCAGCTCCTTGGCCCCCATCCCTATTGCCCCGGAAGAAACCAATAGTACTTGAAACTTATTTTTCATCAAGGCAGCAATCTGTTTTACGATATCTTCAATACATTGTTCGTCTATGCCCTCAGAGGTTGAAAGTAAGTTGGTGCCAACCTTCACGACAACTCGTTGGACATGAGAAAAATCCCTGGTCATTTTGCATTCTCTCCTTTATCCAAGTCAATATGGAGGAAAGGTTTTGCATGAGGGCCGCTATACGAGGAGACGACTTGTCCGTTACCCTGTAAAAGCCATTTACTGCTCATCAACCCAGAAAGTCCAACGGGGCCCCTGGCATGAATCTTGGCAGTACTTATACCCACTTCCGCACCAAGACCGAACCGAAAACCATCGGAAAATCTGGTGGAACAATTGACAAACACATCTGCAGAATCGACCTCAAGCTGGAATTCCTTCGCCACGGTCTTGTTTTCCGTGATGATTGCATCGGTGTGATGAGAACCATGTTCAGCAATGTGGTCCAAGGCTTCACGAAAGCTCTCGACCACCTTTATATTCATTTCCAATGCCAAATATTCCTTGTCGTAATCTCCTTGGGCATACGCAATGCAATCTATGAGGGACTGGGTAAAAGAATCTCCATGCAGGATTACCTTCTTTTCTTCCATTTTTTTTGCAACCAAAGGAATGAAAGTAGCTGCCACTTGCTTATGGACAAGAAGTGTCTCAATGGAATTGCAAGCTGCCGGATATTGGGTCTTGGCATCAAAGGCACAATCTACGGCCATTGCAAGATCAGCATCCTTGTCAACATACATATGGCAAATTCCGGCTGCGTGTCCCAATACCGGTATGGAAGTATGTTCCATGACGTATCGGACAAAAGCATTGGAACCCCTGGGAATAAGAAGATCAATCTGTCCGTTCATTCCAAGCATGGTATCCACTTCGCTATGGCTGGTAAGCAACAACAACCAATCCTTGCCCAAAGGGGATGAAAGCGCACTCTTCTGTATTGAGGCAGCAAGAGCAACATTTGTATGCACCGCCTCCTTTCCACCTTTAAGGATGATTCCATTACCACTCTTGAGACAAAGACTCACAATCTGCACCAAGGCATCGGGTCGAGCCTCAAAAATCATTCCGATGACCCCTATAGGAAAACTCACTTTTTCCAGAAGCAGGGAGGTATCAAGCAAACGACGTTCCAGGATTTTTCCGATGGGATCCTCCAACGCAGCTACCTGTTTGAGGCCCTCAATGACGCCATTTCGCTTCTCCTCGTCAAACACCAGACGCTTCACCAAGGCTTCTTGCTGGCCTTCTTTTCTGGCAATCTCAAGATCGAGCAGATTGGCTTGGGAAATATCAGACCAATCATTGAGCAATCCTTGGGCAATAGCAAGCAATAAGCTATCACGTTGTTCCCTTGAACTTTTACAAAGGCGTGTAGAACTTTGTTTTAATATATATATAGAATCCTGAACGATATGGTCTTCCATTGTGTGGCCCCTTCACGTTTTGTATATACAGTACCCTGAATAAGGGAAGGTATCAAGGTGAAAATGCTCACCCTTCATCAGGAAATTCGATTGCATTAATCAATATACAATGGTAAACTGCAACCATTCGCAACAAACTACAAGGAGCTTCTTAGTACCATGAAGAAAAAAATATGCGTTCTCTTGCTCGTCCTTTTACCAACTCTACTGTTTGCCCAAGGAAAGGCTGAGCAGCAGATGAATACAAGTGGGTATTACACGGCAACCGATGCCAACGGAAGAACCATTTCCCTATCAGAAAAACCAACCAAGGTCATGCTTGCCGGCAAAGCTGTCATCATGCCGGCAAATGCTCTTTTCCTGTTCCCTGAAATTGACCAAATGGACCTTTCCCTTCCCAGCACCGATCAGGGATTGGGAGATTTTTTCTCCCTTATCAGACCCTCTCTTGACGGAAAACCAAGATTAAGCCCCAATGCAAGTGCTGAGGAAATTGCAGCACAGAAACCCCAATTGGTACTGACCAAAGCCTCCAACTACAATAAGATTTGCAAACAACTGGATCAACTCGGCATTCCAAACTTCACAATGAATCTGGAAACCTATGATGACTGGAAAACTGAGATTCCCCAGCTAGGGAAACTCTTGAAAAATACAGCCAGGGCAGATCAGATTCTCAGCATGTACCAGCAACGTCTCGATGCCTTGGCAAAACCCTTGGAGAACCTTTCTTCTGAGCAGAAACCCAGGGTTTTACTTTTGCAAGGAGCTACTTCCGATAACGTTACTTCCTTCAAGATTGCACCTGATGACTGGATGCAAACCTGGATGGTCGAAAATGTTGGGGGAACCCCGGTCTGGAAGGGAGCCAATACGGCCGCCAATGGTTGGAGCACAGTTTCCTTTGAACAAATTGCCGCCTGGAATCCAGATAAGATTTATATTGCCAGTTACAAGACCCCAACAGAAGAATATATCAAGACAATATATGATTCTCCTATCTGGAAGAATCTCAAGGCAGTAAAAAACCATGAGGTGAAAGAGACTCCTGCTGATTTAATGAGCTACATGCAACCAGTCTCCACCTGGATACTGGGAATGCAATGGATGGCAAAGGATCTCCATCCCCAGCTTTTCAAAAACATGAAAATGGAGCAGGAACTCGTTTCCTTTTACAAGGATTTCTACGGAATTGCCAATCAAGGAATTCTTGATTCCTTGCTCACAGCCTATCGCAATTCCATTGCTCTCAATTAAGGTTATATGAATTCCACTGCAACCTATAAAAAGGAACAAAGGCACAACAGGTTCATCTTGTCGTGCCTTTGCATTCTCCTTGTTCTCTTGTCAGTGTTGTTTCTTTTTGCAGGACGTTATCCTAAGGGAGGCATCTCATTTCCCAAGAATCTGTCTACTGATCTTTTGATGCAAAACATCATTCTCAATGTCAGACTTCCCAGAATAATACTGGCACTTCTTGCTGGTGCAATTCTCAGTGCCGCAGGATTTACCTTCCAGATGCTCTTTTCAAATCCTCTCGTTGAACCCGGGTTTTTAGGCGTCAGCCAAGGTTCTGCCTTTGGTGCTGCGCTGATCATGGTAATTGGAAATGGCAGTTCAGCCTTGGTACAAGTCAGTGCCACAGTATTTGGTTTGACGGCTCTTCTACTTTCCTATTTTCTTGCAAAGAAGTTTCGTTTCGGGGGATGGTTGCTTCGATTGGTTCTTTCAGGCATTGCAGTCTCGGCCATTTTCTCCTCGGCTTTGGGAGTTGTCAAATTGGTTGCTGAACCAACCAAGGATCTTCAGGATATCACTTTTTGGATGATGGGCGGCCTTTGGAATTGCAACTGGAAACAGATTATTACCATAATGCCTATTGTACTTGTCTGCATCTTGGTCATCCTTCGATTCCGATGGAAGCTCAATTTACTTTCACTTCAGGAAAAAACCGCTTATTCAGTTGGGCTGAATCCCAATAGGGACAGGATTATTCTACTCTTGGTGGCTACCATCGGGACAACCCTTACCATATCCATTACCGGTCTCATCGGTTGGGTGGGACTTATAATGCCCCATCTTGCCAGAAAACTCTTTGGTTCCGATAGCAAGGTGGCCTTGCCCGGAGCTACCCTCATGGGCGCAATATTCCTGCTGCTTTGTGATACGGTAGGACGCAGTCTCCTTGCAACAGAGATTCCTATCGGCCTTTTGACCAGTTTCATAGGTGCAATCACCTTTATTATCATCCTCTCGTTGAAAAACCAGGAGGGTAAGGCATGACAGCAATCTCTTTGGACCATGTTTCATATACCTATTCCTCAGGCACCGAGGCAATCAAGGATTTTTCCCTCGAAATCGAAGAAGGAAGTACCGTAGCCCTGCTTGGTTCCAATGGTGCAGGGAAAAGCACCCTCATGGATATGATGCTATCCTGGAAAAAAGCCCAGGGAATAACAATCTTTGGCAAGGATATTTGCGACTATGGTAGAAAAGAATTAGGAAGAACCCTTGCATTGGTCCCCCAGAGCGAGAATTATAATTTCTCGTTTACGGTACTTGATTATACCCTGTTCGGACGGGCACCTTACCTTTCAGAACTGGGTTCCCCAGGATTCGAAGATATAGAAATTGCTTTCAATGCCCTTGAAACAGTAGGATTGCAGGACTTTGCAAAACGTTCGATTACTGCTCTTTCAGGAGGAGAACATCAGCTACTGCTACTGGCGCGTTCCATAGCCCAGCAAAGCAGGATATTGTTGTTGGATGAACCAACCAGCGCCCTGGATCCTGCGAATCGACGGAAGGTAATGGCAATCCTATGGAATTTGCACGAAAAAGGAAAAACCTTGGTCTTCTCCACCCATGATGCAAATCTTGCCCTTGAGCTGGCCACCCATGTAGCCATGCTTCGCAAGGGAAGTCTGCTTACCTTCGGTCAAAAGGAAAGGGTGGCCACCTCGGAACTGTTGACCACCCTTTATGATACTCCCCTTACAGTCTATTCAATCGAAGGGAAAACTTTTGTTTACTGATGAATCTTTTATAATTCCAATGGCACAAAGTCAAATTTCCTGACATCGAACAATCCCATATCAGTAAGCTTATAGGTAGGAATGACAGGAAGAGACATGAAACAAAGAGTCATGAAAGGATCAACCGTATCATTTACCGATAATTCTTCATGGGCAAGCGAGTGCAATTCTTCCAGCCTGGCAGCGACGGCCTTTCCCTTGAGTCCTGTCATGAGCCCCGCTATAGGAAGAGGGAGATCAGAAAGGATCTTCCCTTTTTTTACGAGAACCATGCCGCCACCAAGGGCAACCAAATGATTGACAGCCAGAACCATATCCTCATCATTATCTCCACAAACGATGATATTGTGGGAGTCATGAGCCACTGAAGTGGCAATTGCACCACCTTTCAGTCCATATCCCCTAAGGAGTGCCACTGCAACATTTCCTGTTCCATGATGCCTTTCAATGACAGCAAGTTTAAGAATATCCTGTTTGGCATCGTGCCGCCATTTTCCGTCTTTGACCGTCACATAGGCTTCACCGGCTCCGGTTACTACCCCGCCACTGATTATATCTATTACTCTTACCCAATCCGCCTTCAAGGGCAACACAAGGCGATCAACTGAAAAATTCTTCACCTGCATCTTGCCAGAGACCATACTGGCATCGCTTGGTCTTTGCTCCGTGATAATCTTTCCTCTTTCTGCAACCAACACACCTCCGACATATACCTGAGGCATCGAGAAGTCCTTGAGGTCATCATAAAGCAAAAAATCAGCACGCAAACCAGGGGCAATGGCTCCACGGTCATACAAGTGGTAGCACTCTGCACTGTTGATGGTTGCCATGCAAAGTGCCTCGATGGGATCAAGCCCACCTTCCACGGCAAGACGTACGTTATTATTGATATGACCTTCCTTGAGGATACTTTTGGGTTGCCGATCATCAGTGCAGAAAAGGCAACGTCGACTGTTATCCGAAGTTACCCCTTTTAGCAATCCCAATACATTGCAACAGGCAGAACCTTGGCGAAGCATGACATACATACCCCTTCTTACACGTTGTTTCAACTCTTCAGGGGTCTCACATTCATGATCAGTATGAATCGATGCAGCGCTATAGGCATCAAGATCCTTTCCTTCGATAGCCGGGCTATGGCCGTCTATCAGTTTTCCAGCCAACTTGGCTTCCCATATTTTATCCAAAATCATCGGAGAAGCTGCGATTACTCCTGGATAATCCATCATTTCCCCCAACCCAAGAACCCGTTCATTACGCAACCCTTTTGCCAGTTCAGGAGCAAGCAGGATGGCTCCGCTATGTTCAAAAGGTGTCGCAGGAACACAGGAAGGAACCATGAAAAAAGCCTGTAGGGCAGTATTCTTGGAATCTTCAAGCATATAGTCCAGGCCAGCAAGACCACAGACATTGCATATTTCATGAGGATCGGCAATTACGGTCGTAGTGCCGCAGGGAACCACCAGATTTGAAAATTCTGCAGGACTGCAGTGGGAGGATTCTATGTGGACATGACTGTCAATAAAACCCGGCACCAAATATTTTCCCTTTGCCACGACTATTTGCTTGGCCGTCCCCTCTCCTTTTTCGCAGAATCCGCAGATCACTCCTTGGCTTATCAGTACATCAGTTTCAAACCATTCCTTATTATATACGTCAAGGACCAAAGATCCGGAAATACAGAAATCAGCTTCGACTCGTCCTGAAGCTACATCTATTACATTTTTCAAACTAGCTTTATCACGCATAAGACCTCCACAACGGCAACAAACCGCAACACTTTAGTGTAGTGTATCATCAGGAAGAAATAGTTCAAGCAAAAAACAAATAAATCTGGTTCCTATCATTCAAAAATGAATGACTTGCAACAATTTCAGATAATTCAAAGGAATTACTTTTTAATATTCTGATATATATAGCAGAAATAAACATTTTTTTTTCATTTATTATATATTTTTTTAACACATATTTGGTTAATGATAAATACAAAAATTTTTCTGTACTTGAGCCAACTGTTGTATTAGAATAATGCATATAAATCATCATCTGCAAGGAGTGCATAGATGGAAAAATTTTTTAAGCTCAAAGAAAGACACACAAATGTCAAGACGGAAATCATGGCGGGCGTCACAACCTTCCTGACAATGGCCTACATTCTTGCTGTCAACCCAGGAATCCTTTCCCAAGCTGGAATGGACTTCTCAAAGGTATTCGCCGCTACGGCAATTGCATCGGCGATCGCTACTTTGGTCATGTCCCTTTTGGCAAACCTTCCGTTTGCCCTTGCTCCGGGAATGGGCCTGAACGCTTTTTTGACCTACACCGTAGTAATGGGAATGGGATACAGCTGGCAATTCGCTTTGACAGCCGTATTTGTTGAAGGTATCATCTTCCTTATCTTGACCGCCGTCAACATCAGGGAAGCTATCGTAAACAGCATTCCGGCAAACCTAAAGAAGGCCATAGGGGTTGGGATAGGACTTTTCATTGCTTTTATCGGTATGCAGAATGCCGGTATCATCATTGGAGGATCCACCTTGGTCGGACTGAGTCCCACTTGGTTTACCGGTCCTGCAGGCTTGGCAATGCTCGGACTGATAATCACTGGTGTTCTTATGGCATTCAAGGTAAATGGAGCTCTCTTGATTGGTATCATCGCCACCACGATCATTGGTATTCCCTTTGGAATTACACAATATGCCGGTGGGTCCTATGTTCCTCCTACACCTTATTTCTTCCCGTTTGATTTCTCCCAGATTGCATCCCTCGATTTCGTAGTCGTCGTATTCACCTTCCTGTTTGTCGATATGTTCGACACCGTAGGAACCCTCATCGGTTGTGCTACCAAAGCTGATATGATTCAACCTGATGGATCAATTCCAAACTGTAAGGAAGCTTTGTTCGCTGATGCAATCGGAACCACCGTTGGTGCTGTTCTCGGAACTTCTACGGTCACCACCTTCGTTGAATCATCCGCTGGTGTCGTTGAAGGCGGCCGTACTGGTTTGACTTCCTTGACCGTTGCCATTCTCTTTTTGGTATCGTTGTTCTTTGCACCCTTGTTTGAATCAATTCCAAGTGCAGCAACTGCTCCTGCCTTGATCATCGTCGGTGTCTTGATGATGACTCCTGTCAAGGATATTGAATGGGGAGATATCACCGAAGCTCTTCCGAGTTTCCTGTGTATCATCTTCATGGTAGTTGCCTATAGCATTGCCGATGGTATCATGTTTGGTATCATTTCCTATGTACTCATGAAACTCTTTAGCAAGAAGAACAAAGAAATCACCCCAATGACCTGGGTTGTCTTTGGCCTTTTCGTTATAAAGATTATTTTTGGTGCTCTATAACTAATTTTTGATTCTGTTCATTAAGGATTCACTGCGGTGGGTCCTTATTTTTTTCAGTTTGAATTCTTCCTTATTCCTTAGTATATTTGTGCCGTGGAGGAACTATCATGGATAATGATCAACCGTATTCAGAACAACCACAATATGGGCAAAGACAAGATAATAGTAGCCTCATCGCCCTTATAATGGGAATCCTTTCTCTTGTATGTGGTCTTTCAGGGATTGCTTCATTGGCAGGGACTGTCATGGGTATCATAGGAATTGTCCAAGGAAACAAGAATCGAAGATATGATCCCCAAGCCAAGGCGGGGTTTACCATGAGCATCATAGGACTGGTACTGAGTTCTCTCATATTCATTGCATTCATTGCATTTTCATTGCTTTCTTCGGACTCTTCGCAAGTATGGCGCATGCAATGTTCTGGCCCGCGTTTTTCATGTATTTGTAGTAGAAAAAAGGGAACCCTCGCAAGTTTCTCTCCTGCGACAGTTCCCTTCATTGTTTCCAGAATGATTCTTATAGGTTCTTTATCGTTACCCTTACGCCATTTTTCTGGATGGATTCCAAGTTGACAAGAACTTCTTTATATAATCCTTCAATTTCGGTAAGATCTCTCTGCCACAAGGTCTTGCTTGACAGCACATTGCGAACAAGTTTGGCCAAATCCTTTTCTTTCCAGGCTTCCTCAAAGAATGCAAGGTTCTCCGCATTGTCCTTGACAGAATAGGTGTCGCCATTTTCCCTTATTCCATAATACCCTTCTTCATTGTGCTTCACATCATAGAACTTGATGAGAGCAGCAAGGGAGAATGTAAGGTGGGAAGGAAGCTTTTTCTCGATAGATAAATAGTCTTCCAGACTAGGCAGACATCTTGCCACGAACTTTGAAACCGAGTTAAGGGAAATATCAAGCAACCGATGGTTGATAAACGGGTTTCCGAAACGCTCGAACACGGCACTGGCAAACTGGGCAAGCTCATCCTTCGGCAATTTGATTGTAGGAATTACCTCGCTGAAAATCAGATCCTTGAGATAAGCCTCAAAGTCCTCATCCTTTACAAATTGACCTACATATTCATAGCCACTGAGATAGGCGGCAAGAACAGTAGAGGTATGGGCACCATTAAGGATCCTGACCTTACGCATCTTGTAGGGTTTCACGTCATCGGTCCAGATGACATTGGCCTGGGTCTTGGCAATCGGGAACATATCACTATATTTCTTGTTTGCCTCGATGACCCAAAGATTGAAAACCTCACTGGTGTCGATCATGTCATCCTTGTAACCAAATTTCTCTTCATATTCCGCGGCTTCATTTCTGGGATACCCGGTAACAATGCGGTCAACCAAGGTATTGGCAAAGGTACAGGAAGAATCGAGCCATTTGGTAAAGCCATCACCAAGATTCCATTCCTTTGCATATTGGTATACGATCCTTTTCAATACAGGACCGTTGTCTTCGATAAGTTCGACAGGAAGCAGAAGGATACCCAGGGCAGGATCCCCGTTGAAATGCTTGTAACGGGTATACAAGAAGGAACAAATCTTTGCAGGGTAGGACGTAGGAGGCCTATCATCAAGCTTATCGCCTTCACCATAGGAAATGCCTGCCTCCGTGGTATTGGAAACGATAACTTTCAAGTCCTTGCTCTTGGCAAGGGCAATATAGGAATCATACTCCTCATACGGATTGACACCCCTGGAGACAGAAGTAATGACCTTTACGTTCTCAGTCTTCTTTCCCTTCTCCAAGCCCCTCATGACCAAGGTATACACGTTGTCCTGAGCATTGAGCCTTGCAACCATTCCCTGGGCAATAGGCTGGCAAAGTACGATACTACCACCAAAGAGACCTTCGTCATTTGCCTCATCGATCATCCAATCAACAAAGGCCCTAAGAAAATTCCCTTCTCCAAACTGAAGCACCTTTTCAGGATACTTTCCGTTTTTCTTTTCCACTACTTCATTAATCTTTTTCATGTATTTTCCTTTCTAAAACTTAATCAATATCATAAAATCCATGCGTAACATTGTTGCCTAAGATCATAAGACAAACATTACCGATTGGAATAGAATAGACTTTGATCATATCCTTTTCAATAGGGTCCTTTCTTTCTGGAGGTATATCCATGGATTTTTTCCTATATCACAATGATCGGCAATAGACAATGATTACAGTAATTCACTCGCTTAAAAATCATTCTTCTGACAAACTACATGGGTCGCGTCAAGTTTAGTTTGCAATTTCAAAATCGAAGGGGCTTGAAAGTTCCTCCATCTGATGATCATGCCGCGTGTCTCAGCCGCCGCTGTTCCTCTATTGCCTCTGCTTTCAGGTAACACCTGTTGCTCTGGTTGTCGTCCTCATATTCCATCAGATAGCAGACCAACAACCTCAGGTAGGACCCGGCACTGGGGAAGACCCCCACCACACGGCTTCTCCTGCGGATCTCGGCATTGGCCCTCTCCGTGCCATTGTTGGATGCGATCTTCCGGGAATCCAGCAACGGGTAGTCGTAGAACTGCAGCGAATCCTCAAGCCCTCCCATCAGGCATTCGATGGCCTGGGGGAACGTGTCCCCGTATTCGGCCTCGATCGCCCTGGCATAGGAAATGGCATGCTGCTTGTCCGGCTGCTGCCATATCTGCTTCAGCTGCCTGGCGAAGTCCTCCTTCGCCTTCTGTCCGACGTGGGCGAGGATGTTGCGCATGAAATGCACCTTGCACCGTTGCCAGGAGGCCCCGAGGAAACACTTGCGGATTGCCGCCTGCAACCCGGGATGGGCGTCGGAGACAACCAGCCATACCTTTTGCAGGCCACGTTCCCTGAGCTTGTCGAACAGCTGTGAATAAGAGGCCTCTGATTCCCCATACATGGGCTCCACGGCGATCATATGCACCACACCGTGCAAATCGACTGCCCTGACCACCAATACTGCGGCATTGATCACCTTGCCGTCGTCCCTGATTTTCTCATAGAGCGCATCCACCCAGAGCACCGGGTATTCCTCTTCCCGTGGCCTGTTGCGGAACTCCGTCACCTGGCTGTCCAGCTCACCGGTGATGTTGCTTACCTGAGTGGCACTGATGCCCTCGATCCCGATGGCCTTGGCAAGGCGATCTATCTTCCTGGTGGAGACCCCGTTGGTCCAGGCTTCCTGGATGACATTGATCAGTGCCTGTTCACTCCGTTTCTTCTCGGTCACGAAAAAGGGGACATACCCCCCGTTGCGGAGCTTCGGGACCAGCATGTACAGTGTCCCAAGCCTGGTATCGAAACGACGGGGGCGGTATCCGCTGCGATAGGCCTGCCGTTCCTTCTCGTGGGTACCCTTGGATGCGTTGCACTTCTGCTCCACCTCAAGTTCCATCATCTGATTGGTCATCCACTGGATCATTGCCAGCAAAGGATCCTCTGCATCCTCGAATTCCAGTAGTTTCATTGCAAAAAACGTGCTATCATTGGTCTCGGTCATTGGGTAAGTCCCTCCTGTTGGTGTCGTTATCAAACAGTATGGAACTCCCAGTGACCTTTTTCAACTCCAAATTGCAAACTTGATTTTACACTACCAACTACATGCCCAGAATCATACAAATGGAGAGAATTAATAATTCAACATACCTTCCAGAGTTCGGCAAAGCATTTTCCATTCTTTCTGGATAACACTTACGGCAACAGTCTCTTCCGTTGTATGGGCTCCAGTGATTTTCGTACCTGAACAAACTATATCAGCATCAGGAAAATGCCTAAAGAAATTTCCGCATTCATTTCCACCATGAGAAATCTCTACTAAAATGTCCTTTCCATATTCCTGGTTATAAATTTCATTGATCAAATTGCTCAATCGACTTGCCGGTTTATATTCCCACTCAGGCGCCTCTGACAGAACGGTCACCGTTGCATTTGCAAGTTTTGCCAATTGCTTCACTTTGATAAGGTAATGTTGTTTTCCGCTATCATAACGTGCCCGACACATTGTATGAATTTCAATAGTACCAGATTTTGTATGAACCACACCCATATTGGCACTAAGCTCTGCAAGATTCTTCACATCCTTACTCGTGGATAACAATCCATTCGGAAAAACATTTATCAGACTAAGGAATTTCTCGGTATCCTCATCACTCATCGGAGATTCTTCACAAGAAACCAATTCCTCGGTAGAAAGAGTTATTCCATCGTCCTTCATTGCATATTCCTTTTGTAAAAGCTTTTCATATTCTGAAATAAGCTGAATGCATTCAGGAATTTTTTGGTTTGGCAGGGAAACCACACAAGTACTTGCCCTGGTGATGGCATTATCCAACAACCCTCCATCGAAAGAAACCAAACCAAAGGGAATAACTTCAAAGATCCTGGAAAGCACTCTTGCAAGGAGGGCATTGGCATTTCCACCTTCCTGTATTGCCATAAGACCTGCATGACCTCCTTGCAATCCAGATACCGTAATGGAACAAACTCCGCGGTCCAACACAAGGGGGATTCGTTCAAAAGAAAAGGAAGTACAAGAAACAAGGGTTCCGGCACAACCGACCACAATCCCTTCATCACTGCAATCAAGATTCAATATCACCCTACCCTTGATCCTATCAAAGTCAAGATTCTTGATCCCCGTCATCCCTGCTTCTTCATTGGACGTCAAGACAACCTCCAGTTGAGGATGTTTCAAGTTTGTAGACTCCAAGACGCTCAAGGCAAAAGCAACTCCCGTTCCATCATCAGCACCCAAGGTCGTATCCTTCGCATAGATAGAATCGCCCTTGCGCAAGACTTCAATGGGATCCCTTTCAAAATCATGAGTACTATCTGGTTTTCTCTGGCAAACCATATCCAAATGTGCTTGCAATACAACAATGGGAACATTTTCATAGCCCTTTGTAGCAGGCTTTTTAATTATCAAGTTATGAAACTCATCTTGATATGTTTCCAATCCAAGGTTTAGGCAAAATTCTTTTGCATAGTCACTGATGGCCTTTTCATTCCATGAACCGTGCGGAATATAGCAGAGTTGGTCAAAAATCTCAAAAACACGTCTTGGCTGCAACCCTTCTAAATATTTTGAATACATATATCCCATCCTCATTATTTATTATGATGCTTTCTTATTACTGACCGAATGCATTACCAGAGCTATGGTGATAACAGCGTAACATGCAAAAACCCTGAAATATTCACCCATCTGTGCATTTCCAAAAAGTTTCATTCCGGCAATCGGAGAGATGATAAACATAGTATGAAACAATAATGCACCCAAAAAAGCTTGTCGTATGGTCGCCTTATTGATTGAAGCACCTCCAACCAACAAAGCAGCTATAGCAAAGGTCCCAACATTTTCATGTGCATTATATGTCGCAAAATTGCCAATCTCCTGAATGAATATTATTTGGCCCAAGGCTGCCAGCACAGTACTGATTACGACGGCCTTGATCCTTATCTTATCTACATTTATTCCCATTGACGCAGCGACATATCTATTTTGTCCAACAGCATTGATATCACTACCAATTTTAGTTTTCGAGAAATACGTAATGTAGAGACATACGGCCAATATTATCAATCCTGTAACCACTGGAATATCCGTAAAATTCAATACCATGAAAAACTTTCTTGAAAAAGCAAGAAACAAGAAATATAAAACTGTGACAGCCAAACTGAAGAAGAATAATCCCTGTTTCTGCCATTCAAATTTTCCTAGAACCTTTTTCTTTGCCAGGATAATCCTTACAAGCAGGTAGATATCAACTAAAATTATTGCAATCAAAATGAATTCATTCAAGGGCATCAACCAAATGTTATTTATTGCACTTTTACTGGAGACATCCAGGGAAATGGGAGTAGTCAATCCAATGCCATTGGTTAGAAGCAAAGTTTTATTCTTGATAGGTATCACAGGACCACATAAGAACATGAAAACCAGATCAAAGAGACCTTTGGCAAAAAAACCAAGGATCATACCAGTTATCATTTCCTGACCTTTTGTCAAATTAAACAAACGTCCGGTTAAATAACCAAATAGGATAGCCAAGGGAATACTGATTCCAAAGCTTACGAAAATTCCCAAAACTCCGGTTATAAAAAAGTTTTTTGCGAATATCAAGCCAATCTCGGCTGCCATGGCCCCAAGAACGATACTGAAATTCAAACCCATTCCTGCCCAGACAGGTATTAACAGGGACAATATCAAAATCGAATTACGAAACAACCGGGTTACAATCTCTCCGACCAAATAGGCAGCGGTTTGTTTTGCCAAGATTACTTCCGCAATACAAATAACACTGAACAGTATTAATACCAAATTATTAGAAATCAGGCTCATTATTTTTGTTTTATTGGTATTCATTTCTATCGATCCTTATTCTTCATTTGAGAAAGAGCATATAAAATAATACCGTTGCTAACTATAGTACGGACTACTTCCGATATATTCCCTTCAGGTATCAAACTGTTTGCTACAGGAACTGCTATTGCCAGAAGACTTTGGAACATTATAGTACCGAGCACTACATTAAAGATTGAAATCTTATTCGTAGTGGCTCCACCTATCAATACAGCTGCAACTGCGGGGAAAGCCATCATCAAAGGGGCATTATACAGCTGATAGAAACTAAAGCCCTGTGCATATATTATTATACCAATGCCACCAAGAACGGTTGATAGAATTACGCTGAGAGTACGCATCCTATTTACATCCACACCATTTGCGATCGCATATTTAGGATTTGAACCTGCACCAATCATCATCAATCCAAGCCTGCTTTTTTTGAACACCCACATCAGCACACAAAAGAAGGCGGCAAACAATAACAGACCAGTAGGAATTTCAATTCCAAATATCGAAAAGGACCATAGATTATTCAAGATCCTATCATACCAAGCGTCAAGAGTAATGGTTGTCCTGATTCCCTTGCCCATGGGCCAGACAATTCCTGGATTATCAAAAGGCAAGACAAGCCAAACCAAGCACATGAGGGCAACAATTGAGAATCCGGTATAGGTAGATACCATCATCTCATTTCCCCGCACTCTATTCAGCAGCAAACTATAACAATAACCAGCGATTATACTCATGGGAATTGAACAGATAATTGCGAAAAACAATCCTGAAAATCCCACAATATTATATTGCAAGCTAATCATACCTGCGAGCAAACCACATTCAATACCAATAGGCAACGCAAAATTCATACCTGTACCAGCCATGATTCCGGGCATCATGGCCAAAGATAAAATCAGATTTATGCCAATACGGACCAAGCATTGAGAAATTGTAAGTCCTACTGGAATATCCTTTATAGCCATCAGAATATTCAGCAACAACAAGAAACAAAGGATGATGATCCGGGGAAGTCCGAAGTTTTTGATTACCCCTGTCATTTTTTCTATATTTTTATTATGCATCTATTTTTTCCCCTGACATAAGCAATGCAAAATCGACATCCAATGCATCAGGAGGCAATATACCTTGAACAGCACCATCAGTTATAATTGCAACTCGATCACATACAGAACGGAGTTCATTCAATTCAGAAGAAGTCATTACAATGGTAATACCTTTCTCTTTATTTATTTCTACCAGATAATCCAACAAAATTTGCTTTGCACCAATATCTATACCCCTTGTGGGTTCTGATACAAACAATACCTCTGGATCGGTCAAAAGGGCCCGTGCAATACAGACCTTTTGTTGATTGCCCCCAGAGAGGGCTCCAACCAATTGTGTGGGACCTGTGCATCGGATATCCAGTTTTTTTATCATTTCATTCGCAATTCTATTTGCTTCCTTCCCGTCATAAATGGAGAAAAAACCAATTTTTCTCAAACATACATGGTTGAGCTGCATCTGGGTAAATACTATATTCATTGCAATACTTTGATCCAATAAGAGACCGACGCCTTTCCTATCCTCAGAGACAAAGGCAATTTTTTTTGTCAGGGCTCCTCCAATCGTCTGGTTCGACAATTCTTTCCCGTTGAAATTGACCACTCCACTTGTTGGATACATTCCGAAGACTCCGTTGGAAATGCTGGCTTTTCCTTGTCCTGCCAAGCCCCCTATACCGAGTATTTCTCCCCTACGCACATTCAGGTTTACCTTCTTGGTCATCTCACCGGGCATCATTACCCCAAAATCAACGAATTCCAGAATCGTATCCTTTTCATTGAAAGAACGGTTTTTATTTAGTATTCCCTCAGCATTGAGGTTCCTGCCTACCATGGTCTCCGCAATTTCCTTCTTTGTTGTTTTTGCCGTAGGCTTATCAAAAACCAAAGAGCCATCGCGCAAGATGACCGTCCTATCAGATAAATTCATTATCTCTTCCAACCTATGGCTGATAAAAATAATTGCAATATCCTCTTTGGCGATTTTTTTGATGCATTCGATGAATCGGACAGCTTCCGTTTCCGTCAGTACTGCCGTAGGCTCGTCCAGTACCAGTAATTTTAAATTTGTCTTATTTATTTCTCGGGCTATTTCAATAAATTGCTTATATCCGACAGAAACATTGCGTACCAAAGTTTCTGGATCGACATCCATCCCCAATTTTTCCAATGATTGGAGAGAACTCCGATTGATTTTCTCTTTATCGATCAGTTCATAATCCTTGCCAAAAACTTTACTAATCGGAGTGGTTTTTATCTCTTCACGGTTCAATTTTATATTTTTCCCGATTGAAAATCCGGGAATCAACATAAATTCCTGATGAACCATGCCAATACCATAAGCCATTGCGTCTTTCGGTGATTTAATATCAATCACATTTCCATCCAAGGTAATCGTTCCCTCATAACCTCCGGTAGAACGGATGACATCCATCCCGAAAAGGATGTTCATCAAGGTAGATTTCCCTGCTCCATTTTCTCCTGCAAGAGCAACTATTTCTCCTGAGGAAATAGAAAAGTTAATTCCAGAAAGAACTTCATTTCCTGAAAATGTTTTTTTTATATTTTTAAACTGGAGCAATGGATTTTTTGGCATCATTTTCCTTCTTCGGCAATACAAACTAGCAAAAAAATAAGGTGGGGGTTGTTCAAAGCTAGGTTTTCAAACACCCCCCGATTCAATGGTTTTATTAGAACGTTATGAATTTTCCGAGAACCACAAAGAAATTGTCATATTGCTTATTGGTATTGATGTCTACATATTTTCTTACACTTACATCACCACCAGCAAAAGCAGAGAAAATCTTGGTGAATTCATCATAATCTGCCCTATTAGTAAAAACACCGTCACAGTATTCCATAGCATATTGAACAGCACAGTTGATAAACATGGTATGCATAGGAGCACTCCAGGCGCCCATTCGTCCATTCATATTTTTCAATGCAAGTTTTGCACTGATAGCATCCTTCATGAATGCAACATTACCTTTTTCATTCTCGGGAACTTCAATGCCAAGAGCTCCGGGAAAGGCATAGAAAACACTCGGATTGTCCGGCATTGGATACAGGGCATGCGATTCATAGACTGCCTTACACATAGGTTCTTGCTGTCCGGCGTTCGTACCGAAGAAAGCAGTATCTTCACCGTATTGTTCAACTTTTCTGGGTACGTCCTCAAGAATGAACTGCTGGGTTCCTGCAATTCCTGCATCGCTCATCGGATCAGGAGAAGTTCCGTCTATAAAAGCAATCCCGTACTTCTCACAGGCAGCCTTCATGTTTCCCCTTCGAGCAATATTCAAAGGTTGGGCCATGTGACGAGGGAAAGAATAATGAACCAGGGTCTTCGCACCCATTTTATAAGCGGCTTCAGCTACCTGCAAGCCCATATTCGCTACATCTGGATGAAAAACCAAATCAGCAGAAGCACAAATTACATCAGGTGCTTCATTGGGAACACCTGCCAACAGGAGGATATCAGGTCTTTTTTGCCTGACCTTGTCCATCGCTGCGGCAGTACCTTCATTTGCAGTATTGAAAATAATTGCCTTTACCATAGGATCGGAAGCCATTGATAATGCAATGGAAATTGTAGTCTCTTGTTCACTGGCTGCCTTGTCAGGAAAAGTTTGATGAATAATCATATCACCATATTTTACTTTCATAGCCTGAGCAACACGAAACTCTTCCTCAGCTTGAGAAACAGTTGCAGTCATAATTCCGATTTTATAAGGCATTGCCTTACCGTTCGTTCCAGATGAAGCCTTGGAGCCTTGTGCAAAACCAGAGCACAAGACCAAAAGACTGACAACAATCACACTCAGAATTTTTTTCATTTTTCTCTCCTTCAAAGATTTCTAAAACAAAGTAGTTTACAGCGACTATCATAAAATAAATGCCTTGTTGTATACAACATAATGATTATTTGAATATTTCCATTTGTCAAGAACTTTTTTTCATTTGCAATATTATTATTTTGTTCGCTCAATGCCGAATTTCTCCAGATCGACTTTATAAAAAAACTACTAAAGGATAACAAAATTAAAATAATATTTTCATATTGCAAAGATTTTCCCATTATATCAGCTATCTCTATCATTGCTGATGTTGCCATACAAATCATGATAGAATCACTTTTTCATGTAACAAATACAAGTAATTTTCAGGAACCCCTATCTTTCTCAATCGAAAAAACCCAAAATCTTATGTAAAATCAAGGATTACTTTTAACATGTCACCTTTATTTTTATCAAAATCATTAAATGCTTGGTCGGCGTCTTCTGATTTATATATGTTTGTAATGATTTTTTCCAATGACACTTCAGAATTTTTTACCAAATCAATCAAATCAATGAAGTCCTGCTTCATCGCATTCCTGGAACCAACTATAGTTAGTTCCTTTTTTTGTATGAGGGTAAAGTTAAAATCGACATTTTTCTTTCCTACCCCAATTTGGACAACTCTTCCTCCAAAACATGCTGCATTAACGCAATCCAGAAATGTCGAGGGTAACCCAACGGCTTCGATCGTAATATCAAAACCATTCCCCATGGTTGCATCCTTTACTCTTTCATTGAATTGTTCTTCAGTACTATTTAAAATCGTTTTGTCAAACCCAAAACTCTCGGCAATCTTCAATTTCCCCTCGGAAACATCAGAAATCCAGACGCACGCCCCTTTTTCACGCGCTGCAATGGCTGCAAGTATCCCAATCGTACCAGAACCGACAATCAATACAGTATCACCAGTTTTGACCTGCCCTCGAGTAACCCCATGATAGGAAATACAAAAGGGTTCAATCACTGCTAATACCTTTGGATCCAAACCTTTGCCATCATAAATCCGCTCGATTGGCATTGTGATATATTCAGCAAAAGCCCCTTCCCTCTGAACTCCCATGGTCTGATTGTCTGAACATGCATTGACGATGCCTTTTTTACAGGAATAACAATGAGTGCAATTAAAGTATGGATTGCAAGTCACAATCATTCCAGGAACCAGACCAAGCTTATTTTCATCTATCTCCATAATTTTTGCCGAGAATTCATGACCTGGAATCCGAGGATATGAGAAATACGAGAATGTACCACGATAAGAGCCTAAGTCGCTACCACAAATACCTCCATAAAGAATTTTCAACAAGGCCTCGCCATTTTTTCTTTTTGGTTTTTCGATATCAATGATCCTTACATTTCCTGGTCTATATATTTGAATCGCCTTCATCATCCCTCCAAGCAACAAATTTATTTTTTTGTTGTATACAACACATAGTCGTATCAGTGACTTCAGTTTGTCAAGTAGAAAAAACAAAGAAGTATTTTAATTTTTTTTGTAGCTTTACAGAATTGAAACAATGTTGTATTTTTTAGATATGGCTGAAAAAGGTTTAAAAATTCTAGCATATAAACAAATCAAGAAACGAATACTTGATTGTACTTATCTCCCAGGAAGCATGATAAATGAAGAACAAATAAAAGAAACCTGTGGAGTAAGCCGGACACCCATACGAGAAGCCCTTGGAATACTGGAGAATGAAGGATTGGTGTCAATAAAACCAAAGAAAGGGATTTTGGTCTCCCCTATCAGTATAGATGATGTCAATCAAATATTTGAAGCAAGAATCCTTATTGAACCATACTTATTACAAACTTATGGCAGTACACTCAACCAAGATAAGCTATTGGATTTCTTTTCCCGTCAATCAAACTGTGATCCGCATAATAAATCATTATCATTTGAATTGGACTCTGAATTCCACAGTTTGATTCTCAATGATTTGACAAATAATTATTTAAAGCAATTTTTTGAAAGCATTATGGAAAAAAACTACCGCTTGATGATTCTGACAGGAAAAAAAGACAAACGTATCCATGAATCCATTGAAGAACATTTATCTATAACAAAAGCTCTATTGATGGCTGATTGGGAAACTGCAGCGAATGCGATGCTTTTGCATTTGCAAGCATCAAAACGATCTACTTTTGAATTATTGTTTGATAATAATTCGATTTAATAGCGTTAGATATTTCTTTCCAGACGCTCCCATGGCATCGGACCGATTTTTTACGTGTTCAATATTATTCCGATATCTTTGATACAGCATTTGATGATGGCCGCTTCATCTTTTCTTCTACAAATTGTACAACTACTTTTTTTGTATCTTTTTTCATAACTGCAAGAATAATTTCTCAAAGAAATGAATATAAAAGTTGACATTTAATCCGATATATCGAATTATAGTAATATATGTCATCAGAAAATTCGAAACAAACAATAAGCAATCAACAGTCCTCGACAGAGGGTTTAAGCACAGTTGCCGATAGGTCTTTCTTAGTTATGCAAAAAAAAGAGCCGATAATTTTTTCTGATGGTTTCTTGCAAGAAGCAGAGGAAATAAAAGAACAGATACTGTTGAAACAAATTTCTTTCGCTTTGGAAACAAGTCAAATTATTTTTTACTTGCAACCAGTTTTCAACACCAAGAAATTGAAATTTATTTCGGCAGAGGCTCTGGCCCGCTGGCAACATCCTGAGCAAGGACTGATTTCCCCTGATATTTTTATTCCCCCGTTTGAAAGACATAGCAGAATCCATGAAATTGATTTATATATTCTCGATGCAGTATGCTCTTTTCAGCATTCCTTGCTTAAGGAAGGCATCAGGCCATTACCAATTTCGGTAAATCTTTCACAGCTAGATTTCTATGACCAAGCTCTTAGCGACAAGATTCTTTTTATTGTTGAAAAATATGGGGTTCCCCACTTCTTGATTTGCTTTGAAATAACAGAAAGTACTTACATGGACAATCAAAAACAATTGCTTGCAACTCTGCAATCACTTAAAAATTTAGGATTTTCCATTTTATTGGATGATTTTGGTTCAGGATATTCCTCTTTGGACATTCTAAGCAAAGCTCCCATAGATATCTTAAAAATCGATAAAGATTTTATACAGATGATAGGATGTTCAAAAAAAGGTGAACGGGCTTTACAAACTATTGTAAACCTATCAATAGATCTGAAGATAGACGTTATAGCTGAAGGAGTTGAAACCAAAGAGCAATCCAACTTCCTCGCAGCCATTGGATGCACTCACATTCAAGGATATTTCTATGCAAAACCAATGCCAATAAAAGCTTATAAAGAAATTCTTCAAGCCTCAAGATAAAATTCCATCTTGTAGTATTTTTATTATTATAACCAAGGGACTGAGCATGCCCAGACTTGTATCCATGTAAGAATGCAGAATACAACCTTGGTTGTTACATTACCCAAATAGGTAGCAAATTCCTTGTTATCTTGAGTCGACAGGTAAACTTGCTATAGAATTACAGTTTGAATAGTGACATAGCATCAGTATTGGCATAATTTCTTCTTTATCACCTTGGAGGAAAGCAACACAATCATTTGCATTCCACAGCCTTTGGAGGAGATAACCCTCAGAGTAATATAGAGACCCCTGACAAGACGCATCAGTACATTACTGAATCATCTCAAGTAAGATTGCTTGAAGAGCTAACTGCTTCAAATCCTGTGATAAATTCAATTGCTTCAGTATAATTCC
The DNA here is from genome assembly GCF_963676625.2 of uncultured Sphaerochaeta sp. Classification (GTDB taxonomy): domain Bacteria; phylum Spirochaetota; class Spirochaetia; order Sphaerochaetales; family Sphaerochaetaceae; genus Sphaerochaeta. The sequence goes on from NZ_CAXXYB010000013.1 coordinate 60,889, forward strand.
TATTTATTTAAACTCGTTGAAATACACACTGAATATAAGCATGACTTCATATTCTGTCACAGAATATTTTTCTTTCGCCAAGGTTGAATAGGCTTCCTCGATTGTAAGCTTGGGATCTTTATCTTTCATCTTAAGGATACGGGAAATAGTTTCACTATCAACAATATTTACGCTACCGAACAATCCTTTGTCATGGAGCGTTATCATTGCCTTCCGAAGAGTCTCCACTTCTTCAGACAAGGATTTAAGTGATTGTTGTAATTCCAAGACTTCTTTGATAAGGTCCTTTTGTTGGATTAAAGAATCCTCAAGTTCTCCAGCCAATTTTGCATTTTTATTTTCAAGATCTACAATTTCCTGACGGGTAGGAACATTTTCTTCAATTGAACCGATCCTGTCCGATACTTTATCTTTAAATAACTCAAATGCATCATTGTTTTGACTCCCCTCTTCTTGTAGTTTTTTGATAAGTTCCATAATTTGCACATTATTTCCTTCAAAATCCGACATAGTCGTATCAGATGCAGAGGGAGATTCCTGCGCAGCAGTGAAGGAATTAGCCTCAGAAGGAACTTTGGGGACCTGAGAAAAGCCAAGAACAGCCAACACTTCCTTACAAAAGGATTCTTCATCATTGACAATCCCCTTGAGTTTTGGAAATGAAGCACCACTTGTCAACCTGAAATTATAAGCAAGGCCTGATGGAGTCTGGGTAAAAAAGAAACCCGCAGGTGCATATGGAACCAAATTGATTGATTCATAGACAAAACTATCAGGTTTCAAAAGTATCTGAATTCTTTCACCATCAATAAAAAAAGAAAGGGAGGTATATTCCAGATACTTCCATGAGGAGAAAGTCTTATTGATACTCGATATTTTTTCAAAATCCTGCGCATCCAAGGACTGATTCGAAGAAACAGAAATTCGTCTGGCATCTTTATCAAGAAAATACATGACTGTAACATCATTTTCTATTTCTTTGTTTTTATATGTTAAACCATAGGTTGCAAAATCAACTGAAGCCATTATCGGTGAAACCCCGATAATTATCAGGAATATAATAGCAAGAATTTTCTTTTTCATCTTCTTTCCTACTTTAAGTCCAAGAGAATTTTATCAAACGGTTTAATCGGATTCTGTGGCTGATATAATTCCTTGAGTATCGCTACGATGTGCATGTTCGTTACAGAAAATTTGACTAAGGCAATTGGTTCGCCTTCATTTCTGAATACATATCCATAACTTCCATCCTTGATACCATGTTCGGGGTCAAACCGAAATATCTTATTGATATAAACCTCAATACTGTTTGGATCGGTTGCATCAATTACATATCCATTTTCCTCCGAATCAACCAATTCTGGTTTAGAAATACTGGAAGAAGCTACTGATAAGTTTTCAGCAGCTATTTTTGCAGGTTCTTGACTACTTTGTTGCAAGGATTGCGAAATCTCGTCAGAGACAGTCTTTATGACTGGTTTTTGCACTTCTTTCTTGGCAGCAACAACAAGGGGTTCTTTTCCTGCTTGCAAGGATGTTGAGGAATCTTCCATTCCTTTTTTTACTGGTTCTTGACTATTTTGCTGCAAGGATTGCACAATATCTTCAGAGACAGTCTTTGTGGCCGGCTTTTGCACCTCCTTCTTGCCGGCAACAACAATCTCCCCTTCACCTTTTTGCGAAGCAATGGCATCAAACCTATTTATTCGATAAAGAGCTCTATTAGCGGATCTGTTTTTTGAAAAGGCAATAATAGATAAAAATCCACCATCAGAAAATTTTATTGCAGAAGATGCATCAATACTGATTTCGTAAGGAATATGGACCTGAAAAGCAAGACCGAGATATGGATGTTCATGAATAGCAGAATTTCCAAAAAACCATTCGGTGTTTTCTGTTGGCACTTGCATCGTTCCATTGATCCTAAAAAATTCATTCAATCCAAAACTCTTGAATAAAGAATCCGAGGGTTTCACAATGTCAGTATTATTCAAGGAAGTACTCACCAACTGAATTGAACGCAAAAAATGCTTTTTCTTGATCCAAAGGTCATATCCCCCTTCTTCTGATTTCTCAAGGGATATATCTCCTTTTGTAATCATAAGGTCCTGGGTTCCTATCTTAATAAGATGCACAACAAACAATAGCAATACAAATACCAAACAAAGGATAGCAAGTGATATTGTTATTTTTTTATACTGATACATGATTATCCATCCTTTTTAAATTGCATTCACAAAAGTGAAATATACTGACGCTTCAAAACTCAAGACATTTTCCGAATGAAAATAGGATCTAATATCAAAAGAGAGGGCAAGCCCATGATTTGGATTTTTCGGACGAAAGGTTGCTCCTGCGAGTACGCCATAGGCTACATCCCATTCAATCTGGCTCGTAGGATATTCAAGGCTTTTTACGCCAGATTCAAGTTCAGTTGTATTGGTGCCTGAAGACAGATACGCGGTTAACCCATATTCAAAATACAATCTGGGATGTATCGGTACGAATCGCACGATTTCAAGGCCAATACGATACGATACCCCCGATTTGACCAATTCATTATTTGTAAGTGTCTCTGACTGCATAGTTGTCACTGATAATTCACCCGGAATAGTTATGGAAAACGGAATGAAAGCTTCCTGCTTCAGTACAGTAAACAGGAAAGGAACAGACAAAGAATATTCCTTTTCATCACCAGCAATTCCTCTATTACACCGATAGGACACACTGATACCAATATCAAGAATTCCTGATTGGGAATGAGATACATCAAATCGAATACCACTGGGATTTATTCCATCAGAATATATCATCAGTCTTCCACCATTCCCGGAATCTCTTGAATCCAGAAATTCACTCTGTGCAAAAAGAGTTGCCGAACAAAGAATGCACGTAAGGATTAATAATGTCATTACTTTATTCAAGTTCAAGAATTCCTCCTTCTTGCATGGCGATTACAGGGTGGGCCACCGGTAACAATCTTATCTCAACCTCTTTATTTCCACCTGACTCCAAAACCACTTGATATTGCTTTTTTTCAAGATAATAACCATTGCCCGAATCTTCATAATAAGCAGTAAGGTTCCAGGTTCCCGGTTGTAAATCATTGAATTGAAAAGAACCCTCTGCATCTGAATAGGTTCTCCAAGAACCTTGAGAACTTTCCAGATTCAGAAGAACGCGAGGAATATTATCTACAGTATCGCCAGTAGTTTTCCCCAAGAAGGAAAGTTTTGTCATGGAGGCCTGCAAATCTTTAGTCTTTTGTATTTTTCCTGATATCGAGGCAGGCCTTACCAGCTCAATTTCCACTACTTTTTTCTCTTTGTCCCCAATTTCCACAACCAATGGGTTTTGTCCAATTACAATCATTTTCCTTTCAAGACGAGTGAGGTCAAATTGAACATATAACGATCCTTGTCGCACACTGGGAAAGGAGAATTTTCCATCTTTATCAGTTACACTTACTTGTTTATCTGCAGAAACGATTACTTGTGCTATAGGCTTATGGGTTTCATGATCAAGTATCTGCCCAGAAAAAGATCCGATATTTGATTTCATCGTAACAGGAACCTGTAGTGTTTTCCGAAAGGCAATGGAAATAGTTGCCGCATCCTCGATTGCAGGATCTTCATAGTAGGTACTACCAAAGGATACTGAAAACTCTCCATTATCTTCGAATGAATGCGTAAGACCTACTGAAAAACTATAGTATTGAGAAAGGGGAAGATATGGACCTATGGTTGTTTTGAAAGATCCATTGATTTTTGAATCAAGGAAGCCAATATACTGTATCCTCAAGGTATTGGTAATAAGCATATCAGTAATACCAAGTGAAGAAAGTCCTGTATCGAACGCTAGCGTGTTCAGAATGGAAAGGTCTTTTTTAATCCTGAAGTCCAATAGAAGACTATATACTTGTTTGCTGGAAACAATCCCATTCTGGAAATCAAGATTATGAACATATTCGGCATTAGCCTGCAGATGAACCAATTTCCATGTTTTTTCAAAACCAAGCGTAATATGTTTTTTCAAGATGCTATATCGAGAAGGGGTTGCCAGATCATTTTGGAGATAATCTTTATATAAAGCAGTATAGACATAGCCACCGGAACTTCGATAGGAAAGAGCCAATGAAATTGTTTGAATCCATATCGAAGTGGAGTCAGTATCAAGATTGTCGTTTCCCGAACTATAGTTGAACGTAAAGATGATAGGAGAAAACACCGTGGTCTTCAGATAGGCCGAAAAATTTTCCTTATCAGACGAACTTCCCCCAAAACCCTCCCCATAGCGACGAAATTTCAAATTGTAAGCATATTCCGTTTCCTTGACACCAATATCAACAGAGAACGCATAATCATTCGAATTGGCAAGTCCCTTGACGGTTTCAAAGGCAAGACTCACCTGATCGTATGCACGAAGAAACCCCCTGGTTCCCAACAGTAAGTCTTGTCCATCATGATACAGGTCAAATTCCAGATAGTTGAGTTTTTTAAAAGAATATCTGGCAGAAAATGCAGTTGAATCTTTTACGGAAAATGTTGAGAGGGTAAAGCAATTCGCATATAATTCAAGACCAATCCCATTTCCCGTAATACTACCGGTAGTTAAGGGAGATAGGTTAAAAGATCGTTTTCCCCCATAAATTTTATATAAAGAGGTGCTATAATCCATGAGATACGTGTAGTCACTGGCAACGATACTGTCATTGGGGAAAAGAGGAAAGCCAAAAGAGAATCTAAGACGATCATTCCCTTTATCATTCAAGGAGCCATCACCTGACAAAAACACCTTGCTTGTGGTTTCTGAAGATTCCATCAAATCAAAGACAGTAGACCAGGTAATGCTTACAGGATACTTATGCCAGAAATCCCCGCTTGAAGAGCTGGGAAGAATTTTTACGGTAGCTTTTGCCCGAGCAGAGATTGTTGCATCTTCAGCTAATAAAGCTTTTAGCCGAATGATATCTTTACTTACCATTGTCAGCTTTTTATTTGTTTGTACTTGAATTGAAATTGGGCGGGATTCCCCTGCCTCCATGGTTACACGAGAACTTTCGAGCTTGCACTGATGGCCTAGGGAACTTTCCGCTTCCAGAATCACAGTAGCAACAGCATTGCTTGTATTTTGAAGCAAGAATACCGACTGATAGGCATTTCCTGCAAATTCAGTCGAAGGAGCTGAAAACATCTTGAGCGCAAGTCCAAGTACTTTTGGAATAACAACCTCTGTCATGGCTTGAAACATTTCTCCATTTTCCAGAGTAATACTACAAGAAACAGGGTAATTACCACCAAGAGTATTCCCTGGAATAAGGAAACTCACAAAAATCGTATCGGTATCACCACTTTCCAGATCCATTGGGGTCAATTGAGAATTGAGCGTCCATTGGGACGGTAAGATAGCAGACACTTCGATATGCTGCAATACACTTGTTTTGTTTTCCACGGTATATATCACGTTTACAATCGAACGAGGAGCAGACTGTAGCTGTTGTACATTTGCTGAAAAAACAACAGAAGAAGTACTTACCAATGAGGAAGCAAAAATGTATTGAGAGCTCAAGCAACTAAGCGTCAATAGAATTGGTATAATCTTTCTTATTTGTCTGGTACAAATTGTCATTTAAATGTAAGAGAATACATTACACCAAACAAATCGTTTCCACCGCAATCGGCTACAACCTGGGCTTTGTATCGTCCTGCCTCCTCCTTCTGGAACATAATTGAGGAACGAACGGAAGTACTAGGCAACAATGAACGTTTTTCTCCGATAAACCGTCCTTGGTAATCCCCATTGGATGAATACAAATCAACGTATATTCCTGCTTTTAAAAATCGATCACCAGAATTTTCGAGATCGACCTGGAGCCCATAGGTATCGTCATTGTGTATGATCTTAGGGTTGCTGAAGGTTATCTTTCCTTCACCTGTATCACCAATTGCAGTTATTATTTGAACGCCAAATCGCGTTCCCGTTTGAACTCCAAGAGAATCCTCGGGCGGTTTATCGGGGTTCAAGGAGCTATTGGTAACTGACTGGACCATGACCAAACTCCAATAGGTTCCTATAAGATTGGCATCAGAGGGAATCTTTACACTATAGGGAATCTCCACTTGTTTATCTGGAGCAATCAATACCTCGTTTTGAGATAATGCAATCCACTTTGCATTGGATCGAACATCAAGGCCAGGATCTCCAAAGATATTTGACCCATCAGCATGGTACAAATAGTCTTTTTGATAAAGAGAAACTCGTTCATTTTTTGTTCCTATATTTTGTATCTTTATGCTTCCATACAGGGTTTGACCAGGAAAAGAGACATCATAATGGCTCATTTCATTCGTGATGGCAATCTGGGCGGAGAGCGTAGTACAGACCATAAAAAATAACAGGGTAAAGAATATCTTCGAGCTTTTTTTTATTATTTTCATAGAGAACAACTCCTAACTATTGGGTATCGGCAAGGGTATATACTATTTCGGTAGAATAATTTTCTTTCTCAATAGTCGAAATTGATATGCCACGTATTTTAAATTGGACTGTAAGGGAATCCCTATCACCTGTACCTGTAAAAAACACTGCGTTTGCATCGGTTATTTCTTGATAGTCTCCGGTAGTTTCTACCGTCCCTTCCCCACTACCTATGCTACTTACATAGGCACTCAGGACCAGGTCATCATCCCAATAGTTATCACTTTTCTTTATATAGACACTCCAGGCCTCTTCTGTTCCAGAAGTATCTGAAATATACAATCGCTCAGCGGCAGTATTTGAGACAAACGTATTTTGGAAATCACTTCCTGCCCCGGATGCAAGACTACTGGAAGAAATATCAAAGGCGTAGCCTCCAGCGTCAGAAGGCACTACAGTAAGAATAGCTTCAGCTCCCAAGGGGAAATAAAGGATATATAAAAAAATAATAAAGAATAGCATTCGTTTGTTTTTTATCAAGGTATTATTCATCAATCATTCTGCCAAGATTGTATATTCAACCAACAGGGTTCTTCCTGAGACTCCGCCGGGATTTGCACTCAACTTATATCGAACCCATGCACCTTTTCCGCTATCCGTACCAGACCAGGTATTTAATCCAGCAATACCAGAAATCAATATTTGGGAATCACCAGTATTGATAGGAACATAACCACTTACGGCTGTCCCTAGAGTAGCAAGATTAGATCCTCCAGCAGCAAGCGAAAGTATCTGTACACTCAAAGTTCCATCATTATAGTCAGTTTCTTGTGTCCCAACGGTAATTTTATACGTATCATCATCCATTCCATATACAGTATAGTGAAGTCTTCCACCTGCACTCTGTGCTGCTCCAGTTCCACCGGGAACTACAGAAGCTCCTGGTTCAGTAAGAGAAAAACCTGCATAGATAGTGAGGCTGACTCTGTTGTTCGAAACCATTCCCAAAGCCAGGACAGTGCCTTCCGTCGTATAGGAAACTCCTACAACATCGGAAGCAGTTGTTTCTGCAAACAAGGAACTTCCCAAAAGCAACAGATATAAAAGGATTGCCAATAGAACAAACATTTTACAGTCTCTATACATAATACAATGCTGACGGTGAATCATGATATATATCCTTGTTTCCAGCTATTGAATGGGGAGAGCATAAAACTCCCCCCCATAAACCAGAACACCTTTCAAACTACAATAGCCTCTTAGGCTTCAACAATGGTGTACAAAACATTCACTGTGGAAACTCCAGGATTACCGCTAAGCTCATATTCTACTTGAGCACCTTGAGCGGTAGTTGTTCCTGTATAGGTATCGGTACCAGTAATAGCTGTTACCAGATCCGCTGCTGTAGTATTGATACCAACATAGGTTGAAGATCCGGTTCCTAACGTTGCTGAACCTGAACCAGCGTCAACGATGTTATTGATCTTGACACTCAGAGTATCTGCAGCATAGCCCGTATTAGCAGCTTCCGTAGCTTCGACAGTTATCTTGGAGGTTCCCATACCATAGAGAGTGTAATGCAAATAACCACCAGTAGCAGTTGTTGATGAAACAGCACCACTAAGCGTAGCTTGTTCACCAGGTACGGTAACGCCATAGGCTCCACCACTCAAGGTCAAGCTTACTGCGTCATTATCAACAATGCCCAGGACCATGCAGGTACCATCAATCGAATAAGCTACACCAACAGCATCAGTTGCTGTTGCATCCAAAGACAGATCATCGGCAAAAGCCATTCCCACTGAAGAGAAAAGCATTGCAAATGTAATCAGCAATACAACAAGTCTTCTTGTTTTCATTCCATACTCCTTAAAAAACAATTCTATCCATTAAAACGACCAACGGTCGTTATTCACCAAATTCATCCCGCCAAAACCAAGGAAAATACTACATCGACATCACCGTTGGAAAATCCGGGATCACCTTTGAGCGTATAGCGAATCAACGGACCATCAGAGGTCCCTGTTCCCGTGTAATAATTTCCTATATTTTCTAGAATAACTTGAGGAGAAGCGGTTATTTCCACCAAGCCACTCGAAACACCTTCTGCAACACTATTGGGAACGACTTCAACATAAAGGCTACCTGAGGAAAGTCCTGTTTCAGTCATTACTGTAATATCCATTGGTCCATTCTGGGCAAAAACACTATAGTGAAGTCTTCCACCCTCTTGCGTGACCTCCGCAATTGAATGGTTCGGTTTACTTCCCGGCTCTATGCCAGGCTCCACAGTATCAAGGGTACTTACTGAAGCAGAGGAAGATACAACTGATAAAAGAGAAATAGCATCCAAGACATTGACGCTAATCACATCAGAGGCGTATAGATTACCTATTGAAAGGAGAGTAAAAAGCGAAACAAGCAGAAACATCCTCATTGGCAACAGTTGTGTACATATGACACTATTTACAAATGACAGCTTTTGTATATATACTTGTTCGAATGGAGATAGAAAATTAAAGCTAATTTTATTCGGTACTTCGAATTTCATGTGTCTATTTTTCGATACTTAGAACATTATGTCAATATATTTCTGCATATTTTTTGAAACTTCGTATTTTTTCATGAAGAAATTTGCTTAACAAATTATAATTAGATATGCGAGATAATACTCTTGGGTTTGCTTTTTGGCAACGCGTAGAAAACCTATTGAAAGCGAAAGGGATGAGGCAAACGGAGTTGTCTCTAAAGACAGGCATATCTACCTCCACAATTTCAGGGGGAAGTAAAGTTGGCAATATGCCTGTGGCGGACAATGCAATAAAAATTGCAAGAGCTCTTGATGTAAAAGTCGAATATCTTGTTTTCGGATCAACTTCAGACTGCCAACAGAAAGATGTTGATGAAGACCTTGAAGAAGCTTTTGCCTATATTCGGACAAGCCATCCTGCAAGCCTGTTTACTAAATACATACCGTTCATAAAACTTGAACAGTATAAGATTCTTATGGAAATACTGAACTCTTGGGGAGTAGAGGCCATAGACAACAGTACTGATAAAAGCAAACAAAAGCTGGTTTAGCTCGGGTAATACTGAATCCAGACTTTCCAAACACACAAGAAGGCTGGCGAAAGAAAGGCAAAAAAACGACCTCTCATGATTAATGAAGAATTACTGAGATATAAATTATTTAATATTTCATGGATTTTAAGCCGGCTAGCCTCTCATGCCAACTTTATACAAATACAATACATAACAAAACCCTCCCCAAAGCGTTATTTATCAGAATGATAATCTAAATGTATGATAATTCAAATAGGCATTTTAGAAATCTGTAGATTGCAAAGTTTTCGTTAAAAAAAAGAACAATTATTTGCCAATAACTTTAATAAAAATACTATTGAACATCTTAATATCAACATATTTTCCAATCCAAGTGGAATGATGTAGATATATTTTATATATAAATGGCTTTTTTAAATAAACAATTTTGCTTCAGCCGGTTCATTTTGCATAAAATATTTGATCAAGAACAAAATATATACTTTTTGTGATTTTATCAAAATGTACTGTACCAGAATCATCATCAGGAATCTTCAGAACTCTTGGTTCACCAGAAAATTGGTCCAGGAATATTCTGTTCTAAACCGTATTTTATACATAGCAGACATTCTTTCAGTTGTATTGTATGATTTATTTCATGTACGACGTAATAATCATCGGAAGTGGTGCAAGTGGACTTTTCTTGGCGGCCAATCTGTCAGGTTTGAAGGTATTGGTACTGGAAAAGAATGACAGGCCAGGCAAGAAAATCCTTATTACAGGTGGAGGAATGTGCAATCTGACAAATTGCGACGACAACGAAACCTTCCTGACCCATTTCACGAATAAAAAGCAAAGCAATTTTCTAAAACCTGCACTATCAGCCTTTTCTACAAGCCAAACACAAAACTGGTTTGAAGAACATGGACTGGCCTTGGTTGTACGGGAGGATGGAAAAGTATTTCCCCAGTCCTTGCGTGCCCAATCAGTAGTAGATTTACTTTTTTCAGCTTCCCAAAGAAATGGAGCGCAATATAAATTCAATGAAAGGGTTTCAACCATCAAACAAACAGATTCTGGATTCTCTGTATCGACTGGCAAAGAAACCTATGTAGCCAGGGCAGTCGTACTTGCAACAGGAGGAATGAGTTATTCCACTACAGGCTCAACGGGAGATGGCTATGTCCTGGCAAAAGAGCTCGGACATACCATAGTTCCACCCACCCCGGGCCTTGTCGGAGTAACTATACAAAACTATCCGTTTGTTGAACTTGCAGGAAACTCTATTCGTAAAACCCTTATCGATTTTACCCATAAGGGGGAACCCAAACGGTACCTCAGGGCTCAAGGAGACTTGCTTTTTACCCATAATGGACTCTCAGGCCCCGTGATATTGAACAATGCCCGATATATTCAAAAAGGAGATATTCTTGCAGTATCCTTGATACCCACAGAAAACAAGGAAATAGCAAAACAAGAATTACGGACCTTCATTCAAGATAACCCCAAGAAACAGGTCTATACACTTATCAAAGGCCTCGGCTTATTTTCCAGTCTTGCATTGAAATTGCTCGATAGTCAAGGAATTGGAAAAACAGATACGTGTGCAAACCTCAGCAAAGAAAAAAGGCTAAATCTTATAACTGACCTAGTGGATTTTTCCTTTGAAGTTTCGGCTAAGAACTCATTTTCTTCTGCCATGGTAACGGTGGGTGGGCTCTGTTTGGATCAATTCGATCGAAGGACTCTGGAGTCTCGCCTGGTACCTGGTTTTTATGCTGCTGGGGAAGTTCTGGATCTCGATGGTGATACGGGAGGATACAACTTGCAAACGGCGTTCTCTACAGCCATGCTCATTGCAAAAGCCTTGAAAATATCCTGCAAAAAAACAACAGAATAAGTTCTTACCCAATATATCATCATGTGTTATTCATGGAAAACTAATATTTTTCTTTTTTAAGAATATTGATTCTTCACTGTGCCTACGATATTTTTATATGCATGAAATCAATGCAAAAAAATAAAATCAGAAAAACTTGTTCTCTTATTTCGATGCTCCTGTTTCCCATAACTATTAATTACTTATCGCCATATCTTATTATACAAGGCAGCTTCTTTGGCATTGTCTCGGGAAGTTTCTTGGTGTTCGTGAGCTTATTCATAACCTCGCTCATTTTTGGAAGAGCCTTTTGCAGTTGGTTCTGTCCTGCCGGGGGAATACAGAGTGTCGCCAGAACCATTCAGGATAAAAAGACAAAGCCACGCATGAATAAAATCAAATACATAATCTGGATTCCTTGGGTACTCACCATTATAATCGGGTTCATTACAGCAGGAGGGATCCATGAGATAAATCCCATTTTTATGACCGATTACGGCATTTCTGTTTCCTCGATTTATAATTATCTCATCTACTTGCCGGTAGTCACCTTAATACTGATTCCTTCCCTTTTTGTAGGAAAACATGCCTTTTGCCATTCTCTTTGCTGGATTTCTCCTTGGATGGTCCTGGGATGCAAGCTCAAAGAACAAACAAAATTTGCTTCCTATCGACTTGTAGCAAACAAGGAAGCTTGCATTTCCTGTAAAAAATGTTCTTCCGTCTGTCCCATGAGCATTGAAGTAATGGACTTAGTACGACAAGAAAAAGGAATGTATCATAGTGAATGCATTCTATGCGGGGAATGTGTACAAGCTTGTCCCAAGGACGTTTTGCAACTCAAGATCGCAAGGCCACAATAACCAGAAAAATTCTTGAATCAGCTTCTGAATCAAAAAAAGTCCAATAGATTTACAAATTATCTCTTGTTCCTCAATTTCCTAGATAGTATGCTACAAAAAAGGAAAGAAAAATCAATATGAAAAAAGAATTGATCATGGGCAATCTTGCCCATATTGGCATTTTTGTACAGGATATGAAACGATCCGAGGATTTTTATTGTGGCATCCTTGGTTTTAATAAGGAATCTTCCTACAAAAACAATATTATATTTGTAAGAAACGGCAATCTTGTATTGGAACTGATTTGTGATGGTGTTGATCATAAACCTGAAAATCACAATGAAAAACGACATATTGCCCTTGCCTGCAAGAATATTGAAGCTGTCCATTCCTATCTCTTGGAAAATAAAATCGAGATTGAACAACCAGGTATCGTGACTCTTCCCGATTCAGGAACCAATGGATGCCGTTATTTCATGTTCAGGGGACCGGAACAAGAAAGACTGGAATTCCAGGAAATTCTTTAAAACATAATTGCAAGGAAACAGGGAAAGATTGTTCTTTCCCTGATTTTCGTACTATCACAGTAACTTTTAGACTGGATTGCAAGGCCCTATGGTCTCGAGCTATCGTAATTCTTGTATCGCTTATTCTTCAACAATCCAACAGATGACAATCTTCCCTTCCCTAGGCAACGAATAAAAAAAAGTACTCAAGACTCTTGACCACTGATGGGCATAGTTATACATTCCTATTAGTTGTTATCGCAACTGTTGCGTTTGCAACAAAAGGAATTGCCTATGTTCATGAAAGATTTGTCAGCTATCTCAAAATACTGGTGCAGCTATACCCATAAAAAATTTCTGGAAGCAGATCTCGTTGGTTCGGAACATGCAGTACTCATGTCCCTTTCCCTTGATGATTACGTAACCCAGGATGCCATATCCAGCCATCTTGTTCTCGATAAAGGGACAATTGCAAAAACTCTGGCAAAACTTGAAGAAAAAGAATTGGTCAACAGAATAGTGAATAACAAAAACAAGCGGGAAAAGATTGTCTCACTTACTGAAAAAGGAAAATCCGAGGTCCAGAAGGTGTACGACATTGCCAAGCAATGGGATACCTCAATCTGGAAAGGAATTTCTGTTGAGGAGCAGTCAGTATTCTTGGCGGTGCTTGCAAAAATAACTGACCGTGCAAAAATACTCGCCGATCAGGAAAAAGGAAATTAAATATGAATCAAGATAGAATAAAAATATTGGCAGAGACTCCTGTACGAAAAGCAATCCTCGTCATGTCCCTGCCTGTGGTCATGGGCATGATGGTACAAGTGTTTTACAACCTTGCAGATACGTTCTTTATTGGAAGGCTTGGAGATACCAACCAACTTGCTGCCGCAAACATCTCCCTTCCAGTTTTCATTTTCTCCATGGCAATGGCAGGAATAATCGGGACAGGGGCAGCCTCGTATATATCTCGTGCCTTGGGTGAAAAGAATAATAAAGAGGCAGACAAGACTCTGACCATAGGCATGATTTACCTGATCATAATAAGTATAGTAGCTACTGCCTTTACGCTGCTCTTTCTTGATAAACTGGTTTCGATACTAGGAGCAAGCAAAGAAACCTTTCCCTTTGCCCATGCCTATGTGTTGGTATTGGTGTGGGGCATTCTCCCTATAATGAGTAACTTTGCCTTAGGGCAATTACTCAGGGCCGAAGGGGATGCAATGGGATCGATGTTTGGAATGCTCATCGGGACAGTGACAAACATCCTGCTCGATCCTCTATTTATATTTATCTTTTCACTGGGAGTAGGAGGAGCTGCCCTTGCCACGGTGCTGGCCAATATAGCCTCGCTCCTTTTTTATATTCTCCGCTACCGCAGGGGAAAAACCTTACTGCATTTCTCGTTGAAAGAATTTTCCTTTGACAAAAAGATATCCAAGGAAATCTTTACCATAGGCATCCCGGCATCCTTGGGACAAGGCCTGATGAGCGTTGCCTTGATAGTAATGAACAACATAGCTGCAAGCTACGGGGATTCGGTTGTTGCAGGTCTTGGTGTAGCCTCCCGTATAATTACCATAGGAACCTTTATATTTATGGGCATAGGCGCAGGCAGCCAACCGTTGGTTGGCTACAACTATGGGGCAAGAAATTTTAGCAGGGTGAAAAGCATCATACTCAATGGCATTGGACTTACGACTGCCATCGGTCTGGTGCTGGGAATTTTGATGTGGATTTTTGCTTATCCGTTCATCAGTACCTTTACCAGTGTCGACAAAGTAATTTCCTATGGGATTACGGTATTGAGAGCTTTGGTGCTCTCCTTGCCAATCATGGGAGGCCAGATGCTCTGCACCATCTCGGTACAGGCAATGGGAAAAGTACTTCCTTCCTTGTTTCTTTCCATTTCCCGTCAGGGATTGCTCTTCATCCCTCTGCTCTTGTTGCTGAACTTGTTATTCGGGTTCAATGGCTTCATCTATGCACAGCCCATCACTGATGCCATAATGCTGATCCTTTCCTTTTCCATCCTCCAAAGAATACTAAAGAAGGAAGAAATCAATCATTGATGACACTCCATCCAGTCCAGTGCTCCTGGGCTGGATGAAGCGATCACTTTCCATTTTTCACTGTTACATTCTCGATGACAACTTCCTTGCCTCTCCATTGGCCTTCAGTACAATCGGTTCGTACGGAAACAAGATAATCAGGACCTTTTTCGCATACAAGATGCTGGTTTCCTTCCAGTGTCACCACCAGTCCTTCAGAAGTATCCCTGGCATCGGGAAATACTTGAGTGAGAATCCACAAATCACCATCGCTGAAGGATCCTTTGATGGAAATATCCTCGATTCCTTCAACAGAATGTATGCGACTATTGGGCATCCTCCGCTTTCTCAAGATATTATGAGCTTTTGCATTTTTGTATTCTATAAAACCAATTTGCAGGGGGACTCCCGAGAATCGAAAAACAAAAGAATTTCTCCAAGGGAGAGTTCTGGAAAACATACCCAGAAATTTCTTGATTTTCATTGGTTCCGGTCGTGTAACAGGAACATTCAGGGTGGAAAGCCGGGCGTACTCACTTTCTATATCGGAGGTTTCAAAGAGCAGACAAAACAGACCCCGATGCCCTTTATTATAGGCCTCGACCCAATCCTTCTTCCAGGAGCTCCCTGAAGGCATCAAAAGACGAACCAATTGAATATATTCATCCCCAATATAGAGAGAAGAAGTTCTGTATCCTTTTGTTCTTTTTCCTGATTCTTGCCTACAGGGAAAGCCTGCATTGCGTATTGCCTTGAAAATCTTGCCATCTTTTTGGTATTGAGTATCCACGGCTAGCACCAGATGATCAATTTTCATACTTTCGCTCCCAAAAATCAGGTAAACAAAGGTTTCATACCATAGGTTTCTATCATCGCATCCATGGTGGCATCCGAAACAGGATTGATCTGGGCCGAAGCCGCCTCCAGGACATGGGGAAGCAAATGGATATCACCGACACTATTGAGAAATACCTGTCGGTTTCCCAATACCCATTGAACCGATTGTTCTATTGCCCTCTCTTCATCGAGAGGTTCATACCAAGTAGCGTAAGAATTATCCCTATCCTCAACATTTCGTTTTGCCACGGACTTGATTGTCTGCACAGCGACCCCTCTTTCCTCACAGAGAGCTAGCAACTTTGTCGCTTGCTCCTTATAGGCAGGTTGCTGCATCATTGTATAATTATAGGGAAACAAGACAGAATCAAAAGGAAATTGCTCAAGACTTTTCAAATGCATCAAAGGGGCGTTCATTCCATGACCAGTAACCCCGATATACTTGACCAAACCTTGCTTTTTGGCCTCAAGGGCAGCTTCAAGCACCCCGCCCTCGCCCATTGCTGTATCCCATTCTTTCTGATCGACCAGACAATGAAACTGCCACAGATCAATATGGTCAGTTTGCAATTTATCAAGAGATTCATACAGATCCACAAGCGCCTTGTCCTTGGTCCGTTGATCAGTCTTGGTAGCCAGAAAGTAATCCTTTCGATGATGTTTCATCCAAGGACCGATCCTTCTTTCTGATTTTCCATAACTTTGTGCCGTATCGATATGATTTATTCCATATTTGGCAAGCAATTCAAAAGTATTTTCGGTTTCTTCCGATGTTACCTCGCCCAAGGAAGCAGCCCCAAAAATAATCCGGGTACTTAGATGTCCGGTCCGCCCAAATTCCATGCGTGGTATCATGTCTCACCTCTTGTTTCCAGTATATAGCAGATTCTCTGACAATTTTAGTCTTGCATCAATAAAATATACCAGTATATAGCTTCAACAAGATACACAGATGATAGTTACACTTCCCCTTACCATGCAAAACGAAGGCCAAGAATAATCTTGGCCTTCGCAGAAATTGCAAAACTATATATGGAGAAGTCTACAGGATTCGCTTGGTTGCCTGCTCGAGCAACTCATCAAGTTTTACTGAAGGATTCTGGAATTTTGCAAGGAAAATCATGGCAGCAATAACATAAGGCTTATAACTGGCCTGTTTATACAAAGGAACCAAATACCTGTCAAACACAGAAGCCTCTACTTCCCCTTCCTTGCAGGAAACCCCAGTAATATCGGCGGGCAAGCAATGCAAGTACAAAGCCTTTCCCTCCTTGGTGGTTTTCATCAAGTCCTCGGTGCAAGTCCAGTTCTTGAACTCTGCATTGGTTGCAAGACATTTTTTCTCAAGCTCCTTGAGAGCTATCTGGTCGCCATTCTCGACAATCTTGGTTCGTTCTTCCATTACGGCAAACGGGGCCCAGCTCTTCGGATAGACGATATCGGCATCTTTGAAAGCTTCTTCCATGCTTTCCACCCTCTGATAGGAACCACCACATTTTGCTGCATTGGCTTTGGCAATTTCCTCAATCTCAGGCATTACATTGTAGCCTTGGGGATGAGCAAGCACAACATCCATTCCAAAACGGGTAAACAGTCCGATTACTCCCTGGGGAACTGAAAGTGGCTTTCCATAAGAAGGACTGTAAGCCCAAGTCATGGCAACTTTTTTGCCCTTGAGGTTCTCGACACCACCAAAATAGTTGATGATATGCATCATGTCAGCCATACATTGGGTAGGATGATCGATATCGCACTGGAGATTCACGATAGTAGGCCTCTGTTCGAGGATTCCATCGTCATATCCTTCCTGAACTGCTTGGGCAACGGTCTTTTGATAAACGTGACCCTTTCCTATATACATATCGTCTCGAATGCCAATGACATCGGCCATGAAACTGATCATATTGGCAGTTTCCCTGACAGTTTCACCATGGGCAATCTGACTCTTGTTTTCGTCAAGATCTTGCACAGCCAGGCCAAGCAAATTACAAGCACTGGTAAAACTGAACCGCGTGCGTGTTGAATTGTCACGGAATACCGAGATTCCAAGCCCACTGTCAAAAACCTTGGTAGAAATATTATTCTCACGCATGGCGCGAAGTATTTCCGCAACTTCGAATACTGCCTCGATTTCGTCATCAGACTCCTTCCAAGTATGGAAAAAGTCATTCAGGTACATGTCTTCTGTCTTGAGCGTTTTCAACTCTTCGATCATCTTTTTGATAGTGGCTTTGTCCTTCATGTAAGAACCTCCCTCATGATATTCATAAATAGCCTTGACAGCGGAACTATACCATTCCTAAAGCCCGCTGTCCAGAGAATATGTTGCGGTTTGTTGCAACTTTATTAGATCTTTCCAAGTTCCTTCAGTATTTTTTCTGCCGAGAATGGCCACGAACGCATCCATATGCCACAAGCATCATGAATAGCCGTCGCAATTGCCGGAGCGGCCCCATTGGTCGCAATCTCACTGATGGACTTTGCTCCATAAGGCCCTGCATCATCATTGATGTCGATAAGCACTGCCTTGAAATCATCAGGCTTTTCCCAAATCATGGGAACTCCATAATCGGTGAAATTAGCTGAGACGCATCGCCCGTTGGAATCCAGGACCATCTGTTCTGACAAGGTATGTCCTATTGACTTCAGGGCAGCCCCATACATCTGACAAAGGGCTAGCTCCGGGTTAATGGGAGTTCCTGCATCCTGAAGGGCATAGAATTTCTGTACTTTGACTTGTCCAGTCTTTACATTCACTGCAACCTGCGCAAAATGAGCCCCATACGGGATGGAACTGGCATTCGTCGTAAACGAAGCCCGTCCCATGACCTGCCCACGGCCTGTACCGGTAAGGGCATCGTGAGAGAGTTTTCCATATCCCAGGGTTTTACCTGTCTTGGTACTGTAAACTTCACCGGGAGCCCTGCAGATCAAGTCGTCAAAAGACTCTCCCATTTGCAAGGCAGCCTCTGTAAGCAGATTTTTCTTCAAGTCCTCCGAAGCCAGATACGAAGCATTTCCACTGAAGAAAGTTCCGCTGGAGGCATAGGCACCCGTGTCAAAAGTACAGCTATCGGTATCTCCACTGACCACGGTAACGCTATCCATGTCAACACAAAACGCTTCACTGATCATTTTTACGCTTATCGTATCGAGCCCAGTTCCCAAATCAGCACCACCACTGAAAATCTGGAAAGTACCGTCGGTAAGCAACTTAGCCCAGGCATTTGCATGATCGAGACCAGGAAGCCCAGACCCTTGCTGGATCATGGCAAATCCCTTGCCAATTTTCCAATCAGGATCTTCGGAAACTTCTTTCTTGCCCCAAGCAATCATCTTTGCTCCTTGCTTGAGAGCCTGATCCAAACCGCAGGAACCCACAGGAACGACATTGCCTTCCCGTCCCTCTCCGAGGCCCTTGAGAATCTCAAGCATATAGCCAGGTTCGACCTTGTTCTTCATCGCCATATCGTAGTAGTCGATACCAAGCTTATCAGCAAGCTCAGCCATGCATACCATAAGGCCATAGGTGCCCTTGGGGGCTCCATACCCTTGATAGGCACCGGTCGGGGGAATATTGGTATAATACGTAATGACATCGAACTGCATGTTATCGCACTTCAACAAGGGAAGTGTCTTGGAACAAGCATTCATGGGAACAGTAAGGCAATGATTTCCATAAGGACCGGTATTGGCCCTTACGTCCATATAGACTGCAGTAAGATACCCTTCCTTGGTCGCACCCATCTTTACTGTGACCCTCATGGGATGGCGAGTTGAATTGGCAATGAATTCCTCTTCCCGTGTGTTTCGGTAATATATCGGTTTTCCGGTAAGCCATGTAGCATATCCTACCAAATCCTCAACCAGGATATCCTGTTTGGAACCATAGCCACCACCAACCTTTTCCTTGATCACATGAATCTTGTTCTCGGGAATCTGGCATACCCAGGCAACAATACGTCGAACATGCCAGGGAACTTGGGTCGAGACATGGAGTACCAATCTTCCGTTGTCAATTTTAGCATAACAAACATGGGGTTCAAGCGGTGTGCATTGTATCTGAGAAGTCTGATAGGTACGTTCCACCACAGCCTCGGCTTGGGTAAAACCTTTCTCGATATCACCGATATGCCCATGGGCAGCCGATGCAACATTGTGATGAATATCGCCATGCAAGGGGAACTGATAAATAACTTTTCCATCACGTTTATCAGCACTCTTGTTATATTCGTCCAAATCAGCTGGAGCGCCGACACGATACTCAACAATGCCATTGTGGACAAGGGGTGCATCCTCTGCCATGGCCTCTTCTACAGAAAAAACTGGCTTGAGTACTTCATATTCCACCGAAATTGCAGCTTTTGCAGCAATTGCCTGTTCCTCGGTTTCGGCCACAATTGCCGCCACACGATCACCGACATGCCTGACCTTCCAGTTCAACAAACGTCTGTCATGTGGACTGGGTTCAGGATTTCCCTGCCCGGCCTGCATGTAAAAGACATCAGGGCAGTTTTCTGCGGTAATGATTGCAATAACACCTTCCATTGCCTCTGCTTTCTTTGTATCAATTTTCTTGATATAGGCATGAGCATAGGGACTGCGAAGAACAACCATGCTGGCGTAACCAGGCAAGACCCTGTCCTCAACGAAACTGGATTCCCCTGCCACCAGCTGGGGACCATCCACCTTTGATTTCGGTTTTCCGATATAGGTAAGGTTCTCCCGAAAAGAGGGCGAAACAGGTGTCTTATAGGAACCGAATGCAAGTTTTTCCGTAGCAAGTTTTACGGCAAGGTAGAAATGTTCATATCCGGTATCACGGATAAAAATGCCGGAAAGGACTTTGTCAATTGCCTCTTTTGAAGGATTTTTTTCGTGTTCCAGCAACCAAGTCAACAACAGGGCTGCCGCTGGAATATTGTAGGCACTCTGGACGATACCTGCATCGATCATTGCCTGCTGAATCACTGTCAGATGTCGGCTATCACCCAGGCCATCGGGGGTACGGATGACAGCCCCTTCTGCCTGAAGGGCCAACATCAAATTGGCATAGACCGGCGTATCATTGAACAGAATGGTATCGCTTCCGGCAAAGCCTTCACAGTCATCACTGTCACGTACCGAAAAGTGGCCGGAACGTACGAGCATTTCACGCAAGGATTCACAATCCTTGCAATCAATACTCACCTTTCTATTATTTATCGTACAAGAAACAATACTCATTTTGTGCCTCCTTCCAGGAACTTGGCATACAATTTGGCAAGGGATTCACTTGCAATATACCGTTTATAGGCAGAACTACCGAAAAAATCATCCTTTGCCTCTACAACTCCCACAATAGCAAGCTGTACATCGGTTTCGGTAGTCAGCTCACCGTTTTCAATCGCATTCTCTATGGAGGAAAGACGCTGGATTCCACTGCCCTTCACTGCGGCATACATTCGAACATGGTCGATTACCCCTTCCCCATCGACAGAGGCCCCAAAACCAACGGTAACAGCTGCATGGCTTTCCACCGTATTGGAAAATCTCAAGGTCCCGATAAACCGGGGTGCCTTGGAAATGATGAAGGCAATCAACAAAGTTCCCTTGAACTGGTTATGATAGGCATGGTATTCCCGAATAGGAACATTATCTTCACAATAGTTACCATTCTCGGTAAGGCTTGCCGTGCAAAGACGGCATCGAGAGGCCAACAGGACAGGGGCCAGATACGAATCATCGCGTCCGAGTGCCAGATTACCGCCTATGGTAGCCATATTGCGTTTAGGAAAAGACCCACAGAATATTGCCGCATCCTTGAGCCACTGGGGAACCAAGGGAGAATCAAGTAACTGCTGAAAGGTAACCATACTCCCAATATGGATGGTCGAACCATCCTCAGTGATTGTGTTGAGCTTGAGTTTCACCAAACTGATTGCTGTCTTGGCCTCAATGGTGGAATCCAATCTGTTAATTTCAGTACCGCCTGCATAGAAGATACTCCTGGGATTATTCCGTTTCAGAGCCAAGGCATTCTTGATATCATCTGCAATAAGAAATTCCTGTATCATACCATCTCCTTGTTGGCAGCCTTTTCCATCAGTTTCCTGCTAATGGCATTTGCCTTGTCAGCCAATGCCTGTTCGTCGAAGCCAACCAACTGCCTATGGTCGACGACAACCTTCCCGTTGATAATCGTGTAATCAGTATTATGATCAGTACCGCAAAACACCAAGCTCGCCACAGGATCGCTCTGGCTGCCGGCATAAGGTATGGTAGAAACATCGAATATAGCCATATCGGCGGCCCATCCTTCAAGGAGGCAGCCAACATTCGTGAAATTCAACATCTTTGCCCATTGAGGGTTCCCATGGTCAAGGCTTGCGATGCTGTCAAGGCTCCAGAACCATACTTCACCCGTTGGAGCAACAAAGCCATTCGAACTTCTGCTAGCATATCGGAACTGTCATTGCTTGCACTGCCATCTACTGCTATGCCTACATTGATTCCCATAGGAAGCATCTCGGCAACCCTGCAGATACCACTTCCCAATCGCATATTGGAAGAGGGACAATGGGCAATGTGAGTTCCTGTCTCTTGCAATATCTTGAGTTCCTCATCGTTGAAATGTACTCCATGGGCATAGAAGACATCATTGCCTATGAGACCACATTCTTGCATCAGTTTAACTGGACGCATGCCGTACATGGATTGGCAAAAATCTGCTTCATCAGCTGTCTCACAGAGATGGGTATGCAACCGGACCCCATATTCTCGTGCAAGCTTCGCAGTCTCGATCATCAGGTCCTTGGTAACACTGAAGGGGCTGCAAGGAGCAAGGGCAATCTTATGCATGGCATCAGGAGCCCCGTCATGGTATTGAAGGATGCACCTTTGACTGTCTGCAAGGATTTCGTCCGTGGTTTGGACCACGCTATCAGGAGGAAGTCCCCCATCTTTCTTGCTTAGGCTCATGGAACCTCGGGTAGGGCTGAATCGCATTCCAAGTTTATCAGCGGCTTCAAATTGCAACCCCATCAAATCCCCTGTAAAATTTCGAGGATAGAGATAATGATGATCGGTGGTACAGGTGCATCCTGTTTTCATCAATTCGGCCATGGCCAGCATCGAGGAAAAATAAACAGCCTCTTCATCAATATATTTCCAGACATCATATAGATATTTCAACCAATCAAAGAGCTTGGCATCCTGGACGGCAGGATGATTGCGAGTCAATGTTTGATAAAAATGGTGATGGGTATTTACCAGACCAGGAATTACCACATGCTTCGAACAATCTATGACACGGGCTCCATCGGGAGCTTTCAGACCACCTTCAACCTGAACTCTTGCCACCTTGTTTCCAATGATGAGCAAATCGGCCCCATGATACTGAGGACCATCAAAACTTGGTTGCAAGCAGAAAATGTTTTTCAATAAAATCGAAGAGTTCATTGCTAGACACTCCTATCCAAATATCTTGAAAAAGGTTTCTTGGATGACCTTTTACCCAAAATATGTGAGCATTCTCATTTTCGACTCCCTTCTGATTCAATTCTGGCATAACATAGTATATTCTTGTCATACCCTAAAAGGAAGGCGGGAACCATAATGGAAGTATCCTTGTGGTTTTTCCCGATCAATGTAGCTTTCAGTTCTTTGTTTCAAACAATCCAAAACTCACAGCACCCTTCTTGCAGAACAATATCCAGAGCGGGTTTTCCCAACTGGCATATCTTTCTTTTGATGGAATCCGTACTTGGTTTCGATCACATCCAAATTGTTCATATCTATTGCCATTATATCATCATCCATTAGTTTTTTTCTTGCATAATGATCTCTTGGAGAGTCATACAGCCACAAACCTGAACGGCTTCGTGGCTGTATATCTACAATAGTTAGTCTCTCAAGAAAGTCAACGCCTTATTTCTCCAGAGAATAGGGAAGCATTGCATAGAAAGCACTGCAAATCTCAAGGTCATCTATTCTGTTGATTTCGTTTGGCGCATGAGCTTGGGACTCATCGCCAGGTCCAAAGCCGATAGCCGGAATCTTATGACGTCCGGTGGTGGCAACAAGGTTGGTGGAAAAAGTCCACTTGTCTACGACAGGAGACTTTCCAAACAGTGCCTCATGGCCTGCTACCCCGGCTTTCACCAAAGGATGAGTTGCATCGATTTTCCAAGTCGGGAAGTAGAGTTCCTGTGAATAGGGTTTCTTTGTCCAACCGATTTTTTCGTAGTTGGGCATTTCAACGATAATTGATTGCGGATCATCACCAGTTGCCTTGGAGACATATTCACGGACCTGACTGATGGCCAGATCTGCATCTTCACCCCAGGTAAGCCTTCGGTCACAATAGAGCATGGCATAGTCTGCCACGGCGCATTGACTGGGGCCTTTTACGTCCATCTGGCTGACAGTGATGGTACCTTTGCCAAGGAATTTTTCTTCATCAGGTTGGAGGTCCTTATTGAGTTGTTCAATGGCCAAAGCTGCCTTGGCAGCTTTATAAGCAGCACTGACACCTCGTTCAGGAGCGCTTCCGTGACAGGAAATACCCTTGAGGATGATACGAATTTCCATACGACCACGGTGGCCACGATACAGTCGGCAAGAAGTAGGTTCAGTAGAAACAATCAAGTCAGGGCGGAAATTTTCCTCTTCGATAAGATACTTCCAACACATACCGTCACAATCCTCTTCCATTACGGTAAAGGTAAAATAACAAGTATATTCGCCACCATAACCGAGTTCCTTAAGGATACGACCGGCCGTTATCATTGAGGCTGCACCACCCTTCTGATCGGAAGAGCCACGGCCCCAGACCTTTCCATCCTTTATCTCCCCTGAAAACGGATCAAAAGCCCAGTTTTTCAGGTTCCCTACTTCCACGGTATCGATATGTGCATCAAAAGCAAGCTTCTTTGGCCCATTTCCTACACGACCTATCACAGAACCAAGTCCGTCAATATACACTTCATCGAATCCAGCTTCCTGACAAAGCGTAACGATGAGACGGCAAACATCCTCTTCCTGGGCGCTATAACTTTTTGTCTGCACCAGTTTTGAGAGATTCAGCGCCGTATAGTCACGATATTCACTGGCCTTGGCCCTAATCTGTTCCTGAATACTCATAATAAAAACCCCTTTGATTTTCTGTCAGTCTTATTTTTCAATCGTCCAACTCAGGGAGCGATTTTATCAACTTTTTTCCATACGCGTTGGGCAACTTCAGCTGCCTTGGCGTAGATTTCCGCTGTATCGAGGCCAGGAAAAGCATGGTTTTCCATGACAAGTTTCCCATCAACGATAACACTTTCCACGCAATTGCTACTCATACCCCAAACAAAATGTGCTGCAGCATTATCCGCTACCAGAGGAGTAGGGTTCTGGTAGTCAAGGATTGCCAAATCAGCCTTATAGCCTGCTTCGACTCTTCCAAAATTGCCATCGAAATATTTTTCAACCAGCTTGTTGCCTCGGGAAAGAGCCGTCAGATAATCTCCCGGCCACCAAGATCCTCCCTGATCCTTATGCTTGAAAAAGGCAATCTTGAGTTCCTCAAACATATTTCCGCCACAACCATCGGTACCAATGATAAGGTTATCCACATCCTGGATATGTTTGCAGTACCCTACATTATTGTTCATGTTGCTCCTTGCATTGTGCGCAAAGAAACAACCCTGTTCGTTAATCTTGGCAATTTCCTTTTCATTGAGCCAAAGCCCATGGACCAGCAAGGAATTGGGAGTAAGCAATCCAAAGAAATCAAGGCGGTCTATGATATCCTTATTGTAATGGTGATGAGAATATACAACATCATATTTATCCTCGGCAACATGAAGATGAAGTCCCGATCCGGTTTCCTGCATTGCCTCTGACATCATACGAAGCCCTTCATCAGGAATCGTGAAAGGGGCATGCCCTCCGATCATTCCACGAACGAGCTTTCTTCTCTTGCTGGATTTTGCAAAAGAGATATTTTCCGCCACTCCTGCCTCGACTTCCTTCATTCCAAAATTGCGATCAGTCACCTCATAGCAGGTAGTTCCGCGTACCCCAACCTCTTCCATGCCATTGGCGATGGTATCGAGTGAACCTTTGATATAGTTGGGACTTGCATGGTGGTCAATACAGGTGGTGGTCCCTGCCTTGATGGCATCGAGGGAACAAATGAGGGAACTATAATAACAGGCCTCCTCATCCAACCCACGGTCAAGACGCCACCACCATTCCTTCAGTACCTGAATAAAATCAGTCTGAGGACCTGCACTAATCAGCATTCCCCTGGAGAGTCCTGAATAATAGTGGTGATGACCACAAACATTTCCGGGAATGACCGTCTTGCCTTTTGCCTGTATTACCTTGTCTGCCTTGACACCATCTCCTGCATTCTTTCCCACTGAGAGGATGATGCCATCGGAAATGACGACATCTACATCCTCTGTTACAGCAAAGGGAGGCATGGTCTGCATGACACGGGTATTCTTGATTACGATCGTTGACATGATACGCTCCTTAGTCTTCTACGATACCAAGCAGATATGCATAGGATGTATATACTTCTTCAATGAGGGCAGCGACTTCATCAGTCACGCCTTCCTCGTCGCCCACCAAAATACCATCTCCATCCATTGAACAATTGTAGATTTTGCCATCAAGTCGAATTATGATTTCCCCATTATCGGCATAAAATCCTTCATTAGTGGAATTCTCAAAATCATCCATTCTGCTAAAGAGAGTAAATTTCTTTTTATACGGACCGCCGTCCCAAGGACAGAAGGTTTCGCAGTTACCGCATTCGTTGCAATAGGCATCGAGGTGAAGAATCTGGAAGGGATTGTCAAATACTCCCGTATTACGCACATCAATAGCGACATTTGCCCTATTGGGACAGACATCGACACATTTATTGCAGAGGTAGGAACACTCGAGGCAACGCATGGCCTCTGTCTGGGCAAATTTCTTGTCCCCTTCTGTCATTGAAGACATAATCAGACTCTTTTTTGCATTGATGAGAGCAAAATAGGCGTTTTCCTCAGTAGCAAGATTTTCGAGCTCCTCAGGAGTCATTTCGTCATCGTCATCTTCCTCATCGTCATCATCGCAACAACAGTCATCCCCATGGTCATGGTCATGCCCGCACGTGCATTCATGATCCTCTCCATGGTCATGGCCACAGCAACAATCCTCGTCATCGTCATCCTCATTGTCATCAACTGGGCCAAGCACCTTGTCAATGCAGGCTTCCACTGCCGTACGGGCACTGGCTATACAACGGACAACAGTGGAGGGGCCACTTTGCACATCACCGATGGCATATACCCCTTCAATTTCTGATTCAAGGGTTTTGCTGTCGACTTTCGGCCAACCTTTTTCATTTACGGGAAGACCATACCAACCAAGGGCCTCACCATCGGCATGCTCGCCTATCGCGGTAATCATTGAGTCAGCAACCAAAGTAAAGGTCTCGTCGGTAGAAACTGGACGACAACGACCTGAGCCATCCTTTTCCCCGAGTTTCATCTTACGGACAGTCAAGATGTTTCCTTCAAAAGATTCCGGATTGGAGAGGAACAGGAATTCAACCCGTTCTTTCTTTGCAAGGTCAAACTCTTCCAGATCAGCAGGCATCTCTTTTTCTGTCCTGCGATATACTACGGTGACTTTTTCCACTCCGGGAACCCTGAATGCGGCACGGGCACTGTCCATGGCGGTATTGCCGCCTCCGACCACCACCACGTTCTTGCCAAGGGTTACCGAAGTAGGATCCTTACGATAGGAGGCAAGGAAGGACAGTGAATGAAGAACCCTTGAGGTATCTCCTCCGATAAGAGGGATATCGTTATCCTTTTCACTTCCTATTGCATAGAAAACATAGGAATAACCGTTTTCCTTCAGGGCTTTTACCGTAATATCCTCGGGTTTTGCCGAAAAGTGGAAATCAACACCATGGGCCTTGATAAAGGAAATATCACTTTCAATAGCTTCAACAGGAATACGGAACCCTGGGATGACATGACGAATTACGCCACCGGCATTTTCCTCACGTTCAAAGACAGAGGTATCGAAACCACTGCGGGCAAGAAAGAAAGATGCAGAAAGACCAGCAGGACCGGCGCCAATGACGGCAGCCTTTATCTCGCTCTTTTCCGTGGGGCCTTCCCAGCTCGCCTTGAATTCGTCAAATCCATTTTCCACTGCAATCTTTTTCATTTCACGAATCTTGATTGCACCTTCATAATCCATTCGTGTGCAATGAAGTTCACACTGATGATCACAAATATTGGAGGTAATCGCGGGAAGGGCATTCTTGTCGTAAATAAGAGCCAAGGCATCGGCGTATCGTCCCTCACCGACCAGTTGGACATATTCAGGAACATCCTGATGAATGGGACAGGCAATCTGGCAAGGGGCAACATAGCAATCGAACAGAGGCAATGCCTGCCCGATCTTTATGCTGTCAGTTCCCCTGAATTTCTTTTCCGTTACCGAATATTTGCCATTGCAAGCATCCTTTGAAAGCTGTTCCAGCTTTGCAACATCAATGGACTGCATATCCCAGGCATCGCTCTTTTCCAGAATGGTGACAATCTGGTTAAGTCTGGAATAGCCACCTGGCTTGAGCATATCGGTTGCAAGGGTGATGGGCCTGATTCCGGTTTCAAAAAGGGCCTGGATAGTAAGGGCATTGGCACCACCACTATAGGAAATGGGGAGTTTTCCACCAAATTCCTTGCTCAGTTTACTGGCAACAGTGGTGGAGATAGGCAATAGGGAACGACCTGACATATACATCTCGGCACCGGGAAGCTGGCCTTGGTCATTGACCGTCCCCAGTGTATTGGTAAGCTTTACACCAAATCCCTTGCCTTCTTTTTTAGCAAGAGATACCAAGCGGTGAAGCATGGCCAAGGCATCATCATATTGCAGATCATGCTCAAAATTCTCACGGGTAAGTCCAATATAATCAAAACCAAGGGTATCCATGATATTGCGCACTGCATCATATCCAAGCAAGGTCGGATTGAGTTTTACGAAGGTATCAATCTTCTTTTCCTTGAGCATATAGGTACAAATTGCCTCAATTTCCTTCGGAGGACAACCATGCATGGTACTGATAGTCGTTGAGGGGCTGATATTGGCGCTGATCTTGGAGGACAGTCCCTTGAGTTTCTTTTCCAACCCATCCCAAGGAGAACCATCGAAAAGGCCCTCTTCGAGCATGGCCTCCAGTTCATCGAGGTATTCCTGGAAACGGGAGTCCTTATGGGCATCAAGCATGGAATCAATGAATTGCTGCATCTTCTCGGTCTTGATTCCCTCCAAGTTATATCCCACGGACATATTGAAAATAAAGGAAGGTTTTTCGAATTTTCCTTTGTGATGCAAAGCTTCAAGTACGTGCAGGATAATCCAGGCCTTGGCATATTCATCCCAGGATTTACGCAAAGAGAATTCTGACGACCACTCTACGTTGTAGCCTTCATCACGGGCATCGATACAAGGTTTCTCAATCTCCAGGGCATCCATGATCTGAACAGTCTTCAATTCAATGAATCTTCCACCAGAAAGATAACTGGTAATGATATTCTGGGCTAATTGGGTATGAGGACCGGCTGCCGGGCCACAGGCAGTTGAGCACTGTTGACCGAATACTTGCATGCCATGTTTGCCTTTGTCCATATAAAACTGTTCTTCGGCAAGTCCGAAAATTGAATGATGGTTACGATATTCTCCAACAATACGGGTGAGAAGTTCCGAGAACGGAACCGGGCGCATAATGTCTGCCATACTCTCTCCTTCAAAAAGGTGTCTAGGGGCACAAGGGCCTGACCTTTTCTATTCTAATGCAGATTCAAGAGAAGTCAATTGCTTTTGCAACATTTTGCAACAACAATTGAATTTTTTAATACCTATAAATAAAATCTAATTTACTGTACATCATAAATTCTACTATATATTTTATTGGATACTACAAAACCAAAAAATATTATTAACAAATACAGCAATATTCCAATACAAAACCTCATTTTCCAGAAGATACGGACACGACTACCAGTCTCACTGTTGACAAACAACCAAATCAAACAGGTCCCATACAGCTTATACAGGATCAATTACTCTCAGTCCTTTCCATGCATTACAACAAAATTCTGACAGCCTAGCCCTCTATAACAAAGCCAAGAAGAATCTTCAGCATTTTTAAAAACCTTTATTTCTACTGTCTTTATAGTAGCCCTATGTGCAATAAAAGTCAGCAGAAATACAGTGATGTATCAAAACAAATCTCACTTTACCATAATATTTTCACTATTTACTGATTATTAGCGCAATTACTTATGCATAAATCTAACTTTCACGAATTTTTCTCTTTACATTTTAATCCATTACTGTATACTTGATTAATCGAAATATGCATCCTAGTAGCCACATGGAGGAAAAGACATGTTGATCAATTTGAATGTCAACCCTGAAATAAGGAAAAAGAACATTAACCGCTGTAGGGAAAAAGGTATTGTCCTTCCTACTTTCAAGCAAATGGTGGACCCTTCCACCGTACCAGAGGAAATCAAGGCCAAGCTCGCGCATACCGGCTTATGGGATATTGACCCGGTCAATCTTTTTAGGATTACCTGGCATAATGAACCAGTTGAAAAGGGCGGTGAATTCTGTGGAGTAAACTATATTGAGGTTCCTCGCGAAATCACCGGTTGCAAGGCACACATCCTTGCCCTTGTCGGCAAATGGTTTCCTACAGGCGCACATAAAGTAGGCGCAACCTACGCTTGTCTCGCTCCTGCACTCGTTTCAGGTAACTTCGATTCAGTCGACCAAGAGGCCGTATGGCCATCCACCGGCAACTATTGCCGTGGGGGTGCCTACAACAGTGCTTTGCTGGCTTGCAAATCCATTGCAATCCTTCCTGCAGAAATGAGCAAGGAACGTTTCAACTGGCTTAAATCTGTCGCTGGTGAAGTTATTGCAACTCCAGGATGTGAATCAAACGTCAAGGAAATTTTCGACAAATGCCATGAGCTCGACGCAGAACGCGGCAAGCACATCGTCATTTTCAATCAGTTCGACCAATTTGCAAACTATCTCTGGCACTATACGGTAACCGGTGGGGCCATGCTTGAAGTACTTCACAAATTGGGTATCAAAGCTGAAAATGTTCGTGGTTATGTATCTGCTACCGGTTCAGGCGGAACTTTGGCAGCTGGCGACTTACTGAAGGAAAACTATCCTGGAATCAAGATTGGTGCGGCAGAAGCCCTGCAGTGCCCGACCTTGCTACGCAATGGTTTCGGTGGTCACAGAATCGAGGGTATCGGCGATAAACATGTTCCTTGGATCCATAATGTAAAGAACACCGATATGGTCCTTGCCATCGATGATCAGGACTGCATGGATGTCTATCGCTTGTTCAATGAAAGCGCCGGTATCAAATACCTCAAGGAAATTGGTGTTCATGATGAAGATATCGCAAACCTCCCGTTGTACGGAATCAGTGGTATCGGCAACTTCCTTGGCGCAATCAAAATGGCCAAATACTACGAAATGGACGAAGATGATGTAATCTTCACCGTCCTTACCGATAGTTCCGCCATGTATACCTCACGTATCAAGGAGCAGGAAGACCTTCAGGGCAAGTTCGATGAGCTGGCTGCTGCACGCACTTTGGCTGCTTGTCTCCACCACCAAGGTATCGAGAATGCCGTTGAATTGAACTACTACGACAGGCTTCGTGTTCATAACCTCAAGTACTATACTTGGGTTGAACAGCAGGGCAAGACCTACGAAGAGATCAATGCCCAGTGGTACGACAAAGACTACTGGAAACAGATTCCCGCCCTGGCAGATCAGATTGATGAGATGATCAAGGCGTTCAACAAGGAAGTCTTGGCGAAATAATATCGCTTTTACAAAAATGCCGGGCTTAATCGTCCGGCATTTTTTATCTTGGAGGAAATATGCGGTTTACCTATGAATGTTGCGATTGTGGCAAGACCTTTGAATCGGAAGAGGTGCTCTACCAGTGTCCCGATTGTTCCAGACTCAATGACGGATCTACGTTTCCCAAGGGCAACCTGATTGTCAGGCTCAACAAAGACGATCTGCAAGCCTTGGCAAAAAAGGATCATGTGGATATGTATGATTTCTTTCCTTATACCATACCTACTCCACAAGTATATCCAGTTGGGGGAACTCCCTTGGCTACGCCTGCTCGCCTTTGCAAGAAATATGGAATCAAGAACCTGACATGCAAACTTGACAGTGCCCTACCCTCGGGTTCATTCAAGGATCGTGCCAGCCAGTTGATTGCAGCCCAGGCCATTGCCCATGGAGAAAATCGCATTGCCTTGGCCTCGACCGGTAACGCAGGCGCAGCCATGAGTTGTGCAGGGGCGGCCTATGGATTGGATATCATCCTGTTTGTCCCTGCTACGGCCCCGATCAACAAATTGATGCAAAGTGTCCTCTATGGGGCAACAGTGGTTCCCGTCAAGGGAACCTATGATGATGCCTTTGCCCTTTCGATTGCCTATACTGAACGTTTTGGGGGAATCAACCGCAATACCGCGTACAACCCGATGACTATAGAGGGAAAGAAGAGCATCTCCATCGAATTGTTCGAACAAATGGGAAGGAAAGTCCCTGATGTTGTGTACGTACCTGTTGGCGATGGTTGTATCTATGCAGGGGTATTCAAAGGTTTCCAGGACCTTCTGGAAGCAGGGATAATCGAGAAGCTGCCCCATATTGTCTGTGTGCAAAGCAAACAAAGCAATGCCATCAGCCAGGCTTGGAAGACTGGTGAATTCAAATGTTTGGAAAATGCCACAACCCGAGCGGACAGCATTAGCGTCGAGAGTCCTGCAAACGGACGCATGGCCGTGCGTTACATCAAGGAATGCAAGGGTTGGGCCACAGAAGTCGAGGATACCGAGATTTTCGAGGCTCAACTTGAGCTGACCAGGGAAGCAGGCATATTCGTGGAACCTGCAGCCGCTTGCGCCTGGGCAGGAGTAGTCAAGGACAGTAAGATGCTTCTTGAAAAGTTTGGCAAGGAAGTCAGCGTCTGCACACTCCTTACCGGAACAGGATTCAAGGATATGGCTGCTTTTGCCGGAAGAGTCTCAATTCCTGAAGCAATCGAAAATAGCAAGGAAGCAGTTATCAAATACTTCGAGAAATAGTGACTGAAGACGATTCATAAAACAGGCAGAGATTCAAGATCCCTGCCTGTTTCTATATAAATTACATCAAGAACGGTAGATTCAAAAAGGATGCCGCAATATATCTCGGCATCCTTTTGTCATTTTGTGACATGCCAGCCATTACTCTAGTTGGCATGTCTTTTCAAATCAATAATTGACCAGGTTATAACTAGTGATGGACTTGTTGATATCCTTGGCCATTCCATCCACAGTTGCCTGTGAAGTCAGTTCATTGTTGGCAAGACGAGCAATATAGTCCTGTACAATCTGACGTGATTCGGCAAAGACGCTGAGCAAAGCTCCCGCATATTTCGGGGAAGAACTGTGCAACTGGTCAAGAGCAACCTGGAATTGAGGATACTTTGCAATATTCTCCTTGAAGGTCGCAGTATTGGCAGCAGCAACAGTTACAGGGAAATAGCCGGTCTTTGCATTCCACATGGCCTGCATATCGGGGGAAATCATGAATTTCAGGAACTCCCAGGTAGCATCCATCTTTGCTTCGTTGCCGGTATTCATCATCCACATTGAACCACCACCAACAGAGACACCACCGACATCATTGCGGTTGATCGAAGGGAAGTAAGCAACGCCAATCTCAAACTTGTCCCCAACGTTCTGGAGCAAGGATTTCAAAGCTGCCGTGGATTCGAGTACCATGCAGGTATTTCCTGAAATAAAAGCTGCCTTGGCATCATTGTTACCTTGGTTGAGATATGGTGCAATTCCTTCCTTGAGTACCTTGTTCCAAACATTGACAATTTGCAAACCACCACCATTAGCGTCAAAATCAACTGCCGTAGCGTAATTTTTGCCACGTCCGTTGTTATTGTTTACATAGTTCTTTCCCATCTTTCCGATCCACTGCTCGAAGAACCATCCATAGTTACCCATCCCGAAGCCATAGCGTTGGACGCTTCCGTCGGAATTGACAATCTTCAGCTTGCTTGCCATAGCATAGATATCTTCGAAACAAGTCGGGACTGTAGTGATTCCTGCTTCCTTGAATGCCGTCTTATTATAGTACAGAACAGGAGTGGAACTGTTGAACGGCATGGAATACAGAGTTCCGTCCACTGTGTAATAAGCAGCAATATTAGGTTCAAGCTGGCTGATATCGTAGTTGTCTTTCGCAATGTATTTCTGCACTGGGACTATCCAGCCAGAATCGATCATATAACGAGTTCCGATATCATAGACTTGGACGATATCACAGGGATAATTTCCCCCAGCAGCCTGGATTTTGGAAAATTCATCATCATAAGTGCCCTGAAACTCGTAATTTACGTGTATCTTGCCCTCATTTTGCTTGTTGAATTCATCCACCATGGAGACCATGGCTTCACCGTTCACTCCTCCCATTGCATGCCAGAACGTAATTTCCTGAGGTCCAGCAGCCTTTACAGGAGCACTCTTGCTTGTCTCTGCGGCACCATTGGCGAAACAGGTTCCAACTAAAAAGACACCAACCAGAAGCAAGCAAAGGACTTTCTTCACTTTTCCATTCTTCATTTTTCTCTCCTCCTCGTACATAATTCCAAAAGAACGTAAAACTCGTTCTTTTGCCAATATCTCAATCAACCGGCAGGTTCTCTGGGGTAGAGCATAATAGCCCTTCCTCCAAGGACTATCCTTTCACTGCCCCTGCCATCAGGCCGTTGATCAATTGCTTGTTCATGAAAACGAAAATACTCAAGGATGGGACAATTACGATTACAACTCCTGCCATCATCAGGCCTAGGGACTGTGCATCAATGTCATACAACATTGATATACCTATCTGCACAGTACGGTAATCACGCGAATTAGTGACCAACAATGGCCACATATACTGATTCCAAGTATTGAGGAACA
Source organism: uncultured Sphaerochaeta sp. (assembly GCF_963676625.2). Classification (GTDB taxonomy): domain Bacteria; phylum Spirochaetota; class Spirochaetia; order Sphaerochaetales; family Sphaerochaetaceae; genus Sphaerochaeta. Next base: position 95,527 of record NZ_CAXXYB010000013.1, read on the forward strand.
CGTATGCGCCCAAGGCTCCGAGAGCCGGCCGTGAAAGCGGCAGGACAATACTTGCCAAGAAACGTAAATTGGAACAACCATCGAGCTTGGCCGCTTCGTATAATTCCTTCGCAAATGTAAGATAATACTGTCTCAACAGAAAGATTCCCATTGCACTGGTTAGATAGGGAAAAATCAAAGCCTGATAGGTATCCAACCAGCCCCACTGGGCCATAGTCAGGTAATTTGCGATTATGGTGACCTCACCGGGAACCATCATCGTGGCTAGAACGCATATGAACAATATTTTCTTTCCCTTGAATTCAAGGAAGGAAAAAGCAAACGCTGCCAGCGAACAGGTAGCCATCTGTCCTAGCATAACGACCGTCGATACGATAAAGGAATTAAAAATCATCCTCAGAAAGTTATAATAGGGGTTAACGAACGCCTGGATGTAATTGATAAAATTGACTGAAGTCGGGAAAAGATGGTTACTGTATATTTCGTCAGCCGGCATTACCGATATGGATAGCGTATACAGCAAAGGAACCAAAATTATCAGCATAAGAGGAATATTCAATACAAAACGCCCTGCATTTTGCAATCTTTTTCTTTGTATGGTTTTTATTCGCATCAGTAGTTTACACTCCTCTTCTCGAATCTAAACTGAATAACCGTAATGGTAAGCACTATCAAAAAAAGGATGATCGATCGTGCTGCGGCTGACCCGAACCTAAAGTTTCTGAAAGCATCTTTGTATATTGACCATACCATAACATTGGTAGCATCCCCCGGGCCTCCTTCAGTCAATAACTTAATCTGGCTGAAGGACTGAAAGGCTCCGATGACATTTATGATCACTTGGAAGAACAATGTAGGGGATATACTCGGCAAGGTGACATTGAAAACTTTTTTCCAATATCCCGCGCCATCTACGGAGGCGCTGTCGTACAGTTCTGCAGGAACTCCGCGAAGTCCGGCACTGATAAAAATGAAGTTGATGCCACTGGTAAGCCAAATTGTCATTCCCGCCACTGCGGCCAGCGCATAATGAGAATCCCCAGTGAAATTGATTTGGGTGCCCATCAAGGAATTTAGCAACCCAATGGTCGGATGCAGTATCATCTTGAAAGACATGGAAGCAGCTGCGGAAGCTATTGCAATAGGCATGGCATACACTGCTGCCGTTATACTGGACCCAAAATATTTCTTTTCTGTAAGGAGACTCGTGGTCAAGCCGATAATCAACCCTCCAAGTGCTACGATAATAACAAATTGAAACGTTACGACAATGCTTGCCCAGAATGAAGGATCCCTGAACAGAGCAAGATAATTATCATTCGCCGTGAATGCGGCAAAGATCTTTGGCTTGCCTACTTTGTTGGTCAAAAAGGCACTGAGATACATTGTACGAATAAAGGGATAATACAGAAACAGGGCAAAAACAGTGAGAGCGGGAAGTAAGAACAAGTAAGGTTCAGATATGTTCAAGATACTTTTCTTCCCAAGAGATGCAATCCGTATTTTTTTGGATACTTTCATTAGGCACTCCAATCAGTTGGTTGTTTTTTTCCGGCAAGATCATAAAAACCCTTTTGGGGTCGACCTATTCGTTTCATTGGGAACGAACGCAAAGCCTAGCCCTACGACGTCAATAAAACTAAGTAACGCCTTTCAGCTTTCAAACCTCCCCTTTCTTATTTCCACCCTGAAATAAGGTATCATGAACCGATAATTGAAAACGTTACCAGCAGATTTATTATATTTATGGCTTTCAAGAATCGTCAAGTAAAAAGGCATTTTTTTAAATTCTGAGTTTCTGCAGTAACTATAAGAATGAATTAATTTCTTTTTTGTTAGGAATATATTAATTTTTATATAAAACGACTTATAAAGAGGAACCGCATATTCTGCGGTATCCATCAAATTGTAAGCATTGAATCTTCTTAATACATAAATATAATATGATAACGTTTTCATACACTTTTATTTATTTTTGCTGTAGCAAAAACATCAAATGAGAAAAAAAATATTCAAACCAAAGATCGTTCAAATATTCTTGACTACAATATAAGTCTACCATGGAAACAGCTTTGTCAGTATTGATTTCTTTATAAATCCATCTGTAGGGGATTCTTGCTCCTGATAATGATCGGCGAGCATTTCACTCTATTTTGGTAGGGAAGTTCCTTTAAGCTATCTTTTAGGGTATTATTTTTTCATCTACCAGGAATTGAACAAAGGGTCCTGAGGAAAATTCCCTCTGGACCCTTTTACGAAATCGACTACCGATTCATCTACCTATTTTCAACTCTTCCATCTGCATAGCGGGCAAATCTTCCCTGTGTTCCAGCATTGACTTGATCAGGACGTTCCCAGGGCCACCCCCCAAACTCCGTCTCTTGATAGTCTTCGAAGGCTTTCTGGATTTCTGACTCTGAATTCATGACAAACGGTCCATACTGCTCAACTGGTTCATCAATTGGCTCTCCTTCAAGAATCAACAGGAAGCTTTGGGCATTCCCATTTTCCAGGAGAATCTCTTCATCACCAGCCAATTTCACTCGATGGGAAGATTCAACTTTCTCCCCATCGATCGAAAGAGTATCTGTTCCTTGGAAGAAATACAGATTTCGTTTGGTTTTCTCGGTTCTTTTGGGAAGCACCACAGTACCCTTGGCCTCCAGCTTTATCAGAAAAATACCCACTTGATGAGCTCGATCCATTGCATAGGAATCAGGGGAAGGATCCAAACTCAAGGTATCGGAAAAACTTCCCGCAATGACGTCCACGCTTCCTCCCTCAAAATTCACTTTGGGAATATCCTCTGCCCAAAGCATCTTGTAATGAGGTTCGACCATTTTATCCTTTGAAGGAAGATTCAACCATATCTGGAATAATTCCAGGGGATTGTCCCTATCCTTGTGGACCAAGGGAAACATCTCGGCATGCTGACAACCTTTACCGGTGGTCAACCATTGGACATCCCCGTTGCCATACCGTCCACAAGATCCCTTGGAGTCAAAATGATCGACCAAGCCTTGTGTCACTACGGTAACGGTTTCAAATCCACGGTGGGGATGCATTGGGAACCCTGGAACGACTTCTCCATGATACATGGAAAACCCATCCTTACCTGAAAAATCCTGTCCCATCAGACGCCCTTGCAACGAGACCTTCGGTCCTAATTGGTCATTGCCGGCAGGATAATGATCCTGATGGTGGGCAACGAACAAATAGGGACTCTCTGTAGACCAGTGAAATCCAATCTTTTCTATCTTTATACTATGCTTATTCATATCTGGCAAACTCCTGTTTCCGGATCACAAACCACCGGATTACCTATAAGTTCAATGAATTCTCCGTTTCCGGCAAGAATACTGCGAACAATTTTTTCCTGTACCAAGGTCTTCATATAGGCTGAAACCTCTGATACCTGTATATCGAAAGCCATCCTGATTTCTTCAGGGGCTACCCTTTTATAAGTCTTGATGAACTGCAAGATATTCTCTTTGGAAACAGGAGAGATGGCCTCGATGATTTTCCCGCCTGACAAGGAGTCAATTACAGCCTTAAAAGACTCATAGCTCTGGTATCCTCGAAGCAAAACCTCTTTATTTCCATATTGGATAAGCGAAGTAGGAAAACCATGGACGCCATATCGTTGGGTAGTTGCAAGGTCTTCCTTGAAAGCCTTTTCGGCAGAACCATCCTTGAGGTGCAAGATAAACTGACTGACATCAAGGCCAACTTCCGAAGCCAATTCAATAAGGACTTCCTGTCTATTGGTCAGTTTTGCTTCCACAATGGAAGCCTCCCTGAGCCTTCGCAAGAATTTATCTGCAAGCTGTTGGTTCTCCATCTGAGCCGCTTTATAGGCAATGTTCAAAGGATAGGCGGATGGATATTCCTTTGAAAACAGATGAAAACCCTTGGCGACTACAGGCATGTGATGTTTTGCGGAGGCTTCTTTCCAATGAGAATTGATAACGTCGTTTGTATGCTCAGGATTTCTTTCGGAACTGATCGAACTGCTATAGAAATCACTGATATCCCGTACCAAGCCCCCCATGACAAATGTAAGTTCAAGGTGGTCCTTATATCGTGTCTCCAACTTTCTGAGAATGGGTTCAAGGGCCCAACACCAACTGCAAACAGGATCAGTAAATTCAATAATTTTTATTTTTTGTATTTCACTCATAATTTTTCGTATATACATATACCCTTTACTTGATTCTCTTCAATAAATGAATCAATTGGTCTTTCTCTTCCTCTGATAAATCAGAGAAACTATCTTTCAGATCAATTACATGGTGTGGAAATATTTCCTGAATATAGGATCGTCCCTTTTCTGTAATTTCGATGAAAGCCGATCGATTATCCTGGGCATTGACAGTTCGCCTGGCAAGCCCGTCTCTGACCAAGTTGCTGATGACAACGGTCATATTTCCTGGGGTTGAAAGTACTGCGTCAATGATTTGTTGTATGGTAAGGGGACCCTTATGGTAAAGTGCTTCCAAAACCGCAAACCGGCTGGCAGTCAAACCTCCAGTCATGAAAATTGTCGCCGATCTTGCATGCACCCGCTTGGTAGTCCTGCTGAGTGCAATCATCAGCTTCAGATCCTTTATATCATCTTCTTCGAATAGTCTCTTATTTTCCATACATTCAAAATACTACTAATTAGTAGCAATCGGCAAGCTGATTGCATGTCTTCAATCATTTCCATTGTAATAAGAGAACACCCAAGCCAACATATTGTTGATTTGGGTGTAATTCCTTACTTTGTATAAGGCATGCCGAAAACGGGAATCGAACCCGTACGACTTTGCAGTCAAGGGATTTTAAGTCCCTTGTGTCTACCAGTTCCACCATTTCGGCAAAGAGATCAATTTTTATCGTCTGTATCCAGCATGTTGGGAAATACCGAGGCATCCGTCCTTATAGGAATCAATCGTTTGATAAACGGTTGGACTCCGATATACGTCTTCTGGAACTCGTCTTCACTTTCCTTGAGTGCCGCCTGCCAAGCTGCCCCGAAACCAGGGCTATTGATCGTCAATCGGTCAACGGCAAGCTGATAGACATGAAGTCTTGCAACTTCCTTCCTACCAGGTTTCTGGGAATAGGTATTCAAACTGATCCTGAGATTCTCGTTTTGTTTCTTGAGCTCCTCGGTAAGATCTTTCAATTTCGCAATCCCATCACCCTCAAGGTCCATTCTGTCAGTAATCATCCGCTTCAGTCTTTCGTTCTCCTTGGTCGCGACAAGGATTTCCTTGTGTCGTTTCACCGACATCGTAACCACAAGGACGATAGCAAGAACAACTCCGATTCCGAGACCGATAAGAAAGTTCTGCATGCATGACTCCTACTTACAAACTCTTGCTAAAAGGTACTGTAATGAAACAGTTTTGTCAAAGGAGAAAAGGAATCAAATCTTTCTCAATCTCCTTGTTTGAATGATTTTTGTTCCAGAATTGCAAAAATCCCTGGAAACATCATGACTTTTGAAACTCGCCCTAGTTGCAGAAATACAGAGCCGTTCCTTTTCAAGCCCTCTTTTCGTAGGTCCCATGTTCAAGGATATACCAAAGATCGTGACCAAAAAGGGGACTGCCCAGAACCTTCTTTTTGTATCCCTCGCTTGCATAGCCCAGCCTTTTTATCTGGATAGTCTCAATCTCCCTGCCAAAGGTTGCCAGGCAGTAGGAAGGCCTTTTATCTCCGTCAAAGGAATATCCGATGGCTCCTGCGTTTACTATCGTGGTATTTCCAAGCATGAAAGTTTGGGGAATATGGGTATGGCCACAAAAAATATGGCCTACCTTTTCTTTTTCAATCTTGCAAGATAAAAGCTTCAATTGATTGCTGCCCAGTGCCAAATGATCCTTGGAATGATACGGACTTCCATGACAGGCAATTATCTCTTCACCCTCCAGGACAATGCGCTGGGCGATTGGCCAGGAAGCAATATCGGCCTTTGCCTGTTCTGTGAGTTGTTGATCGCAATAAGCCATATTCTCATATAGTTTTTTTTCCAGGTCAGTACTCGGTTTGAAAGAAGTGATCTCTTCCAGATTTGCATCGGTATTACCCTTGATACAGCAAGAAGGATGCAAGGACAGAAGCATCTCATAGCATTCCCTTGGATACAAACCACAAAAAACCAAATCACCAAGGAATACTACCATATCAGGTTTTTCCTGACAGATATCGTTGGCTACGGCCTCAAAGGCAGGCAAATTCCCGTGAACATCACTGATACATGCAATTTTCATCGAATGAGCCTCTTCTGTTAATCAGTATACACCGTCTCAGTTTCTAAATAAATGAAAACCGATAGACAGGGAAAATTGCAGGCAAACAGGAAAATCTGGGTATTCCAAAAGAGCAATATGCTGAAAGGTAAAAGGTAAGTTCTCTGCTGCTACTTTCCTCGTTTTGCTTCTTTTCGCTTTTCTTGCCTGAGAAGAAATTTTCTTTCCAACTGACCTTCCCTTCTCACCTTATTGCTCGCCTTTCGCGTTACGGCTATTTCTTCCCGCTGTTTTTTCAAGGCCAACTGGCTTGCCGTTCCAATTCCCTTTACTGTTTCCTTTTTTACCTTTCGAATTGCACGTTTTACATTCATCTTGGTATCTGGGGAAATGTTTTGGACTTCAAGCGGAGTGCTGAAATGAATCCGATCATACTGATTTACAAGAAAATCAAGAAATTCCTGAGGTGTTGGCTCTGCGCCGAACACAACCCTTGCTACCTGATACGTTCCCATGTAGCTACACTCAAATACCCCTACCCAAAAAGGGGCATCAAAATAGACAGTACAACTGCCTTCGATCCGTTCCATAGATATGGCCTCCTATAAAAATCAAATGTCGGAAACGGACAACCAAGGAGGCAGGTTACTGACAGGTATCTGCGTCCGGACTACCAACCGGAACTGTGTTTTTATTTCGACAAGGAAAACTTACTATGCCATCACTATTTGGTCAATCTTATGTAAGGGGAAATGATAAAAACTAACCAAAGACAAGGACACTTCAAATACCTCAAAAAAGATTTAGTTCAAATTTTGTATATTTTATGTATGGATATTCATTTTAATTACGCAATATCAAGATAAAAAACATGAGCAATTTTGCTCTTGTTTTTTAATTATTTAATAGTATTTATTTGTAATTGTTACAGTTATAAAATAGCAATAATGGTTAGTCACCAAAAGAATCGTAAGCTCGAAAACAAATTATCCCTATAGGAAAAATAGAAAATTTACGGCAGTATCTTTGTCACCTACAATAAAAATCATCTTTGTAAGGAGTTACTGGACTATGAAAAAAACTGTACTGATTATTTCTATCCTAGCAATCTGTGCATCCCTGTCACCGCTTTTTGCCCAAGGATCAAAAGAAACCGCTGCAACAGATACTGCAAAAAAAACCGATTTGCTTCTCTGGCTTCCACCGTTTGCCTCATCAGGAGACACTCTCGATGAGCAATTCTGGTCAACAACCCTCGCTCCCTGGGCTAAAGAAAACAATGTAAATCTTTCAATTGAGATTACACCTTGGGGCGGTTATGAGGAAAAGTATCTTACAGGCTTTGCTTCTGGGGACGGCCCCGATGTAGGCTACATGTACATGCAAATGTTCGATGATTACATTGAAATGGGTGCCTTGGAAAATCTGGACCCGTACTTTACCCAAGCCGAGAAAGATAATTATTATTACTACGACCAAGGCAAAATCAAAGGTGCCCAATATGCCCTTCCCTTTGTCGTCGGCAATGCACGAGTCATGTATGCCAATATGGACATCCTTAAAAAAGCTGGGGTCACAAAACTTCCACAGACTTGGGACGAATTCATTCAGGCTTGCCTCTTGATCAAGAAGAATGTACCTGATGTTACGCCATTCGGACAGGCTTGGGCCGACCCTTCCATCGGACTCTTGGATGACAACTACTTCCCTTACCTCTGGCAGGCAGGTGGCAAGATCTATAATGATGAAGGAACCAAACTGGCCCTGATGGACAATGATGCCGCAATTGTAGCCGCACAATTCTTGTATGACCTTCGTTTCAAATATGGCATCATCGATGAGGCTGAGTTGGGCAGAACCACTGTAAGGGATGATTTCAAGCAAGGCACCATTGCATTTGCTTGCATGGATGCCAAAACAGGACAACGCTTGACTGATGCAGGAATCAACTGGGATTTCATTCCTAGCCTTGAAAAGAAAACCAAGGCAATCTGGGTTGCAAGTGATGCCTTGATCATCAACAGCGCTTCCAAGCATAAAGATTTGGCAGCAAGCTTGATCAAAACCATTACCAGTGCCCCAATCATGACAAAATTCCATACTGAAGTGGCTCAGTTCACCCCAATTTCACGAGATGAAGTCTATAATGACAATCCACAATTCAAAGATATGTATGAGCAGGATACTGCCTATTTCCACACCCTTCCCGTAGCAAAAGGTTCTGCAACCATCATGGATAACATGTGCAAGAACCTCCAGCTCATGATGATGGGTGAAGTCAGTCCAGAGAAAGCAATTCAAATGACAATGGATTATAGCAAGAATGTCCTGAACTAATGTATTGTCCAGAACAAACCAGGCGGAGAGCAGTCTCCGCCTGTGCCCTATTTTCACGTGATCCAACAGAACTGGAAGAACCTACTCCCCTTCGCTCATATAGTTTTATTACCTGTATTCTTTAACTGGAGGGGATTTTCATCAAGGAGTGTCCGATGCGTTACAGAAAAGAAGATGTCATCCAATCTTATCTATATATTTTACCCAGTTTTATTCTCATCTGCATTTTCTCGCTTATTCCCATTGCCATGAACATCTTTTTTAGCTTTACCAAATATAACATTATCAAACCTCCTCAACTTGTAGGCTTGAAGAATTATATACGGATGCTCTCGGACCCCTATATTACCTCCTCAATAATAAATACTATTGTCTTTACCTTGATTACAGTTCCCCTGCAAACAATCACTTCCTTGGTATTTGCCCATCTCATAGCTGAATATTTTAGGGGAAAATTCGGGGATACCTTGAAAAGCGCCCTATTTATTCCAGTCATTGCCTCTTCAGTGCTGGTAGGAACCCTTTGGTCAATCTTTTTGGAACCCCATGGGCCAATCAATCTTTTTTTGGAATTCCTCCATATTCCTGCTGTAAATTGGCTAGGAGGAAAATACACGTCGATGATCAGTATCTGCATGGCTACTATCTGGAAGAATGTCGGATATTTTTTGGTTATCTTCTATGCAGGGGTACTCGATATCCCCAAGGAACGTTATGAAGCGGCCCAAGTGGATGGGGCAACCCCATGGCAACGTTTTTTCCACATCACGCTTCCAGGACTCTCCTCGGTCACGTATCTGGTAGTAACCCTGGGAACAATCTGGTCCTTCCAAATTTTCGATATGGTTTTCACCATGACAGGGGGAGGTCCAGGCATGTCTACGGTAACATTAGTACTTACCATCTATAACTCAGCTTTCAAAGGTTATAACATGGGATACGCTTCTGCCATTGCGCTCCTGTTATTTGCACTGGTTCTCTTTACCCAGGCCATTCAGCGTAAGGTGTTCGGAGATACCGACAATGAATAAACAAACCAAGCAACCAAAAGAACTACGTATCTATCTGTTCAAAACACTTTTGACCCTTTCTGCAGTCATTGCCTGCATTCCCTTTCTCTACATGGCACTGATGTCCTTGACCCAAAAGGATACCCTGAACCTTGATTTCGATATTGCAACCTTCAGTTCCCTCAACTATATCAAGGTTATAAAGAATTTCAATATCCTGGTAAATCTTCGCAACAGCATCATTGTTACGTTTTCAGCCTGTATCTTGAATGGACTCATCTCTTCGATGGCCGCCTATGCCTTTGCGAAAAAACATTTTCCTTTCAGGGATAAGCTCTTTGCAATCTATCTGGCAACGCTCATGATTCCCGGACAAGTCACGATGATACCTGTCTTCATAATCATGAAGAACCTTGGACTGATGAACACCTATATTGCCCTCATTCTTCCCATCATCAATGCTTTCGGGGTTTTTCTCATTCGTCAGTTCATGGTCAGTCTTCCCAATGATTTGCTTGATGCCGCACGCATCGATGGCTGTGGCGAAAACAGGATTTTCTTTACCATAGTCATCCCCTTGGTACAACCTGTTTTGGTTTCGTTGGTCATTTTCACCTTTATCAGTAGCTGGAACGATTTTTTGTGGCCTCTGATAATTGCATCGAAACCGTCGATGAAAACCCTTACCTTGGCCATTGCTGCCCTGGAGGGAAGCTATTCCACCAACTATGGGTTGGTGATGGCAGGGGCGACCTTCACCTTCTTTCCCCCATTCATTCTGTATATGTTCCTTCAGAAACAATTTGTTGAAGGTATCGCGCTCAGTGGCATCAAAGGTTGACTTGGAGACACATATGAACCAATACGAATTTTTTCTCTGCAGCTCCCTTGAGAAGGTTTTCCCTGATAAAAGACCGACCGCCTTGGTCAAGGACTCTTTCATGGCAGCAATCGGAGATACCTTTTCATTCCAGCTGGTCTATCAGCTCACCAATGCAGATAACAGTTGCAGATTTGAATACTTTGACATTTCCTTGCAAACAGAAGCAGGCGAATCTACGTTCAGGGATGTAGAACTTGTACCAGCCCAATATCTGGCAACCGAAAAGCGTGACCGCTTCTACCTTTCGACGACTCCTGGTCTCTTCCCAGATCTGCTCCTTCCTTCCAAGGGACGCATCAGGCCAATGGCCGATCAATACAGGAGCCTCTGGATAACCCTTCCCTTGCAGGATTGCAAGAGCGGGACCTATTCGCTTACCCTGAATGCCAGCAAGGTCGTGGTCGATCCCGATACAAACGAAGAGAAGCAAATTGCCAATACTTTTTGGAGAAAAACCTTGCATCTTACCGTGCTTGACCAAAAGTTACCCGCCCTGAAACTGTTTCACACCGAATGGTTCCATGTCGATTGCCTATGCAACTATTATCATGTACAGGCCTGGAGCGAGGAACACTGGCAAATAGTACACAACTATATTCGTTTTGCTGCCAAGGAATGTGCCATAAACCTGTTGCTCACCCCAATCTTTACACCCCCTCTCGATACAAGCATCGGCGGCGAGCGAACAACGGTACAGCTGGTCTCCATTAGTAAAAAGGAAGATTCCTACACGTTTGATTTTTCAAAATTCAGACGTTGGTGTGCTGTATGCAAGGAAGAAGGGATTACTTCCCTGGAATTCGCCCATTTCTTTACCCAGTGGGGTGCGAAAAAAACCCCAAAGATACTGGTTGAGGAAGATGGCAAAGAAAAACAGCTGTTTGGCTGGCATGTGGCAGCTACCGATCCTGCCTATCGGAATTTTCTCGAAGCTTTCGTTCCTGCTCTTCTTAAAGAAGCACAAGAAGCAGGTTTCGACCGAACCCATCTGTTTTTCCATATCTCTGATGAACCCAATGATTCGAACATGGACAGCTACCTTGCTGCAAAGAATCAAATTGCCGATCTTCTGGAAGGGTACCAGATCATGGATGCCCTCAGCAGTTATGAGTTCTATAAAAAAGGTTGCGTACAAATCCCGATTCCTGCCAATGACCATATTGAATTGTTCAAGGAAAATGTACGGCCGCTCTGGACTTACTATTGCATAGCCCAAGGCAACTTGGTTCCCAATCGATTCCTTGCGCTCCCCAGTGCCAGAAACAGGATCATGGGAGTGTTATGCTATCTGTATGAAATCTCTGGATTCCTTCATTGGGGATATAATTTTTATAATGATGAGAATTCACGTAATGCCATCAACCCCTTTACCACCACCGATGGCAACAAGGCCTTTCCAGCTGGGGATCCTTTTTTGGTATACCCTGGCAAGGATGGACAACCACTCTCTTCCTTGAGAAATGAAGTACAGAAAGAGGCCTTTTTTGATTTACGGTACCTTTGTATGCTGGAGTCAAGAATTGGAAGGGAAAAAGTGATCGAACTTGTCAAATCGGAACAAAACTGTTCCTTCACTTTTACCGATTACCCACGCGCCCCTGAGTATCTGTTGCAATTACGAGAAAAAGTACTGGATCGATTGATAGAGACTTCCCTGGACGAAAAGCTTCTGAGGATTTTGTAACCAAGGAACCCTCAGCTTTTTTCTCCTCTGTTTTTCCTTCCTCTTTTCTGATATCATGTGGCAATTTCCATGTGGATAAACTACGTAAGAGGAGGAAAAACAATAATGCAACTAAGTAAATCACAAGTTCGAACGGTAATGAACATCATGACCGTAGTGTTATTGGTCCTCCTGTTTTGCTCGATTATCCTTGGATACCTCATGCAAACGCTACGATCGGATACATTTGAGAATTACCAATCGATGAGTGCCTTCGTGAAAAATTCCCTGGATGATCAGTTGCAGAACATTCGTCGCTATTCACTTTTCTTGGAACTGAACACCACCAGTATCGATACTGCAAAACATACTCAATCCTATGAACGGGTCCCTGATCCCATCTACAAGCTTTCCCTGGATCTCTTGAATTATCAGTCGATTACCCCCATCGTAGATGATATTTACATCTATTACCCTAAATCTGATTTGATAGTGGGAAATATTGGTTGCTTCCCTTCCAAATCCTTTTTTGCACTCTATCGCAATCAACATACGGACACGTACGCAAATTGGATCGAGGATATTTCTACGGCACCTCTTGAGTTATCAGTACTGTCATTTCCCCAGAAGCAATCTCTCTGCTATCTGAGAAGAATCGGGGATGACCAGAATCCCCAAGGATATATCGTGTTTGTCTTGAACATCAAGAACTTGTTTTCATCCTTCTCAGAGCAAATTACCCCAACTATCAAGAATTTCAAGCTCTCCTTGCTTGCAGACGGGATTCCCTTGATCCAGGAGAACTATCGCTCGTCAACAGAGAACCTATTGGAGGGAATTGACCTTGCAAATGGTAAATATGAAATACTCAATAAAAATTCCTTGCAAATTCACGTCATTCCATCAAGCTTTTCAAATCTTTCCTATGTAAACATCTATGATCTTGGAGATAGCTATCGTTCCTTGAGGTTGTTACTCATTCTCACGCTAGGGGGAATCCTTCTCATCGGAATTGCGGCATTTATCCTCTCGCTGAGCCTCAGTGTGGCCACAAGCAAACCGCTACGGGAACTCCTGTTGAAAATGGGAGCTTCCCCTGACTCAGTTTCAGATGAATATACAACCATAAACAATAGATTGGACTTGCTTCTGGATGAAAAATCCTTGCGAATATCCAAACTGGAAGCCCAACAAGACAATATTGATAGCCTATTCTTGCTCTTGCTGCTCTCCCCTTCGCTTACCAGTGAGGAACAAGCATTCCAAATAGCCAAACGCAATGGAATCATGATGCAAAACCAGTATTTCTATCCTATTATTTTTTCATCACCACAGGATATTGGCCAGGTCAATAATGATAGATTCATGTCACTTCTCACTGAATTGGGCTATGAGTGCTGGGCAACTCCATGGAAAAGTTTTTTTGTCATGGTTCTCCATGCAGATGAAGTCCTGGAGAATCAACAGCTGGAGAACCTTGCCAGAACGATCAGGGAACAAGTCTTCGTCTCCGTTGATACCCAAGCTCTTATCGCCCTTGGTTCAGACTCCTTACTGGGAATCAGGGATCGCTTCACTGCTGTCTTGAAAGAGTATCCAGGCAATTCCAGAAACGCGGGATCGATACTGTTTGCAAGCGAAAAGAATGACAACTCCACTCTCTTGCAATCCTTGGAACTGGCTCTCAAGAAAAACGATGGGCATGCCATCTTGGTAGTGATCGACTCAATGTTTAATGGACAAAAAACAATTTCAAAAACAATGGGAGAACCGTTAGCTGAGGTATTCAATACATATTTTCGTGCACAGTCCATCGCTCATGAAATAGGTACTGATGAACAAGGGGTATACTGGAAATCAAGATTCTTGTCAGTCCTTTCGCTCTGCACCAAGGAAGTTGCAAGCCCAGCTAAGGTTTTTTCGCAACCTAGTATGGCAAAACAGGCAAAAGAGATCATCGATAGTGAATATACCGACTATTTTTTAGGCTTGTATAAACTTGCAGAGAAATTATCAGTCAGCAACTCATACCTTTCAACAACCTTCAAGGAAACCTATGGAATTGGAGTCGTGCAATATATCAACCAGTTGAGAATCAAGCTGGCAAAAGAGATGCTCCTTTCAACAAATAAAAGCATCAAGGAGATTGCCCTGGAAGTCGGATTCTCCAGCGACATCTCCTTTATCAGGGTATTCAAGAGATATGAGAGGAAAACTCCTGGAATGTTACGGAAGTAGCTTGGCTTTCTTTGGTTTGGCTGTTGACTCCCTTTCGATCAAGGTGAAGGGAAGAGCAATATTCACGTTCATCTTGCTTTCACTGGTTATCAGCGAATGGAGCATGGAAACTGACATATGGCCCATTTCCGAAACCGGTTGCCGAATTGTCGTCAAACGGGGAATGGTATATGAAGATATTTCGATATCATCGCACCCTACCACCGAAATATCACCAGGGACATGATACCCCTGGTCCTCCAAGTATCTCATTGCCCCAATGGCCAATTCATCGGTAATGGCAAACAAAGCAGAAAAAGATAGTTTCCGATCAAGCAATTCTTTCATTCCCGCCATACCATCAGGAATACTGTAAGAATCGACAAAAACAACATTTTTCTCATCATAGGAAATTCCAGCAGCTTCCAGTGCATTCATATACCCTTGCCAGCGTTGGTTTCCGAAAGAATATCGTTTCCCGCAGATAAGGGCAATTTCTTTATGACCGAGCATGATCAAGTGGTTAACGGCAGCGCAAGCAGCTTCTTTCTCGCTGATATGTATACTGGTCGCCTTCCACTGTTCCTTCTCAAAGGTAGCGATTACAGAAGGAATATCATTTGTTTCCAAGTACTCATGGAACTCAGGCAACTCTATCTCATGAAGCAAGATTACCCCATCAGTCTTTTCACCTTTCAGTCGTCTCAGGCAGGCTGTTTCACTCTCCTGACTCATGGCAACGAAATAAAAACTGGAATGGTAGCCAAATTCCTCCAAATGATGCTCAATATCAGAAAATAATTGACGTTGGAACATATTGAACGTCATGGGGATAATGATCCCGACCGTAAAACTACGTTTCATGACCATGTCCCTCGCAGCTCTGTTGGGAACATATCCGGTAGCTTTTACCATTTGCAGGATTTTTGCCCTCTTCTCGGGATTCACATTCTGCTTATCATTGATTACCCGGGAAACAGTAGAGACCGAGACGCCTGCCTTTTCTGCTATTTCTTTGATACTTACCATATTCGATTCCTTTAGAGCAATTGACTAATCACAGTATATCTTTTTATACAACTTCAAGGAGTGGATAAGCAACTGGTTCATCATAGGGACATCACTGCTCTGACAGTTTTTTCATATGTTTGAAAGGGAGATAGCTCAAAAGCTCTTCCCCCGAATGGAATAAACCATCCAATCGATGAGAAATCCAGCCATCGTTGATCTCTCCTGTCCCCGATTCGTAACGTCCAAGGTTATCATCACAATACAGATGGCCAATATACTTGTGATAGGTTTCAAGGACAGAAAAACCTGGCATTTGGCCGTCCTTCACTCATTGCATCAGATCCTTTTGTCTCGTACCGAATAATTCCAAAGGATTCAATACCAAGTTTATATTCCCAGTCGGTTGTATAGCAACGGTTTCTTCCTTGCATCGAGGTTCACGATTTTTCCCGATGCAAGGGAAATACTTGCCCCTTGCGTTACTACCATGGCTGAATAGCCATCCCAGGCATCAGAACCAAGAAATTGCTGCTCGTTTCTGATACTTTCTATCCAACTTGCCATTTCCATGCGATAGGATTCAGAAAAATATTGCCTAAAATCATCAGATAGCGCAACAGATCTTCCGCTTTTATTTCTCACGACAATTTTCTCGGGAGCAAGCGTGGAGACAACCCCTTCCTGGCAAACGACCTCAACGGACACCTCATAGCCATAGGAAGCATTTACATACACCTCGGCAACGGCACGCGTCCCATTTTCCATACCCATATTGATTATCAGCAAGTCCTGGGCATCCATAGGTAAGCTTTCCCTGGATTTCAAGCCACATACAAAAACCTGCTGAACCTCAGAGTCCAGTATCCATCGAGCAGAATCCACATCGTGCCCTGCTGAATTATTCAAAATAAACGCACCGGAATTTGCATACATCGCCGAGGCATTTCGATGTACTCCCTTCCAGAGAAGCGGTTTTCCCAGATTCCCTGACTGACATTCCTTTCTGACATCACAATGCCAAGGATCGAAACGTCGGTTGAATCCAAGAGAAACCAGTTTTCTGCCCAGAGAGACTTCCTTTTCAATAATTCTCAAGCCATCCTGTAGATTAGTTGCCAAAGGTTTTTCACAAAACACAGGCTTCCCCTCTTCAAGACAAGATAAAACGAACTCTGCGTGAGTATTGTCAGGGGAAGCAATAACAACTGCATCGACACACTTGTCAAGAATCAATGCATAAGGATCCTTATATCGGTGAGGATTACCTGTCAATCGAGCAATGGATTCCATTTTATCTGCATCTTTATCCGAAAGGGCGACAAGTCTTGCACCAGCCAAGGAAGAATACATATTCAGGGCATGTTGCCCTCCCATTCCTCCGGCACCAATGATGCCGATCGAAACGATTGAATCGCCCATATGAATCCTCCCTGATCATCAAATTTTACAGCAGTTCCAACATATAACCAAGAAAAGCAGAAAGGGGGAGAGCATTACCTAGCCTCCCCCAAAAGCATACAGACAACTTCTAGAGCTTATCCAAGGCAGCTTGCGCGGTTTCCTTTGTAATTACATCGACGCCGCTATCAATCCGCTTCTCGATTGTCTCACCTTTTGATAGTTTGATGGCATTCTCAACAGCTAAATATCCCATCATCTCTGGTTTCTGGGCAACGGATCCAAACAGCCCATCGGCCAGAATCGATTCCAGGGCACCCTTGTTTCCGTCAGTACCGACAACAGCGGCATTCACTTTTGCCTGCTGGAGTGCACGTAAGGCACCCAAGGCCATCTCATCATTTGAGGCGAACACTGCATCAACTTTCTTGTTGACCTGCAAGATATTCTGCATGGTCGTATAAGCCTTCTCACGGTCACTATATCCAGGCTGACGGGAAAGAATCTCATATCCAGCAGCCTTGAAAGCATCCTGGGCTCCATCAGCTCTCTGGGTTGTGGTCGGATTTCCCGGTGCACCTTCAATGATGACTACCTTTCCGCTCTTTCCGACTTTCTTGATTATTGCCTCGGCTCCGAGTTTTCCGGCAGCATAGTTTTCAGTGCCGATGAACGTAGCATAATCTGTAAAGCCATCAGGCATGGGGGTATCAACCAATATTACCGGAATTCCCTTGGCCTTTGCCGAATTCAAGACATTGACTGCAGTCGCCGGCTGGGACGGTGAAAAAATCAAGGCCACAGGGTTTGCCGTCAAAGCATCTTGTACCATGTTGATTTGCTGCTCAATCGCGTCTTCGGAGGGAGGACCAAGCTTGGTCAGATCAACATTATACTTTGCCGCTGCTTCATCTGCACCGGCGACAACACGTTTCCAATACTCACTGCTTAGTGTCTTGAGAACCATGGAAACTTTCATTTTGCCACCGCTTGCAGCAGTGTCAACTTCTTTTCCACCCTGTGCAAAAACATTTGCAGGGATGAGAAAAAGCACCAGAATCAGAAGAACCACGCTAATTTTTTTCATTTCAATCCTCCTTTTTGTCATGAAACGAAGAAGATACCGAAAACTTATTTCCAAAGGAAGTGCAATGCACTTTCCTTGTTTCTTAATGGGAAACTTTGGATTTACGCTGGCGAAGGACATCAAGATACACAGCCAGGATAATGACAACACCTATTGCAACGGTCTGGTAGGCAGAATCTACATTCAATAGATTCAACCCATTTCTCAAAACGGCAATAACCAAAACTCCGATAATGGTGTTTCCTATCTTGCCTACTCCACCAGAAAAGCTGGCACCACCTATAATGACTGCCGCAATGGCATCGGTTTCATAGTCAAGCCCGGCAAGGGGATAGGCAGCATTTACACGACCGACCAATACGATACCTGCCAAGGCCGCGGTAAAACCACTGATTGTATAGACAACACAGAGAACCTTATCTACGTTGATGCCACTCAACCTACTGGCTTCAACATTTCCGCCGACAGCATAGATATGCCTTCCCATTGCTGTCCTGGTCAAAAACATATACATACAAAAATAGAGAACGGCAACCAGTAAGGCGCTCACAGGAATAGGTCCTACGGAACGACTGCCCAAGAACTGGACGGGAGCAGCAAACCCACTTATCGGGGCAGCAGCTGTTACGGCCAGGGCAAATCCCCTTGCTATATACTTTGTGCCCATCGTAGAGATGAAGGGATGCGGAAGTTTTAGTTTTGTAAGCAAGAGCCCATTGAAAAGACCAATGAGACTTCCGACGACAAGACACAGGAACATTGAAATATAGGGATCAATTCCCAGGTTCACGGCAAAGATACCCATCATCATGATGGATAAGGCAAGAATTGAACCCACCGAAAGATCGATACCGGCTGTCAGGATTGCCAAGAACCCGCCAACCGATATTATGGCAGTTACAGTAGCTTGCGCCGCGACATTCTTCAGGTTATCAACAGTCAGAAACCGAGGTGACAGTATTGCAATGATAATGCACAAGACTACCAAACTGAGAATAATTCCATAGCTATGGTGCTTTGTGTGCGTTGCCCTTTCCCTGAGTTTCTTCTTTAGATTCATTACCGATAAATTCATAACTGCTTCCTCCGCCCATTTTTTCAGATATCTTTTGTATTTTTGATAGAAACGGGACTGTTTGTACGCAAGGATTCATTGGCCGCCAAAACCAACTCCAATGCCATAAGGCCCTCTTCAACCGGTACAGAAGAAGGATTCCCTTCCCTGAGATCAGAAATAAAATGTTCCATTTCAGCTAGATAAGCAGCCTTGAAACGTTCCAGGAACCCGGGAATCGTCTCTTTATGGATACCTTGGGAATCCATAACTCTTAGAGATGAATCATTGAGCTTTCCGATAAAGGCAGCTCCTTGGGTACAGACAACCTCAGTTCTCACATCGTACCCATATGAAGAATTCCGACTGCCTTCCAAGGAGCAAAGAAATCCATTCTCGAACGTAAAATCAATATTGACATGATCAATATCCCCGATTTTAAGCAATTCGTCATATCGAACTACGCCACCCCTGGCATACACCTGGGTTACCTCTGAACCGGAAAACCAACGGCAGAGATCAATGTCATGCACGCAAAGATCAGCTATCAGACCACCACTCGTCTTTGCAAAGGCAAGAGGAGGACAGGAAGGATCGCGACTGATCCCCAATAGGGAGATCGGCTTTCCGATTGCCCCACTTTCAATCATCTTCTTAGCTTGCTGATACCCCTTGTCAAAGCGTCGCATGAAGCCCAATTGGACAAACGCTTTCTTTTCATGTACCAGTGTTTTGAGAGCCAAAGCTTCCTTTCTGTCAAGGGTAAGGGGTTTCTCACAGAAAATTGCTTTTCCTGCCTGCAAAGAGGCAACTATCATTTCATAATGCATACTTGTAGAGGAAGCTATTACTACAGCATCAAGCTCCTTCAGGGCCAGAAGTTCATGATAATCCTGAAAAGTTTGCACCAGGGGGTACTGACTTTGGAAACGATTCAGTACCTCCGGGGAAGAATCTGACACAGCCAACAATTCAGAGCCAAGGATACAACCTGCAATATTTGCAGCATGCTGAGAACCAAGTCGCCCCAATCCTATTACACCACACCGTATCTTTGTCATATTGTCCTCTTTATTTAAGCATTTACCCGTATACCGGAAGCAGCATACATAATGTTTTCCTGAGTAAAGGCATCTCGCAGGAACTCCCCTGTTATCTCACCTTCATGCATGACAATGATGCGATCAGCCATACCCATGCATTCATCCATCTCAGAACTTATCATGATGACAGCAGCCCCCTTGCTGACCAGTTCGTTGATCAGGTTGTACACTTCTATCTTTGCTCCAACATCTATGCCTCTGGTCGGTTCATCGAAAATAAAGATCCTGGCTTGGGTCATCAGCCATTTGGCAATGACCACCTTTTGTTGATTTCCACCGCTCAATTGACCGGCAAGCGTGGCGACACTGGGAACTTTGATCCTCATGTCAGTTACCATTTTCTGCGAAGCTTCCTTGATCTTCTTGAGATCAATGAAGAATTTCCTTTTCTTGAAGTCCTCCAAATTTACCAAGGTAGAATTGAATTCCACTGATTGCAGCAAGATCAATCCTTGGTTTTTTCTGTCTTCAGTAAGGAAGGCTATTCCGGCATGAATCGAATCCCTGGGTGATTTTATTGTTACTTTTTCTCCACCGATGAAAATCGCTCCTGAATCCAGGGGATCTGCGCCGGTAAGTCCCCTTGCCATCTCGGTACGTCCGGCACCGACAAGACCGGAAACCCCAAGGATCTCTCCTTCATGAACTGAAAAACAGATATCATTGAACAAACCTTTTCTTGAAAGTCCTTTTACCTCTAGGGAAACTGGACCAATGGGAAATTCTTTCTTTGGATATTTATGCTTGATATCATGGCCTACCATTTGTTTGATAATGGTATCGATAGCGACTGAATGCATTTGTTCTTCGGCAACCACAGTTCCGTCGCGCATGACAGTCAGGGAATCACAAATCAACTTTATCTCTTCCAACCTATGTGAGATGAAAATCATCGTTACATTCTTTTTTTTGAGCTTTTCCACTATTCGAAAAAGCTCTTTCGTCTCTTTTTCACTCAAACTGGCCGTAGGTTCATCCATAATTATCAATTTTGCATTGGCATGGACAGCCTTACAGATTTCCACCATCTGCCGTCTACCAACTCCAAGCAGCCCTATTGCAAGGTTAGGGTCGATATCAAGTTCAAAATCTTTCAATAGATTGAGTGTCTGCTGCTTTGCTTCGGCCCGGTCAAGAAATACATTATTCTTTTTCAGCTCCCTGCCGAGAAAAATATTTTCGGTGACTGTCATATAGGGAACCTGATTCAATTCTTGATATATACAGGCAATACCCAGATCCATCGCCTGATGGGGCGTAAAGGAGGGATAGGATTGACCATCAAAGAGTATATCCCCGGAATCAGGAGAATGGGCTCCGGCCAAGACCTTTATCAGTGTTGACTTTCCTGCACCGTTCTCTCCCACCAACCCATGGACTTCCCCTTTCTTGACTACCATGCTTACACTATCCAAGGCGAGCACCCCAGGAAATCTTTTTGTAATTGTACGCAATTCCAGTAAGTTCAAATCCTCTTTCACCTACTCCTCCTTACAAAACTGAATTTTCCATTATTGAGCAACTATGTTTGGGGTCAGGCACGGTATTCACAGGTTGACCAGTTACGATGAAGGTAAGGCTCTAAGCTAGCAGATATTTGTTCAGACTTAGTGAAAACGTTACCATAATGTTATGGTTGCATCAATTTATTACTTTGTCAAATAATACTTTAAATTATTTTACAATCTATTTATTAGTTCCAAATAAAGAAAATGCTTTACAAACAATTTCTTCGTAGTATACTCAAATATGTCTGATAACGTTTTCATGAAAGAATTAATAAATACGGAACATCCTAACAATAAAGGAAGGAATCAAATGACAGGGAAATTAAAAATTGGTATTATCGGAGCGGGTAGAATCGGACGTTTACATACGGAAAATATATCACGTATGGTTCCGAGTGTAGAAATAGTTGCAGTATCGGATGTCAATATGACAGAAGATATCCGTGTGTGGGCAACGGAACTTGGCATCCCTCTTATCTCAAAGGATTCGATGGATATCATTAATAATCCAGAAATCACGGCTGTCATTATTTGCAGTTCCACAGCGACGCATGCTGACTTGATCATGGCCGCAGCAAAAACCGGAAAACATGTATTTTGCGAGAAACCCATCGACTTGTCGGTTATAAAAGGCCTTGAGGCAATACGGGTAGCAAAAAAACATCACGTAAAATTGCAACTTGGATTCAACAGACGCTTTGACCACAATTTCCAACAAGTAAGAGACCTGGCGGAATCAGGAAAAGTTGGGAATATCCACCTCGTAAAAATTACTTCCAGGGATCCCGCTCCTCCAAGCCCTGCCTATGTCGCTGTTTCGGGCGGCATCTTTTTGGACATGATGATCCATGATTTTGACATGGCACGTTTCCAGGCTGGCAGCGAAATAAAGGAAGTATATGCCACCGGTGCGGTACTGGTAGATCCTGAAATCGGGAAAGCCGGCGATATCGATACGGCAATCGTCACCCTCAAATTTGCAAATGGAGCCCTTGGTGTAATCGACAATTCTCGCCAGGCAGTCTATGGCTACGACCAAAGGGTCGAGGTCTTTGGTTCGAAGGGCTCAGCCCAGGCAGAGAATGACACGGCTACCTCGGTCAAGCTCTCCACTGTCGAGGGAGTATCAAGCGATAAGCCCCTTTATTTCTTCCTGCAGCGTTACAAAGATGCCTACATCAGGGAAATCACTTCCTTTGCAGATGCAATTCTCAATGATACTGAAGTCCAAGTTTCGGGCGAAGATGGATTTGAGGATATGATTGCCGCCTTGGCTGCAGGAAAATCACTGAAGGAAAATCGTCCGGTAACAATAGATGAAATGAAAAAAGAACTTGGAGTATAGCAATGCAAATCAGGCATAAAGGTCCTTACGTACAGGGATATACTGAATTGGTCCCCCGTTCGGGAGAAACCGCTGACATGTTCATGAGCTTTGGCGTATTGGTTCTCGCCCCCGGTGAGGCCTGGCAAGATAAAGGCGATAGCAGGGATGAACGAATATGGTTGCTGGCAAAGGGAAGTGCAACAATTTCCTGGGAAAAGGAACAATGCGAGATTTCACGAACCGATCTGTTCAACCAGGAACCCTGGGTCCTTTCAGTCCCCTCCACTGTGGGAGTTGCAATCGAGGCAGGGGAAAGCGGAGCGGAGTTTTATCGCTGCGCAACAGACAATCCCTTGCAGTTTGCCTCACGCATGTACACTCCACCGGAATGCAAAAGTGAATTTCGCGGCGCAGGAATGATGAATGAAACCTCGACAAGAATCGTAAGGACTGTCTTTGACGATACCAACAGACCTGAATCCAATCTTGTAATCGGTGAAGTCATAGGAATCCCGGGAAAGTGGTCGAGCTATCCACCTCACCATCATCCTCAACCGGAAATTTATCATTACAGGGTTCTTCCGGAACAAGGGTTCGGTTTCTGTGCGATCGGAGACACCCCCTACCTCATCAAGGACAAGGATACAATCCTTATCCATGAGAAAGAAGTACATCCCCATGTTACGGCCCCAGGCTATGCCCTGTGGTATCTCTGGGTCATCAGGCATCTCGAGGGCAATAGATATGGAGTCCAGACCGTTCCTGAGCAATACCAATGGGTAACAAAACCAGGGGCATCAATATGGTCCCCAAAAGATCCCCAATAGAAAAGGAGTCACTATGGAAACTATTCGATTGACAATGGCCCAGGCATTGCTCCGTTTTCTGGACAACCAGTACATAGAATTCGATGGCGAAACTACAAAGTTCGTACAGGGAGTCTTTGGTATATTCGGGCACGGGTGCGTGGTCGGCTTGGGAGAAGCCTTGGCAGCAAAAGAGAATACCCTTCCCTTCTATCAGGCAAAGAACGAACAGGGGGCAGTACATGCCGCCTGTGGATACGCGAAAGAAAACAATCGGCGCAGGATCATGGCAGTTACCACTTCCATCGGTCCAGGAGCCTTGAACATGGTACCAGGGGCAGGAACTGCAACAGCGAACCATATCCCTGTACTCTTGCTTCCAGGCGATGCATTTGCCTGCAGGCAACCTGACCCAGTTCTCCAACAAATTGAAATTCCTTATGACTATACAAACACCTCAAACGATGCCTTTCGTGCGGTCAGCCGGTATTGGGACAGGGTGAACAGACCGGAACAACTCATGACTGCAATGATCAACGCCATGAGGGTTTTGACCGACCCCTCTGAAACGGGGGCAGTTACCGTAGCATTGCCTCAGGATGTCCAAGGGGAAGCCTATGACTATCCAATTGAATTTCTGGAAAAGAGAGTACATCACATCGACCGAAGGGAACCTACCTCAGGGCAAATTCAAAGGACTGTCGAAGCAATACAAAAATCCAGAAAACCCTTGGTTATTTGCGGCGGTGGAGTTCGCTATTCCGAAGCCGGGGAAGAATTGGAACGCTTTTGTGCAACGTTCAAAATTCCTTTTGCAGAGACACAATCAGGGAAGGGATGCATTCTTTGGGATAACGAATACAACCTATCAGGCATAGGGAGCACGGGAGGGCTTGCCGCAAACAGACTTGCCAAACAAGCAGACCTGGTCATTGGAGTGGGAACTCGGCTCGGCGACTTCACGACTTGCTCAAAATGGTTGTTCCAGAATCCTGCATGCCAGTTCCTCTCTATCAACGTCTCTGGATTCGATGCCTATAAAATGAATGGACAGCCAATCATCGCAGATGCAAAGGCCACGTTGCAAGATGTGACCAAAGCCCTGCAACCCACTGGATACCAAGCCCATTGGGAAGACCAGATAGCCAAGGTGAAAAAAGAATGGAACCTAGAGGTCAACCGCCTCTATTGCGAAGACATACCTGAAAGGCTCTCCCAGGTACGGGTACTCGGGGAATTGAATGAACACCTTTTACCAAAGGACACCATCGTCATCTCAGGGTCGGGATCCATTCCCAGTGATATGCAGCGGGTATGGAGAGCACGGGTAAAGGGAACCTATCACGTTGAATATGCCTTTTCTTGCATGGGTTATGAAATAGCCGCTGCCTTGGGAGCAAAGCTTGCCCATAAGGATAGGCAAGTCGTTGCCTTGGTCGGAGATGGTGCCTATACAATGTTGCACACGGAATTGCTTACCGCGGTGCAGGAGCACCAAAAAATCATTGTCATCGTCCTGGACAACGAAGGGTTCCAATGTATAGACAATCTGCAACACAGCCAAGGTATCGTTCACTATGGAAATGAATGGAAGACCAGGGAAGCGGATACTGGAAAACTAACGGGACCTTCCCTTTCAGTCAATTATGCAATGAATGCCGAAAGTTGGGGTGCGGTGGGTCTGCATGCAGATACCATAGAAGAACTCAAGACCTGCGTACATACTGCCTTGCAAGAAAAGCGACCGGTAGTCATTCATGTCCATGTGGCACCTAAATCCATGTCCCAGGGATATGAATCCTGGTGGCGCGTAGGAACGGCCCAGGTCTCTGACAATCCTGAGGTTGTCAAAGCTTGGGACTCAATGCAACAAGAAATAAAAACTGTACGAAAATTCTAGGCGGGAGAAAAATACAATGGGTAATAATAAGATTTTGTTGGCAAT
Source organism: uncultured Sphaerochaeta sp. (assembly GCF_963676625.2). Classification (GTDB taxonomy): domain Bacteria; phylum Spirochaetota; class Spirochaetia; order Sphaerochaetales; family Sphaerochaetaceae; genus Sphaerochaeta. Next base: position 121,115 of record NZ_CAXXYB010000013.1, read on the forward strand.
CGCTCCGATTGGATGGACAAATGATGATCTTCCGGAACTCGGAGGGGATATTCCCTTCGAGCAATGTGTCAGTGAAATGGCTCTTGCCGGGTTTCGCGGATGCGAAGTAGGAAATAAGTATCCCAAGGATACGAATATCTTGAAAAAGGCTTTGGAACTGCGAAACCTTTCCATTTGCAATGCCTGGTTCAGTACCTATCTTACTACCCTTCCCTACGAAGAAGTGGAAAAGGCCTTTATCAAGCATTGTGATTTTCTGCATACGATGGGTGCCACCATTGTGGGAGTCGCAGAACAAGGGAATTCCATTCAAGGTAGGCAGGACCTTCCTGTATTTGACGCAAAACCTCACTTCTCTGAGCATCAATGGCAACAAGTAACACAAGGCTTGAACAGATTGGGCAAAGTAGCCCTGTCAAAAGGCCTCAGACTTACCTACCACCACCATATGGGAACAGGGGTGCAGACAACCGAAGAGATCAACAGACTCATGGAATCGACAGACCCAGATCTGGTCGGTCTCCTGTACGACAGCGGTCATATCGCTTTCTCAGGAGAAGATCCGATGGATACCCTTCATACTTGGTTTCCCCGCATCCGGCACGTCCATCTGAAAGACGTGCGCAAGGAACGCAGGAATCTGGCAATACAGGAAAAATGGTCGTTCCTCAAGGGAGTGAAAAAAGGTGTATTCACCGTCCCTGGTGATGGATGCATTGATTTCAAACCAATTTTTACCGAACTGAAGGATCGAGGATACAGTGGCTGGTGGGTCGTAGAGGCAGAACAGGACCCAGCAGAGGCCAATCCCCTTACCTATGCCATGAAGGCAAGAAAATACATCCTGGATAATGCAGGAATCTAAAGCAGGAGAATCAAGAAAATGGACAAAAAAATTCGTGTAGGTGTCGCTGGATATGGAGTGATTGGGCAGAGACTGGCTGATGGCGTAGCGTTGCAGGGCGATATGGAACTGATTGGGGTAGCCGATGTCTTTCCCACTCTCAGTGTACGGGCCCTGAAAGAAAAAGGAATGCCCTACAAGCTATTTGCGGCTTCCCAGGACGGCAAGCAAGCTCTTGAGGAAGCACATATTCCTGTCAGTGGGATGCTGGAGGATCTGGTACAGCAAGTAGACATCATGCTCGATGCAACCAGCGCAGGAATAGGTGCAAAAAACAAGGTCCTGTATGAAAAATATGGCAAGCATGCCATTTTCCAGGGAGGAGAAAGCAATGATGTTGCCAATGTATTCTTCCATGGATATGCCAATTATGAGAAAGGACTTGGAGTCGACTACCTCAAGTTGACTTCCTGCAACACCACCGGCCTTATCAGGGCAGTCGACTGCTTGGATCGCACCGTGGGAGTCGAGAAGGTAGCCATTACCATCATTCGTCGTGTGGCAGACCCCGGCGACTATCATAGAGGCTTGACCAATGCCCTGAAGGTAGACAAGGCCCCGAGTCACCAAGCCCTTGACCTGATGACCATCATGCCCCATGTACAGGCAACGGGCATCCTTATCCATACTCCTGTCACCCATGGACATATCATCACCGTAGTGCTTACCCCCAAGAAGGATATCAGCATCGAGGAAGCCATAGAGACTTTTGAGAAACATCCGCGTATCAGGGTGGTATCCATTGACGAAGGATTTTTGGGAAACGCAAGTCTCTTCCGCTACGCAAGGGATTTGGGCAATCCTCGAGGGGATATGTATGAAATAGCCTTATGGAAAGATACCGTCGTAAAGAGTGGGAGGGATTTGATGTTCGCCATCAACATTCCCCAGGAATCTGTTGTCATCCCGGAGAATATGGATGCAATTCGTTCTTCCATGAAAATGCAACTTACCAGAGAGGACGGAACTTCCACGACAAATAGATATTTAGGAATAGGAAAATGGAAAAATCAGGACTGAAGATACAGACTTTGGAGGATTTCGACCTGAAGGGACGGACTGTATTGTTCCGTCCCGATATCAATTCCCCCATTGATGTAAAAACAAAAAAGATTGCAAACACGAATCGACTGGAAAAAGCAGCCCCTACCTTGAAGGCACTCCTTGAGGCAGGAGCAAAGGTTGCCCTGATTGCCCATCAAGGAGACACCCTGGATTACCAGAATCTCATTCCCCTTACAGAACATGCTCACATTCTTTCAGTGCTTACAGGAGCCAAGGTCGCATATATTGACGATGTCTGCGGCCCGGCAGCTATTTCGGCTGTCAAGGCACTCAAGGAAGGGGAAGCAATCATACTCGGAAATCTCCGGTATCTATCAGAAGAGGTGACCGCCTTCGAGAAAGAGGTGAAACTGACTCCAAGCCAGATGCAAGATACTTGGCTAGTAAGATCACTGGGACCTTTGGTGGACCTCTACGTAAATGATGCCTTTGCAGCGGCCCATCGAAATGCTCCCTCCATGGTAGCTTTCCAGGAATTCTTGCCGACCGCGGGAGGACGGCAACTCGTTGCAGAGTACTCAGCCCTTTCTAGTGTAGCGGCAACTCCCCTTCGCCCTTGTATATTTGTCCTGGGAGGAGGAAAAATTTCCGATGCCTTTGGGATGATGAGAAATGTATTGGCATCAGGGACAGCGGACAAGATACTTACCACGGGAATCACCGGGTTGGTCATGTTGCTGGCACAAGGAGTCAAACTTGGGGCAAAGACAGAAAAGTTTCTATCTGACAGGGATTTGACAGTGTTTATAGAAGAAGCCAAGTCACTTCTCCAGGAATGGGGAGATTCCTTTCTATTTCCACAAGATCTTGCCTATGAAAAGGAAGGGAAAAGGGCAGAAACCACTATCCAGGCGTTTGCTACGACACCTGCCATCCAAGAGAATCTTTTTCTGGATATCGGGGAGCAGACAATTCAACAATATGTTGAGGTAATAGCACGGGCAGGCACCATATTCGTGAACGGACCGGCGGGAGTCTATGAGGACCCACGCTGGGAAAAAGGAACCCAAAGAATATGGAAGGCCATTGCAAAAGCTCCTGGTTTTACTGTCATCGGAGGAGGAGATAGCGTCAGCGCTGCCGCCAAGTTCACGGAACTCAAGGATTTCTCCTATGTATGTACCGCAGGTGGTGCGATGGTAAGATTCCTTTCGGGGAAAAAATTGCCTCTTATTGAAGCCATGGAAAAGGCGTATGAAAGAAACCTCCTTGAGCCTATTCGTTAGCCAGATCAATTGCATTTGATTTGGAAAAGTGGAATAAGGAAAATCTTGATCGCCTCAGTAGCAAAAGCCTTTTTCGGAAACAAAACCTGGGGAAGGCTTTTCTTTCTTGTCCCAATGGGAAAATTCACGATTTTACCCTCGAAAAGGAGGTAGCAGCATGCAAGTAGAATACAAAAGGAAAAGCCAAATTTTTTCAGTGGGGACAGAAAATTTGCTCGGGACCTTTGAGCCGAACCCCTTTCCCCTTGCAGGGAACCCCTTCGAAGCAATAACACAGGCATGTAAACAACCTTCCAGAGGAGTACAGCTCGATGCCTTTTTGGAAGGTGCAAAAACGGTATTGGTCATCGTAAACGATGCAACCCGCCCGACTCCTACCTCCGAGATGCTTCAGGCCCTGCTTCCTGTTTTGGCAAAACATGGCATTGGTTCTCAATCGGGACTTACCATTCTGATAGCCACGGGAGCCCATAGGGGTGCCAAGGATCAAGAATTCTCCCAAATCCTCGGATCCCTGGAACCAAGTCTTAGAAATTGTTGCATATCCCATGATGCAAGGGACAAGGAATCCTTGGTATATCTTGGGACAACACGAAACCAAACCCCTATCATCCTCAACAAACTGTTGTTTAATTCAGACAGGATTATTGTCACGGGAAGTGTGGAACCTCATTATTTTGCTGGATTCACAGGAGGCCGAAAAGCTTTTCTGCCAGGAATTGCCGGCTATGACACGATTGTGGCAAACCATAAGTTGGCTTTGTCGCCCAAGGCACATTCTCTGGCCCTGGAAGGAAATCCTGTCCATGAGGATATGATGGATGCCTTGAATCTGATCAAAGTTCCTATATTCTCCTTGATGGCAATTCTGGACAGCGAGCAGAAAATTGCAGCAATGACAGCAGGGAATATACAAGAAGCTTTCTTTGAAGCCGTCAAGATCGCAAAACAAATCTTTTGTGTATCCATTCCAGAACAAGCTGATGTCGTTGTCTCGGTAGCCAAGTTTCCCATGGACATAAACCTCTACCAGTCACAAAAAGCAATCGACAATGGAGCTCTTGCAGTAAAGGATGGTGGGACACTCATTCTGGTCTCCTCTTGCCGAGAAGGACTCGGCGATGAAACCTTTGCAAAGTTGCTTTCACAATCATCCTCACCTGACGATGCCCTGTTGAAAATTTCTGCAGAATACAAGCTGGGGTATCACAAGGCAGCAAAAATGGCAGCGGTAGCCAAGCGGATAAAGCTCGAAGCCCTAACAGAATTGGAAGACTCCCATTTATCGGATCTATTCATAACACCCGTTCATGATTTGCAGAAGGCAATTGACCAAGCTCTGGACGAAGCGAAAAAGAGGGGAATTTCAGAACCGAAAGTACTTGTCCTGCCTGATGGGTGTGTCACTGTACCTGAAATTTGATTCGACAAACAATGGTTATTGCCAAAGATTGCACAATCAGCATAAAAAAGGAGCCAACTATATATGCAACAACCCATTATTGGTATCAACCTACCAAGGACTCTTTCGTTTGAGGCTCTTGATACAGCACTTGATACAATCAAGACAAACGGATTTGACGCGGTGGAAATCAATATAGAAACCTTCCCCCTGATCATCGGAGGAGAAATTTGCAGACCTTGGGTCGATGTGCTCAAGGCAAGCCTGCAAAAGCATGACTTATCATACTCAGCCCATATAGGGAGAGGATTGGACCTCAGGAATCTTTCGAATCCCCAACTACACAAACGAGTGCTCAATGCCTCCCTGGATATCTGCGCTGAACTGAAACTGAATCCCTTGGTTCTCCACTATGAAGTGCAATCCCAGAATCAACTTGCAGAGAAGCAGTTTCTTGAAGCCCATAGAGAGGCTGCCAAGAAAGCCATGCAACTAGGTTTAACTATCTGTGTGGAAAATATCGAGGTTGAATTGGTTGAACCCGTTGTGCAGTTGGTGGAAACCATCAATCATCCCAATCTCCGATTGAACTTGGACACGGGCCATGCTTTCCTGGCCGCTCATTATTTTCACTTTGATTTTCTCAAGGCTGTGGAGAGAATGGTGCCACTTTTGGGCCATATGCATCTGAATGACAACACAGGGACCTTTGAGGAATTGAGGATTACCAATCGACCGACCTATGATGGGCTGTCCATGAACCAAAGAAGGGAGTTTGGTCGTGGAGACATCCACCTTCCACCCTACTTCGGCACAGTTCCCTTCAAAGAGGTGTTCGCCCGTATTCCGCAGTCATACCACGGCAAATTCATATGCGAATATACTTCAGAGGCATTTGGCCCTTTGAATGCCGGCATACAACAGGAAATACGGAAAAAAATCTTGGAATCACGAAAGAAGGCATGAACCATTCATACTGGTATCAGTATAGGACTTTTGTACGATTTTTATGAAAACGTTATCATATATTAACACTTTTATTAACAGATAAAAAACTATGTTATTTTATGCTATATCAAAGTTTTATTAAAATAATGCAGAAAAGTTTGACAAAATAATGAACCAGTGTAATCATATATTTATGATAACGTTTTCTTATATTGTTCAATACATGAATCCAGGGTATCAGGAATATCGAGAACATAGTCCCAATCATCCACCAAGGTTTCCTGCCAGTGTCAGTCACAGGGAAAAAACGTTTTAAAAAGGAAAACTTACCAAGAAGGAGGTAGCAAGTACCAAGGGAATTAAGGTGGATACGAAAAGCAAAATTATTCGAGCATGAAAGAATGCCCGAATAATGCATAAAAACAGGAGGAAAAATGAAAAAACTTATTCTTGTCCTGACGATGGCGGCCTTGATGGTCATGCCATTGTTTGCACAGGCAACACAGGAACAAACCACAAAGGAATCCTATGAAACTCTTCAGATGTATACGGCCCTTGATACGGAAGAGGCCCAATACTATCTCGATGCCTTTGAGAAATCCTCAGGGATCAAGGTTGAGTACGTACGGATGAGCTCCGGAGAAGTACTGGCCAGGGTTGAAGCGGAGAAGATGAATCCTCAGGCTAGCGTTTGGTTCGGAGGTTCGAATACCGACCACATCAATGCAAAGTCCAAGGATCTCTTGATTCCTTACAAACCAAAAACAGATTTTGAACTTGAACCCATGTTGCATGCGGATGACTATAGTTGGAATGGTTTTTATACCGGGGCAATCGGGTTTGTCAGTAACACCGACTTTTTGAAAAAAAACAATCTCAATCCACCGACATCCTGGGATGACCTGCTCAATCCAGTTTACAAGGGACAAATTGAAATGGCTTACCCGTACACCTCCGGGACAGCTTACACTACCTTGGCAACGATTATCCAGATGAAAGGACTTGAGGGAGCACTTGATTGGTGGCAAAAGTTCGATGCGAACATTCACCAATACACAAAATCAGGAACTGCCTGTATCGCACGTGCAGGACTTGGCGAATGCGGCCTCGGAATTGGATTTTCGCATGACATCATAGCCAAGGGCATTGCCCTGGGATATCCTCTCGTTCTCTCTTTCCCCAAGGAAGGAACAGGTTACGAAGTTGGTGCCGTATCTATGCTCAAAGGTGCAAAACAGGTCAAGGAAGCACAGATTTTCATGGACTGGTGTTTCAGCGTAGAAGCCCAAAATCTTTTCAAGAAATATTCCAGGCTTCCCGTAAATCCAAAGGCTACTGTTGCTGAGGGAGCTGTAAAACTGAGCGATATCAAACTTATCAATTACAATGCAGTAAAGATGGGTATGGAAAAAGATGCCAACGTAGAAGCTTGGCGGAATCGAATCGGAAAATAATTCCTTTGGTTGCTTCAATGCAATTCTTGCGATAATACTCTATACACTTTTGTACCCTATAGGTATTGGCAGGAATTGCATTTCTTTATCTATTTGAGGTCAAGCTATGAAAAAATTCAAATTCAGCAATACTACCAGAATGAATGATGTACGGAAAATGCTCGGGGAACCCTTTCTCATGCTGGCTATTCTCGTAGTATTTTACCTACTCATCCTATTTGTCATCTTCCCCATTTTCAAGGTTTTCAAGACAAGCCTTTCCTACGACGGGCGATTCAGTCTGAAAAACTACACTGACGTTCTCAAGCAATCCTATTATATACAACCTCTCATCAATAGCATGATATTGGGAATCCTGACGGCAACCATCGGAACGTTCATTGGTTTTACGTTTGCTTACGCAATTACCAGGACTCCCATGAAAGGAAAGGGAATATTTCGAACCATCGCGACCTTTCCCATGGTATCCCCTCCTTTTGTGGTTGCCTTGGCTTGTATTCTTCTTTTCGGTAGATCCGGATTTTTTGCAGGGGCCATCGGAAACATCTACGGCCTCACCGGTTTGACAATTGTAGAAGTCATTGCCTATACCCCTACGGCATTCCTTGCCTTGGTGGGAGTCTTGCATGCCATAGACCCTTCCTTGGAAGAAGCCGCCATGGATTGCGGAGCTTCCAGGATCAAGATATTCAAAACCATCATTTTCCCTCTGGCAACTCCCGGTATTGTCAGTGCCTGGCTTTTGGTGTTCATTCAATCCTTGGCCGATTTTGGCAATCCCATGATTCTTTCAGGTAATTTCTCAGTATTGTCCGTACAAGCCTATTTGCAAATCACAGGAATGTATGACCTTGCCAGAGGATCTACCTTGGCAATCCTTTTGCTGGTTCCTACGTTCGTGGCTTTTTACCTGCAGAAATATCTGCTTTCCAAGAAGTCCTATGTCACCGTTACGGGAAAACCGACTTCAGCCACGATAAAGAACCTGGAATGGTATATAAAACTACCCGTATATACGATTTGCGTCATCTTTGCCTTTATGGTAGTTCTCTTCTACAGCATGGTTGTATGGGGATCTTTCCAGAAACTCTGGGGAGTTGACTCCACGTTGACCTTCAACAACTATATAAATATGTGGAAGGTTGGAAAGGGCTATATCATGGACTCCCTGATCATCTCTGTCATTGTCACTCCCATTACTGGAGTTCTGAGTATGTTCATAGCCTATCTTATTACCAGAAAACGTTTCATCGGAAGAAATTTCATTGAATTCTCTTCCATGTTGACCTTTGCTGTTCCGGGGACCGTTGTCGGTATCGGATATATCCTGGCATTCAACACCCCTTCGCTGCTCTTGCCTGTAACCCTTACAGGAACAGGTTTCATAATCATAACTCTTTTGATTTTCAGGAATCTTCCTGTTGGAATTCGAAACGGAATAGCTGCAATCCAGCAAATCGACCCTTCCATAGAAGAAGCTTCGATTGACCTCGGGGCAGATAGCAGTTTGACCTTTCGAAAGATTACCCTCCCGATGATAACCCCAGCCTTTTTCTCTGGGCTGGCCAATAGTTTCGTCCGATCCATGACGGCCATAAGTGCCATTATCTTCGTGGTCTCGGGACGATGGAATTTGATTACCGTTGCCGTTCTCGGATTTGTAGATAACAGCCAGTATGCCCAGGCCGCTGCTATGAGTCTCTTGCTCATCACTATCGTACTGATAGCCTTGGGAGCAATCAAACTGGTTACGGATAAAATGGGACAGGGAATGAATTCCTCCCAAATCATTGAATAGGAAGCATACCATGAAACAAAACTATCTGGAATTGAAAGAACTGACAAAAGTATTTGGCAAAGGGGATTCCCAATTTGTAGCAGTCGACCATATCAATCTTACGGTAAAGGAAGGTGAATTGGTTACCTTGCTAGGACCTTCAGGATGTGGAAAGACGACTACCTTACGGATGATCGCGGGTTTCCACACCCCGACTTCGGGAGACGTTTTGATCGATGAGGTAGGTATCAATGACATGCCTCCGAACAAAAGACCCACGGCGATGGTTTTCCAAAACTATGCACTATTTCCACATATGACGGTATTTGAAAATATTGCCTATGGATTGAGGATTCGAAAGGAAAGCAAAGAGGAAATAACAAAGAAAGTCGAGAATATCATGAACCTCATAGGCCTCGAGAACCTGGGCAATCGCCAGCCTCGGGAATTATCAGGAGGCCAACAACAGAGAGTCAGTCTTGCAAGGGCCTTGGTAATGGAACCCAAGGTATTGCTTTTCGACGAACCCTTGTCCAATCTGGATGCAAAATTACGTATCTCAACAAGATTGGAAATACGCAAACTACAGCAGAGGGTCGGGATTACCTCAGTATATGTCACCCATGACCAAGAAGAGGCAATGACGCTTTCCGATCAAGTAGTGATCATGACCAAAGGAAAGATTCAGCAAATAGGTACTCCTGCCGAAATTTACAGCCATCCGGCAAACCAGTTTGTAGCAGGTTTCATAGGAAAAGCCAATTTCCTTCCGGCAGTGGTATCGAGCCTGACTGAGGATCAGATCATTCTCGAGTATCTTGGAAAAAAGATTGCAGCTCCACGCTGGAACAAAAGCATCAAGGAAAAGGATCAAGTCCTGGTTGTGGCTCGTCCGGAATCCATTATTCCCGAGCTCCCCTCTCCTGACCTGGTTGAGGGAATAGTTGCAAATTCCATCTATTTTGGCTCCCAGATGCTCTATGAGGTGCAACTCAGTGATGGACGGACGTTGCAAATTGAAGTTGCTGACCCGCAATACCAAAGGCAGTTCGAGAAAGGCCATAAGGTAGGCTTGTCGTTCAAGGATAGGAGTCTTCATGTTTTGCCATTGGAGGAAAATTGCAATGGATTATGATATTTTAATGGTCGGCCACATTTCCAAGGATATTCTCATTGACCATGAGGGAGTGCGTCAGGAACTTATAGGAGGAGCCGTAGTATACTCTTCCTTTGCTGCCGCTTGTTCAAAAAACAAAGTCAAAGTTGTTACCAAGTTGTCCCTCAAGGATTCCTCTATTTTGGAAGATCTCCAAAGGGAAGGCATCGATTGGGAAGTATTAGGTTCTCGGGCAAGTACATCCATCAGGAACACCTACTATACTGCTGACAAGGAACGGAGAAAAGTTGAGCTGGTATCTCAGGCTGACCCTTTTATTCTTGGGGATTTGGAAACCGAGGTTGCATCCATCTATCATTTGGCAGGACTGTTTGCAGGAGAAATACCGGACTCCTTCATTGAACCGCTTTCAAAAAGGGGGTTGGTTGCCCTGGATGCCCAGGGAGTCCTGCGATGCCTGGATAGCGAAGGCAATCTTGCCTTCAACGATTGGGACAGAAAACGGAAGTTGCTTCCGCTTGTGACATTCTTCAAGACCGATGCCGCTGAGGCGGAAATTCTGACAGGTTTCTCCGATCGACGAATGGCCGCCTTGACTCTCAATCGTTGGGGTGCCAAGGAAGTCATGCTTACCCATAATTCGGAGGTGTTGGTATGCGCTGATAAAAAATTCTTTACCGCCCCATTTACGAATACCAATAATTCTGGAAGAACAGGCCGCGGAGACACTACATTTGCAGCCTATCTAGCTTGGAGAAAAGATCATGGAATAGAGGAATCAACATCGTATGCAGCAGCTCTTTGCAGCATCAAGATGGAAAACCCCGGCCCTTTCAAAGGAACAAGCACAGATGTTTTGAACCGAATACGGAATGATAAAAATATAAGTTAATTTTCTTGATATATTTCGTACAACCTGAGTACTGGCATATTTCTATCTTAATAAAAGACAAAAATATGCCAAGGATATGAAGCTACTTTCTTCTTTTTCTGTACCATTTTAAAAGCTACATTGAAGGTTATGATTATGCATTGCAAGGCAATGCATACGTTTTTTATTGGAGGCCGTATGTCATTTGAATCCATAGCAACCACTCTTGCAGAGTTGAATATAGTATCTATCATTGTCCGGTTGCTCCTTGCCACAGTATGCGGCGGATTGATTGGCTTTGAACGAGAACGCATGAGAAGGACTGCCGGCTTACGTACGCATATTCTTGTCTGTATGGGATCGGCCTTGGTCATGTTGGTAAGTCAATACATCTTTACCCGGTGGCAGACCGGAGACCCCCAACGTATGGGGGCACAGGTCATCAGTGGCATTGGCTTTCTCGGCGCAGGAACTATCATGGTAACTGGTCGTCAACAAGTAAAGGGATTGACTACGGCAGCAGGGCTCTGGACTTCAGCCTGCCTTGGACTGGCCATAGGTATCGGATTTTATTCGGGAGCACTGATTGGCTGTTTGTTTATCGTATTGGTGGTAACAGGGATGCACCGAATCGATGACGCAGTGGTAAATAGATCCCCCATTACTCGTTTGTATGTTGAACTGGCTCCTAACGGACGGTTCAGCAAACTGTTCAATGACCTCAAGAAAAAGGAATGGGTGGTTTCAAGCTGGGAGGTCATGGACATCGAAAAGCGAAATGATGTGGGAATGATTGCCGTACTGACTCTCAAGACAGGAAAAATGACAGACCATCAGATGGTCTCGGCAGAAGTCAGCGCATGTGAGGATGTTGCCTTCGTAGACTTGATCTAGAGCTGTTTTCCTTGCAAGGAAAACAGCTATTCATTCTCTCACTTTCTGGGTTTTCAATACTTGAAAAGCAAAAACTCTCTGGATGTTCGATAAAAAAACCTTGTTGATGACTATATCAAAGGGTACCTTGGATCAAGGATATAAAAAACTTAGGCTACGGATCTCTGATAAAATACCGTGATTCCATAGCCTAATCATTAATGGTTCAAACTGGATAGAGGCAATTGCCAATAGGATTCGGCCCAATCCCTATCCAATGAAGAATCCATAATAAAGGCGATAGGTCTCATATATATCATATTTAGAGCAAATTTCCAAAGGAGAATGCATGCTAAGCAAGCAAGGACCTGCATCGACGCAATCCATTCCGTATCGAGATAAAAATTGCGCTATTGTCCCTCCACCACCTATTCCAAGACGAGCCAACGTACCAACTTGCCAAGCAATGGACTCCTTCAAGATGATAGACCTGATTGTCTGCATGAACTCTGCACTGGCTTCATTGCTCCTGAATTTACCAGAACCTGCAGCACCATACTTCTCAACGACAACTCCACTACCCAAGAAAGCACTGTTTACTTCATCAAATTTCTCAGGAAAATTAGGATCAAAAGCTGTGGTCACATCTGCAGATATCGCCTGGGCCTGTTCCAGAAGATCATCAGCATCATAACAATCCTTGGTACCAGTTTCGCTAGGATCCAAATGCCGTACATATGCCCGTATGAAGTTTCTGAGAACAAAGCTTTGGGCCGAGGTATCCCCTGTCGAAGCCACTTCTTCCTTATCAACAAAGAAGCAAATGGAAGTTTTTTCATTGACCTCGCATCTCAGCAAAGCCATCAAGGATGTATAGACACAAACACGATCATCATGTCCATAGGCACCTATAAGCGAACTATCAAAACCGATGTCAACCGGTGCATTATGAGGAACAAGACAAAGGTCAGCACACGTAAAGTCTCCAGGTTCAATACCATATTTTTCTTTCAACAGCGAATTAACCTTATTGATAGCATTGTCTTGAGAACATGATTTATCCAGACACCCTACGACTGCATTTAATTGAGCGACATTAAATCCTTCTGACATGGGCTGTTTCATTTGGGCGCTTGCAATGTGAGGAGGAATATCAGAAATGGAAAAAAGAGGTTCTCCTTCATTTTCACCAATTGACAGCTGGACTTCCGTACCATTTTTGAGCATGATGATCCCCTGCAGTTCCAAGGGGGTCGTCACCCATTGGTAAGGTTTGATCATTCCATAGTCATGAAGAGAAACAAGCGCCAATTTTCCCTTTTCAAAAAATGGCTGGGGTTTTAAATCAAGTTTGGGAGAATCCACATGACTCCCAATAATTCTCAGCCTTTCGGGATGGGTTCCCACAACTCCGGCCAGTACGGTACGTCCCTTCACCACCTTATAGAACCGAGATCCAGCTGAAAAATTTTTAAAGCTGTCCATTGGTTTGAATCCAGAGGCTTCCAAACGGTTTATGATTTCCTTTGTACAAAGCCTTTCTGTTTTTGAAGAAATGAGAAAATCCTTGTAATCTGAAAAAAATACCTTGTTATCCATGATTCTTTTTCTCCTTGCAATTATCAAATTATTTGATTTATTGTCAATTTTTTTCTTTTTTCTATATATATGTAAGTTATTTTTCATACTTATCCATATACATTGCAATATTCTATATGTATTTCAAGAAAATATGGAAGATAGTTTATGCAAATACTTGTATATTTTATTAATATTTATGTATATTAAGTAAATATTTTTACATCAATCTTAACAGGTAAAGGAAATCACAATGAAAAGAACGTTGACAAAGAGTTGTACGGTTTTGGTACTTGCCTCTGTTCTGTTTGTTTTTGCCTCGTGTTCCGGCAAAGACGAAACGAATACCGCAAGCATACCAACAAACAAGACTACGGTTTCTACAGCAGTTGATGCAAAGCAATTACCAGAACTTGCTAACCAAATCATTATTGGACGTTTGGGTGATTCTGCTTATCTTGACCCTAATGCACCAACCGTAGGAGGATCTGAAGTAACGGTAACCCAGCAGATTTATGAAGGATTGGTTACAGTCAATGATGATGGAACAACCATCATTCCTAATTTGGCAACGGACTGGACAATCAGCGATGACGGTCTCACCTACACGTTCAATTTAAAACCAAATGTAAAATTCTCTGACGGTACCCCTGTTACCGGTGCCGATTGGATTTGGTCATTCCTTCGTGCCCGAGACTTGAAAACCTCGTCCTACCGATTTATCGCTGAAGAAATCAAAGATGTGCAAGCAACTGATTCCCAGGTCATCGTTACCCTATCTTATCCCTGGGCTCCTTTCCTTGCTGATTTGTGCTGCTTTAATATGGTAGTAGGTTCCAAATCATACTTTGACAAGGTCGGAGAAAGCGCCTACCAACAGAATCCACTTGGAACTGGACCTTATCGTTTGAAGGAGTGGAAAAAAGAAAACTATATTTTGCTGGAAGCAAATCCCTATTATCATGAAGAGGGACTCCCAAAAACAAAAGAAATCAAGTTTTCGGTCATTCCCGACGACAATACAAGATTAATGCAGTTGCAGGCCGGACAGATTGACATTGCAAATGACATTCCCTTCACACTTATCAATCCAATCCGTGCAGACAAAAAACTGGCGGTAGAGATTTTCCCCTCGACACAGATCAGATATTTGATCCTCAACACTACATTGGCTCCGTTCAATGACCCTAAAGTTCGTGAAGCACTTTCCTATGGCATCAACAAGAAAGAAATCTCGGATTTGGTTGCCGGGGAATATGGAGCGCCTGTTGCTGCTTTGGTTTCCGAATCTGAAGGCAAATGGCATAATTCCGATTTAAAAGTTATCGAATACAATGCGGATAAGGCAAAGAAAATGCTCTCCGATGCAGGGTATACTGCACCTATCCCATTTACCATCAGCGTTTACTCTGGGTCTGCTATCTATGAACAAGTTGCAACACTATTGAAATCCGAATTGGATAAAGCCGGATTCGCAGTTACCATCGAAACGCTGGAACGTGCAAGTATTTCCCAGAAATATACAACCTTAAGTCACCAGGCAACTATCTTGCAATGGGTTGATGACATCACAGATCCTTCAGGAATAACAGGGTGGACGGTAGATTATGACCAGTGCGATGCTTGGTATACCGGCCTTAAGGACCAGGAACTTGAAGACTTGAATAAAGCAGCCAGCCAAGAACTTAATGAGTCAAAGCGTGTGGAAATGTATCATGAAATCCAGAAACAAATTTATGACAATGCCAATGTCATTCCACTTTTCCGCAATGGTTTTGCCTATGCCTATTCAAAAAATATATCGGGTTTGCATGTTAGCCCCTTCTCTGTGTTCTTTGCCAAGAACATCACAAAAACAAAATAAGAAAAATCAGCATTTGCGTCCTTGCACAGGATATCTGACACAGATTTGATATCCTGTTGCAAGAATTTCCAGAATGGCAACAAGCCGAAGAACTAAATAAAGGGAAAAGGATCATGAACCAGCTAAATTACATCATAAAAAGAATCCTTCAGATAATACCAGTACTTTTTCTTGTTACCATTCTTATTTTTCTAATGATCCGGCTCGTTCCCGGAGATCCTGCACGCCTTATGCTGGGAGAAAAAGCAACAAATGAGGCCGTAGAGGCATTACGGGGAAAGCTTGGATTGAACCAATCCCTTTTCACTCAATATTTAAATTATGTAAAAGGATTGATATCCCTCAATCTGGGAACTTCCCTCACCTACCAGCGGCCTGTAATACAACTTCTCAAGGACCATCTTCCCGTAACACTCTCATTGACTCTGGCTTCAACTCTTTTTTCCTTGTTGATCAGTTTTATCCTTGGCTATTTCGCTGGCATGCACAAAGATAGCTTAGGAGATCAAATTGTCCGTGGTACTACATTGGTGGCTATAGCCATGCCATCCTTCTGGATTGCATTGTTACTTATGATTCTGTTCGGGGTCAAATTGCGATGGTTGCCAGTCGGTGGATGGGGAGACGGCTTTATAGGACATTTCAAATCACTCATATTGCCAGCTTTTACCCAATCGCTCATGACTTCCGCCCTTCTTATCAGAAACATCCGAAATTCTGTAGTGGAGATATCTGTCATGGATTACGTCAATTTTGCCAGAAGCAAAGGGTTGAAAGAACGGACGGTAAGAAACAGCCATATACTTCGCAATACGTTGATATCGACTGTCACGTTGCTTTCCATGCGTATAGCAGGAATGCTTGGTGGTAGTGTAATCATAGAAACCGTTTTCTCACTTCCAGGAATAGGAAAACTCATGGTTGATTCCATTTTCGGACGGGACTATGTGGTAGTACAAGCACTGGTTTTCCTTTTTGCCTTCATCGTCTTGATAATCAATCTTCTGACTGATTTGCTATATTCATTCCTGGACCCTCGGGTAAAATTCTAAAGGTGGTATCATGATACGGAAAATCAATACTCAAAGAAAAACAAGAATTCCCCATAGCGCCGTAATCCCTGCGTTGGTTTTGGGAATGGTAATCGTTTTTATCGCTATTCTCATTGCGTTTTTCCCCCAATTGTTTACTCATCATGATCCACTGGAAGTAAATACCTCAGCGCGCATGGAAGCACCGTCTTCACTCCATTTTTTTGGCACAGACAATTATGGCAGGGATATTTTTTCCCGTGTTATATATGGCACGGCAATCGATTTGAAAATTGGTATATTCGGAATGCTGATCCCTCTGGTCTTTGGAAGTATTCTTGGCCTGTTTTCTGCGTTCTACGGAGGATTCCTTGACAACCTCTTGATGAGAATAATCGATATCTTCATGGCCTTTCCCTTTACCGTCCTAGTCATTGCCATCATGACAATAATGGGACCAGGAATCCAGAACGTCTATTATTCACTTTGGCTTGTCGGTTGGGTTTCCTACGCGAAACTTGTTCGAGGAGACGCTCTTTCGGTAAAGAACTCTGAATACATTCAAGCTGCCAGGGTATCAGGTTTTTCCGACAAACGAATCCTATTTAGACATATCCTTCCCAATGTCATCAGCTCTTCCATTGTTTTTGCAACATCAGATGTCGTCTTATGCATGCTAACCGGAGCAAGTATGAGTTTCCTTGGATTGGGAGTCCAGGTACCTACCCCAGAGTGGGGAGCCATAATGAACGAAGGGAGACTCTATATCAGTTATGCTTGGTGGATAACTTTTTTCCCTGGGTTATTCATGGCTATCACAGGAATTGGGTTCAGTCTCATTGGAGACAGTCTTACCGACATCATCAGAACCAAAGGACATTAAAACACTATGAATAAAATACTTGAAGTTAAAGATCTGCGAACCTATTTTTTCACCAACACGGGTACGGTCAAAGCCGTTAATGGTGTTAGTTTTTTTGTCTGCAAAGGAGAGACCTTTGGAATAGTCGGGGAATCAGGTTGCGGCAAAAGCCAAACCTGCCGGGCAATTCTTTCGCTTATCAAGAAACCCGGTAAAATTGTCGGGGGAGAAATACTTTACAAAGGACAGGATATCATAAAAATGTCCCAAGATGAGCTTCGCAGGATACGCGGCAAAGAGATGAGTATTATCTTCCAAGAACCGATGACATCATTAAACCCCGTATTGACTATTAAAAAGCAAATGTTTGAGGCTTTCTCCCAGACCAACATGACCAAGCAAGAAAAACTACAACGTTCCATTGAGCTCTTGAGACTGGTAGGAATACCTTCACCTGAAAATCGCATCAACGAATATGTCCATCAATTCTCAGGAGGAATGAGACAACGGGCGATGATTGCAGTAGCCCTTTGTTCCCAACCTGAATTATTGATTGCTGACGAGCCCACAACTGCCTTGGACGTAACAATCCAAGACCAAATCATTAAACTTCTTGCAAAACTTAAACAAGAATTGAATATGAGCATCATACTTGTTACCCATGATTTAGGAGTAGTAGCCCAGATGTGTGACAGAGTTGCAGTAATGTATGCAGGCATCATTGTTGAATTAACCGATACAACAACTCTTTTTTCCAAGCCCAGACACCCTTATTCCTATGCCTTGATGGGATCACTTCCTGACCAGAGCAAGATTGGCTCGGATCTGGAAGTTATATCCGGTTCTCCTCCAAATCTGGTTGACATGCCTTCGGGGTGTCCCTTTGCACCTCGATGCAAATATGCAATCGATATTTGTTTGAAGAAACTTCCAGAGTTGGTGGCTATAGAAAAAGGTCATTTAACCCGGTGTCATCGCCTGGAAATAGTATCCAAGTTCCCAGGAATCATTGCTGATACAACTACCAAAAAAAGCAGAGGTGATATTGATGCCTGACCAAAAGACTATCACTACAGAAGAAACAAGAAACGAAAAAAAACCTACCGTTTTATTGGATATCAAGGATTTATGTATGTGGTTTCCGTTGAAACATTCTCTTTCGGATGTACTCAGGAGAAAACCTAAACGGTACGTAAAGGCAGTTAGCAACGTCAACCTGATAATCGAACAAGGAGAAAGTCTTGGATTAGTGGGTGAATCAGGCTGTGGGAAAAGCACATTGGCAAAATGCATTATCAGACTTTATAAGCCAACAAAAGGCTCAATACTACTCAAGGGAAATGATATCAGCAATTTAGAAGGTTCTGACCTACGAAAAAAGCGAACAATGATGCAAATGATTTTCCAGGATCCCTATTCCTCCCTGAATCCCCGGATATCAGTCTATGGTATTTTGGCTGAAATTCTTTCCGTTCATAAAATCGTTCCCAAGAACCAAATCCCCGGAAAGGTTTCGGAATTACTTACTATGTGCGGGCTCTCAATGGATATAGCCACCCGTTTTCCAGGAGAGTTCTCTGGTGGACAGCGTCAAAGAATAGGAATCGCAAGAAGTCTTGCTGTTTCACCAGAAATAATTCTGGCTGATGAACCTGTTTCAGCCCTTGATGTTTCCATCCAGGCACAAATAATCAATTTACTTTCTCACCTGCAAAAGGAATTACATTTGACAACACTTTTTATTTCCCATGATTTGCAACTCGTTCGTTATATTACCAACAGGGTTGCCGTAATGTATCTGGGAAGTATTGTTGAATTGGGTGAAACAGAACAAGTATTCCAGAATCCCTATCACCCCTATACCTCGATATTGATCAAAGCGGCCCCTGTGCTTGACCCTTTGGATCGTGACAGGGAATATTCCATTATCGGAGAACCTCCCAGCCCGATTGATATACCTTCTGGATGTAAATTTCATTCTCGTTGTCCGTTTTGCCAGTCAAAATGTACAGAGCAAGACCCTCCTCTTTCCAAAATATCGGAAGGCCGGTTTGTAGCCTGTCACTACCCATTGACGAATACTGTCAGGGATTGAGACAATGTACAAATGGATTGCCTTGCTATTGGTATTTTACTTTCGGATATTTTTAAGGAGGTATTTTTATGGTACGAGAAAAAATTCGCGAAACATTATCCAACATGTCTCCTTCTTTCAATCATATAGCGATTTATATTATCGACAACTATGATGAGATTGGCTTTACTTCAGTAAATGATTTAAGTAAAAGCATCGGGGTCAGTAATGCATCACTGGTCCGTTTTACCCAATTCCTCGGCTTCAAGGGCTACAAGGAATTTCGGGAGGCTGCACAGGCAGAAGTTAAAAATAAACTTAACAAAGATTCCCAGGTGGTTTTGAATGAACTTGACGTGCTCCCTTCCACAATACAGTTGCAGAAACTCTCTGAAAATGAAATCCACAATCTCTCGAAAACCCTCAAGGATATCAATGTACAGATTCTTTCGGAAATGGTCCAAAAAGCGTACGCATCACGAAGAATCTTCATCAGTGGTTTTGGTGTAAGCCGGAATATCATGCAAATCTTTGAATATGCGTTGGTAAGCATGCAAATTACCGATGTAGTCAGTATCACGGGGTCCATTTCCGATTACAATCCACGCCTTCATTCACTTGGAAAGGAAGACAGCCTGTTTGTCATGACCTTACCCCCCTATTCCCTTGAAGCAATCCATGTAGCCAATTTTGCGAAGAAACAGGGCGCTGAAGTATTCTTGTTTACGGATTCCCCAGCTTGTCCGATATATTCCATTGCCACGGCTGTCGTCCGTTGCGAAAACAATTCATTGTTATTGACGAATTCATATGTTGGAATGGTGGCCGTAATACAGGTTTTTATAAACATGTTACTGATAAATAGCAAAAAGAATCTGCTTAAAAGCATGAAAACGGTGGCAGAAGATGAACAGCGTGGATATAAATTCATGAAATCGCTAAAGGATACAATTTGATGAAAATTTTTATTTCTACCGATATGGAAGGAATCGAAGGAATCTCTTCCTGGAACGAAATGGATAACGTGAGCCAAGGAGCAAACTGCACTTCCTTGCTCAAACAGGAATTGAACTGGATCATTGATGAAATATTCCGGTTGGAAAAGGAAGAAAAAACCTTCAGCATTGAAGAAATCTGTATCTGCGATTCTCATTCACGGGGTGAAAACCTCGTCTATGGATCCTTTGGAGACAAGCGTATAACCCATATAAAAGGGTATCCCAGACCTTTCTATATGATGGAAGGCTTGGATGCATCATTCGATCTGGTATTTCTGATTGGTTATCATGCAAGTATTGGCAGTAAAAATGGAATGATGGACCACTCTTACTCTGCATCGTGTATTTACAATATCCGCCTGAATGGCAGAAATGTCGGGGAAGTCGAAATCAATGCCTATTTTGCAGGGCTCTTTGGAGTTCCCATCGCATTGGTAAGCGGGGACGATATTCTGGAAAAACAACTCCAGGATTTTTTCAAGGTTCCCTATGTCAGGACAAAGGAAGGGCTCGGCCGTTTTTCCGGGAAGATGTATTCTCCTGAATTACTGCAACAAACGTTTCAACAGCAGGTGCAAAAAAGCCTCCGCAACAGGAATAATCTTGAAATAAAACATATTTCAGAACCTATTCTCCTGGAGGTGGACCTTTCCTCAACCGTGGTTGCGGATGCTGTATCCATTGTCCCTGGAATTACCCGCATATCAGGAAGAACAATTTCTTACCACTCAAAAGATTATTCAGATATTTTCCGCATGATTCTCACTATAGCCATGGTAGGTGGACGTTTTGCTCAATATTCATGACCTACCTTAGTATGCATCTTTACGCGAAAAACAACCAAAAGACTACTGATTATAAGCATTTATTTTTGCAAGGAACTTATCCAGAGCCGGTTCTTTGCATTTGAAAGGAGTCGCAAGTTATGTATTTATCAAATGTTACCTGGCCAAAGGCCGAGCAATACTTCAAGCAATCCGATATGGTAATCATTCCTATCGGTAGCATCGAATGCCATGGGAGACATATGCCCCTCGGTACCGATACCATGATTCCTGACAAAATCCTTGAATTGGTCGAAAAACAGAACGATCATGTCATGATCATCCCTACTATTCCCTATGGGGCCTGCGAAAGCCTTTGGCCCTTTCCTGGTACAATCAATCTAGGATCCGATTTGCTCTACCAGTTGGTAAAGCAAATAGTAATGAATCTCAAGCGCCATGGTGCCAGAAAATTCCTTGTACTCAATGGACATGGAGGAAACATCAAAGCTTTGGAGCGCATTGGACTTGAACTGGACAGCCAAGGTTGCATGATGGCTTTGCTTAACTGGTGGCAGAATGTCTGGGAAATGAATCCCTCCTGGAAAGGCGGACATGGAGGCGGCGAGGAAACCGCCGCTGTTTTGGCTATCGATCCAGGCCTGGTCGACAAGACCCAGATTGAGCTTCCCCTTGAAATGAAAGATGTGAGCGCCACTATCCTGGCTTCAGGGTTCAATACAGTCAAATTCAAGGATGTCACCCTGACTATCCCACGTTTGACCAACCATATCACCGATAATGGATGGATTGGAACTGACCATCCAAAATATGCCACCGAGGCATGGGGTACTGAAATGTTACAGGCTATGGCCGACTATATAGTTTCATTTATTGAAGAATTTGAGAAGGTAACACTTTAATGGACAAATTAAGAACAATCGAAAGGATCAGGAAAATCAGTGATGCAAACGGCATCAGCGGTTTTGAAGATGAGGTTCTCTCTGTCATCCGTGAGGAAGGCAAGGATTTGGGCAATTTTGCAGAAGATAGGATACGTAACCTGTATCTCTACCGCAAGGAAAATATTGAGGGACAACCGGTTGTCCAACTGAATGCCCATACCGATGAGGTTGGTTTCATGGTCAAAGCCATACGTCCCGACGGGATGCTGGAATTCATCACTATCGGTGGCTGGATACCCACCAATATTCCTGCCCACAGGGTAAGGGTCAAGAATCAAGAAGGAGTATATATTCCGGGACTGGTTGCCAGTAAACCACCTCATTTTATGACAGAGGCGGAAAAAAAAGCTCCACTGGAAATTGCCAACCTTGTAATTGACATCGGAGCAGTCAGTGCCGAGGAAGTTATCAACGACTACAGGGTAGGCATTGCAGCCCCGGTAGTACCTGAAGCAACTTATTCCTATGATGAAAAACATGATATCCTATTGGGAAAAGCCTTTGACTGCCGCATTGGATGCGTCTCTATCCTTTCTACCTTGGAAGAACTGGAAGGAGAGAAACTCAAGGTAAACCTGGTAGGCGACTTTTCCAGCCAGGAAGAAGTGGGAACCCGCGGTTCCATTGTCAGTGCCAATACCATCAAGGCAGATATTGCCATTGTGTTCGAGGGATGTCCTGCTGATGATACCGTGGTACCTGCCTACCAAGCCCAGACTTGCTTGAAAAAAGGCCCTATGCTCCGTCATATCGACTCCAGAATGATAACCAATCCGCGTTTCCAGCGCTTTGCCCTCGACTTGGCAAAAGAATACAACATTCCTGTACAGGAAGCAGTACGAAGTGCCGGATCTACCAATGGGGCTCCCATTCATCTGTCCAATGACAGCATTCCTTGCATCGTCATTGGAGTTCCTGTCCGTTACGCCCATACCCACTATGGAATCAGTGCCTACAGTGATGTAGAAAATGGAATAAAGCTTGCCATCGAGATTATTAAAAAGCTGGACGAATCGATAATCAGAGGTTTCTAGGATAAAAAGTCGTATCAAAGGTAGGTATACCCAAAAAGGGTTCCTTGAGGAGGAGCACAGTTCTCAGACGGTATATATCTGGGTGCTGTGCCCTGCATAATTTCCATGTATACTACTCCGTTGCAAAAAAGGAGTCAAAGGCACTGTATACGGGCTCTTTATTTATCTATTTAAAACACGGGAAAAGCCGGAGGCAAGACTTTATTTTCCAGCTTGCCTGGAGTATTTGACCGTATAGACAAACCTCATCAATCGAGAATCCAGAGAGTTGATCGGTTTTATGTTCCCAAACAAGGAAGAAGCAATCTGAGCTTTACTATTCTTAGTGAGAATGGATGCAACAGCCTCAGCATCACCTAGTGTTCCACCACAGCACAAGGCTCCCCCATGGAGCAGGAAAACTGCATTGCGTCCAGATAAACCCTGCAACAAGGCACGCTTTTTCCTTGGATCAACCGTTTTTACCGATACCCCAACAATCTGGGCAAAATCATCAAGTAACGGATACCAGGTTTTTCCTGTTTCACAAAGAGCAAGCACGGAAGAATCATTGACATGGATGATACAAGAGATATCAGGGCGCGAGGCATACACTCTTTGATGCAAGACAAGTTCCTCATTGCCAAGCACATCTTGTTCAACTTTGCTGCCCTTTTGGTCGAAAAACACTAGGCTCTCACCTTCTCGTCTGCTCAGGCAATAAGAGACTACGTTTTGGTTTTCTGCCTTCAGATGAAAAGCAGAGCGGAAATATTTTTCAAGCAGGGAAAAATCCTGTGTCTTTTTCCCTGTCCTTTGAGTACAGGTTGCAAAAAGATAGTCCCTGCACACCGTCTCAAGTTCCTCGGCCACCGAGAAAGCTTCATCCAGATCCTTACCTAGGCAAAGTGCTCCATGATGGGCAAGCAGGATTGCCTTGCCCGGAAATTTTGCAAGGGTATCGGAAACTCCTTTGCAAAGTTTCTTGGTTCCAGGCAATCCATAGGGAGCTGTGGGAATCTTTTCCTTGATCACCTGATAGCTTTGTGGATTGGTAAGGGGAATTTCCTTACCCAGGATTCCCGCCATGGAGGCAATATTCTGATGTGTATGGATGACAAAGTGTATATCCTTGCGCAATCGGTACGCTGCGGCATGGATACCTTTTTCGGAAGAAGGCTTTACCGTCCCTTCATAGTGAAGATCGGCTATGGTTACCAAAACGATATCCTCAATTTGCAACGACTCATACAGTCGGCCACTTGGGGTAATGACAAATTGCGTGTCACTGACCCTGCAACTTACATTCCCCCAGGTACGCGCGATCAAGCCCGAGGCTACCAATTGCTTACCCGCCTGTATCACCAATTCCTTGGCTTGCAAAATATCCATGGTTCCTCCTGTATTAGACAATTACAGCAACTTCCTGAAATACACGCTCAAAAGCAGACAAAGCTTCCTTGATCATTTTTTCATCATAGGCAGCACTTGTGTACAACCTACTTCCGGCCAACGTCACCAGACCTTCAGCCATATACGCAGCTCCCATGTATTCCATTTGCTTCTTGCGAACCGATGTTGCCTCGATGACTGCCGGGATAGTCCAGATTTTATGCCAATTCAGACTGAAATGCATGGCACCCACTGTTTCCAGATGGCAGATTGAACCTTGGTTGTAAGCAACAAAGGGAAGATGATATGTATCTATCAGCTGTTGCAATCCCACTGTAAGAAGATCACCCATTTGTCCAGCTTTCTGGCAAGCATTCGTCCGCTCGATTTCCTCCAGGGTATAGTAACCTGCCACACAACTGATAGGGGTTGCCGCCATGGTGCCTCCCACCAAGGCCTTATGAATTTTTTCCCCTGCCTGGATCCCTGCTGCAAGGTATTTCATATACTGCTTCTTGCCACCAAGTCCGCCTGCCCCAGGATATCCTCCGGCAATGACTTTGCCAAAAACAGTCAGGTCAGGTGATACGCCAAAATACCCTTGGGCCCCGGCCATTCCGATACGGAAACCTGTCACGACTTCATCAAAAATCAACAAGGCCCCGTACTTATGGCAGAGTCGTTCGACTCCCTTGTTAAAGTCCTTGTCCACGGGGCGGGTTCCGCTCTCGGGACCTACCGGTTCGATCATGACAGCCGCAGTACCTCCGCGTAGTTGATTTGTCCTGAGCTTCCTCTCCAAATCCTTCAGATCGTTCGGAAAGAATTCCTGGGTATGCTTGAAGACAAAGGACGGAACACCATGGGCCTGGGTAGCCTTGGAA
Organism: uncultured Sphaerochaeta sp.; assembly: GCF_963676625.2. Classification (GTDB taxonomy): domain Bacteria; phylum Spirochaetota; class Spirochaetia; order Sphaerochaetales; family Sphaerochaetaceae; genus Sphaerochaeta. The sequence continues at coordinate 146,177 of NZ_CAXXYB010000013.1, forward strand.
CCAGGAATACGGATGCCGTAGGCAAGCTGGTCGCTCCAGCCATGATAGGCTCCCCCCATCTTAATGATGTTTTTCTTCTTGGTTGCCAGACGGGCTACCCTTATGGCAGCCATACAAGCTTCCGAACCTGAATTCAACATCCGGAACATCTCCACGCTCTCAATGCTGTCACACACTTTCTTGGCGATTTTATATTCAAACTCATGGAACAACCCCGTGGAAGGACCGCCATTATTGAGCAACTCAATGACTTTTTCCCGTACCTGGGGAGGATTTGAACCCAATACAGTAGGTCCTCCTGCCTGTAGGAAGTCAAAATAGGTATTGCCATCGATATCATACAGATATCCACCCTCAGCCTTCTCGATTACCAAGGGAAACGGATGGTTGAAGGCCAGGTTGTGCTGGACTCCCCCGGGAATTACTTTCTTTGCCTCTTGGATAAGTGCCTTTGACTTTGCACATTTTTTGTCAAAATAATTCTCTTCATAGTTCTTGAGAACCTCAGGCTTTATGCTGTAGATAGGTTTTTTTATCAACTCATCAAGTTGATGAGTCACCTTTGCTGCATCAGGATACTGGGAAATTGCATATCTATTGTCCATTTTTTTCTCCTTCATGGTCTATTTTATTTTGATTCCAATCCTTGAAATTGGTCATCTGTTCATTCAATGCATGCTTTTCTAGCCATTGGTCGTGAATTCATGGAAGTACGGTAGATGATGAACCTGTTCACGCAAAACTCGGTTACCAGATTGATGACCATGGTTCCTCCGAGAACTACATAATCAGGCCAATTGATAGATACCAGGGCATTTCCCCACCACGTGGACAGGGGAGTGAAAATCAGATAGTAGAGTCCCAGTTGCGCCATCGCCCTTGGAATGTTGTTGGAACTTTTAAATGTAAACCGTCTATTGACCGTGAAGTTATAGACGACACTTGCAATAAGTGCGATCAGATAACTGGGCCAATAAGGAAATTTGGCAAGTTCTTCCAATAAGGCAAATACAAGAATCTGGATAATTCCTGCGCTGATCGAGAAAAGGACAAATTTGAAAAATTGTATGGCATTTTGTTTTCCGGTCAAGGCTTTTGTTTCTACTTCGATCATATGATCCTCCCTTGGTTCATGAGGGCAAAGTTTTTCTTGTTCGCTTTGTACAGTTGCTTGAATACGTGAAAATTCCTGTCATATATCGCTTTATTGTCAGAATTCGGGTAATAGGTACCTGTGACAGGGACCATTCGGCTTGCCATCTGTACCGTGGACAATTTTCCGAGGCCCATGCCGACAAGCAGGGCAGCACTTATAGCTCCTACATTCTGGGGATTGTCGATGGTCTCTATCGTTCGTCCAAGACAGTCGGAAAGAATCTGACAGGTAACGGGAGAGAGGGCTCCCCCTCCGACAAACCGTATGGTATTGGAGGTCTTCACCCTTTTTTCCTGGGTCTCCAGGAACCAACGCATATGGAAGCAGACCCCCTCGGTGACAGCTCGTATCATATCGGTTTTTCCCGTGTCTAAACCAATGTTGAAAAAGATTCCACGAGCGTTGGGATCCTCAAAAGGACACCGGTTTCCATGCAACCAAGGAGTGAAGATTACTCCATTGCTACCTGCAGGCATATCCTTGATAGTGGAAGAAAGATACTCATACAGATTGGTGCAGACAGATTCATCGGATTCAATAACGGAAGTCTTTTTCAAATAGATATTTATCTCATCCAAGGCAAGATGGTCCTTCACCCATTCCAAGCACTTCCCTGCTGTCTCCAATTCCGAGAAATAATTGAAATGCCCTGGTTGGAAACTGACTATTGCAGCTGTCATGGAAGAGGAATCAACAATGCTCTTTTCCACTACGGTAGAGAGCCAACCTGAGGTACCCATATAAATATAGCTGTCACCAGGCAATACGGCTCCCGCTCCCAACCCTGTAACGGCTGCATCCCCCCCACCGCCAAAGACAGCAGTGCCGGCAGCCAACCCAAGCTCTTGGGCTGCCTGCGTAGCTACCCCCCCTACATTATCGGTTGACTGTACAATAGTAGGTAGATGGGCCATGTCGACCTGAAGCATGTTGCAGATGCTTTTGCTCCATCTCTTTTGCTTGGAACGGATATCATACAACAAAGTGGCAAAGGCGGAATCCTCTGTCATGATGAAGGAACCGGTCATCCGGCATATCAGGTATTCCTTTACATCAAGCCACTTATAGATTTTTTTGAACAATTCTGGTTCGTTGTTTTTCACCCAATGGTATTTCCAGACAGGATCCTTGACACTCAGTGCAACAGCGCCTGTTATGGCAATGGATTTCAACAGTTTGCCAACATTGGCTCCTGCAATCTGAATCCCGTGGGCCATTCCTTTTCGAAGCTCATCCACTGAGCGTTGATCCATGTAGCTCATTGCCCGTCTGACAGGTTTCCCTTCCTTGTCAACAAGAACCAACCCCTGCATCTGGGAACAGAAGGATATGCCCTTTATCAACGAAGGATCAATCGTGGTTTCTGTTAGAATATGGCGGGTAGTCGTGCACATGGCATCCCACCATTCCTGGGGATCTTGCTCCACTCCTCCCTCACCTGTCAGGTATAGTCCATACCCGCACAAAGAAGATGCAACTAAGATAAGAGTCGACGACAATTGGAACAGACAGGTCTTCACTCCAGTCGTTCCAACATCATAGGTAATGACATACAATGGGTTTTCCATGGTCAGACCTCTGGATTGCTTGGATTTATGCTCAAGGGACGCTAATCCCTACACAAAGCTATCGTGAAGATGGAAGCAATAATGCCGAGGCAATGAATTTCATCGTCTCTTCGACGACAAAATCATCACGTTCCAAAATGTCGGGGGCGACATACAATTTGAATCGCTCCCTAAAATAGTCACTGGCATAGGAAAACTGGAGATTCATGAGCAGGCTATCAAACAAATAGGCCGCCATCGCCGGATCGATATCCGCTCGTATTTCCCCGGTTGCCTGCCCATCCTTGATGATCTTGGTATAGGTTGCCGCCGAGATTGATTCAATGCCAAAGGAAATTTTCTGCACCAATTCCGCGTTCCCCACTGCAGTCATTTCGCTATATAGCTGTATCAAGTCGCTTTTTTCCCGTGAAGTCTTTTGGACGGCACGTATGACCTTCTCAAATTTCTGAGTTACGCTGATTGGCAAATCTATGATTGCATCAAGGGTTTCCCCAAGAATTGCTATTCCTGTATGGATGGTCATAAGAAAAAGGTCTTTCTTTGAAGCAAAGTACTTGTAGAGGGAACCGATACTGATGCCTGCCTTCTCGGCTATTACATTGATGTTTGTATTTTGAAAACCATTGGTGGCAAATTCCTTGGTCGCAACTTCCAGGATATGGTCTTGTTTTTCCTTGGGAATTTTATTAAAAGTGGGTTTATTGAACTTTGTTTCGCGGCCAATGACTTCCATTTATAGATACCTCCCTACAGGAAAATGCTAATGAGTGAGCAGTCACTCACACAAACGATAGTAGCACACGTTTTTTCATAGTGCAACATAATTGATACTGTATTTCTTATGGGTAGCAAAACATATGACAATATCTATAAATAATGGACAAATATGTGCTATAAAGAATCTCTTTGCAGACGAAGCAAGACTGTAAGGGAAAGCTTCTTCGTTTCCTTTGCAAAAATGATCACTAAATGGAAGGTTTGTTTCATTCTTTGCTCGTTGCATATTCCAATTAAGAAATAGAGGATCCTGCAATCCAGTAAAATATAAGCCTCTTTCATTTTTCAATACCCACATTCCTGAAATTAAGGATATACTACTTGCTACGTATACATGGAATAACCAAGGTATACCTATTTCATTGGAGGTAGCATGTCTTTGGAATATATACAAACCACTCTTGCCGATCTGAATCTCCTATCCATTATCGTTCGGTTGTTTCTTGCAACGATCTGTGGTGGCTTGATTGGTTTTGAACGCGAGCGCACAAGAAAAACCGCGGGGCTTCGTACCCACATTCTTGTCTGCCTGGGTTCTGCCTTGGTAATGTTGGTTAGCCAATACACCTTCACCCGTTATCAGACAGGCGATCCTGCCAGAATGGGAGCCCAGGTCATCAGTGGCATAGGTTTCCTCGGGGCAGGAACGATCATGGTAACCGGGCGTCATCAAGTAAAGGGACTGACCACGGCTGCCGGCCTTTGGGCATCGGCATGCCTGGGACTGGCAATAGGTATCGGGTTTTATTCAGGAGCTCTGATCGGTTGCATATTCATTGTCCTGGTGGTCACCGGGATGCATCGGCTTGATGAAGCAGTGGTAAACAGATCTCCCATTACCCGTCTCTATGTTGAACTTGCCCCGGGGGGACGATTCAGCAAGCTTTTCAACGATCTGAAGAAAAAAGGTTGGGTTGTATCCAACTGGGATGTCATGGATATAGAAAAGCGAGAGGATGTGGGAATGATTGCTATCATGACGCTCAAGACAGGAAAAATCACCGACCATCAACTGGTGGCAGCAGAAGTGAGCAGTTGCCAGGATGTTGCGTACGTCGACTTGATCTAGCTCTTCTAAATGATGGAGGTTCCTCTATCAAACCATTGCGCGTATGAGTGAACGAACCTGCAAGATAGCAGGAGGGGCAACCGACAATTCATCAATTCCCATTCTCACCAAGGATTCAACCATCAGGGGATCTGAGCCAAGTTCTCCGCAAAGGCCTACCTCGATACCCTCTTTATGACCATTTGCGATGGTCATGCGTATCAGAGCGAGAACAGCAGGATGATAGGGGTCGTAAAATCTTTCCAGCTTCTCATTCTCCCGGTCCAAGGCCAAGGTATACTGGGTAAGGTCATTGGTACCCAGACTGAAGAAATCGACTTCCCGGGCCAGTTGGTCACTGATCAAGGCAGCAGCGGGGGTTTCGACCATGATTCCCTCGGGGACCTCCCCAAAGGCAATTCCTTCTTTTTTCAGCTCTTCCTTGCTTTCCTTGACAAGGGCTCTGGCTTCCCGTACTTCCTGTACCGAGGTTATCATTGGATACATGATGGAAAGATTGCCAAAGGCACTGGCACGCAATATTGCCCGAAGCTGGGTCTTGAACAAGGTGATGTCAGACAGGCATATCCGTATGGCCCTAAAGCCCAAGGCCGGATTATCCTCAGGATCGATATGAAAATACCCCGCCTGTTTGTCTGAGCCTATATCCAGGGTTCTTATGATTACCTTTCGCCCCTTCATTTTCTCCGCGACCTCTCGATAGGCCTGAAATTGTGATTCCTCACTCGGATAATCAGTAGCATTCAAGAACAGGAATTCACTTCGGAACAAACCGATGCCCTCGGCGTCGTTCGATAAGGCCGAGACGGCATCCTTCGCATTCCCGATGTTTGCAAATAGCTTAATGGATACCCCACTCTTGGTAATGGTCTGTTCACCCCTGACCGACTCGAGCAATGTAAGCTGTTCTAAATCCTTGTTCTGACGCTCATGCATCTGCAAAAGCATTTCATCATCAGGATCAATATACAAGACACCTTCATATCCATCCAAAATGCACATTCGACCATCCCAGGAAGGATCCACGGCAATTCCGGTCAAGGCAGGAATACCCATGTTCCTTGCCAAAATGGCCGTGTGGGAACTATGGGAACCCAATCGGGTAGCAAACCCCAAAAGCATACTGGGTTCAATTTGCATGGTTTCACTGGGAGAAAGATCCTCAGCTACGAGGATTGCAGGCTCTTTCAGGATCGAGGAGGAGTCCTTGACATGGGAAAGCAAGGCGATCAGACGCCTAGAAACATCGTTGACATCAGCAGAACGCGCTTTCATATACTCGTCATCCATGGCAGAAAAGGTCTTGGCCAGCCGGTCTCCCGTGGTTTGCACTGCAAATTCGGCGTTGACATGATTTTTGCGTATCATATTCTCTACGGATTCACAAAAATCAGCATCCTCGACCATCATCTGGTGAATTTGAAAAATGCTTGCATCCTTTTCTCCAGTCCTGATAATGGCAGCTTCATACAATTGTTGCAATTCTTTGTTTGCCTGCTTCCTTGCCTTTATATAGCGGATCAATTCTGCTTCTTCGTCTACGATTACTTGCCGGTTGACCCGATAGACACAAGGAATATGGAAGACAATTCTTCCGATGGCAATTCCCTTTACGGCAACCTTGCCGACCAGACGTTTCATTTTTCTATTCATTATATCCATTCTCCAGAAAAACACGTAAACAAAGATATCGTTACCCGTACAGTCGCACTTGCACTACCAGGGTGGTTTTCCATTCTTTCGGGGTCTCCTATGCTCTTGAGATTCTGCATGGCATTGAATAAAGTACTATTTCTTTTCAAAATTTCACAGTAAATGATTATCTTTTTTTTCAGATACGAGGTTTTTCATCCAATTTCCCTGCAAACAACAGGAAGGCAATATCCTCATATCTTTTAATCCTTTAAAAAGATACCATGCTTTTACTGAAGTGTGGAGTGTAAACTCATAGGAGTTTTCATATGCAAAGACACAAGCAAACCCTATGACAGCTACAAAATCAGCTGAATACAATCGAACGGATGGTCTCTCCAACATCCTGGCAATGATCGGGAATTTCGTTTCTCAAGGCTTCACAGCTACTTTCCATTACGAAGGCCTTTCCTGCAAGACGCAACATCGACAAGTCGTTTTCGCTGTCCCCAAAAGCAAAGGTCCGGTCGAGAGGAAGGGAAAAACATGAAGCAACCCGTTTCAGGGCAATTCCTTTATTGGAAGCAGACAAGTCGAACATGGCATGCCCACTGACCGCAATATGAACCTTGTCTGCCCAGGTGTCCTTGAAATACGATAAGGTTTCCCCAAGATTTTCATTACAACATATCGTTATCTGATGGGCCTCCTGCGCTACTTCCGCTAGACTCTCTATCGATTGCGCATAAGGCTTGCCAACATAATGTTTTTTACCTGAAGAAGTTTCTTTTCTGGGTGAAAGGTATATTCGTTTTGATGTAGCGATAATCGCCTGGCAACCCCTGGCAAGACAATCGTCATACATCCCCTCAACCACGGATCTTTGAAGGAAGACCTCGTCTGCCAAGGGTTTTTCCTTATAAAACAAAGCACTTCCATTGCAACAAGAAAATGCCACTTCGTCCCTGACTTCCCAAAACAATTCCAAAAGGGCCAGATACGGACGTCCACTCGAAATACAAACCAGATAACCTTCTTTCGTTATCTGGTGTATAAGCTCCATCAACTCAGTGGACAGGCTCTTGTTTCCATAGGGAAGCAAGGTTCCGTCGACATCACAAAAGAAAATTCCTTTCAATACAGTTTGTTCCAAAGATTCAGTCTCCTCATCAATCTTGCAAGTTTGAATTCAACAAACAAATGCATTTTCACTCTGCATAGTATACCGAACAGGTCAATAAAGAACACTGGATACCCAGTTGAAGAATTTGCTCCTGGTAATTGCATCGCCAAGCAAACAATTGACTACAATTCTTCCACGCTGAAATGTATTTTTTTCAGCTTGGAACGACACGACAGGATTCTTGATCATGGAATAAAATAGATAAGGAATTCATTTCATAGTATTTTCAGACAAGTTCCATGATATACTTTTACAATAAGGGTTTTATTATGCTACAGATATCCAAACAAGATGCCGCCGATATAGTCGACCAACTCTCAAACCTGATTAAACTCAAGATAAACATTGTGGGAAGCGATGCAATCATCATTGCCAATTCTGACAGGGAACGGGTCGGAGATTTCCATGAGGCGGCAAACCAGATAATCCAGAACAAACTCGAAGAACTGGTTGTCGTAACAGATGATCAATTTATTGGCACCCAAACAGGAACCAACCTGCCACTGGTCATCGACGGTCAGATTATTGGAGTTGTCGGCATTACCGGTCCCTATGAGGAAGCTAGGGCCTATGGACAGATAATCAAGAAGATGACTGAAATCCTTATCCAAGGAAAAGACAGGGATTCAAGAATTCTCAAATTCAAACAGGACAAGGAACGATTTGAAATTGAATGGATTTGCGACCCCCAGACAGTCATTACAGACAGTCTTAGGGCAAAAGGTCAGGAATTCAACATTGACATAAAAAAACCAAGAAGACTGCTACTCCTCTGCATGGCACAAGCAAACGAAGAAAGCGATCTCAAGACTGACATTTTGCACGATATTCGCAGGCAGGACCCTGATACCATAGCATTCAGGAACCTTAATTTTATCGTCGCGGCAATAAATGATAGACCAGATGACAAAATTGAAATATTCATTGACAGGCTAATTGCTAAATATAGAGACAAGGACATGAAATTTTTCATTGGTGTCGATGATGGCTTTACAGATATGCTCAAGATCCATGATCAATACAACAAGGCAAAGAAAGCCCTGATTTCCTGCAGCCAGTTGGGTATCCAAAGGTATTGTTTCTACAGCAATCTCAACATAGAGCTGGTTCTCGACGAGATACCTCTCAATGCAAAACAGCTCTATATTTCAAAGATCTTCAAGGATTTTTCAAAGGAAGAAATTGACGAATCCGTCAATACTATCAAGGTATTCTATGAAGAAGATGGATCGATCAAGAGAGCTGCTGCTAGACTGAATATCCACCCGAACACCCTCCAGTACAAACTCAAACGAATCGAAGCAAGAACAGGACTCGACCCAAGGAAACTTAAATTTGCGGCACCTTTTTCCCTTGCAGAACTCTTTTTAGTCGAAATGAACAACTTGTAAATTCCATTCAACAGAATATAAACCCATAATTTCGAACTATAAAGGAAGTCTTTTTTAGCCTTTTTTAAAATATTGTTATCTTGCAAAACAATTATTTTAGTTTTATTTCATGTTATATACTAATTTCCATTCTCATTTTCTTATGTTAGACTTTTTACTACCTATTTAATGCAGTTAGGCTTTTTGCATATTGATATATATTATTGGAGGTGATTTTCCATGAACATAGATTTTCCTTACGGCAAGAAAACCCTTTCAATGGATATTCCAGAAGACCGTCTCCAAGGAGTCCTCGTATCTAATTTACATAGTTTCAAGACAGAAAAAACACAATCAGAACTGGTAGAGGATGCACTTCTCAATCCAATCGGGACGCCAAAACTTTCCATATTAGCCAAAGGCAAGAAGAATATTGTACTGATCGCAAGCGACCACACCAGGCCGGTTCCAAGCAAGGCAATCATTCCACCTATGCTAAGGGAGATCAGGGAAGGTAATCCTGATGCCGATATCACGATTCTCATTGCTACTGGTTGCCACAGGGAAACCTCAAGAGAGGAGCTCGTCAACAAATTTGGTTCAACGATAGTCGAGCAGGAGAAAATCCTGGTCCATGACAGCGAGACTTCTCCCCTAGTCAAGATAGGAACTCTTCCCAGTGGTGGCGAATGCATCATCAACAAGCTTGTAGCAGAGGCCGACCTTGTTGTCGCAGAGGGCTTTATCGAACCCCATTTCTTCGCCGGATTCTCCGGTTCCAGAAAGAGCATCCTTCCAGGTGTTGCAAGCAGGAAAACAGTCCTGGCCAATCATTGTTCCGAGTTTATCGCGCATCCAAAAGCCAGGACAGGTATCCTTGAGGGGAACCCAATCCACGCTGATATGATCTGGGCTGCGAGAAAAGCCAAACTGGCTTTCATTGTGAATGTAGTTATCAATTCCGAAAAAGAGGCAATCTTTGCGGTTGCCGGCGATATGCTAGAGGCCCATGAAAAAGGGTGCAAATTCCTGAGCAGTCTGTGCAAGGTCGATGCAAAACCGGCAGACATAGTTATATCTTCCAACGGGGGATACCCTCTCGACCAAAACATCTACCAGGCTGTGAAAGGCATGACTGCCGCTGAGGCTACGGTCAAGAAAGGTGGGGTGATCATCATGCTCGCCAAATCCAATGATGGTATCGGAGGCGACGGCTTCTATCATCAGATGGCAGATGAACCTGATATCAACAAGACAATGGCACTCTTTCTTGGTAGGGATAGAAATCATACCGAAGCAGACCAATGGCAGACCCAAATCTTTATCCGCCTTCTCTTGAAGGCCCAGGTAATTTACATCTGTGAGGCCTCTGATGAAATCGTCAGGGATTTGCATATGATACCTGCACACTCCCTTGAAGAAGCAATGGCAATAGCCGAAAAAATTGTCGGTAGCGACAAAGCAACCATTACTGCAATTCCTGATGGAGTTTCGGTAATGGTAATCGAATAAAATCTACTATAGAGGAAACCATAGCATGAAAATTACAATAGCAAGTGACTCATTCAAAGGTAGCGCATCATCTCTTGAGGTTGCCAAGGCAATGGAGAGAGGTATCCATCGAGTCGACCCAACGGTAATTTGTGATAAATTCCCGGTAGCCGATGGAGGAGAAGGTCTTATTGCAACCCTGCAGCAAGAGGGAGATGAAGAAGTAACGATAACCGTTCATGGTCCTCTTTTTGAAAAGAGGCAGGCTTCCTATCTCAGAAGAGGGAAATTGGCAATTATCGAGATGGCCACTGCCAGCGGTTTGCCGCTCGTTCCAATCAGCCAGAGAAATCCGATGGACACTACTTCCCTTGGAACAGGGGAACTCATTCTTGATGCACTTCAAAAGGGCTGCGACGATCTTATCGTAGGTATCGGTGGCAGTGCCACCAATGACTGCGGTATTGGCATGGCAACCGCCTTGGGAGCTCTCTTCTATGATAAAGAGGGAACTATTGTAATTCCTACTGGAAAAAACATCTCCTCCATAGCAAGCATAGACACTTCAAGGATGCACCCTGCCCTCGCAAACGCCAAGATTCGGGTTGCCTGCGACGTAGACAATCCTCTTTGTGGTCCCAATGGCGCCTCAGCGATCTATGGCCCCCAGAAAGGTGCTACACCCGAAATGGTAGCAATCCTTGACAGTGCCATGGACACCTTTTCCAAAATTATGGAAAAACAAGAACTTGCTGATTATCCTGGTGCCGGGGCCGCCGGTGGGCTGGGCTTTGCTTTGATGACGTTTGCAAATGCTCAGCTGGAAAGCGGCATCGCCCTTGTCTTGAGCGTCATCGGCATGGAAGAGTCCCTGAAAAGTGCCACCCTCTGTTTTACAGGGGAAGGTAAGATCGACGGGCAGAGCAAATGCGGGAAAGTTCCTGTTGGGATAGCCAAACTGGCCAAGAAGTACAACGTTCCGGTAATCGCCTTCGCCGGGGATATCGGAAACGGGACCGAGAGTCTTTATGAACTCGGCATCAATGCAATCGTAAGCACCACCAATGCTGCAATGCCTCTTGAAAAGGCAATGGCAAGGTCGTTGGAACTTACCGAAGATGCCGCTTTCAGGACTTTTCACCTCATCAGGACTTGCATGGAATTACGATGCTGAAAAAATAAGCATGGAAAAAGGTTCTGAAGCGAATACCTGTTGCCCAACAATAAGGTATTCGTAAGTACCCTAATCTAAAGGACCTTAATTCCCGAATTTTCTTTGGAAGAGAGGAAGTGTTAATTGAATTGTATCCATGCAGGCAATGCCTTTCTGTATGCAGTAATTTGCAGAGGATACATATAGAAACTTTTGCGTTTCAGCAAAGCTGAGCAAACTACCACTAACCGCACTACTTTACTCATCGACTAGGTAAAACTAGATAGCGAAAGTATTGGATACCTGATGTTCTTGGTGCTTCATCCGCGGAAGGGATTTTCTTGATAGCATAACATGGTTTAAAATACACTTTACACAACGGTGTTTTTTCATACTGGTATAAAGTATACTTTACAATAACTAATATTGATGCAATACTATTGTCATGAAAATAGAACATCCCGATTACATTACAAGACCTATGTACATGAACCGTATAAAACCCCATATAGGCAGTAGCCTCATCAAGGTTCTCACTGGCCAAAGACGTGTGGGCAAGAGCTATTTATTGTTCCAGGTAATCGATGAAATACAAAAAGAAGATCCGAAGGCAACAATTGTCAGTATCAACATACCAAAGGATCGATTCGATCTTCCTATAGGAACCAGCAGCAAGGATCTTTACAAATATATTGTCTCCCAGTTCAAGGATACCGATACCCATAAAGTAGTATTACTGGATGAGGTCCAGGAAATTGATGGTTTTGAGCAAGTTTTATCCGCCTTGTATGAGCATGGTGAATACGATATCTATGTGACAGGCAGCAACAGTCACCTTCTCAGCGGTGATCTGGCAACCTTGCTTTCCGGGCGGTATACAGAGTTGGAGATACATGGACTATCGTATTTGGAATTTCTTTCCTTCCACAATCTGGAGGATTCGGAAGAAAGCCTGGGAAAGTACCTCCGCCTCGGAGGACTCCCCTACCTCTGCCATATATCTTTGGAAGATCATGAACTGGTGCAAGACTATTTCAACACTGTCGAGGAGACAATACTGCTCAATGACGTGTTGAATGCTCATAAGGGTTCAAGCAAAGAGTTGTTCCGGTTTCTGGTACGATTCTTGGCAGACAATATTGGAAGTCCTGTCTCGGCAAACTCAATTTCGAAGTATATGAAGTCCCAACACATGAGTATTACTGTTCCTTCGATAATTTCTTTTCTGGAGACGCTCGGCAGAGCTTACCTAGTGCATCAGACCTCCTTCTATGATTTGGAGGGAAAACAATTTCTGGATATCTCTGCCAAATACTACTACGAGGATTTGGGGTTGCGAAACCACCTCTGTGGAGGCTTCAAGGTATCGGACAGGGCAAAAGTGACGGAAAATGTTGTCTATCTGTCTCTAATACAGAACGGTTATACAGTCACTACCGGCAGAGGCCCAAAAGGCAAAGAAATAGATTTCATTGCTACCAAGGGAGAGAAAAAAATGTATCTCCAGGTTTGCGAGCGTTTTGAGACAAAGGAAAAGACGGAGACAGAATTCGGGAATTTATTGATACCCAGGGATGTATACCCTCGTTTCATGATAACTGCTGATACCTCTATGGATGGTATGATGCAGGATGGGATCAAGGTATTCAGCCTCAGACACTGGCTCAAGGAAGTACAATAAAGAAAAAGAATCTTATCATAGGCTATCATTAAACTTTTATTAACTTTCCTTTTAGCCAACACCTCTAAAAATAGATAAATCGATTATGGCAGTCTCCAATAGTCCAAGGGATTTCACATCACTATAAAGAATTCACAGTCTGATGTCCCAAGGTTGTACAATCGATTGAAATTATCGTACATCTTTCAGCCAAGCTTCCATCCGGGTAGTGTAAAATCAAGTTTGCAATTTGGAATTGAAAAAGGTCACTGGGAGTTCCATACTGTTTGATAACGACACCAACAGGAGGAGACTTACCCAATGACCGAAACCAATGATAGCATGTTTTTTGCAATGAAACTACTGGAATTCGAGGATGCAGAGGATCCCTTGCTGGCAATGATCCAGTGGATGACCAACCAGATGATGGAACTTGAGGTGGAGCAGAAGTGCAATGCATCCAAGGGTACCCACGAGAAGGAACGGCAGGCCTATCGCAGCGGATACCGCTCCCGTCGTTTCGATACCAGGCTGGGGACACTGTACATGCTGGTCCCGAAGCTCCGCAACGAGGGGTATGTCCCCTTTTTCGTGACCGAGAAGAAACGGAGCGAACAGGCACTGATCAATGTCATCCAGGAAGCCTGGACCAACGGGGTCTCCACCAGGAAGATAGACCGCCTTGCCAAGGCCATCGGGATCGAGGGCATCAGCGCCACCCAGGTATGCAACATCACCGGTGAGCTGGACAGCCAGGTGACGGAGTTCCGCAACAGGCCACTGGAAGAGGTGCTTTTAATCAAGTAGAATTCCTGTTCCTTGGATGGGATTGGCAAGGGTTTCTCCAGTTCGACAAAGCCAGTGTCTGCCTTCTTGTTCTTCCCCTTGCAGAAATTGTGCCTTCCTGCCTTTTTGGTCTTGAAACGTATCCCATTTTGCAAGGATTTCCGTCCTTGCCTCCGCTTCCTCACTGGTCCGTCTGTTTTTTTCACCGTATCCTACGCCACTCATTATAGGGAAGAATCTATTTTGATAAAAATGGGATCGAATTTACGCATACAGTCTGCATCAGTAAGTACGCCCCAGTTACCAATAAAACCATCTACAACAACAACTTCTCTTTCAAAGAAGTAAGAAATCTAGTTGAGAGGAATGTGAGAATCTCCTTAAATACTATCAGCAGTCCTACAATAAAATCACCAAGGACGTCAAACTCGGCAAGCCCCACAGCACTCATGGTTGAAGATATCCTTATAGTTTTCATTGAGTACCCTTGTCTATGTGCTCGATGATTGTTCAGGTTGTTTCTTCCAGAAGAGCTTCCTTATCTGGAGAAGATTGAATTCTGCTTGATAAATATGTCGTTCAGCATGAGTATCCGCTTCGATTCCGGCAACTTGCCTGAAAGAAAATAATCGAGGAGAATGTTGAACGGTATACGTCCTTGCTGCTCCGCCCTGTGGCCGACTATTGCGCTGATTGAACCGTCCTGGATTCCGGGTCGCGTAGAGTCGGTCATCCCGTAGGCAACATGAATTATTCTGCCTACCTTTCCGATATCCTTGATGGCTTTTGCAACGGAAGCTCCCGTATTTGGAATCGTAAGGACGGCTTCAGTTTCAGGATGGGATACCAACTGGTCATATGCCAGACGATATGCGTAATCCACATCCGTGGTGAGGTTCTCCACCGTGTAGATGGTACTGCCAGGAGATAATTTCTTCATCTCATCAACGAAGCCCTGGCTACGTAATGTGTTGCTTGTCATGAACTGGTTCCCCCCAAAAACCATGATGTTGAGTTTTTTCCCTCCTGAAAAACTGTTGATGAGCCCTGCTGCGGTGCTTCCGCCTACGTAGTAATCGCTTCCGATGTAGCACATGGGTTCGAACTCCTTTACCTCTGTATTGAGAAGCACTATCGGAATTCCGGAATCGCGTATCTGGCTGAGCTTTGATGCAATGCTTGGGTCATCAAGAGGTGCTATGACAAGGGCTGAGATTCCGAGATCCATGATTTCATTGATAATTTTAAGCTGGGTTTCTGGAAAACAATAGTCGAAGAATCTTTTTTCCACGGTAATTCCGTATTGCTCAAGTTCGCGTTCCGCATCCTCCATACTTCTGATTACAATGGACCAGAATCCAAACTGGTCTGTCTTGGAAATGAATCCTATCTTTATGTTCTGCTTCCTCAACGAAATCTGTTGTGTTGTCATGCTAGGTTTGTAGTTATATTCAGAGATTATTGCATTTATCCTCTTTTTCACTTTCGGATCGACCTTGCCTCTTTTATGTATCACCCTATCCACAGTTCCCCTTGAAACCCCGGCCAGATCTGCAATGTCTTGGATTGTAAGTATCATATGCTACCCCTTTATATTCTTTCTGTATTATGGGTACAAGCTCACATTCAAATGTGCTTGTGCACACTTTGATAGTAACCTATATGGTACTAGAAAGCAAGTGGGTTATTGTTTTTTTATAATTATTAAATAGTTATATAATATAGAAATAAATATTTGCATAAAAATATTTGAAAACTAAAAAAACCATAGTATAATAAAAACCAATGGTACCTAGTGTGCATTGCACACATAATACTTGCAAAAACAGACCGTAGACCTGCGGCCGAACAGGAAAGAGGTGGGTTGTGAAAAAAAATAGACCAAATTTTATTGTAATAATGACTGATGATCAGGGTTATGGGGATTTGTCGTGCATGGGCGCCACGGATTTACGGACTCCAAACATAGACAGGCTGGCACACAGCGGGGCAAGATTCACCAACTGGTATTCAAACTGTCCGGTATGCTCTCCGTCAAGAGCATCTCTTCTTACGGGTTGCTATCCTGCAAACGCAGGTGTGCGTTCAATAATCTCCGGCCACAGAAAGGCTTCCGGCATTCTTCCAGAGACGCCTACCATAGCACAGGCACTCAAGGATATCGGGTATTCCACATCCCTGGTGGGTAAGTGGCATCTTGGATTGCAATATGACAGTAGACCCAACCAGAACGGATTCGACTACTTCTACGGATTCATGGCAGGATGTATCGACTACTATTCGCACATATTTTACTGGTCCATGGCGGACGGTAATACGAATCCCACCCATGACCTCTGGGAGAACGATAAGGCAATCTACGATAACGGAGAGTACTTTACCGAGATGGTAACTGAAAAGTCCGTGGAGAGAATTCGGGAAATGAGCATGGAGGACAAACCTTTCTTTCTTTACGTTGCATACAATGCACCGCATTATCCCCTGCATGCTCCAAAGAAGTATTTAGACAGGTTTCCGGAACTTCCTCCGGACAGGCGCATCATGGCTGCAATGCTCAGTGCGGTGGATGACGGCGTGGGCGATATCCTTGATGAACTCGAACGTCGCAACATCCTTGAAGATACAGTCGTGTTCTTCCAAAGCGACAACGGACCCTCAAGGGAGTCAAGGAACTGGATGGACGGAACACCAGATCCCTACTATGGCGGCATGCCTGGAAGCCTGAAGGGAAACAAGTTCAGCCTTTTTGAGGGTGGAATACGGGTTCCCGGAATTTTCTCATGGCCGGAACATATTTCAGCAGGCCAGGTGATAGATGAACCATGTGTTGCTATGGATGTTTTTCCCACGATGCTGAAGCTTGCCGGGGGAAACCCCGATCAATACAGGATTGACGGAACTGATATCCTCCCTGTTCTTGAAGATGGTGCAAAGTCTCCTCACGATTATATTTTCTGGGAAATGGAGAACCAAACTGCGGTTCGCCATGGAAACTACAAACTGGTACTCAATGGAAGGCTTGTGGAGAAGTCTGATGTGGAAGCGCCAGTATTCCTCACTGACTTATCCAAGGATGAGGGAGAAACTCACAACCTAGTTGATGAAATGCCAGATATGGCCGAAGACCTTCGGCAAATAGCTGAAGCTTGGAGGACCGGAATAGAAAAGACGTGGGAGGATAAGTCTCGTAGGAACAAAAACATTACATAAATCAGCGGTTTATAGCTTGTGCTTGAAAACCGAGGAAATTAAAAAAGGAGAAAAACATGAAGAAAATTACAACATTGTTTGTAATCATGCTCGTATGTCTTACTGTGGTCTTTGCCAATGGTTCAAAAGAACCTACGACAACAGTGAAAGCAACTTCTGCAGATGCCAAGGAATCTTCGATGCTGCAGTCACTGGTTGCAAGCGGAGCCCTTCCAAAGCTTGAAGACCGATTGCCGGTCGTTTCCGACATCATGGTGGAAACGGACAAGACACCTGAAAACCTACAGTACGGGGGGACCCTCCGTCGCAACAACGATGGAATGTGGGATTACGGTCCGTTCTGTGAAGAACCGTTATTCAGACTGACTGAAGATGGCGGTGTAACACCAAACGTAGCAAAGAGCTATGACGTCAGTACCGACGGTCTTATATGGACTATCCATCTTCGAAAGGGAATGAAATGGTCTGACGGTGAACCGTTCACAGCGGAGGACTGTGTATTCTACTATAACTACATGCTTATAACGAGTGTTGACAATGCAACCGGAATAGTCAAATCTTCCTACAATGGCAACTACTACAACTGGTACAAGTCTAAAGATCCAGCTGATGGAATTGTGAAGCCGGCAATCATAACCATGATTGACGACACGACATTCCAGATTAAGCTCTATAGTCCAAAACCGTTGCTTCTCCAGTCAATGGCTATCGACAATAAGTGGATGTTCGCTCCGAAGCACTTCTACAACGGGATAGTGGCGTATAATTCATCTAAGCCTCACTGGAGCGGGATCAGTGATGTTAAGGCTCTTGGCGGCGCAGGCCTCAAGGATACGACCGAGACTCAGGCAGTTGCGAACGCAAAGGCGAAGAATTCCCTCTATGACTTTGACAATTATGCAAAACTCGGTGATCAGCTCGGTTATCTTTACTGGCAGTACGCCGGACGTCCGACACTCCGTGCCTGGAGCATCACTTCCTCTTTGAACGACCAGACCCTGACATTCAAACGTAACCCGTACTTTTGGAAGACAGACGCCCAGGGCCGCCAGCTTCCGTACATTGACATCGTGGAAATGGTCAAGATGGATGCTAAGCTCTATGCCCAGGAAATCATCGCAAAGAACCTTGACATGGCACCTGTTGAACTCTCAGATTTCCCAACTTATAAATCAGGTGAAAAGACTGGAGGCTATACCGTATACACAAGCCCGATGCCGAACTGGACATGCTGCTCTATCGAGCTCAACCAGACTTATAAGGATGCACAATATGCAGACCTCTTCAGTAAGATCGATTTCCGTCATGCCCTCTCTATTGCGGCAGACCGCAATCAATTGAACGAAATCCTCTTCAACGGACTTGCAGTGATCCAGCAGTGTGCAGCTCCTGTAGGCAACAGCCAGCACATCCAGGGAGCAACGGAGAAATGGACGAATTACGATCCTGAAACTGCAAACAAACTTCTTGATGGTATCACTTCAATTTCCAACACACGTAACTCAGACGGTTATCGAGAATTTGTAGACGGAGCAAACGCAGGCAAGGCGGTGACAATCATCCTCGATACCACTGCAACCAACAATTCCAGTGCAGCTGCTGCTCTTCTAGCCCAGTACTATAAGGTGATTGGTATCCAACTTATCGAGTCATCCAACACTTCAAGACCAAAAAGGAACGAAAAAATCTACACCGGTGACCAGGTCATGGCAATATATGAAGAATTGCTCAATGTCTTCAATGCGTCGGTACGTCCTGACCGCCTCGGTTCAAATAGAAACATCAGTTGCTGGATTGGTCTTTACGGACAGGAACACAAGACGGCCCTTACTCCAACGGCGGGGACGGAAATTGCAAAAGTTGTTGATGCTACAAACAAACTCCAGACAGCCAAGACGACTGAAGCTACCAAGATGGCAGGTGACCAGCTTCTTCAGAGCATGTATGAGAATACATGGATCGTAGGGTACCTGAGCAATCCGTACAAGTACACTGCAATGAGCAATAAGGTGAAGAACTTTGACTCCAATTTCTTATCTTGTGATGAACTTCGTTTCTACGGAAATGCTAAACCATACACATGGTTCATTGAGAAATAAATTCCAATTTACCGGGAATCTGGCCGGCCTGACAGCCGGCAGGTTCCGTTTGATATTAGGAAATAAAAATGATTAATAACTTCATTCGTTTCATTTTGAAAAAACTAGGCATCATGTTAATCACTGTTCTTTCAATTTCCTTCTGCGTTTTCTTCATTATCACTCTTCCTCCTGGAGACTTTCTGACAACCTACATAGGTCAGATGACCGCTGCAGGTGTATCAGTTTCCCAAGATGTGATAAAACAGCTTACCGTAACATATGGCCTGGACCAACCTTTCCTCGTCCAGTATTGGAGGTGGATTTCAAAAATCCTTTTCCATGGTGACTTTGGGTACTCGTTTACATTGTCAATGTCGGTAGGGACGGTTATTAAGGCCTATATCTGGCCCACTTTGACACTTTCCCTCTTTACTATGGCAATCACATATCTGATAGCAATCCCCATTGGAATCTACAGTTCTGTACATCAGTATTCTGTAGGAGACTACCTATTCACCAGCATAGGTTTTATAGGAATGGCGGTTCCAAACTTCCTCCTTGCAATCGTTTTCATGTTTATTGCATTCAAACTGACAGGGGACACCATGCTCGGTTTTTATTCTGCAGGCATGGAGAATTCCCCGTGGTCGTTTGTCAAGTTCCTTGACCTTGCTAAACACTGCATCATTCCAACACTTGTCATAGGGCTTATGAACACGTGCAGCCTTATGCGTCAGATGCGCGGACAGATGCTTGATGAGCTTGGAAAGAACTACGTTCTTGCCGCACGCGCAAAAGGTATGAAGGCAAAAGCAATACGCATGAAATACTGTGTGAGGGCTTCATTGAATCCCATCGTCGCTTCGATAGGATGGTCACTGGTAAACATTTTCACCGGTACGACGATTGTTGCCATAGTCCTGAACCTACCCTCCATGGGACGTGTTATGTACGATGCCTTGATGGATCAGGACATGTATCTTGCCGGCAGTTGGCTGTTTCTCATGGCAATAATCACCGTCATAGGAACCTTCATATCCGACATTCTCCTTGCCTGGCTTGATCCAAGAACCAGACAAGAATATCTCATGGGGTGATGATTGTGGCAATTTCAAAGAAAAAATTAAAATCAACAACAAATTATTTCTATGCATCCCAGTGGACGCTTATGGGCCAGAAGTTTCGCAAGCACAAATTAGCTGTATTTAGCGGAATACTGCTAATAATCTTCTATACATGTACGCTTTTAAGCAGTTTTATAGCCCCACAGGGAACGGAGCACTATGACAGTAATTACGCCAATTGCGGTCCCATGAAGGTCCACTACTTTCATGAACGAAAGTTCAAGGGTCCTTTTGTCTACGGTCTTAAGCGTGTCAGGGACCCCGAAACGTTCATGAACATATTCACTGAGGATAAGGACAATATCTACATCATCAAGTTCTTTGCTCATGGAAGAACGAACGACGAATACAAGTGGTTCGGACTGATCAACAGCAACCTCCATCTGTTTGAAGCGGAAGGTGATGGTGTTGTCTTCCTTCTTGGAACAGACTCCATGGGAAGAGACCTGTTCTCAAGAATTCTTCTTGGTGCCCAGATTTCACTCTTTATTCCAGTCGTTGGGATGATTTTGACCGTATTCTTAGGACTTCTCATAGGCTCCATTGCAGGATATTTCGGCGGCTGGATCGACAACGTGATTCAGAGGCTGATTGAAGTGATAAGATCATTCCCCAACGTACCACTTTGGATGGCTCTTTCTGCAGCTCTTCCTCCAACATTGAAACCTGCTCAAGTTTTCATGCTCATGACCGTCATTTTATCGTTGATTTCCTGGCCTGATCTTGCCAGAACGGTTCGAAGCAAGTTCTTGTCGGTCAAGAAGGAGGACTTCATAATGGCGGCCCGTATTTCAGGTGCCCCTGCAAAGTCCATCATCACTAGACATATGATTCCAAGTTTTTTAAGCTACATTATCATTAACATGACGCTCTCGATTCCAAGTCTCATAGTGGGTGAAACAACCTTAAGTTTCCTTGGCCTCGGACTGAGATCTCCTGCAACAAGCTGGGGTGTACTACTTCAGGAAACAAACAAGCTGGAAACCATCATGTTCTATCCATGGAAGCTTATTCCGATGATTTTCGTATTCCTTGCAGTCCTTTCGTTCAACTTCCTTGGAGACGGTCTCAGGGATGCCGCAGATCCATACAAATGAGGACCGTGATATGATAAAGAAAAAAAACTTACTTAAAGAAAACTTTGTCCTTAAGAATTCCGAGGACATCCTTGAAGTGGAAAATCTCAAGGTAAATATTCGCATCGAGGCTGATATGCTCAATGCCGTACGCGGAGTAAATTTCTCCATTAAAAAAGGGGAAACTCTTGGGTTGGTAGGTGAAAGCGGATGCGGAAAAAGCGTGACCAGCAAGGAAATCCTGGGAATCAATCCCAGCAACTGCGCTTCGAGTGGCAGGATTCTTTACCAGACGAAATCCGGAAAGGTGATCAATCTTCTCGATCTGGACAAAGACGGTGAACTCTACCGCTCTATACGAGGAACGGAGATAGCAATGATCTTTCAGGAGCCCATGACAGCTTTTTCACCTTTATTTACGATAGGAAATCAGATTTCCGAGATCATATTGATCCATGAACCTGAAACGAAGAAAGACGAGGCGAAGAGACGTGTAATAGAAATGCTGGCAAAGGTTGGAATTGCAGATCCGCAAAATCGGTTTGAACAATATCCGCACGAGTTTTCCGGGGGAATGCTGCAAAGGGCCTTGATTGCTATGATGCTCTGTTGCGATCCGGTACTACTCATTGCAGACGAGCCAACCACAGCGCTTGACGTCACCATCCAGTCCCAGATACTCGAGCTCATGATCAAGCTCCAGAGGGAATACAACATGTCCATCCTTTTCATCACGCATGACCTTGGAATTGTAGCCAGCATGTGTGACCGGGTTGCAGTCATGTATCTCGGAGAGATCGTAGAAACTGGTTCCGTACGGCAGATATTCAAAGATGGGCGACATCCCTATACGAGAGGCCTCCTTCGTTCACTGCCGAAAATGAACCAGAATTCCAATGATAAACTCTTCACGATTGAAGGAACGGTTCCTATTCCTATTGATTTCCCCGTCCGTTGTGGTTTCTATGACAGATGTACGCTACATAAGCAGGGGATTTGTGACTGCAGAAAAATCGACACCCTTGAGGTTAATGATGGACATTTCGTCAAATGTATCCTTGAAGGAGGAGCGAAAAATGAATTCTAGGCAAATCATTTTAGAGGTAAAGAATCTTACAAAGACGTACTTTTCAGGAAAAAAACCGGTATATGCCTTGAATGACGTTTCGATTGAAGTCAAACAGGGAGAAACGATAGGTATTGTCGGTGAAAGCGGCTGCGGAAAGACAACCCTGGGTAGGTGCATAGCTCGTGGAATCGAGGCCTCCAGCGGTCAAATCCTGTTGCATACTGAGGATGGCGGTGTAGTTGACTTTCTTCAACTCAAGGGTGCCATGCTGAGGAATTACAGGCGTGAAATCCAGATGATTTTCCAGGATCCCTATGCAAGTCTCGATCCCAGAATGACCGTTTTTGACATAATCAGCGAGCCGTTAACATACAAGAGCGGGTACACAAAGGATGAAATAAAGAAGGCGGTTGACGATATCGCTGGAAAAGTAGGACTCAATAAGAACCTGCTCAGACGTTATCCGCATGCCTTTTCTGGAGGTCAGCGCCAAAGAATAGGAATAGCACGTTCACTGATTCTCCAACCAAAACTCATTGTTTGCGACGAAGCAGTATCCGCTCTTGACGTTTCAATACAGGCACAGATAATCAACCTCCTGAAGGAGCTCAGGGATGAGTACGGACTTACATACATATTCATCAGTCATTCCCTCTCAGTTGTCAGGTATATCTCTGACAAGGTCATTGTCATGTACCTCGGACGCATCGTTGAAATGTCTGAAACTGATAGCCTTTTTGTAAATCCGTTACATCCTTACACTCAGGCATTGCTTAGTGCGGCGCCTCAGCCGGATCCTGATTACAAGGTAAACAGGATAATGCTTAATGGCGAGGTCCCAAATCCATCAAATCCGCCGCTAGGATGTCATTTCCATCCCAGATGCAGATACAAAACTGCAAAATGTACTTATGATGTACCACCCTTAGAGGACGTTGGGGGAAGACTTGTTGCCTGTTGGAACTACAAAAACCTGCAGAAAGCATGAATGATGGTAGGAAGAAAACAATGAAAAACAACGTAATCTTTTTCTTCCTACCTTTCCTGGTTCAAGGGTATACCCCTTTTTGCTGTAGTTGCGCTGGTTGCATTCATTTATGAGAATCTGAAGCTCTGCAGCGTCAGGTATATCACTCCAAGGAGTCCTTCTCCTGGATTTCGATATGATTTTCTTCATGTGGCAGTCCTCTGCAAGAGGACAGAGGCCGGATAAAAACTACTATCACATCGCAACCATCCAACAATCTGACTTTGTAAATTGCTTCATCAGTACAAGGCTCTAGCTGGTTTTGTTTCAACGTGTATTTATCAACACGGTGCAGATTAGCCCTTATAAATTAAGCAAACCATCACAAGCAAGAACGTAATTCTAACTTCCTTTTTGGCAAATATCCTAGAAATAAAACCTTTCTATTGACAAGGAAATGATCCATGCAGTATATATTGACTATTAATATATATTTAGTCAAATATATTCTTATAGGAGAGAATCTTGCCAAAGACCTTTTCAGAACATGAACGACTTGCCATAAGGAACCAACTCAAAAAAGAGGGAAAAATCTGTCTTGGTCTCTACGGAATGAAAAAAACAACCGTGGATGAATTGGTTAGACGGGTACATATACCCAAGGGGACTTTTTATCTCTTCTATGATTCCAAGGAACTCTTGTTCTTTGACATCCTCATGGATCTGCACGATTCCTTTCAACAAACCTTGCTTTCCCAGATACAACAAGCAAAAGGTCCCTTGCAAGCACAGGAAGTAACAGATTTCATCTACAGCCTCTATAAGGCAATTGATGCAACCTTCCTTCCCTCTTTCATTGCCAGTGGAGACTTGGAACTGCTCATGCGCAAGTTACCCCCAGAGATCGTATCTGCCCATGCGCAAAAAGATGACTTCAGTGTGGAACAACTTCTCAACTTGCTTTACATCCCGGCAACCAAGGAATCGGTGGAAGTATCCAGCGCTGCCCTGCGTGCAATTTTCACTTCCCTGCTTCATAAACAGGAAATTGGTGAAGCAGTATTCGACAAAGCCCTGTACCTGATGATCAACGGTATAGTGCTCCAATTATTCTAGGAGGTTTCCATGATTGCCGTACAGGGACTTCAATTCAGTTATACCCATAAACCTTTCATCGAACAGATGGATTTTTCCGTTCAGGAAGGGGAAATCTTTGGTTTTCTTGGACCCTCCGGGGCAGGAAAGAGTACCGTGCAAAAAATCTTGACCGGCTTGTTGCCACACTACAAAGGATCTGCAAAGGTCAACGGCATCGAGATCAAGAACCACGACCACCAATTCTATGAAACCATTGGTGTTGATTTTGAATTCCCTAGTTTGTATGAGAAGTTGACTGCAAAAGAAAACCTCAAATTCTTTGCTTCTCTCTACAAGACCACCCTCCCTCTCGATCCTTTGCTGGAAAGTGTGGGCTTGCTCACTGAAGCCAACAAGAAAGTCGCTTCCTATTCCAAGGGAATGAAATCTCGTCTGAATTTCATCAAGGCCCTTGTCAATGACCCTTTGTTGCTCTTCTTGGATGAACCTACCTCAGGACTCGATCCTTCCAATGCCAGGGTCATGAAAGACATGATCCTCTCCCAGAAAAAACAAGGGAAGACAATTTTGCTCACCACCCATAATATGTATGATGCTACAGAACTTTGCGACCATGTAGCCTTCATTGTCGATGGAAAAATTCGTGCCCTTGATTCTCCCAGAAATCTCATCATGGAACGGGGAGCCTCGAAAATAGTATATTCATATCTTTTTGAAGATAAGGAAGTGAGTCGGGAAACTGCTTTGGAAAATACAGGTGACGACCAATTCCTGGGAACCTTGATCAAGGAAAACAAGCTCCTTTCAATTCATAGCAGCGAGCCTACCTTGAATGATATCTTTACCGAATTGACAGGAAGGAAACTTCAATGAGAATCAAGGCCCTGCTTCTTGGCGATATCCGTTTCCAATGGAAATACGGATTCTATTTCCTCTATCTGATATTTTCTCTTTTCTATATATTTCTTTTGGGAATAGTTCCTGAGGCTTGGAAACAAAAGGTTGCCCTCATCATGGTTTTCTCGGACCCTGCCGCAATGGGCTTGTTTTTCATGGGAGCAATCTTGCTTCTCGAAAAGAGCGAGCAAACACTGCAAAGCCTTGCAGTATCACCGGTTAAACCGGTGGAATATGTTCTTGCAAAACTAGGTTCCCTTGCCTTGCTCTCTAATCTGGTCGGATTCTGCATTGCCCTCTCTGCTACCGGAATTGAAAACCCACTTCTCTTTTTTTTGGGTGTATTTCTGGGCTCGTGCCTTTTTTCGGCAATCGGACTGCTAGTGGCAACCAAGGCAAAAACCCTCAATCAATTCATAGTACTCACGATTCCCTTTGAACTTGTCATCAATCTACCTGCCTTTGCCTATCTTTTTGGCTGGAAGATTCCTGCCTTGTTGCTTCACCCCGGTGTCTGCATATTGGAATTGTGTGGCAATGGCAACCACCCTTTCCTGGCAATAGTTGTGCTATTGGCCTGGAATGCAGGAATCATACGTCTTGCAACCAAACAAATGGAAACCTATTTCCATTCTCAGGGAGGGAACAAAGAGTGAAACCCATTCTTAAATCCTTTGTCATGTTTCTTCGCCAAGTCCTGCAGGACAGCATGCTTGTCATCGTTTGCCTAGCTTCCTTGCTTGCGGCCTTCTTCTTCCGTTTCGGCATACCACAGGTGGAGCTTCTACTGTGCAGTTACTTTGGCTCAAGCTCGATTCTCGCCCCGTATTACCTGCTCTTTGACCTCATGCTGGGAATGCTTACCCCGTTCATGTTTTGTTTTGCCTCAGCTATGGTAATGTTGGAAGAATATGACGTAAACCTCTCAAGTTATCTTTCGGTCACCCCTCTAGGAAAAAAAGGATACTTAATCTCCCGGTTGGGATTGCCCGCCCTTGTTTCCTGTTTATTATCATTGCTGTTGCTCAAAGGTTTTTCCCTGACTGACTGGACTGCAAAGGCCCAGGTCTGGACAACCTTGCTTTCAAGCTTGTCCGCCATCATCGAGGCACTGTTGGTCTTTTCTTATTCCAGGAACAAGGTGGAGGGTATGGCAGTAGCCAAGCTTTCTGGCCTGCTCATGCTCGGTTTCCCCATACCTTTTTTCCTCCATACCGGCTTCAGTTATTGTTTTGCGTTCCTGCCTTCCTACTGGATAGCCAGATATGCCTTGGAAGAAAATTTCAATCTCTTGGTACCTGGCTTACTGCTTTCAATGGCAGCAATAGTTGGAATCTACAGGAAGTTTCAGACAAAACTTACCTGATCCATCCAATAAAACTCCTTTTTCATAGTAAAGCTTTACTTATTTTCTGATATAGATGGGATTGGTGAGCGCTACAAGAATTTCCTTATCAAGCAATATCCGATAGATTTCGGCACGGACGAACTTACTCTCGGGTACTATAAAGGTTCTCTGTATCCGAGAAGCTTCCCTCGTTGCATACAGTGTCCGGTTGTCGTTACTATCAATGAGAACAACAGTATCTCCCTCTCGTAATCCATCTGCCACAAACGTTCCTTCAAGCCCATGTTCAAAAACTATTTCGTCACCAATACCATAGTTCTGTATATGAAGATCCAAGGTCGGTCCTTGGGGTGCATAGGTAATAACGACCCTACCTTGCTTTGCCGCCATCAAGATGTCCTGGGGATCCCTGGATTGAGAAAATACCAGAGTCATTGGAGTCCCATGGGTCCTGAACAATTCAGTCTTATGCGTATCGCTTCCACCAATAGCACTGAGATGCATACCCGTTTTTAGCCGGTTATGCCACCAGGCAATCGCATCCATCTCCGATTGCTTCATAGGACCATTCCAGACTTCCACCATATCGTACGGAATATCATCAAACCCAAACGTCCAAGGACAATGCACATCCATTATATGGTTTAAGGAAATCACAACATTTTTGCTCTGCGCCTCCAAAAGTATCCTGTGCATTGCTTCTATTGAATTCGGGAGTAGATTACATCCAAGATAGGAAATCCCCTCAGGATAGAAAAAATTTGCATGTCCCCGATAATTGGTACATTCCATCCCTCGTATTACCGTAATGCCCTCTGGCCTTCCGATTTCTGTGTTTTGCTCTGTATTGTTATGATCAGTCAATGCAATAAAGTCCAGATTGGCTTTCTTGCACATTTCAATAGTCTCATGTACCGTAAAACGTCCATCGCTGTTGATGGAGTGCATATGGAAATCACCTTTGAGCCAACGGGAGACCTTGAGGACAACCTCCACCTCAAGAAAAACAGACACCTGCTCGGTTACTTTATAAATTCCCAAGGCAATCTTCCATTCCCCCTCGACCACTTTGGATTGGCGGTATCCAGGGGTTGACTCATAGTTACTAAACAAAAACTCATTCTTCTCCGATCCCGACCAACCCTGCAATACTCCCGAAGGATCAGTCAATCCCAAATCGATTATATTGACTTCTGTTTTAGTGGAATCTTTGTCATGAATTTCTTCCTTGAACCTGGAATATGAATAACAAACCCGAATGCAATCTGCATCAACAGGTACAGAAAATGGAATTTCCCTATAGGTTCTTTCCTGTTCTTGGGTAAAGCTTAGTGTAAATACATATTTCATAGCATCTTTCCTTTTTCGGTATTTTTACATTGCAATAGGTAACAAGGCTTTGTTTCCCATCCTTTTTGCAAGAATAAAACCTTCAAACCAGTACAGGAAATCCCATTTCTGCCTCATCAACGGTTTTGTTCCACGCAAACAATCAATGTAAAATTTCAAAGCTCCATGGCATTTGCAACGTTTACCTTGCCCGAGTTCATGAATAAGAGAAAAGTCCAAGCCCCAAGTTTTCCAACACATTCCGATATATTCATCATGGCCTTCCCAAGAAGGTTTTGGTAAAAATTCTTTTGCCTTTGCAACACTCATAGCTGAAATCGGTCGAATAAAAGGATTCATTCTGAAATGATTATCATTGATAAAGATATTCCCTTGATAGGTGTTTTTATAATCATTGCTAGAAGAAGTATCCATAATGCATTCCTTTTATGAGTAGCTATCACGAGTATAATGCTAGTTGCAAATTTTAGACAACAATAATTTTATTAAAAATATATAAAAATAGAAAAAACTGTTTAATTTTATATATTTTATATATTTATTAATTTTTTATGTAAAATTATTAAAAATAATACTATTGTAACATGCAAATAGTAGACAATACTTATTTACAGATATAAGACTTGTATTATATTATGGACACATGATTGGCAATTGGTTTGCTTTTGTATTTCTCTTTATAGACTCCTGGAGTAATGTTCTCCAGAGCCTTGAATACATTGGTAAAATGGGAGGTATTGGAAAAACCCAACATATTTGAAATTTCAACGATGCTATAGTTCTCTTCAACCATCAACTGTTTTGCCTTATTGATTTTTGATACGGTAATGAATTTTTTGGTCGATACACCTTCAGCAGCCATAAGCACCCTGGATATTTGTTTTTCACTTAAATTCAAGAACCCTGCTATATCGGCCGGTGATAGGGATTTGAAAATATTATCATCAACAAAATCAGCGATGACATCCATCCTGGTTCTGTTAAGCTCCGTGCTCTTGGGAACCTGTTTCAAGTAACCCATGGTCCTTGCCAAAGCCACTATGATACAAGGAACAATTGATTGGATGATTATATCATACCCTGCCGATTGATTCAGCGCTTCTTTCAAAGCTGATCCAAAAAGATCAAGAATATGAGGATCACATTGGAAGGGCAAACAAGGAGTCGTCTTGAAAAGGTCTACCAGATCGATATGACTGCTTTCTGCATCTTTATGGGTCCTGAACTTGCAATCAAGGCTGAATTCTATCAAATTCTCGCAGTTACCTGATTTCTGGCTATGGTACACCCCGGGACCACAAAGGAAAACAGTTCCTTCGGTTGCATAAAAAGAACCATCGTCGGTTTCTACGATGCAATCTCCTTGCGCTATGATATGGAATTCATAGCTGGAATGGGCATGACGGGAAATGCTCCATTCCCTATTTTTAAGCATAACACGGAACCATTGGACATCAATCGTCAAACCATTGATTTCACAACTGATATTTAACTCCGAAAGACGCCTGGATGCTTTTTTATAATCGAGTTCCACAAACTGCCTCTTTTTTTAGTATGCAGAAGGAATTTGAAAAGTGCAAGCGCAATGACATACAAGTGATATAAGGGAAAGGCAAGAAAATGGAAAAAACTGTTTATCTAGTATATAAAACGCACCTCGATATTGGATTCACGGCTCTCTCTTCAGTAACGATACACAGATATATGGAACAATTCATACCCAATGCAATACATACTTCTTCGCTGCTCAAGGAATCAGGTGCAAAAGAAAGGCTTTGCTGGACAGTTGGTTCCTGGCTTGTTGATTATTATCTGACAAACGCTACACCGGAGCAGGCAACCTTATTGGAAAAAAGTATCCAGAACAAGGATATAGCCTATCACGGATTACCCTTCACTACCTACACAGAGGCAATGACACCTGACCTACTCGAATATGCACTGTCCATAGGAAAGAATTTGGACAACCGATTTGGATTCGATACGATAGCTGCCAAAATGACAGATGTCCCCGGACATACGCTTTCCATGGTTCCGTATCTGGCAAAAAGCGGTATCAAGTTTCTCCATATAGGGATCAACGGAGGTTCGGCAATCCCTGATGTACCACCTATATTCAGGTGGGTAGCTCCAAGCGGGGAAGAAATTCTTGTCCAGTATAGTGCCAGCTATGGGGGGGAGGGATTATTTCCTGGTTCCAACAGTATCCTGGCCATTGAAAACAGTGCTGATAATTCGGGTCCCCCTTCGGTCGCGGAAATCAAAATGATATATACAAAACTTGAACATACGTATCCAGGAGCTAGGATCGTCGCATCGTCCCTAGATGATTATGCACGTTCAATTCTACCACTGAAAGACGCATTTCCTATTCTGGACAAGGAAATTGGGGATACCTGGATACATGGAATCGCCTCGGATCCTTACAAATTGGCACGATATCGATTATTCCTTTCCATCTCGAGAAAATGGCTTCAAAAAGGTTTATTCTCCAAAAACAGTGTAACGTACCGGAAATTCATGGGACAATTGCTAATGATACCGGAACATACCTGGGGATTGGATATGAAGAAATACCTTCCTGATTATAAAAACTGGGACATCAAGGACTTTGAAAAAGCCAGAAAGGAAGACAAGATTTCCATTGAGGCAATTCCGCAAGCCTACGCTTTCATAGAGGAATTCACCCAAAAAGAGGTCGCTTCGATTTTCAAGGACAAGATGCTTGACCGCCACGCCTTGACATACTCATTTTTCGAGAGCTCCTGGAAGGAACAACGAGCCTATCTTGATTCTGCATTGAAGACACTCCCCCCCTATCTAAAAACCCGTGCATTAAAAGCTGAGAAGGATTTGATTCCTGAACCTTTTTGCCAGGAAACAGGGGATAAAGACTTTTCCGACACCAACACGCTTCACTTATTTGGAAAAACCATCATTTTTTCCGATTCAGGAGCAATCATGTCCATCAAAGATGAGAACAATCTGCAAATTCTTTGTAGCGAGGGTTTCGGAGCCTTTTACTATCAGATTTTCAGCGCTGAGGATTACCTGTATTATAATTTGCACTACAACAGGGATTTCGAAAAACACAAAATATGGATATGGCCCGATTTCGGAAAACCAGGCATGGAAACAGTCCAACCTCCAGTTCAAAATAAAACCTATTTTCCAAGGACAATACAAAGGATCTTGCGCAAGAATGAAGTGATCATATCCCTTGGACAACTTGCCGAGGCACCGAAAAGCGCTCCCAGGAAATTGACCTTGCGATACAGTTTCAATGAAAACGGACTCCCTGTAAGGATAGCACTCGATTGGTTCGATAAAAAGGCTACTCGATTACCTGAAAGCATGCTTTTTTCGTTTGACCTGGGGCGTCCGGCCCATAGCAATTGGAAAATGATAAAACTTGGGTATGCCCTGCAACCAGACAGGACTGTATCAAATGGAGCCAGAAGTATCCATTGCGTCGATTGCATCCAACATGATGATCTGAGCCTCACCCCCCTCGACTCGCCCTTGGTATCGATCGGGGGCAAAGCCATACTTGCCTATGACAATCTTCCTGCACAAAACAATGGTAAATATGTTTTTATCATCCAGAATAATATTTGGGGAACAAATCATCCTCTATGGTATGAACAAGATGGAAGGACCCGGTTCGAAATAGAGTGGAACACCAATCATGGAGAGAGAGATCCTAGCAAGAACGCCCCATGATGGTAGTTTTGCACCAGATCTTCCCGTAACTCCATTTGCCCCAAAGACTCCCTGGAATCGAAAACAATTTGATTTACCTTGATCATTGACTTTTCTTATCTGCCATGTATAAAATTAATTGATAATTTATGGTCATCAAAATCTTTTCAAAGCAACAAATACCTTGAAAGATATTCTTGGTGTGCTTTGGAATGGGATATTTCAATCAGTACAGATATTCCCCTAGAATTGACAATCACATGACAAGAAAAACCTCAGACCTACAGTTTTTTCTCTAAATTCTCCTGCTTCTTCCTGAAAATATGCTACAATATTCATATAGTGTCCATATTTGGGACATTATTCACAAGTTGCGAATTGCACTTTCATGACTAGAAGTACAAACTCTATAATAATAGATTGTTTTGTACTTTAGAAAACACGGGAGGCGACTACATGGCAACCATCAAACACAACGCAGAGAGGTTGGCCCTTTCAGCCGGTATTGATTATGCATCCAAACATATCGAGAAAAACCCACAGAAAGGAATTCTGGATATCATCGACTTGGTTGAAAAATATATGCCCTCAACCAAACATGATGAAACCTACACGGATTCGGGCAACGCATACACTAACTTCAGGCGTTTCATAAACGATCCTGACTCAAAATGGTTGAAATACGGTACTTCCCTTTTCAATGACCTTGACCCGAAGATTTTAAAAACCTTCATTCTCAATCTGGGATTCGAAGCAGGTTATTGCGGATTGGAGCGAGCTCGGACCTTGAGAGATCAGTATCACTTGAATTTTCCCTGGGTCATTCTCTTTGACCCTACCAGCGCTTGCAACAGACACTGCACTGGCTGCTGGTCGGCAGAATATGGACATAAATTGAACCTTTCCTTTGAAGACATGGACAAGATCGTAACAGAAGGAAAGGAACTCGGGATTTATTTCTATATGATGACAGGAGGAGAACCGCTGGTCAGAAAAGACGACGTGATCAAGCTTTGCAAAAAACACAAGAATTGTATCTTCAGCGCCTTTACCAACGGGACCTTGGTCGATGAGGCTTTCTGCAAGGACATGAAAGATGCAGGCAACCTGTTCCTGAATCTGAGCATCGAAGGTTTCGAGGAATCAAATGATTCACGAAGAGGAATAGGAGCTTTCGACAAATCCATGGAAGCCATGGATTTGCTGAAGAAAAACAAACTCTTGTTCGGCACCTCGATCTGTTATACAAGCAAGAATTACAAAACAGTTGTCTCTGATGAATTCTTGGATTTGATCATCAAGAAGGGATGCAAATTCTCTTGGTATTTCCATTATATGCCAGTAGGGAATGACGCTTCGGTGGACTTGATCCCCACAGTCGAACAACGTACCTATATGTACCATAGGATCAGGGAAATCAGAAGCATGAAAAACAAGACCCAGATATTCCCCATGGATTTCCAAAACGATGGTGAATTTGTCGGTGGATGCATAGCCGGAGGCAAAAACTACCTGCACATCAATGCAAATGGCGATGTTGAACCTTGTGTCTTCATTCACTACTCCACGGCAAATATCAAGGAAGTGTCCTTGCTGGAAGCCTTGAAGCAGCCTCTGTTCAAAGCGTATCACGACAACCAGGCTTTCAACGACAATATGCTCAGACCTTGCCCCATGCTGGAAAATCCTGAATTTTTGGAAAGAATGGTCAAGGAAACCGGAGCAAAGTCAACTGACTTGGCTTCTCCTGAAAGCGTCGATCATCTTTGTGCCAAATGCAAGGACTATGCAAAGGAATGGACCCCAGTAGCAGATGAACTCTGGACTGCATCTCAAAAAGCCAAGAAAAACGCATAGCCATCCAATTCAAGAAGCAAAAGCCCTTTTTCGCAATACTGGCGGAGAAGGGCTTTTATTGCATAAATTGCATTAAGCTATGAGGCAATGGCAAACCCCTGAATTCATCTGAAAATCCGGGAAAACACTGGCTTCTGCAAATGTTTCTGGGGCTTTTTGTTTCAATGCCTCATCCTTCATTCGGAATCAGCTTGGGGGCTTTACCTAGAGGTAGTGTAAAATCAAGTTTGCAATTTGGAGTTGAAAAAGGTCACTGGGAGTTCCATACTGTTTGATAACGACACCAACAGGAGGGACTTACCCAATGACCGAGACCAATGATAGCACGTTTTTTGCAATGAAACTACTGGAATTCGAGGATGCAGAGGATCCTTTGCTGGCAATGATCCAGTGGATGACCAATCAGATGATGGAACTTGAGGTGGAGCAGAAGTGCAACACATCCAAGGGTACCCACGAGAAGGAACGGCAGGCCTATCGCAGCGGATACCGCCCCCGTCGTTTCGATACCAGGCTTGGGACACTGTACATGCTGGTCCCGAAGCTCCGCAACGGGGGGTATGTCCCCTTTTTCGTGACCGAGAAGAAACGGAGTGAACAGGCACTGATCAATGTCATCCAGGAAGCCTGGACCAACGGGGTCTCCACCAGGAAGATAGATCGCCTTGCCAAGGCCATCGGGATCGAGGGCATCAGTGCCACTCAGGTAAGCAACATCACCGGTGAGCTGGACAGCCAGGTGACGGAGTTCCGCAACAGGCCACTGGAAGAGGAATACCCGGTGCTCTGGGTGGATGCGCTCTATGAGAAAATCAGGGACGACGGCAAGGTGATCAATGCCGCAGTATTGGTGGTCAGGGCAGTCGATTTGCACGGTGTGGTGCATATGATCGCCGTGGAGCCCATGTATGGGGAATCAGAGGCCTCTTATTCACAGCTGTTCGACAAGCTCAGGGAACGTGGCCTGCAAAAGGTATGGCTGGTTGTCTCCGACGCCCATCCCGGGTTGCAGGCGGCAATCCGCAAGTGTTTCCTCGGGGCCTCCTGGCAACGGTGCAAGGTGCATTTCATGCGCAACATCCTCGCCCACGTCGGACAGAAGGCGAAGGAGGACTTCGCCAGGCAGCTGAAGCAGATATGGCAGCAGCCGGACAAGCAGCATGCCATTTCCTATGCCAGGGCGATCGAGGCCGAATACGGGGACACGTTCCCCCAGGCCATCGAATGCCTGATGGGAGGGCTTGAGGATTCGCTGCAGTTCTACGACTACCCGTTGCTGGATTCCCGGAAGATCGCATCCAACAATGGCACGGAGAGGGCCAATGCCGAGATCCGCAGGAGAAGCCGTGTGGTGGGGGTCTTCCCCAGTGCCGGGTCCTACCTGAGGTTGTTGGTCTGCTATCTGATGGAATATGAGGACGACAACCAGAGCAACAGGTGTTACCTGAAAGCAGAGGCAATAGAGGAACAGCGGCGGCTGAGACACGCGGCATGATCATCAGATGGAGGAACTTTCAAGCCCCTTCGATTTTGAAATTGCAAACTAAACTTGACGCGACCTACCTAGAAACTGGGCTAATTACTTACAATAATTCGAATAATAAGGACTTTTCCTCTATATTGAGAGGAGGGTATGTTATTTTATAATCAAAACTACTCTTTTTCACTCGGAAATATGCCGTAGATGAAGATACACAGTATTTTTTGAAATCCCAAGGGCATCGGCAACTCTAGAAACAGAATCCTTGATACGGAAAACGCCTTTTCCATAGAGAATACGGATTAGTTCTTTGTTTTTGTTAATTGCCGGAATATTGGAATTTAGCATAACCTGATTCCGTGCATCGTTTACGGCTTCGGTAATGGCATCTGACATGCTGTTGGCAAAATACTCATTTTTCGGTTGTTCAGATTTGCTTTCCAATAGGGACTGTAAAATCTCGGAAAGTGGGGAGTCCATGTAAAAATTGATACAGAGCATTCCTATTACACAATTGTTTTCCCCAATGACAGAAATTGTGGAAGATTTCAGATGTTCTCCAGCTTGGTTAATTGCATTATAGGAAGTATAGGACTCTGTGGCGGAAAGTCCTTGGTCAGATATGCGTTTCAACATATTCAGCGCCAAATCTGTGAGTGGCGCCCCGACTGAACGCCCCGAATGATAACCATTCATGATTTTGACTACAGAATGATTATAATCCTCAAGGCTATGCAAGCTGATTTCACAAGCAGAACCAAGATATGTAGACAAACCCTCAATCATGTTAGCATATGAATCCATGATTAATTTATTCGTTTTTGAAAGCTTCATATTTCATTCCTTATTCATGACCGGGAGGTCAGATAAACAATGTTCAACCTCGGTTTTTTACGATTTTAACACATGGCAAAAGGATTGGCAATGAAACAAACGCCCCCTATTAAATGAATTTTTTAACATTGACATTAATATTTTAACGTAATAGAATTTTAAATAGGAAGAGTCGAAGGAGTACGCTATGAAGAATCAAGATCTAGTGCTTATTCCAAATAAAGGATTGTCCAGACTCAAATGGGAATATGAGCAAAAACGAACGTCATATGACGACCTACTTTGCTTTGGAACCGCTGATATGGACTATGCCTCACCAAAACCCATTCTTTCAGCACTTTGTGAGGTAGTAGGCAAAGGACATCTAGGCTACCCTCTAGCTTCCGATACATTCTATGATGCAATTCATGACTGGCTTCTTCGCACAACATCATGGGATATTGACGCTCATTGTTGTGTAAGTCAAAATGCAGGAATTTATATGTCAGCCTGGAATATTCTAGAAACCCTGACCAGACCAGGAGATAAGATCACAATTCTGACCCCAGTCCATTTTTGCTTCAAGCGGATGATAAACCTGAATGGCCGCGTTGTAATTGAGTGTCCGCTAATCTCAGAGAATGGCAAGTATATGATTAATTTCAGCTCTCTGGAAGCCTGTTTTACAAGTGGCAGTAAAATGTTCTGGCTGTGCAATCCACACAATCCTATAGGTCGGGCATGGAGCAAAGAGGAATTACAGAAAATTGCAGAACTTTGCAGTAAGTACAATGTACTCATCATGTCAGATGATGTCTATTGCGGCTTAGTTTTCTCTGGTAAAAAATACACACCTATTGCTTCTCTTTCAAAGAAAATATCCTATCGAACAATCACTTTATATTCAACAAGCAAATGCTATAACACAACAGGTCTCAGGCATTCCTTCATCGTGGCGGAAAACCCGGAACTATTTAAAGAGTATGGAGAATCCCTTGAAAAAGTCGGCCTAGGATATGGCCTAAATATCATGGGAATTGCAGCGACCATTGCTGCGTTCAACGAATGTGATGAATGGCTGAGCATAGTAATAAAGCAGATTCAGAAAAACTATCATTTTATCAAGGGCTACTTTGCCGAACATCTACAAGGGGCAATTGTTGCGGAATCTGAAGCTACATATTTTGCATGGGTGGATATGCGCCAACTCAGGATACATCATCAACAGATCAGCTATCTGATAGAACAGGAAGAACACATAATTATAGAAAATGGGGCAGTCCTCGGGAAAGGAGGTGCCGGTTTCATCCGCATCAATCTAGCAACTTCAGAAGAAAACCTACGTGAAGGCGCAAAGAGACTCAAGCACTTCTGGGAACAACATAGCTCCTAAGATATATCTGATCCAATAATACAACAATAACCAGGAGAGAAAAAAAATTATATGAAATTCGATTTTGACACAACACTAGACCATAAAAATAACGGCTCTTATCGTTGGGGAATGTCTGATATGCCCAATGATGTAATCGGTATGGGAACGGCAGACCTGGATTTCAACTGTGCTCCATGTATACGCGAGGCACTGATTCCCATTGCACAGGAGAATTGTTACAACTATAGACAACGACCTGATGAATACTACAAGGCAATCAGCGACTGGTATAGTCGCAATTATGGACTGACTGTAAAGAAAGAATGGTTAAGTAGCGTTCCCAGTACAATTGGTGCAATACGAATAGCTCTTGGGGTTTATGCAAAACCTGGTGATACCGTGATCGTTCAAACGCCTTTATTCAGTCCGATCGACTGGGCCATCAATGGTGCAGATTGCAAACTTATTGCCAATCCATTGACGCCTATAAAAGGTCACTATGAGATAGATTTTAATGATTTTGAAGCTAAAATAAAAAAATATCACCCATCTATTTATCTAATGGTAAACCCTCACAATCCAACTGGAAGAGTGTTCAATCAAATGGAACTTGAACATTTGGTGGAAATATGTGCAGATAACGGCGTAACCATTATTTCCGATGAAGTTCATGGAATGATTATCTACGATCAACATAAGTTTATTCCGATTCTTGCCGTTAATGATAAGGCACAGGAGATAAGCGTACAGATTGTAAGTCTCAGTAAGGGTTACAATGTAATGAGCCTTCCTCACGCAATCATAACAATAGCGAACCCAGACATGCAAAAAGCATGGA
The DNA here is from genome assembly GCF_963676625.2 of uncultured Sphaerochaeta sp. Lineage (GTDB taxonomy): Bacteria > Spirochaetota > Spirochaetia > Sphaerochaetales > Sphaerochaetaceae > Sphaerochaeta. The sequence continues at coordinate 184,310 of NZ_CAXXYB010000013.1, forward strand.
TGCGCCAGATCCAAGCATATTCTTTCGGCTACGCTACCAATAGTTTTTCCATTGCAGCTGTCACTTCCATCCTGAAAGGAGAAGCAGACGAATGGATGCATGAACTCAACGCATATCTCTTCAATAATCTTGAAGAGACTCTGGATTATATCAAGGAACAACGTCTCCCTTTGATTCCATATAGACCTGAAGGAAGTTATCTCTTGTGGATAGACTGCCACGAAGCAGGTATCGGAACGGAGGAATTGGCTCAATTCTTCATGGAAAAAGCTCACATCCTTCTGGATGACGGAGAAGAAAATTTCGGATCGGAAGGTAAGGGATTTATTCGAATCAACTTCGCCGTTACCAACAAAATATTAAAAGAAGCCTTAGGTAGAATAAAAAAGGCTTTTGAAGAATTATGACTCATGCAATTTTAAGGGGAGGGAGTAGTTATGAGCGTGAAAATTGAAAAGAAAAATCGCGAGCCCAAGGAAATGACCACAAAGCGTGCGTTATTTGGCTTTCTTGCTCCAATTTTAGTGTTGGTTTTTTTAATTGGAGTTGGAGCTGAGGTGACCATTGCTGCATTAGTAGCATTGTTCTTGATGATTGCATTCTGCGTCTACATGGGGTACATCTGGAAAACTATAGATGAAGCCATGGCCGAGGGTGTTCGCCAAATTGCCACAGCATCCATGATTATGCTTCTGGTAGGATGTTTGATTGCTGTCTGGATGTCATCAGGTACCATTCCTACGTTGCTTTACTACGGAATGAAGATTATCACCCCTAAACTGTTTCTTCCAATTTGCTTCATCCTTCCTGCATTCATGGCAGTCTGCGCAGGAACCAGCTGGGGGTCTATCAGTACCATTGGAGTAATCCTTTGCGGCATGTCTGCTGGACTTGGAATCCCTCTTGGAATGACTGCCGGTGCCGTTATCTCCGGTGCTTTTTTCGGAGACAAGATGAGTCCTCTTTCCGATACAACATTGCTTGCAGCTTCTTCGGTGGAAGTACCTTTGTTTGATCACATCAAATCTATGTGGTATACAACAATTCCTGCAACAATTATTTCTTTAATACTCTATACAATTCTTGGAATCAGGGCTTCTGGAAATATCAATGTTGAAGCCGTAAATGAATTATCAAACGGGCTCTCAGCAACTTTCAATATCAATATCATCCATATAATTCCTGTTGTACTCGTATTGATTCTTTCTATTAAACAAGTACCGGCATTTATCTCCTTTGGTATCGGTATCGGTTCAGCCATTATCTGGTCCATGGTTTTTCAGGGACACGGATTTATAGAAAATCTTGGATTCATAATGAGCGGTTTCTCTGTTAATAGCGGTGTTGCTGCCGTTGATACCTTGGTTAACCGAGGGGGTTTCTCAAGCATGCTTTCACTCGTTGGAATTTTGCTGGTTCTTGGAATGCTGAGCGGCCTCTTCTCGCAGACAGGTGTTCTCAATATTCTGGTAAACAAGTTATCAAGCAGACTCAACACACCGGGAACTCTTTTGCTCGGAGTATGGTTCTCCGCTCTGCTAATTTGTTTAATTGGTGGTCAATATCCTGCTATTGCAATTACGGCTGTTGCTTATAAGGACGTCTGTGACAGAATGGATATTCATCGAGTAGTATTATCTCGTACCCTCGAAGATGTAGGTACTATGGTCGCGGCCATTATTCCTTGGAGTGCATGGGTAATAGGCTACGGAGTAGTTCTTGGTGGCGTCACAGTTCAGGAGTTCATTCCTTATACGTTCCTTTGTATGTTATGTCCCATCATATCATTAGTTAATAATTTCCTTGGAATCGGTCTTTTCCACAAAGATGATGAAGTAAAGTATCGCCCTTTCTGGAGAAGAAAAAAAGCCTGATAATACTAGTTTATGAAGCAATTGCAAAACCCTGAATTCATCTGAAAATCCTGGAAAATAATGGCCTCACTAAATGTTTTGGGGATTTTCGTTCCAATGCCTCATCCTTCAATCGGGACCAGCTTGGAGAATTCCCCTGCTGGACATGAACGATACCAGAGGGAAGTTGGCTTCAGGGTTCTATGGCGACTCCATAGTCGGGAACATCTGCAGGGACAGCACAACCATCGCCGCCGACGACAAGGTAATAAGAACAGGCAGGTGGGCCCAGACTACTGAGGAATCAATTGCCTTGCCCAACAGGCACTGAGCCTTCGGCGCCAAGGGCTTACAAGGTCTCTATTGATGTTATCGACGACGGTTTTTTCCTCACCACCTTTGTGATCACTGGCGCCAATGTCAATGATAACCAGGTGTCCATTCCGTTGGAGCAACTCACCGACAGATATGTCACCTCCCTACATACCCCTATTACAGACAGCAAAATAAAATCCTTCATACGATTGCAAAGCAAGGAGCATCTCACCGATCCTGTAAAACAGAGGAATTCCATGCCATTCGCTCCGAACGAGACATTGCACTTCAAGGCCAGGACAACGGTGAAAAGGACAAACGGCCAGATGAAACTGCATTATCTCCCGCAGATAATTCACCTACGGATACAGAACGTTCAAATTCATCGTGGGAATTGCGATGGTTAGCGTCATACAGATCTCCGGAATAGCCGTAGCCAGACCGGCATAAGCCTTTGGGAAACAGCGAATAAATGAAAATCCTTGGAAAGAAGGATGCCTTGGCGTACACTTCAAGAAAAGATTTTGTTATCGACCTGCCAAACCCCAGGATCCTCATTCCGAACCTATCGGAAACAGGGCCCAAGTATCAGAAAACCCTGGTTTGTGGTAGTTTTGCAATTATCTCTTATTTTTAATTTTAAATAGGCATTTGCAATTTTTATTTTTTTTGGAATCAACACTAGGGATATTGTCGTCCTTCCTGGATAGCCTTGCAAAAAACTGTCAAAGTTTTCTCTATCTCCTCATACGTCTGGGCTGTAGGTTGCTTGAAGGAAATCCAACCCTTGAGCGTATTGTCCTGTAAATAGGTACCCATATCTGCCAGACATTTTTCGCCATCCCCCCCACTGTTACAGGAAAATAGATACACTTGTTTTCCCTTGAAATTTTCCTGGGAAAGAAAGGAACGTACAGGGGCTGTCATCAAACCTGCCCAAGTAGGGGTTCCCACGACCAGACAATCATAATTCTTCAGATCAATGTCCTCGTTTTCCAAAATAGGTCTTTCATGAAAGACGGAACTTTTCCCACAGAAAAAATATTTTTGGAAGCCTTCCTTGGGAAATTTCTTTTTGGGAAACAGACGAATGGGGACGGCTCCCGTTTGTTCTCCGATCTTTCTTGCAATGAAATCGGTGTGCCCTTCCATTGAATAATACACAATTGCTATACTCATAATCTGGGTTTTCCTTACTTCCTTAAGTAGAAATATAGTAACACATTTTTTTTCATCCTGCATCGCTTTTTACAGGAGTCTCTTGCAAGCCCACCCTATCTCGTCTATAACAAGATTATGAATACTTTGTATGCAAATTTGATAGACTCACACTTTCATCTGCAATCCCTGGGAAAAAAGGGAATGGATAGCCAAGTGCTACTCAAACAGATGAGCGAATACCATATGGCTGGAGGCATCGATATCGGTGTCGACTGTGATGATCTTGGACAACGGTCGCTCCTGGTGAAAGATTTCCCTTTCATCAAGCAAAGTGCAGGGATCGGTCCTTGGGGAGTTGATGAGGGAAAACCCTCCATTGACGCCCAACTTGAAATCCTTGAGCACCAGATTGACACCTTTGGAGCTTGTGCCATTGGTGAAATAGGACTCGACAATCATTGGAAATATGGGACGGAAGCTCTTCAAGAAGAACTTTTCACCAAACAAATCGAGATGGCAAATAAAAAAAACCTTCCTATAATCATTCACAACAGGCAGGCTGACCTTCTTCTTGGCAATATCATTGCAAAAACAACCTTCGCGAAGCCTGGGCTCATCCACTGCTTCCAGGGAACCCTGGAGCTTGCCTTGCTGGCAATCGAACAAGGATTCTACATTTCGTTCGCGGGTCCCCTGACCTTCAAGAAAAATCAAGGAATGCGGGATATCCTATCAGAAATTCCGCTCGACCGAATACTTTTGGAAACCGACAGCCCGTATCTTAGCCCGGAACCCTATCGGGGACAGATAAATACACCCTTGATGATGAGCCACATCTACGAAACGGCAGCTTCTGTCAAAGCAATGAGTGTCGAAGAGCTTGCAACACAGATTCAAACCAATTTCCAAGCGTTTTTGTCCTAGGATAACAAGTTCTGAGCAAGGGAAGCGGTAAGGGAGTCTCTCTTTTCTCCGCTCTGGCTTTGAGCAAAGGGAGCAAAGGCTTCACTGAAAGGGAAAGATCATCAGCAACAACGGCAAGCTGTTGGCTATAGGGAACCAGCATCAAATAACGGACATCGACCACCCATTGCAAGGTAGTATCTGAGCCGAAATAGTCTTCCAATTGATGTACCCCTGGAGCAGCTACTTGCAGTATCTTTTGGTTTTGCATCTTCTTAAGCACCGACTGGGCATAGGCTTTCCCGGTGGTTTCCTCTGTCTGTTCCAGCACCTGGAGAGAAGCGTCCGGAAAGGAAGCTTCAAATGACTTTGCAGAGGCTTCTGACCGTTCATCGCCTTGCTGAAACAACAATGCAGTAGGCAAGTGATGCTTTCGCTGTTCCTCTTTCAGAAACAACGCGGCATCACTCCAGCCTGCATCGTCGTCTGCTGTCAGGACCACATCAAAAAAAACATTTTCAAGGCCCAGGGGCCCCATCCCAACGACAAAGGGTCGAGCAGGCCCTTCCTGAAAATTTTCTTTCTTCTCAAGCGCTGTCAATAAGGGAGAAAAAAGAACCATTTTTGTTTTTTTATCCGAGAACACCTGAGAGAGCAGATCATCGTCCAAGGGGAGAGGATCAACAATGAATACCTTGGTGGTATAGCCTGCTCGAAGAAATAATTTCTTGGTTTCTTGACTTGTTTGTTTCCATTGGGTATCTGCATACTGGGCGTCAAGAAAAACAGCTACCCGCGGGAAAAACAGGGGCACAACAAAAACAGAAAGACTGATGGCTAGCACCACCAGGCAAAGGCTTGATAAGAGAATACGGACTTTGCTTTTCATGGCCAAACTGTAGCAGTGAGCTGGGTTAAGGTCAACATTTGGTTGTATACAGGTTGACCACTTTGGGCAGATTGGGTAGATTTGTATCGATACAAAACCTCATTATCACGGAAGGAGCAAAATATGACGTCCTATAAGGAACTCGGACTTGTAAACACCAAGGACATGTTCGCCAAGGCAGTAAAAGGTGGCTATGCCATTCCTGCTTATAACTTCAACAACATGGAACAGCTTCAGGCAATCATCATGGCCTGCGTCGAAACGAAATCACCGGTAATTCTTCAGGTTTCCAAAGGTGCTCGAGACTATGCAAACATCAACCTTTTGAGAAACATGGCTCGCGGAGCAACGGAATATGCCCATGAACTCGGCTACGATATCCCTGTAGTATTGCACCTTGACCATGGTGACAGCTTCGAAACCTGCAAGGAATGTATTGACAATGGATTTTCTTCTGTCATGATTGACGGTTCCCATTTCCCCTATGACGAAAATGTTGCATTGACCAAAAAAGTCGTGGAATATGCTCACCAGTTCGATGTAACCGTAGAAGGTGAACTGGGAGTCCTCGCCGGTATCGAGGATGAGGTATCGTCAGCCGTAAGCCATTACACACAACCCAGCGAAGTCATCGATTTCGTTTCCAAGACCGGCGTAGATTCCCTGGCGATCAGCATCGGCACCAGCCATGGGGCAAATAAGTTTACCCCTGAGCAATGCACCCGTAATGCCGAGGGCATACTGATTCCACCTCCGCTTCGCTTCGACATCCTCAAGGAAATCGAAAAGAAACTCCCCGGCTTCCCCATCGTATTGCATGGTTCCTCCTCAGTCCCCATGGAATATGTAAACATGATCAACGAAAATGGTGGCAAACTCAAGGATAGCGTCGGTATTCCAGAGGAGCAGCTTCGTCTTGCTTCCAAGAGTGCCGTCTGCAAGATCAACATCGACAGCGATGCTCGCCTTGCAATGACTGCCATGGTTCGCAAAGTCTTCAACGACAAACCGGGTGAATTCGATCCCCGCAAATACCTCGGACCCGCTCGTGCAGAGTTGAAAAAGATGTATATGCATAAAAACATCGATGTACTCGGTTCCGCTGGCCAGGCCTGATAACTACAAGTTTCGAAAAGCCATCTGTAATTAATCAGATGGCTTTTTCGTTTATTCTTGGCATGCAGTACTTTGACATATACTACAGCATGTGTTATATTTGTTCATGCTGGCTATTTGGCTGGCTTACCCTCACAAAATTACAGTGGTTTTCTGCGAAAACACAAGGAGCTCGATTGGCTACGAAGGATTTGAGGATCAATAGACAGATCCGTGCTAAAGAAGTATTCGTCATAGATGCTGAAGGAAATCAGAAAGGCATTATGAACGTTTTTGATGCAGTATTGCTTGCCGAAAGCGAAGGGCTTGATTTGGTGGAAGTATCTCCAAATGTAAACCCTCCTGTTTGCAAGGTACTCGACTTTGGAAAGTATCGGTATGAACAGGAGAAGCGGCTTCGGGATGTAAAAAGAAACCAAACCGTAATCAAGATCAAGGAAATCCGGATGCAGCCCAAGATTGAGAAACACGATCTTGAGACCAAGTCAAAGTTCATAGGTGATTTCCTTGCCGAAGGCAATAAAGTCAAGGTAGGCATTCGATTCAGAGGCCGTGAACTGGCCCATACAGAATTAGGAAAAGTTGTCTTGAATAAGATACTTGCCCAGCTTACTGAAAATGGTGTAGGGTTCAACATTGACAGAGATGCAGTGATGGAAGGCAAAATGATGAGTATGATCGTCAGCCCCCTGAAAAACAATGTAAATCCTGTCAAGAAAGACTAATTTTTGAAACAGTATCCTGCATAGGATGTTGAATATGCTGCTCCAAGGGGTTCTTGTTCCTTGTGAGCGCAAGATGGAAGGTGCAAAAATGCCCAAAATGAAAACAAGACGGTCCGCAGCAAAGCGGTACCATGTTACCGGGACTGGCAAGGTTCGCTATAAAAAGCAGGGCCTCCGCCATATTCTCACCAAGAAGAGCAGCAAGCGAAAGGGTAACCTTCGTGCGCCTGGGATTCTCGCCAAAATGGAAGCAAAAATAGCCAAGACTATGCTTCCTTACGCGTAGGGGGTGGGAAAATGCCAAGAGCAGTAGACGGAACAAAACACAAGGACAGAAGAAAAAAGATTCTTGACCTTGCAAAAGGTTACTATGGTCGCAGAAGTACCAACAATCGTGTCGCAAAAGATGCAATTGCAAAAGCAGGTAAATATGCTTATCGTGGTCGTAAAGAGCGCAAGCGGGATTTCCGCAAGCTCTGGATCGCAAGAATTAGTGCTGCCGTACAGGCTGAGGGTCTTAACTACTCACAGTTCATGCATGGCTTGGTGCTTGCTAATATCGAGATCAACAGAAAGGCTCTCTCCAATATGGCTATTGAAGACAAGACTTCTTTCTCCGCTCTCGTTGCACAAGTAAAAGTTGTCTTGGGGAAATAACCCCTGACAATTCGTCCAGATTTATTAAGGAGTGGTTATGTCTGTTGTTGATACCGTTCAATTATTGGAACTGCGTACCAAGAAAGCCGCAGGTTTGATTGCTATGCTCCGTAAGGAGAAAGCAGAACTCCAAGAAAAGTTCGACTTGGTCAACACCCACAACGCCGAACTCGAAGAGTATGCAGAGACTTTTTCGACAAGCAACAAGCTTATCGAGGAAAGTATCTCCAAGGCTATGGAAAATCTTTCAAGTATCGATGGATTGGATGATGTTCTTTTGATGGATGACACTGCACTTGAATTGGAGGCCGCGGAAGGCTTCACTTCAGGGGATGCACTTGCCATGGAAGAAGATATTGATCTTGATTCCCTTCTTGATGATTCCCATACACTCTAGAGAAACCTTCAGAGTCTGGGCTATGTCCAGGGAAACGGGACCTTCGGGCCCCGTTTTCTTTTTCTCATACCCCTTTTACAAACGCATTTCTTATTGTACCATGTACGGGTGACAGGGAAACCTGCCCTTTGATATTTGACAAGTTCCTGCGGTGTTGGCCCGGGGCCATAGTCTCTTGGCTCAAATTACAATTACGGGATACGGCATAGCTGATTTGCATTGATCCAACCCTTCGGGGTTTAACGGAACAGAATCTTCAGCTCAACTGGCATCCCCCTTGAACCACAGGTTCAAGAGCATACTCCGGTATCGGCGCCGCAGGTTTTTCTTGCATACAGGAAATAAAATCCATGACAACATCTAACGAAAACCTTAAAGATTTACTCTTCATCAACCTTCCCCCTTCAATGGAGAGGGATATCAATGACTTCCATATCGACAGTTCAATCGAAATTCCGGTACAATTTCCCGACGGGAAACAGAAAATTGATTCTTCTACGGAAATCAGCATTGAACAAATCATAGCTGGAATGCTCAAGATCATTGCCTATGATACAAAACACCCGCATTTTGATTATTACCGCAAGTTCGTGCTAGCTTCCCAGCCGGATGCCGTAAAAGAACTGAACATTGCGGCCATCTCCAAGGAAAAAAACAATTCCCTCGATTTTGCCGAGGAACTTTTTCTTACTGTCAATCATCTGGAACCGATCAGTGCCACGTTTATCAATCTGGCAACCCTATACAGCAAACGAGCCACAGAAGATACGACCAAGGGAACCAGTTATGACTTCTACCAACAGAAAGTACTCAACACCCTCACCGAGGGACTTGAATTACTTGGTGAAGACGAGAACCTGCTCAGTGAACTCGGATTCTTCCATATGTATCAGGGAAACATCGAGATTGCCAAAACGTATCTTGACCGCTATCTTGAAGTTGGCACAGATACCGATAAACGCAAACACGTTCAGAACATCATGGCCGATATCAATAATAAGCTGAATGACGATAAGTCCTTGATGCAGGCATATGATGAGATTCAAATGAACAATGAGGAGAAAGCCCTCTCCCTGCTCGCTCCTTATCTGACACAAAACCCAAAGGTCTGGAATGGCTGGTTTCTCAAAGGTTGGGCACTCAGGAGACTTGAGAATTTCGAAGAAGCCGAAAAGGCTTTCCTTACCTGTCTTTCCCTGGGAGAGACGAATAGCGATATTTATAATGAACTTGCCCTCTGTTCGCTCGAGGCACACAATACTGAATTGGCAAAGAACTATCTCAATACCGCCATTGATCTCGATGGAGAAAATCTTACCTTGCTTTCCAATCTTGCCTACCTTCACCTCAAGGACCAGGAATGGGATGAAGCCAGGGAATTTCTGGAAATGGCCAGAAATGTCGATGGCAATGACCCAGTGATTCTCAAACTCATGGAAGATTATCAGGCTGCTTCCGGAGATACTCTCAGTGCTCCCATCGTCCAGGAATTTGTGGATACAGCTACACTGAAGGAAAAGGAAAGACTTAAGGCGAAAAATGAAAAACCCTTCCATATTCCGGGTAAGGAAGATTCAGATGACGTTGAAGTAGACTTTGAAGAAGCCTTGGAAGAAGAACATGCATGCTCCTGCGGTCATGACCATGGAGATGAACCATGTGACTGCGGTGATGATTGCAGTTGTGGACATCACCACCACGAGGAATAGAACTATCATGCAAGTGATTAGTAAGAGTGCACAGGATACAGTAGAATTAGGACGTCGTCTGGGCTCTGCCTGCAAAAAAGGCACAGTCATCTCCCTCCGTGGAAGTCTTGGAGCAGGAAAGACCGTGCTGGCAAAAGGAATTGCTCAGGCTTTGGATATACAAGAAGCCATTGTCAGCCCAACCTTTACCTTGATGCAGGAATATGACGGAAAATACAAGTTGTACCATATGGATCTCTACCGATTGAGCGGAACCGATGAGTTTGAAATGATCGGTGGCGAGGAAATGTTGTATGGTGATGGCGTGACATTGATCGAATGGAGTGAAAAGATTCAGGAAATGCTTCCCGATTCAACAATTTATGTCGATATTTCCATTATGCCCAACCAAGAAAGGGTTATAACCATCGAAGGAATAGTAATATGAACATCCTGAGTGTAGATACTTCAACCGAAGCCCTGGGTCTATGTCTCGCCCAAAGTACCGAGGAAAATCTATTTTCCCGGTTTGAGACAAGAACCCTTGTCAACGGTTCCCAACATTCAGAAAAGCTAATTCCGGAAATTCTGGAATTATGTGAACGCAATAAGCTCAGGCTGCAAGATATTGATCTGTTGGTTTGCACCAACGGCCCTGGATCTTTTACCGGACTGAGAATAGGAATGAGTAGTTGCAAGGGAATAGCCCTTGCAGCAGGAATTCCCTTGGTTTCAGTATCTACCATGGATGCAATCTATGAAGGCTTCAGTTTCTTTGATGGAGCAGTAGTACCTGCCATTGACGCAAGAAAAAATCGTTTTTACTCAGCGGTATTTGCTGAAGGAAAACGACAAACCCCGGATCTTGACTGTGCTGGGGAAGAACTTGCAAAACTACTCGAGGGGTATGAACGAACCTTGGTCATCGGTCCCGATGCAAAAGCTTTTGCAAGACAATTGGGAACGTACAGGGGAAAACTCATCGTCGATGGCAACCCTTCTGCCAACCTTGCCTTGATCTTGGTCAGGATAGGACTGGAAAAATTCAGGACAGTCGGAGCCGATGATATCGGTACTGGACCTGCTTATGTCCGAAAGAGCGATGCAGAAATTGCATTGCAGGAAAAGATTCGTAAATCGGAGGAAGTCCATGGTTGAACAAGACATAATCATCATAGGTTCAGGAGTAGCTGGAATGGCTGCAGCCCAATATGCAGCAAGAGCTGGGCGAAGTGTCACCCTGATAGAGGAACTTGCCCCAGGCGGGCAGACAATGTATATCGATATGGTAGAGAACTACCCTGGTTTCGACAAACCGGTCAGCGGATATGAGCTGGGAATGAAGTTCCAGGCTCAGGCAGAGCAATTCGGGGCCAAGATCGTATATGCCTCGGTTTCTGCCCTTTCAAAAGAAAACGACAGGTTTACCGTTACTACCAGCAGTGAAAGCTATCAGGCAAAAGCCGTTATAGTGGCCACAGGGGCAAAACACCGTCATCTTGGAGTCGAGGGAGAAGAGACGTATCAGGGGAAAGGGGTTTCCTACTGCGGGACCTGCGACGGACCATTCTTTCGAAAAAAGAAAATTCTGGTAGTAGGTGGAGGAGATACTGCACTCACTGATGCAATATACCTTTCCAAGCTCTCGGATGATGTCACGATCGTACACCGAAAGGAACGTTTCCGTGCACAAGAGAATCTCATTGAACAAATTAGCCGCAACCCTCATATCGAAACGTTGATGCAACAGACAATTACAAAGATCGAGGGTGATGAAAACCATGTAACAGGAGTGATCCTCAAGGACCTGGTTTCAGGAAAGGAGTACTCCAGGGAATTCGATGCAGTATTTATTTTTGTAGGCATGATTCCCCAGACAGCCCTTCTTGTAGCAAGCCTGCTTGACAAGGGAGGGTATATCCCTACAAATGAACGAATGGAAACCAAGCAAAAAGGTCTCTATGCTGCAGGTGATGTAAGAGACACTGTTTTTAGGCAATTGGTAACTGCGGCCAGTGATGGTGCAATCGCGGCCCACTGTGCAAGTGAATACATAGATGAAATCGAGGGCCGTGAATATCATTAGAACTTTTACAATTTGATTTTTATCCTTGACGATGCCCTATCGTTAGTGTTCTAATTAAGCTATGAATATTCTCATGGTTTCCAGTGAATCGGTCCCTTTTTCAAAATCCGGGGGTTTGGCTGATGTTGTGGGTGCACTTTCCACTGCATTGTCCACCCTCGGTTCTGATGTTCGGGTGTTGATACCTTGTTACGGCAGTATTGATACCAGTGGTTTTTCCGATCTTGCCATTGATGTGGAAGTATCTCTTTTAGGAAAAACAGAACACGTCTTCTTTATGGAAAAAGAACTGGACAAGGTCAGATTCTACCTTTTATGTCATCCTTGGTTCCAAAAAAGAAATGGTATTTACGGAGAAAATTCCTTTTCCCCCTACCCTGATAACTTACAACGTTATATGTTGCTCAATAAAGTAGCCATGCCCCTGTGCAAGGCCTTGAAGTGGGTTCCTGACATCATGCACTGCCATGACTGGACGTGTGGTTTCATTCCTTATTTTTTGAAAAAAAGCAACGATGACTTCTTTGCCAATACGAAAAGTATCATGACTATCCACAACCTTGCCTATCAAGGAGATTATTCTCGATTACAACTTCTGGATGCAAACATTGAACCTGATGAGAGGATGTTCAGTGGAGAGACCCCGGGAAAGCGGGTCAATTTTCTCAAGACGGGCATTGAATTTGCCGATGCCATTACTACGGTAAGCCCTACCTATGCAAAGGAAATCCAGACCAAGGAATTAGGATGTAATCTTGAGCAACTCCTCTTGCGTCGAAGCAGTGATTTGCAAGGCATCATCAATGGAATAGACTATGTTGAATGGAATCCTGAGACCGATGTTTTCCTGGAGAATCACTTTTCCCTTGAAAATCGTTCAGGAAAGCATGAGACCAAGGCTTTGGTCCAGAATGAGTACAACCTAAAACAAGACCCGACAATTCCCCTATTCAGCATGATAAGCAGGATTGCCGACCAGAAAGGCTTTGTGGAGTTATTGGAGGGATGTCCCTGTGCCTTGGAGAAGATTGTTCGGGATTATCCCTTGCAATTTATCCTTGTAGGTACCGGTGACCAGGCAATGGAAAAAAAGCTTATCGAATTGGGTGCCCAGTATGAGAATCTTTCGGTAAACATCCTGTTCAGTGACAAAGCGGCTCACAGAATTGAAGCCGCTTCGGACTTCTTTTTAATGCCGAGCCGATACGAACCTTGTGGTTTGAACCAACTCTATTCGCTTAGATATGGCACTCTCCCCATTGCCCGTCAGACGGGAGGACTAGCTGACAGCATTGTTGATCTTGATGAAAGTCCTACTCAGGGAACCGGAATTCTCTTTAAAACAATAAGTGGAGATGCTATAATTGAAGCTGTTGAAAGAGCTCTTCTCTGGTGGAGTAAAGGGCCAAGGGAATTGGAACATATCCAAACCAGATGCATGAAATTTGACTCGACTTGGGAACAATCAGCTCGGTCATATATAAAAATATACGAAACCAGTTTAAGGGAGAAAGAATCATGGTAAAAAAGGAAAAAGCAATCGCAATTGTTCTCGGAGGTGGTAAGGGAACGAGACTCTATCCATTGACCATGGATAGATCAAAACCCGCAGTACCCTTTGCCGGGAAATATCGCTTGGTTGATATCCCTATATCAAATTGCATCAACAGCGGAATCAGGCAAATATATATCTTGACCCAATTCAATTCAGCTTCCTTGCATAACCATATCTCCAATACATATATATTCGATACTTTTTCCAATGGATTCGTAGAGATACTTGCAGCCGAACAGACCTATCATAGCGAAAGCTGGTATCAAGGTACTGCTGATGCCGTGCGCAAAAACCTTAAACATTTCCACGACCAGAATGCTGATTATTATATCATCCTCAGTGGAGATCAACTCTATCGGATGGATATCCAGGAAATGCTTGACCGTCATATTGCCAGCGGTGCAGAACTCACGATTGCCGCAAAACCAATAAGCCGAAAGGACGCAACAGGCCTTGGCATCATCGGCAGTGACGAGAAAGGATATATCACGAAGTTTTTCGAAAAACCGGCCAATGATCTGGATATTTCTGAGTATAAAACCCCTAACGCTTACATGGAAGAAACCTTGGGCAAAAAAGTTGACACCTCCAACGAATACCTTGCAAGCATGGGTATTTACATCTTCAACGCAAAGACCATGGAAGAGGTCCTTAACAATGACAAAACTGACTTCGGAAAGGAAGTAATACCTGAAGTCATCAAGACCCGAAAGGTAGCAGCTTTCCTGTTTGATGGCTTTTGGGAAGATATTGGAACGATCAAGGCTTTCTATGAAACCAACCTTGACTTAGCTTCGATCAACCCACATTTCAATTTTTATGATGAAGCAATGCCGATCTACACCCATCGCCGCCATCTTCCGGCTACCAAGGTCAATTTCTGTAATATAAGTTGTTCCCTGGCCTCCGAGGGCTCGATCATTACCAATGCTTATATTGTCAATTCAATTATTGGTGTCCGTACCCTTATTGAATCAGGAGCTAGCTTGGATGGAGTTTATTGTATGGGTGCTTCATTCTATGAGACAGACGAACAAAAGAATGAAAACTCAAGGAAAGGAATTCCAAACATCGGAATCGGCAAGGGTACTATTATCAGAAAGGCTATCATCGACCAGAATGCCCGTATCGGAGATGGCTGCCGCATTGGTATTGACGACATTCCACGTCAGGAGGGAGACTTTGCAATGTATTCCATCCATGACGGAATTATCATTATCAACAAGAATGCCGTTATCAAGAATGGTACGGTGATGTAAGACAACCTCACGCAAAAATATGAAGCTGTTATCAGATGTAAAAAAGACAAGATAACAGCTTCTTTTATTTTCAGAATGGCAGGGATAATTTTTTACGTTACTATATACTAATAATACATTTGTGAGAACCAAGAATATCCAGCATATTCCGGATTTTCCCAAACACATAGTTGTTTCAAGTGCATTTCTATATTACAATTAGGGCATTACGATAAAGGAAATATATTGTGAGGGGTTATTTATCAAAAATTAAGACAGATAGTATTCAGGTCCTGCAATACTACCTTTTCCTGATACTTTCCCATTATTTCTTACCCAAAAACTATACACTTTTTTTGAATTCATATATTACAAAGAATTAGTATTTTCAATACCAGAATAAGCAGATAATCAAGAAAGAATGATAAAAGGAAAAATCTATGGAACAAAACAAGGTAAGCAATGAAATTCTTGAAGGTAACACCATTCTAGGCATAGAATTTGGTTCTACAAGAATAAAAGCAGTGTTGATCAATTCCCAGAATGAGCCCATTGCCCAAGGTGGCTTCGATTGGGAGAATTCCTTGGTCAATGGTATCTGGACTTATTCCTTGGATGAAATCAATACCGGACTTGCCACTAGCTTCAAGAACCTCACTCAAGATGTCCAAAACCAATACGGCGTTTCCTTGACCAAGACCAAAGCCTTGGGAATCAGTGCAATGATGCATGGATACCTCGCTTTTGACAAACATGATGAACTTCTGGTTCCCTTCAGGACCTGGAGAAATACCATCACAAGGGACGCTTCCGAACAATTGTCTGAGCTCTTTGACTACCCAGTTCCTGAACGTTGGTCCATATCCCATCTTTATCAGGCAATTCTCAACAAGGAAGAACATGTAAAAAATTTAGCATACGTCTGTACTCTTGCCTCATATGTGCATTGGAAACTAACCGGAGAAAAAGTACTTGGCATCGGTGATGCCTCTGGCATGTTTCCCATTGATGTACAATCGCATACATATGACAAGAAAATGGTTAAAAAGTTCGACACTTTGATCAAGGACTATAATTATTCATGGGATTTGAGTTCCCTACTTCCCAAGGCTTTACTTGCAGGAGAAGCAGCAGGAAAACTCACCAAGCAAGGAGCTTTATTGCTTGATCCCACAGGGACGTTTGAGGCAGGCATCCCCCTTTGTCCACCGGAAGGCGATGCAGGGACAGGGATGGTTGCCACTAACAGCATTGCCCAGAGAACAGGTAACGTCTCGGCCGGAACTTCCGTGTTTGCCATGATTGTCCTTGAAAAGGAACTTTCCAAAAGCTATAACAAATTCATCGATCTGGTAACAACACCTGATGGTTCCTTGGTAGCAATGGCCCATGCCAACAACTGCACGGGAGAATATGACCAATGGATCAGGCTCTTCAAGCAAGTCGTAGAGGCAACAGGTAATTCCATTCCGAAAGGAAAACTCTATGATATTCTCTTGGGAAAGGCTTTGGAAGGAGACAAGGATTGCGGTGGCCTGCTTCCCTTCAACTATATCTCAGGTGAAACAATGACAGGAATCTATGAAGGACGTCCTTTATTTGTTCGTCTGACAAATAATCATTTCACCTTGGAGAACTTCATGCGTGCTCAATTATTCACTGCCCTGGGAGCATTGCGAACTGGCATGGACATCCTCTTTGAGAAAGAACATGTCCAAGTCGATGCAATCAATGGACATGGAGGATTTTTCAAGACGGCCGAAGTTGGCCAAAAGATGATGGCAGCAGCCATGCATACGCCCATTTCAGTACTAAAGACTGCTGGTGAAGGAGGAGCTTGGGGCATTGCTTTATTGGCTTCCTATCTTGTCAATGCAAAGGATGCCAGATTACAGGACTTCTTGGCAAATGAGGTATTTGCTTCCAGTGAAGCAGCTACTGTCGTTCCCTCCCTTGAAGATATCGAAGGTTTCAATGTTTTCTTTGCCAATTATAAAAAAGGCTTGGCGGTTGAGAAAGCAGCAGTTGAAAACCTGGACTAATACCAATTCATCAAAAATGCTTTTTGAAATACTCCTCCTATTGGAATAATCCAGTAGGAGGTTTTTATATATATATAAAAAACTTCCATATTAAAAAGGCTTGCCCTGACAATATTGCCAAGGCAAGCCTAAGAGGAGAAAAATAGGAGGAGTCTATTGGAATTTCCAGGCCAAGTCAGAAAGGAATAATTGCTGCTTCATTCCTTCTACCGTCGAGGAAACAGAAATGTGAACAAATTCTATCCCCACGATCTCACACCAATCCTCAAGCATCTGTGCATTGGCATCAAAGCTGAGAACAGTATGGTGGGCACCGCCGGCGAGTATCCAAAGATGTGCACCAGTCTTTAAATCGGGTTCCGGTTTCCACATGACCCGAGCCACGGGAAGGTTTGGCATTTTATAAATAGGTTTGACAACTGTGATATCTTGTACAATAAGTCTTAGGCGGCCTCCCATATCGATGAGAGAGGCTACTACGGCGTTTCCCGTATGCCCTTCAAATACAAGTCTGGCTGGAGGCTCTTTTCCGCCTATGCCCAAGGGATGAACTTCAATCCGAGGCTTGCCAGCGGCAAGAGAAGGACAGACTTCAAGCATATGGGAACCAAGAGACAATTCCTTGCCTTTCTGAAGATCATATGTATAATCTTCCATGAAAGCAGTACCACCTTCCATACCCTCTGTCATCCTCTTGATCAAAGCTGTCATGGCAGAAACCTTCCAGTCGCCTTCCCCACCATAACCATAGCCATCGGCCATCATATTCTGGGAGGCAAGACCAGGCAATTGCTTCATTTCCTGCAAATCTTCAAAGGTGTTGGTAAAGGCACAAGCCCCTTGCCTATCCAGGAACCGACGCATGGCAATCTCTTCTCTAGCCTGATAGCGTACGGTAACAAGCTCCTCGGTAGCAAAGGTATAGAGAGTTGCATAGGAAGCCATTTTTTCATCAATTTCTTTTTCGGTTACCTTGTCTATCTCTTTGATAAGATCCCCTACTCCCCAGGTATTCACTTGCCACCCAAGTCGCATTTGCACTCCAACCTTGTCCCCTTCTGTCACGGCAACATTACGCATATTGTCACCGAACCGTACAACTTTGAGTTTTTTGCTTTCAATTGCACCGATTGCAGAACGCATCCAGCAACCCAAGTCCTGACGTACATCCTCGTCTTCCCAGTATCCGACGACAATCTTACGTTTCAAACGCATTCTGGCAGCAATGAAGCCATGTTCCCTGTCTCCATGTGCCGATTGATTCAAATTCATGAAATCCATATCAATACCCTCATCAGGAATATTCCTGTTGAATTGGGTATGGAGATGGCAATATGGCTTTTGCAAGAGCTCAAGGCCGTTGATCCACATCTTTGAAGGAGAAAAAGTATGCATCCAAACAATTATGCCAGCGCAGGAATCGTCATAATTTGCTTCCTTGATCCACTTTGTGATTTCCTCAGGGGTCTTCAACGTTGCTTTATACACAACTTTGCAAGGAATTTCCTTTGCCTCATCCAAACCTTTTGCAATAATAGTAGAATGATCTGCAACCTGCTCTAAAGTTTCTGGTCCATAGAGGAACTGAGAACCGACCAGTAGCCAGAATTCATAATCCCGTAAAGGTTTCTTATCCATCATAACTCCCTTCCTTTGGGATTCAATTCACTCCATCCCACAGGCATATCCAAACTTAATTTATTTCAAACGTCCAACATATTTTATTTGAGGTGGGGAAAATCATGCTACCGCAGGAAACAATTCCCCATCCATCATTTTTTCTCTTGCTCAGGCTTTCTTTTGTTTTGAAACCAAGTCAACCGTAACGGCGCCCAAAAGGACCATACCTTTGACAATTTTCTGGATATCAGTAGAAAGTCCTACCAAGGACATCCCATTATTAAGAATTCCCATGATCAAGGCACCGACAACAGCACCAATGATAGTACCGGCACCACCAGCGATGGCCGCACCACCGATATAACAAGCTGAAATGGCATCCATTTCAAAACCATCCCCTGCCTTTGGAGTAGCGGAAGCATTTCTTGCCGAAAGTACGATACCTGCTACACCACAAAGAAGTCCCATGTTTGCATAAACCCAGAAATAGACTTTCTTCGTATTGATTCCCGATAACCTTGCAGCCTTTGCATTGCCGCCCAACGCATAAATCTGCCTACCGGCTACAGTTTTCTCTGTAAGAAAATGATAAAAAGCAACCAAGACTCCCATCAGTACCAATACATAAGGAATACCTTTATACATGGCAAGTTTCATCAACACGAACCAAACCAAGAAAAGGATAATACTTATCTTGAACAATTCCTGCCATTGGGGAAGAATGGGAAATCCATATTTCCTCTTTGTAGTGTTTGCATGTACAGTCGAGAAAATAATCAATACAGATGCAGCCAAAGCTATGATAATACAAAGTAGATCAAGACTATTGCCAAATATGGTTACCTTTGTAGAGGGAAGGAAACCAGCCCCGATCTTAGTGTAACTGGGAGGAAGAGGCCCTTTTGTCTGTGCTTGCAAGATAGTGTAAGTAAAACCACGACCTATCAACATAGTAGCCAAGGTTACGATAAAAGGGGGAATACTCAAAACCGAAACAAAGAATCCGGTAAAAACACCGAACAAACCACCTACAGCCAAAGCGGCAATGAAGCCTACGATAACCGGTAGATGAAAATCAACCACCATGATGGCAGCAGAGGCTCCACAGACAGCAACAACAGAACCTACTCCCAAGTCAATGTTTCCTGTCAAGACACAAAGCAACATACCAACTGAGAGGATGATGATGTAACCATTCTGCATGATAAGGTTATTGATATTGGTTGAAGATGCATTCGTCCCACCTGTCAGAAAAAAGAACAACAGATAGATTGCTATCAGGGCCAACACCATTCCATATTGTTTGACATCGATATGTCCTTTTGATTTCTTGATTGCAAGGGTTTCCATGCTTATTTTCTCCTCCGACTATTTGCATCCCTGATAATACGAGTCATAATTGCTTCCTGGGATATTTCATTTTTCTGCATTTCGCCGATAATACGGCCTTCATTAAGGATATAAAGTCTGTCTGAAACACCAATGACTTCCGGCATTTCAGAGGATATGACTATAACAGCCTTTCCACTTTTTGCAAGTTCATTGATCAACAAATAGATTTCATGTTTTGCTCCGACATCAATACCTCTTGTCGGTTCATCCAGGATCAACACATCCGGAGCTGTCATTATCCATTTTGCCAAAACCACTTTTTGTTGGTTGCCTCCCGATAAGGTCTCAACTTTTTGGTTTATGGAATAGGCTTTTACATTGATGGATTTTTTATACTTCTCAGACTCCAGGATAACATCATTCTCATTTATGACTCCATGCTTGGAAAAGAAAAACGGCAATGCTGCCATTGTCATATTATGTTTCATGTCATCAGTCAATACCAAACCATACTGTTTACGATCTTCACTACAATATGCAATTTTATTACGAATTGCATCTCCCACAGATTCAATAGCAACAAGTTTTCCATGCATCCAGATTTCTCCGGAAGTCTTTTGCCCATAAGATTTTCCGAAAATACTCATCGCCAATTCTGTTCTTCCCGCACCCATAAGTCCTGCAAAGCCTACGACTTCACCTGCACGAACATTAAAGTTGACATCATCAAGGACAATTCTTGTTGAATCATCAGGATGATAGGTAGTCCAATGCTTGACTTCCATTATAGGTTCGCCAATCTTGCAATTTTCCCTTGCTGGGTACCGTTGGGTAAGTTCCCGGCCTACCATGGCCCGAACGATTACATCTTCACCAAACACATCCTGCCCACGAACCAAATCCTTGATAACTTGGCCATCACGAATAACTGTAATGGTATCGGCTACTTTTGTCAGTTCCGCAAGCTTATGGGAAATGATTATGCTGGTAATGCCCTTTTTCTTGAGCTCTAAAAGGATGGAAAGCAAATGATCGCTTTCCTCATCATTGAGCGAAGCGGTTGGCTCATCAAGGATAAGGAGACTTACCTTTTTAGTCAGAGCCTTCGCTATTTCAACAAGCTGCTGTTTTCCAACTCCTATACTGTTGATCGGTTTGGAGACATCTTCGTTAAAGAGACCAACCTCAGCTAATACTTCCTGGGCTCTTTTTCGTGTTTTCCACCAATCAATCACTCCCTTTCCATTAACCTGCTCATTGCCTAAAAAAACATTTTCGGCAATAGAAAGAAAAGGAATCAAAGCCAATTCCTGGTGAATGATTACAATTCCTTGATCCTCACTGTCACGAATCTGGTGAAATTGGCATTCCTTACCATTGTAAATTATCTGTCCTGAGTATGATTTATAGGGATAAACTCCCGAAAGAATATTCATCAAAGTGGACTTTCCAGCCCCATTCTCACCACATAGCGCATGAATTTCACCACGTGCCACCTGAAGATTTACCTCAGTAAGAGCTTGGACGCCGGTAAATCTCTTCGTGATATCCTTCATCTCCAAAATATTGTCAGCCATAAATACCTTGCTCCTGGTTTCTTCCCGATTTTTCAGTCTAGGTTTCCCTATCGACGATACTCCCAATGTTCAGCAATAACCTAAACTTAAATCTGTGCGGATTGCCAGGCAACCCGCACAAAAGTGAACATCATCGGTTTTTCAATCAGATCTTGAGCTGGTCTTCAGTGTAATAACCACCATCAACGATAATTGCCTTGTAGTTGCTCTTATCAACTGCCACAGGCTGGCAAAGATAGGAAGGTACAATAAGCTTGTTGTTATTATATTGGGTGGTATCATTGATCTCAGGAGTTGATCCCTTGAGTACAGCCTGAACCATTGAAGTACACTTTTCAGCCAAAAGACGAGTATCTTTATAAATACTCATGGTCTGGTATCCAGTAATGATATTCTTGGTTGCCATCAATTCGGCATCCTGACCAGTAACCAAAGGCCAATCCTGTCCGAGTGTGTAACCGGCGCCTTCAAGAGCAGAACGGAGACCATAAGCAAAACCATCAAAAGCAGTACAGGCAATGTCAAGTTTTCCATCGGCATAGAATGCAGACAGATAATTTTCAGCCCACTGCTGAGCAGTTTCCTGTGACCAGCGAAGAATACAAGTGTCCTTGAAAGCAGTTCTTCCACTCTTGCAAACCAAAACGCCATTGTCCAGGTATGGTTGCAAGACTTCCATCACGCCATTATACAGGAACAATGCATTGTTATCGTCAGGAGAACCCATAAAGAATTCAATCGTATAGGAACGGCCTTCAGCTTTAGCAGTCTTCAAACTTTTAGCTTTTTCGATATATTGCGCAATCTTGGTGCCAACACCTTTGTTATCAAAAGTTGCGTAATATGATACAGCATCAGTATCCATGAGGAGACGGTCATAGGCAATTACTGGAATGCCAGCTTCTTTTGCCTGGGCCAATGCATTTACCAAAGCAGAAGAATCAACTGCGGCAACAACCAGACAGTTAACTTTCTTGGCAACAAGGTTCTCGATCTGTGAAACCTGGGCCTGTACATCATCCTCGGCGAATTGGACATCTACATTATAGCCAACAGCCTCCAGTTGTTTTTTCATGTTTGCCGCATCATTGATCCATCTTTCCGACGATTGTGTAGGCATACATACACCAACAGTCAGTTTTCCACTGGCCGCTGCACTTTCCTTCGATCCATTTGCCCAGACACCAGACATTACAAGGGCAAGCACGAGCAAGAACATTCCTGCTTTTTTCATTTAAAAATCCTCCATTTTCAAAATAACCGCTTTGCGTTTACGTTAACGCAACCATGTGTATAGTGTCCAGCTGTTTTTATATTCTGTCAAGAATTATTTTCGTTTTCAACGGAGTAATATTTCTATCTATAAATATTATAAAGTTTTATATACAATTTATGGTATCTTCTTAATCTCTTCTATAGACAGAAACAATTCCTATGATATACTTGCGTTATCGTAAGTCAAAGAATCATAAGATTATAAGGATAAATTTTCGATATGACTATTTCTGAGATTGCTAAATTAGCAAAGGTTTCCATAGGAACAGTGGATAGAGTATTACATAACCGGGGAAGAGTTGCCCCAGAGACGGTGGAGAAAATCATGTCCATCGTACAGGATTATGGATACCAACCCAATACATATGCCCGCAACCTGAAATTGAGCAAAACCTTCCATATTGGAGTACTTCTTCCAAAACTTCATTCTGAATATGGGTATTGGAACTTGATATATGATGGAATTCTTAAGGCAGCCAAAGAGCTGTCCCCATTATCTGTTTCTATTGATTTAGTTGAATTCGACCGGGCAAAACCAGAAACCTTTCTTGAGTCAGGAAAAAAATTATTCTTGAAAAACCCAGATGCCATTCTTTTTCCCCCAGTCCTTCCTGATGTATCCAAAATATTTATAGAGACCCATAGTACCTTGGATTTTGCATTCATAGACTCCCCTCTTCCTGATACCCAACCAGTGGCCTCTGTAGTGCAAAACCCGTTTAGAGGAGGATATCTTGCGGGTAGAATGATGAATTTGCTGAGTCCCCAAAAGGGAACCTATATCACGATTCAAACCCATAAATCCGCTTATAACTCCTCGGAACGATCCAGGGGCTTCCTTCATTATTTCCAAAATAAAGAAGGCTACAAGACTATTGAACTTATCATAAACCTTGCCGAAGGCGGGGAAGATATCATAGAAAAGGCCTATCGACAGTATCCTGACCTACAGGGCATATTTGTGGTAAATGATGCGGTACACAGAGTAGCCCATATTATTTCTCTTTTGGGCCGTAAATCACAAACAATCTTGATAGGATACGACCTTATTGCCCAAAACCGTAAGGCAATGTCAGAAGGAAATGTTGACTGCCTTTTGTCACAGCGTCCTGATTTTCAGGGTTATACAGCTATTTATCAATTATACAGGAAAAATATGCTGGGACAAAATCCAGAAGTTGTCATCGACCTCCCCATTGATATCATACTTCCCGAGAATCTTCAGGATGAGCATTCCCAGTTTCTTCTCACCGATCCATCATCCGGTATAGTTGAATAAAGCACCTCCCAAGGAAATCAATACAGAAATAGGTGATGGCTTATTGCATAGCATTAAATATTGACTCAAGATTTGCTCATGTAAAACGGCAATCAGTTTGTTTCCAAAACCGATTGCCGTTTTGTATGAATTTCTCTAAAATTTTATTTTCGTCTTTCCTTGAGAGTTGCAAAAACACTTTGCAACACAATAAAGAAGCATAATAAGGCGGACAATACGATTTTATTCCACCAGGAAGATAAGGTTCCGTTGCACCGAATATAGGTTTCGATGGAAGCCTTGATCAGTACACCAAAAAAGGTACCGATCACAGTTCCTACGCCACCAGTAAGCAAAGTACCACCGATAACAGCAGAGGCGATGGCTTCCATTTCAAACCCCCTGGCCTGCTCAACAAATCCACTTGTCGTATTGAGACAGAATACAACCCCTGCAAGAGAAGCCAAGAAACCATTGAGCATATAGGCAAGAAGTTTTATCTTCCGTACATTGATGCCCATCAGTAATGCGGATTGCTCATTTCCCCCGACTGCAAAAAGTGAACGGCCAAATTTGGTATATTTGCAGAGATACCAAACTGCCAAAAGGGCGACTAACGCAATCACGACACTTGGATGGATAAACGGATATAGTTTTATTCCTCTTTTATTCACCGTCGCACCAAAGAACAAGCTAATGTTCTTGTGGGCCAATGCCAGAAAAGCTTTATTCGTGGTTATTGCGATTTGCTCGACACTGATCATGGCAGTCAAGCCTCTGCAAAAAAACATTCCTGCCAAGGTTACGATAAACGGTTGCAATTTCAAATAGGCTATCAACCATCCCTGGATAAATCCAAAGCCAATTCCGAACAGGAGTACCCATATAATGGAAAGGGAAGCACTCATCCCTTTGTTTTGCATAAAATTGGCAAGCATCATGCAAATCAAGCCAACAACAGAACCTATTGAAATATCAATGCCACCGGTTATAAGGACCAAAGTCATTCCCGAGGCTGCAATAATCAGACCGGCATTGTCGATCAACATGTTGAAGAACGTCTGCATCGTCCCAAAGCCTTGCTCATGATAAAATATTATTCCCAATATATACATGACAAGGAACATAAAAATCGTGACAAACAGCAAGAAATTGTTACCACTGAGTTTTTTCTTGAAATAAGAACTTGCCATCATGCGACCACCACCTTCTTGGACTGTCTGGACAACTTATACAGTGCAATCCAGTGTTTGAATTCCTCTGATTGTATTGATACAATCAAAATAACAACAATTGCCTTGTATACTGGTATTTGGTCCGCAGTAACACCCATTGCATACAGACTTGTTGTCAATGCCTGGATGGTAATTGCACCAATGACAGATCCGATAAGGCTGAATTTGCCTCCGCCCAGGCTATTCCCTCCAAGGGCAACGGCCAAAATGGCATCCAGTTCCATATTCAATCCAATATTATTTGCATCACTGGAATATATGCGGCTTGCAGATATAACTCCTGCAAGACCGGAGGCCATGCCAGCAAACGCATAGCAGAAGAATATGACCAATGCCGAATTAATTCCTACCAGTTTTCCGGCCTTTGGGTTTATCCCCACTGTCTTGATGTAAAGACCTATAGCCGTTTTGTTCAGAATAAAATAGGTTACAAGAACAAAACCAAAGGCTATGAATACAGGAGTAGGTATCACGACATTTGGCAGGAAACCACCAAACTTCCTAAATGAATCCATACGAACATACAAAATCTGACCAGAAACCATCTTTCCATTGATTTCCCTTGCACTGATAAGCTGGGCAATTCCCCGACCTGCAGTAAACAGGATCAAGGTGGCAACCATAGGTTGAATATGTAACTTGGATACCAAAATTCCATTGAAAGCCCCACAGGACAGTCCCGCAAGAAGAGCAACGAAGATCGCCATGGCCATTGGGGTAGCATAGGCATCATAGCTCGAACCTAGCAGTCGTACACAAACTGCTGCGGCGAGTGCACTGACGGCGCCCACTGATATATCGGCTCCTGCTGAGGAGGCGACAACCAAGGTCATGCCAACCGAGAGGATGATAAGCTCACTTCCTCTATTGATAATATCAATTATATAGCCGTACAAAACCCCATTCTGAATCGAAATCTTGAAAAACGAGGGAGTAACCAATACATTCACGATCATCATGAGACAAAGAGCAAAAATAGGTAAAAACAATTGTTTTTTCGTGATAACACCTATGGTTGCCCTCAAAGGGTTCTCATTCTTTTCCAAACTCATTATCACTTTCCTCCTGCTATTGCAGCCATTACCTCTTGTCGATCAAGGTGATTGTTTTCCAATTCTCCTTGTTTCTTTCCATCCCGAAGGATACAAAGCCTATTGACCGTACGAAGCATTTCGTCTATTTCAGAACTGATAAACATCACGGTCATCCCTGACTGCGAAAGCTTGATTATCAATTTCTGAATTTCCGTTTTGGTTCCGACATCAATTCCCCTGGTTGGTTCATCGAGAATGAGAAAATCAGGATTGGTAATCAACCAACGACCAAGTATTACCTTTTGCTGATTCCCTCCGGATAATTGCTTGACCAAGGTTTCCGTAGAGGGAGTTTTGATTTTCAAGGCTTTTATGAATTTCTCAGTCAACTCATTTTGTTTGGAAATCGGCAACAATTTAAATACGCCAGTCTTTGCCTGCAGGGCGATAATCATATTTTCTCGCACTGAAAGATCAGAAATGATACTCTCGGCTTTCCTGTCCTCAGGAAGAAAAGCCATTCCTTGTTTCATGGAATCCAAGGGAACATGCGCCTTCAGTAGCTTTCCCTTGAAATACAGGGTTCCTTTGTCAGCATGATCGGCTCCATACAACGCCCTGGCCAACTCAGATCTCCCTGAACCCAACAGACCAGTCAAACCAACAACTTCACCCTTGCAGAGGGTAATATCAAAAGGTTGTATTGTCCCTGTATGAGAGAGCCCAACAGCCTTTACAATCACATTTTTTTCATCTTCAACGCTACACTGTTTTTCAGTGTTTCGTATTTCGGCAAGGTCATCAAAATCATGCCCAAGCATCTTTGCGACCAACTGGACGCGGGGAAGTTCCGAAATCTCATACATCCCCACCAGCTCTCCATTTCGCAAGACAGTAATCGAATCACAAATCTCATACACCTGTTCCAAGAAATGAGTAACGAAAATGATACCTACACCTTTCTCTTTCAATTGGTTCATTACAGAAAAAAGTTTCTTGACCTCATGTTCATCAAGGGAACTTGTCGGTTCGTCGAGAATCAATACCTTGCACTTTATGTCAACCGCACGCGCAATGGCTACCATCTGTTGTATAGCCACCGAATAGTCACCCAACGGTTTGGTGACATCAATCTTATCCAGTCCAACATTGGCCAGGACTTCTTTTGAACGTTTGTTCATTTCGCCCCATCGAATAGCACCGAATCGAGTGATCGGTTGCCTACCAATAAAAATATTCTCGGAAACCGAGATATTTGGACAAAGATTTACTTCTTGGTATACAGTACTTATTCCTTGCTCCTGAGCTTCCTCAGGGGAATGGTTGATAATGGGATGATCTATTCCACTCATCCTTATCTCACCGCTATCCATGACATGGACACCTGTAAGTACCTTGATAAGCGTACTCTTTCCGGCACCATTTTCACCCATCAAGGCATGAATTTCACCTTGTTTTAAAGAAAAATCGACATTACTCAGGGCTTTGACCCCAGGAAACATCATATTGATGTGGCGCATAGTTAAAATGACAGAATTATCCATCAAGGTCCTCCAGGAGATAACAAAAAAGCAAGGCAGGATACTCGTTGTACCCTGCCCTGTTTAGTCAACAATCAATACTTTCTGGTCGGGAGTATCTCTTTGGCATTGGTAGTATCAAAGCTACCTTCAGTAACATACATGATCTTATCAACTTTCTGGCCTGCTTCGAGTTTCTGGATAATTTCAGCTACGCGTGGGCCGTGCAAGGGATTGCATTCGACATCTGCATTCAATTCACCAGCAATCATCTTGTTGAAGGCTTCATGTACTGCATCAAACGAAATGATGATGATATCTTTTCCGGGGACCTTTCCGACTGCCTTGATAGCATCGATGGCACCAAAAGCCATGTTGTCATTTTCAGCAAAAACAACATCAATCTTAGGATATGCCTTGAGGAAAGACTCCATTACTTCCTGACCTTTTGCCTGAGTAAATTCACCTGTCTGTTTTGCAAGAAGATGGTACTTAGGATTCTTGGCAATACCTTCGGTAATACCTTGGGTACGTCCTACCTGGGCAGAAGAACCGATGGTTCCCTGCAACAATACCATATTCAAGTCTTTGTTTGCCAATCCATTCTTGGCTACATAGTCATTCAACCACTTTACGCCATCCTGGCCTTCCTTGAGGAAGTTTCCACCAACCCAAGCAGTATACAGGCTATCGTCGGAAAGTTTCATCTGACGGTCTGAAAGAATTACGGGAATACCAGCAGCCTTTGCTTCACCAAGTACAGTTTCCCAGCCAGTCTCCACTACTGGAGCAACTACGATGTAATCAACATCCTGCTGGATGAAGTTACGAATAGCCTTGATCTGGTTTTCTTGTTTCTGCTGTGCATCATCAAAAATCAATTTATAACCATTGGCTTCGACAAAAGTACTCTTGAAGGATTCTGTATTTGCAGTTCTCCAATCAGATTCTGCACCGACTTGTGCATAACCAACAACAATGAGTTTCTTTGCTGGAGCAGAGGTGGCAGTTGCGGGAGCTTCAGTAGCCCCGTTGGCAAATATAAAACTTGCACCAGTGACCATCAAAACCAATAATAATACCATTACCTTTTTCATCATAACCTCCTGATGAGTGAAAATATTTTCATGCAATGCGTTAACGTTAACGCATTATATAAGATATTTTATTAGCCGTTTTAGTATTTTGTCAAGTTTTTTGTTTAGAATATATCAAAAACATAATAATGAAGAATTGCCAAAGTCAAAAAAATATTCTCGGACATACGTCCCAAAAAAGATTTAACTTTTTCCAGCAACTTGTTTTTCCTTTTAAATATACGTGGAACAAACAAGGAAATAACGCAAGAAAAGCCCTTGTCAAAGGCCTTTTTTTAAAAATTTCTGCCAAAGGAACAGGTAAAAAGAAAGAAAAAGGAGATGAGGCAGGGACACTAATCATATCCGAGTGAATTCAGGACGTTAACGTTCACTCCTATCTGGTCATGAAATAATCAAGAGGAACCAAGTATTGTCTCAACGATTTTTCTGTCACTTGGAGCAAAATCAAATAAAGCCAGTTCCTCTTTATCCACCCATTTATATTCGGTATGGACAGACAGGGGAAGATCATTGAAATCCTTTGAAAAAATCAGGTAAGCCTTCAAATGATACAATGTTCCTTTATTGATAAAATCATGAGTATGTATCAGCTCCCCAACTTCAATATTCAGGCCAAGTTCTTCCAGATATTCCCTTTTGAGCGTTTGGCCCTCTGTCTCACCCCAGCGATTCTTTCCACCGGGAAATTCCCACAATCCCCCGATTGCCCCACCCTTGTCTCGCTTTGCAATAAAATATTTTTGATCTTTCACCAGGACTCCTGCCGTGGTTACTCGCTCTGCAGAATATTCATCCATACCTATTCTCCTACAATAATACCGAAACCGGTACCAGAAAATGCAATACTGCTATTAGGATAGTACAATACCCTAGTACCCGTTTGTTTTTTTCAAAATACTGCCCGGTAGCTTCCAATACAGAGTTATTATCGTCTCCAACTGTTGGTTCATCACTTCTGAAAGCCTTGAAGATATACCAGAGAGTCAGGCCAAGAATATTGATCATAGGAAACAAATCGCCCAAGAAGGTAGGCCCAGGGTCAACAGGATACAAGCAAAGCATGACAACCAGAAAGATGCCACCAAGAATGAGAATCCTGCGAAATCGTTTGGAATTCCTGAAATAATAACGAAGAGACAAGAGCAGGGAAAACCGAACCCCGTACGAATCGCTCAGGAGGAATCCCGCACCAAGAAGCAGATACAATACGCTAAGCAAATAGATTTGTATCAAACCTCCATACCTCCTACAGACTTTCCTATGAATCCCAAGAGAGCCTCACTATCATAATACCCAAGGGCATCCTTTGCCAACGAACCGGCTTTTTGGTGCACGGCCGCGCCAAGAAGAGCAGCCTTGAAGCTTTCCAGGCCACTACCAAGCAATCCTACGATGATTCCTGACAAGACATCCCCGCTGCCGGCAACTCCCAGGGACGGATTCAATCCTTCAAGGATCATGATAGGTTCATTTGGACTTACGACATAGACCAAGGAGCTCTTGGCTACAATCGTAGCTTTAAGTATATCAGAAAGCTTTTTGAGATGAGAAAAATAGAATTGGGGAGAATCATTCTTTCCCAAGGAGTCTGCTTCCTGACCAAACACGGCCTGGGCAAGCATCCTCAGCTCCCCAAGATGAGGGGTAAGGATCAGGGGGCCATGGATCACGCCAGGATTCTCAGAGAATATAGTTGCATAGGCCTTGAGGGCATCGGCATCCAGTACAAGGGGCACCTTGGTTGCAAGCAGGGTTTCGTAACAAAGCTTCCCTACCTTCTCCCCACCCCGGACCTGCCAGAATTCCCTGAAACGATGAAAAATCATCATACCCGGAAAGAGAGTGAACCATCACAGAAGGACTTTCGGTTGCGGCAATCTGAAAAACTTCAGGATCACAAAACAAGGAGACCAATCCTGCCCTTGAAGAGAAGGCGGCTCTGGCTGACAGTCTGACAGCCCCAGTATACCGGATACTGCCACCTACCAAAGCCACATGGCCGCGGCTATTCTTGAATGCAGAAGAAGACAAGGCTTCCATTCGTAGAGTATCAATATTGGCTAATTTCACTTCACTGTGGGCTGTTTTCAATACTATATTCGGAAATGAAGGATTTGCTACCATAAGTTGTCCGCAGTCCTGTCTGATTGCAGGATGAAACAAGGCACTTTTTCCAAGCCCGAGGGTAATTGTGCGGTGGGCAAAAAAATGGGGGTGCTTGGGCTGAGATATCATCTCCTACTCCCGAAGGAATATCGATAGAAATACGCAAGGCCTTGCTTTTGTTCGCAAGAAGAACCAAATCCCTATACACCCCTTTCAGTTCCCCTGATAATCCAGTCCCAGACAAGCCATCGAATAAAACCTCTGCGTCAAGAATGGTTTGTTCAGCATTAGGCAATAGATCTTGCCCTAATACCAGGGAAGGAAGCTCATAGGCCTTGGCTATTTCCCGTTGAGTGAAGCAAGAAGGTGATATATGGGAACCAACAAGAATGCAAACTTGATTTAAAAACCCTTCGTCAAACGCAAGTCGGGCAACAACCAAGGCATCTCCTCCATTATTGCCCCCACCACAAAGGAAAACTAGTTTTTGCTCTTTATACAACTGGCCTTTTACAGCCGCCCAGATTTTAAACCCGGCAGTTTCCATAAGGGAAAGCCCCGGAATTTTATACCGGTGCTGGGCAATGCTATCTATTGATGCCATTTCTGAGGAAGTTACAAGCTGATCCATGACCATACTGTACAGCAGGTTTCCTAGGCGGTCAACTAAACCTACCTTGACAGTTTTTTGCAATCTGTTTAGTCTGGAAGAGTCCTGGGGTGGCCGCTTCGGCCTGAGATTACACCCGTTAACCTGATCTGGATAATACCAGCGGAGGGAGACACGCCAATTCTCAATACTATCGATCCCCATGGCAGAATACCAATATGGAGGTGCTTTTATGAATAAGCATCGAATCGTTTGTGCCGTTCTAGCCATTTCCCTTCTCCCTATGGTGCTTTTTGCACAAGGAACAAAGGAAGCTCCCTCTTCTCAACAGAATAGGGAAATCACCGTATATGCCTATGATGCCTTTTGCGGGGACTGGGGCCCCGGCCCGACAATCATTCCTGAATTCGAAGCAAAAACGGGAATCAAAGTCAACCTGGTAAGTGCCGGGGATGCCATTGAAATGCTCACCAAGGCAAAGAGCGAAATGAGTAATCCTGTTGCAGATGTAATCATCGGTATCAGCAATGACATGGCCTCCAAGGCGTATGAATCAAATCTTTTCGAGACATACAATAGCCCTGAATTGGCCTCAATCCCTGCCTTCTTGCAATTTGACAGTTCGAAAAGACTCCTGCCTTTTGATTATGGTAACTTTTCCTTTGTCGTCGATACCGAAAAGATGGCAAAGAAAGATATCCCTAAAAGTTTGAGTGATCTTACCGATCCTAAATACAAGGACAAGGTAGTTCTCATCGACCCTCGTACTTCCTCCGTTGGATTGGGACTGCTTCTCTGGACTATTGAAGTATATGGAGAAGAGGGTTATCTAGACTGGTGGAAAGCAATGAAAGACAATGCCCTTACCATTGCCGAGGGATGGTCGAGTGCCTATGGTCTCTTTACTGAAGGAGAAGCGCCACTCGTACTCAGTTATACCACCAGCCCTGTCTACCATGTCATGTTTGAGGATACAACACGATACCAGACCGTTCTTTTCACAGAAGGTCATAGCACCACTGTCGAAGGTGTTGGGTTAGTCGCATCGTCGCAACATAAGCAGGATGCCAAGACTTTCATTGATTTCTTGTTAAATGATGCACAACTTGAAATCGCCACCGCAAATTCCATGTATCCGGCCAACAATTCCATTGTGCTGCCAGATGCTTTCAAATGGGCTCCGAAACCAGCAAAGAATCTTTCCCTGGATGCAAAAACCATTGATAAAAATCTTGATAGATGGCTTACTGAATGGACGCAGGTGATGAGTAAATGAAGAAAAAGGGCAAACAGGTCAGTCAAGGAATATATCGGGCAATGCCCATTCCAGGCTCAGCAATATTGCTGGTATTATTCTTGGTTCCTCTTTGCCTTACCCTTTCCAAGGCCTTCATCATAGAAGGAAGTTTTACCTTTTCCCGGATCGTAGATACATTTACCGATGCCTATACGATCCGGATCATGCTATTCACTCTTTTACAAGCAAGCTTGAGTACTCTCTGTTCTTTGGCCATCGGTCTTCCGGGAGCCTATCTGATCGCCAACTATTCTTTCCGTGGGAAAAAACTGATAAAGGCTATCAGTACGATCCCCTTTGTGATTCCCTCGATCCTGGTAGTTCTTGGTTTCGTGATTTTCTTCGGGAACAATGGTTTTCTCAACAAAGCTCTCATGGCTGTCTTCAACCTTTCGGAACCTCCCTTGAAAATACTCTATTCCTTCAAGGCTATTTTACTAGCCCATACGTTTTTTAATTTTCCTATCGTCATGAATTTGGTTTCCTCCTACTGGGAGCATATGGACCAGCATTGCGAGATGGCCGCCTGGACCCTTGGCGCAGGCAAGGTCAAGACATTCACGACCATCACCCTGCCTCGGCTTATGCCAGCAATACTATCCGCTGCCAGTCTGGTCTTCCTGTTTTGTTTCAACAGTTTTGCAATCATCCTTGTTCTCGGTGGAGGCCCGAAATTCACTACCATGGAAGTCGAGATCTACCGATTGGCCCGAATGTCCATGGACATGGGGGGTGCAGCTGCCATGTCCATCTTTTCAATTCTGGTTACCACCATTATTCTTGTTTGGTATAACCATACCCAAAAAATGATAACCCGAACCGAAACCTATACGGTTTCCCACAGGAATCTGGAACAGAAACCCGCAACCATCACCGGAAAAATCCTGGCTCTCCTCTATTCCTTTTTCTGCTTCTTCTTCGTTCTCGGCCCAATTCTATCCATCCTTGTCAGATCCTTCATGGCTTCTGCAACAAGATCCGGTGCCGAGAGCTTTTCTTTGAAATGGTACCGGCAATTATTTGCCCTTGAACGAGGAACCGGCCACATGGGGTCGGCCTTGGGAGCCTTGGAGAATAGCCTTGCAATAGCTACTATAGTAGCTTTAATCACTATTCCCATTGCCTTGACTCTTTCCACTGCTATCAAAAGAAAAGGAAAATGGACAGGAACCCTAGAACTATTTACGATGCTCCCCATGACGGTAAGCTCGGTTATCATCGGTCTCGGGTATTACATCATTTCCAGTACCATCAGGGGAGGAACAGGTATCGGCTATACCTTGGTCGTATTGGCCCATATGGTAATTGCCATTCCCTTTGTGCTCAGGACCATTCTACCTGAATACCGTAAAATTCCAGACTCCTATATGCAATGTTCTCTTACTCTTGGAGCAACCCCGCTACGAACTTTTCTCAGCATAGAAATTCCCTTGCTCAAAGGAGCAATGCTTACTGCAGGGATTTTCGCTTTTGCGTTGAGTATGGGTGAAATTACAGCAACCCTGACCTTGGCAAATAGTTCCATAGTCACACTTCCCGTCGTGATGTACCGCTTGATAGGTTCTTATAATTATCAAGGGGCGTGTGCTCTCGGTTCCGTACTTATCCTGGTTTGTGGTATAGTGTTCTCCATCAGTGAACTTGCAAAGGGAGATGAAAATGGAAGCTAGTGGTCTTTTTTGTTCTTTGAAAGCTTCCTATCCGGATTTTAAGCTCAATGCCTCATTTTCCATCGGAGAAGGAGAACTGGTTTGTATCATCGGACCTTCAGGATGCGGGAAAAGCACAACCCTTCAGCTTATAACTGGACTTATTCTCCCCGACGAAGGAGCTGTAGTCCTTAACGGAACGGATATTACCGAGAAACCAGTCAACGACAGGGAAATAGCCATGGTTTTCCAGGATTATGCCCTATTTCCCCATATGTCTGTCGAACAGAATATTGCGTATCCCATGAAGCTGAGAAAAGTTTCAAAACGTGAAAGAAAAGAGAGAGTCAAAAGTCTTCTCGACCTGGTTGCCCTGCAAGGGTATCAAAAACGAAAACCCCAGGAGTTATCAGGAGGGGAAAGGCAACGGGTCGCCTTGGCCAGGGCATTGGCCTCCCAACCTAAGTTACTGTTGCTTGATGAACCTCTTTCCGCCCTTGATGCTAAATTGCGCAAGCATCTCCGAGAAGAGATCCGTCGTATTCATGATGAAACAGGGGTCACGACTTTGTATGTCACCCACGATCAGGAAGAAGCCTTGGCAATTGCAGATAGAATAATTGTCATGCAGGAAGGAAAGATCGAGCAAATTGGTACTGGAGAGGAAATTTATTACAACCCGACTTCGCTATTTGTAGCTACTTTCATGGGTGAAGGCAACTTGCTTCCCTACGATACCATACGTACATTGCGACATCCAGAAGCAGAAACAAATGCAGTAGAGGATCCTGACCATGTATGTTTCTTCCGACCTGAAAACATCTTGGTACAGGATGATGAAACCCTTCCTCTCCCTGAGTTTCTGCCACATCTGGAGTTCAAGCAGGTCCAAGTGGCCGCTTGTGAGTTCCAAGGAACTCATTATCGGCTTTCCTGTCTTTGGGAAGGCCATGCAATCATGGTGGAGTCCCAACGAAAACCAAGGGGAGCAACGATACGCCTGGGAATCAGGGAACAAGATATACAGGAGTTCCTGCAGGGAAATAAAATACCAAGTCTGGGGAATAGCAAATAGTAATTATTCCCAATATACTGGGAACCATGAAGTGTAAAAAAACCTTTGCTCTCGTTTTATTTGCTCTCCTTCTTTCTCCTCTCTTTGCAGGAGCCCAATATATGTTTGCCTTGGAAGCTTCCAATTCCTACTATATGTCAATTCCTCACTTTGCAGATGAACTGCCCTTCCGTTCCAGTTATGCCTATGGCTTTTCCGGTAGTCCTATAGGATTCAGCTTTGAAAAAGGAACTGTCAGTGCAGATGTCCAATTCTTGCATGTATCCGATTCCATTCTTTTCGGAAACTACATTGCCAGGGGTTTCTGGAATATCGGGGTAAAACTGCGGGGAACCTACCAATTCAATGACATTGCAGGGCTTTTCCTTGGCCTTGGGACTGAAATGAATTATTACAGCGATATTTCGGAAGGCTTTGCTTCGTTTTCACTCCAGGCAGGCCCCCAATTCACTCTCTATAAAAACAAGAACAATCGCATTGATCTCCTCCTTCCCCTTTCCATTCACCTGAGAAAAGAAATTACGGCCCCTATGATAGGAGTTGGAATCAGATACAGTTACATTCCAAATCAGAAACACAAACAGGAGGGCAATATATGAAAAAGCATCTTGTCCTATTACTCCTGCTCTCTCTCCTATTGTTGACCAGTTGTGAGTTATTCACTGAAGAACCAGCCAAAGGTAAGGTAAATTATGTCGTTATTGGATTGGATTATAAGAATGACAACAGTAGTAGTGATGATCTGAAAGGCACACTTAATGATGCAAAAGAAATGAGTACAACCCTCGATGCCCTTATCACCAAAACTGATAGGCCCAAAGGAACTGCCTATCTTATGATCCAGGAAGGAAGTGATATTGCC
Organism: uncultured Sphaerochaeta sp.; assembly: GCF_963676625.2. Classification (GTDB taxonomy): domain Bacteria; phylum Spirochaetota; class Spirochaetia; order Sphaerochaetales; family Sphaerochaetaceae; genus Sphaerochaeta. Next base: position 220,485 of record NZ_CAXXYB010000013.1, read on the forward strand.
ACTTCCGATCCATTATATCCTTCGATTACCAACGTAGAAACAAAGCTTGCAGAACTCAAGGATTCAGCGGCTGACAATGACCTTACCATCTTTTTCTATAGTGGACACGGAGAAGAAAACACAGGAAAACTGGTTCTAGCTACAACAGATGGACTTCTCCATGGAGAGGACCGAATGGCCCCTTTGACTCTGCTTTCTCTTATGAACGATATACCAGGGAAAAAGCTACTTCTTCTGGACAGTTGCTACAGCGGACAATTCGTAGGAGAAAGTGCTTCTTCTGAAAGTACGGTCTATAGCGATTATGATTTCTATGCAAAATATTTCTCTGATGAGTCCTATGGTTTATCAAACTTGTATGTTCTCAGCGCAAGTGCAAACAATACAGTATCGTGGGAGTTATTTCCAGACGATACAACCAACGACCATCATCATGGGGTGTTTACCTATGCTTTGCTCGAAGGCCTTGGTTTGGTTCATACGTATGGAACCACTGATGATTCCTCCGTCACACTACTTTCATTCTCCCCTACAATCCCTGCAGCAAAGGACAGCGCTGTTACTGTCGATAGTCTGTATGCATATGTCATCGACAACCAAACACTTTCCTCAAATAGCTATTCGTATTACCATCAACACCCCATGACCAATGGTGGTGCGATGGATATGGTTCTCTTCAACTATTGAACAGTGAGCTGGGAGGATGGCAGTCATGGCATCAAGCAGTGAATTTGTGGAATATGTTTGCAATCAATTGCAAAGCGCAGGAATCATCACGTACAAAAAGATGTTCGGTGAATATGGACTCTATTGCAACGGGATATTCTTCGCAACTGTCTGTGATGATCAACTTTTTATAAAAATAACCAACCAGGGCCTGACACTCATGCAAGATGCCGAGACGGCAGCCCCCTATCCTGGGGCAAAGCCCTGTTTTCTCATTGCTGACCTGGAAAATGCTCAGGTCCTTCATCAATTGACCAACCTTACCTGCAATGCCTTGGTTGGACAAAAATCAAAAAAATACCCAAAGAAGACTCACATCATGAACTTTCCCCATAGAGTTGGAGAGTTCTGAGAGCTAGGCTACTGATTGACGGTATTGCACCGGAGACCGGTAGCCTAGTTTTTTTTGTATTCGCTTGTCATTGTACCAAGCGATGTATTCCCCTTACCAGCTGTTCCATCTCTTCCTTGGTTAGCAGTCTCTTTCTGTTCTGGTAGATGGTCTCACACTTCATGAGGCCGAAGAAATTCTCGATGCAGGCGTTGTCCCAACAGTTTCCCCTGCGGGACATGCTCTGCACCACACCGAGACCCCTAAGGTAGTCGACATAGGCCATGTTCGTGTAGGTCCATCCCCGGTCCGAGTGGATGAGGACGCCATGGAGATCGAATCCCTTGTCGACCAGTTGCTGGATGGCCTTGATGACCATGGCGAGGCTCTGGTGCTCCTCCATGACATAACTCACGATCCCGTTGTCGTACAAATCCTTGACCGCGGCCAGGAACAACCAGCCCCCCACGACACGAAGGTACGTGATGTCGGTCACCAGCTTGCACATGGGCCCCTCTGCCGAGAAGTCCCTGGCCAGTATGTTTTGTGGCAGTTCCCTTGCAGTTTCTTTCCGTATCCGATAGTAGCCCTTGGGAAACCGTCGGATGCGGACCTTCGCGTTCAGGGCATGTTCCTTCATGACCCGCTCCGACGCGCTTGTGGTTCAGTTGCACGTACCCGAACCTCGCCTTCAGTTCCTGCGTCATCCTTGGAATCCCGTAGGACCAGTTTGTCTCTTCTTGTATCTGCCTGATGTGCGATGCTATGGAGACATCATTGTTGACCGAATCATCCTTGTGTTGTTCCCAGTAATAGTAGGTGCTCGGGCAGATGCCTGCCAGCTTGAGCGAACGGGTCACAGGGACTCCGAGCTTCCGTGCCTCAGCAACTGCTGATAGAACTTTTTTTTTGACGGATCCGTCTCCTCTGCCTCGCAGATTTGGAAGTACGTCCTGTAGAAGATAATCCCGTCGTGCATCCCCTTGAGCTCTGACTGCTGTTGCCTTACGAGCTTCTCGAGCTCTTCCATCTTCTTCCGTTCCAATTCCGTCATTGTGTCCACCTTTCCTCTTTCTGCCTTTCTTTCTCGTGCAGACCCCGTACTCAGTATAGTTCCGAATCCATACATTCAGAACACTAATCGACAAGGCGTATTTGCGGCAAAGACCAGATTTGGTTTCTTCCTTGGACAGCGACTTGAGGACAATCCCTTCCTTTACTTGCTCGTTCATGGCCTCGTATCTACGGTCGTAGGTACAGTACACCCAGCTCTCGTTTCCACCTTCGTATTGCTTGCACCACCGCCTGGTGCTTGACGGATTGAGACCCAGTCTCTTTGCGGTGGCCTTGCCTTTGCATCCTTGCTTGAATAACTTCAAGGCCTTGAGTTTCGTCTTTTTGCTGATCTTTGACATAACAATCCCCCATGTTTGGATTTCTCCAATTCACGGGGGAAAGTTCATCACAACATAACCAAAAGGGCTTCTTTACAATCCATGCAAACCCTTTTCTTTCAAACTCCTAGGCAAAATCCATATTTTCCGGGTTTCCCATCAGTTGAAGTAATTACCCATATTTCACTCCTTCAATTCAATGAAAGGAATGGAAATGAAAAAAATGTATATGAATTGTATCTTGGGCATATTCATCATGCTCATACTGTTTTTCGCTGGGTGTGAGCTAAACAGAATTCCACCTGCCAGGGGAGAGCTCTACCATCTTGCCATAGGCCTTAACTATCATGGCACAAATGTCGCCTATCTATCGGGAACCATCAATGATGCCAGGGAAACTGCCCTAGCCCTTGAATCAGCCTGCACCCTTTCCCACAAGCGCTATCATGGCATGACAATGCTCCAAACTGGTGGAAAAATACGGGAGGAACTATCATATCGCCCACTCTATGATTATGATGAAATCACCAATCCAATACTTCCTACCAAAATCAATATCCTCAATACCTTACAGAATCTCTGCAAGACAATGAAAGAAGAAGACCTTCTCCTATGTTCCTTCAGTGGCCATGGATACAACGACGGATCGCTCGTGGTGGCCCCTCTGAATCAAAAGGGATATATCTTCAAGGAAGACGGAACTCTTGATACCCAATGTCTGCTGGATGTCGAGACCCTTCTGGGCACCCTGAAAGAATTTCCAGGGAGGAAGCTCCTTATTCTGGATAGCTGCTATTGTGGCTCCTTTGTCAAAGGAAATGGTTCTTCAGTTTCCTTGATAGAAAATCCATCCTATATCCATGAGGCCTTCAGGCAATACATTTCCAAGGAATATGCAATTCCATCATTGTTTGTTCTCGCCGCGACGACCGCCGACAACACCAGCAAGGAACCCCGAGAGAGTTCTCATCCTCATGGATATTTCACAGAAGCCCTGCTTAAAGGCTTGGGCTGGAATCCTGAAAAAGAAGTCCCTGAAAAGTTTCTTCCTCCTGCCTGCAAGAAAAAGGCTGTCACGACTGACAGCCTTTATGCCTACATTCACGACCACCAGAAGATTCCAACGGAAGGAAAAATAAAATATCTTTATCAACATCCCCAAGTTACCGGAGGATGCAGGGACTTGATTCTCTTTACGTATTGAACTGCCCATTGCGCACCGATTCAATTTCATCCCTTATCACGACTGCCCGTTCGAATTCCAGATTCTTCGCAGCCTGCAACATTTCCTTTTCCAGTGCCTTGATATATTTCTTTCGATCATTGGCACTAAGCATGTTGTACCCATCCTTGAGGATGGCAATATCTTGCTTCTGGTTTTGTTTGGTATCTGCCTGCTCTCGTTCAATGATATCCTGAATTGCCTTGATAATGGTAGTCGGGGTAATGCCATGCTCTTCATTGTAGGCCATCTGGATTGAACGTCTGCGTTCAGTCTCCCCGATTGCCTGTTCCATGGCACTGCTCATTTTATCAGCATACATAATTACCCTTCCATCAGAATTTCGGGCAGCCCGTCCGACTATCTGGATCAACGAGGTAGCGGAACGAAGAAATCCTATTTTATCTGCATCAAGGATGGCAATAAGGGAAACCTCAGGAAGATCGAGGCCTTCCCGCAACAGATTGATTCCAACCAATACATCAAAAGTTCCCAGACGAAGATCCCTGAGAATTTCCACACGTTCAATCGTCTCTATCTCAGAGTGCAGATAGCGGACCTTAAGCCCAAGACCTGCTAGATAATCGGTCAAATCTTCACTCATTCGTTTGGTCAGGGTAGTAATCAGCACCCTTTGCTTCTTGGCTATGGTCTTGCGGATTTCACCATAGAGATCTTCCATCTGACCTTCAGTCGGACGAACCTCGATCTTGGGATCAAGCAACCCGGTAGGACGAATGACTTGCTCGACAATCTGGGAACTCTGGCCAAGTTCCACTGGCCCCGGGGTCGCAGATACAAATACCCGCTGGCCGACAACATCCACAAATTCCGAAGCTTTCAGAGGACGATTATCCAAAGCCGAAGGCAATCGAAAACCATAATTGACCAGGTTGAGTTTTCTGGAACGGTCGCCTTCATACATTGCTCCCACTTGCGATAACGTCACATGGGACTCGTCAATGAACGTAATGAAATCAGGAGGAAAATAATCAAGCAATACGGCAGGTCGTTCTCCCGCTTTCCTATCGGAAAGAGGCCTGGAATAATTTTCAATCCCGGAACAATAGCCGATTTCTTCCAACATCTCCAAATCATACTCTACCCTGGTTTTTATCCGTTCTGCTTCAAGAGGTCGTCCCAGACTATTGAAGTATTCAACCTGGTCGTTCATTTCACTCTTGATTCGTTCAATTGCAGCTCGTACCTGTTCTTGGGGCATGACAAATTGTTTGGCCGGATACAAAGTAAAACTATGTACCAACTCCTGCTTTTCCCCTGAAACTGGGTCAAACCATTGAATGGAAGCAATTTCATCCCAATCGATGGAAATGCGTATGGCATTCTCCAAATAGGAAGGGCAAATTTCAATGATATCACCCTTGACGCGAAAGGCACCCCGTTTGAGAATCATATCGTTTCGTTCATATTGCATACGAACCAGTTGGTCCAGGACATCATGATGATTGAAATCTTCCCCTACGGTAAAGGTATGTACCATATCCCTTACCGATACAGGATTGGCAAGTCCAAAAATACAGGAAACCGTGGCTACAACAATGACATCACGCCGTTCCATGAGGGAAAACGAGGCAGACAATCGAAGGCGATCGATTTCCTGGTTTATATCGGTGGCTTTTTCTATATATAAGTCCCTGCCAGGAACATAGGCTTCAGGCTGGTAATAATCATAGGTTGAAACAAAATACTCCACTGCATTGTCAGGAAAAAATGATTTGAACTCCCTGTACAATTGTGCGGCAAGGGTTTTGTTATGGGAAAGCACCAAGGTCGGACGTTGAACTTGTTCAATTATCTTGGCCATCGTATAGGTCTTGCCACTACCGGTCACACCCTTGAGCGTCTGGCATTTATCCCCGGAAACAAGGCCTTGGGCAAGTTTTTCTATTGCCTGTGCCTGATCTCCTGAAGGACTATAGGGGGCAACGACCACAAAACGCTTTTGTTCATTGGATACTTCTCCGTGGATATTTTCCACGGCTTCACCACCCCAGGATCCATCTACTTTTACTTCTTTCATTATTTCCTACCGTACCAAGGCACTTACATTTTGTGCACTTCGTTCGACTAATTGAATTTCCAAGGTTTTTTCTTCACCCTTTCGATTTATCAATACCTTTACCTTGTCACCACTACGGGTATTGAGAAGAGCAAGATACAAATCGTTGAGCTCTTCCACAGGATGCCCATTGATAGAGAGAAGCACATCACCACCCAGATAGATGACACTTGAACCATACTGCACCACCTGGGTGCCACCTTTAAGTCCAGCCTTCTCTGCAAGCCCTCCACTTACCACTTGGCTGATCAAAATTCCCTTGCTGACGGAAAGTTTTGCATAGGCAGCAAGTTGCGGAGTCAATTGCACCGGAATTATATCAAGCCATCCACGAATTACTCTTCCAAGTTTTATCAGATCAGGGATAACGGAGATCGCTGTATCTATGGGTATGGCAAAATTAAGTCCCTGGGAACTGCCTGTTGTCGAGTAAATCGAGGAATTGATGCCAATGACCTCTCCCCTGCTATTCAAAAGAGGGCCTCCAGAATTTCCGGGATTGATGGAGGCATCTGTCTGGATGGCATCCATGATAACCTTGCCTTCGGCAGTTTTTACTGGACGATTAAGACCACTGACGATACCGACAGTCATAGTCCGGTCATATCCAAAGGGATTTCCTATGGCTATCACTTTCTGGCCGATTTTTAAATCCTCACTCGTACCGATTGTAATGGGAAAAAGAGGAGTCGCCTTATCAACGGAAATCTTTATGACTGCCAGGTCATCCTCACTATCCAAGCCGACCAATTTCGCAGGATAGGAACGTTGGTCAAAGAGCTTTACCGTAAGACTGGTGGCTTTTTCCACTACATGGGCATTGGTCAGGATATAGCCCTCGGTAGAGAGAATTATACCACTGCCGGTTCCCTGGGCAGGAAGAACTTCCATAAAAGAGTTCACGGTAACATCCAAGGTTGTCGTAATATGTACGACGCTTTTGTTGCAGTTTTCATAGACCTTGATATTCTGCATTTCATCGGCGCTATATCGCCAGGAAGTATCTTGTCCTTCAAACAAGGATACTCCCTCGTCCCCATAAAAAATATTATCTACCGTAACACCTGCCATTGAAAGCAATCCTGCCTCACCTTCGTCCTTGACGATGGTGTGGAGAACTTTTTCCAATTCCTTGCGCTTTGCACTAGCCCCGATTGATTCTGTCCACCGCCAAAGCAAGACCGCGGAAAGGATTACCAAAACCAAGAGAGCCAAGGCAACAAGAACCTGTATGAATCTTTTTCGTGAATCCTTGAGCATACAGTAAGTTTACAGCCAAATAGCAGTAGATGACAACTATATTGAGCCAACCAGAGCTTCGACTTCCTCTTGTGTAGGTGGATTGCATCCTTTTCGGGAGCAATTGATGGAAGCAGCTGCATTTGCATACCGCATGGCCTTCTCTATGATTTCCCTGTCGAGGTCATGCAAGACAGGATCTTCACCATCTTGTCCAAAATAATTATTTTCGTGCAAAAATGAGAGGATGGCTCCACTGAAAGTATCACCTGCTCCTACAGTATCTACTACAGGTAAATCAATGATCGGCGAATTTACGGAGAACTTCTTGGGACTGAACCAAGTACTGCCTTGTTTCCCTCTAGTCAGGATGACATGTGCCGAGACTTCGGAACAAAGCGTTTTTGCCGCTTCCTCCACAGCAAGTCCGGGATAGAGCAACAAGAGATCCTCATCGCTGAGTTTTATGATATCGGCAAGCTTGCAAGCCTTGAAAAGTCGGGCCCTGTAAGCTTCAAAATCCTCGATGACCGTGGGGCGTACATTAGGATCGAGGAAGACAATGGGACGAGGGGTATAAAAATCGATGGCATCAAGGATTTCATCACATCCTGGCTTGATCGCCAAGGAGACCGAGCCGATATGCAGGACCTTTAGATTTGAATGATTGGACATTGAATTGCAAAGTTCTTCCGAAGTAAGGCAAACGGATGCGGTGTTCTTGCTATAAAAAGCATACTGGGCCTTCCCTTGATCATCCAATTGGGCAAAGCCAATCATGGAAGGCAAAAAGGAGTTGCAAAGTTCCGGATCAAAGAGAATCTTGTTGTCTACAAGATGGTCAAGTATCCTGACTCCAAACATATCATTTGACAGTTTTCCAAAAAAACTGACAGACGACCCCAGTCTTGCAGCCGCGGTTGCCGCATTCAAGCCACAGCCACCGACAAAGGATGCAAAATTATAGGATCTCTCTTCGCGAGAAATCCCAATGAAATCTATCAATGCCTCTCCGATTACTCCAATCATAACAAACACCCTCCTATAGATACTGCTTTTTCGGTTGCCCTACGACTCCTGCAAAAACCGCAACATATTGCTTGGCAGGACTCATGACAATCTTGGGAAGCAAAACTTCTTCGATTTGGAAAAACCCTACGTCGCTGGACATGTCAACATCAACGAGAATCGGTTTGTGCTCGCCCTTGCGAATCGTTACCTTCTCGATTGAATTTGCCGAATACTTGTGGATATCACCGGTTTTCGGGGCAGAGCTTATACTCATGGGAATCCTGGCCCTACCTTTTTCCATATCGCAACCATCGGCTACCAGAAGCAACCCTGCTTCAATGCTGTTGATTCTTCTATTGGCCATATGCCCAAGGATTCCTTCGGTAGCTACCGAAATAATGGCGACCTGTTTTCCCAAATCATTGGGAAAAACTTCTTTCAAGAGACGTTCCATAATGGGTCTGGCAATAATGATGCCTGTAATTTCATGATCGGTTCGAGACACACTCATCCCCAGGTCATGCAAAAAGGCTGCCAGCATTACGGCACAAACGCTGTCATCAAAGGTTCCCGATTCCTCGGTTTCCATCGATCCCTTTATTCCCGCATCCTGAAGCAAAGAAAGCATCTGGACACTATTATAGGCAACTTGGCGCATATGAACAGGCCCATGATCGTTATAATTAAGGCGTTTTATGGATACAGTGTTGGCAAAATCCTGGATAGCCCCGATTTCAGGATCGGAGACCAAGAGTTTTCCCAATTGATAACTAGGTTTTCCTTGATCAAGCAGACCAAGCAGATGTCTGTCTAGAATATGTTCTTTTGGTGACTTCATACAATAAAGAGTACAACAACTTTCAAAGACGGGAAAGCCTTCAGTGGAAAAAAAAGTATAAGAGGGATATACTATCGACATGAAGAAAGTAATGATGAGAGATTTCCGATGGCAAGGCAAACCGGAAATTTGGAAAAAAGATTTCAAGGAAGTTTCGTTGGCCGTCTCAGGAAAAACCGAGCTGCCCTCTTGTCCTTTGCTATTGGCCGTAAGTGACGAAGATTTTTCTTGCAGATTTCTCCTTGAAATCGCCCCAGTGGGAGGAGAGAGCGGCATTTGCGTCTACCATAGTGACCTCTCCTATGCAGCTGTTGGATTATCAACTGACACCTTGACGATCCACACCTCCATAAGGGGGTACGAAACCTCAAGTCATATTCCGTTTTCATCTACCTCCACGCAAATTCTCTGGCAACTGGACAGGATCGGGGAAAATGTCTCCATCTCATATGCACAAGATATGCAGGATCCCTGTTTTTCTCTTGTAACCAAGACCTCCTTGCCTGGGATGCAACAGGCTATTAGTTTCGGGGTATATTTTGCCAACGAGAACAAAGATTCCTATGAATCCCAGGTGCATTCAATCCGTTATACAAAAACAGAGGTTCAATAACTCAACCCACTGTAACAAGCAATGTAGATATGATATTATTCCTAAATCTTCATACCAAGCCCTTTGAAAGGGTAATCAAGGAAGGACAATTCATGGAAGAGCTGCATGCTGAAGAGCAGAAGGAAAAGGTCTCCCTCAACTTTATTGAAAGAATCATAGAGGATGACCTAGCTAACGGTAGGGTACCTGACAATACCATTGTCACCAGGTTCCCCCCAGAACCCAATGGATATTTGCATATCGGTCATATTAAATCGATTTGCATAAATTTTGGTCTTGCCCAAAAATACGGTGGCCGTTGCCATTTGCGTTTGGACGACACCAATCCAGCCAAGGAAGATATGGAATATATCGATTCCATAAAGGAAGATATCCACTGGCTTGGCTTCGATTGGGGAAAGTATGAATTTTATGCTTCAGATTATTACCAGCAACTCTATGAAATTGCATTAAGACTTATAAAAGAGGGAAAAGCCTACGTTGATAGTCTTTCCGCCGAAGAATTGAAAGAATATAGAGGAACTTTGACAGAACCCGGGAAGAATAGTCCTGATAGGGATAGAACCATCGAGGAAAACCTTCGTCTCTTCGAGGAGATGCGCCAAGGAAAATGTCCTGAGGGAAAGTATATTCTTCGTGCAAAAATAGATATGGCAAGCCCTAACATCAATATGCGCGACCCTGCCCTCTATCGAATCAAGTATGCCACGCACCCCAGAACTGGAGATACCTGGTGTATTTATCCCATGTATGACTTTACCCATCCGATCAGTGATGCAATCGAGGGTATCACCCATTCCATCTGCACTTTGGAATTTGAAGATCATCGGCCGGCTTATGACTGGGCTACGGAAATTGACGGAATCGAACATGCCCCACACCAGTACGAGTTTGCACGATTGAATGTCAATTATCTGCTTATGAGTAAACGCAGGTTGCTTAACTTGGTCAACCTGGGAATAGTAACTGGCTGGGATGACCCCAGAATGCCTACTATCAGCGGAATTCGAAGAAGGGGCTATTCTCCTGAATCAATGAAGGATTTCGTCGGCAGAGTTGGTGTTGCAAAGGTTGAAAGTGTCGTCGATTATTCCTTGATGGAGTTTTGTGTAAGGGAAGACCTTAACAAGAGAGCCGAGCGGCTTATGGTCGTCCTCGATCCCCTCAAGATAATCATTGATAACTACCCAGAGAATTCGATAGAGTATTTTGACGGAGACAACAACCCTGAACAAGAAAATTGTGGAACCCACAAGATTCCTTTTGGTCGGGAGTTGTACATTGAACGCGAAGATTTCATGGAAGTCCCTGCAAAAGGATACCATCGATTGTATCCAGAGAACGAAATCCGCTTGAAATATGCCTATTACATCACGGCCCATTCGGTTGTCAAGGATGCTGAGGGAACCATTACTGAGGTTCATTGCACCTATGATAGTGAATCCCGTGGAGGAACGACAGCCGATGGCAGAAAAGTAAAGGGAACCAGTCATTGGGTAAGTGCCACTGAGGGAGTATCCATTGAGGTAAGACTCTATGACAAACTCTTCAGTACCGAGTATCCAGGAGGAGAAACAGGCAATTATCTGGATGACCTCAACCCCGATTCCTTGAAAGTCATCAAGGATGCAAAGGCAGAACCTGAAATACTTCAGGCAAAGGTCGGAGACTATCTGCAATTTATCCGTAACGGATATTTCTGTGTCGACAGCAAGGATAGCAGTAACGAACATCCTGTATTCAACAGGACAGTCACCCTCAAGGATTCCTGGGCAAAGCTGAAAAAGAAAATGGGTATCTAGGGAATAGCGAAAGGGGCGTTTCAAGCGTCCCTTTCCGTTTCATTGCAAAGGACTGACAACCCTTAAAAGGAAAAAGAGGAAAAAATGAGCTATTTTTTTGACCAACATTTCCATGTCATGACCTTGGAGCATCCAAATCTCTTAAGTCTCATGTCCACGATCAAGGAAGGTCTGCCGAATTTATTAACCAGTGGAGCGCTTTCGCCAAGCTATATCCTGACAAATAAGAACCTTGTCCATTCCCAAATGCTCACTAGGGCAATGAACACCCTGATTACATTCGACCAACCAATAGGGCAGACCTTTGCTATGATGGAAGATGATCTTCAGGGCAAATTCCAAACCAAGGAAAAAGAAGGAGAACAAAAGGATCCTCCGTTCATACATGAAGGCAAAATGCATTTTCGTGACACTACCTATGACAAAATGGCCATGTGTCCTCTTCTTATGGATTTTTCCCAGAGAAAAGACAAAAAAGATAGCTTGTATTACCCACCGAATAATGTGCAAAAAATCCTTAAATATGCAGAGGATACACTTGAAGGCATTGACTGGTACCATAAGAATAGACCAGAGGGGCTTTTTGAATTCTTCCCACTCATAGGGATTACTCCCCCGGAACATAACCTGCAATTCATAGGAGACCTTTTGGAAACCTATATAGCCCAGGACAAGATCAGAAAAGGAAAACAGGGATTCTTCGGAATTAAATTCTATCCCCCACTCGGATACAATCCTTGGCCCACCGATGAAGCAGAGAAAGAAAAGGTCTGCATGATCTATGATTTCTGTGAAAAAAACAGCATCCCTATCATAACCCATTGCGATGACCAGGGATTCAGGACCATCAGCACAAAAAAAGCTTGGCTGTATACTTCTCCCGCCTCCTACAAACCTGTTTTGGAGCATTACCCTTCCCTAAAACTCGATTTCGCCCATTATGGATGGCAGTATAATAAATTGCAAAAAAACCCCATAAATATGATCAGTGCTGCGGCAAACAATTTGCCCGATTCTCCTTGGTTCTATGAAATCATCGAATTGATGCAAACTTTTCCACAGGTATATGCAGATGTCTCTTTCAGTGGAACTACTTCTGATTTCTATATCCAATTGGATAATTACATCAAGACACAAAATTCAGAAAAAGCAGATATCATCCGTAACAGAACGATGTTTGGTTCCGATTTCTGCGTCAACCTATTCAAAGTGGAATCGTATTCGCGCTATTACCAGATTTTTGAGCAATCACCATTTTCCAATGAGGAAATCAATTTGTTTGTGCAGTCAAACCCTTTGAAATTCATGGGAATTCCAGAATGAGAGTTTCCATGGCATAGAGTTTTGAACGCAAAAAAGGCAAGCCTTTCAAGCTTGCCTTACAAACAAGGGGTTATTTTCCTATCTTCTAGTAGTTCTTGTTGACCAATTCAAAAAAGGCCTGAGGATGACCGCAAACAGGGCACATACCAGGTGCTTTCTTCCCGATTACAATATGACCGCACTTGGAACATCTCCAAATTTGCTCATCGTCCCTGCTGAATACCAAACCATCCTCTACATTCTTCAAGAGATCAAGGTAGCGCTGTTCATGCGTCTTCTCGATGGCAGCTACCATTTCAAATAAAGTACCAATCTTCGCAAAACCTTCTTCACGGGCTTCCTTTGCGAAATTCACATACATATCGGTCCATTCATAATGCTCGCCGGCTGCGGCATCCTTGAGGTTGGTTTCTGTGTCGGCGACTGCTCCGCCATGAAGCAACTTGAACCATAGCTTGGCATGTTGTTTTTCATTTCCTGCAGTTTCTTCAAACATGTCGGCAATCTGCTCGTACCCTTCTTTCCGTGCCTTTGAGGCATAATACGTATACTTGTTTCTTGCCTGTGACTCACCTGCAAACGCTGCAGCCAGATTAGCTTCGGTCTTTGATCCTTTCAATTCCATACTTGTGCTCCTTCACTGCTTTTGGCAGCATTTTTTTCTAGACAATCGGGACAAATCCCGGTAAAAACAATTTCATAGGAATCTACTTCAAACCCTTTGGCATTGATTATCTTCGTCTGTATCCCGAGATCAGGAGAAACCTCAATATCGTCGACTCTTTTACAAACCCTACATTGTATATGGTAATGGGGTCGTATGGTTTTGTCAAAGTGATCAGGACCACCTAGCACACGAACGCGCAGAATAATTCCATCCTCTACCAAAAGATTCAGGTTTCTGTAAACAGTTGCCTTGCTTATCGTTGGGTGCTTGAGAATGATTGAGTCATAGATTTGCTCTGCAGTGGGATGGTCACAAGAGACCATTACTGCTTCATGAACCAATTCTTTCTGTATAGTCTTGCGAGTTTCTTTCATGCATTCCCTAATTAGTAATAATTCCTAATTAGTATAGTAAATCAATCAAACACTACTGTCAACAGATATTTCCAAAATGAACCCATCTAAGGGCATGCAACATATGCTTAAATTCGTAGACCTTGACACTGACGATAGTGAACAAGAAATAAAAAAATGAAAACCATGGTTTTGTTTTGTTTTAATTTTACTTCATCATTATTAGTAAATTTTTTATCAATAAAATAATAACATGTTTTATTTATATTATTATAAATTAATATTTTATTATTAATAATTTCTTTTTATAAGGCATAATAATTAGTAAATTTCTATAAATTATTTGACAAAAAAACAATATGGACCGTATAATCATTTTCAGATGGGAGCTTATATGAAACAACGGAAACGAAGAGTAGATGACAGGAAAGTAGCAGCTTACTTATTCAATTTGCCTGGATTTATTATGTTCTGTTTTTCTATTGTCATTCCTTTTTTTCTGGGAATAAACATAGCTTTTACCGACTGGAACGGCATCACCACAACCTATAATTATGTCGGATTGAAAAACTTCATTTCCGTATTTACAGACCAACGAATGCTGCTTCCTATACGAAATTCCCTTGTTTTTGCAGTTCTGGGTGT
>NZ_CAXXYB010000014.1:0-179807 GCF_963676625.2 uncultured Sphaerochaeta sp.
AAGTTCCGCAAAGATATGCTACTATGTTACAGGAATATGGTACTGATGAGACTTTTTTGAAGGTAATGGAGCTTGCTTCGTCCCTTGATGGAGATTCCAGCTTGATAACTCGCATCAAATACGATAATAATAGTAGTAACAGCTTTGGAAAGATGGTATTGGAATTCTCATCTATCAATGCCCAACTTTGGGTAAGGGAGCCCGTAAGCACCGAGAGGATTGCTTCTGCGGTTGCCTTGGTAGTGGAGGATAGCGAGAATTCCCTTTCCTTCCTCAGCACGGGTCCGCTGCGTTATGATCTTTATAAGAGTGCAATGGTACGCAGATATTGAGACCGAACAGCTAGGAGGTTGCTGTAATATGGCTGGTGATAAAATGTTGATGGGGCTTGATATTGGCACAAACCGGACCAGATGCGTAATCGGTTCAGTGAGCCGAGAGGGCTTGCTGATGGTTGACAGCATATGTGAACGTCCGAGTGAGGGTGTCAGGGCAGGTTCGATCGTCAATATTGAGCAGACCCTGAAAACCATACAATCGGTGATCAACGAGGCCGAACTCCAGGCTGGGGCCGAGATTTCCGAAGTCATTATTGGTATAGGGGGAGAACACATTATTGGTATCCCCAGTACCGGGGTCGTGGGGATAAACAGCAAGGACCAGGAAATCAAGAGAGAGGATATTTATCGTTCCCTTGAGGTAGCCCGGGCTTTTGAGCTTCCTCAGGATCGCGAAATATTGCATACGCTTGTCCAGGATTTTCAAATTGATGGCCAAGTGGGAATAAAAGACCCTATTGACATGCTCGGACATCGATTGGAAAGCAGGGTGCTTATTGTCACTGCCAGCTCTTCCATCTGCCAGAATGAGCGCAAGTGCATCCAGCGCTCGGGACTTACCGTACAAAGGATGGTCCTGCAGAGTCTTGCCGATTCTGAAGTAGTACTCAGTCCCGAGGAAAAAGAGATGGGAACCATCCTCATCAATATTGGCAGCGGGGTATCCAATATGATTGCCTATACCCACGGGGCCCCTGTCTATACAGGTGGGGTGAATTTTGGTGGAGAGGCCGTAACAGCAGATATTGCCTATATACTCAACAAAACCAGGGCGGTGGCCGAACAGATAAAATGTGAATCAGGTCATAGCTATGTTCCTTCGGTTTCGAGCGAGGAAATGGTAACCATTCCCCAGGTTGGTGGATTGCCCTCGATAAGGATGCCAAAAAAGGAATTGAGCAAGGTGATCGAACCCCGTATGGCGGAGATTTTTTCCCGCCTGCAAAATGACTTGGAAAAGGCAAATGTACAGGGTTCGTTTGGAGGCGGGGTCGTCCTTGTGGGTGGAGGATCTCTTTTAAGTGGAGTGACTGAACTTGCAAGCGAGATTTTCCGTCTTCCCGCACGATTGGGTTTCCCCGAGGCAATTGGTGGATTGGACAGGAATTACATCAGTCCTTGTTATACTACAGTACTTGGTTTGCTCAAGAGTGAGGCTCGGAAGGTGAAGGAAGTGGGAACTGGTGGCAAGGCTAAAAGGGATGCTCCCCGAAGGCAAGAGAATGGGCCTGTTTCCAAGGTAAAGAGATTTTTTAGGACTTTGTTTTAATTGTAGCCTGGTGGCAAAGGATTTTGATATGGATTTCGGAATGTTTGAAGTAGAGGATATGGTTCAGGACGAGCAGGCAACTGCGACAGTCATCAAGGTCCTTGGTGTTGGTGGCGCCGGGGGAAATGCAGTTAACCGCATGATTGCAAGCGGGCTAAAAAAAGTCCAGTTTGTAGTCATGAATACGGATATGCAAGCCCTGCAACGTTCAAACGCCCAGATAAGGATTCCTATCGGTAAGGAACTGACAGGGGGCTTGGGTGCCGGTGGCATTCCCGAGGTGGGTGAAAAAGCCGCCCAGGAGAGCAAGGAAGATATTCGCCATGAACTCGAGAATGCGGACATGGTTTTCATCACTGCCGGAATGGGTGGCGGAACGGGAACAGGGGCTGCCCCTGTGGTAGCTGAGATAGCCAAGAGTTGCAATGCCTTGACCGTTGCAGTCGTAACGACTCCTTTTGCCTTTGAAGGCAAGAAGAAGTTGATGCTTGCCCAGGCTGGAATTGAAAAACTCCGCAAGCAAGTGGATACACTCATTATAATCCCCAACCAATATCTGCTGAAGGTCGTGGAGAATAATACCCCGATCAAGCAGGCATTCCTCATGGCTGATGAAGTGCTGTATATGGGAGTCCAGGGGGTAAGTGAACTCATTACCGAACCAGGCGAAATAAATATCGATTTTGCCGATGTACGGACAGTCATGAAGGGAAAGGGCGATGCCTTGATGGGTATCGGCTTCGGTGAAGGCGCCAATAGGGCCGTGGATGCTGCCCGTCAGGCGATCAGCAACCCTTTGCTGGAGAATGCGACCATAGAAGGGGCAAAGAGTGTCTTGGTGAACCTTTCGGGAAGCGACAACCTTACCTTGCAGGAATACCAGGATGTAGTTGAAATCATAACGGAAAATTGTGCCGAGGATGCCTTGATCATTGCCGGTCAGGCTTTCAACCCTGAATTGGGTGACAGGATCAAGGTTACCGTGGTTGCCACTGGATTTGAACGAAAGGATGAGGTAATTGGTGCGGAACTTGCCGATATCAATACTGCAAAGAGGCGATATACATCTTCTGCCTCAACTGATAGGTCTGAGGGAGAGTCTTCACAAGATTCCCACAAGAGCGAAACGGAAGGCGATATCGGTTCCATACAGGTGAATCGCTGGCAGGATCTGCAAAAGCAGATTGGCAAGGCTCCTACGGGGAATTCAAGTGACTATTCCATTCCGGCTGTGCTTAGGTATACCAGAAACCCTGATGAGAAGTAAGTATGTCTTATGAGGCAGATCTTCAGCTAATTGATGATTACGGTGATTACTTGATGTTGCAACGAAGGCTCTCAAAAGCCACGTTGAATGTGTATACCCAGGAGATAACCCTTTTTTTGGGTTATTTACGATCTTTATCATTGGATGTGATTTCTGTTTCCCTTCAGGATATCGAGACCTATCTCTCGCTTTCCAAAAAGGACCGTGAACTTTCGGCAAGAACGCTGGCAAGAAACCTTTCTTCCTTGCGTTCTTTCTTTATATACCTCCAGATCAGCAAAATCAGGGAAGACAATCCGGTTATGCAACTGGAGAACCCAAAAATCGGCACACGCTTTCCTTCCGTGGCAACCTTGGAGGAGATTGATTCTCTTTTCAGCGTTATCGATGTGTCGGATCCCCTGGGCTTTCGTGACCGTGCATTGTTTGAGTTGATCTATTCCTGCGGTCTGCGTATCAGCGAAACCTGTGACTTGAAGGTCTCTGATTACGAGGGACGTTCTCTCAGGGTCCTGGGAAAACGAAACAAGATGCGCCTCGTACCAGTAGGAGAAATAGCCCAGTCTTTTGTAGATGAGTACCTTTTGAAAATCAGGGTGGACTTGGTGAAGGAAAATCTTTGTGAAAAAGCTCTGTTCGTCGGACGCAATGGGCATCCGTTGACTAGGCAGGCTGTATATAAGCGATTCGAACAATACTGTGACAAGGTTGGCCTTGTTGCAAAAGTCCATACCTTGCGGCATAGCTTTGCAACCCATCTCTTGGAGGGAGGGGCTGATTTACGTTCCGTGCAGGAATTGCTGGGACACAGTGACATCAAGACCACGCAGATCTATACCCATGTGCATACTGATGACCTGAAGAGAGCTTATACAGCTTTTCATGGAAATCCGGAGGAAGGAAAAAAATGAGTGTTCTCTGGATTCTCTGTCCGATTGTCGCAATCGGGGCCATCATCGACTCAATAGCAGGTGGAGGAGGGCTTATAACTCTTACAGCCTACGTTGCGGTGGGGCTTCCTCCCCAGATAGCCCTGGGAAACAATAAGTTTGCCTCTACGAGTGGAACGACCATTGCCTGCATACGATATATCAAAGGTGGCCAGGTTGATTGGAGGGTAGGTACTCTTGCCGTTATTCTCTCCTTTGCAGGTTCCCTTATTGGTTCCAATCTTGCTGCCTTGTATGCAGATCTGTACTTGCAGTACCTTCTGGTCTTTTTAGTTCCTGCCATTGCCATTTTCATGATGGTAAAACCGAACTTCGGACAGGCCAGGGAACGCACCAAACAGGCCACCTTATTTCTGAGCGGGGCCAGTGGCCTGGTCATCGGTGCTTATGATGGTTTCTTCGGGCCGGGGACAGGTATGTTCTTGACCCTGATCTTCACTTCGGTAATAGGGCTTGATCTGCTCAAGTCCTGTGGAACGGCGAAAGTCGTGAATCTTGCCTCAAATATTGCTGCCCTTGCGACTTTCATCATCAGGGGGAATATCGACTATGGCATTGCAATTCCCTGTGCTTTCAGCTCCATCCTTGGTGGTTATATCGGTAGTGGCCTGGCTTTGAGAGGCGGGGCAAAGGTAGTGAAACCCGTACTGCTGCTGGTATTGTTTCTGTTGCTTGCAAAAGTTGTTCTTGGAATGCTCGGGATTCAATGAAGCGTTCGATAGCTTTTCTTTCCTTTTCAGGGTATGAGACTTTCAATTGTCCTTGCAATTTCCATGCTTCCCCTTTCCTGTAGGGAAAAGCTCGTCCTGGTCAAAAGCACTCCTTCTTTTTCGGACTTGGAAAAACGATATCACCTGCTTGGTTTGCGTAAAAGAGTGGATGAGTTTCTCGCTTTTCTTTCAAAAACTGAAATGCATATCATCTTTTTCGGTATGAAGGGCTATCCCTCCAGGTTGGCTCTGGAAGACAATCCGCCTTTCCGACTTTGCTATCGAGGAAGGCTTCCTGAAGAAAATGAATGTCTGGTCTCTCTATGCGGTACCCGATATCCTGATACCTTGGGAGCGGAAGCCAGCTATTCCTTTGCTCTGGAGGCAGGATTGAATGATATTCATATTGTTACCAGTCATAGCCGGGGAATTGATCGGTCAGCCTTATATGGTACCCGGCAGGCAGGGACCTGTGCCTATGTCTGTTGTGATTGTGGTCTGGGTACCCGAAGGATAACGGAGAACAGAGGCCTTGCGGGGTGTAACCTCATTTCCCCGTTTGAACCGAACCAAGAAGCTTCCCGATGGCGTTGCCTCGGTCGAAATTATCTTACCGTTGCGCTCTCCTCTTGTCTGGTGGTAGTGCAGGCTCCTTGCAAAAGCGGGGCACTCCTTTGTGCCTCGCTTGCCCTGGACATGGGGCGAGAGGTCTTTGTCCATGAACAAGGACTCAGAAATCTTCCTGTCAATGAAGGAACAAGGCGTCTGGAGGACGAAGGTTGCCCCTTGGTTTCAGGATATCCTGCCTTTGCCAGCTCACAGGGATTACCAAGAAATCTTTCTTTGCAGGTCTGCAGTGAAAAGGAAGCGTTGTATCGTTACGGAAACACGTGTTATAGTCTGAGTCATGGAACAGAATGAATCCAGGGAAGATGAAGTTGCAAAGTTTCTGGATTATCTTGCCAATGTACGGATGTCCAGTGCCAATACCGTACTCTCCTATGGAAAGGACTTGCACTTGCTTTCCTCCTTTGCCAAGGGCCTTGGCCTTGAGGTCATTGACATGACTGAACATGATGCAAGACAATTTGTCCGGTATCTTATCTATACCAAGGAATACAGCGAGGCAACTGTCAATCGCGTTCTCAGTGCGACCCGCACCTTTTTTCGTCATGCGGTAAAAATCGACTTGATACGAACCAATCCTTTTGGCCTTATTTCCCTGAAAAAGGCACTGAGTCACCTTCCTTCAGTGTTGACCGTAGGAGAGGTAGGGCAATTGCTTTCCCTTGAAGCCGTCGGTTTTTCTTCGGCAAGGAATTTGCTGTTGTTTGCTTTCTTATATGATACGGGGTGTCGTATCAGCGAGGCGTTGTCCATTCGGGAAGGGAATATCGATTATAAAAAGGGACGCATTCCGATTGTGGGAAAAGGAAATAAAGTTCGTTTTGTATTCTTTTCCGGCATTACAAGGGATCGGCTTTCGTATTATTTATCCTTGAAGCATGACTTGCAGGATAGGAAACAAATTCTTGATTCCCGGATTTCAAGTTTGTTGTTTTGCTCTGATGCAGGAAAACAGTTGCCGATGAGCACTGTTGGTAGTATTTTCAAGTCATATAAGCGCAAGCTTGGTTGGCAAAAAGATTTTACACCGCATGTGCTGAGGCATAGTTATGCCACTCATATGCTGGATAACGGTGCTGATATACGTTTGGTCCAGGAACTGCTTGGTCACTCAAGTATTTCCACGACCCAGATTTATGCACATGTAACACAAAAAAGGCTGGCAAGGGTATATGCATCCTGTCATCCGCATGGAAGGAAAGAGAATGAGTAGTTTCAAGGGAACGACAATAGTCGCGGTTAGAAGGAATGGTCATGTAGCCATCGCCGGAGATGGACAGGTAACCGCAGGTGATACAATCCTGAAGTCAAACGCCCATAAGGTGAGGACCTTGTATGATGGCAAGGTTATCACGGGGTTTGCAGGGACCACGGCTGATGCTTTTACATTGTTTGAGCTTTTCGAGCAAAAACTGAAACAATTCAATGGGGATTTGACCCGTTCTGCGGTTGAATTGGCCAAGCAATGGAGAACAGATAAGCAATTGAGGCAGCTCGAGGCCATGATGCTTGTCAGTGACGGCAAAAAGATTTTCTTGATCAACGGGGCAGGTGATGTCGTAGATCCCGAGAAGGATGCGATTGGTATCGGAAGTGGTGGAAATTATGCATTGGCTGCTGCTCTTGCCTATCTTGATGCGTCTCCGGAGCTTGAAGCGAAGGAAATTGCTGTCAAGAGCGTTTTGATAGCCTCGACACTCTGCATCTATACCGATGATTCGATCATCGTTGAGGAGCTTTAAGGAATATGGAATATATCAGTACCAAAAAACTTGACGAGATGAAACCTTCCCAAATCGTGAAGGAGCTCGATAAATATATAATTGGACAAAACAAGGCGAAACGAACAATTGCGGTAGCAATCAGAAACAGGAGCAGACGCAAAATGTTGCCTGAGGATATCCGAGATGAAGTTTCCCCCAAGAATATAATCATGATAGGACCTACCGGGGTGGGAAAAACCGAGATCGCCAGGCGTATAGCCAAGCTATCGAATGCCCCGTTCATCAAGGTCGAGGCTACCAAGTATACCGAGGTAGGGTATGTCGGACGTGACGTAGAGTCGATAATCCGTGATTTGATGAGCATCGCAGTCCAGCAGGTAAAGGCAGAATTGGCCGAAAGCCAGACAGAACAGGTTGCACAAAGGGTGGAGGAACGTCTTCTCGATCTCTTGCTTCCTTCCCTCAACAAGGAAGAGACCCAGGTGATTCCCGCTGATACTTCCTTTTCCGATACACAGAGTACGACTCGAGAGAAGTTCAGGCAAATGTTGCGTGACGGAAAATTTGATGACAGAGAAATTGAAGTCAATGTCCAGAGTCGCAAACAGGTTGGTATCGAAGTCCTTGGTCAGGCAAATATGGATGACTTGCAGGACGCAATGCAAAGCATTGGATCCATCTTTGGCAATAATAGGGGCGGTCATAATCGTAAGATGACTGTCAAGAGGGCTCGTGAGGTTTTCACCGAGGAAGAGACTGATAAGGCTGTAGACAATGACCGTGCCATAGATGAGGCAAAGGAAAGAGTCGAGCAGATGGGTATTGTTTTCCTGGATGAAATTGACAAGGTTGCCAGTACCGGTGGCGGAGGTGGCAACGGTCCCGATGTTTCCCGTGAGGGTGTCCAGAGAGATATCCTGCCAATCATTGAAGGAACGAATGTCACTACCAAGTGGGGAGTAATCGATACCACCCATATTCTCTTTATAGCAAGCGGAGCTTTCCATGTGGCAAAGCCGAGTGACCTGATACCTGAATTGCAAGGACGTTTTCCCCTTCGTGTGGAGCTTGATGACCTGACTGCGGAAGATTTTTACAGGATACTCACTGAACCTGCGAATGCAATTACGATGCAGTATAGGGAGTTGCTAAAGACCGAAGGAGTTGATATCGTATTTAGCGAAGAGGCAATCAAACGGGTAAGCGAGATTGCCTACGAGGTGAACAATACCAATGATAACATTGGGGCAAGACGGCTTTTTACGGTTATGGAGAAATTGCTTGAAGAGCTTTCCTTCAGTGCCGATGAGCTTTCCGGTCAACAGATTACCATAACTGGCCATTATGTGGATGAACGGCTTAGGGATGTAGTCCAGGACCAGGATCTTTCCAAGTTCATTCTTTAAAGGGAAGATAGTGGATTTTATTACGATCGTTGCCAATGATTATGATTCGGCTCTCAAACAGGCCCGTAGTGAATACGGGCCTGCTGTGAGAGTCCATACCAGAAAAGATTGTACAAGTGGATCTCTCTTTGGAAAGAAACCTACCTGTGAGATAACTTTCTATCTTGTTGAACCTGTAAAAGAAGACATAATTCCTGCTGTTGAGGAAAAGAAAGAAGAGGTATCTCCTTCCGTGGTCGAGGAAAAAATACCCTCGTCCGATTTTCTTCCCGAGATGGTTGCTCCCTCGCAGGGAAAGAAAATGTTGGAGGATTTGCTAAAGGCAAATGACTTTGGCGATGAGTATATCGATTCTGCGGAAGAAAAGATTCTTTCACAGGATCCTTTGCTTCCCAAGAAAGATTTCGAAATGCAAATTCTTGAATACGTCATAGATAACATTGAAATAGACCATGCTTCCTTTTCCCATCCTCCCAAGTTTTTTGTCCTGTTGGGACCTACGGGAGTAGGCAAGACCACTACTTTGGTAAAGATTGCAGTGCTTTATAACCAGATAGTTCCCCAGGATTGTCAGCTGAAGGTTGCTTTTCTCTCCCTGGACTCTTTTCGTGCAGGAGCTTATGCCCAGATCAATGCCTTTTGCAAGGATTTGCATCTGGATTTGTATTGCTGCAGTGGAGAGGAGGAGTTATCGGGAATTCTTGGAAAATTGGCAGATTATGACTTGATCTTGGTCGATACCATGGGCAAAAGCCCCAAGGAAGGGGAATTGGCCCTTAAGGTAAAGACTATGCTTTCTGTTTTGCCCAAGGATGATACTGTCTATTATCTGGCAGTGAGTGCTTCCCATAAATTGCGAGATATGGAACGGTATCTTCAACTGCTTGGTTCCTATAATCTTTCGGGAATGGTTGTTACCAAGACTGATGAGACAGAAAACTTGGGTAATATCTTGAGTTTCAGCAAGAAACATTCACTTCCTTTGCTCTTCATGACTGATGGCCAGAAAGTCCCTCAGGATTTGCATAAGGTTTCAAATGAATTGCTCCTTGGGTTTCTCCAGGGTTTCTCTCTGGATTTCAGTACAATGGGAATTCCCCAAAGTACTTCCATGCAATAATAATCTTTATAATTGAACGGATTTGGAACTGGTCAGCTTACCTTGGCTCACCAGGGCCTTTATTACTTTGCCAATTGCCGGTGCAGCTATGTTGCTTCCCCAGATGGTATTGCCTTTGGGATTTCCTGCTGCGATATAGATGATGTATTTTGGGTCATCTGCAGGAACTATTGCCATTGTGGAAGCAAGTACAGTGCCATCGGAATAGCTGTTGGTCTCATTATTGAGAATCTGGGCGGTTCCTGTCTTTGCCCCGACCAGGATTCCGTCCACTGCGGTATTTATTGCAGTACCGCCTTTTTCTGTGGCACTTTGCATATAGGAAAGCAGTTTTGATGCGACTGATTCGGAGACCACCTGACGTTGTACGGTGCGCTCTCGTTCATAGAGTACCTTTCCGAGTTTACCCGTGGCATTGCCGACGCTTCTGGAGAGGATAAGATGGGGAGCAAGCAATTCTCCCTTATTTGTGAAAACGGTGGCTGCTGTAGCGAGATGCAGGGCCGTGGACGATAATTCCTGACCAAAGGAAATGGTTGCCTCGGAACGTCCTGACCATTTTGAGGGATCTTGTATGCTTCCTTTGGATTTTGAAGGAAGATTGATATCATAGGCTTGGTTGAAACCAAATTTGTTGAGAAGTTCATAGAAATCCTGGCTGTTGGTTTCCATTGCCCAGGTTGCTATGGCCCCATTGCAGGATTTTTGTATCATTGTCCTGGGATTTACCGTTCCGTGTGGTTCCGTGCAATTTATAGTCACCATTTTTCCGTTACCGCTGTCAAAGGTATAGGAACCATCACACTGGAAAGGGGTGAGCAGGTCTGCTTGTCCTACTTGCATTACTGCTGCCAAACTGAATATCTTGAATACCGACCCTGGTTCATAGAGATAATTCACAGCGTGATTGAGTCTTTCCTCGTCGTTGGAATGGTTGACTTCGTTCGTATTGTACCAAGGATAGCTCGATAGAGCGAGAATATCCCCGTTCTTGGCATCCAGGATTATGCCCATGGCATAGTCAGGATTGTGGACATCGGCAATTGATTGCATTTGCAGATCAAGCAGATATTGTATGTCTATATCGAGGGTAAGGGTTATATCCTGTCCATAGGTTACTTCTTCGTTCCCGAGTTCAGGAAAAGGGTCCAGATATTGTTCCTGGGTATATTCGATTCCTTCCAACCCCTTGTTTTCGTTATCGGTAAAGCCTATGGTCTGGGCTGCATGGAATTGGGCAGGGTAGGTTCTTCCCATTTCCTTGACAACGGAAAGTTCCCTGCTCAGTCCCGCACGTTGTATGACTTGTTGCAAGGGTTCTACCTTGTCAGGATCTATTTTTCTCTTTATCTGTGCATAGGTTGTATAATGGGATGCCTGAAGCTGTACTTGATCTGGATTCATTCCTACAAAGGGTGCAACCAGTTCGGCCGCCTTTTGCAAGTCATCTATTTCATTAAGGTGGAAATAGAGTCCATAATAAGGGGTTTGGATAGCCAATATTTTTCCGTTGCGATCGTAGATGGTCCCCCTGACTACGGTGGAGGCTACTTTCGGGTCCTGATAAATTTTTCTTGAAGGATTTCCTGCAAAGACAATATAACCGACGCGAATCAGCAAAAGGGCAAAGATAACGATGGTGGAAATTGCAAAGAGTTTGTAATATGATTGTTTTGGACTGGTAGCCATGATTGTTTTATAATACTATGTAAGAAAGGTAATGTCGAGTTATGGGAAAAGACAACTATGATGATATGATAGATCGATCTTCAAAAAGGTCGAAATACGATTATGCAGAAGGAAAACCTTCGAGAGGGATCATTTGGACCGTGCTCCTGGGAATTGCTCTCTGTGTGGTTGTCATCTTTATTTGGTATCGGTTGTTTCCCAATGATGCCCAGGTTGCTCCCGCTGTCAAAACCGATACTTCCTTGGCAAGTACACCTGTGGAAGTCATAGCTGATGCTCCTCTTGTAACCTCTCCGATTCCACTTGCCCCTGTTTCTCCTGCACCAGATGCCACTTCCCCTCAAAATGTAAATTCTCCTGATGCGGTGGTTCTTGACAATCAGGCGAAGTCCTTTGGGGACAATGAGCGCAAGATTGCCAATACCAAGACAATTCAGTATGCGGATCATACCGTTTCTACGGGAGAGGATTTGAATTCCATTGCTCAGTTGTACGGTCTGAAAACCCAGACCTTGATCAGCGTAAATCAGATTCGTAATGTCCAGGCGATCAAGGAAGGTACTGTCTTGAGAATTCCTGACAGGGATGGTCAGCTCTATACTGTCAGGGAAGGTGATATGCTCTCTTCCATTGCACGAAAATTCAATCCAAATCTTGGATGGAAGACTTTGCAGGAACTCAATGGACTCACCAACGAAAATATTCAAGTCGGGCAGAGGTTGTTCATTCCTGATGCTTCTTCTCCTGCTCTTTCACAAATGGCCGATGTAGCGGTGGTTCAGTTCCAACGTCCGGCAAGCGGAACCATTACCCTCTTGTTTGGACAGCCTTACAAGAATCCTGCAAACGGTAATTCAGAGAGTTCCAATGGTATACAGATTGTAGGAAAACCCGGAGCTGCCGTAATTTCCGCCGCGGCGGGAAATGTAGTGGATGCAGGCTATGAAGCCAAGGGCAAAGGCAGATTCGTAGTGGTTAGTCATGAAGGTGGTTACAGGACCACCTACGCCCACCTCGAGAATGTAGAGGTCAAGATAGGCGTGCAAGTCGCCAAGGGTGAAACCCTGGGAAGCATCGGAACCAGCGGTACCGATTACGACAAGCCCACGCTCTTCTTCAGCATAGAGCAATCGGGGATATTCCTTGACCCTGCGCAGTTCTTCTAGAAAAGGTATAAAAAGATTGATTTAAGTTTTTATCAGTTAGTGGATGTGCTATATAAAGCAAGGGAAGTAGAGTTCTACTCATGCTTTTTGATAACATTTTCAACTAAAGCTGAGAGTCCTTTCCCATGCACCTTCAATATTTACAGAAAAAGGTCATAGTTCAATAAAAATTTAGAATCTTTATTCTAGATCAATTCGATATTTTGACCATTCTTGTCTTGCATAGCCTTTAACTCCACCTGCCGGAAAATAATCTGGATAAATTTTAAGATATTTGATTTCAGCTTCTTTAAAGGATAGTTTTGAGAAATAACCCTTGCTTGCCAAGAATAATAATCCGATTATCGCTGAACGAGAATGACCTTGGTTGCAATGAACCAATACTTTTTTTCCCTCATCCAATTTTTCTGAAATAAAGCTAATTGCTTTATCAATAATGATGGGAGATATCCATAGAGGATCTGCCACATCTACAAGATTGAGCATCAATTCATCGTCGCGAATAGCTAATAAATATTCAGCATTATCTTTAGAACAAGAACGTCCTGTATATCCGACTGCTTTTCTGTGATATGGCTCTTTGCAAGCATGAATCGTTGCCCAGTTTTGTTGAAATTTAACGAATCTGTCAAAGTCTTCTTGATTCCCGATAAAAAGATTTGGAAAAATTTCTTTCATTATTTTTTACCTTCCAATTGAATATTCAAGCTTTGCAAATTAATTACTATTCTCACCTCTTAAAAACATGATCCATATATTTAAAAATTATTTTTAATTCCAAAAGGAATTAGCATTATAAGAAAGCTCTGGAATAGATTTTTCATTAGTGCGTTTTAGCAATAACTATTTTAGTCTGAACCCTGATTTGAAAAATAGCAAGGAAGACGCTTGAACAATTCTTATTAATATTGGGAATAAAGAAATAACAAAAAATTAGGTAAGGCATGTCGGAACATGAATTTTACGTATAGCTCGAAGGATTTAATTTTATAAAGCCTTGAGGAATTGCTTGGTAGTGGAGGAGAACCTCGTGAATGGCAATACCTTATCAAGGGAACCACTGAAGAGTGCGAAGGAGAAGAATTTGACTAGGGGACTATGAAAGAAATCATTGAGGCTTTGACAGAGCTTGATAAATATTTAGAGTAGAATAATATTATTATATCTTTGGAATTTTAACCTTTATGGGAAAAGGCTGAAATCATTAGTTTCAGCCTTTTTTCTTCCTCAATGAAATTTTTAATTTAATCTCGGTCAACTAAATGTAATATTCAATTTCCTTTACGCATTCTTGCCATGGCAATTCTTGTATTTCTTGCCTGACCCGCAAGGACAGGGATCATTGCGTCCAACCTTCGGGGTCGTCCGTCTGACGGTAACAGGGGAGGTCTCTCCACTTTGCTGTCCCTGGGCCCTGGCGGCCGCGGCGGTACCACTGAAAGCTCCTTTAGCAGAATGGGATTCAACCGTTTTATGTTTGGCTGTTTTCCTGCTGTATTGGTCATCGGAGTGGGTAATCTGCACCCTTACAAGAGTTTCTGCCATGAATGACTTGATATCATCGAGCATCTGGGAGAATATCTCGAAGCCTTCGACCTTGTATTCCACCAAAGGATTCTTTTGTGCATACGAACGGAGTCCTACGGCATCCCTCAGATCTTCAAGGGCCATGAGATGATCTTGCCAACGAATATCCACCTGCCTGAGATAATTGAACCTGAGGAAGTCATTGAAGGGTTTTTCTCCGGTCATCTCTACCTTGTCATTCACTTCTTTGTCGATACATTCAATAAGATGAGCCTTATATTCATCTTTCTTGGCTTCCGCTGTCAAAGGAGGGACTGTAAGGTGGAATTGTGCATCAATTTCTTCAAGAACTTTTACACCTGGGTCCGTTTCGCTGTTCTTTGTATCAGCAAAACATTTTTCGACAATGGCATCGGAGATTTCATGGCAACTGGTCATTACACGTTGCAACAGATGATCCTCGGTAAGAATGGTATCCCGTTCGTTGTACATGAAATTACGTTGTTCATTAAGGACATCATCATAATCGAGCAAATGTTTTCTTATCTCGAAGTTTCGATCCTCGACTCGTCTCTGTGCCTTTTCAATGGCATTGGAAAGCAGTTTGTGTTCAATCGGTTCACCATCCTGCATCCCAATTTTTCCAAGCATCGACTTGATGTTGTCATTTGCGAACAGACGCATCAAAGAATCGTCCAGGGAAACATAGAAACGGCTGGTTCCCGGATCTCCCTGTCGTCCTGCACGTCCACGCAACTGGTTGTCGATACGTCTGGATTCATGACGTTCAGTACCCATGATATAGAGACCGCCAAGTTCCTTGACTTCCTCATAATCCTTTTTCCAGGCAGGGTAGGCTCTTTGGGTTGCTTCCACCAATTCCGCAGGAGTTGCCTCGGTACCGCAAAGACGACGAGCCCGGGCCTCAAGGCTGCCTCCGAGCTTGATATCGGTACCACGTCCAGCCATGTTCGTTGCAATCGTAACTGCGCCCTTGGCTCCTGCTTCCTCAATGATCAAAGCTTCTCTGGCATGGTTCTTTGCATTGAGAACCTCATGTCGTACGCCCATTTTTCTCAGAAGGACAGAAAGCATCTCGCTCTTCTCGATACTGATCGTACCAACCAGTATGGGCTGGCCTTTCTTGTGTACCTGTTCGATTTCATTGCAAATCGCCTGATACTTGAACTGTTCGTTATAAT
Organism: uncultured Sphaerochaeta sp.; assembly: GCF_963676625.2. Classification (GTDB taxonomy): domain Bacteria; phylum Spirochaetota; class Spirochaetia; order Sphaerochaetales; family Sphaerochaetaceae; genus Sphaerochaeta. The sequence goes on from NZ_CAXXYB010000014.1 coordinate 14,997, forward strand.
AAACCAGATCGGCAAGGTCTTTTCGTACGATCGGTTTGTTGGTCGGGATGACAATTACGTCAAGTTTGTAGATCTTGAGGAACTCAGGGGCTTCCGTATCGGCCGTTCCTGTCATACCGCTGATCTTGTCGTACATCCTGAAGAAATTCTGGAAGGTAATGGTTGCCAGGGTCTTGTTCTGTCCCAGGATCTTTATTTTTTCCTTGGCTTCGATTGCCTGGTGCAATCCATCGCTGTAGCGTCTGCCATGCAATATACGTCCAGTGAATTCATCGACGATCTGGACCTGACCTTCAGCAACCACATAATCCACGTCGTTGGCATAAAGCCGGAGAGCCTTGACAGCCTGGGTGACATAATGGACATATTCAAAATTCTCGTCATCATAGAGACTACCGCTGATGGTGTTGTTCTTGACCAAGAGCTCTTCCATATGGGTCATACCCTGACTGGTAAAGGATACCTTTTTTTGTTTCTCATCAAGCTTGTAGTCACCCCGTTCATCAAAATCACCTGAATTCTTGTCAAATCTGGCAAGGGGATCCTGTTCGTAATAATCATTGGTGTCGGGATTCTTCTCGCATTCAACAAGGAACGGTGCAATTTTCTGGGCACCCATGACCTGGGCAGAATCATCCTCGCTTTGTCCGCTGATGATAAGTGGGGTACGGGCTTCATCAATGAGAATGGAGTCAATTTCATCAATGATACAATAATGGTGTTTGGGCTGGATCTTGTCTGCATAGGACCATTTCATGTTGTCCCTGAGGTAATCGAACCCGAATTCATTGTTGGTTCCATAGGTTATGTCGGCATTGTAAGCTATGCGACGTGCTTCGTTATCAAGATCGGAAAGAATTACCCCTACGCTCAAACCAAGAAATTCGAATACGGGTCCCATCCAGGAGGAGTCACGGTTAGCGAGGTAATCGTTGACCGTTATGATATGAACGCCCTTTTCCTCAAGGGCATTCAGGTAGGCTGCAGGAACACATGTCAAGGTTTTTCCTTCACCAGTTTTCATTTCAAGGATATTTCCCTGATGAAGAACTACGGCACCCATGATCTGTACATCGTAATGGCGTTCGCCAAGAACCCTGAGAGCTGCTTCCCGTGCCAGTGCAAAGGCTTTTGGAAGAAGAGACTCCAGTGAAGCTCCCTTTGCTACTTGCGCCTTGAAATCTGCGGTCTGTATAGGGAATTGCTCATCGGAAAGGCCTTTTGCCCAAGCTTCCTCGGCATTGACGCGTAGTACTAAAGGGTAAAGTGCCCGTAAATCTTTATCTTGTTTTGTTCCAAAAATCTTGGTAAAAAATGATGTTCCCATTGATGACTCGCTTCTAGAGGTAGATTATGCATACATTCGATACTGTACCAGTATACTCATAACTACTCGGAGAGAAAAGCCCAACCTTTGTAAATTTGTGGGGCAAAAATACCCGCATTGTATCAAAATGATACGACTTGAATATCCTCCTTTTCGGATTTGTGGTATACTCAGCCCATGATGGTGTGCTTTACAGGTGGCGGTACCTTTGGACATATTCTCCCTGCCCTTGCCGTACATGAGATACTCAAAACAGAACCAGGGTATCAATGCTTCTGGATAGGCCGGGAAAATAATGAGGAAAGGACCGCGATAGAAAACGAGGATATAGAATTTTTTCCGATTCAGAGCGGAAAACTTCGCAGGTATTTTTCTTTGAGAAACCTGTCGGATTGTTTTCATTTGGTTGTCGCCTTTTTTCAGGCCCTCGCAATCCTTGCGAAAAAACGACCGGATGTTCTCTTTTCCAAGGGTGGCTTTGTCTCCGTTCCCCCTGTTTTTGCGGCCAGGATCCTGGGTATACCTGTGGTGACCCATGAAAGTGATGCAACACCTGGGTTGGCAACAAAACTCATTGCACCGTTTGCCCGGTATATTTGCCTTGGTTTTGCTGAAGCGGCCTCAGGCTTTGCTGCGAACAAAACAATTGTCACTGGAAATCCAATCAGGGGGGAACTGTTACATGAACCCCTGGGCTCGATAAGGGAAACCTTGGATATTGCAAGCGATGTTCCTTTGCTCTTTATCATGGGAGGGAGCCAGGGAGCACAACAGATCAATGAACTGGTAAGAGAAAATCTGGATGAGTTATGTAAACGGGCTTTTGTCTACCACCAATGCGGTAAACGTGATTTTCGTGCAATCAAGCATGCCAATTACTTTGCAACGGAAATTGTTGGCAAGGAAATGGGTTCCCTGTATAGGGAGAGCACCGTCATTGTTTCCAGGGGAGGTGCGGGATCAATCTGTGAATTGGCCCATTTCGGGTGTGCCAGTATACTTATTCCCCTGCCAGTTAAGGCAAGCAGGGGAGACCAGGTGGTAAATGCCCGGAAGTTGGAAAAGACTTCAGCCGCCATCGTCCTTGAAAACGACGTGACTGCCAAGAATTTTCTTGAAGCTGTCACTGACCTGTTGGAGAATGGAGAAAAACGGAGTATCCTATCCAAAAACATAAAGAGTTATGTTATTGAAGGTTCTGCTGATAAAATTGCATCAGTAATAAAGCAAACGCGTACATAGAGGAGATACATACTATGGATTGGGGAATAACGATAGGGTCTGTCTATTTCAATTCGATCGACGTGATCGTCTTTGCCTTTGCTATAATCGGCGGTATCGGTGGCGCCCTCAATGGGTTTGCCGATTCATTTTCTCATAGGGCCGGGTATTTGGCCGGCTTCTTGGTCGGCTTGATGTTTACTCGGATTCTGGCTGATTTGTTGGTAGAATCCTTCAATCTGCCAATCTTCGTTGCCACCTTGATTTCTTTCATTCTTCTGTTTCTGGTGGGCTATGAGGTCTTGCGTTTCATCGGTAACCTGGTGGAGACGGCCTTGACAGGAATTGGTCTCACCCCGCTCAATTCGTTGCTTGGCTTTGTCTGGGGCGTTTTCGAAATGTTGGTATTGATGAGTTTCATCCTTTATATATTGCAGTTGCAAAAAGCTTTTGACCTTTCTCAAATCCTTGACAAAAGTCAATTCGTCTTGCGTTTCGTCAGACCCTTGGTTCCCGCTACGGTGAATTGGATTACTACCCAAGTGAGCAGTGCCAATGTTTGAGGAACTCTCTGCCAGCCAGCCTGAAATTGCCGAGCAACTATCCACCCAACTGGAGACAGGAACCTTTGGTCAGGTAAATCTATTTGGGGGGGAGCGGTATAGTCTCAGGATGACCGCGGCTCTCGATGCTGCCAGGTTCTTATCCTGTACAGGGGACAAGAGCGAACAGTGCAGGTGTGATAGTTGCAAAAAATTTGAATTGCTTACGGTCCCGAATCTGGTCATCATCAGTCAACGGGATCACAAGCGAGTCATAGAAACAGCTCTCAACAGTTTTCTGAAGCTCAAGAATGATTTTTCTCGCCGTTTCCTTATCAGGAATATTCGTATTTTTCTGTTACAGTACCATGGATCCTTGATGGTTGGACCTCAAACCCAATCCCAGAGTTCAAATTTCGATAATGCCTCGTCTGTAAGTGACTTGCTTATGGACCTTAGTGCAGTGAAAACGGAGATTGGCGAGAAAGAGGCCAAGGCCATTGTACAAGCCTTTCGGGCGGCACTGAAACCTCTCTTCCTTTCTGCCAAGCGCAATACCACCATAACGGTAAACCAAGTCAGGGCCTTGGAGGAATGGATCAATGAGACCAGTGCCCGTTCCCAGAAACGGTTCATCTTTATAGAATCGCTTGAACAGACCAATGCCTCGGCGAGAAACAGTTTGCTGAAAATGCTTGAGGAACCCCCTGCCGATGTGTATTTTACCCTTATATCGGAATATCCCGGTCGAATTATGCAGACCATTCTTTCCAGGGTACGAAGATATTCTTTTCCTCCCCTCAAGGCGCAGGCGGTGGATACCTTGCTTGCCCCATTCTTTTTGGGAAACCAGAAATTTGATGGCTTGGAACAGTTTTTCCTCCAAGGTGGTGGTTTGGATCTGGAAGGTACCAGAAACCAGGTTTCCCTGGTAACCGATTCCCTTGAGCGATCTGTCTATCTTCGTCCTGACCAATTCAATGACTTGCTTGCCAATGTTGATGAGAATGATAGTTATGAGTATCTTCTCAAGGGAATCCTTTCCTCTGTCGAACAAATGTTCATCGAAGGAAAGATTTCCTTTGAACGGGCTCGATCAATTGATTTGCTTGTCTCTTCCTCGGTAAGCAATGCCGAGCGATTGAATCAGAACAAGAAACTGATGTTTGAGTCCCTTTATTATTCCATGATGGAGCTACGATGAATAATTTTGTACATAGGGCAATTCTGAAGATCGACCAGTTGGATACCCGTCAGATTGTCAATTTACTTAAGAGCCAAGCCAATGATGTGGAGATGCTGGAGAATGTACTGGAATCGACCGAGGATGGCGTAATCCTTACTGACAGCAATCTTGTGATAAACTATGCCAATTCCAATTGTCCTTCCATGATTCCCATGGCAAGGAAGAAAAGTTATGAAGGATTACCCCTATGCAAGGTCCTTGAGGATAGGCAAGTAACCAAATTCATTGTGCTTGCCGTCCATGACCGTGCCGATGACCTCGATAACGAATTTACCTTCCAAAGAGGTGAGAAAGTACAAACTATTGCCGTAACCGTTTCCATTTACAAGAGTAAGGAACTGAAGGATTCTTCCAGTTTTGTGATACGGTTCATTGATGTCACTGAGCATAATGCAAACGAGGCCAGGCTGAGAAGGACTGAGAATCTTGCTTCCATGACAACCATGGCCGCAGGGGTTGCCCATGAAATAAAGAATCCCTTGGCGGCAATGGGGATTCATTTGCAACTGCTGAAAAAAGCTTTTGTACGGAATACCTCCCTTACCCTTGACGATGCCCAACGCTATATAGATGTGTTGGATGAAGAAATAAATCGCCTCAATTCGATTGTCGTGGATTTTCTCTTTGCCGTACGTCCCATGGATACGCGTCTTCGCCTTGGATCTCTTGGGAAAACCCTTGTTGAGATCTGCAATTTCGTTGAACCGGAACTCCATGAAAACAAGGTGACCTTGGTTCGCGATATTTCCACCTCCCTACCAAGAGTTGAATTTGATGAGAATCTGCTCAAGCAGGCCTTGCTGAACTTGATCAAGAATGCAATGAACGCGATGGAAAATGGTGGCTTACTTACCCTTCAGGCAAAACTTGACGGTAATATGATTGCGATCAAGGTAATCGATACAGGAACTGGTATGAGCGAAGAGACCATCCAGAAGATCTTCGAACCGTACTTTACTACCAAGGCTGCCGGTACCGGACTTGGATTGACGGTCGTATATAAGATAATGAAGGAGCACAAGGGCGATATTTCGGTTACGAGCAAATTGGGGGAGGGTACTTGTTTCACCTTGTCTCTTCCGGTTCCCAGAAGCGAGAGGCTTGCACTGGGGCAAGAAGCTATTTCAGGTGTAACCGATGAAGTTGAGGAGGTAGCCGATGAAGCGGACAATCTTAATTTGTGATGATGAAAAAAATATAAGAAACGGCTTGGCCATGGCTATGGAATTGGAGAATTATAACACCCTTACCGCCGAGGATGGTTCTGTGGCCTGGAATCTCATCAATAAACAGGATGTCGATCTGGTCATTACGGATCTTAGGATGCCCAATCTCAGTGGAGAGAACCTTTTGAAGAAGATTTCCGCTGCCTATCCCCGGCTTCCTGTGGTTATCCTCACCGGACATGGAACCATAGAGACAGCTGTCGAGGCCATGCGCATGGGAGCCGTCGATTTCTTTACGAAACCGGTTGATCTCGATCGTTTGAGCCTGGTCGTGAAAAAAGCCTTGTCCAACAATGATCTTTTTGTCGAACATGAGGAATTGAAGAAAGAAGTTGCCCAGCTGAAAGCTCGCAACAAGTATGACAGGATTGTTGGCAAGAGCCAGAAAATGGTTCAGCTGATGGATGTTGTCTCCCAGGTTGCCCCTACCAAGGCTTCCGTACTCATTACAGGGGAAAGCGGAGTAGGCAAGGAACTTGTAGCGGATGCCATCCATGAACTATCCAACAGATCCTCGGGACCTTTTATAAAAGTTCATTGTGCTGCCTTGACTTCCTCGCTTTTGGAAAGTGAACTCTTCGGACATGAGAAAGGTGCTTTTACCGGGGCCGTTGCCATGAAAAAAGGACGGTTTGAGCTAGCTGACGGAGGATCGATATTTCTAGACGAAATAGGAGAGATCGACACTTCCACCCAAGTGAAATTATTGCGCGTCCTGCAAGAGAAGCAATTCGAGCGAGTAGGCGGGGAAAAATCACTTACCGTGGATGTTCGCATTATCTGTGCAACCAACAGGGATTTATTGAAGGAAATCGAAAAAGGAAATTTTCGGGAGGATTTATATTATCGTTTGAATGTCGTCCATCTGGACGTACCTCCGCTGCGGGAACGCAAGGAAGATATTCCCTTGCTGATGACTTCTTTCTTGACCTTTTTCAACCAGGAAAACCAAAAGCAGATAGAAGGTTTTTCCGCTGCCGCCAAGCGTGCCTTGCTCGCCTATGATTGGCCGGGAAATATCCGGGAATTGCGGAATTGCATCGAAAGTGCCGTTGTTTTGTCTCGAAGTATGACAATAGAACCGGATGACTTGCCTCCAGCGGTTAACAAAGTGGCAAATACCTCGCAACTTTCCATGGAAGTGGGAATAACCCTTGAGGAAGCCGAGAAACGTTTGATAGTCTCTACGCTTTCCTTGTGCGGGGGCAATAAGACCAAGGCATCCGAGGTGTTGGGAATTGGGCGTAAGACACTGCATAGAAAGCTACAGGACTATAAAATTGACCAAGACTGATATATACAAGATTTTCGACAAAGAAGGAACCTTGGAAGAGAGGTTCCCTTCTTATGAGTATCGTGAAGGGCAACTCTTGATGGCTGATCTGGTACGGGATAGTTACGAGCGCAATGCCATTGCTGCCATTGAAGCCGGGACTGGGATCGGAAAGTCTTTTGCCTATCTTGTTCCTGCCTTGTTCAACGCCATGCAAAATCCGGATGAACGAACAGTTATCGCGACTTCTACCATCAACCTACAGAAACAGCTTTTCGAAAAAGATATTCCTATGCTTTTCAGATTGTTGAATCTGTCATGCAAGATTGCCCTTGCCGTTGGCAGGAGCAACTATCTCTGTATCCAGCGATTTGTCCAGGTTCGTAACGATGCATCTTTATTAGCCCAGGACCCGGAGAATGATTTGTATAAACTCACCCAATGGGCAAGTGAGACAGAAACAGGTCTCAGAAGTGACTATCCTTTTCGACTTGGTGATATTTGGTCGGAAATTTGTTGTGATGGTGACTTATGTTCAAATCGTTCCTGTCAATATTTTCATGATTGTTTCTTTTTTAAGGCAAAACAGAAGACAAAAGAAGCAAAAATTATTGTAAGTAACCACCACCTATTATTTACCGATGCCCGCAGTCGTTATGAAGGCGGGGTGGAATTTACAGAGGAAGCCGTGCTTCCTTCCTATAACCGGTTGATAATTGATGAAGCCCATAATATTGAACAGAATGCTTCTGATTATTTTACGGCAATGTATGATTCCAGAGAAATGCTTCGGCAAATTGGCTGGATTGAACGGTCTGGAAGATATTCATCCCATTCCTTGCTTGAGCAGCTTGGACAATATGCCCAGGAACCTGATTTGATTGACAGGATTCATGATGATATCCATTTGCTCCTGCAGGAAGTGGGGACCTTGGATCAATTTCTTCTCGGGGTTTTCAATAAGAATGATTTTCAGCCTGTTTTGATAAAACCGGAACACCAGCAACGGCTGGCGGATTTTGTGATGCAAGCGACCAAGGTATCCCAGGCAAGCGGAAGACTTGCCGCAAAGATCAATGCTTTCCTTGAACATAACAAGGCTCCTGAGGAACTTGAGGGGAAAGTGACCGAATTGAAAGTGCGGGGAACCCGGATAGCTACCATGAGTGAGGTATTGAATCATTTTTGTGATTTTCCTGCTTGGAGTGACGAGGTTCATTGGTTCAATGCTGAATCCTTCAGAAATACAAGGAATGTACAAGTCATGATTACCCCGCTTTCCATCGCTCCTTTGCTGGTGGATGCCGTATTCAAGAAACTTGATACTGTGATCTGCACTTCAGCAACCTTGGATTTGAATGATAAATTTGTCTTTTGGGGAAGCCGGGTAGGGCTTCCGTATGATGAGATACGCCCTTACCAGACCGCTTCCTTTACCTCTCCCTTTGATTACAGGAACCGTCTTCTCCTGTTGACTCCTACCGATGCGCCTCTTTTGACAAAGGACAATGAGGAACAGTACGTTTCTTACATGTGCGAAACCGTATTCTCGAGTGTCATGTCATCAGGCGGTGGAGCCCTGGTTCTCTTTACCTCCTATGCAATGTTGCAGAAGGTCAAGGAACGCCTATCTCCTCGGTTTGAACAAGCAAAACTTGCATTGCTTTGCCAGCGGGACATGGATAGGTATACCTTGCTCAATGCCTTTATTTCCGATAAGGACAGTACGCTTTTTGCTACCTCCAGTTTCTGGGAAGGCATTGATGCCCCCGGTGATACCTTGCGTATGGTAATCATCGTAAAACTGCCTTTCAATGTACCTTCCGATCCTGTATTCAAGGCAAGATGCGAGGCAATAGACAAAAATGGTGGTAGTGGCTTCTACCAACTTGCCTTGCAGGAAGCTACCATGAAGCTCAAACAAGGTTTTGGAAGGCTTATGCGAAACACGGGTGATACCGGGGTGGTATTGATCCTTGATAGCAGGGTAGTCACCAAGAATTATGGTATGTATATGATGCGTTCTCTTCCAGAAAGTTATCATCCTGATACGGAAACATCAGGAATATGTGATAAGATCGAGAATTTTCTCTATGCTGATTAGTTGTACTGCCTACTGAAAGGTTGTTTGAAACGTATGGGAAAATACCTACGTAGGTTATAGACAGAAAAAAAGACGGGGTTGGTATTCCAACTCCGTCTTTCTCTAAGGTCGAGAATGTTTACTCGATGATTGCAAGGATATCTTTCATACTGAGAAGAAGGTATTCCTGGCCATCTGCCTTTACACTGGTTCCTGAGAATTTATCATGCATGACACGGTCACCGGCCTTGACGGTGATCTTAACCTTGTCGGTTCCTTCTCCCACTGCTACAACCGTTCCGATCTGGGTTTTTTCCTGAGCAGTCTGAGGGATGTAGATGCCGCTTGCAGTCTTTTCCTGAACTTCCTCAATCTTGACTAATACTCTGTCTGCCAAAGGTCTAATTGTCATTGTATCTTCCTCCAAACAAATATTTGTTTTGTGTGTTGCGAGGTATTGCCTACGCCTCACTTAATATAGTGAAATCACTGGGTAGTGGCAAGGTAAATGATATATTTCGAACTGGTCGAATTTCTGACCAGTTTTTTAATCCTAATTGATGTGATATTTTTGCGCAGTGCGAAGTAATGTGACTTTTTTACCTTGCCATTTTTTTTGGTCCTTACTATATTCCGTATGAAAGGAAAAGGAAACGGAAACTATGGAATATGTAACCAAAGAAGAGAAACAGATAGCGCTCAGAAGCACCCCGGGTTTTTTATCCGCTGATGCAACCCTTGAGCAAATTTGGCAACATTTCTATGAACTTGGTTGCCTTTTTGCAAAATACAGGAATTACCCGAGTTCCTTGGGGTGTTTTATAGACACCTTCTTGATCAGGGGTAATGAAATACATTCAGAGGACCGTGAATGGATTGATTTCTTTAGGCATCAGTTTTCTGTTTATTTATTGGGAAAGAAGAACATTGCTTGTTCCCTTTGCGAAGGAGACATGATTCATGATTTTCTCAAGGATGAATATATACAGATTCGTAAGGAAATGGAGGAAAGTGAGATTCCCTTCTGTTGTGAGGATCTCCATTCCTGGTTTACCTCTTTCGACCTGGATTTTCCTTGGGAACTGGATGATAGTGGGCTGGAATGGTCCATTGGGTAACGGAAAAAAACCTCGTTTTTGATGATATGGGTCATTTTGACCCCTATTTCAGAAGTGTTTTTTCTTTTTGAGTCATTTTGCTACTAAAAATACCGATATGTGTTCCATAGGTTAGTATCAGTTCTATTTAAAATAGAGTAAAAATAACATAACCATATATAGCATAAAAAGAAAGATAATAAAAAATAAAGTTGGCACGTAATATGCATCTATTATTTCATAACCCAATGGAGGGGAATAATGATGAGTGCTAAACAAAACATGCTGAATAATGATAATGATAGATTCGCCTATGACGATGCCAATATTCTTACAATGTATTTGAAGGAAATCAACAGGATTCCCCTTTTGACCAATGAAGAAGAATTCAAACTTGCAAAGCGTGTCCAACAAGGTGACGAATTTTCAAGGAAGAGAATGATTGAAGCAAATCTTCGCTTTGTGGTGAATGTTGCTAAAAAATACCAGAACCAGGGAATTCCCCTTATCGATTTGATCGACGAAGGTAATATCGGTTTGATGACGGCACTGGAGAAGTTTGACCCGGATAAGGGCTATCACTTTATCAGCTACGCCGTATGGTGGATAAGGCAATCGATCATGAAGGCGATTTGTGAAAAAAGTCGGGCTGTAAGACTTCCGCTCAATAGGACCAATGAATTGTTGCAAATTCAGAAAGCCCAGAAATCCTTGATGCACGAGAAGAGTACTGAAGATCCTACCATGGAGGAAATCGGGAAACTCACCGGTCTTGATCCTTCCCATGTAGCTGATTTACTTGCGATAAGCCGTGAGATGATCAGCCTTGATGCTCCAGTTTTCAATGATAACGGAAATAGCAATGTCGGTGATTTCGTTGAAGACCTGGGACGTTCTCCTGAGGATTTCCTCCTTGAGGGTTCTCTTAAGGAAGATATCTCCAGTGTGCTTTCAACTCTCAGCGATAAAGAGCGTGACATTATTGAATTACGTTATGGTTTGGAAGGCAAGGCCCCGATGTCCCTCAAGGAAATCGGAGAGTTGTATAACTTGACCAAGGAAAGAATTCGCCAGATTGAGAAGAAGGCTTTGGAAAGATTGAAGAATCCTTCCAGAAGCAAGCTTTTGGAAAGTTATACAGCCTAACTGCACTTGTAAGTGCATATACTATAGATTTCCGGGCAGAGAGTTTTCTCTGCCCGGTTTTTTAATTTGTCAATATCTGAAAACTTATTAATGGAAATCATTTACCTGGAAGCAAAATGCTTATTACCGGATGGATTCTCCGATGTATCCCATATTGAAAGAAATATTGGCAGCCTCGCGCTTGACTAGCACCGCTATCTCTTCAGGAACCATTTCAGGGTGTTGTGCCAATATCCATGAGGTACTGATTGCAGCGATAACTTGTCCACGATAATCACGAATAGGTGCAGCGACACAATTGATGGCTGGTTCAGCTTCTTGGTCGTCCAACGTCCATCCACGTCTTCTGCATTCCCTTATATCTTGCAATAGACTTTCCATATTGGCATGAGTCTTAGGGCCTCTTTTCTCAAAGGTTTCGTGTGCCAGTAACGAACGAATTTCGTCATCTTCCAATCCCATGAGCAAAGCCTTTCCCAAAGAAGTGCAATACAAAGGTTTCTGCTGTCCAATGATAGCATATTTCCGGAGGCTATTGATTTGTTCCTTGCTATCTACATAGACCATTTTTGTCTCTTGTCTGATAGCAAGAAATACTACATTCCCTGTTGTCACTGAAAGGGATTCAATGAATGGGGAACTTTCAGTTTTCAATTCCAGACTGTTGAGATAATGACTGCAAAGGCCAATGAATCCAGGGCCTAGGCGATATTTGTTGGTATCAGGGGATTTTCGCACGAATTCCCTTTGCAATAAAACACCGACCAATCTGTGGACAGTGCTTTTTGGCAAGCTGAGCCTTTCGGAAATTTGGACTAAATTGAATCCGTTTTGTTCGTTAGCCAAGAGTTCCAATATATCAAAAGTTCTATCAAGCGATTGTACTTTTAGTTCTGGGGCCACTGTATACTTCCTTTGTATAGTTAGACTATAGGATATTTTTTTTGCCTTGACAACTTAAATATGTCAGTTATAATGGAAACAAGTTCCATAATACGGAAATAAAATGAATTTATTTTGGAAAAATCAAAAAAAGAAGGGAAGAATTGATGAAAATAGAAATGAGTTCCGTATTATGGGATTTAATAGGAGGATTTATGAAGAAAATTGTTTCTCTGGTATTGTGCTTGTTAATGGTCGTCCCATTGCTATTTGCAAATGGACAGGACGAGCAGGCAACTCAAAAAGTATACACTTTGAAAGTAGGGCATGCCTCTACGACAGAGTCCACCCGGCACAAGGCATTGCTTGAATTCAAAAAGTATGTAGAGGAAAAATCGGAAGGTCGTTTACAAATAGAGATTTATCCTGCGGCGACTTTGGGAAATGAATCCGACATGATCGAAGCAATGAAATTGGGTACTCTTGAGATGTTTGTCGGTGGAGTTTTTGCTTCACAGTCACCGATGCTTGAAATCTACCTTATGCCTTTCTTCTTTCCTACTCAAGCAGACTTGATGAAAGTATCCCATAGTGAACTTGGAAAAAGAATTATGCAATCTGCTGAACCCTATGGTATAAAGATGCTCGCTATCGGGGATGGTGGCTCTAGGCAGATAACCAACAATGCTCATCCTATCAAGACTCCTGGTGATATGAAAGGCCTGAAAATCAGGACTCCACCAATTGAATCCATAATTAAATCCATGGAAGCAATGGGCGCAAGTGCAGTATCCATTCCCTATGGTGATACCTACATGGCTTTGAAAACGAATGTTGCCGATGGTCAGGAGAATCCCTTGGCAAATATCGGAGACATGAAATTCTACGAAGTCCAGAAATATATGACTTTGATTGATTATCAATTTCATCCAGAACCGATAGATATGGGCCTTGATATGTGGAATTCTCTTCCTGCTGATCTCCAGCAGATTATTCAGGATGGTGCGTGGGTCTATACTGATGCCCAGAATAAACTCAGAAGGGATTTGAATGATTACTATTACGATATGATTGTCAAAGGTGGTGTTCAGGTTTACAAACCTACCTCTGCAGAACGTGCCTTGTTTGTAAAAGCTTGCGAACCAGTTTACAAGTATTTTGTCGACAAAGGGACTTTCAAGCAATCCGATTTGGATGAGATGCGTGCCATTGCATCCAAATAGAGACATCTGATCTAATCCCATCTCGAATGAGATGGGATTATCTACCAGTAAACAGACATGAGAGTAAAATGAACAAAATTATTCACCATTGTGATACAATTCTTTCAGTTTTAGGTAAAACCTTGGAGGCTATACTCGCGGTTGGCGTTATTGCCTCAGTAATATTGCGTTACGTTTTTTCCATCTCGTTCGTTTGGTCTGAAGAGTTGTTGACTATGGTTTTTGTTGCAACCACTTTCTTCGGGGCAGCTCTTGGGATGCGAGAAAAGGAACATATAACCATTACGAACTTCGTTGATAGAATGCCAGCTCCCGTGAAGGTCGTTTTAAGAATAATTGCACAGATAATCGTTATAATCGTATCAATTTGCATGATATATTATAGTTTTCGTATCATCCATAAAGTAGGCAAGATACCATCTCCTGCCACGGGAATTCCCAAAGGTATCTACTATTCAATCATTCCCATAACTTTTTTTCTTACAATTCTTTATTCAGTAATCAATATTCTTTCTGAATTTATAGTTATCGAGAAGCCATTAAAGGGATACAAAGAAGATTTTGAATTGGGCGAGGATATCGTCCTGGGGGGTGAATGATGGTTCTGTCCCTTATGTTTGTAACGCTGATTGTTTTTCTTGTAATCGGAGTGCCCATAGCCTATGCCATTGGCGGCTCAGGTATGCTTTATATGTTGTTATCGAATCCCTCTTTCTTGCTTACGTTTCCCCAAAGAGTTTGGTCGGGAACCGAAAGCTTTATCATTATTGCCATGCCCTTGTTTATGTTGACCGGTGAATTGATGAATCATAGTGGATTGACAAGAAGGTTGATCGATTTCTCCATGTTACTTGTACACCCTTTCGGAGGTGGGCTTGGGGAAGTGAATGTTGTTTCATCCATGATATTCGGTGGCATTTCCGGTTCATCCGTTGCTGATACGTCAGCCCTTGGGAGTATCCTTATTCCCGATATGGTAAAGAAGGGGTATCCGAAAAGCTTTGCGGCAGGTATTACCGTTGCTTCATCGACCATCGGCATGATTATTCCCCCAAGTGTTCCCATGCTCATGTATGCGATGGTATCGGGAGCCTCCGTAGGAAGGCTGTTTCTTGCTGGCCTGATTCCCGGCATCTTGGTAGGGGCAACCCAATTGATCATTACCAATGTAATATCGAGAAAAGAAGGATACCATCCGAAGAAAGAGAAAATTGCATTGAAAAAGATGGTAAAGATAACCAAGGATGGTTCGCTAGCTATGTTTATGCCGATTCTTATCATTGTTTCGGTTTCAGCCGGTATTGCAACTGCCAGCGAATCGGCAGGTGTAGCGGTTTTATATGCTTCTATTCTCGGATTCTTTGTCTATAAGGAATTGCGATGGAAAGATGTCGGCAAAGCCTTGAAAAAAACCTTGATGATGTCCAGTTCCATAATGATCATTGGTGGGTTTACCATGATATTTACCTGGATCCTTGCAGTGGAACAAGTTCCTGCCCACATTGGAAGTTTCCTTATGGGTTCCAATATTCCATCTTGGTTGGTGTATATTTTTCTGGATATCATCATTTTGGTATTGGGTACTTTTTTGGATGTCACTCCCTGTATTTTGCTTATCAGCCCCATTCTCCTTCCTGTAATGGAGCAATTCGGCATGAATGAACTGCAATTCGGTGCAATTATCATTGTAGGTCTTGCCATTGGATTGGTGACTCCTCCAGTAGGAATGTGTCTCAATGTAGCAAGCAAAATTTGCAATATGCCTATCATTGAAATATTTAAATCAGCAATACCGTTTATTGCTTGCAACATCATTGTTCTGGTTATGATTACTTTTATACCTTCCTTGAGTCTTTGGTTACCGAGTCTGATGTAGGGGAGAACAGAACATTTCCATACGATTGAAATTAGCATAGAGAAGGTGATATATGACATTGCGTGAGAGAATGAAAAAAGGTCCTGTATTTGGTATTACCGTTTTTACCGCAGCAGCGTGTGCGGTGGAAGCTATCGGTAATTGGGGGTATGATTTCGTGTATCTCGATTTGGAACATTGTCCGCTTGATGGGCAAAATAATATCGAAAAACTCATAATGGCAGCAAAACTGACAGGTATCCCTGCCGTAGTACGGGTGA
This sequence comes from uncultured Sphaerochaeta sp., assembly GCF_963676625.2. Classification (GTDB taxonomy): domain Bacteria; phylum Spirochaetota; class Spirochaetia; order Sphaerochaetales; family Sphaerochaetaceae; genus Sphaerochaeta. Next base: position 30,399 of record NZ_CAXXYB010000014.1, read on the forward strand.
CCGGAACAAATGAAGTGGAAATACGCAAGGTACTTGAGATGGGTGCCGAGGGAATTGTCGTTCCCCATACTCGTACGAAAGAGGATGCCCAGGCAATCGTACATGGTGCAAAGTTTCCTCCGCTCGGTCGACGTGGAGCTGAATCCAATGTTCGTTCCGCTGGGTTCGGGGGCCCTGGCTTTTCCTGGGCTGAGTATGTAGCAAAGAGCAATGCAGATACTTTGGTCATTCCCATGGACGAGGATTTTGAATTTACAGAAAACCTTGATGAAATTCTTGATGTTCCGGGTGTCGATGCGGTGAATTTCGGGCCGATCGACTACTCATTGTCTATAGGAGCAAAGGTAGGGTATGCTACAGAGGATCCTCGTGTTGCCGATGCTTACAAGAAACTGGCCGAAGGAGCAGCAAAAAGAGGAATAGGGGTAATGTGTCCGGTAGTACCTGCAACTAAGGCTACTATTGAGGCCGCAATAGGAAGAGGTATTACTATGTTGATCTTGGGAAATGATATGTATCATTTACAAGTTGCATTGAAGAATATGAAAACTGAGGTAATTGATCAGATCAGGGGAATTTAGAAATGCAAAACAGGGGAGCCGAAGGTAAACAACTGTTCCCTTTGAATGATTTTTAGGGCTCATGAGGCCCTCTATCTTATATTTTAGGAGCATTTGCAATGGATATTCGCTATTCAACAGGAAAAGAACCGTTTTCACGCATGAACACGCAGGAATTGAGGAAGGAATTTCTCATCCAGAATATTTTCGTGGCCAACGATGTAAGCGCTGTCTACTCGCATGTAGATAGGATCGTGACCATGGGGGTCATGCCGGTTGGCCAGGTAGTCTCGCTTTCAAAGAACATTGATCCAATGAAGGATTTCGGGGTCAACTACTTTTTGGAGAGAAGGGAGCTGGGCATCATCAACATCGGTGGCGATGGCGTCGTCGTTGCAGATGGGACTACCTATGATATCGTGCATTTCGACGGGCTCTACCTGCCGAAGGGCACCAAAGAGGTCACCTTTGCCAGCAAGGATGCGAAGAACCCCTCCAAGTTCTATATGAACTCCACGCCGGCTCACCAGGCCTTTCCTGCCAAGCAGATTGTTTTCGCCGAGGCAAAGCATGTGCAGGCAGGCTCGACGGAAGGAAGTAACAAGCGGACGATCAACCAATACATCCATCCAGATGTGCTGGATACCTGCCAGCTGTCCATGGGCCTTACCCAGTTGGAGGAAGGCAGTATCTGGAATACTATGCCTGCCCATACCCATGAGAGACGGATGGAGGTCTATTTCTATTTTGAGGTGCCTTCTGATCAGACTGTCTTCCATTTCATGGGAGAACCCAGCGAGACTCGTCATATCCTCGTGCATAATGAAGAAGCGGTGATCAATCCGTCCTGGTCGATCCATTGTGGGGCGGGAACTAACAACTATACCTTCATCTGGTCGATGTGCGGAGAAAACCGTACCTATACCGATATGGATGGGATCAAGACTGAAGACCTGTTATAGGTTATCGGGAAAAGAGGACATACTATGGACTTTACACAGAAATTTTCACTCAAGGGAAAGGTAGCCTTCGTTACGGGCGCCTCCTACGGTATCGGTTTTGCCTTGGCAACGGCATTCTCTCAGGCCGGGGCACGAATAGCCTTCAATGATATCAACCAGGCCTTGGTCGACAAGGGCCTTGCATCCTATAAGGAGAAGGGCATCGAGGCCAAGGGCTACGTATGCGACGTGACCGACGAGCAGGCGGTGATAGCGACCGTATCAAAGATAACTGCGGAGCTGGGACCCATAGATATTCTGGTGAACAACGCAGGGATCATCAAGCGCACGCCGATGATCGAGATGGACGTGGCCGATTTCCGCAAGGTAATCGACATTGACCTGAATGCACCGTTCATCGTATCGAAGGCAGTACTGCCCTCGATGATCGAGAGGAACAAGGGAAAGATCATCAACATCTGTTCGATGATGAGCGAGCTGGGTCGGGAGACGGTCAGTGCGTATGCGGCGGCAAAGGGTGGACTGAAGATGCTCACCCGAAACATTTGCAGTGAATACGGGCAGTTCAACATCCAGTGCAACGGGATCGGACCCGGATACATCGCTACCCCGCAGACAGCTCCCTTGCGCGAGAGGCAAGCAGACGGGTCCAGGCATCCGTTCGACAGCTTCATCGTAGCAAAGACTCCGGCTGCACGGTGGGGGACGACCGAGGACCTGACGGGCCCCGCGGTGTTCCTTGCCTCCGAAGCCTCTGACTTCGTAAACGGGCACGTGCTGTATGTCGACGGGGGTATCCTGGCCTATATTGGCAAGCAACCAGAATAGTTGATGTATTGTTGCTTGCAAGCTAGTGAAATTTGCAAGCAAGGTTACCTGTTCCTTGTATTCAAATACTTTGCAAAGCCGCCAGAAATGGCGGTTTTGCGTTGCATAAAATGAGAAACTTAAAAAAATGAGTTTTCATAGGGAATCAATTTTCTTGGATGGAACCTGCCGAAAAAAGAGATGAGGGAAAAAGTCATCGAAAAAAATCTTTTTTTATATATGGCTGGAAGGCTCCCTAATTCATGCAATGCTAACTATTTGCAATGTCCTTTTTGCTCTTGTTTATTCTCCTGTTGTCTGAAATTGGAATATTGTTTCAAATTAATTAGTCGACAAATATTTATCTAATAAGAAATTGAATGAAAAAAAAATAGAGTTTTACATTTTATTTGATTGACAGCTACCTGTCGAACAGATACGATTTTGCTTGCAAATAAAAGTGAAAAGATAGGAGTCAAGAATGACGGAAAAGAAATCGAACTATGTCTATTTTTTTGGCTCCGGCAAGGCAGATGGAACTGCCCAGATGAAGGATATCCTCGGTGGAAAAGGTGCAAACCTTGCCGAAATGACCAGCATCGGGCTTCCTGTGCCTCCGGGGTTTACGATCAGCACTGAGGCTTGTGCTTATTTCAGCGCAAATAAGGGGGCATACCCCAAGGACATGCGTGAGCAAATACTTGAAAACCTCAACAGATTGGAAATATTGATGGGTGCAAAGCTAGGGGATGCAAAGAATCCCTTGCTCGTTTCGGTTCGAAGCGGGGCTGCGCAATCAATGCCAGGTATGATGGACACCATTCTCAATCTGGGATTGAACCCGGATTCCGTTGAAGCCTTGATTGCAAAGACCGGGAATGAACGATTTGCCTGGGATAGTTACAGACGATTCATGCAAATGTTCGGTGATGTCGTAATGGGTGTTCCCCATCATGAATTTGAACGGGCCTTGCAGGATGTAAAAGACGAAAAAGGCAAAGTATTTGATACTGAATTGGACAGCAATGATCTACATGAAGTAATCGCACGTTATCAGAGACTCTATAAGCGATTTACAGGGGAAGAATTCCCTGTAGACCCCCAGGACCAGCTATTCAAGGCAATCGATGCCGTCTTTAGTTCCTGGAATAATGAACGTGCCATTAAATATAGGCAAATGAATGACATCAGGGGACTCTTGGGTACCGCCGTAAATGTCCAGTGCATGGTTTTTGGCAATATGGGGGATACCAGTGGAACGGGTGTTGCCTTTACTCGGGATCCTTCGTCAGGAGAAAATCGTTTCTACGGTGAATATCTTATGAATGCCCAGGGGGAGGACGTCGTTGCGGGAATAAGGACTCCCCAGTCCATTGAGACCCTACGGGCCGTTAACCCTGAAGTATATGATCAATTGGTAGGCATTCGTTCAATTCTTGAAAAGCATTACCATGATATGCAGGATGTAGAGTTCACCATTCAGGAAGGGAAGCTCTTTATGCTGCAGACCCGAAACGGAAAAAGAACTATCTTCAGTTGGCTCAGAACCCAGGTAGAAATGGTTGAAGAGGGCTTGATCAGCAAGGAAACTGCAGTAAGTCGGGTACCTGCGGGTGAATTCGGCAAGCTGTTTGCTCCTATTCTCGATATCAAGGTAATCAGGGACCAGAATCTCCAGCAAGTTACCAAGGGCTTGAATGCCTCTCCAGGGGGAGCCAGCGGTGAAATATATTTTACTGCTGCCAAGGCCGAGGAGATGGCGGCCGAAGGCAAGGATGTAATTTTGGTTCGTACTGAAACCAGTCCTGAGGATATCGGTGGTATGGCTATTTCCAAGGGCGTCGTTACCTGTCGTGGTGGTATGACCAGCCATGCAGCAGTTGTGGCCCGGGGAATGGGATGCCCTTGCGTTTCCGGTGCCGGTGAAATCCGGATCAATGAACCAAAGAAATATCTGCAGGTCAATGGTGTTACGCTCAACGAAGGTGATTACCTTTCGATCGACGGGTTTACCGGTGCAATCTATGCTTCCAAGATTCCTGTCCGTGCCTCAGAGATAGTCCAGGTACTCAACAATAACATGAAGGAATCTGAATCGATTGTGTACCAGAACTACAAGACGTTCATGGAATATGTCGATGAAATCAAGACCATGGGGGTCTATACCAATGCAGATACTCCCAACGACACCCATATGGCGGTTGCCTTGGGTGCAGAGGGCATCGGGCTTTGCAGAACTGAGCACATGTTCTTTGGTGGCAACAGAATAATGTCCATCAGGAAAATGATTCTAGCAAACAACATAGTTGAACGCGAGAAGGCTCTTGCAGAGTTGCTCCCCATGCAAAGGGGCGATTTCGAAGGGATTTTTACGGAATTGAATGGACTTCCTGCAACGGTTCGCTTGCTCGACCCTCCCTTGCATGAATTCCTTCCGAATGATCATACCAGTCGTCATGAATTGGCTCTTCAGATGGGAATTTCCGTTGAGGAAGTCGCCCAAAAATCCAGTGCCTTGCATGAATTCAACCCAATGCTTGGTTTCCGTGGATGCCGTCTGGCAATCATTTATCCAGAGATTCTTCGCATGCAGGTACGGGCCATCATTGAGGCAGCTATCAATGTGAAGAGAAAAGGAATCGAGGTCTTCCCCGAAATTATGATTCCCTTGGTAGGAAACTACAAGGAATTTGAATTTTGCAAGAAACAGGCCATCGAGGTTATTGATACGATCTTTGACGAACAGGCCTTGCATGTTGAGTACAAGATCGGGACTATGATCGAGGTTCCCCGGGCTGCCATCACTGCTGACGAAATTGCCAGGGAAGCCGAGTTCTTCAGTTTTGGTACCAATGACTTGACCCAGATGACTTGTGGCTTCAGCAGAGACGATGCAGCCTCCTTCCTTGGCCCTTATGTCAATGATCCTGACAAACAGATCTATGATTACGATCCGTTTGCCACCATTGATATCGACGGTGTAGGGAAGATGGTCAAGATAGCCGCTGATCTTGGAAGAGGAGTCAGGCCGGATATCAAGCTTGGCATTTGCGGCGAGCATGGGGGTGATCCCAAGACCATTGCTTTCTGTCAATCGGTTGGCTTGAACTATGTTTCCTGTTCTCCTTTCCGGGTTCCCATTGCCCGTCTTGCAGCTGCCCAGGCTGTAATTGCGGCAAAGAAAAAATAACCGGCAAGATTCTTGAAAATTGATAACAATCAAAACCTCGAGCCTTTTTGGCTTGGGGTTTTGTTCGTCTTTCCTTGGTTCATGTATTTTTTTTGAAAAATTCTGATAAAATCTAGATTTCTTGTGTATACTTCCAATTCTGTTTGGAGGTAAGGCAATGAAATACAGCATATTGCATTTGGAAAAACAGATTGGAGCTTCAATAACCAGCATCCATCCTGTACTTATTGATACCGGAAAAGAGGTTATTCTCTTTGATGCAGGATTCCCTGATCAACTGGAAGATTTTGAAAAGGAATTGGCTTTGGTTGCTTCCTCCTTCCCTAAGGTGACTAAATTGGTGATTTCCCATCAGGATCATGATCATATGGGATCCTTGAGAGCAATAAAGAAGAGATTTGGACAAATCGAGATTATTGCAAGTGCTTTAGAAACTCCGTATATCGATGGGACGAAGCATTCATTGCGACTTGTGCAGGCCGATGCCTTCAATCAAACGATCAAGGGACCTTACAAGGAATTTGGGGAGAAGTTCTCTGCCTATCTGAGGACGATTGAACCTTGCCCTGTAGATACTGAAATAGTGGAGGAAGGGTATATTGCCGAGGGAATAATGGCGATCTTCACTCCTGGTCATACTCCAGGGCATGTATCATTGTATCTGGAAGAAAAAGAAATATTGCTTGCCGGTGATGCCTTGGCTATCGAGAATAGTGCCTTTGTCATTGCTAATCCGCAGTTTACCTTGGATATGGAACAAACCCTTGCCTCGATACAAAAGATACGGGATATGCATCCTTGCCTGATAGTTTGTTATCATGGAGGAAGGATCGATACTGAAGTTGGGCAGAAATTGGATGAACTTATCAAAAAATGCGAAAAATCTGATACAGCTGATTTGAAATAGGACAGAGGTGAGCATGGACTATATCGTGAAACAATTGGGGATGGAGTATCTTGATCAAGTACTAGTCCTGGTGTGGAAAACCTTCATGGAATTCGAAGCGCCGGATTATACGCAAGAGGGCATCTCCTTTTTTCGCAAGGAAATTTTGGATAACGAAGGTTTCAGGGAGTCCTGTAAGAACGGCACCAACCGTATGTGGGGAAGATTGGTGCAGGATACCCTAGTTTCGGTCCTGGTTATGAGAAATAAGTCTCATATCTGTTTGTTTTTTACGGATAGGGAGTATCAGAGGAGAGGTATTGCAACTGGCCTTTTCAAGCAATTGGTATTTGAAAGTAAGGGACAATTTCCAAAAATAAACGAGATTACTGTCAATTCCTCGCCTTACGGGATTCCCTTCTATCACCATCTTGGGTTTGAGGATCTCACTTCTGAACAGACAGTAGAGGGTATCCGTTTTGTGCCAATGCGTTACTCTCTTGAAGATGCATAGCCTGGCGGGAAGGCCGAAAAAAACGGTAACCCACATATTACATGGTTACCGTTTATAATAAAGAGCCAAAAAAGGGAATTGAACCCTTGACCTGCTCATTACGAGTGAGCTGCTCTACCGCTGAGCTATTTTGGCAATTACCTACCGTTAAACAATGGAGATCTACATACAAAAATACAGTTTAACGTGAGCATATTAACGTAAAAGACTGACATGGTAAAGATGGGATACGAAAAAAGTGGTTACAAAGTGTCACCAGTAAAAATATGGTGACAAAATAGGAATAAAAGGTTCGTTCCTGTTCCTGTTTTTACTATCCAGCTTGAAAGAAATCTCGTTTTGGATATAGGATTTTAACTAAAGATATCCTCATAGTGATTTCTTGACATCAGGTTTTTTTGGGAAAGATTTGTTTACAGGCGCGGTGGTGGTGGTGGCGGCGGAACCGGGTTGCTCTGGATTCCCATATCCACTCTTATGATGGGATTTGGTTTTGGATGCCGTGGATGTCTGGCAAGAAGAACGGTGCATCCCATGTTCAAGGAAGCAATCATCAGTATTGCAATGGAACTTATAATCGTTATTTTTTTTGGGACCTTCACTATATCTGCTCCTGTTTTAAAAATTGTATATATTTGTATTATACACATTTATGAAGTAGAATAGATATAGGGAAGCAATTCATGTGGATTTTCTCGATGCTGTACAGTCGTGTTATCATCCTTGCGAACAACGATTGCCTATAGTATTCTCTTGGATATTGCAAGCGTAAACTTGCCTTGACCTTCAAAGATATTGTCAGTACGCTGTTGCTGATAAGAGGAAGAAAATTGAAGACAAATAAAATATTCAACCATGCTGTGGCTCAGGAATGTGTTGTACTGTTGAATACAAATAGATCCAAGGTTACTGCCAAGGTAGGAAAGAGTTGGCAGCCAGATGTCGCCCAATTTCTCTTGGATATGTTTCCAGGGGCACTAGATCATGGTCTGGAGCTCAGTGATATTGCTGAATTGGTTTCAGAGGATGATTTTCCTTTGGAATTATCTGAATTTGATATTTTCGAGGACGATGATTTCACTGATGATGATTTTGATAATGAAGAAGAGGATGACCTATGAACGTACTGGGAATCGAGACCTCCTGCGATGAATGTTCTGCTGCAGTTGTCCGTGATGGACGGGAGATTCTCAGTAATGTAATCGCCACCCAGATTGAATTGCACAAGCCGTATGAAGGAGTAGTTCCGGAACTTGCTTCTAGGCTGCATACTGAATGGATTGCCCAGGTAGTGCAATCGGCCATTGCAAAGGCTGGATTGACCAATAAGGACATTGATGCGGTAGCAGTTACCAACAGGCCCGGTCTACTGGGTTCCTTGTTGGTAGGTTTGAATTTTGCAAAGGGATTTGCCGCTACCCTGGACATTCCCTTCATTACCATTGACCATATACGTGCTCATCTCTATGCCTCTCAGATAGAGACGCCTCTTGCCTATCCGTATTTAGGTGTCTTGGTGTCAGGTGGACATACTGTCATTTGCAGGGTGGAAGGCTATGACCAGATCGAAGTTCTGGGAACGACCGTCGATGATGCAATCGGAGAAGCTTTTGACAAGGTAGCCAAGCATTATGGACTCGGTTATCCCGGGGGAGTGGTTATTGATCGTCTGTCAAAGACGGGTAATCCCAATGCTTTCCTTTTCCCGGGAGCCTCCCTGAATAAAGGTGACCATCCCTATGATATTTCTTACAGTGGTTTGAAAACGGCTGTAATAAACCAATTGGATAAATTTTGGGATGGTGAAAGCGAAAAGAGCCCCGAAAATATTTCCGCTTCCTTCCAGCGTACCGCGGTAGGTATGTTGCTCAAGCGGGTCAGGCTTGCCCTTGAAGACACAGGACTCAAACGAATCAGTGCCGGTGGCGGGGTTGCTGCCAACAGTCTGCTTCGCAGTGAGTTGAAAGACCTGGAAAAGGGTGGTTATGAAGTTACGTTTCCCTCCTTGAAACTATGTACTGACAATGGAGCAATGATCGCAGGACTTGCCTATCGGTATCTTAGTGATGGTTTTCGTTCCACCTTTGATGAATCGGCTAGCGCTCGTGTAAGTGCATTTAAAAAAAACTACCCTTGATGAGAGGCTTATGGACACACAGTATGATTTGGACAGCGTAATTCGGAAAGTTCCCGATTTCCCGAAAGAGGGCGTGCTCTTTTACGATATCACAGGAATTCTTGCAGTACCCGAGGCTTTCAGGTTTTGTATCGATCGGTTGGAAGAACTTTGCAAGGATCGTCCCCTCGATGCCATTGCCGGTATTGAAGCCCGAGGCTTTGTGTTTGCAGCTCCTTTGGCCGAAAGACTGGGAGTTCCCTTGGCTTTGGTACGGAAATTGGGAAAGCTTCCGGGAAAATCCTTCAAGAAAAGTTTTGAATTGGAATATGGCAGTGACACCGTGTGCGTACATGAAGTCGATGTCGTTGAAGGCTCAAAGGTATTGCTTGTCGATGACTTGATTGCAACAGGGGGAACCTTGAAGGCAGCCGCTGCTCTTTTTGAGGAACATGGTGCCCAGGTCGTAGGTTTCTTGGGAGTAATAGGACTTCCTTTTCTTAATTATGAGGATGTTCTCAAAGGGTATCCGGTTGATGTATTGCTTGAATATAAAGGGGAATAATCCCTAGAACATTTTTTAGGCTACTTGACAAAACCCTACCGTTTCCGTATTCTTGCACAGGATTTCTTATTGGGATGTAGTGTAATGGTAACACTGCAGATTCTGGTTCTGCCTTTGGGGGTTCGAATCCCTCCATCCCAGTTTACGGTTCCTTCGTCTAATGGTTAGGACAGGAGATTCTCAGTCTCTAAATAGGGGTTCGATTCCCCTAGGAACTAAAGGTTTTTGTGGGGCAACCTTGTAGGTTGCTCTTTTTTTTAGCTATACTGAGATATAAGGAATAATTGCGATATGATTACTGCTTCAAACATTGGTCTTTCTTACGGAACGCAAGTTCTGTTCAAAGAAGTTAACATTAAATTCACGCCCGGGAACTGTTATGGTATTATCGGAGCGAATGGTGCAGGTAAATCTACGTTCCTGAAAATTCTCTCTGGGGAAATTGAGTCTGACACTGGTGAAGTGATCATTTCTTCGGGGCAACGTATGGCTGTATTGAGACAGGACCATTTTGCCTTCAATGAGTATTCTGTTCTTGAGACCGTTGTCATGGGGTATGAAGAACTCTACTCGGTCATGAAGGAACGTGACACGATTTATGCAAAAGAAGATTTCACGGAAGCCGATGGCCTCAGGGCCGCTGAGTTGGAAGGCGATTTTGCCGATATGGGTGGCTGGGAAGCTGAAGCCCAAGCCGCGCAGATGCTTGATGGCTTGGGAATCTTGACTGATCTTCAAAACAAGAAAATGTCAGAGGTTGAAGATAACGTAAAGGTCCGTGTACTTTTGGCCCAGGCTCTCTTCGGGAACCCTGATATCCTGCTTCTTGACGAACCGACCAATCACCTTGATTTGGAATCCATTCATTGGCTTGAGGATTTCTTGGAAAATTTCAATAACACGGTTATTGTCGTAAGCCATGACAGGCACTTCCTTAACTGTGTCTGTACCCATATTGCCGATATCGATTTTTGCAAGATACAACTATTTGTCGGAAACTATGACTTCTGGTATCTGTCAAGTCAGCTTGCAGCCAAGCAAATGAAGGATAACAAGAAGCGTAGGGAAGAGAAAATTTCGGAATTGAAAGAATTCATCCAGCGATTCTCCTCCAATGTGGCAAAAGCAAAGCAAGCTACCAGTCGAAAGAAATTGATAGATAAATTGACCATTGATGATATAAAGCCGTCCTCCAGGCGTTTCCCCTATATTGCCTTCAAGCCACTTCGAGATTGTGGCCGGAATATCTTGGAAATACGTGGTTTGACGAAAACCATCGAAGGTGTAAAAATTCTTGATAACTTCGATCTTATGGTCAATAGTGGTGACAAAATTGCCTTTGTAGGCCCTGATCATTATGCCAAGACGGTTTTGTTCGAGATCCTCAGTGGAAATATGGAACCAGATGAAGGGACCTTTACCTGGGGCGTGACTACAAGTTTGGCCTATTTCCCGAAGAACAATGCTAGTCTCTTTACAGAACATGTTTCCATAACCGACTGGTTGCGGACCTATAGCGAAGACAAGGATGATACCAATGTGCGCTCCTTTTTGGGAAGAATGCTATTTTCCGGGGACGAGGCTCTCAAGGATTGTACTGTCCTTTCCGGTGGTGAGAAGGTTCGTTGTGTTCTCTCACGCATGATGCTCCAACAAGCAAACTGTATGATTTTTGACGAGCCTACCAGCCATCTTGACCTTGAATCAATCAGTGCCCTCAATGATGGTCTCATTGATTTTACAGGTGTATTATTGTTCAATAGTCATGACCATCAGTTTGTCGATACCATAGCCAACAGAATAGTCGAGTTCACTCCCGGTGGCACGATTGACAGGATGATAACGTTCGAGGATTATTTCAATGATGACACCATAAAAGCATTACGTGATGAGAAATACACAACTGCCAGTCATACCGTTGCCCTGTAGGGAGGTGCTTGAATGCTTTTTGCCGTAGATATTGGGAATACAAACATCGTAATCGCCGTTCATGATGGAAAGAACTGGGTGCAGTCTTTTCGTATCTACAGTGATCAGCGGAAAACCTCCGATGAATATTTTGTAGTGCTTGAGAGCCTATTTTCTCATTCGCAATTGCATACCAAGGATATCGACAGGGCAATCATCAGCTCCGTTGTGCCCAATTTGACCAGGGCAATACAGAAAAATGTCGTCCGTATGTTCGGTATTCAGCCGCTGATGGTGGACCGATTTGTCAAGACCGGGCTAAAGAATGAAACGATTCCCCCAGAACTCGGGGCGGATTTGATTTGCAATCTTTCCCAGGCACATTATCTGCATCCTGACAGTGCCGTGGTCGTCATTGACTTCGGGACTGCCCTTACTTTCAGCATCGTCGATGTGGATGGATCTGTACCGGGGGCTTCCATAGCTCCTGGGTTGGTAACTGCAGTGAATGCCTTGTTTGGCAATACTGCCCAATTGCCGCAGGTCGAACTGAAGATTCCCTCTTCAGTTATCGGAAGAAATAGTCAGGATTCGATTCGTAGTGGTATCATGTTCGGGTATGCCGGGATGGTAACTTCAATAATTTCCCAGACCGAGCTGGAATTGGGGCGAGAGGTGTATGTAATATCCACCGGAGGCTTGAGCAGTACAATAGCTCCGCTCATCTCGCGCGTTAACCAGGTTTCCCCGATGCACACGCTCGATGGGCTGAAGCTAATTTCCGATTTGAACTAAAACGTAAGCAATCCGCTTTTCATTATTTGGATTTCCTTGCCTTCGCGGGTTGTAGCGATGATATCCATCTCTTTCGACCCTACCATGAAATCAACATGCATCAAGGAAGTATTGCATCCGAAGGAATGCAATTCTTCTTCGGTGGAGAGTTCTTCCCCATTGGTCAGGCACGAAGGATAGGCATCACCCAGCGCAATATGGCAAGATGCATTCTCGTCAAGCAGGATGGAATCAAAAATCAATCCGCTTTTTGCAATTGGGTTTGATTCATCCACCAGGGCACATTCCCCTATACGCTTGGTTCCCTCATCTATTGAAAAGAAAGAATCCATCACATCCTGGCCGACCTTTGCACGGTAATCGACGACATATCCATCCTTGAATTCCAATCTGATCTCTTCTGTCCTGGTATTGAGCACCGAAACGGGACGGGTAGTGGTGATGTATCCGTTTGCCCTGTTCCTGTCAGGAGTGGTAAACAGCTCTTCACTCGGGAGGTTTGGGAAAAAGGACCTGGAGTCAGGAAGTTTCTCGGAGCCTCCGATAAAACGGGAATGAGTATCGAAACCAATGGTAAAGTCAGTAACCGGGCTTTTATAATGCAGGCTGTCGATATGCAGCTCATTGAGCTTTTTCTGGCGTTCCTTGATCTTTTTGTCATGCTCATCCCAGGCTGCGATAGGATCTTTTCTGTCCAAAAGCAGAATGGGTTTGAGGACTTCAAACATATCATCGGTTGTTGCCTCATCTCCAAGTACTTGCCTGGCCCATAAAGGCCCCGGGGCGCAACATACGCACCAGGGAAGTTGGTGACGCATCAATTTATCGAAACGAGTTGCCGAGAACTGACGTTTGGCCTTGCCCAGGATTTGATTCTTCTCATTGTCCAAGTGAGCATGGTCTAGTCGGTCCTCTGTGCTGTCAATGCGAATATATCCCCAACCTTCCGAACACATTTCATAATCGAAATTCTTCATGAAGGTAGGATTTTGTTTCAGCTGTTCTTCATCCTGGTTATCAAGCCTTGCTGCAAGTACATCCAGGTCATCAAGAAATATCTGTGTATGCAATGCTCCTGCCCTGTAGGCAGCCTTTGACAATGCTCTGGCAAAGTAATACGTTCCTGGCCCGGTCATTATAGCCAGGCTCTTGTTTTTCTGCAGATTGATCCCTCGTCTTACGACAAGGTCAGCATAGGTATCTATAAGTTTGGTATCCATTCTATATTCTCCTAATCTATGAAAACACCTTCTTCCATCAAAAGGGTCTCGTTACCTTCCTTGTCCCTGGCTTGCACCGAAAGGCTGTTGCTTCCAACCGGAACTTCAAGTCGAACCAAGGAAAGGGAGAGCCTCGAGGCCTCGATTGCCTCACTTGAGTTCTGGGTAGTAAGGGTTGCGAGATTGAATCCACCGAATACGATATGACTGGTCATGGCCTTGTTGAAGTGAACATGCACTCCTTTTTCAAGGTAACGACTTTCCAAGGTATCATCGTCAGCCAAGGAGAGTTCCGCCACTTGCCTCGATCCCTCATCAATTGAAAAGAAAGCATCAAGGGCTTCTTTTCCCTTGACGGCAGTGTAACTGGTCACTTTCCCGCCCTCAATGGTAAACATAGCTTCTTCAACAGTCTTTCCAAGCAAGAGGAAAGGACGGGAACTGGAAATTGTCCCTTCAGTCTTGGTGCACTCAAGGGATGTGAATACTTGTTGCATAGGAAGGGCCGGAATGAACTTTCTGCCGGAAGAGACTGTGTGCATCCCTCCTGCCCAGAGGGTATCCCTGGCCATATTTGTCGTGATCGTCCAACCTGATCCGGTGACAGTAAGGGCCAAGGGTCCGAGTTTGTTGAGCTTTTGTTTGCGGAAATGCAATACATTGGCTTGGCTATCCCAGAAAACAGGACCATTGTCATCTTCAAGCCTGAATAATGTTGCGAACAGATTCCACATTTCCGTTTCAGTGGCTGTTGAACCAAGGAGCTGCATGGCCCATTCCGGTCCAGGAAGGGGTAAATTGGCCCAAGGCACTGCGATGCGTCGATCCAGAAAGACTGGTTCGCTGAGCAAGCCAAAAGAGCCCAGAAGCCCTACATTGTTTGCCAGGGAGCTTGGTTCTTCTTCTCCGCGATAGGGAGTGTCATCCAATCCAAAAAGATGGCACATTACAAAACCTTTGGTTTCTGGCCGGAATATTTCCGGTTCAACCGGGTCTATCTGTAGGACCTGTACGACTTTGCCATGATTGGTTTCCACGATATTTACTACCTGAAGGGTCATTTCGCAAGCTACTTTTGCAAGAAGCCTGGCGAATTCCATGAATGTTCCTTCGGTATTGATGGAAAGGGAATCACCCCTCTCCAATTTAAGCTGTGTCGATAGTATAAGACGGGCATAACGCCTCAATATAGTTTCCATCGGTCCTCCGGCGGATAGTATAACAAATTACTGACTGGAAGGCATCAGGTTACCCATTTTGAAAGGAAAAAACGAGGAATCATTTCTTGGTGGTTGCCGTTTGTATTTAAATAATGGGAAACTATTGGAATATTGAGATCTTTTTACTAAACATTCCCAAGTTTTCCACTCCCTGAAGCAGATTGTTTTCCAAGGGTACCAGTTCAATGGAAGCCTCGGAAAATGAGGTTGAGATGAGTCTTGCCCGTTCTGTAAGGCCCGTACTCTTATTGATGATAACCTTGCTGATCTTGATTTCGAGTATCTTCAGTTGTTTCTGTATCATGAGGCTTTCTGCAAAGCTCAACTCATCTTCGTTCATTACCAGCACGATCTCGGTAAAGGCCGTATCCTGCAGTTTCTCGTTCAATGCAGTATACCGTTCTTGCATATGCAGGAGCCTACGATAAATAGGATCCTCCTCCAGGGTATTGAGGTTTTCCTTGCGAATGTTTGCAACGCAATTTTTCTTTTGTACTATTTCTTCTCGCATGTTCATCAACTGCGTGACCCAATGGAGGTTGATACTCGGCAAAGCCAAGGTTTTGAGAGTCAGGGCCGTAGGAGGGGTATCGATGATGATTTCATCGAATTTCTTCTCCTTGAAACATTTTTCCAGAACCAAGAGGGATGCATACTCTTCCATGCCAGGGGCAAACTTCAGGATGTTAAAATACTTATCTATGTTCAGGGCTTGTTGATAATGATACAGTCCCTTCAATTCCTGTTGAGTGGAAGCCATATATTCGCGGCTTTGTTTCTCAAGGTCAAATTCCTTGACTGCAAGGTTTGGCAATACTCTTGTCTGCCTTGGACTGAGTTTCCTTTCAAATAGGTCATGAAGATTATGGGCAGGATCCATGGATACCAATTGGATATCCTTCTTTGTATCCTGGGCAAACCTCAGGGCTTCCAAGGAGGAACAAGTGGATTTCCCTACACCTCCTTTACCGATGAATATATGCAAATGTGCCATTAGGGTTCTCCCATTATACTTGCCAGTTCGCTCAGTCCATTTCCCGTTTGGGAAGCCCTAAGCAACATCCTATCCAAATCCTCAGCCATGAAAGGCAATAGATCAAAGGCCAAGGGCATCGGCGGGGAGGGCAATCCAACAAAATTTCCGAACAACATCAAGGTAAAGGAGTTTTCCATTTCCTTGATTTCGTATTCTATCTGTGCCGTTGCCTTGTACATTGAAGCTGTATGAATGCCAGCAAGGAATTCTCCAAGGGCTTTTGCAAGTTGTTTAATCTTTGTCATCATGTACCCCAAAACTGCTCAATTCCTTTTTGTAGGATTCCTTGGAGGGAAAAATGGAATATATTCCATAGATTCCTACAAGGACAGTCAAATAGAGATGATAGGTATAAATGGGAATATAGTAGGAAACGAGCATGAATAGTTCGCCGATACACACTGAAATGATGCATGCGAGTTCCATATGGATAAATTTTTTGGAGTCCAGTCCCTTGGTCTTGGTGCTTTTCTGAAAAAAACCGGTTCTAAGCAGGATGGGAATTGCAACACAGAATAGTGTCGTTCCCATCAAGCCTATGATAGAACTAAGCCGACTGGCACCAGGACCTCTATGCAGGGATGGAAAAAACCGATGTACAACGAACACAAAAAGGAATCCTGCCAAGGAGAAGCCAATGGCAAGATATCCCTTTATCTTAATTTTTTGAAATATTCTTTCATTCATTTTTTCCATCCGTTGATAGGTTCTCGATTTCGGAAAACAGGACAATCAGAAGCGATTGTCCTGTTCCCCGTAAGAAAAGAATTAGGCCTTGGCCGGTTTTGGTACAGCTGTCTCTGGTTTCCTGAACAATGCCAAGAAACTTTCAAAAGCGACAAACAGGACGATCAGTATGATGATCAGGTTGATGGTACCAAGCAAAATCTTTCCTGTGCCAACATAGGTAACCTCGTTGCTTATCAAAGCCCAGGTAGTCATGAACATCATGAAACAACCCGGAAGGAAGGTTACAAGATACTTCAAGCCTCCATTGCGTTTGAGGTACACGGAAGCGGTGAACAAGGCCAGGGCAGCCAGTGCTTGGTTGTTTGCCCCGAATAACGGCCAAAGGGCCAAGGCTCCCGTACCATCGACTCCGGTTGAGAAAGCCAGGATTCCCGCAGCAAGCAAGGCAATGATCGTAGCCCCGTATTTGTTGGTAAAGAAATTTTTCTTATCGGAAGCCCCAACACGGTTTGCTCCCAGTAATTCCTGGATGACGTACCGCTGGAGACGAGCCGTGGTGTCCAAGGAAGTTCCTGCAAAGGAAGCTACAAAGACTCCCATGATGATCAAGCCAAGTGATTTGGGAATTCCGATGTACGTAATCATGTTGGCTGAGCCTTCCACAAAGGCTCCTACCTTTGCACCCAACCCGGCGGCTGTGCTCCAGGAAGCATAGTGCTCGGTCCATTTTGCCAAACCTGTAATGGATGTGGTATCTCCTCGTGCTGCAAGGCCAATTCCGGCTGTAGCTGCAATGATGACCAACACGGAAAGGGCTCCTTCCATTAGCATGGAACCGTAGCCTACGAATTTTGCATCCTCTTCATGCGCAACTTGTTTTGCTGTCGTTCCAGAGGCTACCACGGCATGGAATCCTGAAATGGCTCCACATGCAATTGTTATGAACAGGAACGGCCACAGAGAAGGGGCCCCGCTCGGATGGGCCTGTACGGTAGGGGAAACGAAATGCAACCCACTGAAGGCTGCTACGATGATACCCAAAATAAGAACGGCCATTGCAACAAATAATTCCCAGGCATTGATATAATCCCTTGGTTGCAACAATGTCGTTACCGGTAAGGTGGAAGCGATAAAGGCATAGATGAACAATATGATTGTCCAGGTTCCTGTAGCCGGCATGCTCCCGATAGCTGGCATATCCAAGGGTATCCAGTGTCCGAGCACTACGGTGATATACATAGCCACTACGGCTAGGGCAGTAACTTTTGTTACATTGGCATTTCGTTTGTAAATTGCCCAGCCCAAGGTTACGGCAATGGGGATCTCCATCCAGACAGGGAATACTGCCTGAGGATACATATGGAAGATGACTGCGATGATCATGCCCAGAATTGCAAGGAATAACCACAATTCAATGAATACGATAAGAAAGAAAACATAGCGAATCCTTTTGCTTACGTATTGGGCAGAAATCTCGGAAATTGATCTTCCTTGGTTTCTCAAGGACATGACCAAGGCCGAGAAATCGTGCACGGCTCCCATGACAATAGAGCCTACGAAAACCCAGATCAAGGCAGGCAACCACCCCCAGATTACGGCTATGGCCGGGCCTACTATCGGTCCTGTTCCGGCAATCGAGGTAAAATGGTGCCCGAAGATGATTCCTTTCTTTGTCGGCACATAGTCGACACCATCTTCGAATTCTTCTGCAGGGGTCTTGTTCTTGTTTGAAATCTGGAAAATCTTTTTCCCGATAAACTCACCGTATAGTTTGTATGCGATGATATAGCCGACAAAAGCCAATACCATAATCAATACAACATCCATAACGTGTCCCTCCTTAAAAAATTACTTGAACCATCTTTTATTAAACACCCTATAGTTTTCGTTGTCAAAGTTTAATTTATACTTATAGCTGTAAATAAATAGCTACAGGCTTTATCAGAATGCAGGAATTACTGCAACGATGTATCTGATCGAATATTTTTTTCTTCCCTGATAAATTATCCGAAAATTAGAAAGTGGTTCAGAAAGCAAATGATCAAGAAAATTCCTGAAAAGGGAGTGTTCTCCGGTTTAAAAGGCAAGTCCTTCAAGATGAAAGGTTGATTGACTCTTCTGACCAAAGGAATATACTTGAATCAAGGAAAATAGTACGTGTTTTCTGAAGGAGAAATTAATGGAAGAGCCAAAAATTGCACAGAAAGGACCTTTTGCCGTTGAACTCAAGGCAGGCAAAAGTTACCATTGGTGTGCATGTGGACGAAGTAAGAACCAACCGTTTTGCGATGGTTCCCATCATGGCACAGAATTTACTCCAGTAGCCTTTACTGCTGAAAAAACCGGCACTGCTTATCTTTGCGGATGCAAACACACAAAGACACCACCTTTCTGTGATGGTACTCATAAGACCTTGGATAAATAAAATAAATCCAAGAATACTGTCGCTGTTGCCTCATCGATGAAGCAGCAGCCTTTTTTATGCTGGAAAAGTTACATTGAAAACCAATATGGAATGAAGGGAACCAGCCAATCTGCTTAACAGATGACCTTTTTCTTTATCAGTTACCGGGATTTCTTTACTTTCACTGTTTGAATCATATAATAAAACAAGGCTGAAAAAATCTGGATACGGTTTTGTCTTGCAACTGACAATTTGGATAAAAAGGAATGATTTGCTTTTAATTAGCACGTTTTATCATTGTTCATGTGCTTTTTGTGACAGTTGGACAAATGCAGGATATGTGGCAACACCTTCGGACAAAGCAAGAATGAATAGGGGGTTCTGAATTATGGAAAGCGAAATCCTGTTTGAACGTACGCATCTTTTTTCTCCAAGCATAAATGTAGCTGTAATGATCGACATCAAGGGGAGAGTGGATTTTATTGCCTTGGAAATGGCAATAGCAAAGGCTGTATCGGCCAACGAAATACTTCATTCGCGAATTCAACTTGATGCCGAGGGGCGAGCTTTCTATTGCCCGATGAGCAAAGGGAGATATTCATTTTGTGTTTCCGAAGAATCCTGGGAAACTGTCGTTGTCCAACAATCCAAAATTAGCTTTGATCTTGAATCGGGGGAATTGATTCGTTTCTTTGCACTACCGGGAAAAGAAACTATACGTCTGGTAATCATTGCCCATCACCTTGCAGGAGATGGACTTTCAATAGTCTTTTTGGTAGAGGACATCATGAAGTCCCTTGCAGGAAAAACCCTTGAAGAAAAACCAATATGTTTGCTTTCTCCTTCTTCTCTTGAAAATGTTCGATTTGCTTCTCCCCTGATTCGATTCATGCTCAATGTCCTGAATCGCAAATGGGAACAGACTGGTAAGGTGTTTTCGTTTTCTGATTACCGGAGAATGTTCAATCACTATTGGGTCGATCGGCAACTAAAGGTTTTATGTCATACCATACAGGCGGAAGTCCTTGGGAAGCTAGTGAAATATTCCAAGGAATGGCATCTTACCCTTAATAGCATTCTTGCTACCATTTGTTTCAAGGCGGAAGGAAAGGCAATGGCACTCGGAATGGCCGCCAGTGTCCGTCCTGAAGGGTACAGAGGAATGGGAAACTATGCTTCAGGTATTACAATTAAATATTGCTACCATTATAAAAAAAGTTTTCATGAGAATGCTTTGGCAGTTCAGAAGCAGATTCAGGCAAAAACAGGTGATAAAGGGAAGTTGTATTTCCTTTTGCGATTTCTGCAAGCCTTGAGCCCGACTTTGGTCGATGCGGCATATTTTGCTGCTTACGATGGCTATTCCAACAAGACCGCAAGTAGGATGCAAGCAATGTTCGGTTATAAAGGCAAACCCAGACAGGTAGGCCTTTCCAACTTGATGCGTATTCCCATTGAAGAGAAGTATGGTCCTTACCATCTTTCCTCTTTTTGTTTCGTTCCTCCGTTGGTACCCAATAACAGCAAGATTCTCGGGATTGCAACGCTAGGAACCAAATTGGAACTTTCCCTGGCGGTAGGAGAGGGAGAAGCTCTTGCCCCTGGGAAAGCCTTCTTCGATCGTGTTATTCAGGAACTGACGGAAATTCAATAACCAAGATTCTTGGATGCATCATATCACAAACATTGTTCCCTAATTATTGGACTTAGCCATTGTCTTGATGCCAATTTGATATAAATCAAGCATTGTAAAATCAAATAAAAACCTACACGCTAAAGTGTAGGCTTTATAAATAGTTATAAATAATTAATTTAGTTTTAAGCGCCTTGCGGGAGTCAAACCGGTTTCTTCAGCTTGGGAAAAGCCCCATACGGTTAATCAGATTTTATCAGAAACTATCTGGAAAGAGCCAATATACTGGATGGAATTTTCATGTTGATAGGACCTATGTGGTTTGATGCTCGTGTATCTAATTATCGTATTTACCGTCTAGAAGTCAGGCCTAAACACTTCTTTGTTCCTGACAGCCTCCAAAATGTGCCTTGCTCCTTGGTCATCCTTAAGATTGATCCTCAGAATCTTTCTTGCCAGTAATGCTGCTTCATCAAAATCGCCATTCTTCCAATACCAGCAGGAAAGAGCAAGTAGTGCACGCAGATATGGTCTGTTGTTGCTAAAGAACCAAGGAAACTGTGCTGTTTCATCTACAGGGAAATTCTGCTCTGCAATGTATGTCGCTCCACTGAAACAATTGAAAGCACCCTTAAACCTTTCAGTTGAATTAAAATTCATCATTCCCATCTGGACAAGGGCATCTATGCACTGTGGATAATGCTCCCATAACCTGGCTAGGGCATCGTACCCTCTTTTGGGGTCCATTCTCAGTGCCTCAGATATTGGATCTCTGCCGGGAGTATAGAATCCATAGCCTGAATAATCCTTGAATACATACCTATTTCTTTCAATATTCTCATATTCAAGGGGAGGAACATCGAGGTTTGCAAGAATTAACTCATGTTTGAGCAACTTTCCTGATACATAGGAATTCTTTTTGAATATCCATTCTTTCTCAACCTCAACGGTGATAGTTTCAAGTTCAAATGTCTCGAAGTCGATGTCGCTCTTCAATGACACTATATTTCCCGTTTCCAGTTCTCTTGTACGGTAACCCATATTATTGAGCTTCAGAACAATATATTGCTTTTCCATCCATATCCTCTATTGGGCAATCCTTACCTTGATCTCTGATTTCGTCAAGCTACAAACGCGTGATGTTGGAAAAGAGTCCCCAATTCCCTCAAAGAAAGGTGTTTTCCATAAAAAGCTGGCATACAATTCTATCACTGATCTTTTGACAACATCCCGCAAGAAAATGATTTGAGCCAATCATTTGCGATGTTGTTATGATGCAAGTCAAACAATGTGAAATCAAATAAAAACCTACACGCTGAAGTGTAGGTTTTGTAAATAGTTGTAAATAAATGATTTAATTTTTAAGCGCCTTGCGGGAGTCGAACCCGTTTCTTCAGCTTGGAAGGAGCCCCATACGGTTTATCAGATTTTATCATAAACTATCATAACTAACTAATTAATAAGGAATTAAAAAATTCTGTTTTGTCAGTGTTTATCAACGTTTATCAAGTAAAATTGATGTATATTCCCCTTTTTGATGCATTTTTGGATGTTTTTTCAAAAATCTTTTTATAAAGCGCTCAACGAGGAAGAACGGGGTAGGAAAAATAGTGAGAATTTAACATCAAAAAATTCTTCTGATGTTATAATACTGTGCTAACAAAAAGAAGATAAAAAGATTCAATTTAAAAATATTAATCAAAAAATAGGCTAATTGTGAAATAACTATGCTAAAATATTAGAAATACATAGGCATGATATATCACCTTAAAGTTATAAAATAGTGATTTCTAGAAAATTAAATCGAGGATTAAAATGACAGATAAATTAGAAACTCTAGAAAACGATATAAAAGAATTTGTATCAGAATTACCTTATTGGGCAAAGTATTTATCAGAGATAATCCTTGCTGGAAGAAGGATTGAAAAAGATGATATTGATAAAACATATGAATATCTAAAGGAATCCTTAGGGCTGTGTGATTTTGTAGAAAAGAAGGAATTAAGAATAGAATACAAACTTTCACAAGAAAGAAAATATAATTCTGACTTATATTTAGCAAAACTAGAAAATATTGAAGGAGTAAATGCTCTAAGAAACAATCAGATACTTGAATTTAATCCGAAATTAACGATTATTTATGGAAGAAATGGATCAGGAAAATCTGGATATACTAGATTGTTGAAACAGGCTTTTCATTCAAAATATCAAGAAGATATATTACCTAATATAAAAAATAACAACATAACTTGTGCAACGAATGCAAAATTTACATTTCAAATCGATAAAGAAGAAAAATCTTTAATGTTTACAGAAAATTCTCAACCAGAATTTGATCAATTTGTTGTTTTTGATGATAAAGGTATCGATCAGCAACTATCAAATAAGAATGAATTTGGATTCCATCCTGCAGGATTGCACTATTTTGCGGAATTGACGAAAGCCGTTTCCGAAATAGAAGAATATAAGAACCAAGAAGTAAATTCCAAAAGACGTGAAAATAGCTTTCCTGTCTTGTTTGAAGGTGAATCTGAGATTAAAACATTTGTAGAAAAATTATCAGAAAAGACTAAAGATGAAGATGTACAAAAATACGCATTATATACAGGAGAGGATAAACAGAGAAAGGAAAATCTGCAAAATGAATACGATAGAAAAAAACTTGAAAATCAAGGGAAAGAGAATGAAATCATAAAGATCAAAAAAATAATTGACTATATAAAAACTGCAAGAATGAAAATTGGTTTGTTGAACGATTATTTCAATTCCGATAAACAGAAAACTATAAGTAAAAGTATTGAAGATTGTGTTAAAAAAGAAGAAGAAGCAAAAGCAGAAGGTTTAGAGAAATTAGAAGCATATGGTATAAAAGAGTTGGGTACTAAAGAGTGGAAGGCTTTTATATTATCTGCAGAAGAGTTTGCAAAAAAAGAAAATTCAAGTGGACAAAAATTTCCTGAAAATGGAGATATTTGTCCATATTGTAGACAACCTTTGTCAGGCGTAGCAATAAAATTAATTGAAAGTTATAAATTATTTATTCAATCCCATAAAGAAGAAAATGCAAAACAAGCGAGACAAAATTTAGAACACTTAAAACAAAATACTATAGATCAAAATTTTAATATTTTTCCTAAACAAGATGTTTTAACTGAATGGATGTTGGAAAATAGAAAAGAAGGTTTTGAATCGCTGCAAAGGCATATAGATAATTTAAAAGAATTTTCAAATAGAATTATCGATAATATAAACAATAAATTAATATTTTCTTCTATAAATATTGTTATAGATGATATTGAATTAGTAAATGTTGTTAAGGAATTGGATGCAAAAATAGTGAATCTTTCAAGTGACAAATTGAATTCTGAAA
Source organism: uncultured Sphaerochaeta sp. (assembly GCF_963676625.2). Taxonomy (GTDB): domain Bacteria; phylum Spirochaetota; class Spirochaetia; order Sphaerochaetales; family Sphaerochaetaceae; genus Sphaerochaeta. The sequence continues at coordinate 54,275 of NZ_CAXXYB010000014.1, forward strand.
TGAAAGACTTGAAATCGGGATTAACTTATCTAATACATAAAGAAAAGTTTAACTCTCTATATGAATTATTAAAAAATTATGTTGAAGATTTGAAATGGATAAACAGAATTGAAAGTACAAATTTTCTTAAAACAAAAACTAAAATAACTAAGACTGAACGAAATCTATCTGAAAAATATTATGGTCAAAAATATATTAAACAATTCAATGAAGAATGCGAAATCCTAAATGGAAATTTTGGTATTGATATTAATCAAACTGGTAATAAAGGAAAAACATTACGCCAATTAAGAATGAAAGATCATGATCCTAAAGCAATACTTAGCGAGGGCGAGAAAAAAATCATTGCTCTTGCTGATTTCTTTTCAGAAATATATCTTTCAGAAATTAATAAAGGAATTATTTTCGATGATCCAGTTACTTCCTTAGATGCATATAGAAAAGAAGAAATTGCAAATAGGATAGTTAAAGAGGTGGACACTAAACAGGTAATAATATTTACCCACGATTTGTCTTTTATGTATTTATTAATTAAAAACATCGCAAATCAAGAATTAGTGACTTGCCATTGGATCGAGGAAATTGATGGGGTTCCTGGATATGTCCATTTAAATAATACTCCTTCATATGAAGCAGGGTTCCAAAAACTAACTAAAGTCCAACAATATTATGAATTAGCGATAAAATGTGAATCTCCTGAAATGAGGGAAGCCTTTATCGAAAATGGATTTGCTGCTTTACGAACTTGTTATGAAGTTTTAGTTTCACATGATTTATTAAACGGGGTAGTTCTCCGATTCGATGAGCAAATAAGAATTGGAAACTTATCTAAAGTCTACATAGATTATGAAATTGTACAACAGATACAAAGTGCTCACGATACATGTTGTAGATTTATGATAGGGCATTCTCATAGCGATTTATATCAATGTAAAAAACCTGAGACTAAGGATCTTTTAAATTCGATGGAACAGTACAAATTAATAAAGAGGAAGATACATGAGAATAGAAGGTAAAGGGAAAATACTGGAAGCCGAGAATTCAATTAAAGAGACGACCAATAAATGCGTTAAGATGCTCTTAGAGAAAGAAAAAGAAATAATTATTAATACGATTGGAGAGAGAACCTTAGCTCATAAATTAGCGGAATACTTACAACAAGAAGAATTGTTTTTGGAAGCAAATGTTGATGTAGAGTATAACAGAAATTATGAAAAAGGAGTGCGTCAACCCAAATATTTGAATATCATAAAAGATGAGTATGAAAGGATGTTGAAAGAAGAACACGAGAAAGCAGATATAAAAAGGTTGGAAATGTTTTTTTCTGAAGTTGCCACATATCCCGATATTATAGTTCATAGAAGACTCGTAAATAGTGATAATATTCTAGTAGTCGAAATGAAAAAATCCAATAATTCAGGAGATTGGAAACTAGATCATAAAAAGCTAATGGGTTTTACCACAAGAAAAGATGAAGGTGGGTACGATTATTTCCTAGGATTACATCTTGTCATTGATGTAGAAAAAGTGAATGCGAAATTACAATGGTATAAAGATGGTGCAAAGGATGGTCAGCCTTATGTGCTTTGCTAACAAGCGAACAACAAGCCATTTATAATATAGAAAAATACATTTTTTGAAAAGTTATATAAAAACAATACAACTATAACAATATATATAGAAAAGAAATAAAAAATAGTTCACAAAATTAGTCTCAAATTTTGAGACACTTTCAAAAACGCACCTATAATAATGACAACACTTGATAAGAAGTGAAAAACATTATTAGAAAAGCATCGGCTCCGATAGTTGGCGCTACCGAAGCCGAGTAGGTGCTAAGAGCACTTGTTGTATGTCGATGGATACAAGATACGACAAGTTGAAAACTTTGGCAACCCTCACGCTTTTCGAGGGAGTTCAGAAATGAACAAATTATTAACGGTTGAAGAAGCGGTTGCGTTTCTTCAAGTCAGCAAGCCTACCATGTATAGGCTCACGTCGCAAAAGAAGATTCCCTTCTACAAGATAGGCGGTAGCGTGCGTTTCAGTGAAGCGCATCTTATTGCTTGGTTGGATAGGCATGGAGTAGTGCCGATGGAGGGCTTTGAAAATGATCGTGAAGCAATATGATCTTTTTGAAGATAGTGATGCCAAGAAGGATATGGAATCGGTGGATGAAAAATCCACTGGTTTATCTATTATTCCATATCTCGCCGTTTCAGGCGAAAGGAAAGAACAAATACCTTTTGTTCAAAAACCATCAACTTCATGGAAGGGACTGAATGCTGAGCAAATATACTTGCTCAAGAATGAAGAGAAATATAGTTTCAGGCAAGTAGCGGAACGATTTGAGCAACGCAACGGATTTCCCATTGAATGGCATCAATTGGAACTCAGAAGCATTGCCTATCGGGAAAGGGGAGAGATCACCTATATTGCCGAGATCACTCCAAATATGCTGACTATTAAAAAGAAGATGTATCTGCCTCCTGCCAATAAGGCATACAACAGGAGTACGATAACAAATTATTCGATGAAAAGTCGTAAACGATTCTTTGAGGCATTGCTTACCATGGACTGGGAACTGATACCAGTGGATACGATACGGGAATTGACTCTTACGTATCCAGCTATCTATCCCAAGGATGGCATAGTGCTTAAATCACAATTCGATGCCTTTGCAAAAAGACTGAAAAGATTTGGGCAGGAATACGGCCAGATAGCCTTTGCATGGAAACTGGAATTTCAGAAAAGGGGTGCGCCTCATTTTCATCTGATAATAATTACCAGATTTCCCGTTCCCGTGGAAAACCTACGTTCATGGGCCTTGGCCTCATGGCCTGATTTGGTGGCAAAGTGGATCACCTCGCTGGATCAATACACCAAAGAAGAAAAATTGCTTGCAATTACAAGTCATAAGAAAGCTGGTATCGAAGCTGACAAGGTCAGAAAGGCAAAGCAAGGATTGGTCTGTTATTTAGCATGGTATATTGGAAAGGAGAAAGGAAAAGCAAAGGAACATCAACATGTCGTTCCCTCTGAATTCCAGAATGTCGGTCGTTGGTGGGGTTTCTATGGCAAGAATACTGGGCTGTTGCACTTCAAGAAGAAAATGGCAGCGCTTACTGAAGAACAATTCTTGGATTTGGAAAACAGGATCAAAAAAACATGGGAAACAAACGGAAAACATTACAAGGCTAGGGAAGAAAAGATAAGCCTGTACAGTTTTGTTGGTAATGATAAGGAGATAGCATAATGAAATTAGTTGATATTGAAATACAGAAGAAAGACGGGACAATCATTTCGGACATAAAAGCAGAAATACAAGGTGGTGGAACAGTGGCTGTTTTGTATGATCTCACGGTACCTGTAAAAATGGGGGATTACGTGCTTACCAAAAAGTCCAGTGGCCGAAAGGGTAAACAATTGGTAGTAAATGCCTTTATTGATGAAATGATGGGTAGCATGGACTTTTTCAATGATACGGAAACCTCCGTCAAGGCAAAAGTATTGTTCCTGCATGGATATGAAAAGTGAAACCAGAATTAATATAACTGTATACAAAAAGCTGGGGCACTCCTGAAAAGGGGTGCCCTGTCTGCATCTACTCTTTATCGTCCAGTGAATCCAAGGCATCCTGAAATTTCATGATGGCGTTATATTCATCGTCAAAAGTAGGGTGGTTGTAATGCTCTGTCATTGCATCAGAACTATGGCCTGTCATGGATTGCAATACTTCAGTGGGCATTAAAGGCTTTAGCATCGTATTATAGGTATGTCGGAAACTATGTATTACTAGATTTCTTCCTGTGGTATCTATGCCTACCTTCTCCAACGCTTTTGCAAAATGATTCAAGAGCGTTCTCCCTGTCACGGTGGAGGAGCGATCCTGGCCAAAGAAAATGAAATCTCTCATTTGGTCAAAGGGTGTGACATGGAGCCAGTCGTCAAGACAATCCTGTGCTCGCTTGGTAAGTACAACTATTCTGGTTTTTCCAGTTTTTGTCGTGCCGATTGAATTGTCATGCTTTACTGTATGTTCAATGAGCAAGGCATTGCGATCTTCCTTCCATTGTACATGTTTCCATTGAAGGGCTCTCAATTCCCCGACTCGCATTCCAGTAGTGGCAAGAAGGTAGAACATATATGCATACTCCCTTCTTCCCCAGATAGCCTCCATTTGCTTGATATCGGTCGGGAACAGCTTCAATAACTCTTCCTTGGAAAATATATCCCTTGCTTTTGAAGTGCCACCAAGAGACTCTACTGTTGCAAGGCAATTATACGGAACCAAAGCCTCTCTCTCTGCTTCCCTGAGTACGATACGGAAGGTATAGAGAATATGATTCTTGGTTTGATTGGTAAGTTGTTCCTTGGTACCCTTTTTCTTCAATTCGATAAGCCAATTCTCGATCTCTATCCTGTTGAGGCTGGAAAGTATCCGATGCCCGAACTTGGGTAGAATGTACGTTGTAAGATGACTTCTTCTCTGTTGGGCAATACTCGGAGAAAAAGATTTGCCTTTGGCATGTTGCCTCTTGATCCAAGGACAAACATCCCAGACAAAGAAATTGGTCGTATACTGCTGAAGAGTTATCAAAGTTTTGTCATCTTCGTCCATGAAATTCTGGGCGAAAACATCAGCTTCATACTTCTTGTTGGTACCCGTGGACTTCGAGCAACGCTTCCCATCTACATCATAATAATAGAAAAACCAGACAACACCTTTTTTATTTTTGGTGTCTTTGTACCGTTTGAACAATGTGTATTCGTGTCTCATGGATACTGTTTTGATGTAAAATTTGATGTAAGTCAAGCAATGGGAAATCAAATAAAAACCTACACGCTGAAGTGTAGGCTTTGTAACTCTTTGTAAATTAAGGATTTATTTTTAAAGCGCCTTGCGGGAGTCGAACCCGTTTCTTCAGCTTGGAAGGCTGAGGTAATACCATTATACGAAAGGCGCGCTAACGTTGTATGTTTATAAATCAAAAACGTAAGTTGGTCAAGTCCTATCAGAAATAATACAGGCAAACCTTGGCATCAAACCATACGAAAACGCTTCTTTATGCGGTTTTCAATCGATACTACATCGATTGTTTGTCCCTCTCTGATCATGGGCAATTTCTTCCTCATCGTTTGGAAAACTGAAGCGTAAAATCGTTTGGAAGAATATTGGCAAGAAAAAGGATTTGTCTTTTCCTTGTGTATCATACTATCGAAAAAGATGAAAGAAGAAGTATTTGCATTCTAATTTGGTACAGGATAGTCTTTTGTTCTTATTCAAATCAGTTTTTGATTGTTGGTCCTCTTGTTGACATACCTACAGGTTCCTGTTAAAAATAAGCCATCAGTAGAGCGTAGAGAATTGGACGTTTTGCAAAGCGAGGATAGAAACGTGGGACAGCGTGGAGAAGTGTATTCAACGAGGCTTGTCAAGAATGACAGAACCTATTTCTTTAATGTGAAGGAAAACATCTATGGGGATATGTTCCTCAATATGGTAGAGAGCAAAGGAACTCCGGAAAGCGAACGTTTCATCCGGCAGTCAATCATCGTTTACCAGGAAGACCTTGGGGAATTTGTAAAGGAACTCCAGAAATCGCTGGATTTCATCAAGCAAAACGAAAAAGGGACTGTAGAAGTCTAGAACAATGAGCAGCCGTCGGGCTGCTTTTTCTTTCTCTGCACCTCAATATGAAATGTTTTTCTATGGATAGGGGAAAGCCCATACAGCAGGCAGGCTTTCCTATGTTCCTCGGTCGGGTATCCCTTGTGCTTGGCAAACCCATATAAAGGCCATTTCTTATCTGCACAGACCATATATCGGTCCCTGGCATTCTTGGCCAAAATTGAAGCTGCCATTATCTCTGGTACGGTAGCATCACCCTTGACGATAGCAATCGTGGCACAATCGAGGTCGGGCCGTTTGTTACCATCAACCTTTGCCAAATCGACTGGATACTCAATCTTTATCTTCTCATAGGCTCTTTTCATGGCCAAAAGGGAAGCTTGCAGAATATTTATATGGTCAATCTCTTCAGCTGTAGCCCAGGAAATTCCATAGGCGATGGCTTTTTCCTTGATTATCGCTTCTGCTTTCAGCCGTTGTTGTTCAGAAAGTACTTTTGAATCATTGAGGCATTCAATGGGAAAATCATCACCAAGGATGACAGCTGCGGCATAGACAGGTCCTGCAAGAGGTCCTCTGCCAGCTTCGTCAATCCCACAGATTACCTTTGGTTCCGAGAAATCAAAAAGTTCCTCTTCCATTGAATTTTTCCTCTCTTTTATCATATTCCAACCTATGCTATAATCAGGTCAATATTGCGTCAAGCTAAACGAGGGTAAATATTGTTTCTCAAAAGCCTTGAAATATTTGGATTCAAATCATTTGCAGACAAAGTAAACTTGGAATTTTCCGACGGAATAACCAGTTTGCTTGGTCCAAATGGGTGCGGAAAAAGTAACATCGTCGATGCCATCAAATGGGTTCTTGGAGAACAATCTACAAAAACCTTGAGAGCCGGCCGAATGGAAGACGTAATCTTCAATGGTACGGATACCCGAAAACCATTGCAAGTAGCTGAAGTAACCCTGACTATCAACAATGAAAATGGGACTCTTCCCCTTGATTCACCGGAAATCGAAATAAAACGACGAATTTTCAGAACTGGAGAAAGTGAATACCAAATCAATCGTAACCGGGTGTTGCTCAAGAACATACGGGAACTATTTTTTGATACGGGGGTAGGCAAGAGTGCCTATTCAATACTTGAACAAGGAAAAATTGACCAGATTCTCTCCTCACGCCCGGAGGACCGAAGGTATATCTTCGAAGAGGCCGCCGGCATCTCCCGATTTAAGCAGCAAAGTCTTGAAGCGGAAAGAAAACTCGAGAGAACAGATGAAAATATCGTACAAGTGGAAAATATCCTCAAGGAAGTACGAAGAAACTATGAAACAAAAAAGAACCAGGCCGTAAAGGCAACTTCCTATCGGGAACTGAAAAAAGAACAATTTTCCCTGGAAGTGGATATCCAGCTTTCGACTGTCAAGTCCTATCTTATGCTCAGGGAGAGCAAGCAGGAACAAAAGATCAAAGCCGAACAAGACTATGAGACCCAGAAGGGTTCTCTTTCTTCCTGTGATATCGAAATTGAGGAAATGCAGACCCAGATGCGTGAGACGGGAAGCAAGCGAATAGCGATCCAGACAGAATTGCAACGCCTTGATGAAGCCCAGAAAGGCAGGAATGACAAGCTTGATCTCCTGACTCAACGTTTCCGGGATTTTTGCAGACAAAAAGATGAGGCCGGTGCTCGCTCGGAGGCAATTCTTGAACGTATCCAAAGGGATACCGACGAGATGGATGAAAAACTCAATGCCATGGCTGATATCGATGAAGCCTTGGAAGAGCTTACTGCGGAAATAGAAAAGAACCTCAAGGGGCTGGAGTCGACAAAAGCCCTGATAAAGAGCCAGGATGAAGAAATAGGCCAGACTGAGACGACTGATATCGGAATTGATGAAGAGTTGGAAGGATTATCGAACAAACTCAAGGCGCTTACGGATGTCATTGTTGTTGAGATAGAAGAAAAACTTAAAAAATCAGGATACAACCTGGAAGAAAAAAAGCTTGCGCTTGATGATTTCCTTGCGAAATTGAGCCATATCGAAGCTTCGGTATCGGAACATACCGGTTTTCTGGAAAAACTCAAGGCAACTGGAGTCGCCGCCAATGAAGTGATTCTTCAACAACAACGTTATCAATCCGTTCTGTCAAAAGCCCTCGGTGAATTGAAAGAACTTTTTGCTTCCTATCAAATACATCAGGCTTCGTTCATTGACGAATTGATTGCTCCTGAAGGAATCATATCTGAAAAACACTCGTTGGAAGCAGCGATGGGTGCCAAGCGCAAACTGCTTTCGGGAAACCGTGACAGGATTTCCTACTTACGCGAAGAGAACAGAAAATTATCGGACGCCCTTGAATCCTATCAAATGGCAATAACTGACCAGAAGGTTGCCCTCAACCAATTGCAGGGACAAAAGCAGGGCGCAAAGGATTGGGTGGCAAAGCTCAAGCTGTCAATTACTGAACAAGAATACCAACATAAGGATGCGCTCAGCAATTCCGAGAATGCCCAGGAACGAATTTATGAAACCCAGGAAGATATCCGTGATACCGAAGCTGAGTTAAAGGAGATGAAATCAAAAGTCTCTGAATTGAATGAAGACCTGAAGGATATCATTACCCTCATTGAAGAGAAAGGGGAGTTGATTCGTTCGAGACAGGATTTCAAGGCCTCGTCCTATGAACGTCTGCAGGCATTGAGGAGTGAGGGAGAGAAACTGGGGTTCCAGGTTGAACAGCTGGCATTGAATATCAGTGGAATCTACACATCTTTCTTTGAAAACTTCGGAAAGAGTCTCAAGGAATTTGAATCGCGACTCGATGAAGAGATAAATGACATTCCTGTATTGAAGACTCGTCTCGAAGAAGTTAAGCGAAAGATAGACGGACTTGGATACATAAACCAGATGGCTGAGGATGAATTTGCGGAAGTGAAGGAACAATATGACTTCCTTACCAAGCAACTTGATGATCTGACCAAGGCTAAAAATGACCTCAATGCAGTTGTTATGGAAATAAAGACAAGAAGTGAGCAACTGTTTCTGGCGACTTATAAACAAATTTCGGACAACTTCCAGGAGATGTTCCGTCGTTTGTTTGGAGGCGGACGTGCAGAATTGAAGCTGGTGGATATGGAGAATGTCCTGACAAGCGGCATTGACATCCTTGCCCAGCCTCCTGGAAAGAAGCTCACGCATCTTTCCCTGCTCTCCGGAGGTGAACGCTCCATGACTGCTGTAGCCTTGTTATTTGCAACCTATTTAGTCAAACCTTCACCGTTTTGTATCCTTGATGAGATTGATGCAGCGCTGGATGACCGAAATATTGGATATTTTCTTTCCGTACTTGAGGACTTTGCAATGAAGAGCCAATTCATTATCATCACGCATAACAAGCATACGGTAATGGGTAGCAGGACGCTGCTTGGCGTAACCCAGATGGAAGCGGGTGTCTCGACAACGGTAAGTTACCGAATTGGGCGTATTGAGGGGGAGCCTGTCATATATAATGATGACTCCACAGAGGTTTCTTTTAACGCAGAAGGATCGGTTTTAGGCACTCCTTGACAGGTAGCCGTTGCTTGCGGTATAAGATGTAACTTGAATGATAGTGTATATAGAGAAAGGTAATGTTTGATTCAATAAGCGATAAATTTTCCGGTATCATGCGAACGCTGGCCGGTAAGTCAAAAATCACAGAGAAAAACATCCAGGACGCCGTTGAGGAAATCAAGGTCGCCCTGCTTGATGCCGACGTAAACCTTCGGGTGGTTCGTCGTTTTATCAATGGGACCATGGAAGAAGCCATGGGTGAAAAGGTCCTCAAAGCTGTCGACCCCGGTCAACAATTCATAAAGATTGTCTATGATCGGATGGTATCACTGCTTGGGGATGCTGAACACCAGAAGCTTGAACTGAAGGGTCCTGATACTACCACTGTCATTTTGATGATGGGCCTGCAAGGCTCTGGTAAAACCACGACTGCCTCCAAGCTTGCCGCAAGGTTGAAGAAGGAAGGAAGAAGGCCGATGCTTGTTGCAGCGGACTTGGTCCGTCCTGCCGCAATATTGCAACTCAAGGTCCTTGGGAATGCCATTGGTGTTCCTGTCTTCAGTATCGACGGGGAAAAAGACCCTGTAAAGGTTTCCAAGGCTGCCCTGGCGCTCGCCAAGAAAGACCAGAGAGATATACTGATTGTTGATACCAGTGGCCGTATGCACCTTGACGAAACCCTCATGGATGAAATCAAGAGGATCAGTCAGGCTATCAAACCGGACGAAACCCTCTTTGTTGCTGACTCCATGACAGGCCAGAATGCTGTTACCATAGCGCAGGAATTTGAGGAAAAAGTCGGAATATCCGGAGTTGTCCTTTCCAAATTCGATAGCGATACCCGTGGTGGTGCTGCACTGTCCTTGCGTTCTGTTGTTGGCAAACCTATCAAATTCATCGGTACCGGTGAAAAAACCGAGGATCTTGAGCCGTTCTATCCAGAACGTATCGCCAGTAGGATCCTGGGCATGGGTGACGTGGTTTCCCTTGTAGAGAAGGCACAGGAGACCATTGACGAGCAAGAAGCACTGAAAATGCAGGAAAAGATGGCAAAAAACACCTTTGACCTGCAGGATTATCTTGACCAGTTGAATCGTATGGATAAAATGGGTTCTGTCGAGCAGATTCTTGATATGATTCCAGGTGCAAAGGGTCAGATCAGTGAAGATGACATTGACAAAAAAGAAATTAAACGTGAAAAAGCAATCATATGCTCCATGACCTATGCGGAACGAGTAAATTACCGTATAATGGGGGCCACTCGGAGAAAAAGAGTTGCCGCGGGAAGCGGGACTACCGTATCCGATGTGAACAAGATGCTTAAAAAATTTGAGAAGATGCGACTTACAATGAAGAAGTTTGCAAAAAATAAAAAATACCAGGCTGCAATGCTTAAACAGATGGGTATGTAGTAGAGTTGAATTCGAGTAGGAGGAATTGACGTGAGCACAAGCATGAGATTAAAGCGGTTTGGATCCAAGAAGAGACCAGATTACAGGATTGTCGTTATGGATTCCAGATCAGCAACCAACAGTCGTACGATTGACGAGGTTGGCCAGTATCACCCGATTGCCACAAAAGACAAGCAGGTGGTTCTTAATGTTGAGAAGATCAAGGAATGGATAGCCAAGGGAGCTCAGCCCAGCGATACGGTTAAGCACTTGCTCAACAGCAATGGTGTAACTGTAACCAGAACTGTCCAGGAATAAGTTCCCAGGAGATAGTTGTGGAAAAAGATCTTGTTGAATACATTGTAAAATCCCTTGTAGATATTCCTGACGAGGTAAGTGTCAATGTGGTTGAGGGTGAAAAATCCACAATCCTTGAACTTAGGGTCGCCAGTGATGATGTCGGTAAGGTAATTGGCAAGCAAGGCCGTATTGCAAAGGCAATCAGGACTATCCTGAGTGCTTCCGCTACGAAAAGCGGAAAACGTGCCGTGCTTGAAATCTTGGATTGATCATGGAAAAGATGCTCTGTACCGCAATCGTACAAAATCCCTTCGGGATTCACGGTGAGGTAAAGATTTATTCTTATAATGATGATTGCAGCTACCTTGGGACACTCAAGGAAGTGGTACTTCGTTACAAGGATGGAACCGAGCGAATTGTGACTGTTGAAAAATTCAGGATGCAGGCTTCCCAAGCCCTGATGAAATTTTCAGGATATGATAATCCTGAAGATGCCAGGGCCTTGGCTGGTTGTTTACTGATGGTTGAGAGAAGTAAGGCCGCACCACTGAAAAAAGGCCAGCACTATGTTTCGGACCTCATCGGTTTCACCTTGGTGCATGAAGGTGAGGTTTGTGGTACGGTAGTGAATGCTTTTGATGGTGCCCAGGCTGTTCTCCTTGAAGTTTCCATGCCGGATAAGAAGAATTGCATGGTTCCTTACCTTGAGCAATTCTTGGGGGCTGTAGACAGTTCCAAACAGACTATTGAATTGAAGACTCCATGGATTCTCGATTGAAAATCCATATAGTTACCTTATTCCCGGGAATCGTGGAAGGGTTCTTCAACAATTCAATCATGAAAAGGGCTGTCGAAAGTGGAACCATCAGTTTTGATGTCATAGACTTTCGTTCTTTTGCTACGGATCGTCATCACACGTGTGATGATGCTCCCTTCGGGGGTGGGGCAGGCATGGTAATAAAATGCGAACCACTTTGTGCTGCCTTGGATTCAATCGGAGCAAAGGAGAAACGGGTACTTTTCCCATCTCCTTCAGGACGAAAGTTTACACAGCAATATGCCGAGGACCTGAGCAAAGAAGAGGAATTGGTCTTTATTTGTGGCCACTACGAGGGTATTGACCAACGGGTAATAGACCTGTATGTTGATGACGAGATTTGTATTGGGGATTATGTGATCAGCAGCGGTGAGGTTGCTTCCTTGGTTATCATAGATGCCGTTTACCGTTTGATCGGTGGTGTCATCAGCGATGAATCACTTGAGGAAGAAAGCTTCAGCGATGGTTTGCTCGAATATCCGCAATATACTAGGCCTGAGACCTATTGCTCAAAAAAGGTGCCTGATGTATTATTGAGCGGGCATCATGCCAAAATTGGCCAATGGCGACTACAGAAAAGGCTGGAAAAGACTTTGTCTTGTCGGCCGGACCTGTTGGAGACGGCATCCTTGGATGTGAACTCCAGAAAGATTTTGAATGAATTGAAAGAACATAGTGCGAAGGGGACCGTAGACGATGGATGTAATTAAGGCTATTGAGTCGGAACAGATTAAGGAAAATGCAGAGAATTTCTGTGTTGGTGACACCATAAAGGTGTTTTTCAAGATTATCGAGGGTGCAAACGAACGTGTACAGGTATTTGAGGGTCTTGCCATCGCGAAGAACAATGGTGGTGTCCGTCGTACTTTCACTGTAAGGAAGATTTCCTACGGCGTTGGCGTAGAGAGAATTTTCCCCTTGCACTCACCTCGTATCGAGAAGATCGAAGTGGTCCGAAAGGGCCGTGTCAGACGCGCAAAGCTTTACTATGTGCGCGACAAAGTGGGCAAAAAGGCAAAAGTCAAGGAACTCATCCAAAAGAAGAACGCCTAGTTCTTTCGCCAATAGCCAGAAAGGGACGACATCTATATGGTGCCGTCCTTTTTGCTGTAATCCACTTTCTTCAATATCTTGTCCAAGTTGATAAAACAAGGTATTTTAGTCATAGAGGTAAACATGGAATCCGATAACATCAAGCTTGACTCTAGTAAACCAGGAAAGGCTTCGGGAAACCGCAAGCGTGACAGGGGGCGCCGGAATGGGAAAAAAGGTTCCAAAGCCAAGGGGCCTGCGGTCCTTGCAACCAGTAACGCAAATGTCTCCAAGGAATCCTTGCTTCCTGAACAGACAAAACGGGCTTTTCATAGCAACCTACCGCAACTTCCCGTAAAGAAAATTGATGAACCACTGGAGATCTGTCCTCTTTGCAATAAAGTAATAGAAAATATTGCGGAAAGTTTCACTTCTGAGGGAGGGGGTCATTGCCATTTCGATTGTGTCCTGAACAAACTTTCGGAAACAGAGTCCCTTACGGAGAAGCAAAAAGTCAGTTATATCGGAAGGGGTACTTTTGCAGTTGTTGAACCCAAGGATGATGGCGGATTTACTTTTGTCAAACGTATCGTATGGGAAAACCAAGAGGCGTTTGATGCAATGAAGAAATATGTCGAGGCCTCTAAGAAATGAAACCTTCATACAATGTTGCAATGTTACCTGGATCTTTTGATCCTCCGACCAATGGACATATCGACATTATTGAACGCAGCGCAGTTCTCTACAACAAACTTTTTGTAGTGGTTGCTGACAACGTTCAGAAAAAATGTCTGTTTAGTGCCGATGAGCGGAAGGACATGCTCAAGAAGATCTTGGAAAAACATAGAAACATTGAGGTAGTTAGTTATCGCGGTCTTGTTGTTGAGTTTGCTCGTGACAATGGGGTTGGAGTGATGATTCGAGGTGTCAGGGCCTTGGTCGATTTTGGGTATGAATTTGAGTTGGCAATGACAAACAAGCAACTCAATGCAAGTCTGGAAGTATTGTTTATGCCGACAAGCCCGAAATACTTTCAGCTACGGTCCAGTGCCATAAAGGAAATGGCAGCCTATGGGGCTGACATTTCTCCGATGGTTCCACCGTTAGTCGTACAAATGATGGGAAATCGTGTCAAGTTGTTGACGCAATAAGGGTTTTCCGTTATTCTTGCTTAAGTGTCAAAATTTTGCGTAGTGTAAGAGGAAATTCAAATGGCAACACCCAAATATAAGACTTCAAAGGCCAGCGCGGCTTCTCGTAAAGCCGCTAACATGCGCCTTGTAGCTCCGACTCTTTCCCGTTGTAGTACCTGTGGTAATATGGTCCTGCCTCATCGCGTATGCCCAAAATGCGGCTTTTATCGTGGTGTACAGGTTATTGATTTACAAGATAAATAGACGCAGTTCAGGAGAAAGAAATGGATAGTAAGGTAGTTTATGAGAAAGTAAAGGCTCTTATTGCAGAGAAGCTCGAAATTGATCCAGCAAAGATTTCAATGGAAGCTTCATTCCGCAAGGATCTGGGAGCTGATAGTCTTGATACGTATGAATTAGTGTATGCCATTGAAGAGGAATTGGGTGTTTCCATTCCTGATGAAAAGGCTAATGAATTCGAGACCGTTAAAGACGCAGTAGATTTTCTCTCCACCCAGCTCTAAGGTTCATCTTCAATGGATGATAAATCTTTTGGGAAAGCTCCCGAGATCTCTGAATCAAGAGAACGGGAGCTTTTTGTTTTTGTAAAAAACAGCGGTATAGTTTGTAAAGACCTGCAATTGTTGAATCTTGCATTCACGCATCGGTCTTTTGCAAATGAAACCCTGGAATTGGTCGATAACAACGAACGGCTTGAATTCTTGGGTGACAGTGTCCTTGGGGTAATCGTAGCTGATTGGCTTTTCAGAAATCTTCCTGCAAAACATGAGGGTGATTTCTCAAAAATCAAGAGCGTGGTGGTGAGTGAGGATAGTCTGGCTTTAGTGGCACGGAAACTTCATGTCGACCAGTATCTTCTCATTGGAAAGGGCGAGGAAAATAGCGGGGGCAGAGAAAAAAAGGCATTGCTTGCAGATTGTCTTGAAGCTCTCTTTGCTGCCTGTTATCTGGATAGTGGTTTTGAGGTTGCCAAGACTTTTGTCATGGACAATCTGGAACCTCAGATCCAGGCAGTGCTCAAGTATGATTATCATAGGGATTATAAGACAAGCCTTCAGGAATACATGCAGAAGCGTTGGCGCAAATGTCCGACCTACACTTTGGTGAAGAAGACTGGTCCAGAACATGATTTCACGTTTCATGTAGAGGTTCATTTAAATGAACTTTCCTTTGGGCCGGCTCAAGGGCGTAATAAAAAAGAAGCGGAGCAGAATGCTGCCAAGCTTGCCTATGAAAGTATCTTCGATACGAATTCAGACTGATAGCATTTGGCAATATCGCTCAATTGTTCCTTGGTATTTTGTTTTGGGTCATCCAGGACCGTTTCCAAGAGCAAATTGAGAATCTTGCCGATGCTTGGTCCCTTGGGAATCCCCAGAAGTATCAAATCATTTCCATTGATTGCCAGATCCTTGACAGTCAAGGCATCATGTTCTGACAGAATCCCTTGGATTCTTCCGTCCAGTTCAGAGACCATCCGTATATCAACTGAACCATTGATTGCCTTCTGATCGGCAAACCTGAGCTGGAAGAGCAGGGGAAGATAGGAAAGACCAACTCGGTTGATGAAGCGTCGTACGGCGCTATCAGTCCAGGTTTCCTGGTAATTGAACATATGCTCCCTGACTAAATGAGAGACGGTCTTGATTTGTTCGTTGCTTGCCTTGAGAGATGACAATATTTTTTTTGTCTCGCGTTCCCCGACAAGTTCATGTTGATAGAAGGTATAACCCCCGTCTTTTTCAACAATGGTCAGGCTTTTTCCAATATCATGGAATAAGGCTGCCAGCCGTACTTCCAGAGTAAAGCCCATATCCGCGGCTGCTTGGCATGCAGAAATGTTATGGGAAAGAATGTCCTCATGGTGCATTCCTTTTTGTTCAATTCCATTTCCTTGTGCCAGAACGGGAAAAAGCACTTCAAGAATTCTGGTTTCCCTCATATAGGATAGTCCGATGCTAGGTTGTCCAGAACCAATCATCTTGAAGAACTCCTCGCGAATCCGTTCTTTGCTGACAAAGGTGAGATTATCCTTCAATTCGCCCATTGCCACCAATGTCTGCCGTTCAATGGAAAAATTGAGTTTTGAAGCAAGCCTGCACCCTCTCAGGATTCTGAGTGCATCCTCGGAGAAACGAAGATGAGGATCCCCGATGGCCCTGATCATCTTGTTTTTCAGGTCTTTCGTTCCTTCGTGTTTATCTATGATATTTCCATTGCTGCAATCCACTGCAAAGGCATTGATGGTAAAATCCCTTCGTTTCAGATCTTCCTCAAGATTCCTGATAAAGGTTACCGATGAAGGATGCCGGCCATCAACGTAATCCCCGTCAGTGCGAAAGGTAGTTACCTCGAACATTTGATTCTCGAAGATGACCGTAACAGTCCCATGGTCAATGCCTGTGGGAATGACATGGGGAAAAAGGGAAATCACTTCCTGGGGGTCAGCATCAGTAGTGAAATCATAGTCGTCATTCTGCAAGCCGAGCAGATGGTCACGAATAGCACCTCCCACTATAAAGAGAGAGAAACCTGCATCCTTGAAACGGGATGAGAATCGCTTGATGGAACTGGAAACGGGGAAACTCTGCATACTGCCACACTAACGTGACAAACGAGAAAGGTCAACGGAAAAAACGGTGGTAAAGGTTGCCATTCAGCGTTTTTATGAATAGAATAACAGCAATGCGGAAGTCGGTGAAGGTTTCCCATTTCAAGGAGTGTGTATGTTTCGTACAGTAACCACCAAAGTTGATTTTCCTGAGATGGAAGAAAAGATTTTATCTTTCTGGCAGGAAGAAGATATTTTTACCAAGTCAATAGAATCAAGACCCGCCGATAATGAGTATGTCTTTTATGATGGGCCTCCGTTTGCAACAGGTTTGCCTCATTTCGGGCATCTGGTTCCTGGTACGATCAAGGATGCCATTCCTCGTTATCAGACGATGAAGGGCAAGAGGGTCAATCGTCGTTTTGGTTGGGATTGTCACGGACTCCCCGTTGAATATGAGATGGAAAAAACCCTTGGGATCAGTGGACCCTCTGCCATCATGGAATATGGCGTTGCAAACTTCAATGAGCAGTGCCGTTCCATTGTGCTTCGGTACACCTCCGAATGGAAGAGCACCATCAACAGAATGGGACGCTGGGTTGATTTTGAACATGGTTACCGCACTATGGATACTGATTACATGGAATCCATTTGGTGGGTATTCAAGACCCTTTTTGATAAAGGTCTTATTTATGAGGGATATAACATTCTGCCTTATAGTCCTGCCTTGGGCTGTCCCTTGTCAAACTTCGAAGTCAATCTCGGGGGGTATCAGGATGTAGTTGACCAGTCGGTAACTGTAAGGTTTGCCGTAGAAGGGGAAAAGGACACCTATTTTCTCGCCTGGACTACTACGCCTTGGACATTGCCTTCCAACCTTGCGCTTGCCTTTGGTCCCGATATTGACTATGTAAAGGTTCTTGATAAGACAGACAACTGTTATTATATACTCGGAAAGTCACGGATCTCCCATTATTACAAGGATGAGAATCAGTACGAGATAGTTGACGAGCAGAAGGGTAGTTATTACAAGGGAATGCGGTATAAACCGTTGTTTCCCTACTTTGCAAACCTTAGGGAACAAGGTGCCTTTGTCTGCGTAACCGGAGATTATGTAACCACCGAGGATGGTTGTGGTATTGTCCATACCGCCAGTGGTTTTGGTGTTGATGACTATCAGGTGCTTAAGGGAACCGGAATCCCTGTGGTGTGTCCGATTGATGATGAATGTCGTTTTACTGATGAAGTGCCGGATTTCAAGGGTCGTTTTGTCAAGGATACAGACAAGGATATCATTGCTTGGCTCAAGGATCATGGAGTCTTGGTCAAACGAGAGAATTATCTGCACTCCTATCCGTTCTGTTACAGGACACACAAGCCTTTGATCTATCGCGCAATGAGTTGTTGGTTTGTCGATGTCCAGAAGATCAAGCAATCGATGCTCAACGCCAATGAACAGATTACCTGGATGCCTGAACATCTCAAGGAAGGTCGCTTTGGCAAATGGCTCGAGAATGCCCATGAATGGGCTATCAGCCGTAACCGTTTCTGGGGAAATCCGATTCCAATTTGGAAATGTGATGGCAGCGACTATATCGAGGTCATCGGAAGCCGAGAAGAATTGGAAACAAAATGTGGCCAGTCAGTGCCAGATTTACATAAGCATTTCGTAGATGAATTGACGTGGCCCAGTCCTGATGGCAAAGGTACGATGAGGCGCATCAAGGATGTGCTTGATTGTTGGTTTGAATCAGGATCGATGCCCTATGCCCAGCTCCATTACCCGTTTGAAAACAAGGAATTCTTCGAAGAACATTTCCCGGCAGACTTTATCTGTGAAGGATTGGACCAGACCCGTGGTTGGTTCTATACCTTGACAGTCATTGCTGCCGGTCTCTGGGATAAACCTGCCTTCACGCACTGTATAACCAATGGGATCGTTCTTACCGCAGAAGGCAAGAAAATGAGCAAGAGTGCACACAATTACACTGACCCCATGGAGCTTATCAACCAATATGGTGCCGATAGTCTTCGATTTGCTCTCATGAACAGTGCTGTTGTCCGGGCAGAGGATTTGAAATTCAGTGAAGATGGTGTCAAGGATGTTCTCAAGACTTTGATCATTCCTTTGTGGAATGCCTATTCGTTCTTTGTAACCTATGCGAATATCGATGGGTATGAACCGAGCGAAACGCCTTATGAAAAGCTTTCCAATCCGATGGATAAATGGATTATCAGCAGTAGTGAGCGTTTTATTCAGGATGTGACCAATGCTTTTGATGCGTATGATATCCAAAAAGCAAGTTCCTTGTTCGTTCCTTTCCTGGATGACCTGAATAACTGGTACATTCGTCGCAGTCGTCGAAGGTTTTGGCGTAGTGAGAATGATGGGGACAAGAAGGAAGCTTATGATACGTTGTACAGGGTACTGATGACCTTCATCAAAGTAGCTGCTCCCTTGATTCCCTTTACTACTGAGGAAATCTACCAGAATCTCAAATCAGATGATATGGAGCAGAGCATACATCTTTGTTCCTATCCTACCTATGAGAACGCGCAACGTGATTTTGTCCTGGAAACCCAGATGGCCCTGACCCAAAAGGCAATTGCCATGGGCCGTGCCGTTCGAGCCACCAACAACCTGAAGATACGTCAGCCGTTGCAGACTTTGTATCTTGTTGACCGTGAACAGGAAGAACGCGAGATTCTCCTTTCCATGGAAGACATCATTGCCGAGGAACTGAATGTAAAGAAAGTGCATCTTCAGAGTGATGAATCCGATTTGGTACGTTACAGTGCAAAAGCCAATTTCAAGGTTCTTGGTGCTGCCTTGGGCAAGAATATGAAAGAAGTTGCTTCCCAGATTGAAAAATTGTCGGGAAGTTCCATTGCTCAGATTCTGGATGGAAAAAGTCTCAAGATAGCATACAGTGCAGGGAAAATTGAACTTACCTTAGAGCATATCCTTGTCCAGCGAACTGAAATGGAGGGCGTGAAAGTCCTCAATGATGGATCCTTGACTGTTGGTTTTGATACCAAAGTCACAGAGGAATTGCTTGAAGAAGGAATTGCCCGTGACATAGTCAGGAGTGTACAGAACCTGCGCAAGGAAAGTGGGTTTGATGTCTCTGATAGAATTGAATTATCCTATGATGGTGATGAAGTCATCGAAAAAGTATTTACTGACTTTGGAACGACCATTGCCAGCGAAACCTTGGCCAACTCACTTGAAAAGGTCTCCCTTGAGGGGGAAGGTCTTGATTGTGGGGATCATTCAGTTCGGCTTGCAGTAAAAAAGGCCTGAAATGAAAGGAATTAAAGGTATCCTTGTCGCCAGTATAACGATATTGCTTTTCACTTCCTGCACCTCCTTGGGCAGGAAGGCGAAGCCGTATTATTATTTTCAGGGAATGGCAAAACCCAATACTATCGTAATGACTGTTGATGCAAAGGCAGAAAACGCCTTGGTTGTGTCAGCTTTCAAAGGTATGGAGGAGTTTACCAAACGGGCAGATAGAATTTCTGTTTCCCTTACCCCCAATGGCGATGAATATCCCTTGCAGACCAAGGATCTCTCGATCTATGGCGTGGTTCAGGGGGATTACCCGAAATTTCTTATCAACACAGGCATGATGTATTCGTCAGCCCTTACCAGAAAAGAAAACAGCGATGGCCTTTCCTGGTTTGAGCAAAAAGACAGCGATCTCAGTTTTTCCGTTGCCAAGAATGATACTTTCCTGTTTTCCAATGGATCCTATGCAACTGCCTATGATGCAATGAAACAGGAAGTTCCCTACATAGATGCAACAACGGCTTCCATGATGGTAAATACCGCTATTGCAGTATATGCCTTGGAGCCAGAGACGTTTTTTGATTTTGGTCTTGGTCTCCCTGTTTCAGCTATCAAGCAAATGAAAAGTATTTTGTTATTGATAGGAAAGCAAGAAGACTCCCATACCTTGGATGCCTATATAACCATGGATTCCGCGAAACTTGCACAAACCTTGTCGCAGATGGTGCGAACAGGTTATCTTGCTAGGTTAAAAAAGGACAAGGTTCCTTATAAAATAGCCGACCTTATGAAGATGTTCTTGATACAGGATGATCTTTTTACTATCAAGGGTATGAAGTTATCCGAGGAACAGATGGATATGTTAAAACAGAGCATTACTGGCTTTGTCATTTGAAGGAGAATAAATTATGCCTATATATGAATATGAATGTGAAATGTGCCATGCACATGTAGAATTGCATCAGAGCGTATCGGAGCATACTGCACCCGCTGTATGTCCTTCGTGCAATTGCGAGCATACCATGAAACGAATATTTACCCCTTCTGCCGTTATTTTCAAGGGAAATGGATATTACAGTACCGATAATCCAGTTGCCAAGAATAGCAACAGTGATTCTCATAAGGAGTAGGGAATGGAAGTGAAAAAAAGAATTCTTACCGGGGACAGGACGACAGGGAAGCTGCATCTTGGTCACTTTGTAGGATCTCTGATGAGTCGGGTAGAACTACAGGACACGTATGAAGAATTCATACTGCTTGCCGATGTTCAGGCACTTACCACGCATTTTGCAGAACCTTCCTTGATTAACAGCAGTATCTATGATGTTGCCATGGATAATCTTTCCGTGGGATTGGACCCTGAAAAAGTGACGATCGTACAACAGTCCCAGGTACCTTCCATAGCGGAATTGACAATTTTTTATTCCATGTTGGTGACAGTCAATCAACTAAGGCATAACCCGACTATCAAGACCGAGGCCAAGAATTATGGTTATGAAGATCTAACCTATGGATTCCTGGGGTATCCGGTTAGTCAGACAGCTGACATCACGTTCTGCAATGCAGACCTTGTCCCCGTTGGGGAAGACCAGATCCCGCATATTGAACTATCACGAAAGATTGTCAGAAAATTCAACGATCTCTATGGTACCTCCATAGTGGAACCGCAGGTCAAGCTAAGCAAGATCGGAAGGTTGAGCGGTCTGGATGGTAATGCAAAAATGGGCAAGAGCATGGGTAACGCCATCTACCTTTCCGACACTCCCGAGGCAGTATGGGAGAGGGTACGCAATGCTGTTACCGATCCTGCAAGAATTACCGTAAAGATTCCTGGGCATCCTGAAATTTGCAATGTCTATAAATACCATTGTGTATTCAATCAGGCAGAGGCCCCGAATATCGAACACATGTGCAAAAATGCAGCAATTGGTTGCGTTGCCTGTAAAAAGCTGTTGAACGGTGTCTTGAATGACTTGCTTGATCCTATCCGGGAAAAACGACATTACTATGAAGAACACCGTAGTGAAGTAAGGGATTTGATAATCTCTGGTACCGAGAAAGCAAACAAGATTGGAAACGCCAATCTCACTGATATCAAGGAAAAAATGCACGTTGCCATTTGATTGGCTTGTCGCATATTTGCCCTATAGGACATGCTTTTTGATAAGAAGCATGTTTTTTTATGCAATAATGTGAATCTTTCTTGGACAAAGTAGGGAGAATGTGCAAAAAATGTTGCATTCATGCTCAAATCCATTTGCAATATAAAAAACCAAAACCAAAGATAGGGATGATATACTTTGACCTGGGTGAGAAAAATCATTAAAGAGGAGTATGCGTATGAAAAAATTGCTTGCGTATCTGATGGTTTCCTTATTTGCCATCACAGCTGTTATGGCAACTGGAGCCAAAGAGGTTGCACCGACTGCCGTTGCATCCCCTGTCGTAGAGCCTGAATTGACCCATGAAGAATTGGTGTCCAAGGCTCAGGCAGAAGGAAAAGTTGTTGTCTATGCAACCAGCAGCAGAATAGCCAAGGCAGCCGAGGGGTTTACCAAAAAATATGGTATTGAAGTTGAGAGTTCGAATCTCAAGGACTTTGAGCTGATTGAGAAGGTCTCCAAGGAAGCAGAGGCCAAGGTAAGCGGTGCTGACTTTGTTCTGGCACAGGATGCCGGAAGGTTGGTCGGTGAACTGCTGGGACCAGGGTATCTCTATAACTATGTTCCCCCGACCCTCAAGGATGTAATTCCTGTTTCCATGCAAAATCCCTTGCAAGCTTTTGCAATTAATAAAGTTTTTATTTATAACGATGAAGGTCTTTCTTCTGTTCCTTATTCCAATATCTGGCAGTTTGCAGATCCTGCTTTCAAAAGTACCCTTAACTTCAAGAATCCGTTCCAGGAAGGGGTCAATGCAAATTTCCTTACCATGTGTACCTCTGATGAATGGGCTGCAAAGATTGCCAAGGCCTACAAATCGTATTATGGAAAGGATATTGTCCTGACTACCCCCAATGCAGGATATGAATGGATAAAGGCAATTTTTGAAAACGATCTGATAGTCGGTACCAGTGATACCACCATTGCAGAGAACGTAGGTATCAAGGGCCAGAATGCAAAGAAGATCAATCCACCTGTCGGACTCTTCGTGTATTCCAAGGCTCGCTATGCTACCAGCAAGAACCTTGCCTTGAAAGCAAGTATGACCATGGAGCCGTTCAGTGGTTTCTATTATAGCCTGTACACCCTGGTGTGTGCCTCCGCTGAACACCCGAACGCAGCCAAACTATTTATCGAGTACTTGTTTTCCGCTGAAGGTTTTGCACCTTGGGGAGCCGACTGCGGTACCTATAGCGCAAATCCGAACAATCCGATTCAAGAGGATATTGATTATCCGTTCGAGACTTGGAAACCTTTGCTTGTCGGTGAAGATGGATCTTATTGCTTTGAACACCGTGCAGAGGTCGAGGAATTCCTCAACCAGTATCTTTACTAATTTTAACCAATTGAATATTGCCTGCAGGAATCCCCTGCAGGTTTTTGCCAAGGAAATACCCCATGAGTACCAAAAGCAGGTTGAACAACCTTAAATCCTATTTAAAAAAACCACACAATATCATTCTGTTGGTATTGTTGATTGTTTTGGGTTACCTCACGCTTGTCCCTCTGATTACCATCGTGACGGATACGTTAACCGTACATTCCTCGGAAGCCCGCATTATAAAGCAAGCTTCAGGTACGTTTACCCTTTTCCACTGGAAAAAGATGTTTGCCAGTGGAATTACCAGCCAGAAAATTTTTTATGAACCGTTTCTCAATACAATGGTTGTTGCCTCCCTATCTTGTTTGATGGCCATTTTAGTCGGTGGCTTTTTTGCCTGGGCAGTGACAAGGACCAATCTTCGTTGCAAGGCATTCATTTCAACGGTTTTTGTATTCCCCTATATCATGCCGGCCTGGACTCTTGCCATGGCTTGGTTGAACTTCTTCCGAAATTCCAGGGTAGGGGGTGTCCCTGGTCTATTTACCGTCCTTACAGGCATTGAAACTGCAAACTGGTTTGCCTATGGGCTATTTCCTATTGTAATTGTCCAAGGTATCCACTATGCCCCCTTTGCCTACATTCTCATCGGTGGTATTTTGCGAAATATGGATGCCAATCTAGAGGAAGCAGCAATGTTGCTTCATGCCAACCGGTGGCAAATAACACGGAAAATAACTATTCCCATAGTTAAACCGGCATTGCTCTCCACCATTCTTTTGGTTTTTTCAAGCACGATGAGCGCTTTTGCCGTTCCTGCCTTTCTGGGAAGTCCTGTCAGATATCAGGTTCTGACAACCCAGATGTACCGGACTCTCAACGGTATAAACCCAGGCTATGGGTATATCATGGCCCTGGTCATGATCGTAATTGGTGTTGGAATTCTCATGCTGAACCAATGGATTACCGGAAAACGGAAGGCTTATACGACTATCACTGGAAAGAGTTCCAATATTTCCCTGTTCAATCTGCGGAAAGCCAGGACACCTCTTACCATCGTACTGGTCATAATCCTGCTTATGGTTGCGATTCTTCCCCTTGTATCCTTTGCCATTGAATCGTTCATCATGGCACCCGGAAATTATTCTTTCTCGAACTTTACCACTGAATTCTGGATAGGTCCCGGTAGGGCGGACATTGCAAACAGTGAACCAGGTATCCTTCGCAATCCCTCGATCTGGCTTGGGCTGACCAATAGTCTCAAACTGTCGGTAATTGTCTCCTTGATTGCAGGAACCGTGGGGATGCTCGCCGGCTATTCCATTGCAAAGAGGAGAGGATCACTATTGGCAACTTGGGTGAACAACCTTACCTTTTTCCCTTATCTCATGCCTTCCATGGCATTTGGAGCCATATATCTTTCCATGTTCGCCGTGAGAAGAGGTTTCATCCCTGCCATGTATGGATCCTTCGGGCTTCTGGTCATAGTAGGTTCAATAAAATATCTTCCCTTTGCTTCTCGCAGTGGTATCAACGCGATGCTTCAGCTTTCTGGGGAGATAGAAGAGGCGGGAACCATTATTGGCATCGGTTGGTTCAAACGAATGACAAAAATAATATTCCCGATCCAGAAAACCACTTTTATAAGCGGATATCTCTTGCCCTTTATTTCTTGTATGAGAGAATTGTCCTTGTTTATACTCTTGGTTTCTCCTTCAACGAGAATTCTTACGACCTTGTTGTTCCAGTACAACGAAAAGGGGTGGAATCAGTATGCCAATGCCATCAATCTCATGATCGTGGTCATTGTCGTAGGTTTCAATCTCATGGTCAATAAACTGACAGGGGCTTCCATCGATAAGGGAATTGGAAGCAATTAAAGGAGTCTTTCATGCCAAGGATTGAATTGAAACACGTTACCAAACGTTTTGGAAAATTTGTTGCCGTAGATGATTTGAACCTCATTATTGAGGATCGTTCCTTCGTAACTCTTCTGGGTCCCTCGGGTTGTGGTAAAACAACTACACTGAGGATGATTGCAGGTCTCGAGACACCGACTGAAGGGGTGATTACGATCAATGAACAGGTCGTGTTCTCCTCCGAAGACGGAATTGATATTTCGCCGGATAAACGTGATGTGGGTTTTCTTTTCCAGAACTATGCGCTCTGGCCCCATATGAGCGTATACAAAAATATTGCCTTTGGACTTGAGAATTTGAAATGGCCCAAGGATAAAGTGCAAGAAAAGGTAAACGAACTCTTGGATATGCTCAAGATAGGTGAGTTCAAGGATCGATATCCCTCTGAAATTATCAGGAGGCCAGCAACAGCGTGTTGCGATTGCCCGCACCTTGGCCACCGGGCCTAAAGCCCTGTTTATGGATGAACCTTTATCCAACCTTGATGCCAAACTCAGGATGGAGATGCGCACGGAACTCAAGCGCTTGCATCGGGAAACTGATTCCACGTTCGTCTATGTTACCCATGACCAGCTTGAAGCAATGACCTTGTCAAACAAGGTCTGTCTCATGAAAAATGGCTACATGCAACAATATGCACCTCCTCTTTGAGGTCTATCGCCGTCCTGCCAATACTTTTACCGCAGATTTCGTAGGTTCTCCCCCAATCAATCTTATTGGAGGAACAGTAGCAAGCATCAATCCTGTGATCCTGCTATTACCAGGTGATGTCAAGCTTGCCTTCATTCCTTACGATGCGGTACAATTGGAAAAAGGACAGGAAATAGTGTTGGGCATCCGACCAGAACATGTGGAAATTGCCGATTCCGATGCAATGGCAGAAGGCGTAATCCTGTCTTCTCTTCCTTCTGGAATGGAAACCATTGTCCAGCTAGGTTTTGGAGAGAGTTTCCTGAATTCCGTTATCTTTGGAGATTTGGATTTTGATGTAGAGAAAAAAGTAGGAATTTCATTTTCCAAAGGAAAGTTCAATCTTTTTGACAAAAAAACCACATTGAACCTTTGCCAAGGAAAATTGGCTAAAGCATAAGATAACAAGACAATATGGAGATAGAAAAGAAGGGGATGGGTTTGCTCCGCTTTGGGGGACTTGTCCTTTTTCTATGAATTTGAGATTCACTGCAGTGCGGAATACCACACAAAGGAAAGAAATGAAAAAGAACCTGTTCAAGGCCTATGATATCAGAAGTAAACGTGATAATTTCGACGATGAAACAACTAGTGCTCTCTGTCATGCCATTGCATATTACATGATTCATGATGTAAAGACTTATTCGATAGTTGTCTGTCGGGATACGAGAGTGGGTACCGAAGCTATCATGCAGAAGGCACTTGAAGTTTTCCAAGCTTCTGGGATGACTGTATATGTACAGTTGAATGCAATAGGAAGCTGCCAATTTTATTATAACTGTATGCAAAGATCAAAAAGTGGCGGGCTAATGATAACTGCCAGCCATAATCCAGGATCGTATCTTGGAATGAAGTTGGTTGCGCCACAGGTCCAGAGCATTGCCAGAAATTGTGGCCCCAAGGGTGGTTTGCAGACCGTACAGAAATACTATGATGAAGAATTGTTGTGCAATACGCGTCTTGGTGGAAAAATAGTACCAATCAACACCCTCGACTCTTTTATCGATTACTCAATGAGACTGGCTCAGGTTACTACAAAAAGCCTGAAAGGGTTGCCAGTAGTCTGTGACTTCCTCCATGGGAGCAATGGTGAGGCTATAAGCAGGGGTTTGAACCAATGTGGTGTAGACGGAACGTATCTGCATCTTGTCCCCAACGGGGCGTTTCCTTGTGGCGATCCGAACCCTGGCAGTGAAGGTAGTACTTCCGAGGTCAGGCAATATCTGCAAGAGCATCCTGTTGATATGTGCTTTGTCTACGATGGCGATGGAGACCGCATGGATCTTCTGTATCGTGGGAGTCAGCTATCCCCTTGCTTTGTCATGGGATTGGTCTTGGATGAATTGACAGAGATGTTTCACGATTACTTCGAAAAACCCGAAGAAGCTTTTGATCCGATGTTCCTCTTTGATATAAAAGCTTCTCCTGCCTTGTTACTGAACCAGATTCACCAAGGGAAAAAAGTTTCCCTGGTCCAAAATGGCCATTCCTATATCAAGGATACTTTGCTGAATAATCGAGATAAACATTTTCTTGCAGCCGTTGAAGAGTCTGCCCATTATTATCTTCAATTTCCCCTGACAGTAGGAGATTGGATGAGTCCTTTGTTTGCCAGTGAAAATACCTTGTTCTTCACATTGCTAGTCCTCAAGGCCTATGCAAAAGATCCCCGTCGGTTTGATGAGGCAAAAATACTTCAGGACAGTACTTGGAGACAACGGGAATGGTCAGTCATGATCAAGGAAGAAGGAAAGAGAACTACGCTCCAGAAGGCCGTTGAGGATCGTATTTTGTCCATGGGAGCCATTAAGGTTACGACCAACCAGCTTGGGGAAGATCTCAATGCTACGCTTCTTCGCTACAATTTGCCAAAGTCCTATGACAAGGAGGCAACCTTACGTTCTCCCTGGTTCCAAGTGTTCCAGCGTGTGAGTCAGAGTGAAGATGCCTTGGTGCGTTGGGAAGTAGTGGCAAGTGACGAAAAAACAGGACAACAAGTCCTTGAACAAATGGCAATTGCAATGAGGGCAATCGAATAAAGTTTATTAAAGAATCAATGAATTGCATTTGATGAAGATGCAAGGATAAAAAAAGGTTTGTTTATAGGGATATCCTATTGGCAAACCCTTTTTTTGGGATGCATATCTTGCAATAAAAACTTGACAACGGACTGCACCCATTCCAGTATGAAAAACGGAGGCAGAAAATGGAAGTTATGATATCTTCATTCGATAATACAAAGTTGTTTCTCAATAAAGAGACCAGCAAGAATGACAAGGCAGTCTGTGTAATCGTGCATGGTTTGTGCGAACATCAAGGACGATACGATTATCTTTGCAAGACTTTTCATGAAGCAGGTATCGGAACGTACCGTTTTGATCATAGAGGTCATGGTCGAAGTGAAGGGGAACGTACATATTATGCAAATTTCAACGAAATGCTTGATGATGTACATGTTTTTGTTGAGATGGCAATCAAGGAAAACCCTGATATCCCTGTATTTTTATTGGGGCATAGCATGGGCGGTTTTGCAGTTGCTCTCTATGGAGCCAAATATCCAGGAGAAAGACTGGCCGGGATCATAACCAGTGGTGCCTTGACCGTAGACAATAATCATCTTATTACGTCAGTGGAACGAGGAATGGATCCTCATTTCAAACTTCCCAACCAACTTGGAGCGGGTGTTTGTTCTGTCAAGGAAGTGGTGGACTGGTATGGCAAGGATCCTGATAATACAATGACTTTTACCGTTGGTCTTTGCTATGCCATCCAGGATGGCATCGTATGGTTCAAGACAGCAAGAACTACTTTTACCTATCCTGTCTTGATGCTCCACGGGGAGAAAGATGGGCTGGTCGATCCAAAAGATACCTATCAATTCTTCGAACAGGCAGCGTCAAAGGATAAACAAATGAAAATTTATGGTAATTTGTTCCATGAAATATTCAACGAATATTGTCATGATGAAACCATCGGCGATGTCGTTTCGTGGATAACCAACCGTATATAAGAACAGGTAATGCCTGTGTCTTGAATAATGGACCTAGTTTTTGAAAGGAACCACCAAGATATATTGTCTTGGTGGTTCTCTCTCAATTATTCCGTTTCTTTGGCCAGCCTTTCCTTGGCTATGGAAAGCATCAATTTGATCCGGTTCTCTTGATTGACATGAGTAGCCGAAGGGTCATAATCGATAGGTACGATATTGGCATCGGGAGCTCTTTCCGTTACGGCGCGAATCATTCCCTTGGCAGAAATATGGTTTGGTAAGCAACCAAAAGGCTGGGTGCAGACAATGTTCTTGTATCCACTTTCGGCAAGTTCCAGCATTTCTGCAGTCAATAGCCAGCCTTCTCCCATCTTCACCCCGTAATCCAGGACTCCTTCATTCAATTTCTTGGTCTTGCGGTAGGTAGAAGGGACTGTAAAGCATTTTTGCTTTCTGATAGCCTCGTTGGACATATCCTCAACCTTGTAGAATTGTCTGAGGGCAAATTGGGTGAATGTAGAGGAAAAGAAGCGTCCCCCATAGTATTTCCGGTCTGTAACGGCGTTATCTGCACCATAATACAAGAAACCCATCATGGAAGGAATCATTACCTCACATCCCTGATCTTCAAGGAATTGCTGGAGATTGTTATTTCCCAAAGGAGAATATTTCATATAAATTTCTCCGACGATACCTACTTTGATCTTTGGTGTCTTGTTGACTTCTATCTGGGCAAATTCCGAGGCAATCTTGTTGAGGTTCCTTTTCATCGCCCATCCGATATATCCACTATTGTGAGCAAATTTTTCGCTCAGGAATACATTCCATTTCTTTACCAAGGCATCGGCTTCGCCTTTATGCACTTCATAGGGACGAACTTGGTTTGAAAGAGCCATCAAGATATCGCCATAGATGAAACCGCTATAGGCTTGCAACAACATGGAAAAGGTAAGTTTGAATCCCGGATTTTTCTCCATACCCTTGAGATTCAGGCTGATGACGGGAATTTGTTCCATATCACATTTTGCCAAGGCCTTGCGAAGCAAAAAAAGATAATTGCTGGCCCTGCAACCCCCCCCCCGTCTGGGAAATGACCAAGGCTGTCTTATCCAGATCATACGTACCATTCTTCAAGGCATCGATCATCTGCCCGATTACGAGCTGGGCAGGATAACAGATATCATTATGTACATATCGTAAACCTTCACGGATTACATTCGGACCTTGATTTTCCAGCAATACTACCTTGTATCCGTGGTTTACGAATACTTCCTTGACCAGTTCGAAATGGACAGGGGACATATTGGGGATGAGGATTGTATAATCCTTTTTCATTTCTTTTGTAAATGGAATTGCCATTATTTACTTGTCGCCTCCAACGCTGCCAGAAGACTCCTGATCCTGATTTTCACAGCACCCAGGTTGGTTATTTCATCTATCTTTATTTGAGTATAGATCTTGTTTCCTTGTCTCATGATATCTCTCATTTCATCAGTCGTAACCGCATCTAGCCCACATCCAAAGGAAACCAGCTGGATGACATGCATATCCTTTTGGGTCAATACATAACGAGCGGCGTCATACATCCGGGCATGATACGTCCATTGATTCAAGACATTGCGACCTTCTTTTTTCATTCTATTGGAGATGCTGTCCTCGCTGATAACGGCGCAACCACATTGCAGGAGCAATTGATCGATGCCATGGTTTACCTCTGCATCGACATGATAGGGGCGTCCTGCCAGTACCATGATCGGCATATTTCTTTCACGGGCATTTTGAATGATTATTTCACCTTGCGTCCGTATAGCCTGAATATAGGTGTCATAAGCCTTGTACGCCTTTTCACAAGCAATTCGGATTTCACGTTTGGGAATATCGTAGTGTGGTTTCAATATCTCATAAAGTCTCTTGGGGAGAAAATGACTGTCTTCAAGAGATAGATAATCAGAAATGAAAGTAATGTCTCCGCTGGCGAGATCAGGGATATTATGTTTCAGTACCTCTGGGTAATAAGCGACAACTGGACAATTGAAATGGTTGTCTCCCTTCTCCTCATTGATATTGTAACTGCTACAGGGGTAAAAGATAGTTTTCACATCATGGTCAATTAAATATTGAATATGACCATGCATGAGTTTTGCAGGATAACAAATCGTGTCACTTGAAATGGTTGCCTGGCCATCAAGATACGTAGATCTGGTAGAGAAGGGGGAAACAATGACTTCAAAACCGAGATATGAGAAAAAAGTATGCCAAAAGGGCAACAGCTCAAGAAAATTCAATTGAAGAGGCAATCCAATCTGTCCTCGACGATTTTTCTGGGGCTTGAAATTTGAAAGATATCGTTGCTTGAAATCATAAATGTTATATTGACTTGGATCACTGAAGAAAGCCTCGGGTTTCACGATCCTGTCACATTTATTTCCGCTTACCAGTTTTCTGTCATTGTCAAACGTATTGATGGTCAACTGGCAATGATTCGTACACCCTTTGCAATACATGGTTTTGGTAGAATGTGTAAAATCCTTCAATTCCTCAAGGTCGAGCATTGAAGTTGCCAGCGGAGTGGTCCTGTGCATTTTTTTTGCATAGAGGGCACATCCATAGGCGCCCATCAATCCTGCTTCATTGGGTCTGACGACCTCAATGCCCAGTTCCATCTCGAAGGCTCGGAGCACAGCATCATTAAGAAAGGTACCTCCCTGGACGACGATATGCTTTCCCAGCATGGTAGGATCTGTAGACCTGATTACTTTATAGAGGGCATTCTTGACTACACTAATGGCAAGTCCCGCAAAAATGTCAGCAACCGAAGCGCCATCCTTTTGGGCTTGTTTTACTGAGCTGTTCATGAATACCGTACAACGACTGCCTAGATCGACTGGGCGCTTTGCCGAGACAGCAAGACTTGCGGCCTGTTCAGGGGTATAGCCAAGGGCATTGGAAAAGGTCTGGAGAAATGATCCGCAACCTGAGGAACACGCTTCGTTGAGGAAAATATCATCAATGACGCCCTCTTCAATTTTGAAACACTTGATATCCTGTCCACCGATATCAATGATAAAATCGACGGTAGGATAGAAAGAACGCGCACTGATAAAATGGGCCATGGTCTCTACGATGGAATATTCCAGATTGAAGGCGTTACTGATCAGATGTTCCCCATATCCAGTGGAACAGCCCTTGACCAGTTTGATATTTGGATAACTGGACAGAAAAGTAGTCAGGAATTCCTTTACTGCCTGAACCGGATTTCCATTGTTGCTTTGGTAACGACTATAGAGTAATTCCCCGTTTTCACTGATTACACAAGCCTTGACCGTTGTTGATCCCGCATCGATACCTATAAAAGCTTCCCCCGTATAGGATTCAGGATCCAGGGTAGGCAAGGTGGCCTTTGCATGGCGTTCCTTGAATGCCTCATAGTGTTGGGTGTCCTTGAAAAGGGCAGGTATACTTGTATAGGAACCCTGATTGTCATATTGCTTGAGCTTTTCGATTAAATCCTTTATGTCAAAGAATATATCGTTGGTGACAAGTGCTGTTCCGATGGCGACATAGAAAAGGGAATTCTCAGGAAGGGTTCCCTCGAGTCGCAGAGTTTCGTCAAAACAAGTCCGCAATTGGGACAGGAAAGTCAGGGGACCTCCGAGATATACTACATTTCCTTTTATTGGACGTCCCTGGGCAAGCCCTGCAATAGTTTGATTAACAACTGATTGCAAAATGGAAAGTGCAACATCTGATTTCTCGGCACCTTGGTTAAGCAAAGGTTGGATATCACTTTTTGCAAATACGCCGCAACGAGAGGCGATAGTATAGCTTTGTTTTGCCTGCTTTGCCAAAATATCGATATCATCCTGGGAAACATTGAGCAAAGTAGCCATTTGATCGATAAAGGAACCAGTACCTCCGGCACAAGTCCCGTTCATCCTGACTTCCATGTTCGTCCCTAAAAACAGGATTTTTGCGTCTTCACCACCAAGCTCAATGACTACATCACTATGGGGAAGATACTGCAATACTGCAATTCGTGTAGCATAGACTTCCTGGACGAAAGGAAGTTCCAGATTTTGGGCAAGTCCCATTCCCGCGGAACCAGAAATACTGATGGTAGTCTTTTCCCCTTTCAAAAAAGGAGAGGCTTGCTGCAATAACTTGATTCCCGTTTCAGGGATTTGTGAAAAATGACGTTGATATTTTTTAAAAAGGATCGCACCTGAATCATCGAGAACGACGCATTTCATGGTTGTGGAGCCTACATCTAATCCGATTCTCACCGAAAAGCCTCCGATATATAAACAGTGATGATACGCTACCGCTTTTTACACAGTAGTAACAAAAAATACAAATACCAGAAAATTAATTAAAGCGACAGCAGGGGGGTCCCATGGGGGCCAAAATCAAAGGTTTCGGTATTCTTGATGGCATCTTGCAATAAATCCTCAATATGCATATCCAAAAAATGTTCTGTAACGGCTTGTTTGTCAGGACGTACCGAGGGATGCTTTGGACTGAATATAACACAACAATCCTCATACGGCAGGATCGAGGTTTCATATGTTTCAATTTTTTTTGCCAAATCCATGATCTCTTGCTTGTCCATACCGATCAAGGGCCTGAGGACCAACTGATCGCTCATGCTATCGGTAAAAACCAAACTATCGAGAGTCTGGCTTGCAACTTGACTGAGTGCCTCTCCTGTGACGATACAGTTTCCTTCCTGAGCCAGGGAAATCCTGTTGGCAACTTTCATCATGCAAGCTCTGAACATGAGGGTGTGTTCATCCTCAGGGCTATGATCCCTTATCCACAGTTGAGGGTCGGTAAAGGGGACGACATGCAACCGAGTTCCCTGAAGATATGGAGCAACCAAGGATGCCAGCTTTTTGACTTTTTCCAAGGCAAGTTCACTGGTATACGGATAGGCATGGAAATAAATGCATTCCAATTTCAAACCGCGTTGAGCCATCCTGTAGGCTGCCACCGGGCTATCTATGCCCCCGCTGAGCAAAAGCATCCCTTTTCCAGCCGTAGTAACAGGAAGACCTCCGGGGCCGGCTTCGGGAGAAGTGTAAAGATATGCCTTGTCCCTTATTTCGCAATGAATTATTTTATCGGGATTCTTGACCTGTACCTTCATGTCAGGGTAGGTGTCAAGGACGACTCCGCCCAATTCACAATCAATCTGATAACTGGTAAGAGGGAAATTCTTGTCTGCACGTGTAGAAATCGATTTGAATGTACCCGTACCAGAGGCAAATGGTTCTGCCTTTATCAATTCTGCGGCAACAGCCTTGATGGTTTCCATATCCTTTTCACAACGTACGCATTTGGAGAAACCAACTACGCCGAAAGTTGTCTTGAAAGCCTGTCTGGTGACAGCTTCAGGACAATCATTATGAATTTCGAAATAGATGCGCCCTTTTTGCTTGGAAACTTGTGTTCGGTAAGGTTTGAGTTTGTTTTTTATATTCTGCTTCAAGCGTTTTTCGAAATAGTCACGGTTAAGGCCTTTTAAAGAAATTTCACCTAGTCTTACCAGGTAGAGTGTAGAGTCTTTCATGAATGCTCCCTATATAATGTTCTGATGGTCTCTGCAAGGGTTTTGGCATCTTCAAGCGTGGTGTCATACCCAAAGGAAAGGCGAATGCTACTTCTGGAGTCAGCAGGTTTGACAAGCATGGCCGATAAGACTGTCTCTCCCTTTTTCTTTACATTGTTGGAACAGGCCGAACCTGAGGAAACACAGAATCCTTGATCAAAGAGCATTCTGGTAAATACTTCGCTGGGAATTGGCTTGACTGAAAGGGCAAGAATATAGGGACTGCAATTACTTCTGGGAGACAACTGGGTAAATTCCCTGAGTTCTTCCTGAAGCATATCCTGTATTGCAGTAGCTTTCTTGAAATGTTCTTCCCGAAAGGCAAAGGCCTGCTCCAAGGCTACGGTCATGGCCTTGATGGAAGCCAGATTCTCTGTCCCAGGTCTCAACCCATCCTCCTGGTCCCCGCCCCGGCAAAGAGCTTGTAACCCAGAATCGGTATTGTACAATATTCCTATACCTCTGGGGCCATTGAATTTATGTGCACTGAACGATGCGCTGTCTACGCCAAGATCTGAGAGAGAGAAGGGTATCTTGCCCAAGGCCTGCACGGCATCGGTATGGAAATGAATTTTTCTTCCGTTTTGTTTTTGGAATTCTCGTACGGTCTCGACAAGGCCTGCAATATTCTGGATGGAGCCTACGACATTATTTACCAACATACAGCATACCAACCGGGTCTCTTTGGTAAGGGCCTTTTTTAGGTCCTCCGGTTGTATGAACCCCTGGGGAGCATTGATGGTAATGACGTTCCATCCTACTTGTTTTAGCAGTCGTGCATATTCACTGATGGAAGGATGTTCAATATTGGACAGGATCACCTCGCCTGGTTTTTGGGTCCAGAGCAGGTTGTTCATTACAATGGAGTTCGATTCAGTGGCACCACTGGTAAAGGTAAGGTTAAGGGGCGAAACTTTGAGAAGACGTGCAATATTTTCCCTGCAATCCTGTAATTCTTGTTTTGCCTTTCTTCCTTCAAGGTGAAGGGCAGATGGGTTTCCGATGTAGTCAAGTGCCGTAGCTTCATATGCTTCCAATGCTTCCTTGCCCATGGGGGTCGTGGCAGCATTATCAAAATACCTTAATTGAGTCATGTTCTGTATTGTGCTGAAATTATCCCATTAATTCAAGTGAAAAACAAAAAACAATCAGTCAATTGAAAGTGGGAAAATATTCTTTGCTTCTTGTCTTTCCAGCTTACAAAGGGTATAAGGTTATGTATGAAATCATTATCTACCGCTACCCTTGCAAATGGCAAACAAACTGATGTATTCCTTGCTGATGACCTGAAAGATCTTTCTGAGCGTCTTGGCAATTATGGGCGTTCCGTTTTGTGGGTTTTTGATACCAATACGGCAACCCTTTTCAAGCAATTGCCACCGGCAAACGTAGTTCTGGACAGTGGGGAGATTGCAAAGACTTTTTCCTCCGTTGAACGGATTCTTGCCACGGCCATCGATGAAGGCTTAGCTAGGGATGGAAGGATTATTGGTTTTGGTGGGGGAGTTGTATGTGATATGGCAGCCTTTGCCGCCTCAATATACATGAGAGGTTGCAAGCTTACCTTGGTACCGACGACCTTGTTATGTATGGTTGATGCCTCTGTTGGCGGTAAGACAGCAATAGATTTCAAGGGTCTGAAGAATATGGTTGGTTCCTTTTATCCTGCCAACGAAGTTTTGATTTGTATGGATACCCTCAGAACCTTGCCTGAAAAAGAATTTCTCAATGGTCTTGCGGAGGTCCTTAAACATGCCCTGCTAAGCCAAGATGAACATTTATATAGGTTCTTACTGACAAAAAAGAATGAAATCCTTGCCAGGAACAATGAGACCCTCCAGACTTTGGTGACTCTTTCCCTTGCAGTAAAACAATGGTATATAGAACAAGATCCCACCGAGACTCTGGGGATTCGTCAGATGCTTAATCTGGGACATACCTTTGGACATGCCCTTGAGGCTTCTGCCCATTTTTCCCTTGGCCATGGAATCGGAGTTGCCTGGGGGACTTGCAGGGCCTTGGAAGCAGGGGTTACCTTGGGGATAACCGACAAGGCGTACGCCACTGGTGCCATAAAGTTATTCAAGTCCTATGGATATGATATTGATTACCGAATCGGAAGAGGTGATTGGATTGATTTTCGAGAACGGCTGATGAAGGACAAGAAAAAAATGAACGGCCAGGTCTTGTTTGTCCTGATGGAAAGCCAAGGCAAGGCCGTTCTTCGTCCCATTGAAACTGCACTTGTGCAGCATCTGGTGATTGCAAAACCAATTTTCTGACTATTCGACCAACTTGAGGAGTTTGCCGTATAGCTTACCTGTTTCTTTGGCCATCTGGACGTCTCCTGCTGTTTCGAAGGCTTCCGAAAGTTGCAGCAAGGAGAACAATGAAGTATCCAGGGCATCGAAACAGTCGTTGTTGAAGGCAAACCGGTAATTTCCGTCTCCGCTTTGATCAAGCATGACAAAACCGAGCCTCTTGCGGTCCTTTTTGCTTTTGCACAAGGCAAGGATCCAAGAGAGGTTGTCAACTAGCAATTGCTTGTCCTCCACCGTAAAAATTCCACTCGGTGGATTATCCAAAACACCTTTTTCTGTATCTATTTTGCCATTCAATTCCAGTATAGAGAAGAATTTGTCAGCATAGTGGATATAAAAACCCTTGAAAGACAACGCCGAGAGGAAATTCTTTGGCCTCTTTGGGGCCTTTTCATTGGCCTGAGATAGATAGGCGAGATCTTCAAGCGGAATGATTGCCATAAGTTTGTCTTTCTTATGGTTGAGCAAGACAGTTGGGTAGCTTTTTCTGTAGACGGTAACTGTTGCCTTGCTGTCCGCGGCCTTTTGGATTTTTTCCCTTCCTTCCCGTTCTTCCCGTTCTTCTTGCCTTGAAAGCCGTTTTGGTTCTTCCTTGGTCAATCCTATCAGGTGTTTGTATAAATTGGGGGAGATGTCATCAAGCCATTCTTTCTCCAGGGGGCTGACGGCACGTGCATACATCCTGCTCGTCTGTACAATTTCCCCGGCAATGATAAACTGCGGCGGTGTCCTGAAATAGGCACTACCTGGATGGATGAATACTTGGTCAGCTGTCAGACTCTTGTACATATTTCCCCTGTTCTTGATACAGATATACTGGGAAAGTCCGCTTGCTATGCAACTGAGATAATCCCGCACATTGCCACCATGAGTCAAAGGAAAGCCAATTTCTCCGCATATTTCACCTAATTGTTCATCAACGTGCAAGATTTCTTGCATCCCTTGGGTATCGAGGTAGGAACGCTTGCAGAATCTTTGCTTGGCTTCCTTGCTGGGGTTGTCCGTATATTGTTTGAAAATATTCAGATAGGAGACAAAATCCCCATATTGGGAATTGTTGAAATGTTTATGCGCCGCTCGCGACTGCTCTTCCTCACCTGGAGGAAGCAAGAAAGGGTTTTTCGTTGACAGGAAGGAAACGGCAATGAGGACCTCTTCAAGGACATCCGGGTAATGGACAAGGGCTTCAACAATTACCCTGGAATGTCTTGGGGCCAAGGGGAATTTACACATCAGTTCACCGATTTGGGTCAGGTGTCTGTCTTCATCGATTGCTCCGATGAATCGAAGAGTCTGTTCAGCTGATGTTATGGCACTGTTTTTAGGTCTGGTTATAAAAGGGAAATGTTCATAGTCAAAGATGCTGAGGTCACTCATTCTCAGTACGACTTCCGATAGGTCAGTCCTGAGAATTTCCTCGGTGCCATAGGCATAACGACTTTTGAAATCCTGTTCGGAGTATAGACGGAAACACGTGCCGGGAGCAGTTCTTCCTGCACGTCCCTTGCGTTGGTCACAACTTGAACGACTGGTAGGAAGCGGTACCAGGGAAGTCGTGAAATCTTTTTGGTTATAGAAATTGATCTTTGCGATTCCACAATCAATGACGGCAGTGATCCCGTCGATGGTAACTGAGGTCTCGGCAATGTTGGTGGCAACGACAACCTTGGTTTTTCCCTTTGTGGTATCGTTGAATACAGATTCCTGTTCTTCTTTGCTCAAACGTCCAAAAAGAGGATAGATTTCCAAAAGTTTTTCGGA
Organism: uncultured Sphaerochaeta sp.; assembly: GCF_963676625.2. GTDB lineage: Bacteria > Spirochaetota > Spirochaetia > Sphaerochaetales > Sphaerochaetaceae > Sphaerochaeta. The sequence goes on from NZ_CAXXYB010000014.1 coordinate 92,772, forward strand.
ATCCGCTCCATAGAGAGCATTTACGCAGGTGGTGATGTCGAATTCCCCGCTCATGAAAACAAGGATGTCGCCACGGTTGTTCCTGGCCTGATTCATGACGATACGGGTAATGGCTTCTACCTGGAAATCAAGTTTTTCAGCCTCAAGGGGTTGATATACTATCTTTACCGGATAAATTTGGGCATCAATCGAAATGATAGGGGCACCATTGAAGAATTCCGAAAACACCTTGGTGTTAATGGTGGCACTGGAAATGATTACCTTGAAGTCTGATCGCTTTTTCATGACATCCTGCAATAATCCCAGGATAAAATCAATGTTCAACGAGCGTTCATGTGCTTCATCAACAAGAATGACACCATAATTCTTGAGTAAGGGATCGGCTTTCAATTCCATCAGGAGAATACCGTCAGTCATTACCTTAACCTTGGTAGTGAAATCGGTAGTATCCTCGAAGCGCATCTTGTAGCCGACGAACCCCTCTCTTTCATGTATTTGTTTCTTGATAAATTCGCAGACCGAAAGGGTCGCGATACGTCTTGGTTGCGTAATGCCTACACAAAGTGAATCGGTATAGCCGGCTTCAAGGAGGATGATGGGAAGTTGGGTGGTTTTACCGCTTCCCGTAGGACTCTCGACGATTATGACTTGGTTGTCACGAAGAGCATCGAGAATTTCTTGCCGGTGTTGGTAGACCGGCAACTGTTTCAAATCTTGCAAACTTATTTCCTTTGGATAAGAGAAATCGCATCCTCGATGGAAATATTTCGATGCGTTTCTCTAGTCAATAGATTCTTTAGGGTAACGGAGTTTGCTGCAAACTCTTCGCTCCCGCAGGTCAAGCCGAATGGAATGTGATTCATTTCGGCGTATTTAAACTGGATTCCCATCTTTTTATCCAGCATATAGACATCGCAACGTAGACCTGATGTGCGAATTGTACGTGCAAGGCTGTCATACCAGCCTCTCAGGGTCGGGTCAAGGCAGAAAACAATGACATCAGCAGAGCTCCCGCTTTTCAATACAGGGCTTTTCAATTCTTCAAGTGCAGCAAGAAGACGATCAAGACCTATGGAAGATCCTACACCAGGAAGTTTCTCCTTGGTGTAAAGCGAGGCAAGGTCATTGTAACGACCACCGCTGCAGACAGAGCCAAAATTCGGGAGTTCCGTCAAGAAGGTCTCATATACGATTCCCGTATAATAATCGAGTCCCCGGGTAATGGAAGGGTCGTAGGTGAAGTGGTCTTGGATCTTTGCATCCGAGAGATACTGATAGATCTGCTCCATTCTCTGCGTATGTTCCTGTTCGTCTCCAGCAAGTCGGGAAAGTCTGTGAAGCGTATCCAAGAAAGGTTCATTCTCGTCGATCTTGGTTATGAAGCTGACGATTTTATCGGCTTTCTCCTCGGAACTGGTAATTTCCTGAAGCAGGCTTTTTACTTCATCAGTGCCTATCTTACGCAGCTTGTCTACCGTGCGTAGAATATCGACGCTTTTATTTTCTACTTCCAGATATGACAAAAAGGCATTGAATAATCCTCTGTGGGCAACGCAGAACCTATAGTCGCTGATACCCATCAAGGCAAAGGAACTGTCCATCATCGCGAGTATCTCATAATCGGCCTGGGCATTATCAACTCCAACGATGTCAAAGTCACATTGGGTGAATTCCCTGAACCGGCCCTTCTGAGGATTTTCTCCACGCCATACCTTGTCGATGTGAAAACGCTTGAAGGGTAGGGCAAGCTCATTTTGATGCATGGCAAGAAATCTGGCAAAGGGAACAGTAAGATCAAAGCGCAAGGCTACCTCACGTTCTCCATTATCCTTGAAATGAAAAATCTGTTTATCGGTTTCTCCGCCGCCTTTTCCCAACAGGACTTCGGTATATTCAAGGACAGGAGTATCGATGGGGACGAATCCATAGCTGGAGAAATGGGTTTCCAATTTGTTGATAATGGCCTTTTTCTGTATCTCCATGGCAGGTAGAGTATCTCTGAACCCTTTCAAAACTTTGGGTTCTATAATCCTCTTATCCTGTGTTTCGTCAATCATTGCTAAACTCCTGTTGTGTTTTTGCACTATATGGTGTACAAAGAGTGTATAACGAATCGCTTGTGTACTGCAATATGCGATTCTTTTCCACCCTACTTATTGAGAGCATTATGCTGATACGATACAAACAAGACGAGAATGGCAAGACAGTGCCCGTTGCGAATATTTATACACAGAATGAGCACAGGATAAATCCTGCCATGCTTGATCGAGACGCGGTTTGGGCTATTCGCAAACTACAACAATCCGGCGCTGAAGCCTATTTGGTCGGAGGCGCTGTGCGCGACCTTATGCTTGGCAATGTCCCCAAGGATTTTGACTTGGCTACAAGTGCTTCCCCCCGACAAATCCAAAGGCTTTTCTGGAATGCCCGGATCATAGGAAAACGATTCAAGCTCGTTCATCTGGTCTTCAAGGATAAAATTTTGGAAGTTTCGACCTTTCGTAGTGGTGAAGAGGCTATGGATGGCAATAATAATGTATTTGGTTCCATTGACCAAGATGCAAAACGACGTGATTTCTCCATTAATTCCTTCTATTTTGATCCTTCCACCTCCCAATTGTTGGATTTCAACAATGCCATGGAGGACTTCAAGAAAAAAAGAATCAGCTCAATAATTCATTTGGACGAGTCTTTCAAGGAAGATCCTGTCAGAATGATTCGAGCCATAAAATATTCAGTCTCTACAGGTTTTACCTTACGTTTCAATGTCAAGATGGCTATTCGAAAATATGCGAATGAGCTTTCCAGAACCTCTACCAGTCGTCTGACCGAAGAGGTGAACAAGATTTTGGGTTCTGGGCATAGCCGGGAAATTTTCAATGAGTTGCAAAAATACAAACTTCTTGTGTTTATGCTTCCTTGTTTTTCCGTATATTGCAAATTTCCCCAGGTGCAGAAGAGTCTGAAGGAACTTGATGGTAAAGTTGTCGAGGCAAAAATGGGCAGAGGTGATGAGGTCAATCTTGCGGATATGATCAAATCCTTGGTTGCTCCCCTCATTTTCTTTACTGATGACCAAATGACAAGTGAAGAACGTTTCAAAGAGACTTTCCGGCAGATAAAAGTATTAATCAGTCCCATGACTCCCTCAAATTATGAAGTGGAACTTGCTTCTGAACATTTATTGCTGGATCGCGGGTACCGAACTCCCCGAAATTGTGTACGAGGACAGCGTGCTGTCAACAAGCCCCCGCAAAGAAGAGGTCCTGCAAGGCCACGAAAAACGGAAGAAAGCACTGAGGTGTCGACTGCCAACAAGAAACGGAGACCTCACCGAAGGAGAAAGCCTCAGGGTCCAAAGCTGGAGACCCTGCCTTCCGGCTCACAGCAGGTTGCTTCCAGTGCTGAGGTCCATGATTTTTAGGCCCATTCCTCAATTTCTATGTTGACGCTGGCGACAAAGATTGAGCCATATTTTTCCAGGCTATCGGCAATGTATTCCTGGAGTTCGCCCAAAGTGGTGGTGATTTGGTGTTGCATCGGCACCCTGAGGCGGACGTTCAAGGCATACCCTTCCGCTTTTATCTGAACCGTCACTTTCTTTACTTTTATTTGGCTGTCAAATTCATCAAGGCAATGTGCTACCATCTGGGTCAAGGCAGCCTCGCTGACAGTTGTTTTTCCATATTTGCTGAATTCTGGTCGAACGATAGTCTTTTCGAAACTGATTTTTCGTTTCCGAAATGGAGAAGGGCGTTTGTTCTTGAAAAAAACTCTCATGGTGTCATAGACAATTTGTGGATAATTTCGGGTTATCTCAATGGACGGGACAGGGATGACATGTTTCCCTTCTGTATACCGTATCCGCATGGCAGTCTCTATTTCTTCTTTTGTGGCAATATCCTCTATACGAAATAGTTTTTCTGGTTGGGGAAGGTTAAGCCTTTGTGCTATCTTGTAGACCATCTTCTCACTTGTTCCTATAAGCAGGATTTTATGATATTTTTCTCTCTGAAGGGCATCGATGACTTCTTTCTGATGCTCGGGATCATCAAACACGGCAGTGCGTACAGCAGAAAGGACATTGTTCTCATGTTTGGCGGATTTTCCCCCAAGAATTCGGTCTCCCCTGATAAGCAAACCGTCATCGATAATCAAATCTATGGAATATTTTTCTGCGACAAGCTTGGAACGGAAGCTTTTTCCTGTACCACTCTTGCCAACCAGTGCATATACCTTTGTGCCTTTTAATTTCCAAAAAGCGTATTTAAAAATTCGATTCATGGTTTTCATTATACTGTTTTTCTTGTACAATAGAACCGCATTTTATAAAAAATGTACAATAGGTTTTTAATTACATATTCAAGGAGAGTTTTCCATGCAGAAAGTACCTACGTTCAGTAAGGGTGGCGTGCATCCTGATGATAAAAAGGTATTCAGCCGTTCCCAGCGGATTGAACGACTCCCCCTTCCTAAAGAGTTGGTTGTATCAATGTCCCAGCACCTCGGTGCGCCGGCGAAAACTTTGAAGTCCAAAGGGGACCTCGTACAGAAAGGTGAGAAAATTGGTGAAGCCTCTGGTTTTATCAGTGCCGATGTCCATTCTCCTGTTTCTGGCATGATCAAGGATATCCGAAAGGTAACACTTGCAAACAGTGTTTGTTGCGATGCTTATATTATCGTACCGGATGAGCAGCAAAATGAAGAGTACACACAAACTTTTTCCTGGGAAGATCAGGAGAGAGAAGCACTTCTTGCCTTGATAAAGGATATGGGAATAGTGGGTATGGGTGGTGCGACTTTTCCGACGCATGTAAAATTGTCCATTCCCAAGGGCAAATCAGTGGATGCACTGGTGGTAAATGGCGTCGAATGCGAACCGTATCTTACTGCTGATTATAGGGTAATGATGGAGAAGGGTGAATTTGCCCTGGAAGGTGCAATGATAGCCGCCAAGGTTGCCGGTGCAAATCGGGTAATCGTGGGAATAGAGCTCAACAAACCTGATTGCATTGCTCATCTCAAGGATGTTGCCGAAAAAAAAGGTTTTCCGATTGAAGTAGTCGGACTCAAGATGAAGTATCCCCAAGGCGATGAAAAACAGTTGCTCAAGGCTACGATAAACAAGGAAATACCTTCAGGAAAGCTTCCTCTGGATATCGGTGCCGTGGTTGTCAATGTCGGGACCTGCAATGCAATTTATGAGGCCATCGTGCTTCATAAGCCCCTGTATGAACGGGTGATCAGTGTTACGGGTGAGTGTATTGCCAACCCGAAGAATATCCTTGCGCCGATAGGTACCAAAATCAGCGACTTGCTTGCCTTTTGTGGTGGTTTCTCAAGTGAGCCGGACAAATTGGTCAGTGGTGGCCCTATGATGGGATTTTCCTTTTTTGACCAGGATACGCCGATGGCAAAAGGTTCCAGTGGTCTTTTGGCTCTTCCCAAAGAAAAGGAATATCGTACTACTGCCTGTCTTAACTGTGGACGTTGTGTAGCTGTTTGTCCAATTGGTTTGATGCCAGCACGTCTGTACCGCTATATCAGCCACGGAATGTATGACGAGGCTATGAAAAGCAATCTTATGGATTGTAAGGAATGTGGGTGTTGTTCGTTTGTGTGCCCTGCACATATTCCTCTTGTCCACGGAATGAAGAATGGTAAAAAATTGGGGAGAAAGAAGAAATGATGAAACCCTCGTTGTCGGTTTCGGCATCTCCGCATATCCATGCGAAGGCTGATACCTCATCTATCATGTGGACCGTATCGCTTGCCTTGCTTCCAGCTACAATCTGGAGTGTATATGCGTTTGGCTTTAGGTCGCTATTGGTTCTTGCCGTATCCATTGGTACGGCTATGTTGTTTGAATATTTGCTTGGTCTTTTCAGCAAGGAGGATACTCTTTGGGATGGATCTGCCTTCCTTACCGGACTTCTTGTTGGGATGAACATGAGTCCAAGCATTCCGTTGTACATTCCTTGTGTGGCAAGTTTCTTTGCCATCGTAGTGGCGAAGTGGACTTTTGGCGGGCTTGGTGCAAACTGGGTCAATCCAGCCTTGGCCGGACGTGTCTTTGTATTCTTCTCATTTACGACTCCCATGGGCAGATATGTCATGCCAAGAGCTCTATCAAGTATTGTACCTGATGCTCTCAGTTCGGCTACACCCCTTTCCTTTGTCAAAACTTCCATCGTGTCAGGTTCCTTGGGAATGTCTTCTGATCAGATACTTGCCAATGCGGGGTATCCTGCCTCTTCCCTTGCAACTTCGCTGTCCCATGCAATCGGTCTTTCTCCTTATACAATTGATGCCTTCATTGGAAATGTAGGAGGTTGTATTGGAGAAGTCAGTGCGCTGATGTTGTTGATCGGTGGAATTTTTCTGTTTGTCAAAAAAATCCTTTCTTGGCAAACGAGTGTTTCCTATATTCTTTCCGTTGCAATTCTCAGCTGGATATTCGGTGGTTTGCGTTCCGATCTTGGATTTTTCCAAGGCGAGGTCCTGTCCTCCGTCTTTACCGGCGGCTTGATGCTTGGAGCCATTTTCATGGCGACTGATTATGTTACGTCACCCATTACCCATAAAGGGCAAATAATCTTTGGACTGGGTTGTGGTTTCTTTACCTTCCTGTTCAGATATTTTGGATCAATGCCTGAAGCAGTCTCGGTCTCGATCCTTTTGATGAATATCGTAACCCCGACCATTGATCGATTCATCGTTCCGCGGAAGTTTGGTGATACAAAGGAATACCGAAAACAGTTGAAGGAGGAAAAAGTATGAAAAAGAACTTGAAATATGCTTTTATCCTTCTGGCCATCTGTGGCGTTTGTGCTTTTGCCTTGGGATTCACGAACTCAATAACCAAACCGGTCATTGAAAAGCAAGAGCAAGAGAACAGAATGAAGGCACTTGAAGAAGTGAGCAATGGTTGGGCAGTCGGTTCCGAGGAAGTGGTCAGTGATAATTCGATTGTATCGTATTATCTCGGTCTGTCGGATAATGGTGAAACCAAGGGCTATATCGTAGGCTTGAAAGGTTCGGGCTACGGTGGTCAACTAACCATGGTAGCTTCCTATTCAATAAACGGGGAAATGCTTTCTGCCAAGATGTTGACCAATAGCGAGACTCCTGGATTGGGCAAGAAAAGCGAGAATCCTGGATATATGGATAAGTTCAAGGGAACTGGCGGAAAGAAAGCTGTTCCTACCAACAAATCGATGCTTTCCACTGAGGATGCTTCAGCGGTAAGTGGAGCTTCTGTTACTTTTGCCGCATTGGGCAAGGCAATTGCCGGCGGTAGTGAGTTCGTAAAAAGCCTAGGAGGAACAAAATGAAAGGAAAACACATCAAGGAGCTGACAAAAGGCTTCTTTGCTGAAAACCCGATATTTGTAGTTGTCTTGGGGCTTTGTCCCACCTTAGGTGTCTCTACCCAGGTTTCAAATGCCCTTGGTATGACAGCCGGTGTAATGTTTGTTCTTCTATTCAGTAATATCATTATTTCGGCTTTACGAAATGTGATTCCCAATAGTATCCATATCCCAGCCTATATCGTTGTCATTGCCGCCTTGGTATCTGTTACTGAGATGGTGATGCATGCCTATGTAGTTTCGGTTTACAATGCTCTGGGAGTATATCTTCCCTTGATCGTAGTAAACTGTATTATCTTAGGTCGAGCCGAGGCTTTTGCCAGCAAGAATACCATGCTTGACAGCGCACTTGATGCAATAGGGATGGGCTTGGGCTTTGGCCTGGGAATTGTCTTGATTGCTTCAATTCGTGAACTTTTGGGATCAGGGACGATTACCCTGTTTCCAATGGGAACTTTTGGGGGTGTCATTAATATTCCTTGGTTCCATGAGAATCCTGTAAGGGTTATGGCCCTTGCTCCTGGAGCCCTGTTGATCATGGGTTACCTGAAAGCATTCTTTGATTGGAATACATCACGAAAGAAGGGGAATTAACATGGCATACTTGGCAATACTGCTAACATTTATATTTATCAATAACTTCATTCTGGTGCAGTTTTTGGGACTTTGTCCTTTTATCGGAGTCTCAAAAAGCAGTGAGAATGCAATAGGGATGGGGGCATCGGTTACCTTCGTCACCAGTGTAGCTTCTGTGGTTTGCTGGTGTATATACCATTTTCTTTTGGTTCCTTTTTCTCTTGAATATTTGGAAACTCTCTCTTTTATCTTGGTCATTGCTGCCTTGGTTCAATTACTTGAGATGGTCATTCAGAAGATCAGTCCTCCCTTGTACAAGGCTTTGGGAATATATCTTCCCTTGATCACTACTAACTGTGCTGTTTTGGGTATTGCCTTGATAAATATTACAAATGGATATAATGTCATGGAATCCTTTACCGGTGGCTTGGCCGCAGGTATTGGTTTTACATTGGCAATAGTTCTGATGAGTAATATTCGCGAAAGACTTGATGTCCAACCAGTTCGGAGATCTTTCCGTGGTATGCCCATTGCGTTTATTTCTGCTGGCTTGATGGCTCTTGCATTCATGGCATTTGACAAGTCGTTGCTTACGAATTTGCATCTGGTATAAGGAGAAAGCCATGAATATTTTATTAGCTGTACTGGTCGTAGCCATCCTTGGGGGTATTTTTGGCTATGGGCTTTCCTTTGCAGAAAAGAAACTTGCTGTCAAGAAAGATGAAAAAATCTTGGCGTTGGAAAAAATCATGCCGGGTGCCAATTGTGGTGGATGCGGTTTTGCCGGTTGTAATGCGTATGCTGCTGCTGTTGGAAATGGCATTGCCGAAATAGGGCTTTGTAACCCAGGTGGAGCAGCACTCAATGTAAAGATGGCCGAAATCATGGGGCAGGAAGTAAAGGTTTCTGAAACAGGAAAAATGGTTGCCCATGTTATGTGTGGCGGCAATTGTGAATTTACGACCAAGGACTATGATTACAAAGGTCTTACAGACTGTAACGCGGCCGCTTTGTTGTTTGGTGGAGACAATACTTGCAAGAGTGGATGTTTGCATCTTGGCAGTTGTATTGCCGTGTGTCCTGTAGAAGCCATCTCAAAAGATAAGGATGGTTTTATCATAGTGGATGAAGACCTGTGCATCGGCTGTGGCAAATGCTCAAAAATCTGTCCAAATGGTGTAATTCAATTGATGAATGCCGAAAGTGAATATGTAATTGATTGCAATAATCACGATCCAGGCGGAAAAGTAAGAAAACAATGTACCGTTGGGTGTATTGGGTGTAAGATTTGTGAAAACAAGTTTCCTGAATCCGGCTGTAAAGTTGAGAATTTTCTTTCAAAATTTGATCAGCAGGTTCCCCATAGTCAAATAGCAGAGGCAGCAGAGGCGTGCCCGAGCAAATGTATAGTCAAGCGGTAGCGAATGAAAATACTGATAGGTGCGTACAGTCAAATTGCTTCTGGTTCCCCAATGCCCGTATACGAACGGGCATTGGTTTGTGTATTCAAACCTTTGTTGACCTATCTGTACAATTCTTCTGTAACTGTCTTGCAATTGTATCTAAATGGTTCAATCATGGAATGGTTGGAATGCAATCATCCAGAAGTGAATATGCTCATTGCTGATCTTGCCCGGAAAGGCAGGGTTGAATTGGTTAGCGGAAGTTACCATCAGAGTGTGCTTTCCTTACTTTCACCGAAAGATCGATCAAATCAAATTGAACTGGACACTACCTGGATACGTAAACGCTATGGGCAAAGGCCTCGGACTTTGTGGTGTTATGGGGAACTGTTCAATCCTTTATACATAAATACCCTTAATCTTTGTTGCATCGATAAAATACTGATATCAAGCCATGATACGGTGCATAATACGGTATGCAAGGCAATTCCCTATCAAATGCAGGAGTTGGGAAAGACTGTTCAGATTGTCCCGACGGATGATTTGATCGGAAACCTTGTCAAGCAATATGGAATGGGCGAGATAAGTTTCAAATATCTTCTTGAACAGGCACGGATTCGTCTTGAGGACGTTTCAAATGAATATTGCATTGCAATGGTGAATATTGACCAACTCTGCCAGGGAAATATTACAGAGGAAGAGACCCTTGCCTTGTTTTCCTTGTTCTTTGACCATGGAGCCTCTTCTATCGAAGACCTCTTTGATCCGAATAGTCCCTTGGAAAAGGGATATCTGCAAAGTGGATGGTATGGCTATGACAGTTTAGTTTCTGATTTGTCATGTTTCAATGAGATATTTGTAAAGGATGAATCCTTGGCGTATCTCTATGGCAGATATACCTCTTTATGGGAAATAACTCGAAGTTACAAGAAAGATAAAGATATTCGTAAGCGGATTGATTCCCTTCTTCTGAAGATTGCCACAGGAGCTCCCTATGTTTGTGATGCAAATGGATCAATGCTTCGCTCCTCGGTGCGTAAACTGGTATGGCGATATATCAGCGAGGTCGAATCGGTCCTTTCTTCCCAAAAGGATTATTCATATCCCTTGAATGTCGATTATGATCATGACGGTAATATGGAATACCTGACTATCGGAAAAAATCTCAGTGCCGTAGTGGATGCAAAAGGCGGAGCTTTGAGTGAATTGACCTATCTTCCTTCTTTGTTCAATTATGGAGATACCTTTGTCCCTCTTTCCGGTTTTGGCAGTTCACAGGCTTTGCATCCACTTGAACCAGGGAGGAAACAAAGAATTTTCAACGACGTATTCCTTGATCCTTCCTTGCCATTAGATGAATATAAAAAATCTGATACTTTACATTGTCTGGATATGGGAAAAAACGTATATGACCTTTCTGTCATTGATAAAAGAAATACAGAGTTTCTTGCTATTGCAAAGTGCTATGAAAATGGCTTCCTTTCAAGTCAACTTAGCTTGGAAAAGCATTATAAATTTCGACAGAATACAGTATTGTTGGAAATTACGATTACAAATTTGGGGAATAGTGAGGTCTACTGTTCCTATGGTTGCGAGATCCCGCTTTCCTTGGGAATGAAGGGGACCACTGTTCCTGTTACCTTGCTGGAAAGCAAGAAATCAAATCCTTATGAGGAAGCAGAAGTAATCCTTGATGACGTCAAAACGCTCAGGTTATATGACGAGCCGAACAATACTTCGATTACCCTGGTTGCCGATAACCGCTTTACCTTGCTGAAAGAAGACTATACTATTGATTATAAGACAACGATGGGGCAGGAACGTTTGTATCAACATACTTTGCTTTTACCCATTTGGCCATTGGCTATTTCCCCAGGAGAACAAAAAAAAGTTACTATTGGGTTGAGATTGGAACGCAAGTAATATTATATTTAGGAGTTTTTATGTTTTTTCAGAATAAATCCATGTTTGAAACTGTCAAGGAAGAAGCCTATACCGTATGGAGGCGGCTTTGACCCGGATTCAATGCAAGTCAGGATTTCACAGCTTGAATCAAAGACCCTGGAACCTGGTTTCTGGGATGATAAAAAGGGTGCCGAGACTCTCTATACTGAGCTTAATGGCATAAAAGATTCCATTGTTCCCTGGAAGGAGCTCATTGCAAAAATCGATGATATGGAAGAACTGATTGATTTATATTCTGCTGAACCGGATAACCCAGAGGAAGAAATAGAAATCAATGAGCAAATTTCCAAACTCGTTGAAGAGTACAATCGTCTGAAGCTAAAGACCCTTCTGAATGGCAAGTTTGATAAGAATGATTGTTTTCTCTCTATCCATGCTGGGGCAGGTGGTACTGAAGCCAGTGATTGGGCCAATATGTTGATGCGCATGTATCTTCGCTATTGCGAGCGAAATGGCTTCAAAAGCGAAGTTCTTGATTTACTCGAGGATGAAGGTGGCATAAAAAGCGCAACCATACGAGTTTCCGGTTTGTATAGTTTTGGATACCTCAAGGGCGAAGCAGGTGTTCATAGACTGGTACGTATCAGCCCCTTTGACGCACAAAAGCGTCGCCATACCTCATTTACCAGCGTATATGCGTCTCCTGTTATCGATGATACCATAGAAATTGACCTGAAACCTGAGGATTATCGTCTGGATACCTACCGTGCCGGTGGTGCAGGGGGGCAGCATGTAAACAAGACAGACAGTGCTGTTCGTATTACCCATTATGAGTCAGGAATCGTCGTACAGTGCCAGAATGAACGAAGCCAGTACATGAACAAGGATGTAGCATTCAAAGTGCTACGCAGCCGTTTGTACGAGTATTATAAGGAAAAGCAAGAAAAGGAACATCAAAAGACAGCTATCGCAAAGAAAGAAATAACCTGGGGTAGCCAGATTCGTTCATATGTTTTCCAACCCTACACGATGGTCAAGGATCATAGGACAGGCCAAACCGTTGGAAATATCCAGGCTGTCATGGATGGAGATATCGATAGTTTCATTGAGAGTTTCCTTCGTTGGGACCAAAAGGAGTAGGTATGTCGGGCGGTATTCGGAAACTGCTTCTGTTACTTATGGTAACGGCTTTTGTCGTATGCCCCCAACTCTATTCTGTCGACACGCAGGACAACACGTTTTCCATCGGCATCGTTTCAATGGGAACTCCCAATTCAGAGGTTTCCTCCTTTGTGGAGGAAACTGCCAAAATCTATTGTTCGCGATTTTTGAATAGTGATGGACGATTGAGTTCATATATACAAAATAAAAATTCTGAAAGAGAAGAAGCTTCCCTTGAAGCTCGTATCCATACGGCTTATGAAAATGAGGATGTAAAAGCGGTAGAATCCGAAAGGACTTCGACCGTTCAGTCTGAAGCGATCACTTTTGATTCGTTGCCTATACAATACACTCTTTTGGATGAAGATCCTGCCTTGGAAAAAATCTTGGTTTCAGGAGCAGAGGGTTTGACTTGGTATTGTCGTTCACAGGGCATGGACGCCCTGCTGTTGGTCTCTGCCAGCCCCCTATCTGGTCATATCCGATTGCAGGTGGAGTATTTCTCTCTTGACACTCAAATTAAGCAAACTGTTTTTGATAAACTTGGATTGTCACAGGAATTATATCCTCTCCAACCTGAGTTAGCCTTATCCTTGATGAAAGTTACAGGACATGGAGAGGCCCTTGGTTTAGTTGAATTTGAGAATGGACCTGCTGGATTGACTGTAGTTGCCAATGAAAAACCTTTGGAAATCATTTCAAACAATGTTTTTCTTACGCCGGGGAGTTATGAACTTTCTCTGGGAGCTTTTGGATACATCGGAAAAACCTTGACTCTCGATGTCGATGGTACTCATGCAATAAAAATTGATGCCAAATTGGTCAATAAAACGTTTGGAAACCTTGAAATGCTTTCTGATACAGGAAATGTCAACTGGTTTGCAGATGGAACTTTTCATGGATTTTCTTCAGAAATGAAGATAGATGATTATTCACTTCCTTTGGTAGCCGTTGCCACAAAGGATGGATTTTCCACAAAAGCAATTCAGATGCAGAAAATGCAAAATACCCTTACCTTTGACTTGCAACCCTTGTGGATGAATGATTCAAGTTTGTTGGATGATGCCCAGAAATCTTTTTATGGAAGTTTGAGAAGTACTATTTTCCTGTTTGGGATATATGTTGCATGTTTGTCTCTGTCAAATACAAATGGACTGAAAAATCAATTTTGGGAACCTGTTTTAGTTGCAACAAGTGGTTTTACTCTTGTTTCATCTGTAAATTTAATAAAGAGTCTCGCTTCCTATGCTTTTTATGCAGGAACAAATGAGAGATAGCGAGAATAGGGAGAATAGTATGTTGAAAGGATTCGGTTCTAGGTTAAAGGCGTTTTTTTCTGTTCATTCCCTAGACGAGGATTTTTATGAAGAACTGGAAGATCTTTTGATTGAGGGTGATCTTGGTGCAAATCTTGCGATGCAAATCAGTGGAGAAGTCAGAAAACTGGCAAAAAGTACCAAACCCAAGACGCAGAAAGATTTACAGCTTATGGTCAAAAGCATCCTAAAAAACAAGGTGCATGGGTATATTCCCGAGATTTCCAAGGATGGGGTAACGGTTTTTCTGATTCTTGGCGTAAATGGTGTAGGGAAAACAACGTCGATTGCAAAATTGGCTTCCTTGTATCAAAAACAGGGCAATAAGGTACTTCTTGCCGCTGCCGATACATTTAGGGCAGCAGCCATAGACCAGCTGGAAATACATGCAAAGAGGGTAGGTTGCAGGATAGTCATGCAGAATAATGGCAGTGACCCCGGTTCTGTGGTCTTTGATGCAATTACTTCTGCGAAGGCCAAGGGTGAAGACATTATCTTGGTTGACACGGCAGGCCGAATGCATAACAAGGAAAACTTGCTTCGTGAATTGTCAAAGATTGATAAAGTTATCAGGGCAAGAGGGATAGACGATGCCCATTATAAAAAATTTCTGGTCATAGACAGCACTACTGGCCAAAATGGCATAAGTCAGGCCGATCTTTTCAATCAGGCAGTGAAACTTGATGCCTTGATCCTTACCAAGTATGACAGCCTTGCAAAAGGTGGTGCATTGGTACAAATCGGAGAAAAGTTCAATATTCCTATTGCGTATGTAGGCACTGGAGAGACCTATGCGGATATGCATCCGTTTGATGAAGATGAATTCCTCGATTCTCTTGTAGGGCTGGACGAGAAATGAAACGTTTCTTGCAGGTTCTCCTTATTATGCTATGTACGCAATCCTTTGTGTTTGCGATGGAAGTTCATTCATCCAATAGTATTGGGCAGGACCTGGGGCCGTATGAGCCTTCCTCTTCTTATAGCTTGCATATCGAAGATACTTCAAGTTCCTTGTATAAAGGAGCCGATTGGCTTTGGACAAAAACTGAAAGCCTTGAAGGGGATAAACTGACAAGAAGTTTCAGCTATCCTGATACCACGCATACGTTGATCCAGATATATGAAGACAACCAATTGATGAGTGAAACAGAAAATGAGTTGCAGTATTTATTTTCCTATGCAAAGAATGGAAAATTGCAAAAGGTAACTTTATTGCAAAATGGGGAACTTGTATCAATTGAAATCTTTTTCTATGACGAGGTTACCCATCAACTCAATGGGAGCAGGACCATAGGAAAAGGATTGGTGCACCTGGGATATTTTGGACATGATTCCAAAGGAACCTGGTTTACCGATACTCTTTCAGATTCTTTTGAGAAAGTGACAGTATTGCCAAATAATCTGACGATCAAAGAAATCTGGAAGGGAGAAAATAAGCTTTCACCGATGCAGGTTACAAATGGGGAGCATGGTTCCCTGGTTCTTGCCCAACAGGGAATTACAGAGACGTATGACGAACAAGGCTTGTTGGTACGCGAAGAAACTCCTTCCAATCATACAGAATACCAGTATAATGAGCAAAGGATGCTCACGAAGGAACGCACTGTTGATAAAGATGGGAAAGTCCGTGAGACTAGCTATAACGAAGGGGTCCCAGTATCTCAGCGCGTAACAAAAGACAATAATCTTGAAAAGGAGATTGTTTTTAATGCTGATAAGACCAGGGTGGAAACGCTCTATGACAAAGGTAAAGCCTATTGCGATATAACCTATGCCTCGGATGGAAAAAGAGTTCTATCGATACAATATCGGTGAACCAATGAAATCAGTCTTCCTCATAGCCAAGAGATACGCCTTTTCTCGGCAAAATCGTCATCGAAATACTAGCCTTCGCATAGCCTTTGGTCTTGCTATTTGCTTGTTTTCCATAACAATGATTCTTTCCTTTATGCAAGCTTTGCAATTGAATCAATTTGATGATATTCGAACCTATGAATCCTTTGATATTCATATTCCTCTTGCAAACAATTCTTTGGAACAAGGTTCTGCCTTGGTCGAAAAACTGAAACACTTGGATCTTGTAGATGATGCGTTTCTGTACTCAGATATTCCGACCTTGGTAATTTCACAAAATGGAGTTACCGTTGCAGGTCGTCTGAGAGGCATCCAGATAGAAGGTAGGTTAGCAAGAAATATCAGGACTTTCCGCGGAACTCTTGTTCAGGAAGGTAAGCTTGCTTCTTCCTATATTCATGCATCGGATATAGGTTTTGGCGATACTGTCAGCGTAACTATCTTGAAAAAAGGAAAACAAGCGGCGGTTGTTCCGATAAGAAGGGAAATGGAAATAGGTGCTCTTTATTATACGTCTATGTATGAGTTCGATGATACAACGTTTCTTACGGATCTCCATACCCTATATGCTTTCAATCCAGAGGCTACCCTTTGTGTAGGGTTATATTCCAGAGGGAATCTGAAGCAACTGAAAGAAGAGATAAAGGGACTTGATGGTACGCTCAATCCTATCACCTGGCAGGAGGCAAACGCTTCTCTCTATGGTGCCATGGAATTGGAGCAGAGTATGATGGAGCTTCTCCTCTTCCTTATGATAGTAGTAATTATAATTCATATAAGAAACAGTTCAAAGAGATTGCTTCTTGCAAAGCAACGGGAAATGGCAATGTTACGTTCAATGGGATTGCGTTTGGCGCAATTGCAGTTGATTTTTGTTTTGCAAGCATTATTTGTGGCCTTGGTTGGTTTATCCCTTGGTATATTGGCTTCCTTTCTTGGAATTTGGGTCTATCCCTTTATCTCGGGATTCCTTGGAGACTCCCTTGCCCAGGGACTTGTGCTGACAATTCATCCTATGAGGTTGTGCATCCTTGTAGTCGCCATTCTTTCTTTCAGTGGTCTTGCTGCTTATATTGGTACGAGACGAATTTTGAAAGTCGATATTATGGAGATGTTTATACATGACGAAGTCCAATGAAATCCTATCGCTGAAAAATATATCGAAGAGTTTTCCTGCAACAGCAAGAGGTGGAGATCCTTTGCTCATCCTGGAGTCAGTGGATTTGTCTATCCAAAGAGCCAGTAGTGTTGCAATAATTGGTAAAAGTGGTTCGGGAAAGAGCACTCTTTTGCAAATCAGTGCAGGATTGCTCAAGTATGATAGCGGCACTGTCTTGTTTGACGGCAAAGATATCAAAAAACTCAATGATGTAGCTCTTAGTGCCATGAGAAGCAAGGAAATGGGTTTCATTTTTCAGAATAGCCTTTTGCTTGATGATTTTACTGCATTGGAAAATGTAAAGATTCCTGCAATGATTGCAGGAACCAATGAAATGGAAGCTACGAAAAAAGCTAGGGAGTTGCTTATACTGGTAGGTCTTGAAGACAGGCTTGGTCATAAAAGTGATCAGCTTTCAGGGGGAGAACGCCAGAGAGTGGCAATAGCCAGAGCCTTGGTAAATAATCCACTTGTTCTGTTTGCCGATGAACCTACGGGTTCCTTGGATGAACGGAATGCAGCGATTATAGAAAATATGCTTTTCTCTCTAGTCGAAACTCAACAAGTGGCACTTATGCTTATTACCCACGATACTCTTTTTGCTTCTCGCTGTAATCATGTCTATCATTTGCATGATCGTCGTGTGGAGGTAGCTCCTTGAAAAGACAATTGGTGCTCTTGCTTTCTGCACGAAAACTTGGAATTCATGGAACCAAAACGGCAAAAAGGCGAATATTTTTTAATATCTTGCTTATAACCTTGGTTGTGTCCATGCTTGTCCTATCACAGTTATTTGTTGTTTCCATGAGCAATGGGATTGCCGATAAATATGCGTTGCTGGGAAATGGCCATTTGCAGGTGCATGAGCCCCCTAATACTGCAATTCCTGCACTTCCTTCAATTTACGACAAACAGAATGTCTCCCAGACTGTGGCTCTTGCCTATAGTGCCACGGCAAACAAGATGGTTAGGGTCAAAGGTGTTGGCTCAACATATTTCAATGAATATAGAATGAAGCAAATGACATTATACAAAGATAAAATGGAGGATGATTCTTCTAACCTTCCTCGTATTTCCATCAGCACCAGTTTGGCGACATTGCTTTCAGTGAAGAGGGGAGACCGCATAGCCCTTATGATGGTAAATGGAGTGGAGAGTACTTCGTTGCGTCCGCAACTCTGCATCATAGATACCTTGTACGATTCCGGTTATAAGGAATTGGACGAGAATCTGATTTTTTGCAATTATTCGCTCATTGAAAAGCTTTTTGGAGCTTCTACCGATACTTACTTTGAATTGCTGGTAGATGAGAATGCCATAGAGACTACAAAGAAGACCCTGCAGGAAGCTGGGTTATCAGTTACTTCCTGGGATGAAGAGAATTATTCGGTAGCTACGAACCTCAATACCAGCAAAGAAGCGATATTGGGTGTATTGATAATCGTGGCCATTCTCTGTGGCTATTTCATAAGTGAAGTTTCCAGTGAAATGGTGGAGGATGATAAACATAAGATTGCGTTACTCAAATTGCTTGGTGCCACTGACCGGGTAATAAGCAAGGTTTATTTCTCAACTGTCATGGCGGTAACCTTGGTTTCAATAGCCTTGGGTACACTTTTAGGGATACTTCTTGGAATTAACCTCAACGGTGTCCTCTCAATGCTTGCAAAGAGATCAATTCCGGCATTATCTTATTATCTTTTGGACTTCTCTGTTATTGTGCCCATAAAGGAAGTTCTTTTAATTATCTCAGTCCTTGCTGTTGTAAGTGGTTTATCCATATTCTGGAGCTTGAGAAGGATCCATAAGATTGAATTGTTGAGTTGCACACACTTTGACTAACCTCTGATTTCCTATATAATGCGTACATGAATTTTGAAGTTTTTGCTTTAGGTACAAGCGGAATGATGCCGCTTCCCAATAGATTCCTTACCAGTGCCATGGTCAGGAGAGATGGTGAGTTGTTTCTTTTCGATTGTGGGGAAGGAACTCAAGTCTCACTGAAGATGCTGAACCTGAAATGGAAGAAAATACATTCCATTTTTATCAGTCATATGCATGCGGATCATGTTACTGGATTGCCTGGTATCTTGATGCTTTCCAGTCAGGTCGACAGGGATGAACCGTTGACGATCTTCGGTCCTCCCAGACTCAAGGAATATATCGATGCAAATAGAAAAATCCTTGATATGTATATCAATTATGAAATTATCGTGGAAGTAGCTCAGGAAGGTGTAATTTTAGATCTTCCTGAATTTTCTGTATCGGCTTTCCGGCTTGATCATACAAAACCCTGTATGGGATATGTAATGAAAGAAAAAGATAGGCCCGGGGAATTCCATCCAGACCTTGCAAGGGAGCTGGGAGTTCCAATTGGTCCGATGTGGGGTATGTTACAAAAGGGAAAGGAAGTGCTGCTCCCTGATGGCAAATTGGTTCGTCCTGAACAAGTGATGGGATCAGACAGGTCAGGAAGGAAATTCAGCTATCTTACGGATTCCTTGTATTCGCCTAACCTGGCGAAGGAAGTCGAGAATAGTGACCTTTTACTTTGTGAAGGTATGTTTACCGGAGATCTTGAAGAAACAGCCAGAGAAAAAAAGCACATGACAAGTGTTCAGGCTGCCATGATTGCAAGAGATGCAAAAGTAAAAAAACTTGGTTTGATTCATTACAGTCCACGTTACAGTGACAAGGAACTCAAATACCTGGTTAAAGATGCCCGCACCATATTTCCTGAAACTATCCTTACCAGGGACCGCATGTGTTTTGAAATTCCATTGAAGGATTAATTGGATTCGTTTTCTTTGACAGAAAGGGCTTCTTCAGCTTCCCCATAAAGGAATTTACTGTCTACAGATCTTCCATTGAGAGAAGAGAATCCGATTTCCATTGAACAACCACCAAATTCCGCTTTGCAATCCTGAATGAGCGAGAGCATGAAACTTTTTGCTTCTTCACTGTTGTAGAAGGGTAGGATAACAGCAATGAAATCATTGTCCATGAGATAGCAATAGGCTAAATCCGTGCATTGGGCAATCATTTTGTCACTGATTGGCCCCTTTGGTCCATTCTTTATATCAATGAGAATCAAGGTCAAATCATAATTCTGGGTGATTGCATTCTTGAGTTCAAGATCAAGGATTGAATCAAAACTTGTATCATACGATGCCATTGCAACCATGGTTACACCGTCGGAAAGCTTTGTTTCGGTCTGCTCGGTAACAGGTCTGATAATTTCTTTTTCTTCTTGTACTGCAGCTTCCAGAGGTCCTGCCTGAACAAGATTGAAATCCAGGTCAGAGGACTCTTTTGCAACAACTTCATGTCCAAAAGTCATTTCATCGCTATGAAGATGGGTTGGATCATCCCCTGGAAGGGTGTATAAGGGGCGGTCATACGCATTGGGAGGAAGCTTGTCTGCATTGTCATCAGTATAGTCCTCATCTTTTCTTCTTGCTATGAGAACACCAATTTCAATCATGACCAAACCAATCAAAATAGGAAACAACCTAACCAAGACGTTATATATTTGCTCCTGATTGATATTGTACATTGGAACAAGGAATTTAACAGAGAGGTAGAGAATTACCACAAGCAGGAATACTGTTACAAACAAGCTCAAGAAAATTTGTCGTCCATAATGTTTGTTTTCCAACATTTTAACCTCCCTTTATTAGCTTTTCAAGAATACCATAACTATAGTATTATAATCTATTATATAGGTTGTAGAAAAGCATGACAAGAAAAATAGCGTTATTATTCATTCTAAGCACAGGGATTTCCTTTTTTCTTTTGCTTGGAATCTTTGGAAAACAAGGTTTTCTTTGCAATCTATCTGTAAAACAGGAACTGAAGGATCTTCGTTATGAAAAAGAAGTATTGTCCTTGCAAGTTGATTCCCTGGAAAAACAAAAGGTAGAACTTAAATCCGGTGAAGGACTCAAGGATGCTGCCTTCAAACTTGGATACCAAACCCAAGGTGAACAAGTGTTTTATTTTTCTGATAAGAATGATGATATTTCCACTGCTAAAACAGATAAACTTTCCGAGAAGAAAGAAAAATGGGATTTTAAAGGCCTTTCAGCTATTTGGATTTTAATAATTGCTCTAGCTTTTTCCCTTGTTCTTACGGTATCCTTTGCATTTGTTGTGAACAGGAGAAAAGAAACGAATGATGAGCAATAGTGAAGAAGGGCAGGTACTGTATCGACAAGTTTCAGGAACGGTTGAAAAGGTGGTCAATCTCTTGGAAGAGAATAAAGTCTTGGTTCTTCCTTGTGATACCATATATGGACTCTGCGCCAAAGTAGGTCCGGCAGAAAATACATTGCGGAATATAAAATATAGAGCTGAGACCAAGCCTTTCTTGATTTTGGCCACCTTGGAGCAAGCCAAGGAACTTTGCATTGTGCCAGAGGATATTGAAAAGGTCTGGCCTTGCTCCCTGACTGCAATATTGAATAACAAGCAAGGTGGAACCACTGCCGTCCGGGTACCGAACGATGCATTTCTCCAGGAAGTACTGCAAAAGCTTGGCAGTCCAATTTATTCAACAAGTGTAAATGAATCGGGATACCAGTCGATAACTGATATTACCGACATTATCTTTTCTTTCAAAAATAGGGTTCCTGCATTTGTAGTTGGGGCTCAAAGACAAGGCACCGTGCCTTCTACATTAATTAACTGCACGGTGCAACCTTATACCTTGGTTCGCGCAGGATCCTACGATGCCAGCGCTTTGTTAAGCTGATTATTTCTGGATTTTTCTTGCTTCCATATAAAACCGTTTTTCATGGGCTTCTCCCATGGAAAAGGTTTTTCTCGGAAGGGCATTATCCTTGATGATGGATTCAAAAAAGGTTTCCTTGGCAACATCAGGGAGGATGAGGCCGCAATTTCCTTTCTGTCTTCCCAATTTAGATACTACCTGTTCTCCATGGATATAATCGACAGTTGCCTTTTTCTGGTTCAGTAGACTATCGATGACTACCTGAAGGGTTCCTGCTGCTATACTGGATATCGGTTGCACCAAAGAAAAGAGATAGAATCCGCTTTCATTGCAAAATCCAAACTGTTGGTTCTGATTTTTCTTGTTTACCAAAGAATGAAGTGTTTTCAGGTCCTCTACAACCTCTATTGAATAGGATTTTGCGCATTTTTCGATTTCACTGGTAAAGGTCTTGATATCCAATCCAAAAAGCACTCTATGAATAGGTTCGAATTCAAGACCTGGATCATAGATGTTCTCCAGTTCAACCAAGGCAAAACGTGCCGGATGATTTTCCTTTTCTTCCTCATTTAGATTTTTCTTTACATCCTCCCAACAACTTTTTGCGGTTGCCAGACTATGGTTACCATCTCCCATTGCATAGAGCAAAGGATTTTCAGGATCAAGACGATCATGCATGGTCTGAAGGGATTCGGCGATGATACTAAAATCCTCTTCCTTGTCTATGACCCAGGCGCTGAGATGCCCGCCACCTTCCATAAGGTCTGTGTCATAGACCATTTTCAAGGAATTTCGTTTGTTGGCCAAGGGTTCTATTACGGAACGCTGATCATCGCTTAGGAGAACCATGATATGGGGCAGTTCCAAGGGAGCGTTCTTCCTGATCTCTTTTCTTGGAGGAATACGGGAAAGAATGGTTCCTTCCGTAGCCCTGATGAGGGTACGGGAATCTTTTGCATAACTGTACTGTTCAAGGTCAAGACTTACCAAGAGTCCCCATCTCCCCTTGCTTGCTCCACCTGTGGAACGGTGAACAAGAAAAAATGAATCCTTATAAGTGTCAAAGAGTTTTTCATTGATATATTGGGACATATGTGTATTTATCTGATTGATTCTTTCTTGAGGATTTGGTTCTTCGAGGTAGCATTCAGGAAAAATAAGACGAAGAGTTGATGGATCTTCACCTACATATGCACTGGTGCGTTCCCAATATTCCGGTTCTGAGGTATACTGGTCGCATGCGACAACAGCCCATTTTGTCAGGTCGGTTCCCTTTTTCGGTACCATGATATCGGCCTTTTTGAGGGCAAGGGTCATTAGAAGTTCGTCAGAATTGGACATGTACTATCCTCTTTATTTATGAATGTGTAAATATTCTATAATAATATTGCAAAATCGGCAAGGAAAAGTGAAAAATTATGAGCAAATCAATTATATTTACTGGTGCTGAACCTCCAAAAGCTTTGCCGCAAGACCTTTATGAACCAGGAGATTTTGTTATTGCGGCGGATAGTGGATATGACTCTGCCCGAAAGCTTGGTTTCAAGGTAGACCTTGCCATCGGTGACTTTGATTCAACTGCCTTGTTTGAAGAAATCAAGAAGATTGGTTTTGAACAACATGACAGGGACAAAGATGAAAGCGATACCTGCCTGGCTTTGCAAAGGGCGACAGAACTGACAGGGAATTCTTATGTGCTCATCGGAGGCGGAGGGGGTAGGCTGGATCATTTGTTTGCCACCTATTCATTGTTTGATCAATTTGGCCCACCTCTAAGATGGTATACGGCTAAGGAAATCTGCTATCTCGTGTCGGATTGTCAACGGTTTGATGATTTGGAAAGTGGGATGACAGTAAGTTTTTTTCCGGCAAAATTAACAGGTAGCTCGATGGTACAGGCCTGTCAATTGCGATGGCCGCTTCAAAATTATGAACTTTCATTCAATAGCATTTCACTTTCAAACCGTACAACAGGAAAAACTCTCGACGTATCCACCCAAGGCGGAGATATCTTTGTATCTTTTCCTGTTGCCGATGGTGGAATAAAGATGATACCATAACCCCATGCTACAGACACGGCGGTTACTGGCGTTTTCCAGCAGGGTTCACACCTATACATTGCTCTTATACCTCTTTTTCTTCGCGGTCTACATTTCCTGTAGCTATTTTGTAGTCCAACAGGAATTTTTGGATATTTTGCAATTTGCGTTGAACTTGATCGGTTGGACAAACCTTTTGTTTGGGTTCTGGATTATTGTATTTTCCTTTATCGTATGGGCTAGTGACCGGGTTTTTCCGTTTGCTCCAGTGATCATCACGATTTTGAGAATGGCTACGATATTCCTTTTGAGTTTTTTGACCGCAATTATCGAAAATCTGGTAACCAAGGGTTTGGTTATCAGCTGAGGAGACCCCTGTCATGAACAACCCCTTGATAAAAGCTATACGTGGCGCAATATGCGTACAAGACGATTCAAAAGAAACCATAGATAGGTCAATTTGTAAATTGTATTCAAAGGTCCTGGAGGCAAACAACCTTCAAGAGGAAGATGTGGCCTTTTTGTTGATTACCCAGACCGGGGATTTGAAAAGCCGTAATCCGGCTGCTGCTTTGCGAAAGGGAGGTTTCTGTTCCGTAACTCCCTTATTCTGCATGCAAGAGCTGGAAATAGAGGGAATGTTGGAACGTGTAATAAGGCTAATGGTAGTTACGAACGGAGAGGTTGAAAACATAGTTCCTGTATATTTGGATGGTGCAGAAAAGCTTCGCCCTGACCTTGTGCTTTAGACCGACAAGAAAGTAGGGCACTGAAAAGAATAAAATACAAAATATAAAGAATTCTGTTGTTTTCATTCTATTTTGAAGGATATGAAACTATTTGAGATGAATTATAAGGCTTTTCTTGGATATCAAGAAACCTAGAATAAGGGAATTAAGTAATATAGCCGACTGTCAGAATTGAACTGACGACCCCGAGATTACAAGTCACGTGCTCTACCGCTGAGCTAAGTCGGCAAATCAATACAGAATATTTGCGTTAAGATACCGCCCATAATCACTGTTTTGCGTGCAAATACTAACGTAAATGATTTTAATAGTAAAGGTGTTTTGAATAAAAATAGGGCTAAAATGTCACCAGTATATCTTGAAATGAAATAACTGGGCATGAAACAAAGAAAAAAATTAACCCGGTATTTTAAATTGAATTGCAAATGATATTCAAAAACAACAAGATGTACAGAACAAAGGTGACCACTAAACTACTGGAAAAATTTCTTTACTTTACTTTTTTGATAGTTTCATGCAATTTCAATATCGAGCGCATTCTTTAAGAGTTATTTATTATTTGGAAAAAGAAATTATCATGAACAGGGATCTATTGTAAATTATTATTTAATAGATCAGAAAAAGCATTATCCTTTTTATAGAGTTCCCATTTAGTGATGAGTTCTCTTAGTGTTTTATTTAATTCTATGCTTTTATGATAATTATCTGCTACACTAAAGAATTTCAAATATGAATTAATATCTAATTCATTTATTTTCTTTGCATTAGCCATAGGCAACAGCAGCAGGTGGAGGCTGTAACTAAGGTTAACCTTTTCTTCATATATGACATGAATATGGTAAGTAGTCAGTTCGATTCTTGTTAATTTTTTGATATTATATATAATATACATCAATCTTTGGTATGTGATGGGATCGATTTCATCAAAACTCTTATAATCCTTAGCTGGTGCTATACGATAAAAGCCAGGAAGAGGATACGTAGTATCCTGATAAATAACTATCCCCTTATTCTCAAATATGGGTTCAATGCCTGAGTTTGCCACTGTTTTGTTTTCAGCACTGGAACTATTATTCTCAGGCTTTTCGGAAATGATAAAACATCTATATGCTTTATCTCCACCAATGGTGTCAAAATATCTCTGCCCCATACCTAGGATAGGCAAATCAGACAGACTATCGACATCAATATATTCCATAATGCAATTCATTCCTATATATTTTGTTTAGCGTATGTTTTGGTTTTATTACCGATCATTTCTCTTGTCGCATATTGTAAAGAACCATGATTTTTTCCTATATCTGATATGGACCTTCTTGTATAGGAATCTTCCAAAACCGATTCCATTGCCCATAGTATTAGGTATGATTCATAATCAGTCAATAATAAAATACGAAAAATCGAATAAAAGAAACAAAAAATATGATATATAGAAAAATTATGTCAAAATATAATTGATTGATTGGCAATTCTTTTATAATTACCTATGAATGAAGAGAAAGGTTGTAGGATTGACAAGATACAGAAAACAATTGGGTGGAACACCTGTGAATTGCAATCGGCTCTGCGTTTTCTGGTATTCATGGTTGACAAAGTTCTTGATTCTTTGTAATGTACGTTTGTCTTTGGCAATGGAGAGGTTCCCGAGCGGCCAAAGGGGGCAGACTGTAAATCTGTTGGTTACACCTTCGAAGGTTCGAATCCTTCTCTCTCCAAAAATGAAGGCCTTCTTCTCAGAGGAAGGCCTTTTTTCCGTCCTTGTGTAAAAAAAGGGGTATCGATGAGTTCCTTCTACGAAAAGGGTCTGCAATTCGAATGTACCGGCTGTAATTACTGTTGTAGTTGCGAACCTGGGTATGTTTTCCTTTCGAAAGAAGATTTGGAAAGATTGTGTGCATGTACTGGCTTGAAACAGGATCGGTTTCTTGAATTGTATTGTCGAACAATCTCTTTTGATACATTTTCAATGATTAGCCTGAAGGAAAAAGATAATTTCGATTGTATCTTTCTTACGAAGAAGGGTTGTTCGGTCTATGAAGGTAGGCCGCGGCAATGTCGAACATATCCGTTCTGGAGAAGCATAGTGGAAAACAAGGATTCTTGGGATAATGAGCAGTTGTCTTGTCCTGGTATGGGAAAGGGAAAACGTTACGGTAAAGATGAGATTGAAAAACTTCTTGCCGTTGAACCTGGGAATGAACCCATCACCATACTTTAAGGCATTCAATGGCAAAAATATCAGATTCAGTCCTTGACCAGATCAAGGCAAAGATTCCTATAAGCGAAGTAGTCTCAGATTATGTCACCCTTTCAAGCAGAGGTGGAAGGTTGTGGGGACTGTGCCCGTTTCATCAGGAAAAGACAGCATCTTTTTCCGTAGTTGATGAACAAGGTTTTTATTATTGCTTCAGTTGCAAAAAGGGCGGTTCGATGTTCGACTTTGTCATGGAAATGGAAAAAGTACCGTTTGTTGAAGCGGTGAAAATCCTTGCCAAAAAAGCAAATGTTGAATTGGTCGATGAGAACCCCGAAGAAAAAAGAATACGCGATATCAATGAGACTCTTTATGATCTATATGAAAAAATTGCCGGATCCTTTCATTTTATCCTCACTGATTCAAAAATGGGAGAAAAAGGCAGGGAATATCTCAAGAATCGCAATGTACAGCCAGAAATGTGGGAAAAATTCAATCTTGGATATGCTCCAGACAACGCCTCCTGGTTACATGGTTTTTTGAAAAAACAACATTATAGTGATGAATTGCTTGGACAAAGTGGCCTTTTTTCCCAGAATAACCGCACCTATCCTTTGTTTAGGGATCGTTTGATGTTTCCTATTCGAACTTGGCAGGGAAAGACAGTGGCTTTCGGGGGCCGTGATCTCAGTGGAAATAGCAAGGCAAAATACATCAATACTCCCGAAACTCCTATTTATAGCAAGAAAAACAATCTGTTTGGATTGTACGAATCTCTTGATACGATTAAAAAAAGTCAGGCAGCCATTCTTTGTGAGGGCAATTTTGATGTGGTGGCACTTCATCAAAGTGGTTTTACCAATGCAATGGCTCCGCTTGGTACTGCTTTTACCAATGAACAAGCCAAATTGCTAAGACGGTATTGTACTTCTGTATCTACGCTTTTCGATAGCGATGCGGCAGGACAGAGTGCAACGGTAAAGACTCTTAGCATAGCTCAGCAACATGGTATCGAGAACACTGTGCTGATTCTCTCCTTGGCAAAGGATGCTTCGGAAGTAGTTGAGAAACAAGGTGAAAAAGCCTTGCAATCTGATTTGCAGCATCCAATACAAGGCTTTGATTATCTTGTAAACAATGCAGTAAATCAGTATGATGTAACGACGTCCAAAGGGAAATCCCTTGTTTTTTCAAAGGTTAGGCCATATTTGGATGCAACTGAGTCCATGATCGAGAAGGAGGATCTGATTAAACGCCTGTCTCAAGTGCTGAAGGTTGACGAATCCTCTATAATTGACGATTATTCTCGTGGAAGAACGAAAGTTCTTGAACCTATGGGAACAGTTGAGCAAGAAAAGGTAAAACCCTTGAATCCTGCTTCGATTTCCCTTGATTTGTATGCAATGTTGACACTTGTCAACAATAGGGGTTTGTATGTGCAATTCAGGTACAAACTGGCAATCGAGGATCTTGAGGATAAGGAGGCAGAGGCACTGTATGATGTATTGGAAGATGCCGCTCGAGAGGATGTCGGGAAAAACGACGAGTATATCCTGCAAATGGTTGATGATCCACAATTAAGGAGTGATATATCTACTTCCTATACCATGGAAGAGTTTAGATTGGCACCTCAAGAAATACTAAATGAAGCAGTGAATCGGATACAACTCAGGAATTATGAAAAAAAAAGGGCAAGTAATAAAAGATTGCTAGACATCAGCCTCAGTGATGGCACCGCGGAAGAAGGGATTGAGGAATTGCTTCGGGAGAAAACAGAAATTGATACTAAGATTTCTCTCTTGAGACAAGTTCTTGGTCAGGATAATTAAACAGGGTAGGTATAGATACAGATGCTTGATGAAAACATTTCACAAACCATCGTCAAGGACATGGTAGCACGCTCGGCTGAGACTGGACTCGTCTCCAAGGAAGACATTCGAAAGGCTCTAGGATCTGAAAGAGCAAATGATGAAGCCTTGGATGAGATTATACAAACGCTCAGTGAGCTGGAGATTTCGGTTTCTGAAACCAGCGCCCCCGTTGCCGGGAGTATTTTTAATGACGGCCCATCACAGGATGAAATTGAAGAGGATATTGAAGAAGACCCCGAAGATACTGATTTGCTCGAAGGTGTCGAAGATGATTTATCAGTAGATTCCTTGCTTGAGGATTTGGCTTCTGTCCCTGCAAAAGATGCTTCTGCTTCGAATAGTGAGTCTTCGGATGATGATCAGGACGAAGAAGATAGTGATGATAGCGCAGATGATGAAGACTCTTCTGGCTCAATGAAGAATGATTGGTCAAGCATAAGCACCGATGATGATTCAGTCGGAGGCGGGGACCATTATATAGATATTTCAAGCCTCGATGACCATGAAGGCGAAATTGAACATGTTCGCCATAATACGATTCTAGGAACAGATAAGAGTGATGCTTCCGGTGATGATCCAATACGCCTGTATCTGCGAGAAATCGGCAAGGAAAATCTTCTTACCGCTGAACAGGAAGTGGAACTGAGTAAAAAGATGGAAGATGGCGCCTTGATCATAAAAGACGTTATTCAGGAAAGTGGTATCATGATTACGCTTTTCTACGATATCATCAAAACACTCAACACCAAGATCGAAGGTCAGGAAGAAGAATACAATGCAAAGGACTATAAGGATCTGGTCACGAACCAGAAACGTTTTAGTCAATATTATAGAGAACAGCTGAAAGAATTGCAGGCTCCCCTGAAGAACTATATCCTTAAGAAAGACCAGATGATAAGTAGCGGGGAAGATGTATTCCATGATGAAAGTCTTGGAAAGACACGCACAATGCTTTTGAAGAAACTTGCCAAGGTAGATTTACAACCTGAAGAAATTACCACCTTTACGATGGATTTCATCAATGCAGAGAACAAGATTCGTTCATATAAGGAAAAGAAGCAGCAGCTCGAAAATAAGCTCCATATTTCCACGGCCAAGGAATTGCGCCAACTTGGAAGGGATCTTGCCACTCAAAGCAGATGTTCCAAGATTGAAGAGGAATTGCATCTTACCAGTGATACTATCAAGGACCTTATCCGTGAACTGCAGTTGACAGATAAGGATCTCAAGAATATTGAATATCAGTTTGAGGAACCTTGTGACGATATCCTTTCTCATGCAACCAGGATCAAATTCGGACAGAAGATGATGAAGGATGCAAAGGATCGTCTCATTCGCGCCAACCTGCGTTTGGTTGTTTCCATTGCAAAGAAGTATACCAACCGTGGATTGCATTTCTTCGATCTTGTACAGGAAGGAAATATTGGCTTGATCAAGGCAGTGGAGAAATTTGAATATCGTAAGGGTTTTAAATTTTCTACCTATGCAACTTGGTGGATCAGACAGGCCATTACTCGTTCCATAAGTGACCAGGCCAGAACTATTCGTGTTCCTGTCCATATGATTGAACAGATCAACAAGGTGGTAAGGGAATCGAGAATGCTCATGCAATCCTTGGGTAGAGAACCTACAGATGAGGAAGTCGCTGAAAAATTGGGTTGGACCGAGAGTAAAGTAAAGGCAGTAAAGAATGTGGCCAGGGAGCCAATAAGTCTTGAAACTCCTGTAGGAGAAGAAGAAGACTCATTACTATCTGATTTCATTGAAGACAAGGAAGTTGAGAATCCAGCAACCCAGACAGCATATTCCTTGCTTCAGGAACAACTCAAGGATGTTCTTGCAACCCTTCCTTCTCGAGAACAGGAAGTATTGAAGATGAGATTCGGTCTTGAAGACGGATACTCATTGACACTTGAAGAAGTCGGGTTGTATTTTGAAGTAACCAGGGAACGTATCAGACAGATTGAGGCAAAGGCCTTGAGAAGACTGAGACATCCTAAGCGTAGCAGGAAATTGAAGGATTTCATTTGACATATACCAGGAGAGAATGATGGAAGAAGCAGAAGTATTCGCAAAACTCAACCAATTGCAGGAAAAACTTACCGAGCGTTTTTCCCTTGAGGAAGAGATAGTCAAGTTGCCGAGGGATTTGAAGGTCAAGCAGGAATTGCTTGACAAGATCAATAAGGAATACATTGACGAACACGACAGAAGCGAAGTTGCAAAAGAGGAATTGAAGAGCCTCCGCATCCAATATGATGATGCGGTGCATGCTAGGGAAAACTCCGAAAAGCAAATGGAGTTGATCAATACCCAGCGTGAGTTTGAAGCCTTGGAGAAAGAGATAAAAGATGCGGCAGCCAAGGAACAAAGCCTTCTCAAACAGGTGCATGCCAAAGAAAAGCAGGTAAATGAGTTCAGTGAACATTTGACTGAGAAGGAACAACTCATGTTGCTCCAGAAAAGTGAAGTTGATGCTGAATCGAGTAAAATTGAATCCTTGCTTGCAGAGAAGAATGATCTTTTGTCCCAAGTAATTGCAAAATGCGATAGTTATATCGGAAATGATATTTCTGAAGAACTTTTTGCAAAATTTAGCAATATTGTAAAAAACAAGAAAGGCAAAGGTATTGTTCCTATTCATGGCTTGATTTGTCAGGGATGTCATATTGTGTTGCCTATTCAGTTTGTGAACGATGTTCGTTCAGCCAAGCAGATTGATTTTTGTCCGTACTGTAGCCGTATCCTTTATTATGAAGCGGTTGAAGGTGCAGAAGAGCAGTTCAAGAAGCATGTTGATGATGCTGATGTCGAAGAAGCCGGTTTGGCCGATTTTGTCGATAGCAGTGAATTTGACGACTTGTTGTAGGGGTTTTTAAGGCAAGCTAGATGATCGCGGGCGACCGAAAGGTCGCTTGAGGAAAGTCCGGGCTCCATAGGACATGACGCCGGGTAACCCCCGGGAGCGGTAACGCTATAGAAAGCACCACAGAAAATATACCGCCGGTTTACCGGTAAGGGTGAAATGGTGGGGTAAGAGCCCACCGCATACTTGGTAACAGGTATGGCAGGGTAAGCCTCGTCAGGAGCAAAACCAAGCAGCAGGTTGGGTAGTCCGTCTTTAGCCTGCGGGTCGGTTGCTACAGGCCATTGGAAACAATGGATGTGGATAGATGATCATCATAAACAGAACCCGGCTTATTGCTTGCCTTTTTTTATGATATATATAAGGGAGAACAACGACATGCACGTGCGAAAGTGGTTTGTATGTCTTTTGTTCTTCCTTTTTCTTTTTCTCATGGGTTGCCAAAGGTCATCTTCAAATGCATTACAACAATCCTATGAAAATAAAGAGTATGGGAAAACAATTATCATAGCCCAGACTGCCCTGAAAAAGACCATACAAAGTGAATCTCTCCTCTATGAGGCAAAAGCAAATGCTGCACTGGGAAACACTTTGGACGCATATGAGGAATTGTTATTATTTCTTGCTCTCTATGACAGTAAAGATCCCTATTGGCATGAGGCAAATACCTTGATGTGCAAGATAGGACTGGAAGAAAAGCAATACCAGAGCGTTCTGGCAAGTGGACAAGCCTTGGAACAGTCAGGACTTCTTGAAGGGGAAACTCCTCAATATTATTATCAGGCACTTGTTTTCCTTGGAAGAACAGAACAAGCAAGCAAGGTGTTTTCCACCTATCTGAAAAATAACATTGGACAATATCAATATGCCAAAATGCTTCTTGAAGCTAAAGTAAAGGGACCTGAGTTTGTACAAGTATTTGAAGGTCTCGGCTCTGAGGAACAACTCTCATTGCTTGAATTTGCAGCATCTGATACAGTAACCGGAGCGTATGCGACTGAGTTGCTTGGTTTTGCAATTCCTCTTGAAAAAGCCTTTGAGGATGGGCCAAAACGTAAAAGGGTTTATTCGGTGTTGGAACGTTTATATGGCTTTTCTGACCAACGAGTCCTGCAACGAAAATACGGGACTTTGGCTGATAAATAAATAAGAAGGATGCGATGAACGTAGTAGAACAAATAAAGGATGATCTCCTTTTGATACAAAATCCATCACGATATACTGGTGGTGAGTTTCATTACGGAGATACCAAGGACCTTGATAAAATAGATTTCTATACAGCTATGTGTTTTCCTGATCTCTATGAAATAGGGATGAGCAACAATGCCGTTAGGATTCTCTATGATATTCTTAACAAGATTCCCTCTGTCCATTGTGACAGGGTTTTTTCTGTTGGAGAGGATTTTGAGACACTTCTTCGTGAGAAAAAATTGCCATTATATACCCTTGATCTGGGAAAACCGCTAAACGAGCTTGATCTATTGAATATTTCCATAGGGTATGAACTCTGTGCCACCAATATCCTGCAAATTCTGGAACTTGGTGGTATGTCTCTCCATACTGAAGACAGATGCGAAAGTGATCCTATTGTAATTTGTGGTGGTCCTGCTGCTACCAATCCGTTGCCTTTCTCACCTTTCATTGATTTTGTTTATATTGGTGAAGCCGAAAATGGGCTGGTCGAGTTGGTGTCAACCTTGCGTGAAGGGAAAGCAAAGGGCTATACAAGAACCCAGCAGATCGAAGCTTTGAAAGTATTTGATTTCTTGTGGTATCCAGGTAAGAAACTTGCTATCAGGGCTGTAGACACAGAATTTGCAAACCTCGATGATCATACCTATCAATATTATGTGGTACCGAATTTTAAAGTAGCCCAGGATAATGGTGTTGTTGAAATAATGAGGGGATGTCCGAATAGTTGTCGATTTTGCCATGCTGGCCAGTATTATAAACCGTATAGGCAGAAACAATATGCAACTATCAAGGCCCAGGTAGAGCAAAATGTACATGGCTTCGGATTCCGTGAGGTAACCCTTTCTTCTCTTTCAAGTGGTGACCATCCTTATATCAAGGAACTCATCGAAAGTTTGAATGCAGAATATTCTACTTCACATGTTTCGTTTTCCCTTCCTAGCCTGAAGGTAAACTCTTTTTCTCTCGGAATCCTGGAACAACTTTCTGAAGTTCGTAAAAGTGGACTGACTTTTGCAATAGAAACACCACTCTTACAATGGCAGAGAGCAATAAACAAGGAAGTTCCCGTAGAGCAAGTTGTCTCGATTGCACAAGAAGCAAAACGTCGTGGTTGGAAACTTGCCAAATTCTATTTTATGGTTGGATTGCCTTTTGTTGATCGGGAAATAGAGAATCAGGCAATTGTTGATTATCTGGTCAAAGTCTATGACGCAACCCATATAAATATGAATATAAATATCGGTACGTTCATCCCAAAACCTCATACACCGTTCCAATGGGCAACGCAACTTACTCCTGAGGAATCCTATACGCAACTCTCTTCGCTCAAGAGGGCAATTCAGGAAAGAATACGCGGATGCAAGGTCAGTTATCATGAGCCAAATGTCAGTTACATTGAGGGTTTGATCAGCAGGGGTGATGAGAGATATGGCGCAGTCATCGAAAGTGCCTATCGTAAAGGTTGCCGTCTTGATGCTTGGGATGAATACTTGAAAGCAGATGCCTGGATGGAAGCAATTTCGGAAGCAACCTATGATCCTACAGAAGCAATTTTCAAACCCAGACAACTGGAAGAGGAACTTCCCTGGGATTCTGTATCAATGAGAGTAAGCAAGGCATTTTTGAAAAGTGAATACAAAAACGCAATGGCTTCATTGCTCCTTGAACGCTGTCTTCCCGAATGCGATCATCCTTGTGGTGTTTGTTCAAAGACTACCCAGGTTACCGATACAACTGACATTGATTCAATTCTGGAGGAAGTAAGACAAAAGACACACATTTTGGAACCAAAAATACTCTCCGAAAAGAGAAGCATACAAGTAATCTGTACCTATAGAAGATATGGTAAATCTTTGTATATCAGTCATATCAATGCCATGAGAAATTTTGAAATGGCTTTCCAGAGAAGCACTTTGTCGCTGCAGTTTACCCAAGGCTTCAATCCGAAACCCAAGCTAGAATTCGTAAATCCCTTGTCGTTGGGAATTGCTGGGGATAATGAGGTTTTTCTTGCTGATTTGGATTTGGAACCTGGAGTATCGGAAAAGACGGTCAAGAATTTGTTGCAGAAGGCACTTCCCGAAGGGTATGAATTGAAAAAAGTATTGTTTCTTGATCTTGGAAAGAAACAGACTATGGCAAAATATATAAAGGGAAGTATTTATTCCATCAATACTCATGGTATTGAACAATATGATTCTCTTCTCAAGGATTGGGAAAAGAAATCTACCAATGACCTTTCGGTACGTCATACAGGAGAGTTCATGTATGAAGTAAAAGTTGCAGGAGAAAGGAATATGGTAAAAAGTATATTTGGAAGCGAGGCAAACAAGTTTGAGATTGCCTCGAAAATTACCATCAAGAGAACTTCTCTTTCTGCCGGAAATTGGGATGAGGATTATATTTCTTTTTTCTCCAAGCAAATTGAGAATTTCAAGGAAACTACTGCTTCTATTCTTTCTCTTGAATGACCGGAAGTTAACAAGAAAAGAAACAATGATGCCGCCTCAAAATCGAAAGATTCAAGAGACGGCATTATTGTTTTCCTGATAGGTGAGCAGTACTTATTTGTTATCCAATTCAGGTTTTATATGGCAATAATAGTAGTGGGAGTCACTGATTTTTACCATTGGGGGATATTCAGTCTCACAGATTGATCCGACTTTTTTAGGACATCTACCGGCAAAGGGACAGCCTTTCAATTTTTTGCTTGGGTTCGGTAATTGTCCATAGAGTCTGATGGGCTCTTTTTGCTTTGTTGGGTCAACTTCGGGAATTGCCGAAAGCAAAGCTTCCGTATAAGGATGGTACGGGGGAGACATGACTTCATCCCTGGTTCCAAATTCACAAATTTTCCCTGCATACATTACCATGATGGTGTCGCTAAGGTAATTGATGACATTCAAGTCATGGGAAATGAAGAGATAAGTTACCTGGGTATCCAATTGCAAGTCATTCAACAAGTTGAGGACCGAGGCCTGCACAGAGACATCCAGGGCGCTTGTAGGCTCGTCACAGACGATGAGCTTCGGGGAAATCGACAAAGCCCTGGCAATGGCCACTCGTTGCTGTTCTCCTCCGCTCAATTGATTTGGCTTTTTTAAAAGATATTCTTTCCCAAGATCTACCTTATGCAGCAAATGAATGATTTTCTCTTTTCTTTCTTCAGCAGAATCAATATTCGAAAGACGTTTCATTGGCCGACCGATTATCTGTTCGACC
Organism: uncultured Sphaerochaeta sp.; assembly: GCF_963676625.2. Lineage (GTDB taxonomy): Bacteria > Spirochaetota > Spirochaetia > Sphaerochaetales > Sphaerochaetaceae > Sphaerochaeta. The sequence goes on from NZ_CAXXYB010000014.1 coordinate 128,382, forward strand.
GTATGGGAAGGATTGAGGCTTTTTCCTGGATTTTGGAAAATCAACTGGATATCCTTCAAAGTCTTGGCCGATCGTTTATTCCAGGCAATGGATATATCTTGTCCTTCAAAAAGAATCTTTCCGGTGGTTGGCCGAAATAGGCCAGAGACCATATGTCCTGTCGTGGACTTTCCGCAACCAGACTCGCCAACAATTCCCATGACTGTTCCGTTTTTGACAGAGACCGAAATGTCGTTGACAGCATATACTTTACGAAGCGTACCATATACTTTGTTTACATTCTGTAATTCAAGTAAAGGCTCTTCAGTTTGCTCGACCTGATGTTGAATATTTTTTTTGCGAGGAGTTTTTTTCTTGATGAGAAGCTCCTCTCCATCAATGGCGTAGGCCCTGTCACAGGAGGCAAAATGCTGATCTGCAACTTTTCTGAAGGAAAGCAAGGCTTCGCAAGTAGTAGTATGCTGGTCACAACGATCGGCATAGGGACAGCCACTGGCAACAATTCCCCGTCGTTTCACATATCCCGGAATAGTATTGAGCCGTGTATTTTCCTTGACGACTCCGCCCCTTGGCATACAGTTGATCAAGGCCCTGGTATAGGGGTGAAAGGGATGTTCAAAGATTTTTTCCTTCGGACCTTGCTCGACTATTTCACCATTGTACATGACCACTACTTGTTCAGCTACCTTGTTGATGACTCCCATGTCATGCGATATGTAGATGAGGGACATATGCAAGGTATCTCTCAAGACCTTGATGGAGTCGAGGATGGTTGCCTCTGTCGTGACATCCAAGGCAGTGGTCGGTTCATCAAGAATCATGAGGTCAGGTCTACAGAGTATTGCCATGGCTATGCATATTCTTTGCTGTATTCCCCCGCTTATCTGATGGGGATAGCGGCGAACTATTCCTTTGGGATCACCGATGTTCATCAAGGAAAGTGCTTCGATCGAAGCTTTTCGGGCTTCGGTCTTGTTCAGTTTTTGGTGAATGATAGACACTTCATCAAGCTGAAAACCAATAGTCAATGCTGGATTCAACGAAGATGATGGATTCTGATACACCATGGCAATACGATTGCCACGATAGTTTGCCATTTCCTGTTCAGTTTTTTCAAGGAGATTCTCTCCCTTGAACTTAATGCTTCCCTCAACTTTTGCATTTGAGGCGACATATCGCATTATTGAATACGCAAGCGTGCTTTTCCCGCAACCTGACTCACCGATTATTCCAATGGATTGATCAAAGCCAAGAGAAAGGGAAACATCTCTTACCGCGGCGAATTCGCCCTCAAACGTATTGAATGAAACACTTAGATGTTCGATATCCAATATTTTATCTTTCATGTATGAGTACCTTACTGACAAAGTCAGAGAAAATTGAAATTGCGATTACCAGTGATGCAATGGCAAGTGCGGGAGAGAGGACAGCCCACGGAGCCTGTGAGATGATTGCCTTGTTCTCAATGACCATCATACCCCAGTCAGGTGTTGGTGGTTGGAGTCCTACGCCCAAGAAACCCAGGGAAGCAACCATCATGATTGAGTAGGCGAATCTTGCGGTTGCCTCAACAATGATGGGTCCTGTAGTATTGGGAAGAATTTCAACAAACATGATATAAAAATGGTTTTCCCCACGTATTCGTGCTGCTGAAACATATTCATGACTTTTTTCGGTAAGCAATACACCTCTGGATACCCTGGCTGTCGCCGGAATGAATGCCAAAGAAACAATAAGGGTGAGCGAGATAATTGATGATCCTCCCAGGATACCAAGCACCACCATGGCAAGAACCAAGGGAGGAATGGCCATGAGGATATCCATTATCCTAAGAAACATGAAGTCCAGTTTTCCGCCAAAGTAACCGGCAAAAAAGCCAAGGATTACACCAACTACTGTTGAGATAAGTGCTGTCATCAAGGCAACAGTCAATATGGAACGACTTCCATAGACGACTCTTGAAAGAATATCCCTTCCCAGGTTGTCCGTACCCAAAAGATGCCCTGCAGTTCCAGGAGATACCATCTGGTTGGCAGTATCCATTTGTGTAAATGTAAAAGGAAGAATGGAAGGTCCTATTATTGCAAGGATGATCCAAAGGCAAAGCAATGCAATGCCTGTTATTGCAAGAGGGGATTGTTTTAGTTTATACCAAAAATACTTCATTTCTGGCCTCCTGCAAATCGGATACGAGGATTCAGATAGCTATAGAGCATGTCTGTTATCATTGTGGATATGGAATAAATCACAGTGATCAACAATACGCAGGCTTCTATCAAAGGTACGTCACGTGTCTTGATTGCCGTCATGAGCAAAGAGCCCATTCCCGGGAAACCAAAAAGAGTTTCAACAACGACAAGACCGCCGAATAACCATCCCATATTCATGCCTATGATGGTTATGGAGGGAAGCAGGGCATTTTTAAGGGCATGCCGAAAGATTACATATTTTCTGGGCATCCCCTTGAGAGTAGCCGCCCTGATATAGTCTGATTCCATTACCTGGATCATGGAGGACCGTTGCATACGCGATACATAGCCAAACATGACAAAGGTAATGGAAAGGGCAGGGAGTATCAGTATATTCAGATTGGTAAACAAACTTTCTCCTATGGGAATGATGCTCACAATGGGTAACCATTTGAGTTGGACTCCAAATATGGTAATGAGAAAAACTCCCGATACGAATTCAGGTAAGGCCATGGTTGCCAAACCCAAGAATGAAATAACTGAATCCGTTGGCTTGTTTTTCTTTACTCCGGCAAGGACGCCAAGTACGAGGGACAAGGGTACAAAAATCAGAAAGGCCATCAAGGCAAGAACCAGAGAATGCCCCACTCTTCGCCAAAGGATGGAGTTAATCGAGACTCCTTGCATATAAATGGAATCACCAAGGTCCCCTCGAATAACGTGCGAAAACCAATGGAAGTATTGTACCATTATGGGAGCATCGAGGCCACGGGCTTCTCTCAGAGCCTGTATCGATGAGGGAGTTGCACTCTGTCCGAGTATTATCTGGGCTACATCACCGGGCATCAATTCAACCAGGAGAAATATTATAAGTGACATGACAACCAGGGTCACAAGAAGTGACCCCAGCCTTTTTAGAAAAATTGTTGCAGTTCTATTCATTTTATATCGATATATTTGTATTGGGGAATCATGGTAAGAGGTTGTTTGTAATCGACAATCTTATCACTGACTGCGACCAAGTAGGGCACCTGTACATTGACCAATGTGCCTTCATCATAGAAAAGTTGTTGCAATTCATGATAATACTCCATCCTGGTATCTGGATTTACTTCAGCGGATATCTTGTCGATCAAGGTGTCTACCTTTGGATTGTTCATGTGTGATTCATTCCAAGGGCCAGTCGACTTGAAAGCAAGGGAAAGCAACATGGAGGGATCGATTCTGCCGCCCCAACCAGTGATGCTCATCGGAACATTCAACCAGTATTGGGTAAGATATACATCTCGGGGATAGCCCTTGAGATTGATGGTGAATCCTGCAGGGGCTGCAAGTTCCTTGATGGTCTGGGCAAGTTCCTTTCCAAAAGGATGATCAGACGCGAAGTACAAATCAACACTTACGCCATCAGGATATCCAGCTTCAGCCAACAAAGACTTGGCTTTCTCTATATTTCTTTCTCTCAAAGGTATTTCCATGTATTGGGCCAAGGAATTCATGATGGGGGTCTCACAATAGTTTGAACCGTCACCCAAAGTTGTTTGCGTTACGCTCTTGGAGATGATTTCAGGGTCCATTGTGTATTTGAAGGCAAGTCGAACAAGATTGTCATCAAAAGGTTTCTGATTGGCAGCCATGGAGACAAATCTTTGTTCCTGATACGGAGAAATTACTTTTATTGCTCCGGTACTTTCAAGTCTCTTCTTGATAACCGGGGTAATGAAGGGAACTACATCAACTTTGCCGGCTTCAATCATGGAAACGCTGGCATCGATATCGGGAACAAAATAGATCAGGAGTTTATCGACTTTCGGAAGAGCAGGATCCCAATATTTCGGGTTCTTTACCAATACAGCTGATTCCTTGGGAATAATTTGCTTGACCATGAAAGGCCCCGTTCCCATTGGTTTTGTCTCTCCGAATTTGGCATAGTCGTAATCACTGGAAAGTATTGCCATATTGTAATCGGTCAGCAGATAGACAAAGGTAGGTCTCGGTTCCTTAAGATTGATGACGACCGTATACTTATCAGGGGTATCTATTGACGAGATTACTGCAAAGTCTTGTTTTTTCAAATGTCCGATTGTTGGATCCTGAGTTCTTTCAAGAGTATACTTGACATCTGCAGAATCAAAATCAGAGCCATCCTGGAATTTGACACCTTCTCTTAGGGTAAAAACCCAGCGTTTACCATCTTCGGTGGTCCACTTGGTTGCAAGAACAGGATCAAGTTGCTTGGTATCAGGATTGATTTCAACAAGATATTCATAAATTGAAGAGTCCAGGGAAAAGGCCTGGCCATCCCAGACTCCTGGGGTAATAAGATTTGGGACTTGTTCAGCGATGCGAATTTGTTTTTCCTGAACAGCAGCTTCTTTTTCTCCACCAGCAAAGACCGGTGCAAGTAGTACACTCACCAATAACAGAAAAATTGGTATGATACGTTTCATGTTTCCTCCATATTTTGCGATTATATTGTTCCCACCATCAGCGATAACAATACGCAGTTGGTTGAAACTGAGAGACAACCTATAAAACGTGGTGGCATTGATGGCAGGAACCAACAACTTTATTAAACTATAGAGAGTGTCAGTTTGTCAAGGTCTGATAATGGTCTACATAATTCTTTAAATAAAAAAGAAATAAGTGAATTGTGAAAAAGAGATGGCGAGAAAACATATGTAAAAACATACACTGTATCAAAAGAAAGCAAAAAAACTGCTTGTAAGAAAATATGAAAAAACAAAGCAGGTTGGGAATAATTTTAGGTTGAAAAAGAAAAAAATTACTTGATAAATAAATCAAGAAAGAAGATCAAGGACCAAATCGCGGGTTTTTTGATCACCCACGACAACCAGGACATCAGCTTTAGCCAAAATAAAATCTGGTCCCGGTGACAGAAGGATAGAGTCTTGGCGACGGATTGCAATGACCGTGGCTCCAGTCTTTTGCCAAAACCGTAAAGCAGACAAGGTTTTTCCCAAGGCAGATGAGGAAGAAGGGATCTGGCATTCATACGGTGAAAAAGGATTGCTGGCAGTGAATCGTTCTGTTGCATTTACCAGTTCCTTGGTAATGTTGAAAAGCTCCCGATCAATACGCTCATGTTCCTCGATCAATTCCCTGATTCTCGTAAGTAATGCCTTGGTTTCGTTTCGGCTTCCATTCCTGGCAATATATTTACTGGCATTTTCCCTGGAACGTACGATGACCCCGCTATTGTGTTGTACGAGAACCACTTCCATTTCTTCAAGAAGAGAAAAGGCTCTACGAATGGTTTCTGGAGAGACTCCATATTCACTTGACATGGTAGATCTACCCGAAAGCCTTGCACCTTCAGAAATTTCACCTTTTGCAATTCTGTTTGCTATATCAAAAGCAATACGATCATAAACGGCAACTATCTCATGTCTTTTTCGACGTGTTGTTGTATCTTTTTCGTCTTGAATTAATTCCATGGCTGAGAGTGTAGCACGATACTATGAGGCTAACAATACCGATAATTATCATACAGTAATAAGGAGAGGCTACTTTGTATTGCTTTCCAACTCCTTCACTTCATCCCAAATACTATCCATGATTTCAAAATTTTCCTTCTCGAGGAGGATTCCTCGTTTCAAGCAAATATCCTGCAAGGCGTTGAATCTGCGTCGCATCTTCTGATTTGAACGATGAAGTGCCACAGAAGGAGAAATATGCAGATATCTTGCATAATTTACCACTGAGAAAAGAAGATCTCCAAGTTCAAGTTCAACATCTTCTTCAATACGTTCAATTGCCGAATCTGCCTCAATGACTTCATCAAGCTCTTCCTTGATCTTATCGATTACTCCCTGTTTTTCAGGCCAATCAAAACCGACTCTCTTGATTTTCTTTTGAATTTCATTGGCCATTTCCAAGGGGGGAAGGGTTTTGGGAATTCGACTGAAGAAGTCATCGGGAGCCGCTTTCTTTCCTTCGACTTCAATTTTTATCTTGTTCCAAAGATCTGCTACCTGATCACTATCATCAGCTTTTTCAGTGGAAAATACATGGGGATGTCTTCGTATCAATTTCTCGCAAACTGCATTGATGGATCCTACGATATCAAAATCCTCATGTTCCTTATGCATTTCAAGTAGAAGCATGATATTGAGCAATACATCCCCGATTTCCTCGCTGGCACCATGCTTGTCATTTTCTTGCAATGCATCAATATATTCATAGGTTTCATCCAATAAATTGGTTGCGACAGACTTATTGGTTTGTTTTCTGTCCCAAGGACAGCCTTCAGGACTTCTCAATAAAGTAACGATATCGAAAAGTTGTATCATGGCTTCGCCAAATTCCGTAGCCTGTGTGTATGTATAATCAATCATAGGGAGAGTATACGTAAAATTAGGAAATCAGGAAAGCATGTACAGTACAAAAATTTCTTGACAACGTTGTGTATACTGTGCATACTGTATATTAACAAAAGTGGGGGAAAATATGGAAATTATTATCAGCAATGCAAATACGCAACCTATTTATAAACAAGTCTGTACACAGATACAAGAACAGATTGTATCAGGATTTCTCAAGGAGGGAGATAACCTTCCTTCAATAAGAAATCTTGCAAAAGAGTTGGGAATAAGTGTAATTACAATAAAACATGCCTATGAGGAACTTGAGAAACTAGGATATATAAACACGGTGGCTTCCAAGGGTTGCTTTGTGGCAGCCAGGAACATTGAACAAATCAGGGAAGAATATCGTTTGCAAATTGAGGGACATATGCGTTCCATTATGCTTTTAGCTGATTTTTGTAATATCAAGGAAAAGGAATTGGCTCTCATGTATCAATTGTTAAGACAAGGAAAGGAATGATCACTGCCTTGGTGAAAATATTATGGAAGTAATCATTTCATTTGAAAGTGCTGTATAGGGCATACCTAATGAGAAATAATTACTACATAATTGATATTAATATTTCAAACTAGTAGTATTGATAATCTTTTACATGGTATTAAGGGATTATGGTTGTTGATATTTCTTGTGGAGGTGGCATATGTGTGGAATTGTCGGCTATATAGGATCAGATCAGGCTTCTCCGATTTTATTGGAGGCTTTGCGAAAGCTTGAATATCGTGGCTATGATTCTGCAGGAATTGCGGTCGTCCAAGAGAATCACAAACTCCAGGTGCGTAAAATCAAGGGAAGATTGTCGAATCTGGAACTCTTGGTACAGCAGCAACCAGTGGAAGGTATGTGCGGTATAGGCCATACACGATGGGCAACGCATGGTGATCCAAGCGATATCAACAGTCATCCGCATACTGATGTTTCAGGAAATATTGCAGTAGTACATAATGGTATTATAGAAAATCATGCTTCCTTGAAGCTCTGGCTGGAAAACCATGGAGTTGTCTTCAGGAGCCAGACTGACAGTGAGGTCATTGCACATTTAGTGGATTTTCATTACAACGGGGATCTCTTGCTGGCAGTCATGGAAACAGTCAAACGACTTGAAGGTTCCTATGCAATAGCGGTGGTCTGTGAAGATTATCCAGATAGAATGGTCGTTGCCAGAAAAGATAGTCCCTTGGTAATCGGGATTGCAGATGGTTGTTCACTCATTGCAAGTGATGTCCCCCCGTTGTTGGGTTTCACCCGGGAAGTCCAATATCTGAACGAAAATGAGCTGGCAGTATTGAAGGCTGATAGCGTAAAGATTTATTCAATTGAAGGCGAAGAACTCGAACGGGAAACCAGCCATATAGATTGGGATATTGAGGCAGCAGAGAAATGTGGATATGAACATTTTATGTTGAAAGAGATCTTTGAACAGCCAAAGGCTCTTGCCGATACCTTGTCATCCAGGATCAAGAATGAAGAAATTTGCCTTGATCCGGCTATTTCGGCTTTACTAAAGGAATGTACACATCTTTTAATCGTAGGTTGTGGTTCTGCCTATCATGCAGGGATGGTTGCCAAGTATGTCATTGAACATTTTGCAGGAATCAGTGTTGAAGTCGATTTTGCCAGTGAGCTACGCTATAGAACGCCTCTATGCAAGCGAGGTGACGTCTGTATCGTCATTAGTCAGAGTGGTGAGACTGCGGACACCTTGGCTTCCTTGCGTTTGCTCAAGAGCCTTGGCGTAAAAACCATTGCATTGACCAATGTGGTTGGTTCAACCATCAGTCGTGAAGCTGATTTGGTCATGTACACCCAGGCAGGTCCCGAGATTGCCGTTGCTTCAACAAAAGCCCTTACGACTCAACTGATGTGCTTATATCTCATCGCTATGGTTCTGGAAAAGGGAAAAGATAAGCTATTGCTTGTTAAACTAAAGCAAATTCCAAGCTTGGCCCAAACTTTATTGGATAAACAAGATGATATCCAGCGGTTTGCTGCCAGGCAATTCAACAAGAACAAAGTGTTTTTCATGGGAAGGCTTACTGATTATGCAATAAGTATGGAAAGTGCCTTGAAGCTCAAGGAAATCAGTTATACGCATAGTGAGTCTTTTGCTGCAGGTGAACTCAAGCATGGACCGATTGCCTTGGTGGATGAATCTACGTTGGTAGTAGCCATGTGTACGCATCCGAGTTTGTATAGGAAGATGGATTCAAATATCAAGGAAGTAAAAGCTCGCGGAGCTACGGCTTTGGTGATTACCTTTGATAATGTCCATGATTTTGATGCTACTGCGGACGAAGTATTCAGGATTCCCGAGACTGAACCATATTTTACGCCAATGCTTACAGTTATCGTCAGTCAGTTATATGCGTATTATTGCTCAGTACTCAAAGGCAATGATCCTGACAAACCAAGGAATCTTGCAAAATCAGTTACAGTTGAATAATTAAATACAAAAAAGACATTTCCCAAGGGAATGTCTTTTAATAATTGTTTCTAGTTGTCAGAATATACATTATTACCAAGTATGGATTTTTAAAGAATCCTTTTTCTCTATAGAAATAATGCAGGAAGGAAATCAAGTTGTAGTAGTTGTAAGAGAAAGAGAGCCAAGATATGTAAGTTCAGTCCAGAAGATATTATTGAAAGATCCCTCAGCTACGCACATCGCGGCAAAAACATGGCAATAATATGTAGAATCAATGATATCTGAAGTTGAAACAGCTGCATAATCCGTTACGTCAGCCATTTCACTTGTTGAGGCCAAAAAGTTTTCTCCATTGTAACGTGTAAGATTGTTGGTGGTCTGTGGTGTATAGCCGTAGTCTGTAGTATCGGACAAGCCTAAATCATACCCGGAAGTGGTATCACCTTCGAGAGTCAATGTAAATTCCAAGCTGCAATTATTTGGATCATCAGCTACAGTAATATAGTCAGGCGCAGTAAACAGCGTTTGGTTTACATCTGAGAAAGCAAATAATTCATAAATTGAACCTGAAGTCACTGTGAGGAGGATGGGGGCTGAAAGACTCGGGGATATAATCTTGCCATAGGGTTTATTGATATAGGTAGTAGAAAAACTACTGATTATGGAAGAATAAGGGATTGTAGAATTATCACTCAATACATAAAACAACATCAACGAAGGACCAGTGCCCGTAGTAATCAAATCCAGATCATCGTCTGCGGAAGTGAATTCTCCTGATACTGAAGTTACCGAGTCACTTCCTGCATCGATTGATTCCTCGAGATAAAATATAGTCGCAATCCCGCATCCAACAAGAATGAGAATGCAAAAAGAGACAAACACCAAAAAAAGCTTTTTATTCATTTTTTTCATTAGCATCTGTCTCCTTGTGATGGGTAAAAAGTTACCCTACTCCTATTTTCTTTGATTTAAAGGATTACCAATTTGTTTTTAGCTAGTTTTGCAAACTCTGAACTTGGGAACTGGTCAGCAAGCTGTTGGAACGTAGCCTTGGCAAGATCGATATTACCGGCCTTTTCCTGCAACCTAGCCTGTCCAAAGAGAGCCTTCGGAGATTCTGCTGCATTGTTTCCGTATTCATCGATAAGCTTGGTATAGTATTCCAAAGCAAGGGTATCATTATTCAGATTCTCTGCACAGCTGGCTGCATTGCACAAGGACAAAGATCCAAGGTAAGAATCGGAAGCCTTGTCATGTACAGCAAGGAAGCTATCCATTGCCTTCTGATAATCTTTCTGATCAAAAGATTGAACTCCCAAAAGATACTGAGCCTTAAGAGCTGGATACTTCTTGTTTTTGGAAGCTAATGCAGTCAGTTTTGCAACAAGATCATCAACTTTTGTCTGGTAATCAGCTGCATCCTTATCAGATGCCTGAAGTTCAGAATATGTAGTGGAAAGTTGATCAATCTCGTTAAATTCCTTACTCAAAGCTTTGTTGTTTATCCCTGAAATAATGCCGATGGCGAGAATTATCACAACAAGGGCAATACAAGATATCAAAACAATCTTACGATGGTTTCCAAGAAATGAATTCAGTTGTCCCTCGATTCTTTCAGTCGTGGTAATCTCAACCTTATCCTTTTTTTTATCACTCATTGGGTATCTCCGCGTTTCAAGATTATAAAATACAGGCGGCATATGCCGCCTGCCTAGTCAAAAGAGGATTAATTATCCTCTTTCTCCCTGTCTTCATCCTTGGAACGCATCATGTCTGCAAGAGAATAAGTATCGCCATCATCATCTTCATGGATGTATTTGGCAATCTCAGACTGCTGAGAACGCTTTACCATTTCCTTTACGGAAAGAGAAAGTTTCTGGGTAGTAGGATTGCATTCGACAACCATTGCAGTGATAGGATCGCCAACTTTGTACTTCTTGAGAACTTCATCAGAAAATTCTTCATCTGGTCCAACCAAGTTGAATTTGCTGATCAAACCTTCGATGTCACCAAGAACCTTCACGAATACACCAAAATCAGTAACATTGGTAATTACACCGCTGATGGTACTGAACTTTGGATAGTCATGTCGAAGAGTCTGCCAAGGATTGCCTTCAAGTTGCTTCACTCCGAGACGAATTCTTCTGTTTTCTGGCTCAACACGGGTAACTACAACATCAATGACATCTCCTTCCTGACAGAAGGAAGCCATATTCTTGACTTTCTTGGTCCAGGAAATATCGTCAATGTGCAAGAACCCATCGATACCTTCTTCAAGGTTTACGAAGGCTCCGCTATTGGTAATTTTAACAACAGGCTTGGAAAGAGTCATTCCTGAAGGATATCTTTCAGTAATGGTATCCCAAGGATTGGCGTCAAGTTGCTTAAGACCAAGGGAAACACGCTTCTTGTCCAAGTCATACCCCAGGATCTTTGCTTCGACAACATCGCCGACATCAAGGACTTCCTTGGGATTGTTGATCCTCTTGGTCCAGGACAGTTCGGAAATATGTGCAAGGCCTTCGATTCCCGGTTCGATTTCAATGAAAGCTCCAAAAGTAGTTATCTTGGTTACGGGAGCCTTAACTACATCGCCAACATGAAAATTGTTCTCGAAGGTAGTCCAAGGATCTTCCTGCATATGTTTAAGGGAAAGATTGATTTTCTGGGTTTCAGGATCAATATTGATAAGCCTGAGCTGAACAACCTGACCTTTCTTTACAAAATCCTTGGGACGTGTTACATGTCCCCAACTCATATCATTGATATGGAGAAGTCCATCAAAACCACCAAGGTCAATGAATGCGCCGAAAGAGGTGAATGATTTCACAACACCTTCTACAACGTCACCAATCTGGACAGTAGAGAAAAACTTTTCTTTATTTTCTTTAATTTTCTGATCAAGATACTCTCGTCTGTTAACGACGCTCTTGAGTTTTGTGCCACCATGGAACTTGTCGATGATGAAATAATCGGAAATTCCAATCAAGGTTTCTGGATCTTCGACACGTACTACATCGGCTTTGGACAAAGGACAAAAGCCTTTATATTCACCACCGAGGTCAACTTCAAATCCACCCTTGATCACTTTCTCGAACTTGCCCATTATTGGAGTTCTGCCTTCGGCAGCAGTCTTCAATTCATCAGTACGTTCTTTGAAATCAGCACGTTTTTTGGAAACGACGATTTGGCCGCCCTTCCCTTCCTTGTTGATAATAACAACTTTAACTTGTTCACCAACTTCCGGAATCGTAGAGAACTCGTCCCTGGAAATGCGTCCTTCGCTCTTATAGCCGACGTCTACGAATACAAACTCGTTGTTTACCTGGACAACAGTACCGGCCACGAGCTGACCGTCTTCGATTCCATCAAGAGATTTAAGATATTCCTCCTGCAGCATGTCCTGCATCTTGGTCTTCTTTTCATCCATTTCTTGTTCTTCAGCCACTTGATTTCTCCTGATCCTAAATTTACCTATTTACTTCGCTTTTCGCGCAAAAATAGCAGATAACACTTTCTCACAAACTTGCTCTATAGTCAAGTACGAGGTATCGATATAGAGAGCATCAGGAGCTATCTTTAGCGCTCCAACGCTCTTATTTCGGTCAATTTTGTCCCTATCTTTTATTTGATCCAGAACAGCTTGATAGGTTTGTCCTTGTGGGTGTTGCTTGAATCGACGCTCTGCCCGCACCTCAGGTTTTGCATCAAAGTAACATTTCAGTTGAGCGTTTGGAAAGACGACCGTCGTCACATCCCTTCCCTCTACCACGACATCCAACCCGTTTGCAATTTCTTTCAGTTGCTCGTTCACAAAAGAACGAAGCGGCGGAAAAACGGAGACCGTCGCAACAAAGGCATCGACCTCAGGGGTATGCAGTTTATCTTCTACAGGAACCCCTTCAATACAGATAAGACCTTCTTGAACAGAAAGATTGGTTGATTTTGCAGTTTGAAGGACCTTTTCATCATCAAGAGGGTCCCCGCCCAATTGAATATGACGATAGGTGTAGGCTCGGTAAAAGGAACCAGAATTCAGATAATAAAAACCGCACTTATCGGCAATCATCTTGGCAATGGAACTTTTCCCGACACCAGCAGGTCCGTCAATAGCTACAATCATGAATGGATTTTCCTTCCAAGGGGCTTTTCTGTCTTACCTGAAAGCAAGGCCTCTATCTCACCACTGGTTACCGCACGAAATTCACCGCTTTTCATATCTTCCAGTTCGATACAACCTATGCGTACCCGGACCAATTGCTTGATATCATACCCATAATAACTGAAAATTTTTCTTATTTCGCGATTTTTGCCTTCCGTGAGTACGATACGGACCCATTTTTTGGTCATGAGTTCAAAGCGTCTTATCTTGTATGGTTTGTTGATATCAATATAAATGCCTTTCAGGGCCTCCTCAAGGTCCTCCCTCCTGACTTCAGCATTGCAGTTCACCATGTACTCTTTTTCGATTTCCTGGGAAGGATGCATAATCTTCTGGGCTACGTTACCGTCATTGGTAAAGAGGATAAGTCCTGTTGATTCCTTATCCAACCTTCCAATGTGAAACAAAAGTTTGTTATCGGGAATATCAATGAGATCCCGTGCATACAATTTTTCATTCGGATCGTAGTTTGTGCACACATACCCCTTTGGTTTATTCAAGGCATAGTAATACGTACGGTCACTAGGTTCGACTAAACTGTCATCAACCATGACCACATCATCTTCCTTGACCTTGGTTCCGAGCTCAGTAACTCGTTTTGTATTGACTGTGACTCTGCCGGCCGTTATGAGGCCCTCGCAGGATCTTCGTGATCCAGCTCCGCTTTTGGCTAGATAGGACTGGAGGCGTATTGGATATTCCAATTTCATGATTCTTCTTTCTCCTCATTTTCCTTGACGAATCGCTCCCGGTCGATATCGGATAGCTTTGGCAATGCGCTAATGCTGCTCAAATTAAATTCATATAGGAATTTTCTCGACGTCCCATAGAGACAGGGATGGCCAGGGACGTCCTTCCGGCCAACAACCTTGATATATTCTCGTTCCCTTAAAAGCCGTACGATCGTGTCGCTGGTAACCCCACGGATGTTATCAATCTCACGTCTGGTAACTGGTTGGCTATAGGCAACGATGGAAAGCGTTTCCAGTGCAGCTTTGGATAATCTCCTGTCAACACGCTTCCCATAGCAACCACGAAGCTTCTCATGCAAATCAGCAGAAGGTGAAAACTGGTAGGCTCCTTGATTTTCCTTCAAGTCAAGACCATGCATATACAACGTATAATGGTCCTTCAATTCACCCAGGGTATCGAGAGCTACTTCATGGGAAAAACCAGTCATCCGCAATATTTTCTCCAATGAAACTGGTTCATTTTCCAAAAAGAGAATTACTTCGACCACCCTAGCTTCGGGGCTAAGGATAGGTCCTGTTTCCTTTTGGGTCAATTTCAATTGTGCAGAAGTCCCTTTCAAGATACCCTTACCCTCGATTTTCAAAGTTATTCATCGGTGAGGTCGATTTGTTCGGCTTCACTATCGTCATCATACTGGAAAACACGACCATCGTCAGCAGTTATAAGCTCGGTTTCCTCATCTTCTTCATCATCTTGCATTTCTTTCTCTTCAATTGGTTCACTATCATCATTGATTACGGAAAAATCATCTTGGTCAAGGTCATCCTCAAGGTTATGTTCGATTATCTCGTCATATTCTTCATCATATAGGTCTGCAAGGTTTTTATCATAGTTCTCAGGTCGTCTTTGCATGACGATTTCCCCAAAAGGCTCCTGCTGTTCTATCAATATCATCTTGAACTTACAAGATTCAAGTATTGCCATAAATGAACAGATGATATGAAGGGGTTGCTCAGGATGGATGATGATGTCCATGATGGTAATGTATTCCCTGGTTTCAAATAATTCGTTCATGAGTGCAATCTTTTCATTGACTGTTACCGACTCATATACATTGAATATTTTATTGGGGGTTATGGTGGTCATGAGTCGGGAAAAGGTTCTGAGAAGGTCTTGCAATGTTACATTGCTAAATAACTCCTCATCTCCAAAGGGGAGAATGAACTGCGTAGGTTTCCTGGAAACATAGAGCTCTCCGCTCCCTCCTGCTGATGTAAGCAATTCCGTATATTTCCTGAATTTTTGATATTCAAGCAACTGTTCGACAAGTTCTTGTCTTGGGTCTTCATATTCTTCATCAAAATCAATGTCCACAGGAAGCAACATACGGCTTTTTATATACAATAAATCGGCAGCCATTTTGTAAAAACCGGTAAGATCACCCAATTCAAGATTTTTTGCTGTATTGAGGTAATCCAGGAATTGATCAGTTATCTGGGATATTGGAATGTCGTAAATATTGATTTCCGATTTTTGTATAAGAAAAAGAAGAAGATCAAGAGGACCGTCGAAACTATTGGTATGAAAGTTTTTTCCATCGGAATCGGAGGAAGGAATAGGTTTTGTGATGTTCTCAAGCAAGGAAGCCGACCTCCATGATGGGAATAGTATAGCGGACCCGGAAAGATATGACAAGAAAGCGGGAGTATCCCGCTTTCTTGTTCTTGTAGTATGACGGGCATGTCATCATTCTTGGGTGAAATTCCCAAGGGGCGTAGTTGCCGACGAACCCGATAGCGACTTGCAAGTTTCACGCCGCGAGGTGTGGGAGGGAAGAAGCAATAGCGAAATCGTGGCCCGACGGACAGAAACCTGATAGTAGGCAGGTGGAGGGGACAAGCTGGCTACTATCAGTGAATCCCAAAGGCAATGTGACCTTCATCTGTAAATCAGGCGGGTAAACGAGGAAAGAGTGATGACTTATCCCGCGAGGTCTCCACAGCGTACGAGGCTGCAACATCGCTTATGACGACGTAGTAACAACGAATGTGGAGAAGTCAGCAGAGGCCGTAGTAGCGACCGGGGAAACGGACGCAAAGGGCCGAACAATCAAACGCCTTTCGAAAGGGAAAGGTCCATCCGCAAATCCGAACGGCGAGAGCCTACCAGTGATGATGCGGGTGAGAAAGGAACGAATGAGAGAGGAAGACAGGTCAAGACCGAACACGAGACTGTGCGAGCAACTGATTTCCCTTGCGAACATCCAGCAAGCGATGAGGAAGGTGATGCAGAACAAGGGTTCTGCGGGAATCGACGGGATGGAAGTGACTGAACTTCCATCCTACCTTGAAGCCAACTGGGCCTTGATTCGCGAGCGGATTGTCACTCGGACGTACAAACCCAAACCGGTGCTCCGACGGGAAATACCCAAGGACAACGGGGGCGTGCGTCTGCTGGGGATACCGACGGCAGTGGACCGGGTAATCCAGCAGGCCCTGGTGCAGGTTCTGACCCCGGTGTTCGAACCGACATTCAGCGACTTCAGCTTCGGGTTCAGGCCCGGCAGGAGCGCCGAGGATGCGGTCCGACTCGCCCAGACCTACATGTCCGAAGGGTACAAGCACGTGGTTGACTTGGACCTGTCCAAGTTCTTTGACACGGTCGACCATGACATCCTCATGGGACTAATCGACAAGCACATGGACGACAAGGACGTGAGGAGGCTCATCTACGTATATCTGAAAAGCGGAGTGATGACCAACGGGAGCATGATGGCAACAGCACTGGGTACCCCGCAGGGGGGCCCGTTGTCGCCCCTGCTGTCGAACGTCTATCTCACCCCCTACGACAGGTGTTAGGCGGCAAATTATTTTATCAGGAAGACGGCCGAAAGTTGCAAAATGCTTTGGTAAGTGTAGCTTGAGCATGGTACATTAGTTGCACATTCTCCTATAAAGGAAAAGGAGAGGGCTTCCCGACCAAAGTTGTCCCTCTCCAGTTTGCAATAATGCTCTTAGAGATTGCCATTGAATTGGCGGAATTGCAAGTGGTCGAGGGCCAAGGACCTCCCAGCTCCCACTCTTTGGGTGTTTTCTTCTGCACTTTCTGTCGCACCAGGTTGCACGGCCACGGATGGAGAAAGCGCTATTTCATCACCGACAGTCTTGCCAGTCTCCAGCTGTGGATCCACCGCAAGCTTTGTCCTTGCTGCAGGAAGACCTATACCCTGCTGCCCCTGTGGGTCCATGCCTTCAAGTTATTCAGCCTGGAAACCATTTGTCGCATTCTTGCCTGCAGGATCGAGAAAGGACACTTCAGCACCATTATCGGCATATCCGGCTACCTGCAGCGCAGATGGTGGAAGGGATATTCGGACAGGAGCCGCTGCGAAAGCGACTTCCCGGATCATGATCAGCTGTTTCCCCACTTCAAGGCTGCCCTCAAGGGTTGTCTGACGGCCCCTCCTTCAGTAAGGATCGTGCAAGACCGGAGTATCTCCTTGATGGGTTTGCGGCTGCTCAACCCTTCCCACCAACGTTTGTATCTATATGTGCCGAGGTGCATCCCCTAGGCTTTCGGTATCTATTTCAGGAGGTACCTTACCTATGGACTCGCAAAAGAAGGAACAGATAGGCCTGTTCCGCTTCGGACTCATTTTCCCTCTGCTCGATGACCGTTCGCAGTATGGGGACATCACGCGCAGGATGAAGCAAATCTGCTCCAAGCTGTACGACATTCCCTATTCTGACAAGCGGACGGTGAGCATGCCCACCCTCTACAACTGGCTCAACGCTTACCGCAGGAACCGCAACATCGAGGATCTCTATCCCCGCGACCGCTCTGACAAGGGGTCACGCAGAAAGCTCAGCAGCGAAACAGAGCAGGCGCTTATACTGTTCCGCCGCCAGCATCCGGACATCAAAATCACGACCTTGGTGAGGATGGCCGAGAAGCAAGGCATCTTCCTGCCCTCGGAGGTTGTGGACATGACGCTCATCTACCGGGTGTTCCGCAACCAGGACACAAAAGGCAGGAATCCCAACGACAGGGACATGCGCCGGCTGGAGATGGAATACGTGAACCAGGTCTGGTATCTGGATGCGATGGTCGGGCCGAAGGTGCATGTCGGTCAGGGAAAGGAATGCAAGATCGTGACGGCCAAGCTTTTCGCCCTCATCGACGACAAGTCCCGTCTGGTGACCTACGCCCGTTTCTACCGGGATGAGACCAGCGACAGCTTGCTTGACTGCCTCTGGGGCGGCTTCAATGCCCGGGGACTGCCCCGCCAATGTCATACCGATAATGGGGCCGCCATGCGGGACGAGCGCATAAAACTTGGTTGTGCTTCCCTTGAGGTGAATTTTACACACTCAAGGCCATACACCCCCACAGGAAAGGCGAAGGTGGAACGACTGTTCTCGACGGTGAGGATGCAGTTCCTGCCCACCCTGGGCGACGAGCCGCTGGAACTGTACGAGTTGAACAAGCGGTGGATGGCCTATCTTGAGGAGTACAACGGCAGGTATCACTCCGGCATCGGGATGTCTCCCCTGCAATGCTACCTCTCCGAGGTCCAGGCTGTCAGGCCGGCCCCGCCGGACCTGCCCAGGCTGTTCAGGAAGCGCGAAATTCGGACGGTGGGCAAGGCCAGGACCGTAAGCCTCGACTCGGTGCTGCTCGAGGTCCCGCTGGGATATTCGGGCAGGAAGATCGAGCTTAGGTACAACACCACCAGCGATGTGGAAGCTTTTCATGAGGGGGTGAGCATCGGAATGCTCAAGCCGGTGGACTACCAGGCCAACTCACGGGCCCACAGGATGCAGGGGGTGCAGCTGTGAACACGGACATCCGCACCTTCTACGGGTTCAAGCAGATACCCTTCTCTCCGGAACTGAAGCCCCAGCAGATGTACCTGCTCTCCTCGATGGTGGAGATAAGCAACAAGATACAGTTCGCCATCCAGAACAGCATGTACTTCACCCTCATCGGTGATGTGGGGGCGGGAAAGTCGACGACGTTGCGTTACGTACTCTCCCAGCTGCCTGCCAAGAGCTACCAGGTCATCGACCTGGTAGGAGGGCAGTGGAGCTTCGTCGAGGTGCTCAGGCAGCTCATGGCATCGCTGGGGCTTTTCACCAGGACCAACCAGCCCTCCACCATGCTCAGGCAGATTCATGAGGCGCTGGACCTCATCTACAACGACGGGAAGCGGCCCGTCCTGGTCATCGATGAGTGCCATCACTTCACCGGTGATTTCTATGCCCAGCTCCACCTCATAAGCCAGCAGAACCTCGCCAAGGCAAATGTGATACCGATCGTCATGTGCGGGCAGGAAGGCCTGTTCGAGAAGCTGCGCAACCCGCAGGCACGCCCCCTGATGAGCAGGATCCTCGACGGATACAACCTTCGGAGCCTCACCCAGGATGAGTGCTTCGGATACATCGAGCACCACCTGAAGACCATCGGCGGCCGCGGTTCCGAGATATTCGACAAGCCTGCGCTGATAGCCGTCAGCCAGGTGTCGGCGGGTATCCCCAGGAACATCAATTCCGTATGTCTGTTGGCATTGCAGCACGGCATGGAACAGGGCCTGTTGACCATCCCGGCAGAGGTGATCAGGAAAGTGACCAGGAACTGGTGGGAATGAGAGCATAAGGAAAAACGACCATGGATCCAAATACACAAATCAAGGAAGAGAGACCGGTACCACTGGTTGTGCTCCACCACGAATTCACCGAAAGCTATTACCTGCATGTCATCAATCTATACAGAAGTCGAGTGGATGACGAAGCAATGCACCGCAGCATCTGTGAAAAAGCCAACGGCATAATGAGAAGGCAGGCTGTGTTCAGGGAGGACCTGGAGTACTGTTACGAGAACTGCATGATTGACGTTTTCGCAGATCCTGCACCTTTCTAGAATAGGTTTACGATTGTATTCAAGGACTGGCCTCTTCGGAGGCCTTTCGTTGCATAAGGAGCTCTAACCAAGCGTGCAACTTTCTTCTCAGCTGACCGTGCAAATACCGCTATAAAATAATATGCCACATAACAACAGGGAACTGGAGAAGCGGGGACTGCGGTTTGTGAGGTACGCCGATGACTGCAACATATTCACCAAGAGCAAGATGTCATCCTACCGGGTGAGGGACAGCGCGAAAAGCTATCTGGAGCGGAAGCTGAAACTGAAAGTGAACATGGAGAAGACGGAGGCAAGGAGGGCCGTAGGTTCGACCTTCCTCGGATTCACATTCCGGACATACGGCGAGAGAGGAAAACTTGGGAGGACCGTTCCCCACGAGAAAAAGCTGAAGAAACTTGAGGACCGGATACGGCTGGTCACGAAGCGCAACCGCGGAGTGAGCATCTGGACGGTCATTGGGGAGCTCAACAGCATCCTGAGGGGTTGGGTTGGGTACTTTGCAAGAAGTGCCATCAAGGAATACCTCAAGGGCCTGATGGAGTGGATTCGGAGGCGCATACGCCAGTATCTATGGAAACAGTGGAAGTCCGGGAATAACCGGAAACACCGCATCAGGCAACTGGGAGCGGAAGAGTGGAAGCTGAAGAAATGGACACTTGCCAGCAGGTCGTACTGGAAGATGGCAAAATCCATGAACTATCTCATCAGCAATGAGAGCCTTCATGAGCATTACCGACTGGTGGATATTCTGGGTTATTACAAGAAGCTCCATACTGTGCGTATGGAGCAAGATGGGATTGTGCTGGATTTCCGGTACAATAGTCTGTTTGGTTGAACCGCCGTATGCCGAACGGCACGTACGGTGGTGTGAGAGGTTGGGGCTTAGTGGCCCCCGCCTACTCGATTATCAAGGATTTTTAGGTATTGCTGGTTACCTCAGCTGCCAATACAGATTTGGAAGCTTTCGGTGGAAACATGGTTGATCGAAGCTTTTTATCCAAAGTAACAGAAATATCAGGATTTTCCTTAAGGAAATCAATTGTTTTTTCTCTACCCTGTCCGATCTTTTCCCCATTATAGGAATACCAGGAACCACTTTTCTCGATCAAGTTGAATTTTATGGCTGCATCAAGGACACTTGCCACGTAACTTATTCCTTCACCAAACATCAAATCAAGTTCTACCTTTTTAAAAGGAGGTGATACCTTATTTTTGACAACCTTGATCCTGACTCTGTTACCCACAATATCATCAGCCCCTTTGCTGATGGATTCAATTTTTCTTACTTCAATACGGACTGAAGCATAGAACTTGAGGGCATTGCCTCCAGTGGTAGTCTCAGGGTTTCCGAACATGACACCAATTTTCATTCGTATCTGATTTATGAAAATAATCGTGGTATTGCTTTTTGATAGAAGTCCAGTCAGTTTTCTGAGTGCCTGGCTCATCAGTCTGGCTTGCAATCCCATATGGCTGTCTCCCATATCTCCATCAATTTCAGCCTGCGGAGTCAGGGCGGCCACTGAATCCACTACAATGAGGTCTATTGCACCGCTACGCACCAAGGACTCACAAATCTCGAGTGCTTGTTCACCGCTATCTGGCTGACTGATCCATAATTCATCAATATTGACACCAAGTTTCTTTGCATAGGTAGGATCAAGTGCATGTTCTGCATCAATAAAGGCTGCGATTCCCCCTGCTTTTTGACTTTCAGCGATTGCATGGAGGGCAAGGGTAGTCTTGCCGCTACTCTCTGGACCATAAATTTCTATGACCCTTCCTCTGGGGTATCCCCCGACACCCAAGGCTTCATCGAGTAGCAAGGAACCTGAGGAAATGCATCCTATATCCAAGGTATCCTCGTTGTCACCGAGTTTCATAAGGGACCCTTTGCCGAATTGCTTGTCAATCTGTACCCTTGCAGCCTCCAAAGCTTCTCTTTTTTGTGCAAGGTCAGTGGGGAACGATGATTCTTTGTTTTTAGCCATAGTATGCTCCTACATGGTTCATTATTCGTAAAGTAAGGTTGGAAGCCATAGGTTTCGCTTCAGTTTCAGGCATCAAGAAGCATGGTAACCGGACCATCATTGGTATAGGCCACCTTCATGTGCGCCCCAAAGGTGCCATGTGCTACAGGAAAACCAAGTCCAGCAAAAATTCCCAGGGATTTTTGGTACAATTGTTCCGCCTCCACAGGATCCGCTGCCTCTTCATAGGACGGTCTATTGCCTTTATGTAGATTAGCACAAAGCGTAAATTGACTGACTACCAGCAATTCGCCCTGCACTTCAGAAAGACTGAGATTCATCTTGCCATTGATATCGGAAAATATCCGTAATTTGCAAATTTTTGAACAGAGCCAGGTCAATTGCTCTAGGGTATCGCCCTTCTCTATTCCCAAATAGATAAGGAGCCCGTGGTTTATGGTTCCGACAATTTCAGAATCAACAGTCACGGATGCATCGAATACCCTTTGGATGACACTTTTCATCTATTTCTTTCTTCCCTTGCCAATTCAATCATAAGCTCAACGAAAGAGGTTCTGTTTTCTGCATTGAAAAAGGCATTTCCGCAAACTATGGCATCGGTACCGCAAGCGACTACATCCTTGACAGTTCTGACATTTATTCCACCATCGACATTGATCAAATATTCATACCCCTCTTGTTCACGCAATTGGGCAAGTTCAGAAATTTTTCTCAAGGTTGAAGGAATGAGTTGCTGTCCACCAAAACCGGGATTGACAGTCATTACAAGAACCTGGTCAACGATGTCCAGTACGGACTCAATCGCAACTACAGGAGTGGAAGGAACAATAGCAACGCCAGCTTTACATCCACAGCTACGTATCAATTGCAAGGTTCTATGAAGATGAATGGTAGCCTCACTATGAACAGTAATATAATCACTGCCACTTTGTGCAAACAGTTCAACATAACGTTCAGGTTCCATGATCATGAGATGCGTATCGAAGACCAAAGGTGAACAGGGTCGTAAATCCTTGATGAATTTAGGTCCGAACGTAATGTTTGGTACAAATCTTCCGTCCATGACATCAAGGTGAACCCATTTTGCTCCACTTTCATCAATTGTCTTGACTTCTTCGGCAATACGAGAGAAATCAGATGAGAGTACGCTTGGTGCTATAATAAGGGGTGCTTGTTCCATACAACAAGTTATAGCAGGTAAAAAAGGCTTTTGCAATGTTAAAAATAGTCAATATACTATATATTTGTTAATATGTAGCAAGCCTTTTCAAGATTCGATTGCTTATTCCCTGTATAAGTGCTATAGTTAAGTAAACAAAGCGAAAAAACTATCCGAGCAGGCTGAGAACCGGTTTGCCCGGTTTTCTTTTACGTATAAAAGAATGCAAGAATATTTTGGAGGAAGCCATGGGATTCCAGGAAGTCGAGAACTTATTGAAAGAAGAGCAGTGGACGCGGGCCACAATCAACAACTATACCATAAATAGTTTCCAGGAGCTTGATAACCAAGTTAAATCCATGGACGAAGAGGAAAAAACAGAAACAAAGGCGCTTTGTGACAAACATTTGCTGGAAAAGGAACGAAATAGCATCATAGCAATGTATATCAGTGGTTCCATCCAACTAGAGCGCAGAGGGTCCGAAGACTACCTGTTGTTACTTAACCTCATCGAGTTGTTTTCAGAGAACAAGAAATGGAATATCGTCGAAGGACTTTGCCAGAAGATCCTTTCCAAGACGGAGAACAAGCATGCCCTCAGACTGCTCGCGGATTGTTATACCCAAACGAATCGTGAGGATGATAAATATGCTGCTTGGGAACGATTGGTGAAAGTTGATTATGAAGAAATAGAAATAGTCAAACAAATAGCCAGCTATGCCCTTTCCAAGGGAAATACAGAAAAAGGTATTCTTTTTTATAAAAAGTCGATTCATCGTCTGATAAAGAAAAAAGACCCCTCTTCAATCAGACAATTATTCAATATTCTTGTCGGATTGGACGATGAGGATTTCGGCTATTTCATTGCCTTGGCAGATCAAATTGGTGCCATTAGCAAAAGTAGTGCCGTTGCAGTCCTCAGGGATCTTGAATTGGCAAGCAAGGATGATGTCGATAGGCAAATTGAATGTCAGAAAAAAATATTGATTTTCGACAGGGATGATATATCTGCCAGGGAAAATCTTATCAAAAGCTATCGCAAGAAATACAAGGACCATTCCAGGCTCAAGAATTGTCTTGAATCCAGTGCTTTGACAAGCAATATTGTCAGGGATGTTCTCCATAGTATTGAGGATTTTGAGACAAATATTGCTTTTGATAAAGGAACGTTTGTATTTCAAAATAGTACGGGTCGCATTGGACGTATCCGGTCAATTGATGAAAAAGATGTGATTGTAGATTATGCTGGACAGTCCAACAAGGAAGGCAGCCGTCTTTCGACAAGCATGGCTTTCAAGAGTCTTCTTGCCTTGCCTAAAAGTCATATCTGGGTTCTCAAGAGTGCCTTGCCAAGAGAAAAGCTCAATAAAAAAGTCTTGGAAGACATTCCTTGGACTTTGAAGACCCTTATGACAAGCAATGGGGGCAAGAGTTCAATTCGTGAGATGAAGAGTGAATTAGTTCCTTCCATTCTTACTACAAGTCAATGGACTTCTTGGTCAAATCAGGCAAAGAAAGAATTGATGAACAATCCAATCTTTGACTTGTCGATAAATGACATTGACACGTATTTCCTCCGATCAACCCCTGTTAGCTATGAAGAAAAGCAACTTGCAGTTTTCCGTAGTGAAAAATTATTCTATGACAAGGTGAAGGATCTTAAGGATTTTCTTGCTTCAAAGGGTGATGCAGACAGTGATTTCTTCTATGAAATGGTAAAATATTTCAGTGAGATATTCATTGGTGCTGATGAGAAGGATAAGAAACTTGGAGAGATTACTGACCAGACAATCAGTGCTTTTCTCCTGTTGGAAGATCTTTCCATAAAACACAACATGAATTTTGTAAGGCGTCCAACAGGAATGACCTTTAAAATGTTGTATGATCAACTCGCTGATGTAGAGACTAGTTTTGGAGCCATTAAGGATCCTGACTTGAAAAAAGATTTTATCGATCATGTTGCAGAAGAAGTGGAGAGTTGGGAAAAAGTACTGATCCAGCTTTTCCCCCTCTATCTTACAAGCTATATTCCAGATGTATTCAGACAATCAAAAAAGTTCCCTGAATTCAGCAAAGTATACAAAGATGCAGTGGAGAATTTCAGGGATAAATCAGGTACTCTTATTTATTTGATAAAGAATACTGAACCAAAGATCTGGACAAAAGCAGGGATTACAAGTGAGCAATTGCTGTTTGCAGAATTGCAACTTCTGGATTTTACCAATCGTTGCATTGAGTCCAAAAAGGAAGTCCAGGAAAATCGCAAGAATGCAAAGACCTTGATAAGCGTCCTTTTCGATGAAAAGGCGGTAATGAATTATATTATCAATGGCAATGAAGACAGTGCGCAAAAAATTTACAGTCTCGTTGCAAGCGTAAGCGGTCTGGATGGCGGAAAGCGGATTGAAATCAAGCATACCATAAGCGAACGGTACCCTACTTTCAGATTCTTTGATGAAGTCAGTCCCATAGATAAGATAGGATTGGTTCCAACCGGACTTTTCTGCACGGCAGCTGCCTTGGAACAGAAGAAAAAGGAAATGGAACATATCCAACATATCGACCTTCCAGATGTTGCCAAGGAAATAGGAATTGCTCGTGAAATGGGAGATCTCAGGGAGAATAGCGAATATAAATACGGGAAGGAGAAACAATCTTTCCTGAATAATTCACTTCGCAGGCTTTCAGAGGAAATTGATCGAGCTACCATTATTACCAAGGACAAGGTTGACCCTACCCGAATTGGATTTGGTACAAAGGTCCTTCTCTTTGATAACCTTGAGAATTCGGATGTAACCTATACCATCATGGGACCTTGGGAATCCAATCCCAATGAGAACATCATCAACTTGCTTGCCCCTTTGGGAAAGGCTATGTTGAATCATAAGGTTGGAGAAAGAATTACATTTTCTCTCAATGACCAGGACTATGATTTTACGGTCAAGAATATTTCCGTTATTGATTTCTAAATAACGGTATGAACAATGAAGGCCTTCCTTTCGGGGATGGCCTTTTTGTTTGTCTTGAAGGTATCTTGGCATTGCAATTCAAATAAAACCAAGAGCCCTTTCCTTTCTGTTTTATTAAATCATCGATAAAAACAGGGAATCAATCAAGTTTACTTTGATACTTTCTTATTTGAGAGAAGAACTTTAAGAAATGGGATATGGAACAATGAATAGGAAAGAACTGTCAGTAGTATTCCTACGATTCCCAACAAGGAAACCAGACCTAGATTTTTCAGATTTGATCCTGTTTGCCACCAAGTAAACTCAAATGATTTATATAGGAGGGAAACTGTCAACAATGGAATATTTGCAAGAACAATCCTGATCAAACCTTTTGCAAGCAATCGATCATGAAACAAGGGATAGACATCCCTGAGGTTGATTGCCAAAAGAATAAACCCGACAAGAAAAGAAAGGGTATTGGCAATGGGTAATGCCAGGATACCATAGGTAGGTAGCAAGAGATACATGAGCAAAACATCCAAAACAGTCTGTATAATTGAAATCTGGGTCATTTGTCGATGCCTATTAACGCTATATCCAAGTTTTTGCATCATTCCGTACCAAGAAACAATAAGCATGCCAATAAGATAATAATTCAAGATCCTGGCAGTGAGCATTGAATCCGCAAGGGTATAATTTCCAGTTTGAAGAATTGAAGAAACACATTCATTGCTAAGAAAAAAAAGAAGGATGAAACTGGGTACCATGAACGTTGCAAGATACTGTAATGCCGTACTAGCTTGTTTCTGTATCTCATCTTTTTTACCCATAGCCCAGGCACTGCTCAATATAGTAAAAGAAACCTGGGAAATGGAATTATAAAAAATACCATATGGAGTTTGCCAGAAAATAATGGAATTGCTGAAAGCTGTGACACTGCCTTCACTGAGTCCAGATGCAAACCAATATGCAACCATTTGCCCGGCAATAAGAAAGGAAGATCCCAGTACTACATGAAACCAGGCTTTCATTAAAGGTTTGAAAGGAGTTCCCTTTGGATTGATTGCAACCTTAAGACGATATCCAAATTTTCTTATAGCATAATACGAATAAAAACCCTGGGCCAAACCGCCAAACACCGTTGCATAAGCCATGCTCATGGCACCGAGGGAGTCATGAAAAAACTGTATACCAAGAATTACTGAGAGAGAAAATAGTAGTGGTGCAAAAGAAGCTTGAAAATAGTTCTTATGACAAAAAAGAAGTCCATTGAAAGAAGTCCCAATGCTTATCGTTGCCAGATAAACCATAAAAAATGGTAATAACTCAGCTCCCAACTTAATTTTTTCACTATTGAAATCAGAAAAAAATGCAATCAAAGGTCTGCTGTAAAAATAGGACAGTATGCATAACGGAAGGAAGAGCAAAGCCTGGTATGTACAAAGAAGTGCCAAAAGACGATTGGCAGTGTGTCTATCCTTATTTTCAACCAAGGCTGAGAAATGTGGTATCAAGGCATTGTTGAGAGCACCCTCTGCAAACATTTTTCGGAAATTATTGGGAATATTGAACGTAAAGTTGATGACGTCCGCTACACCGTTTGCCCCGAAGACCGATCCAATGATCCTGGCCTTCAGTATACCGAGCAAACGGCTTGCCAACGTGCACGCCATCATTATGACGCTGGATTTCTCTGAAGATCTATCGTTTGTAGAATCTTGCAAGGTATTCCTTCTTGAAGGAAGAGAACCGGTCTTCCGCAATTGCCTTACGTATTTTTTCCATCAAACGATAAAAATACGTAAGGTTATGTTCTGTTGCCAGCATGCCTCCCAACATTTCATTGGTCTTGACCAGATGGTGCATATAGGCTCGGGAGTATTCTGTACATGCAGTACAAGTGCATTCACTCTCTATTGGTTCCTGGCTGAATGTATGCATTGCCTTTTTCAAGGTTACTACCCCATCATCGGTAAAAACAGCACCATTTCGCGCCATTCTTGTTGCAAGTACGCAATCAAACATATCGATGCCATTCTCTACGGCCTCAAGAATATAATCAGGGCTACCGATCCCCATTACGTACCTTGGTTTTTCCTTGGTAACGTAGTCAGATGTATAGGCAAGGAATTCCTTGAATTGATCAGGAGTTTCCCCCACTGACAATCCGCCGATCGCAATACCGGGAAAATCCATGGCACTGAGTACTTCTGCACTTTCTTTTCTAAGGTCCTTATAGAAGTTTCCTTGGACAATTCCAAAAAGATTGCCACGAAATTCTGAGCCAAGTTCCTCCCTATGTTTCAGGGCGCGTTCAGCCCAGTTATGGGTAATGTGCATTGCTTCTTTAGCAGCTCTGTATTCGATATTCGGAGGAGTACAGACATCCAGGCACATGGCGATATCAGAGCCAATGACCTTTTGGATGTCAACTACTTTTTCAGGAGTGAATATATGCCGCGAACCATCGATATGGCTTTGAAAGGCAACCCCTTTCTCGCTGATTTTTCTGAGGCCGGAAAGTGAAAAAACCTGAAAGCCCCCACTATCTGTAAGCAAGTTGTGGTTCCAATGGGAAAAATTATGGAGCCCTCCGAATTTTTCGAGGACTTCAAGGCCTGGGCGAAGATACAGATGATACGTATTGCCAAGTATTAATTTGTAGCCTATCTCATCCACTTTGTCATGATATATACCTTTTACCGTACCATTGGTACCGACGGGCATGAAGGCAGGAGTCTGTACATCGCCATGGGGAAGAGATAAAACCCCAAGCCGAGCATTGCTGTTTGCATCTTTGTGTATTTCAGAAAAAATTCTTTGCATATTGCCTCAACGGGAAATCAAGCGTTCTAGTATAGCTATGCATACTATCATAATCATAGGGGTTACCATACCCCAAACAGGACCAATGACTCCCTGCTTGGCCAGAATAAGCGAAAGCATTTGCATGACATAATAGATTACGGCAATACAAAGGCTTAGGATGATGCTGAACAGGAGAACATTCTTTTTATATTTATAACTTATTGTGCAGGCAATGAAAAGAAGTACTAGAGGAGAAAACGATCCAAGAATCCTGCTTGCCAGGTCGGTTGCATATCCACTCCATTGGTCAGGGGAAAGTAGCCGTATCCTCTTCAAGTACCTGAAAGCTGTCGGAAGCGGCATCGTCTTGATATCTGCCGAAAAGTTCCTGAAAAGATTCGGTTCAAGATTTATTGCTGGATTTGAATAGGTTTCATATTGTTTGCCAGTTACTGAAAAGTCCTTTTCATTGATAGAAAAAACGGATGCATTTTTCAAAATCCAATATCCTTTCGTTTCGTCCCAGGTAGCAGAGGAAGCATCAATTCTTGAATCAAGGTTTCCCTCAGCATCTTTTAGGATTATCAGTACATCGGAAATGCGTTTTTGCTCATCGTTGTAGTGAGAGGCATGAATTACAAAGCCATCCTCAAGATCGCTTAGGGTAATATTCCTATTGTCAAAGGTAGAACTCAGTCCAAAGAGTTCATTTTGCAATACGGAACGCTGTTGAGAAAAAGGAATTGCAATCAATTCACTTACTGAAAAATAAGCAACTGAAAGAACCATTCCCAGAACCAAAACAGGGAAGACGATTCTTTTATAACTGATTCCAGCATTCAATAGACATATAAGTTCATTGTTTGCCTGCAATTGTGATAAAAAAAACGTAGCCGAAAAAAGTAGGGAGGGGGCAATGGCATACAATGCTGCTTCTGGCAGATATAAGATACTCAGGCGCAAAATAGTCAATTGAGGAACTGAGTTCTGGAGATACGAATCAAGATGTGAAAATAGGTCGACACTAATGAGCATGAAGCTGCAGAGCAACATGGTTATGAAAGCGACTTTTGAAATGGCAAAGGTAATATGTTTGTCAAGCAATCTCATGATCGCCTCGCTTTTCCGAGTAAGAGGACACCCAGGGTAAAGAAAAAGAAATCGGGAGCCCAAATTAAAAAGGCTGGATTGATGGAGGATGAGAAAATTCGTAGCTGAGCGAAAAACAAAAGATACCAATAGACAACAGCAATAAGCATGGATAGTCCAAACCCAATCAACCTGCCATGTTTTATCTTGAAAAAGGAAAGGGAAAAGGTCAAGAAAACCAACATGAAGCAAGCTGCCGACAAAGCAAGCTTTTTATTCAATTCTGCCCTGTAATATTGATAGTAGAAATTGATAGGTTTTTTCTTTTTCAGTGTAGCAAGCTCCTGCAGATTTTCATTGATTTCTGCTTCACTCTTCTGCAAGAGAACTCCCCGGTCGAGATCAATTGATGTTTTGGCAATTTTCTTTTCCAAAGCCTGTATTTCCAATTGATATTTCAAGTAATCCTGGGCATAGTCCTTACGGTACTGGGCAATTTTAGCACGTAAGTCAGATAATGAAAGCTGGGAAGGACTTGCAGATGCCAGAGACGCAATCTGACCTGAAAAATCAAGGTACATCGTGGCGTTCTCAGCTTTGGATAGGCTCCACTTATGTATGTCATGTTGATCAGTATTCAAGATCACAGGATCCTTGAGATCGAGACGATATATGAAATTATGCAAATCAACAAGAGTTACTGTCCCTTCAGGAGAACTCAATGCCTGGTTACTCGTAGAATTGGAAAGATCAAACAGCAAAAGATTTTTGACCATGGAATTTTCTACAGGTCCATTTACCAAAACTTTTTTTCCGATCGTATTGGAAGCATTGCTCTCCAATTCAAGAGTGGGGAGATTTTTCATCAATTCAGAATACAGGGCTTTATATTGTCGCATACTCCAGGGAAGGGCAATGTCCGCTGTAAATAAGGTAAGAAGACCAAAGAGAATGGCTATTGAAGCAATAGGCAGCCAAACATGGCGAATGGATATTCCAGAGGATCGTATTGCCAATATTTCATTGCTACCCGAAAGATCTCCAATTACCATACTGGAAGCAGTAAGTGTACTAAACGGAAAGGTATAAAGAAGAAATTGAGGGATGGCCAATAGAATCAATTTGAACACAGAAAAAAAATCCACATCTTTCAGAAGAATTTTCTGCGCAATAAGAAGAAGTTGGTTGATAAAGAAAATGAAAAAGAAAAAGAAAAATGCCACGACAAAGGATAGAAGGTATTCCTTACCAATGTGCTTATGTACAAGCCAATAGCTTTGATTCCTGGACACAACCTAAACCCCCGTAGAGCCAAAGCCTCCCTGCCCTCGTTCAGTCTCGTCAAGACTTTCGACTAAATTGAACGAAGCCTCGGCATAGGAAGTAATTACCAACTGGGCAATGCGATCTCCGTCGTGGACGACAAAAGGCTTTTTCCCATGATTGATGAGTATTACCTTTACCTCTCCCCTATAATCGGCATCAATGGTCCCAGGGCTGTTCAGTACAGTAACACCATACTTTGCTGCCAGGCCTGAACGTGGCCTTACCTGTGCCTCATAACCTTTTGGAAGAGCTATATTGAGACCGGTGGGTACCATGGAAAAAGAACCACTTTCTATTACCAAATCCTGAGAAAGCAGGGCACAGATATCAGCACCTGCGCTATAGGCCGTTGCATAGGCGGGAGCTTTTGCCCCCGCCTGTAAAGTTATGGAAATTTCAATGGCTCTTTGTGCCATTATTTACTCTCAATAGCATCAATGTAGCTTAGGTTAAGCCTGTTCTGCCGATCGATTTCAATCAGTTTTACAGGTACAACTTGGCCAACGGTAAGGACATCCCCTACATTCTGAACCCTCTCCTTGGCAAGCTTTGAAATATGGCATAGCCCTTCTTTACCAGGAAGAATCTCAATGAATGCACCAAAATCCATGATACGTTTGACAGTTCCTTGATAGATCCGTCCGATTTCGGGTTCTTCAACAATGGATTTTACAAGGTCTCTGGCCATTTGGGCCGAAGCACTGTTCTTTCCATAGATAGTAACCGTACCATCATCAGAAATATTAACTTCTGAACCACTCTGTGCTGCTATAGCCTTGATGGTCTTTCCGCCAGTACCGATGACAGCTCCAATTTTTTCTTCATCAACCTTCATGGTCAAAATTTTGGGAGCATATTCACTGATTTCCGAACGTGGGGTCTTGATAGCCTCGTTCATGATTCCAAGAATATGCATTCTGCCACGCTTTGCCTGTTGCAAAGCCTTGCTCATGATTTCAGGAGTAACACCGGCAATCTTTATGTCCATCTGGAAAGCAGTGATACCATCTTCAGTACCTGTTACCTTGAAGTCCATATCGCCAAGGTGGTCCTCTTCTCCAAGAATATCAGAAAGCACGACATATTTGCTATAATCAGCACCTTCGGTAATCAGTCCCATGGCAATTCCTGCAACTGCCTTCTTTATGGGTACACCTGCATCCATGAGGGAAAGACAACCACCACAAACCGATGCCATTGAAGAAGAACCATTGGATTCCATGATTTCGCTTACGATACGCACTGTATACGGGAACTTATCCTTGGAAGGAATGACTGCGGTCAGGGCTCTTTGGGCAAGATGTCCATGTCCGATTTCTCTTCGGCCAGTGGAAAGTCTTCCGCATTCACCGACACTGTAGGGAGGGAAGTTATAGTGAAGCATGAAATTGCTGAAAGTTTTTTCACCGTCGATGGTATCAAACATTTGTTCATCAGAAGCGGTTCCCAAAGTTGTTACGGCCAGACTCTGAGTTTCTCCACGAGTGAAAAGTGCTGATCCATGGGTACGAGGCAAAACCCCGATTTCACAGGTAATAGGACGAATTTCTTCAACGGTACGACCATCGGTCCTTATGCCATCGTTGAGGATGGAAGAACGAAGGATTTCATACTCAAGGTCATCGAATAAGGTTGAAAGTTGTCCAGGGCGTTTTGAATCAACACCAATCTGCTCTGCAAATTGGTCCTTGATCTTATCCTGTGCAACTTCAAGAGCGGCATAACGAGCCATCTTGCCTTTTACAAAGGAAGCTTCCTTGATCAGGGGATAGGCAGCCTTACGAATCTCTTCAAGCCACGAAAGATCTACTTTTGAAACAAAGACAGGAAGTTTTTCTTTTCCCGCAATCTTCTTCAGTTCAAGTTGTGCATCACAAATGGCAGTGATAACTGGCTGGGCAGCGGCAATTGCGGCAAGCATCAGTTCTTCGCTGACTTCTTTTGCTCCACCTTCAACCATGGTGATTCCATCACGAGTACCGGCAACGACGATGTCAAGCTGGGATTGTTCGATCTGGGCAAAAGTCGGATTGATAATATATTCATTGTCAAGGAGTGCTACTCGAACGGCAGCGATCGGTCCATTGAAAGGGATATCGCTTATGGTAACGGCAGCAGAAGCTGCATTAACCGCTATGATATCAGGAGTATTGGTCATATCCGAAGAGACAACGGTTGGTACAATCTGAATCTCGCGGCCAAAGGCCTTATCAAACAAAGGACGCATGGGACGGTCAATAATTCTGCTGACAAGAATTTCTTTATCCTTGGGGCGTGATTCCCTTTTAAGGAAACCTCCTGGAATTTTACCGGCTGCATAATATTTTTCATTGTATTCAACACTGAGAGGTACATAATCTAGAGCCTCGGAGGGTGCATCTCCACAACATACGGTGGCTATGACAGCACTTCCCTCGTAATGAGCATACACAGCACCACTGGCTTGTTTTGCAATCTTACCGGTTTCGAAAACCAGTTCAGAATTGCCAATCTTAACGGAAACTTTTTTTACTTCTGACATTTCTTATTCCTTTCTTTGTTCTTTTTATACTCGATACGAAAACGAAAATAGCTCCTAACAGCCTGTTAAGCCGCCGGAGCTATGAATAAATCCTATGCATTCACCACAACTATTTTCTCAGACCAAGTTCGGCAATCAATGCACGATACTGCGCAATATCGTTGTTCTTCAAATATTTGAGCAACCTTCTGCGTTGTCCGACCATTTTCAATAGTCCACGTATCCCCGCGTTATCCTTGGGGTTTTTCTTGAAATGGCCCTGCAAGTCATTGATGCGAAAGGTCAACAAGGCAATCTGTGCCTGGGTTGAACCGGTGTTGGTAGATTCACCACCGAATTTGGTGATGATTTCTTGCTTCTGTTCCTTCGAGATCATGTAACACTCCTCTTAGCAATGCTAAGACATTTTGCCCGTACTGCTTTATGATTCCATACCTTATCCTTGCAGACAATACGTATACCAGATGCATCTACATACACCAAGACAGCACATTCCCTTGCATCAGAAAGAACTATGGAACCCTCATACTTTCCTTCCGGAGGAAGGAGCTGCATGAATGAACCAGTACGATACAACAGGCCGTTTTCAGTAAATTTGGAAGGGTAAGGTGCCAAATCCAAGGAATAAGGTCTGCCGAGCATACTTTGGACTTCTTCCAAAGCGCCCTTAAGAAGTTTTTGCCGCACAATAGTACTACTTGCTATTTCACCGGTTGCCGTAAAGACAAACGGAGGAACTTCCAAGAAAGCACTAGGTGCTAATCGTGATAGATATTCCTGCAGCTGAACAGGTCCGGCGCTTGAAACCGGGGCACCGCAGCGGAAATCCTCTCCGACAACCATTGCCTTCAATGTACAAAAAGAACATATAAAAGCAAGGAACTCCTCAGCTGTGAGTTTACTGAAATCAGGAGAAAAGTCAATGACAACCAAGTGGTCGATGCCAAGTTTTGCAAAAATATCCACACTTTGCGCTTCACTGGTAAGTCTTTCGTGATATGGCTGTGCCTTTGAGGCCATTTTAGGATTTTTGTCAAAAGTAATTGCCATTGTATTCCAATTATGTTCTTTGGCAATGGCAACTGCTCGTTTCAAAATCATTTGATGCCCGATATGCAAGCCATCAAAAACTCCGATTGAAACACACATTGGTGTTTGCCAGAGGACTGGGTGTGCAGAAAGATACATAAAATCATATCGTATCATTTTCTGGCCTCTGCAATGATCTATGTATCTGTGCTACAATCTTTTGCGCCTGAATATCAATTACGCAACGCAATATACCGTCTTTGCTATAAACGGCTCCATACTTATCGGCTTCTTTATGTCTCACGATAGTATAGTTGTCAGGAAACTTTCCGTTTCCGAGGGAGAACAAATCTGGGTCTTCTATTTCCAGGATTGATAAAGAAGGAACTCGTTGCATCAACCCATCAGTAAGAGACAATGAGCGTAAAAGAGCTCCCCTATCCTCTGACGAAATGGATTCTTCCAGCATAAAGGGCCCGATTTGTGTCCTGACCAAGTGTGTCAAATGAGCCCTGCTATTGCATGCCAAGGCAAGGTCCCTCGCGAGGGATCGAATATAGGTACCTTTCGAAACATGAATATCAGCAATCAAATTACAACCATCGAATGATACAGGTTCAAAAGAATAGACTGTAATCGGTCGACTCGCCATTTCAATCACAATACCTTCCCTTGCGAGAGAAGAAGCTCTTTTCCCGTCTATATGCAAAGCACTGTATTGAGGGGGTTGCTGAAAAATCTCCCCTTCAAAGGTTTTCATTGCCTGCTTGATCTCATCATAGGATGGGATGGGGGAAGTTGCAATAATTTTTCCTTCAGGATCAAGGGTATCTGTTTCCGTTCCAAAACAAATAGTAGCCCTATATCGTTTGTCCATCGTAGAAAAAAGAACATTGAGCTTTGTCATGCTACCGGTAAGAACTATCATCAAACCCTGTGCAAACTTATCAAGCGTACCTGCATGCCCTACCTTAGGGTCAATGGTACGCTTGATGGTGTTCAGCGATGAAAAACTTGTAATCCCACTGGGTTTGTCAACAAGCAGGATACTTGCATTATTTCCCATTATCCACCAACGAGTCTATCAAGGCGTTTAATTTCTGTCCTTCCCGAAGGGAGGTATCAGCCTTGAAGCGCAACACCGGAGTGTTACGGGTCTTCAGGAAGGCTCCTACTCTTTTCTGGATAAAACTGCTTGCTCCCTGGAGAGCCTCGACACTTTTGTTCAATACATTCTCATCCATGACAGAAGAGATATAGACAATTGCAAAAGCGTTGTCAGGAGATACCTCTACCCGGCTTACCGAGCAGAGGGTACTCAAATGCTGATTCTTGATCTCCCCTTTGACAATCAGCATGCTGATTGCCTCAGAGAGTCTCGATTCTATACGTTTCTGGTTATATTCACTCATACTTTCTCGTTATTGGTATTCACCAATTTGCGTGCGATTTCTTCGGTTTCTACAATTTCAAGGATATCACCAACATGCAAATCCTGGAAGTTCTCAAGACCGATACCACATTCAAAACCTTCTGTGACTTCCTTGGCGTCATCCTTAAAGCGTCTCAAGGATGATAGTTTAACCATTTCCTTGTTAAGCTGGATGCTGTCACGGATAACCCTGACCAAACTATTTCGCTTGACCTTGCCCTTGATGACCATACCACCGGCAATAGTACCGATTTTAGGAACCTTGAAGGTTTCACGAACCTCAAAGCTACCAATATCAACTTCCTTGATATCCGGCTTAAGCATTCCTTCCATGGCATCATGGACATCGTCGACTACATCATAGATTACATTATACTTACGTATTTCAATCTTTTCTTGTTCGGCGAGTGCCTGCGCACGAGGAGTAGGCCTTACATTGAAGCCAATGACCAAGGCGTTGGAAGCACTTGCAAGAGTGATATCACTTTCAATGATGGCACCGGCCGAGGCACGGATGACATTGAGATGAATCTCATTGGTTGACAATTTTTCCAACGAACCCTGAAGAGCCTCGACGGAACCTTGGACATCGCCTTTGATAACAACGTTGAAGTCCTGTATCTCGCCTTCCTTAATCTTGGAATAGAGGTTGTCAAGAGTTACTTTCTTTACATTACGGCTTTCACCCAGTCTTTCAAGTTCCTGTCTCTTTGTACCAACCTGACGCGCTTGGCGCTCATCCTCAGTTACCTGGAACGGATCACCCGCACCCGGAATATCGGAAAGTCCAATGATTTCAACAGGAGTCGAAGGACCTGCTTCAGGGATCTTGTTGCCCTTGTCATCAAACAAGGCACGTACCCGTCCGGGATAAATACCGGCAACATAATAGTCTCCCTGATGCAAAGTTCCCCGTTCGATCAAGACGCTTGCAACGATACCACGGCCTTGGTCAACACGGCTTTCAAGAACTTTTCCTTCTGCCCTGCAATTTGCATTTGCCTTCAATTCAAGCATTTCAGACTGAAGCAAAATAGTATCCAACAATTCCTCGATACCGATTTTCTTAAGAGCTGAAATCTGACAGAACAAAGTCTGGCCACCCCATGCTTCAGGCATAAGTCCGAGATCTGAAAGTTGCTGCATGACCCGTTCAGGGTTAGCTTCTGGCAAATCACACTTATTGATAGCTACAATGATAGGTACCTTTGCAGCCTTTGCATGATCGATAGCTTCTCTGGTCTGTGGCATGACACCGTCATTGGCTGCAACAACCAAGACAATGATATCCGTAACCTGGGCTCCACGAGCACGCATCATAGAGAATGCGGCATGTCCCGGAGTATCCAAGAAGACTACATCACCCCTTCCTGGAAGTGTAACCTTGTATGCGCCGATATGCTGGGTAATACCACCATATTCACCTTCTGCAACATGGGTTGAACGAATGGCATCAAGCAACTTGGTCTTACCATGGTCAACGTGTCCCATGACCGTTACAATCGGTGCACGATACGTTAGGTCGTCTTCTTTTTCAGGTTCACTTGCAATCAAGGTTTCATCATACAAACTGACCAAATGGACTTCACAATTATAGTCGCTACAAATAATAGCAGCGGTTTCATGATCAATCTGCTGGTTGATGGTGACCATCATGCCCATCTTGAATAATTTTGCAATGATCTCACCGGCCTTCAGGTTCATTTTCTTTGCAAGGTCAGCAATGGTGATCGATTCCATCATATCAATAGTCTTGGGCACCGAAGCAAGTTTTGCAGCGGCTTGTTCCTTTCGTCTCTGGATTTGGAATTCTTTTTCTTCCTCGGCATTGCGCTTCTTATACGATCCAGAATCTTTTTTCTTGAAAACTTTCTTGGGAGCTCTCTGGTTCAAAGAATCAAGATCTTGCGAAGAAGAGCCACTTGGTTTTCCGTTGGATCCAGGTCTGTTGTTTCCGCCAAACCCAGGTCTTCCCCCAGGACCGCCTTGTGGTCTGAATCCACCGGGACGTCCAGGTCCCCCACCGGGACGTGGTTGGTAACCGCCTGTGCGAGGCTGAAATCCACCTGGTCTTGGAGCGCCATTACCTTGGTAACCACCGGTACGAGGAGCACCAGCTCCTTGAGGATTGTTGCCTTGATAGCCACCGGTGCGAGGAGCACCACCTGCAGCACCCTGGTAATTATTACCTTGGTAACCACCGGTACGAGGAGCACCGGTACCCTGGTAATTATTGCCCTGATAACCACCGGTGCGAGGAGCACCACCTGCAGCACCCTGATAATTATTACCTTGGTAGCCGCCTGTACGAGGAGCACCTGTACCCTGGT
Organism: uncultured Sphaerochaeta sp.; assembly: GCF_963676625.2. Taxonomy (GTDB): domain Bacteria; phylum Spirochaetota; class Spirochaetia; order Sphaerochaetales; family Sphaerochaetaceae; genus Sphaerochaeta. The sequence goes on from NZ_CAXXYB010000014.1 coordinate 166,795, forward strand.
AATTATTGCCTTGATAACCACCGGTGCGAGGAGCACCACCTGCAGCACCCTGATAATTATTGCCTTGGTAGCCGCCTGTACGAGGAGCCGCTGTGCCTTGGTACGTGGAATTTGTAGAACGATTTCCTTGATAAGGAGGTCTGGATCCTGGTGCAGGACGCCCTCCTACAGTTCCCGCTATGCGTGGACCTGCAGAAACAGGTGCCGGAGTAGGAACTACCCCATCAGGATTCTTGCTCTGCCATTCTGCATGGTCCTTGACGGTCTGACCTTGGTTAGGGACAGGCGGAAGATTCGTTGGCCTGATCACGACTGGCCCGTTATGCAAAGGTGACAAGGATAGCCTGTCCCCACTTGATCGGGTTGTTTTCCTCTGCGTATTGGTACGCAATGTTGTTGCCGGTTTTTTTCCAGAATCAAGTGATGCGTTTTCCGAAGAAGTAGGTTCCGTTGACATCGGCCGTACCTGTTGCTTTGCGACGACTACTTTCTTCTTGACTACGACAATTCTTCGTTTCTCCTGAGCCTTTGGCTGTGTATCGGTTTCCTTGGGAGTAGCGATTTGCTCTTCCTTGTTTTCCGATGGAGTCACGACATGCTTGATTAATGTTGCTTTTGGCTTATTCTCTTCCGTCATTCTTCCCTCTTGGATAATATTACTCTACCTCAAATGCAAGACCAGTGCCACAATTCGGGCAAACAGTCATATCAGTGGTGATGGGTGAACCGCAGTTCGGGCATACATACTCAGTTTGTCCATCATCTTCATCTTCAACGATATCGACATACTCGTTGATAGTATCCTTTACTTGATTGATATCCTCATCACTCAAATCCCCAAAAGAAGTTAATTCCTCATCAGAAAGATTGATGAATTCCTCAACACTGTAAACGTCATGGAATTGCAGTTTACTAAGAAGGTTTGCATCAAGGGGAAGATCAGAAAGAGCAATTTCATCTTCACTAACGCCACTTTCTTGCTGTGCGGATTCTGATAAATTCGCAACTTCACCCTGAATCTGTTCATCCTCGATCTCATTGAAAATATCATCTTCCTTGAAGATGCTCTCTGCCCTGGAGCGTGCTTCAGTAGCTATGTCCATTTCCTGGAACTGTGCCGGAGTCTTTACATCGATAAGCCAGTCACAAAGTTTATTGGCCAATCGGACATTCAATCCTTGTTTGCCAATTGCCAGAGAAAGTTGGCTCTCATCAACTATCGCAACTGCATGATAAATGTTTTTATCGATTATGACTACATCACTGACCTGTGCAGGAGATAAAGCATTGCGGATATAATTAACGGGATTTGGATCATACCGAAGGATATCGATTTTCTCCCCTTCTATCTCACTCATTATAGTCTGGATACGATTTCCCTTCAAGCCAACGCAAGCTCCCACAGGATCGATATCGTCGTTGCGTGAAGCTACGGCAACTTTAGTCCTGTAACCGGCTTCCCTGACAATTTTAATGATATCAATCAGGTTCTGGGCAATTTCAGGAACCTCAACCTCAAATAATTCGCGAATAAGTTCGGGACTGGTTCTGGACAATACGACACGAACCCCTCTCTCAGCCTTTTCGACCCTGTCAACATAACATTTTATCTTGTCATTATTGCCATAACTTTCTCGACTTGACTGATTTCTGCGAGGAAGAATTCCTTCAGTGGTACCAATATCAACATAAATATCACCATTTGCAATCTGACGACGGAAATACCCAATGATGAGCTGTCCTTCCTTGGCCTTGAATTCACTGTAAAGAGTATCTTTCTGGATATCCCGAAAACTCTGATGAGCTCGTTGTTTTGCACTCTGTACACTGATTCTGTCAAATTCTTTCAAATCAACAGGAATCAGCAACTCGTCTCCGATTTCACAGTCTTCATGAATCTTCTGGGCGTCGCTGAGAGCAATTTCGGTAACTTCATTATACCAGTTATCATCGTCGACAATCTTTCGGCGTGCACTGAGTTCCACGGATGTGAAATCTTCATTGAATTCAATAACGGCATTTTCTTCAGTTCCATATTTTCGTTTATATGCAGCACGGAGGATGTCTTCTATGGTATTGATTACCAATTCCTCAGATATTCCCTTTTCCGCAATCATATTCCGAATAGCATCACCTAATTCAGTTGCCATGTGAATTGTCCTCCCATCTATAGTCAAGTTTCGCTTTCTGTATCTGTGAAAAATCAACGGTCATTGACTCAAGGATCTCCTTGTCGTCACCGATCTGGGCGGAATGCAAGGTTAACGAGTTTTTATCAGAATCTTCGATAACACCACTGACCCATTGGCCCTGTACCGTATCATAGACCCGAACTCTTTTCCCATGATAAAGGGAAAATTCATAATAATCCCTCAACGATCTCTGCAATCCTGGAGTTGAAACCTCAAGTTGAATATCTCGTTCTCCCAATACCATTTCAAGACGTGGGTAAACAAGCTTATACACTTTTGAACATTCGGCGATACTCACCTCATGCTCTTTTGTCAAAATAATCATTGTTATGACAACCGCTGGCCCATGTTCAACCATACTGATATCTACAAGGGTTACGCCAAGTGCCTCCAAGAGTGGGGCATACTCCATAAATAATTCGCTCTGTTCTATTCCTGTTTGCAACATACCTTATCCAATTCCCATAAAAAAGGGACCTGCCTGTCAGCGATCCCCAATAAACAAACGTATTCTTGATTCATATACTAAGCACATCCCAAGGCTTTGTCAATCATCCTATGCCAAAGCAAGAACGATTGCCTGGGGTTTGATTCCATAGGCTTCTAAAAGCATATCAGCGCAAACCTCCAAAGTCCTTCCAGTAGTGGAAATATCATCAATCAATACAAAAGAATAGCCCTTTTTTGCATAGGACTCAACCAATGATTTTTTATTTTTGATTACTTTATAACCAGCACGAAGTTTTCTTTGTTCACGTGAAAGGAATTTTTGTTCACCCTTGCCTCTTGCTTTCAGCAATGATAAAACAGGATAGTCATGCATACTCTCCAAGGATTTGCAAAGATATGCCATCTGATCAAAACCACGGTCATGCAAACCTTTTTTGCTGGCAGGGACAGGGACAAGTACTGGATTTTTCAAATGTATCAACAAGGATTGATATAAAGGAACCAATACCTTTGCAAGACTTTTTTCACAACTGAATTTATAGCGCCCCAGAAGTGTCGACAACGGAGGAATATATCGTCCATAGGAGAGCAAACCTTGGGAACAATTGCTACAAGTATATACCGCATCAGCAATAGGATAACCACAGGTTAGGCAATGTGAAGCATATCTATGAGCAAACGCAGCATTTTCAAGAATTTCCTTGCAAACTGGGCAAACAATGGCATCGGAAAAATTTCCGCAAATTTGGCAAAACATATTGAAAAAGAATAAACAATTCTCAATTTGCTTCAAGTTCCTGTTGCAATTTTTCCAAAAGCAACAAGGCTGATATAGGAGTCGATGAAGGAAGGTCAATGGTCTTTATTGTATTGAGGACGTCAGATTCAGTTTCCGAAAGGATTGGCATTTCTCCCGTCAAGTGATCATCAGCAACCTCTGAGGCAAACAAATCAAGTTGAGGATTTGCAATACCGTATTCACTGAAATGTTTCTTCTGGAACGACAAGGCTGTTCGCAGGGCTTTTGCAGGGATTCCCGCCATCTTGGCTACATTCAATCCATAGGAACTATTGGCAATACCTTCTATTACCTTACGAACAAAGATGATTTCTCCACCTTGTTCAAGGACTTGGAGTGTCAACAGCTGCACCGTGGAGGTATCTAGTTGAGCAAGTTCATGGTAATGCGTGGCAAAGAGAGTCTTAGGGCCCATCTCGAGTAATGATTGCATAACAGCATAGGCAATCGACATACCGTCCTGTGTGCTGGTTCCTCTTCCCAATTCATCCAGGATTACCAAGGAATGGAAAGTTGCCGTACGAAGGATATGTGCAGCTTCCTGCATTTCTACCAGAAAAGTAGATTCTCCCCTTGCAAGGTTGTCGCTGGAACCTACCCTACAATACAGACGATCGACAAGACTGAGTTCAGCCGTGGAGGCAGGGACGAAACCTCCCTATCTGGGCAAGAAGCACTATCAGTGCGTTTTGTCGAAGGAAGGTCGATTTTCCTGCCATATTCGGACCTGTGATAAGGCAGAAACGATTGTCGCCAGGATAGATGGTCAAATCATTGGCTACAAAAGAGCCGATGCCAAGTTGTCGTTCGACTACCGGATGCCGACCTCCCACAATTGAAAGACAATCATTTTCAATGAATTGAGGGCGACAATAATCATTTCTTATACTGGTCGCAGCAAATCCTTGCAGACAATCGACCTGACCAAGAAAATTTTCCTATCTTCAGAAGTTGGTCTCTCATATCCCTGGCAGAAGAAAGAATTCCTTCATAGAGATACCGTTCCCGTTTTTCTGCTTCAAAGGCGCTTTTGAGGATTTTTGTTTCACATTCGATCAATGCATCCGAGGTATAGCGTTCGGCATTTACCAGAGTCTGCTTTCTATAAAAAGAAGAGGGAACTTTGTCAACCTGTCCCTTGGATACTTCCAGATAATGCCCGAGAATTCTATTGGAAGAGAGTTTCATGGTAGTGATGCCAGTTTCTGCACGTACTTTGGCAAGGTAGGTATCAAGTAACTGTTTGCCGTTGTCCTTCAAGGATCGCAAAGAATCAAGTTGCTCATCAAAACCATCGAGGATGACCAGACCTTCCAAAAAAGGGCCTTGGCATTGGTCATTCACTGCTTTGTCGATAGTCTGTACAACCTCTATCAACTGTTGCATGGATTCTTGGGTAAAATCATCTCCAAACAAAGGCTTATAAAGAGAAAAAGAATCGGAAACCAAATCAAAGAACGCCTTTACCGTCCGGGCAATTCCCACTAGGTCATGAGGGAGGGAGCGTCCCATCGCAATCCGGCTTGTAAGTCGTTCAAGGTCCAGGACGTTTTTTAGGATGGTTCTGGTTCTCTCCAGTTCAGTGCGATCCTCAATATAGCGGGTAACCCAATCCTGACGGTCAAGAATCTTTTGCTTGTTTATGAGGGGGAAAGAAATCCATTTCTTCAAGAGCCTTGCCCCTCCACTGGTAATCGTAGAGTCAATGCAAGAAAAAAGCGTAAAACGCTCACTGCCATCGTGAAGGTTGGTAAGTAGCTCAAGATTCTTTCGACTTGATTCATCGATTTGGAGGAATTCATTTTCATTTGCCAAGGTATACGTGCGTATTTGAGAAAGTCCCGTTTTTGCGGAGTCCTTCACATAGCGAAGCAACGCTCCCCCGCTAATGATCTCAGGGGAATTCTCATCAAGGGAAAAGGCTTTCAAGGAATTGGTTTCCATCTGCTCACACATGATTTTATACCCTTCCCTGGCCTTGAAAAACCAAGAAGGGAGTTTTGTTACCATTGCATTCTGGCCATCAATCATTCTTTGAAAGTCTTGATGCAAGAAATAATCATCTTCATTTACTAAGATCTCACGAGCTCTTACCTGTTCAAGAATTGAACGCAATGCATTGAATTGCTTGTCCATATCCGTCGAACGAAGTACAAATTCCCCGTTTGTTATATCCGTATAGCTAATCATTGCACGTTGCCGATAATAGGCAATGCACAAAACATAGCTATTGCTTCTTGAATCCAAGAAATCATCATCAACTACAGTGGCCGGAGTGACTACCTGTACAACTTCTCGTTTTGCCAGTTGTTTTGGATTATCATTCAATTCCACTTGCTCACAGATTGCTATTTTCTTACCAAGATCCAACAGTCGTTTTATATAGGCCTTCGCTGCATGGTAGGGAATACCGCACATTGCCTGGCCTGCACGCTTGGTCAAGGTGAGATTGAGCAAGCGCGAGACTTCCAAGGCATCGGAGTCAAACATTTCATAGAAATCCCCGAGACGGAAAAACAATACCTTGTCTTGGTTATTATCCTTGATCTGACGGTACTGAACCATCATCGGGGTTAGTTTCGCGTTTTCTTCCATGATCAATACAAGCTTGACGAGATGGCCAGCACAAGCTTAAATCCACTTGTAGCGCTTGAAGTAGTGAATATTGTTCCGGCATCCCAAGCAAACGTACTATCCATACAGGTTGCGTTCTTTACAAGATACAGGCCAAGCGGGAATCCGGGTATCTTCAGCTTCACTCCAGCACCCATGGAAAAATACCAGTTAATCGAGTTGAAATTATTAAAATCAGTGAGCTTGGAGAGCACACCTGTAGCACTTGCAAATACTTCTGCCGATAGGATATTTTGGGCAAGCGGAACGCTTATTGATACTTGGTTATCCCATAGGAATGACTGGTCATATACGACATCGAAACCACGGCCAACATTCATGCCATCAATATAAAGCATTTCATAACGAGTGGCGCCTTCCTTTGCATCTCTCCACATCCATCCACCATTAGAAGAATCATAGGAAAATTGGGGAAGCATGAAGTTAACGGATGAAGTTACTCCCAATACAGCATTGGCTGGTTTATCACTCAGATTGAAGGTAAAAAGGGAAACATATCCACTGGCACTGGTTGTCGATCGAATATAGTTGGACAATCCAAAGAGTATTCCTCCTGCATAGGTGAATTTTTGGCTCAGAAGATAACCTTTGGTAGTATTTTCTATCAAATCCCTTCCATCCCAGGTAAAATCCAACGTGAAATTATTTGAGAACTGCCATTGTTGGCCATATCGATAGATAAGATATTCATAGGGGTCATAAAGATTTTTATCATAGTATACTCTGTTCAACCCTATCGACAATCCACCGGTAATTGAAAGTGAACCGGCATCAAACATGAATTTATATCCGGATGTATACCCAACCGCAAAACGGTAATAGACATACTCCATGAGATATTCTGAGGAAGGAAGGGATGAGGTATCTGCTTGGTAACTCTGGTAACTGGAATACCCAAGAGGATAGGGCGTCGTGTTGTCATCCTCTTCATGACCGGTATAATAATTGCTCTCCGTGGAGGTTTGCAATCCAGAATCCTTGACACTCCGAAGGAAGCTGAAATTCAATCCATTCGACCACCGTTTATCCCCTACCCAACCATCAGTGAAAGAAATGGTCAGACTCTGTGAATCAGGACTAAGGTTGGTAGCAATGGAGAGGTCCCGGCCTGTTCCATATAGGTTTTTATCGGACCACTGCAAAAAGCCACTTATAGGAAAGCCATCGACATTACCTCCGAAGGTAGCACCGAATTGGATGTCCCATCTGATTGCCTTCGACGACCTTGAATACTGGAATAACCGTATTTTCCTTGGTACCGTTGAGGATATCGAACTGGACATCGGTGACTATAAGGGTATTATAGATATTTTGCGCGCTCTTGATCAATTTTTCCTTGCTGAAAATATCGCCTACCTTGAAGGTAAGTTCACGCATGAATACATAGGGTTTTGTCTTGGTCAGACCCTCAAGTCTGATATCTTCTATGGTTGCCTGCTTATTTTCTACAACTGTTACGATATAGGAAAGAGTATGAGTCTTTTCATCACGAATTTCCTTGGTTGATAATTTATTGAAGATATAGCCATTGTTCCAATAGAGGTCAGCTATAGAGGAAATATCGGCCTGGACTTTTGAATTATCCAGTATGGCACCTTTCTGCAAGGAGACCATATTCTGGAACTGGTCTGCGGAAAAAACATTGTTTCCTTCTACGCTGATACCACCGAACAGCCATTGAGGTCCTTCATCAATTGAAAAGACTACCCTGAGTTTTACGATCTTGTCTTCCGGCGCGCTGATATCCTCAGTGCGGACATCTGTAATCTTGGCGTCTATATATCCATTATTTTTATAAAAAGTAAGTAATTTATTCTTATCTGATTGCATGGTCTTGTCGATATAGTAGCCAGCATTGAAATAGCTTGTGACCTTGCTTTCAAGCTGTTTTTTAAGAACCTCGGAATCAAGGGTTTTGTTTCCCTCAAATGTGATTTCACTGATTTTTTTCTGTGCCCCTTCCTCTATCGCGTAGGAAAGTGAAGCTTTATTGGTTGCATCATCAACGGTATAATCAGCGGTTACCTGTACATCAGGGTAACCTTTTGTGAAATAAAGATCCTTTACAGCCTGGGTTGAAGATGTAAGATTCTGTTCCTGGAGAAAAGAACCTTCCTTTACGGTCAAGGCATCCACGATGGATTTTGACTTTATGCCTTCGTTTCCTTTTATGGTAACCAAGCTGACATAGGGAAGTTCATGGAAGGTCATCACAATCTTAAGGTCATTCCCGCCTTCTCCCGTGCGCTGGGCATCTGCAAGGAAATACAAGAAACTGTCTTGTGCATAAAGCTTTCCCTGCATTTCATTGAAAAGGTCATCTGTAAAAATCTTGCCAATGTATGAATATTGAATATCTTCAACGGAACTGGCAGGAACATTCTGGAGTCCTGTATTTTCAAAGGAAACGATTTTTTTCCCTATATACCAGGGATTATCTTCGGCCGCAAACAAGCTTGAAGTAATAAAGAGAAATACAAGCATTAGGCTAATAAGCCGATGCATTATCCGGTTGTTCATGATGGACTCCTATTTAAAATAACTAACGCAATACTATCCGTCTGGTTACACTAAAACCAATGGTATCCAAAATATTATTGACCGACAAACTCATCGGGTTGAGTAAATAAGGAAAAGGTACTGAGCGGGTTGTTCCATTCCAGGGATAATTCTAGATCAAGCGATAGGTCAGGAACCAAGAACGAGCGAACGACCTTTGAACTATCCATGGCAGAAAGATGCAACAATGCCTGCATGAAAAAATTTGTACCTATATATTTTCCAAGAAACATTGTCGTGTTATTAAGGTATCTTGCCAAGGGGCTGAAAGACGAAGAATTATTTCCCGGCAATGCATCAATCAATACATTCTGGACGATATTGCTTCGTAAACTGAACATATCCAGGCCCATGGATTTGCGAATTATCTCGGTAAGATCGGCATTTCCCATATTATTAATGAATCCAAGTCGTTCCGCTACATCTGGTTGCAGCAACAGCCAGCGATGCTACACTCGAAAGATTTACTTGTCCATATGCACCAGTGGGGAGAATACTCTGTCCAAGTATTTCCAGGATATCATTGATACTCTTGCTTGGAATGCTTTCAAAGGTTGGATTGAGATTACTGAGTGTACTATCCCTCAAAACAAGATAAATATCCACCCTATTCCCTTCCTTGTCAAAATCAGCCATCTTTGCCCGAAGATTTATTTTAGGCAGGATTCCCTTTTCTCCTGAAAGAGCATCGGTACGCAAAGAGAGTGATCCCTCGGTGATAAAGAAATTCTTTTGGAAATAATAAATTTCACCACTTCTGAAGCTAAAAATACCATCGACCTTAAAGGAGTCCTTAGTGTGGTCATAAAAAAGTGAAAGTTTCTGATTTTCGTTAATCGTTGCCTTTATGATGGGGTTTGCATAGTTAGGATAGAAGAAGGATACATTTCTACCTGTCGTTATATTAAAACTGGCACTGGTATTGTTTTCGGCTATATACCAAGACGGAAGGTCTTTCAATCCCATATTCAAGGTAGCATTGTCTATTAGTATATCCCCTGATATCCACGTATCATTTCCTACCTCCCAAAAGCTCAAAGGATCCACTAGCATAGGATTTTACATCGGCATCAATATCCAAAAGAGGAAGTCTGACAAAGATTGAACCTTCAGTCGATACGGCATTTACCTGGAAACTTGGTATGGAAAAACCCTTCAGAGAGGCAGTTAGCTGTCCAGAACCCCTGACAGTCTCTCCCGTGGTAGTGTTCGTAGAGAAAAAAGGAAAGTATGGGGTTATACCTCTTTCTCCGTTGAAAGAAGCCGTAATATTTTTAGCTGAGATAATATCCTGAGGTAACCACCATACTTTCAATTTGGAACTATCCACGAATAATTGTCCATAGGTCTTCATATTATCAGAAGGACCGTCAAAGAGCAGCTGACCTTCTACATTACCTTCGAGAAAACTCATGATGGGTTTGGGGAAAAGCCTGTTGAGCAACGACAGCGGAACAAAGATATTGTCTGCTTCCAGATGAATATTTTGTGGGGAAAGAATTCCGGACAGATCAAGGCCTATTCCAAATTGTTTGTCAATTGTTGCCTGAAGATCATGATTGCCAAAATTGTAATCAATTGAAAGAAGATCACTGGATATCTGCAAGGTCTGGTCCTGATATGAGAGTGAATAGGAACCATCTGCAATCCCCTTTTCCCCAAGAAGTAAAATATCGGTAAGGGACAGGGACGCATGCAAAGTCTGGTTCTTAGCCGTGTCAAGAATATTGGAAATAGCAAAAAAGGAATTTCCTTTGGGTAATCCAAGGGATACATCAAAATTAAAATGAGTATTTCGTGGTGGATCCCCTTCCTTGTCCGTAGAAATAAAACGGCCCAAGGAGGAGAGTATTCCATTGGATGTATCCAGCGTAATGGAGAAATCTTTCAAGACTGAAGAACCATAGCTTACCAAAGCGTTACCAAATGTAAGTAAAGAATCCTTTGCATTGATATCCCCTTGGAGGGAGAGAGGGATATTCCAAGCATCTGAACTGGTAAGTTGCAGATTTCCATCCAAGTCAAGATCATCTGAAAGATTGGAATATCCTACAAAGGAAGAATTCAGGAGCAAGCCTGATAGCTTAGGAAATAATCGTCCCAAATCCAAAGCTTCTGACAAAGCAATCCCCTCTATTCTGTTGCTACCGGTATTTGTCAAAGCCAAGGATATTGATTGTGAAGAATTATCGCCCAAGATGAAGTAAAAAGTGAAAGGCAAGGAAAATCCAGCTTTTAGGTTATCCTGCAATCTGGTTCCGTTATACAACAGATTGCCAGAGAATACATGCAAAGAATCTTGAATGGAAATATCCTTTATCTGAATTTTTGTTGGTATTGCATCCAAGGATGCAGAAAAGGAATACTGTCTACCGGAAAGGACGACAGAAGTAAGCTTGACTAGATCTGTTTGTATTTTCCAATCATACAAATCATTGATATTGAAATTGAGAATTCCCGAAAGAAATGAATCCTGCAATATTGAAGAAGTAGGCAACGGGAATTGATTTGCCACAACTTTAAGCGAGATAGGCGGGACAAAGGACGCAGCAACTGAAAGATTTTTTTCGCTATTGAGGGTGGCTTCCAGAGTACGAGGCGAAAAGTTCACATCCAAGGGATAATCCTTGTCCCTTACTGATAGTTTTGCCTGGCTGGATAGGTTACCGGATGCCTCATGCTTGACTATTCCTGTAAGTAGAAAGGAATTTTCCAATGGACTGGTCACAGAATAGCTGTATGTACTTGGAGGCAAGGGAGCGAAGTCAATGGCAAGCAAGGAATTTCCGTCAGTTGCATTGGAAAGGGAAAGATTACCGGCTGGTAACCAGGTGTTGATATCGGTATTCCCTGAAAAGAGCATACGATACCCTGCCGTCGTCAAGGTAAGGGGATTCAATGGTGATGGAATCGTTTTGTATATGGGCTAGCAAGGTTGATCCTGCATTGAGGGGTCCGATTGCCAATTGATAGGTCTGTAAACGCCAAGTCAGCGGAAACTATACCCTTGAACCCAAAAATCTTTTCCTCACCTGTTGTATCAGGCTGGAAAGAAAGATTGCCTGTCAATAGTGATTTTTCGGAATAATAAGGATTCAGGAAAGGGGCATACGTATCCAGGACATGCTTGAATTGTGCTATTTGCAGATTGTCCAGACGTGAATCAAATAAGAAGGTAGCCTTGTCGGTGCTGGGTCTATCATACAAAACATAGGCCATCAATTGTTCACCATATCTAAAATTCGCCTGTATCTGCTGTTGTGTATTGTCATTTTGATACGCTAAGGACAAGGAGAAAGGGGCCTGTGAATAAATTTGTTGAAGCAGGATCAAGATCAAGGGAAGCGCTTTGCTTGGTAAAATAATCAGAAAGATGTAGGGAAAGCGACAAAGGACTTGCAAGGGAGATTGCTTCTGTTTCCCAATCTAAAGTAGCCGTACTGTCGAGTGAAAGATCAAGATTTTTATAGCCTTTTGAAGTTTTGGTTGCCTGGGCAGAAATATTGATGCCATCAAGGATAACAGCAACTCCAAATTGATTGGTCTGAAGGCCTTGCAGAGAAAACTGCATATACTGTTGTCCATTTTTTTGAAATTCTGCTGAGCCTTTCAGTGAGTTTGCTTCAATTGCATTGCTACCAGTTTTTTCCATATGGGTAATCTCTTGGTCTTTCGTAGCAAATCCAAGCAAGAAGGTTGTGTCCTGCATTCTTGCATTGATACTGCTCGTTGGCACTGACATTGCGTAATCTTGATAATCTATTGCCAGGGAATCAAAAGAAGCTTCTACCTGTGAAAAAGCCATATCGTTTATGACTATTTTCCCTGAAAGATTGGGAATGGCAAGGTTGACATCACTAGTATTCAAAGAAAGTGACCCAAGAGAAACCTCAATATCAAACTTTTGTTTTGCAAGATTAAAAGAAGGAAGGGACGATTGAATTATGAGTTTGGAAAAAGAAAGTCCAGAATTCTGGATATTCGAGGTAATTTCTTTTGCAAGGACCTGAAGCTTCAGGTCCTTGGCAAGGGTAAGATCGATATCCGTAGCTTTCAGGTATTCCTGTCCTCTTGTCAATGTTGCTCCAGGAATCTTTGCAACAAGGGAATCAAACGTGAGATTAGGTCCTGCTTTAAGTGCGACGTTTGCATTATTGAGGGAACCGATAAAATCAGAGAATGACAATTTTGCAGAAATCGAATTGGCTTGCAGGGAAATAGAATTTCGGGAGAGCCAGGAAGCGATAATTGGATTTGAGAGACTCCCTTCCCCACTCTTGAGGGAAAGAGTGGAGAGGTCTGAATCCAGGACAGGAGAATCTACCGTAATGTCAAAAGTCTTGTTGCCGGTAAATAATGAAAGAAAAACAGTCTGAAGG